>NZ_MOYL01000004.1:0-405741 GCF_001939785.1 Pseudochrobactrum sp. B5
CACCCTCCACAGGTCAGGCGCAGCAGGTCAAGATGACTTAAGCTGCGTAAAGTTGGCATCATGCCAGCCCTCCGGTAAAGCCGGACATTTCATCCTGCCGAACCATGGCCATACGCATTTGACCTTTGCAGCCTCTTGCCTTGCATCGGGCGCGTTTCTCTATCTCATCCAGATAAAGCTGCTCACGTCCTTTGGCTGTGCAGATCGTGGCCTTGTTGATGTAAACAAGCCTGCTGCATTTCCTGCAGATCATTTCCAGCTTTTGAGTGTCAGACAAATCACTGACCCTGTATTTGGTTTTCCAGTTACCCATCAGTAGAAGTCCTCCGCAGAGGGGATGCGCACATAGCTGATCTTGCCGCCGACATGGCCACCCGCTGGGGGCTTCCATTCGCCCATGTGAACAATCGTGCTGGAATATTTGGAATTGAGCGCATCCATAGCGCCGTTGGCTCTTTCCCATTTCTGCCGGATCGCATCATCATTGTTGAAGATATCCAGCTGACGGGCATTGGCCTCGCTCAAATCTATCAGGGTGACGCCGACACGGAAAATGGTTGTGCGCCTTGGCAGCTCTCGCCGTGCGCATTCCCAAAGCGCTGTATGCGCTGTCATAATGGCTTGCTCATCATTCACGGTCGGCATTTTGATCGTGCGGAACCATGAGCCGCCATCAATTGCCATCCAGAGCCACAAGCCGCTGGCATAGTATTCCTCGCGCCGCAATCGCCTGCCAGCCTTGACCAAGAGCAAACGGGCAATCTCATAGGCTCCGTTGATACTACGGCTCTCCGGCGGCAATACACGAGCATGGCCATACATGCCACGCTTCTGCGGCATGGCCTGAATGTCGTAGCCGTGCAGCGCCATCCACAGCCGTTCACCATTCACACTTCGCCAGATTTTGCGCATATGTTTTGGCTGCAGATTGTAGAGCTGCTCAGTTGTGATCACTTGACTATGAGCAAGCCGCATTTTCATGCTGTGGCCAACGCCCGGAACATCTTCCAACTTCACCTTAAACAGCGGCTCCGGCATCATATGCGGGTGCCAGATTGCTAAACCATTGCCATACTGACCAACCTTCTTGCTGGCATCCTTTCCAGCCTTACAGGCCATCTTTGCCAGCTGCCGGTTGGCTGCGAAGCCGATAGAGCAGGTGATAAACTCGCCTATGTTTTTGTGAATGGTGCTTTTGATTTGGTGTGTTAAGCCTTCCGGATCACGCCGACCGCGCTCATCCAGAATACAGGTCAGCTCATCAATGCTCTTGGCCGTATCGATAGGAATGACGGTTTCAATTTCGCAGAGCAGGGCGTTGTGAGCGCGGCGATACAGGTCTGGATTTTGTGGCACCAAAATCAAATCGGGGCAGAGTGCTTTTGCATCCTTAATCCGCATGACGTTTTTCACGCCATAGGCTTTCGCTTCTTTTGAGCAGGCGATGACTGCGGTTCTGTCGGTGCCCACAAACGGCACGACACCGACCGGCCTGCCACGCAGGCGCTTGTCGCATTGCTGTTCTACACTCGCAAAAAAGCCGTCAAAGTCGAGGTAGAGACGTTCAATTGTTTCTGGCTTACGCATGGCACAACAAATCCGTGGCGCAAACAAGTGCGCAAAAGGTCGGTAAGTTTTAAAAATTCAATTCTGTTCTACAAATGTTCTCTTATGTGAAAAGAGTCAAGGAAGATTCGAGAGTGCTAATTGAGGCTGTGAATCAGTGTTGATGATTCCCGCTTGGGATTTTGATTCTTTGAGGTGCTTGTTACGATTCCTCGTGCACGGATTTTGCACGGATGCACGTGTTTATTCGCGCTATGTTCCGTGCGTTCACGCAGAAATGAAAAAAGCGCCCGAATGAGGCGCTTTACATCTATTTGAATTCTTTGGGAAAACTGGTGCTGCGAGAGAGGATTGAACTCTCGACCTCTCCATTACCAATGGAGTGCTCTACCACTGAGCTACCGCAGCATACTGTCCGTTGCGGCGGACTTCTGGCATAAGATTCGTGAAACCGCAAGCCATCAAATGCATTTCTTTTGCTTAAAATACAAAAACCGTACAAACCTGTGCATATGTATGCTTTTCCAAACAGGTTTGCTGGTGTAAAAGAACCGCATAATGACTGATAAGCCTGATACCCCATCCCAAAAAGCAGAAGCAGATCAGCGTGCTAAGCGCCGTTCTGAACAATTGCGTGCGAATCTCATGCGTCGCAAAGCGCAGATTCGTTCAAGACGTTCCGGTGCGGAAGATGAGCGCGGCGAAGGATTGCCTGCTGCCGGTAAGACTGAAACTGACTGAATACCTCGTCCGGATGATATTTCTAAACTTTTTCAATTTAGGATCATGTCCGGAAGACGAAAGCCTGAATATTTACAGTTCGGGTTTGCATTATGAGCCTCCCGCATAATGCAAAGCTGCCGGACGGATCATGGCTTTAATGAAAAGTGTGATTTTAGAATAAAAGACACATTTCTGATTGAATCAGACTGTTGTGTCAGCACCAAACTGCTTTATGGCAGCATCAATATCAGCGCAGACTTTGCACGGCAAAGATATCTGTAACAGGAAAACCGGAACAGGACAGAAGCAGCATCTGCTGTGACTGTCTGAAAACAGGCTGTCTCGACAAATGCAGGGAATGCGTTTTGTGCAGGAAGACATTGCCGTGAAAGTGAAAAATTATGGATCGTATTAAAATCACCGGCGGCAACAAACTGAACGGCATTATCCCGATTTCCGGCGCGAAAAATGCAGCTCTGCCACTGATGATTGCATCGCTTCTGACCAATGAAACGCTGACGCTTGAAAATATGCCGCATCTGGCCGATGTGGAGCTGCTGACACGCATTCTCGGCAATCACGGTGCGGATTATTCGGTCAATGGGCGTCGCGAACATCAGAACGGCTCCTATGAGCGCACTGTGCATTTCACCACGAAGAATATTGTCGACACCACTGCACCTTATGAATTGGTTGCTAAAATGCGCGCCAGCTTCTGGGTTATCGGGCCGCTTCTGGCACGTGCCGGTGAAGCGATTGTGTCGCTGCCGGGCGGCTGCTCGATTGGCACACGTCCGGTTGATCTGATGCTCGACAGCCTGACTGCACTGGGTGCTAAGATCGAGATTGAAAACGGTTATGCCCGTGCAACAACCAGTTCGGGTCTTGTCGGCGCAGAGTTCACATTCCCGAAAGTTTCTGTCGGTGCAACCCATGTGGCGCTGATGGCTGCCTGTCTCGCAAAGGGCGATACAATCATTCACAACGCGGCTTGTGAGCCGGAAGTGGTGAACCTCGCAGAGTGCCTGAATGCTATGGGTGCGAAAATTGAAGGTGCGGGTACGCCAACTATTCGCATTCAGGGTGTAACCAGCCTGAAAGGTGCACGCGTTCGCGTTATTCCTGACCGTATTGAAACAGGCACTTATGCCATGGCTGTTGCTATGACCGGCGGTGATGTGGTCCTGCAAAATACCCGTTCGGATCTGCTGCAGTCTGCATTGGATGTCGTGCGCCAGACCGGCGCAGAGATCACCGATGTGGAAAACGGCATTCGCGTGGTGCGCAATGGTCACGGCATTGAACCGGTGAATATTACGACTGATCCGTTCCCGGGTTTCCCGACCGATTTGCAGGCGCAGTTCATGGGTCTGATGACCAAAGCCAAAGGTACATCGCATATTACGGAAACGATTTTTGAAAACCGTTTCATGCATGTGCAGGAACTGGCGCGTCTGGGTGCAAAAATCTCCCTGTCCGGCCAAACCGCAACGGTTGAAGGTGTTGAGCGCCTGAAAGGTGCGCCGGTGATGGCGACCGATCTTCGCGCCTCTGCAACACTGGTGATTGCAGGTCTGGCGGCAGAAGGTGAAACCACTGTGAACCGCGTGTATCATCTGGATCGTGGTTTTGAACGTCTGGAAGAGAAACTGTCCAATTGCGGGGCCGAGGTTTCCCGCATCAGCGGTTAATCTGTTTGCAGGTTTTTCTGAACCAAACCCCGATCTGTTGTCGCAGGTCGGGGTTTGCTATTAATCAGTAGTGCTTTTTACTGTTAAGTGCTTATATCAATGGCATAGACTGTTCTTAGCGAATTGAAATGCTCAAGGAGAATGATTGCGAATGCTCAAGCTTGTGGCAATGGATGAGGAAGACTTACAGATTATTTCTGCACATATGCAGGATGCGGTTCTGAAAGTCGGCGATCTGGATTACCGCCCTGCGGAGCAGCGTTTTATTCTTGCGTGCAACCGTTTTGCCCGCGAACAGCAACCTGTGCGCGCACGCGGCAAAGAGAGCTATGAGCGCCGCCGCAGCGTGTTGCATTTTGACCGTGTAACGCAGGTACGTGTACAGAATATCGACCGTACCGCACCACAGGATGTGTTGTCTTTGCTGGCGATTAATTTTGAACCGGCTGATGCGCCTTCCGGTGTGATTGAACTGGTTTTTGCAGCAGATAAGACCATTCGTCTTACTGTTGAAGTGATTGAAATGCGCCTTGCTGATCTGGGACCTGCCTGGGAAACCGGCAATAAACCGGATCATATAGCTGCCGATAATATGACGAAATGAGGGGTTAGCGTGGTTCAGACGCTCATACAAAGTGCCGCAGATTTTGAAAACCGTTTTGCGGCGTTTCTGGCAGGCAAACGCGAAGTTTCAGAAGATGTTGACCGTGCCGTGCGTGAGATCGTGCAGCAGGTACGCGAGCGCGGCGATCAGGCGCTGATCGACTATTCCAGGCGTTTTGACCGGATTGATCTGGAAAAGACCGGCATTGCTGTGACGGCTGAGGAAGTACAGGAAGCTGTTAAAAATGCCGACCAGTCTGTGATGGATGCGCTGATTGTGGCGCGTGACCGGATTGAATCCTACCACAAGCGTCAGTTGCCGAAAGACGATTATTATACTGATGCACTCGGTGTTGAGCTTGGCTCACGCTGGACAGCTGTTGAATCGGTCGGGCTCTATGTGCCGGGTGGCACAGCCAGCTATCCGAGCTCGGTGCTGATGAATGCGGTTCCGGCTAAAGTCGCGGGTGTTGAGCGTATCGTTATTGTGGTTCCGTCACCGGATGGCGTGTTGAATCCTCTGGTGCTGGTGGCTGCGCATCTTGCCGGTGTTTCAGAGATTTACCGTGTGGGCGGTGCGCAGGCTGTTGCAGCTCTGGCCTATGGGACTGAAACCATCAAACCGGTTTCTAAAATCGTCGGTCCTGGCAATGCCTATGTTGCGGCTGCAAAACGTCTGGTTTTCGGCACAGTCGGCATTGATATGATTGCAGGCCCGTCAGAAGTGTTGGTTGTGGCTGACAGCGACAATAATCCGGACTGGATTGCTGCGGATTTGCTGGCGCAGGCCGAGCATGATGCTTTTGCCCAGTCAATTCTGCTGACCGACAGTGCGGATTTCGCCAAATCGGTGGAAGATGCGGTTGAACGTCAGTTACAGACTTTGCCGCGCGCGGAAATCGCCCGTGCAAGTTGGCAGGATTTTGGTGCGGTCATTCTGGTAGATGATTTTGACAGCGCTGTGCCGTTGATTAACCGTATTGCTGCCGAGCATCTGGAAATCGCAGTGGCTGATACGGATGGTCTGCTACCGAAAATCCGCAATGCCGGTGCGATCTTCATCGGAAAATATACGCCGGAAGCGATCGGTGACTATGTTGGCGGGCCGAACCATGTTCTGCCGACAGCCCGATCCGCGCGCTTCTCTTCCGGCCTGTCGGTGATGGATTTTGTAAAACGCACCTCGCTTTTAAAACTGGGTGCGGAGCAGTTGCGTCTTCTCGGGCCATCCGCGATTACGCTGGCTGAAACTGAAGGATTGCAGGCACACGGTCTGTCGATTTCACGACGACTGAATATGTAACGATGAATGAGGGACAGCGGGCAGGTTTTCTGTATACCGCCTGCGTAAAGAGTGATGACCGGAAAAAGTGACAATGCCCGGCTGATCGATGTGGAACTGGACGAGACAATCGGCCAGTCTACGCCGGATATTGAGCATGAACGGGCCGTCGCTATTTTCGATCTGATCGAGGAAAACAGTTTTTCTCCGGTTGGTGACAGTAATGGCGGGCCTTATCGTCTGCGTTTGTCACTGGTTGAAAAACGCCTGATCTTCAATATTACGCGTGAGGCAGGGGAACTTGTGGCAACGCATATTCTCTCGCTGTCTCCGCTGCGTAAAACGGTCAAAGATTATTTTCTGATCTGCGAAAGCTATTATGCAGCCATCCGCTCGGCAACGCCGAGCCGTATTGAGGCGATTGATATGGGGCGGCGCGGCTTGCATAATGAAGGCTCGCAGACTTTGATGAACCGGCTTGAAGGTAAGATCGATCTTGATTTCGATACGGCACGGCGTTTGTTTACGCTTGTCTGTGTGTTGCACTGGCGCGGGTGACGGATGAGCATAATTCCTGATCCGGTGCCGGATGCTCTTGCAGATGCTGCCACTGTCAAAAAACCGGCATCCGTTCTGTTTGTCTGCGGAATGAATGCGATACGCTCGCCGATGGCGGAGATTCTCACCCGTTCCATGCTGCAGGGCAAAACCTATGTCGCATCAGCCGGTGTAACACGCGGCGAACGTGATATGTTTGTGGATGCGGTGCTTGAGGAAGAGGGGCTGTCGCTCAATGAAAGACAGCCTGTCGGACTGGAAGAGCTGAATGACGGTTATTTTGACCTGATTATTACGCTGACACCGCAGGCGCATCATGTGGTATTGGAGCGGATGCGCAGTTTTGCAGCCAATGTGGAATATTGGCCGATGCCTGATCCGACACTGGTCACCGGCTCACGGGAACAGCGTTTATCGGCCTACCGCGACGTTCGCGACCGTTTAAAACAGAAAATTACTGAACGTTTTCTGTGATTCAGCAGAGCTTTTAACAGTTCTCCATTTCAGTTGTTCACAAACGGACTCTAATCATATAGGTTCCGCGCAAATTCAGACCTTCTGCATGATGCAGATTTATTAAACTAAAAGACAGGTTACGTATGGCTAAAGAAGAAGTCCTTGAGTTCCCGGGTATTGTAACGGAACTTTTGCCGAATGCTATGTTTCGGGTAAAACTCGAAAACGAACATGAAATCATCGCTCATACGGCTGGCCGTATGCGTAAAAACCGCATTCGCGTTCTGGCCGGCGACAAGGTACTGGTGGAAATGACCCCTTATGACCTTTCCAAAGGTCGTATTACCTACCGCTTTAAATAAAATTTCTGCTGCCGGACTCATCTCTGACCATGAAGACAACAATGTCCCATTCTCTGGTACTGGCCTCGGCATCGCCGCGGCGCATTGAGCTTCTGGCGCAAATCGGTATTGAACCTGCATTTCTGCAGCCTGCTGATATTGATGAAACACCACAGCGTTCGGAACATCCCCGTTCGCTGGCAAAACGTTTGTCAAAACAGAAAGCAGAAAGAGCTAAGGACAAGCTGAAGAATGATGCGGATTATAAATCCGCTTTCATTCTCGCAGCCGATACTGTGGTAGGCGTGGGACGGCAGATCCTGCCTAAGGCGGAGAGTGAGGATGTGGCGCTTGATTGTCTGCGCCTGCTTTCCGGCCGTGCCCATAAAGTTTTTACCGGTGTTTGTCTGGTCACGCCGAAAGGCAGCCTGCGTCAGGTACTGGTTGAAAGCCGTGTGCGCTTTGACCGGCTCAGCCGCCGCCAGATGGATGCTTATATCAGTTCCGGTGAATGGCGCGGCAAAGCTGGCGGCTATGCTATTCAGGGGCTGGCAGGCAGTTTTATCGTCAAAATGGTCGGTTCCTACAGTAATATTGTCGGCCTGCCGTTGCATGAAACGCAGGCATTGCTGGAAGGTGAAAATTTTCCGGTTTACGACCAGTGGCATGAAGGTAAAGTGTGATGGCACATAAAGACAAACCTGCCGTCTCCTATGAAAATGTGACACCGCTGCGTCCGACGCGGCCTTGCCCTGAATGCGGAAAACCCTCAGTACGCGACTCTTATCCGTTTTGTTCGCCGCGCTGCCGCAGTGTCGACTTAAACCGCTGGCTGTCAGATGCTTATGTCATTCCCGGCAAGCCGGTTGACGACAGCGATCAGGAAAACAGCTGACAGAAAACAGAAGCGGTCAGGGGAGCAATATGAATTTTCTGATTGTTTTTCTCGGAGCAGGGATCGGCGGGGCAGCCCGTTACGGCACCGGTTTGCTATTGTCACGTTTCTCCGCACTGACAATGTTTCCGCTCAGCACATTTGCGGTCAATATTATCGGCTCCCTGCTGATGGGGCTGATTATCGGCTATTTTTCAGCGCGTGGCGGTCTTGCGGAGAGCTGGAAACTGTTTCTTACCACCGGCATTATGGGTGGATTTACGACATTTTCTGCCTTTTCACTGGAAACAGTGCTGCTCATGGAAAGCGGATATATTGGCACGGCACTGGCCTATATCCTGTGCTCTGTGATTTTGGGCGTAGCAGCCCTGATGGCAGGGCTGTATCTGATGCGATTATTGTAATTATTTATTTTAAATTTGTGTAACTTCTTAAAATTATTCTTTGACTGTAAAAATTGTCATTTGAATGATTATAATTGTTGGATTAAATTTATATTGTTACATGAACAAATTTTATAAGTGGATATATTTATGAATTATTATATTAAGAATACAAGAATTGGTAAATATATGGTTTTGGGTTCTCGTTTTCGTGAATTTGGTTTCTTTAAGGTTGATTTAAAAGAAAACATAAACAAATTAGATTCATCTACAAAATGGAAAATCAATTTAGTATCAGAAATTAATGGTGAATCTATATATAGAATAGTTAATTCTGATGAGGAAACATTTTTAATAGATAGCTACGGTCCAGTGATAGCTGGTCAGGACTATACAATGAAAGAAATTACTGCTTCTTTAGAGGAATATGTTGGAAAATTAAATTTGTATTTTTCAGCTGTGCAGCAAAAAAACTCATATCGTATATTCTCTGTAGATAAACGTTTCGCATTGTTTGCGTATAATTTTAGTGAAGAATCTGAACGTCCATGTATGATGTCTGGGTATATAGGTGATCCAGATATTTGGTTGTTGGAAGAAGCGGCTTAAGTTTTGAATCCATTTATACCGCTACCACATTTCAATATGGATTTTTGAACCATCGCTGAAGCGGTTGATATGAAACGGTGAAGGGTCAACAACGGGCTTTTCACCGGTCACCATATCGGCGATCAGTTTGCCAGCACCGGGGCCAATACCAAAGCCATGGCCGGAAAAGCCGGTGGCGACAATGCAATTCGGCAGATGATCCAGCGGCGAGATAACCGGTACAATATCCGGTGTTGTATCAATCAGACCTGCCCATTGTTGGGCGATTTGTACATTTTTGAAGGCAGGCAAAGCCTGTTGCAGCGCTTTGAAAACCACCTGATTGCCAGCTTTATGCGGCTCCGGATCAAGAATACGGATTTTCTCGAAGATGGATTTCTGGTCAGCGGGGCGTAATTTCCACTCAAAAGCTTCTTCAATAAAGCGCTGTCCGAAGCGCAGACGCACGGTTTTCCACTCGGTGCGCAATGCTGGAATGAATTTTGGCAGGAAGCGGAAACTGTCGGGCACGATATCGGCAATACTACCTGAGAGGCTGGCAACCGTATAGCCGCCATCCATCCGTTTGCGCAGTGCGAAGTCTGAAAAGGCAATGGCAGATTCAACGCCGGCTTCAACCGGCGTGGTGCGCAATACGGATGAACGCATTTTCAGCTGCGGCAGGGTAATACCCAGATCAGAACAAATCAGACGTGACCAGCTACCGCCGGCAATCACCACAGCTTCACACTCAATCGCGCCTTGTTCAGTAATCACAGTGCTGACGCGGCCATTGGTAGTTTCAATCCGGCGCACAGCACAATTCTGCATGATGACAGCACCCAGCTCGCGCGCTTTTTCTGCAATAGCAGGTGCTGCTTTTTGCGGCTCTGCGCGGCCGTCCGCGGCGGTATAGAGCGCACCATAGAGCGAACGTTGCAGACCGGGGGCGAGTGCTTCGGCCTGTTGTTTGCCTACAACCTGACTGTCAATGCCGTGCTCTTTGGCAATGCTCACCCATTCGCGCCATTTTTCCAGATTTTCTTCTTTTTCTGCGGCGAAAGCGATGCCGGTGGTGCGGAAACCGGTTTCCCTGCCGGTTAGCGCATTCATCTGCGCCCATTGTTTCATACTCTCAACAATCAGCGGCATTTCGCGGCTGTCGCGGCCGGTATGACGGCACCAGCCCCAATTGCGGCTGGATTGCTCCCCGGCAATCACACCTTTTTCCAGCAGGGTTACAGGAATACCGCGCTGCGCCAGATAAAGTGCCGTGGACACACCGATAATCCCGCCGCCGATAATAGCGATCTGCGTTTTTGCCGGTAAGGACGGAGAGGACTGGACGCTGTCTGTCTGCGGACCCATAAGATATTCCTGTATGCGTTTGTCTATTTCACTTTGCAGCTTCGGCTATTCCGGTTGATTCGACAATTGGAGAAACAACGGCGGAACTTGCCTGCTGATGAAAAAAACATGTCATAATCCGCGCTCAGTTTTGTCATTAAACCAATTTAATAGATAATTTGCGGGGGAGTTTTTCCACACCTTGTGTAAAAGCCGTCGAAATCGGAAATTTTGTGCCTGAGATCGGGAAATTGCAGACATAAGTTGCAATCAAGCACTTGCTATTATGCAGGTCAAAACCACATAATAACAACCGGATTTAACGAGATAATTTCGTTTCAATTATGTAATTTTATGAGAGTGAAAACCGCTCTTGAGGAATTTGAGGAGGGCAGGCGCGGATGGTGACGGACGGAAAAGTCCTTTTTTTGCTCATCATACTGCCATTTATTGGCTGCGCCCTTACAGGCCTTCTCAGATCGAATGACCGGCAGGTTGCTGTCTGGTTCGCGGGGCTGACCGCGGTTGCCGCATTGCTGCTGACCATTGCGCTTTATCCTTATGTGACCGGCGGTAAAGTTCTGCACACGCAGATGGCATGGTTGCCTGCCTATGGTCTCAATGTCACTTTGCGGATGGATGGTCTTGCCTGGCTGTTTGCCATGCTGGTCACAGGCATCGGCCTGCTCGTGGTGATCTATGCGCGCTATTATATGTCATCGGAAGATCCGGTGCCGCGCTTTTTCTCATTCTTTCTTGCCTTTATGGGCGCGATGCTTGGCGTGGTGTTGTCGGGCAATATGATCCTGATGGTGGTGTTCTGGGAACTCACCAGTATTTTCTTCTTCCTGCTGATCGGTTACTGGTATCAGAATGTCAGCGCCCGTGACGGCGCGCGTATGGCGCTGACCGTTACCGGTCTTGGCGGTTTTGGCCTGTTGCTCGGTGTGTTGCTGCTTGGTCATATTGTCGGCAGTTATGAGCTGGATGTTATTCTGGCATCGGGCAATCTGATTAAAAACCATCCGCTTTATACGGTGGCTTTGGTGCTGATCCTGCTTGGTACTTTCACCAAGAGCGCACAATTTCCGTTCCATTTCTGGCTGCCGAATGCGATGGCCGCGCCGACGCCGGTTTCAGCCTATCTGCATTCTGCAACGATGGTGAAGCTCGGCGTGTTTCTGATGGTGCGGCTGTGGCCTGCACTGGCGGGCACAGAAGAATGGTTCTGGCTGCTGGGGCTTGCCGGTCTGACGACTTTGCTGCTGGGCGCATGGTTCGCGCTGTTCCAGCAGGATCTGAAAGGCCTGCTGGCCTATTCAACCATCAGCCATCTGGGACTGATTACCGCTTTGCTCAGCCTCGGCAGTCCGCTATCCGCCGTTGCCGCGATTTTCCACATGGTCAATCATGCGATCTTCAAAGCTTCGCTGTTTATGGCGGCGGGGATTATCGATCATGAAACCGGCACGCGCGACCTGCGAAAACTAAGCGGCTTGTTTCGCTTCATGCCGATTACGGCAACTTTGGCGATGGTTGCCAGTGCGGCGATGGCTGGTGTGCCGCTGCTGAACGGCTTCATTTCCAAAGAGATGTTCTTTGCCGAAACGGTAGAGACACATCTGTCTTCATGGCTCGATACGGTCACGCCTTATGTGGCAACGCTGGCGAGCGCTTTCAGTGTCGCTTATTCGATCCGCTTTATCTATTCGACCTTCTTTGGTCCCGCACCGGTTGATCTGCCGCATACACCGAAAGAGCCGCCACAATGGGTACGTTTCCCGATTGAGTTGCTGGTGCTGCTCTGCCTGCTGATCGGTATTGTGCCGACATTGATTGTCGGACCGTTCCTGCATACGGCTGTCGTGTCGGTTCTTGGCGGTGCCACACCGGAATACAGCCTTGCAATCTGGCACGGCTTTAATGTGCCGCTGCTGATGAGTGTGATTGCGCTGATCGGCGGAACCGTGATCTTCATGGTGATGAAAAACTATCTCGCAAAATGTGATGAAGGGCCGCCATTACTGCGCCATCTCAATGGTCAGCGTATTTTTGAGCTGGTGCTGGTAACTGTTTCATGGAAATGGGCGCGTAGTATTGAAAGCCGGTTCGGAACACGTCGCTTGCAACCGCAAATGCGGGTGCTGATGCTGATTGCGATTTTTGCCGGTGCCTGGCCTGTTTATCAGGCGGGACTATTTATGGGGCCATTGGTGCCGCTGCCGGTGGATCCGGTCTTTGCCATTGTCTGGCTGATCGGCGCGCTTTGTGCGGTCGGTGCCGCCTATCAGGCTAAATATCACCGGCTGGCATCGCTGATGTTGCTTGGTGGCGCAGGGCTTGTGACCTGTTTTACATTTGTGTGGCTCTCTGCGCCTGATCTCGCGGTTACGCAGTTGCTGGTTGAGATTGTCACCACAGTTCTGTTGCTGCTTGGTCTGCGCTGGCTGCCGAAACGCTGGCAGGAAGATGAAAATGCAAGCATTCCTCTGGTGCCGCGCTTACGCCGTTACCGCGATCTGATTATCGCACTGGCGGGCGGCGGCGGTATGGCGCTTGTGTCCTATGCGATGATGACCCGTTTCAGCCCTGCAACGCTTGCCGATTATTTCCTCGGCAATTCCTATACGGAAGCGGGCGGCAAGAATGTGGTCAATGTGTTGCTGGTGGATTTCCGCGGCTTTGATACGCTGGGAGAAATCACGGTGCTTGGTATTGTCGGTCTGACGGTTTATGCGCTGCTGCGTCGTTTCCGTCCGGCATCGGACACAATGGAATCCCCGCAACAGCAGAAAATCCAGAATGCTTTTGACGAGGCGGATCCGGAGCGTCATGCCGGTGCAACCCTGTCCGAATATCTCGCTGTGCCTTCTGTGATTATGCAATATTTGTTCGGCGTGATTATCGTTTTCGCCATGCATTTGCTGCTGCGCGGTCATGATCTGCCGGGGGGCGGTTTTGCGGCCGGTATCACCATGGCGATCGGCTTTATTCTGCAATATCTCGCCTTTGGCACACGTTGGGTGGAAAGCCATTTGCGCATTCTGCCGGTGAAATGGATGGGCTTCGGTTTGCTGACCGCAGCGGCAACCGGTGCCGGTTCATTTTTTGCCGGTTATCCGTTTCTCACCACCTATTTCGACTATGCGGAAGTACCGCTGATCGGCAAAATGCCGGTGGCATCCGCACTGCTGTTTGACATTGGCGTCTTTACACTTGTGGTCGGTGCCACCGTTCTGATGCTGATTGCCTTGGCACACCAGTCGATCCGTCATCGCCGCTCGGAAAAAACACAATCGGAACAGGCTGAACAGGCCGTACTCGTTAAGCAGGGAGAGGGACGCTAATGGAACTTATTCTCGCTCTCGGTATTGGTATTCTGACAGCTTCCGGCCTGTGGCTTTTACAGCGTCCGCGTACTTTTCAGGTGATTATCGGCCTGTCGCTGATTTCCTATGCGGTTAATCTGTTTATTTTCAGTATGGCCAGTCTGCGCACAGATTCCGCGCCTATTCTGGGTGATCAGCCTGATCCCGCTCTTTATACCGATCCGTTGCCGCAGGCACTGGTGCTGACAGCGATTGTGATCGGCTTTGCCATGACAGCCCTGTTTCTGGTGGTCATGCTGGCTTCCCGTGGTCTGACCGGTACCGACCATGTTGACGGCAGGGAGAGCCAGTAATGCAGGATTGGCAGGAACATCTGATTATCGCGCCGATTCTGCTGCCGCTCATCACCGCAGCTTTGTTGCTGCTCTATGATGAGCGTCGCCGTGTGCTGAAAGCCGCAATCAGCATTGCAGCAACTTTTGTGTTGTTTGTCGTTGCGATCATGCTGGTCAATATGGCCAATACGCCGGACGACCGCGTGCTTCCTTATCTGCTGGGTAACTGGCCGGCACCCTATGCGATTGTGCTGGTGCTGGATCGTTTCTCGGCAATGATGGTGCTGCTGACCAGTATTCTCGGACTGGCGGCACTGTGTTTTGCGCTGGCACGCTGGCATAAAGCGGGTTCGCATTTCCATACGCTGTTCCAGCTGTTGCTGATGGGGCTGAACGGCGCATTCCTGACCGGCGATCTGTTCAACCTGTTCGTATTTTTCGAGGTGCTATTGGCGGCATCTTACGGGCTGGTACTGCATGGCTCCGGTGCTACCCGCGTTAAAGCGGGCTTACATTATATTGCCGTCAATCTCGCGGCCTCATCGCTGTTTCTGATCGGCGTCAGCATGATCTATGGCGTGACCGGCACGCTGAATATGGCCGATCTGGCACAACGTATTCCCAATGTACCGGCAGATGATCTGATGTTCCTGCAGGCGGGCGGTGCCATTCTCGGCACAGCATTTCTGGTGAAAGCCGGTGCATGGCCGCTGAATTTCTGGCTACCGACAACCTATACGGCTGCGGCAGCACCGGTTGCGGCACTGTTCGCGATCATGTCCAAGGTAGGTATTTATGTTTTGCTGCGCCTGTCTTTGTTGTTTTTCGGCGAACTGACACCACGGACAACAGGTTTCGGTGATGCAGGACTGTTTTATATCGGTCTGGCGACCATCACTTTCGGTCTGATCGGGGTGCTGGCATCGCAGGCGCTCGGGCGTATTGCCGGTTATAGCGTGCTGGTTTCTTCCGGTACATTGCTGGCGGCAATCGGTACGGGCAATGTGGCGGTAACCGGCAGCGCTCTGTTCTATATGATCAGCTCAACGCTGACGATTGCGGCTTTCTTTCTGCTGATTGAGCTGGTGGAGCGCGGTCAGGATGCGGCGGCCAACGTGCTGGCGGTGACGATTGAAGCCTATGGTGACGAGGAAGAAGAAGAGGAAGAGGAAGTCGGCACAGTTTTGCCTGCAACGCTTGCTATTCTCGGTGCCTGTTTTGCCGTCAGCGCTATTTTGCTGATTGGTTTGCCGCCATTTTCCGGTTTCGTGGCAAAAATCTCGCTGTTGTCGGCATTGTTCAATCCGGCTGGCATGGGCACTGATGCACCGATTTCCGCAGCAAGCTGGGCCTATGTAACGCTGATTATTCTGTCCGGTGTCTCGGCACTGATTGCGATGTCGCGCTCCGGTATCCGTACTTTCTGGGCATCGATGGAAGGCAATGTACCGCGCGTGCTGATTATTGAGCTGGTGCCGGTGGCGGGGCTGTTGTTTCTGTGTCTCGCTCTGACCATTCAGGCGGCACCGGTGATGCGCTATCTCGATGCGACCGCGCAGGCACTGCATCGTCCGCATAATTATATCGACCATGTTCTGGACGCAAAACGCTCGGCGGGATTTGAACCGGCCGTTGCCAGTACACCGGCTGCGAAGGGAGACGCACAATGAGAGCATTGTTTCCGCATCCCGTTTTGTCGCTGAGCTTCTGGATCATGTGGCTGCTGCTCAATGGTTTCACACCCGGTCATACGATTTTGGGCTTTTTCATTGCATTGGGCGCAGGTCTGGCATTCACCTCGCTGGATCCGGAACCGGTGCGCGTTCGCTCTGTAAGGGCAATTATCGAACTGTTTTTCCGCGTTGTTGCCGATATTTTCTGGTCAAATATTGCGGTCATCAAAATCATTCTTTTTGACCGGCCAGAGCGTCAGGCAGGATTTGTGACCATCAGCCTGCAATTGCGCGGGCGTTTGCCGCTCGGCATTCTGGCCTGTATTGTGACCTCAACGCCCGGTACGGCATGGGCAAATTTTAATCCCGTAACGGGTGTTTTGCTGATTCATATTCTCGATAAAGACGGAGAAGATGAGTTCCGCACCGTAATAAAACAGCATTATGAACGCCTGCTGATGGAGATTTTCACATGAGTACAGTGATTTTATCCTGGGCGCTGCTTTTGTCCCAGCTTTGTCTGGGGGCCGCTCTGCTTTGTGCAACATGGCGTCTGATCGCAGGGCCGCGTGCGCAGGATCGTATACTGGGTCTGGATACGCTTTATGCGACGATGATGATGTTGTTTATCACTTTCGGTATCCGCACCGGCACATCGATTTATTTTGAAGCTGCCTTGGTGATTGCGCTGCTGGGCTTTGTGTCCAGCGTGGCACTGGCAAAATTCCTGATGCGCGGCGAGGTGATCGAATGAACCATGCAACGCAACTGCCGCTCTGGGCAGCCATTCTGGTTTCGGTCTTTTTACTGGGCGGATCAGTGATTACGCTGATCGGCGCGATCGGTCTTTTGCGCTTTAAAAAGTTCTATGAACGGATTCATGCCCCGACACTCGGCACGACTTTTGGCGTCGGCGGCATTCTCATTGCATCAATTATTTTCTTTACAGTCTTGCAATCGCGACCGGTTTTGCATGAACTGTTAATTACCGCTTTTGTGTTTGTGACAACGCCGGTAACACTGATGCTATTGACGCGGGCAACCATGCATCGCGATAAAACGGATGACAGCCGGCAATTGCCGACCTCAAACGACCTTTATTAGCGATTTCTGGACGTGCCTCTTCTCTGATTTGTGTTGCGACTTATTGTCCAGACCTGCTTTGCGGGTTGCGGAGGAGCAACAATAATAATATCTGAAATTTCAGTAATTTCTGAAAGTTCAGAAAATACGGGAGCAACTGATTTGGAATTGTCGCCAATCGTACAATCATTTGTACTGCACTTCGGTGAAATGGGCAGCCGCTGGGGTATCAACCGCACGGTCGGGCAGATCTATGCCTTGCTCTATCTTTCTAAAGACCCGCTCTGTGCCGATCAGATCGTGGATGCCCTTGGCGTCTCACGGTCGAATGTTTCTATGGGTATCAGAGAGCTGCAAGGCTGGAACCTTGTTTTGCTGAAGCACATTCCGGGTGACCGTCGCGATTTTTACTCCACGCCGGGCGATGTCTGGCAGATTCTGCGCACATTGGCGGAAGAGCGCAAAAAACGTGAAGTCGATCCGACTTTGAGTGTGTTGCGTGAAATTCTCATGGAAAAGCCGACGACAGAGAGCGATGCATTTGCGCAAGCGCGTATGGGCGATATGCATGGTCTGATTGAACGCCTGACCAACTGGTATGATGATGTGAAATCGCTCGAAACCGAACGACTGACCATGCTTTTGAGCATGGGGTCAAAGGTTACGCGTTTCCTTGAAGCCAAGGACAAAATCGTCTCGCTCGGCCGCAGCCGTGCGCAGAAAAAAGAAGGACAATCAGAGTGAAAGGAGGGACGGAGTGAGTGAAGCTTTATCCGGTTCGTCTGCCCCTTCGGAAATTCCGGCGGCAACGCCGGAACGATCCATGTCTGATGCAGTAACAGTTACCGGCAGCGACAAGGCTGCCGGAACTGTAAAGGCGTCTGTACGGCGCCGTAAAAAACGTGCACAACCGGCCAATTTACGCAAAGGCGGCTGGTTACAGGTTCTGGCGGCGCTGATCTGGCTGCCGCAGGCGGGCCTGATGGCCTATGCGATCAATGAGCTGACCGTCAGCGGTACAGTCAGCAATCTTCTGATGATCGTTGCCGGTATTTTTCTGCTTGGCCTGCTGCGTACCATTTTGCAGGGCGCGGGCGAGCGGATTGCTTTTAAAACATCGCGCGCGGCTTTGTCTGATCTGCGTGCAAAATCGGTGCAGGCGCTGGCTGACCGCTCCCCGCTGGATCGCAACCGTGCGGCATCGGGTGAGGCGGCTAGCATTCTCGCCGAACAGGCCGAAATGGTAGTGACTTATTGGTCGCGTTACCAGCCGGTGCAGATGAAAGTCATGATCGTTCCCATTGTCTTTCTGATTGCTGTGCTGTGGTATTCATGGGCTGCGGCACTGGTCTTGCTGGTTGCGGCACCGCTTATTCCGGTTTTCATGGCGCTGATCGGTTATCGCGCCAAAGCCGCCAGTGAAGAACAGCTGGTGGAAATGGGGCAGATGAATGGTTTCCTGCTCGACCGTTTGCGCGGACTGGCAACAATCCGCACATTCCACGCTGTTGACCTGACCGCACAACGGTTGCGTCATAATGCGGAAACACTGCGCCATAAAACCATGATCGTGTTGCGCATTGCTTTCCTGTCCTCAGCGGTACTGGAGCTGTTTTCAGCGCTCGGCGTGGCGATGGTTGCGGTTTATATCGGCTTCCATCTTCTGGGTGAGTTGAATTTCGGCGCGTGGGGCGCAACGCTGACATTGGGGCAGGGGCTGTTTATCCTGTTGCTGGCGCCGACATTTTTTGAACCGCTGCGCGAACTCTCAGCCGTCTGGCATGACCGCGCTGCCGGTGAAGCCGCGATTGATGCGCTGGAAAATATCAGTGCAGGCGGTATGAAACTCACCGCGGTTGCTGCGACTGCGATACCGGCTGAAACAGATAAAAACCATGCTGTCACTCTGCGCGATGTGGATTTCAGCTATGATGCAGATGATGAGACTGATCTGCTCTCCGGCTTTAGCTTACAGATTGCGCAAGGCGAGCATGTTGCACTCTTAGGACCAAGCGGCAGCGGTAAATCAACACTGCTGGCGATGATGGCCGGTCTGATCGCACCACGCAGTGGTGATGTTCTGATACATGATACCGTGCTCGATCAGAGCAGTGCTGACACACTGCGTCAGCAATTCTCATGGATTGGCCAGAAGCCGCATATTTTCTCCGGTTCTGTGCGTTCAAATATTACACTCGGCCGTGAAGGTTTTGCCCTGAGCGATGTGCAGACTGCACTGAAGACAGCAGCGCTGGATAATGTGGCTTCTGCCGCTGCAGCCAGTGATCTTGGTGAAAACGGCACCGGTCTTTCCGGTGGTGAAGGCCTGCGTCTGGCTTTGGCAAGGGCAGCTCTGAAATCCGGTGCGGATATTATCTTTGCCGACGAGCCGACTGCCCATCTCGACAGTGAAACCGCGCTCAAGGCAACAGAGGGTCTTCTGGCTATGGCGCAAGGCAAGACATTGATTATTGCCACCCATGATGAAGAACTGGCGCGCAAAATGGGACGCATCATTCGCGTTGACAGGCTGAGCGGTGCGGAAAATCTGCATGTGCAGGAAGACAGCGGCAATGCTGCTGCACCTGTATGTTCTGCACGGAGGGCGGCAGAATGAAGAAACTTGCAGTTCTGAAACCGGTTCTCAAACTGTTTTTCTCGGAAAAGCGCGGCAAATTATGGGCAGGCATGTTGCTCGCTGCTGTGACTGTTTTGTGCGGTATTCTGCTGCTTGGTCTGTCCGGTTGGTTTATCACCGCAACAGCAATTGCCGGTCTGGCAACGGCCACAGCTTTGGCTTTTGACGTATTTGCACCGGCTGCAGGTATTCGCCTGCTGGCTATTCTGCGCACTGCGTCACGCTATGCGGAGCGTCTGGTCACCCATGATGCAACGCTGGCTGTGCTGGCAGCATTGCGCGAGAAATTGTTCCGCAGCTGGGCTGCACCGCAGGCAGCAAAAGAACTTTTGCGCCGTCCGAGCCGTCTGCTGTTCCGCCTGACGGCGGATATTGATGCGCTGGATGCGCTTTATCTGCGCGTGCTGGTGCCTGCCGGTGCGGCTTTTGTCACCATGCTGGTGGTTGGTTTTGCTTTCTGGCTGATGGATAGCACTTTCTCGCTGGCAATGGTGGCGGTTTTGGTGCTTGCCGGTTTTGGCCTGCCGCTGATTGCAGCACTCTGGGCGATGAAGCCAATGCGCCGCCGTGCCAAAGCTGTTGAAGCCGTACGCGCGCGCAGCATTGATCTGGTCTCCGGCCAGACCGATCTGCTGATGGCGGGACGTCTGCAAGCGCAAAGCGCAAACATATGTGCGGCTGACAAAAGATTGTCCGATGCCGATGATCAGCTCAACCGGATTGAAATTTCGGTCGGTGCCGGTTTTGGTATCGCTACGGCTTTGCTGCTCTGTGTTGCTTTGCTCGGCGGTGTCTGGCTTGCAGAGGCTGGCACTATTTCACCTGCTGTTGCTGCTTTTGCGCTGCTGATGGCACTGGGAGCGATGGAACCGTTTGCAGCATTACGCCGCGGTGCCATGGAACTTGGCCGCACGCTGATGGCTGCGCATCGCGTTGGCGACCGTTATGAAACCCAGCCGCATTTCTATGTGCCTGTACAACCGGCCGATCCTCATGAGGCTGTTTATCTGGAACAGATCAATATGCGCTATGAGGACAAGATGCCTCTGGTGCTGCAGGATATCAGTCTGAGCGTGCGCAAGGGTGAAAAACTGGCGATTGTCGGCACAAGCGGCACAGGTAAATCGACGCTCATGGCTTTGCTGGCCGGTGAGGTGACCGCGGATTCCGGTATTATCCGTCATGAGGCAGCAACGCTGCTGACGCAGAAAACCCAGTTGTTTCAGGATAGTCTCGCGGAAAATCTGCGTCTTGCTCAGCCGAAGGCAACGGACGATGATCTGATGCAGGCACTGGAAATGGCCGGCCTGTCAGAAACGGTAGGTGACATGCCGCAGCAGTTGGAAACAATGCTCGGCGAGGGCGGCCTTGGCTTGTCCGGCGGTCAGGCACGCCGTCTCGCACTGGCGCGTCTGTTTCTGCACAATACCCCGCTCTGGCTGCTGGATGAACCGACGGAAGGGCTGGATAAAGCCACTGCGCAGGACATTCTGCAGCGACTGGCACAGGCAACAAGTCAGAATGGTGGCCACGGCAGAACCATGATTATTGCGACACATCTGCGCCGCGAAGCCGAGATTGCAGACCGTATCGTCGTGATGAGCAATGGTCGCATGATGGCAGAAGCATTGAAAGGAACGCAGGCATTTTCAGATATTCTGAAGACACTGCGTCAGGTTTAACAAGAATACCTGTCCGGAACCGGACACGTTGACAGCCATGTCTTTGAAAAGGAAGCCCCGCTTTATGAAGCATGATTTTTTACACATAATCAGAGGGATGATCTGACAAAAACGGATCACATTATCTGATTTTGAAAGCGGTTTTCTCCCAAGCGCCGCTTTCATCCCCACACTGTGAGAACCCTGTAACCGGCCGGTATTACCAGCCGGAACGGATATGCATTTCCTGATGCTATAAATTAGTATAGTCTAGAATTGGTCTATTTTAAGCGTGCCCCGAAAAGTGCGAAGCGGTTTTCGGACAAGATACGAATAAAAGCAAATAGATAGAGCATATCCGCCCTGCAGGTTTCTCACAGACATTTCCGGCAACAATGCCGGTCATACGGACTGTTTGATATACGCGCATTTTGACCGGAATGCCCCCTATTTTCCGGAGAGACGCGTAAAAGCTTTGTTTTCAAGCATAGTTTGCCGGATACCGAATAGTTTCCGGCGCTAAGCTACAACAGGAGCGCCGCGCCCCCGCGGCGGATGATGATGGAACTGGATATTGTTTCACTATCCCGTCTGCAATTTGCAGTCACCGCCATGTACCACTTTTTGTTTGTTCCTTTGACGCTCGGCCTGTCTATTCTGCTGGCGATCATGGAAACGGTCTATGTGATGACCGGCCGCCTGATCTGGCGGCAAATGACAAAATTCTGGGGTACATTGTTTGGTATTAACTTTGTAACCGGTGTCGCCACCGGCGTTGTGATGGAATTCCAGTTCGGTATGAACTGGAGCTATTACAGTCACTATGTCGGGGATATTTTCGGTGCGCCGCTGGCGCTCGAAGGGCTGATGGCTTTCTTTCTGGAAGCGACCTTTATCGGCCTGTTTTTCTTCGGCTGGGATCGCCTGTCCAAAATCGGGCATTTGACCGTGACCTATCTGATGGCGATCGGCTCCAATATTTCCGCATTGTGGATTCTGGTGGCCAATGGCTGGATGCAAAATCCGGTCGGATCGCGCTTTAACCCTGAAACCATGCGTATGGAAATCACGGACTTCTTTGCCGTTGTTTTCAACCCTGTTGCGCAGGCCAAGGTCGTGCACACAGTATCTGCCGGTTATGTCACAGCTTCCATTTTCATTCTCGGTGTTTCGGCATGGTATATGCTCAAAGGCCGTCATCTGGAACTTGCCAAACGTTCGATGACTGTGGCGGCTTCTTTCGGTCTGGCCGGTGCTTTGTCGGTTGTGGTGCTGGGGGATGAAAGCGGCTATCTGACATCCGACCATCAGAGCATGAAAATGTCTGCGATTGAGGCCATGTGGGATACAGAACCGGCTCCGGCATCTTTCACGCTGATTGGTGTGCCGGATCAGGAAAACCGCGTGACCCATTATGCCATTCACATTCCCTATGTGATGGGGCTGATCGGTACGCGCTCCCTGACCATTGAAATTCCAGGTATTAACCAGCTGGTTTTGCAGGCTCAGGATCGTATCCGTGATGGCATCAAGGCTTATGATGCTTTGCAGACAATCAAAGCAACGCCACGGGGCGAGCAGGCACCGGCAGAAGCCAAACAGGCTTTTGAACAATATGGTGAGCGTCTGGGTTATGGTCTGCTGCTGAAGAAATATGTTGATGATCCGCGTACCGCCACGGATGAGCAGATCGTGGCTGCCGCCAATGATACTGTTCCGGGTGTGCTGCCGCTGTTCATTGCCTTCCGTGTGATGGTGGGCCTGAGCTTCTATTTCCTGTTGCTGACCGGCACCTTCTTTTTCCTGTCTGCACGCAGAAAACTGGACAAACACCGCTGGCTGCTCTGGGTTGCGGTCTTCTCTATTCCTCTGCCTTGGCTGGCTGCAGAAATGGGCTGGCTGGTTGCGGAATTCGGCCGTCAGCCATGGAGTATTGAAGGGGTTCTGCCGACAGCCGTGGCGGTCTCCAATCTCAGCCCTGTAACCGTGCTGATCTCACTGAGCGGATTTATCCTGATCTATACAGTCCTGTTCATTATTGAGATGGGCGTGATGATCCGTGCGATCCGTAACGGGCCGCAGCCGGATCATGCTCCGGTTTCCGCACCCTTTGAGAAACCTGTTCCCAGTAAACCGGTACAAATCGGGGAGGCAAAATAATGGTTTTGTCCGAACTTCTTGATTATTCAACCTTACGTCTGATCTGGTGGGTATTGCTGGGTGTGCTGCTCATCGGCTTTGCGGCAATGGATGGTTTTGACCTTGGTATTGAAACCATGCTGCCATTTGTTGCCCGCACCGATCTGGAACGCAGACTGGTGCTGGAAACCATTGAACCGGTCTGGGAAGGCAATCAGGTTTGGCTCATTCTGGCCGGCGGTGCGATTTTTGCCGCATGGCCGCAGCTTTATGCGGTGTCTTTCTCCGGCTTCTATCTGGCGATGTTCATCATTTTGTTCGCACTGATCCTGCGGCCGGTCGGCTTTAAATACCGCAACAAGCGTGAAAGCTCGCTGTGGCGCAACAATTGGGACCGGGCATTGTTCATCGGTGGTTTTGTGCCGTCACTGATTTTTGGTGTGGCTGTCGGCAATGTGCTGCTCGGCGTGCCGTTCCGTATCAATGACGATATGATGATCTTCTATGAAGGTTCATTCTTTGCCTTGCTTAACCCGTTTGCGCTGCTGGCAGGTCTGATGTCAGTCATCATGCTGGCCATGCATGGTTGTGTGTGGCTCTGTGTTAAAACCACAGGCATTGTGGCTGAACGTGCAAAAAAATACGGTACGCTTCTCGCATTGCTGACAGTGGTCTTTTATGTCGCCGCAGGGCTGTATCTCTGGAAATCCGGTCTGGGTTACCGCATTACCAGTGAGATTGATCCGAACGGTCCGTCTAACCCGCTGTTTAAAACCGCAGTGGTTGAGCAAGGCGCATGGCTTGCCAATTATCTGCGCTATCCGGCTCTGTGGGCTGTGCCTGCCCTCGGCCTGCTGTCGCCTTTCGCGGTGATCCTCTTTGTGTGGGCACGGCGTCCGCTCGTGGCATTGCTGTTCGGTAAATTGTCGATCTTCGGTGTGATTACATCGGTGGGTGTGGCAATGTTCCCGTTCATCCTGCCATCCTCGCTGAATCCGAGTGCCAGCCTGACGGTTTGGGACAGCTCATCCAGCCATCTGACCCTGTTCATCATGCTGATCAGCACCGGCATTATGCTGCCGATCATCATGCTCTATACGAGCTGGGTCTATTATGTGCTGCGCGGAAAAGTGACGGAAAGTGATCTGGAAGAGGGGCATTACTGATGCCCGTTTCCGTCATCATTTCTGTCTCTTATATAATATGAGGTTTTAAATGTGGTATTTCGCCTGGGTTTTAGGACTACCTCTCGCAGCGGCTTTCGCGGTGCTCAACGCCATGTGGTATGAGCTGGTGGATGATGCTGCCAAGCGCAAAGAACATGGCCATACAGGCTCTGAACATTAAATAAAAAAGCCGGTCTGAGTTTTCTCAGACCGGCTTTTGAGTTTGTCAGAACCGGTAATTCACACCGATTTTGAATGTATGAAAATCGAGCGAATTGGATGCTTTGCGTCCGTTTTTAACACTCGACGATCCTTCATGCTTGACCGTCTCATAGATCGCTTTTTCATAAGGCTCACAATATTGCGGGAACTGAGTGCAGAAGTCGCCCATTCCCGGCTGTTTTGACGGGTCAACAATCTCAACGCCAGTCTTTTCCTGTGTTTCCCAGTCACGCATGATACCGGCACGGGCATTGTTAAAGTTGAAATTGGTTTTGCCGAAACGTGTGTAGGAATAATCCGCCATCACCGACCACCGGTCATTAATGGCATATTCAATCCCGCCGCCGGCTGTCCAGCCGAAGCGTGTTGCTTTCTCCTTTTCAGTCAGCGCAATTTCTGTGACCTTGTCAGAACTGTCTGCACTGACACGATATTGCTCGCGCGACTGGCTCTCGCGGGCAAAGGCCACACCGCCACTGCCGTAAAGCATCCATTTATTGTCAAAAGCATAGCCGAGTTTACCGCGCACAGCGGCAGTCCAGTCAATGTCATAGAGGGTCTGCGCCTGCACATTGCCGGTGCCGGCAAAATCGCCCTCTGTTGTACGGGCTTTATGTGCAGCATTCAGATAGGTTTTGCTCCAGTCTGCACCGATGCCCAGTACCACACGGTTTGGCAATTGCCAGTTATAACCGGCCTGCACACCAAACAAACCGCTATCCATGCCGAAATCAGCGGATTCCGTTGCCGCAACCGCATTGGATGTGCCGTCGAGAGCGGTTGTGTTGCCCCATGTCCGGCCAAAAACACCACCGGCATGAGCTCCGGCATAAAGGCCTGTCCAGTCAATCGGAGCGCCTTCAGCTGTCGGACGCCGTGTCAGGAAGGACGGCAGGGACGGCAATTGCTGTTCACCGCCGATATCAGCTGTGAGGCTGGCATAGAAGGTACGACCCGGGCCCGGCTGCGTCACAAGACCCAGAGGATCAATGTAGAATTTATCAAACACATTCTCGACGCGGAATGCCGCTGTCAGATTGTCAGTGATTTTATATTCTGCAAACAGGTCAACAAGCGCATAGGGTTTCCAGAGCACCGGTGTGATGAATTCAGATGCGCCTTGTGCCGTCACATCGCCATGACCGATAGCACGCGGTCCCGTATAGGAGACACGGCCGCCGAGCATCAGCCGTTCTTCCAGCAGTTTCTGCGACAGGGTCAGGTCAACCGAATATTTGGGCTGCACATGGTTGGTGGCATAATCACCATAGAGGCTCTTGCCGTCGCAACTGTCGGATGTGCGGCAATATTCAACATTGAGATAATAATTGGCTGCGAGATCAGCTGTGAAACCGTCCAGCTCATAGCGACCGGAAAATTCCAGACCGGAAAACTTCGCACGGTGGATATTGCCGATATTCAGGGCAAAATTGCTCGAATTTTTAGTGTCATATACAATATTGCGCGAGATGTAGTTTTTAACATCCCAGTTGAAGTAACCGAGCTTCAGCATACCCGTATCTTCATCGGCAAGCAGGCCGTTACGGACGACATTGGTGCCGATTTCCCAGTTGCTGGAACGCTCCGGTTTTACATCTGTATTTGCGGTAACGCTGTTAAATGCGGAAACGGATTCAATAATGCTCGGCGCGCGCAGCGTATTGGAATAATTGACATAGAACTGGGTCTGTTCCCACGGTTCAAAAGTCAGACCGACAGACGGGCTGAAACCGCCATCATTGGTTCTGGAACCCTGTTCCTTTGCATTATTGATCTGATTGCGTTCATAGGGGTCGAAACGGTCTTTCGACCAGAAATGCGAATAGCGCAAACCGCCATTCACAGTAAGCCAGTCAACAGGTTTATATGCAGCCTTCGTATAAGCGGCGACTTCATGGCGGATCGCATCGCGTGGTGTCATCCAGCCTTCCAGAGCTGCGGAATGTTCACTGCCGCGCGTATCTTCCACACGGAAAGACGTGCCGTAAGTCAAATCCAGATCGCCTGCATCAAAAGTGAAAGAGGATTTGTTCTGGATATCACCGCCCCACATATCACTGTCAGATCCGACACGGAAATCGGCAGGCAGGCCGATCCCTCCCGGTGTAACACCACGCCCGCCGCGTACCGGATTACGCAATTGCAGATGCGTCCAGTAGAGATTGGCACGCAGATCAATCAGCTCATTGTCTTCCGGCTTCCAGTTATAACGCGCAGTCACCGTGTCGAGACTGGTTCCTGCGGTTTGCTTTTGCTGTATGGACTGGTCTTTAATGCCGCTCAAGCGCGAGGCCAGCCTGTCACCGGCCTCGCTGCGATAGCCCATATAGCCGAGCTGTAATTCATGATCGTCGGCAAAACGGGCATTGAGTTTTGCCAGCCATGACTCGGTTTCCAGCTGGGTGTTGAGGACTTCCTCGCCCGGACGGTAATTGGTCAGCCCCTGATTGGCATAATATTCGTTCCAGTAATTGCCCGGGCTTCTGGGTGTGCAATGAATGGCAACCATTGAATTGCAATAAGGCTGTCTGCCCAGATTGACCGGATCGGCCGCTGCAGAGCCACGCGTTCCTGCATGATAGTTGCCCTGTTTGCGTCGTGCATAACCGGCCAGAACATCGATTGAATCGCCTTTATAGGCGCCGACAATACTGCCGGAAGCGGATGTCGGAGACAGGAATGACGGCCTGTCCAACCCGTCTTTTGAACCGACAGGAGCTTTCATTGCATCCCATGGCGCATAGGGCCACTGATAACCGCTCAGAGCACCGGCCAGTGGTTTGGACGTGTTGCCGCCAATGCCGCCTTTAACGCGGATACCCCAGTGATTACCGTCTTTAACAATATCGTCCACGCCGACAGTGCGCATGCTGACAGAACCGGCATTGCCCCATGAAGCGGTGTCCGCCCCCTTGTTGATTTCCACACCGGCAATAAAATCAGGATCAACAAAGGTGCGGTTGGAAACACCCTGATAGCCTTGATAGACGGTGACGGAGTTTTCCGCGCCGTCAATGGTTGTGGATACACGCCCCATGCCCTGCATACCGCGAATATTGACATCAATTGATCCTGCACCATTGCGGGCTTCACCGGATTTGACACCGGGTGTACCGCGAAACATATCCGCAGGGCTGGAACCGCGATAACGCTCAATTGTTTCGCCGGAAATATAGGTGGTTGGTGCTGCCGTTTCATAAGGCGCTGTTGCGGCAGCGATTGCTCCGCCGCTGGAAACGGTTATCTGGTTCAGAATGAGTGAGCCGTCCGGCGCAGTGCCGCCGGAATTGGCGGCAAGACGCTCGGTAATCAGCACGGATTTTGTACCGGTGAAATTATAGGTCAGGCCGGAACCCTGCAAAATCCGCGCCAGTGCCTGCTCCTTGGTGGCTGCACCTGAAATCCCGGGAGAAGATTTCCCGCGCACAACAGCAGGTTCATAGGATAACTGGGTGCCGGATTGGCTGCCAAAGGCTGCGAGTGCACGGTTGAGCGGGCCGGACGGAATATTGAAGCCTGTCTGTTGCTGTGCCTGTGCATTGAAGCTGGTTGCTGTCAGAACCACGCCGGTTATCATTGCGGTGGTTGCCAGCAAAGCGGCTATCATGGCTTTGCTGCATTTGGTGTGTCGTGCCGCTTGTTTGGTGGCGCCTGTCATGCCTGCTCACTCCGTCGGTCAATCATTACAGGCGTTTTTTCTGCATGAGAAAGCGCCCTCATATTCTTCTTTACGAGTGGCGGATAAAAATATTCAGTTTTTACTCATATTTTATACGGAAGAGACAATTGTCAGCAAAGACGCAATTTTTCGTGTTTTAGCACCAAAAGGCCGGACAACTGCTGCAATGGCTGCATCAGGGTCGTTAAGATCAAACACACCGCTGACCGTGCGCGATCCGAGTGAAGGATCAGCGATCAATACGCGCCCGTTTTGCCAGCGGGAAATTTTTGCACAAAGGGCGGCAACAGTTTCATTTTCCGCAAACAGCATATTGGAGCGCCATGCTGCAATTTGTGATGGATCCTGTTCGCCGCGGGTAATCCGGTTGCTTGCGCTGTCAAAACTAAGCCACGTACCGGCCTCCAGTTTTTCGCCTGCCGCTGTGCCGGTTCTGGCTTCAACACTGCCATGCGCCACGGCCACAGAGAGAAAACCTTTTTCTGCAGAAACATCAAAAGCCGTGCCCAGCGCAGTGACCAGCATAGGGCCGGTTGAGACGGTAAAAGGCCTTGCGCTGTCCGGCTGAACCTGAAAATACGCCATGCCGGACAGCAACCCGATACGACGACCTTGCTCAGAAAAATCAACGGCAATTGCACTGTCAGGCCCCAGCGTGGCGAGGCTGCCGTCAGGCAGGGGAATGTCCCGGATCTCTGCCGTGGAGGTGATGTGATCGGCCTGCGACAGCAGCCACAGACGCGGCACTGTCAGCGCGCCGGTGGTCAGGGCTCCAAGGCCGAGTGTGGTTCCGGCTATAAAATTGCGGCGGGATAGTTTGCTTTTCTCCGGTATTTTCCGGTTCTCTGTGAACAAAGTGCCGGTCATGCCATGAATGGCGGCCACACGCGCCCAGGCTGCGGCATGGGCAGGGCTGCGGGTGACCCATGTTTTAATCATGTCGGCAGAAACGGGATTAACGGGGTCATTTTGCAGACGGATAGCCAGATCGGCTGCTTCACGAAACAGCCGCTGTGCTTCCTCTGTCTCATCAGCGGAATTGGTCATATGTTTCAAGCCTGTCCGGATAGATTACTGTCTCATTTCTGTTTACGAATGAGCGTGGTTAATTTTCAGTGTATGGGAAAATTTGTCACAGTCCGGTAAGGCGCCTGTCAATAAATTCATAGGCATCTCTGATGAGGGTCCATGTTCTGCCCACGGAGAGATTAAGTTCCGCTGCAATTGCCGCAATGGTCATCTCATCCATACGGTGCATCTCGAATGCTTTGCGCGTTCGGGCGGGTAGTTCCTGCAAAGCCTGTTGTGCCAGTATCAGTTTTTGCCGGTCATAGACCTGTTTTTCCGGTGAGGGAGAGGGGTCAGCAATGGCTGAGAAATCTTCGGGTGTGAGATCGGCTCTGCGCAGCAAACCTTCACGCCGCTGATGATCTGTACCGAGGTTGCGCGCAATTCTGAACAAATAGGCTGCGGGATTATAAGTGGTTTTGCTTTCCGCAGGCGGAGAGACCAAAACGCGTAAAAAAGTATCCTGCGTCAGATCGGCAGCCGTTTCTTCAGGAAGCCCTCTGCGGCGTAATGATTGTATAATATCACGCGCATGTTTTTTAAAAAGATGATGGAGATCCCACATCTGTGTAACCGTTTTCTGAAAGCATATGCGTCCGGCTCGTCAGGCAATGACGATAGAATAAATCTTGACTATTATAATCAAGTTTATATTGCAAGGCATAAATCTTCGCTTCAGATACGGGCAGGGGCTATGCCGGTGCGTGTGACCCAACGGCATAGCGGTCTGGTTGTCCCTGTGAGCTTTAAAAATTGGCCGTCAGAGATGCATAGAATGTCCGGCCTGGTCCCGGCTGCTGTGCAAGGCTGAGCGGATCGACATAGAACCGGTCTGTCAGATTTTCCACGCGCACGCTGGCGGTATAAGTGTCGTTGATTTTATATTCTGCAAACACATCTATCAATGTGTAAGGCTGCCAGTTGATCATCGTGATGAACTGCGACATGCCCTGACCTGTGACATCACCATGTCCGCTCGCACGCGATGCGGTATAGGAAATGCGGCCGCCGACTGTGAGTGCATCATCCAGTAATTTCTGGGTCAGGGTCAGGTCTATACCATATTTAGGCGGTACGTGATTGGTGGCATAGTCGGCATAGAGAGATTTGTTTTCACAGGTTTCAGCGGTACGGCAGAACTCCACATTCAGATAATAATTGGCAGCCAGTGTGGCTTCGAAACCGCCGAGCGCATAATTGGCCGACATTTCAAGACCGGAGAAACGGGCGCGGTCAATATTGAAAATGCGCACATTCGCAGAGTTCGCATATCTGTGGAACTCGCGGGCGATGTAATCTTTTACATCCCAGTTGAAGTAACCCAGTTTGAGCATTGCACGATCTGTACCGGTAATCAGGTCATCCTGAATGAAGTTTGCACCGATTTCCCAATTGTTGGAACGCTCTGCCTTTGCATCTTCATTCACGGTCATATTGAAAGCGGACACGGCTTCCATAATGCTCGGCGCGCGTAAGGTGCTGGAATAATTGGTGTAGAATTGTGCGCCGTCAAATGGTTCGACCGTGACACCCAATGACGGGCTGAAGCCGCCCTGTTTGAAACGCGCTTTGCCGTAAACCATATCAGGATGAACATATTTTGTGCGGCTGCGATCGCGCGACCACATATGGGAATAGCGCAGGCCGCCATTGACCGTCAGCCAGTCAACCGGTTTATACGCTGTCTTGATATAGGCTGCGGCTTCTTTACGGGTGCCGTCACGCAAATCAAGAAATGTGTCCCATTTCCTTGTTCCTTCGGTCGGCTTGGTATCTTCTTCTTTGTAAGACGCGCCATAGGTCATATCAAAATCACCATAGGCAGTCGTGAACTGTGAACGGTTGCTGATATCGCCGCCCCATGTCCACAGGTTCGGTCCGGATTTAAAGTCGACCGGTGCATTTGCCGGCAGCCAGTCGACCGGATTGCGTTGCTTCAGCTTCGTACCCCAGAGATTGGCCTTGAGATTAATCAGATCATTCTCTTCAGGATCCCAGCGATATTTAAATGTTCCGGTGTGTGCTTCTATATCTGTCGTCAGGCGCTGTTGTCTGGCTTGTTGTCCGAGCGTACTCAAAGCATTGGCCTTAAAAGTACCGGCCTTGCTTTCAAAGCCTGTATAGCCAAGCTGAATACTATGCCCGTCGCCGAACATAACCTTGCCTTTCAGCAGCAGGGATTTCGTTGCCATTTGGGTGTTGAGAACTTGTTCACCGGGGCGGTAATTGGCCAGACCTGTATTCTCAATATATTGCGGATACCATCTGTATTCAGGATTGGGTAAGTTACAAAGAAAACTGCATACGCTCATCCCGCCGAGATTGGCAATACCGGCAGCAGGGCCGTTTTTACCAGCATGGTAATTGCCGCGCTCGCGATAGGCATAGCCTGCCAGCAGTTCAATATTTTCATCCTGCATGGCCGCAACGATACTGCCTGAACCATTGGTCGGCTTCAGAAAAGCCGGACGGTTCATGGTGTCATCCGAACTCTTAACACTTGGTACATAGAGGTGATCGAATTCCGGCTGCAGATCGCCGGGATAACCGCTATTGATAATTTCGTAGCCAGCAACATTACCCTCTTCAGGTTTGCTGGAATTGGTACCGAAACCGCCTTTGACACGCAGGCCGAAGCGGTTGCCTTCCTTGACAATATCGCCCGCCTCAATTGTACGCATGGCGACCGTACCGGCAATGCCGCTGGATGCAGCATCGGAGCCTTTTTGGATATCAATGCCGCCGAGAAAATCCGGATCAACAAAAGTGCGGTTCGAGATGCCCTGATAGCCCTGATAGACATTAATGGCATTTTCCGCACCGTCGATGGTGGTGGCCACGCGCCCCATGCCCTGCATACCGCGGATATTCACATCAATCGCACCGGCACCATTGCGGGCTTCACCGGACATCACGCCCGGCGTACCGCGGAAAATGTCTGCAGGGCTTGCGCCGCGAAAACGCTCAATCGTCTGCTCTGAAATATAAGAGGTCGGCGCTGCCGTGTGATATGGCGCTTCAGCGGCTGCAATTGCACCGCCATTGGTCACGGTGATTGTGTTCAGCGTCACGGTGCCGTCCGGTGCAACTACGGATTGGGCGCTTCCTGCCGGATCATGAATTGTGAGCGTTGTGCCCTGAATAGAGTAATTCAGGCCGGAGCCGGACAGCAATCTGCCCAGTGCCTGTTCCCGTGTCATCGTGCCTTGCACCGCAGGACTTGTCTTGCCGGATACCATATCGGATCGCATCAGCAGTTTGAGGCCGGCACGGTCGGCAAAACCGGCAAGTGCTGAACCCAGATTTTGTGCGCGGATATTGAAACTGATCGTCTGCGATACAGTGGTCTGCGCATGGGCAATCATCGGCAATCCGGTGCCAAGCATTGCAATAAACGCAACCGAAGCCAGAAGTCCGGCCTTTTGCGCATGTTGGGACAAAGAGCGCTTTTTCGCCTTGATGATAGCCTGCATGGAAATATTCCGCCTTACCAATATGACACATTCCGGCCTCCGCTCATGACGGAAATTCCGGCCTCATAATTCAAAGACGAAACGGCATGGCTGATCTTGCACCGGTAAAATATAAAAATATGATTATTTTTATCATAAATTTGAATCGGGTAGTTTTTTAGCGCAAAATTGTCACAAAAGGCAGGCGGATCACGGAGACAGGCAAAGTGGTTTCAATGGCCTGTAAAATCTCTTCCGGCTGGTTGAGATCAAAAACGCCGGTGACCTGCAGTGTTTGCAGGCGGTTGCTGGCAAGAACAATTGTCCCGCCGCGATGGCGTTCAATTTCTGTAACCACATCGCCGAGTGGCTTGGCGTTGAAAATCAATTTGCCGCGGCGCCATGCAGTTTCAATGTCGGAATCCACCTCTTCCGGTGCGGATATATTACCTGTGTCTTCATAGCGGATACGGGTATTGGCACCGGCAACAACCATATTGCTTGTCCGGTTTGCAGGTTGTATCCGGCTGCTGACACCGACAGTGCCTTCAATCACCGTGACAGCAACCTGCTGAGGTTTGATATCAATATCAAAAATCGTTCCCAGAGCACGGGTCTGCCCGTCAAGTGCCTCAACGATAAACGGGCGTGCCGCGTCTTTTGCGACAGTAAACAGTGCTTGCCCTTCATAGAGGGTCAGCCGTCTCTCATTGGCTGACATATCAACAGAGAGTGCAGAACCGGCATTGAGAAACACGGTTGAACCGTCAGCCAGCATAATGCTGCGTTGCTCACCCGTAGCAGTTGTAAAATCGGCATAGAGACGCGGCCCGATGAGCCCCGTCTGATGCAGCGCGGCACCACCAGTTATCAGTCCGGCCAGGCCGAGAACCGCGCGTCTGGTGAATTGTTTTTGATTTGCGGATTTGCGGATGCTTTTACCGGCTGTGCCAATGCCGTGCCACAGTGCCTCAGCCTCGCGTGCTGCCATTTCATGCTCGGCGCTTTGACGACGTCAGTCTGCAAAACCCGCATGGTCCTGTGCGGTTGCCCGTCCGGAGCTCAGCTGTACAATCCGGTCGATTGCCTCATCACTTAAGCTGATATCCGTTTTATATCTGATTTTTTCGGGCATAGCGGCTCAGGCGAGTGTGCGGAAATGATCGCGGCAATGGCGCAATGCCTGCGCGAGATAACGCGCGACCATACTTTCCGACACGCCCAGACGGCGGGCAATCTCATAATGGGTCAGCAGGTCGCAGCGTGCCAGCAATAAGGCTTTACGCGGTTTTTCCGGTAATTGCAGCAGGGCGTAAATAAGTTGCCGCAACTGGTCGCGGTCAATCGCGAAGACCTCCGGTGTCGGCGCAGTATCGGCAATCGCCTGCAAAATCTCTTCATCGCTGAGGCAGGCTTTGTGGTGGCGCTGTTCCTTGCGCAGCAGATCAATCGCAATATTAGTGGCAATCCACATGATGAAAGCGCGATGATCGCGAACCTCAGAAGAGCGCTCCTGTATTTTGGACAGGCGCAGCCATGTTTCCTGCAATGCATCATCGGCCAGCTCATGGGAGCTGGTGCGTTTTTTGAGTATTTCGCGCAGCCATTTCAACTGCCGCAAATAGACAGACAACAGGTCTTCAGAATGGTCGGTTGATGGAATGCTCATGCCGTGTGACTGCGTGCAAAGGGGGGGCGGATGAATAGATTTTTAATACTATACAAAAATACTCATATTTAAAAGCTGAAAAATTTCTGCACGGAAATATCCTGTGCGTAGCTGTGAAAGAGCTGCTGAAAGGCCGAAATCGCCGCGTTTGGGCGGGTTCTGCAGTTTTCTGTATTTCCTCCGCTGAAGCTTAACAAAAATATTGTTTGTGTTGCCGTTCCGGATGCAGTTCCGCCAACCTGAAAGGTAATCAAATATGAGGTTTCTGTTGTGCCTCTCCCTGTCCGCATATTCTCTGGCCGCTTCAGCGGCTTTTTCGGCAGAGGCTGCTCCTGCAGATGCAGCGATTGCGGGGGCTCAGATCGCCGTGGCGGAACGCACTGTCACCACTTCTGTAGCCAAGCCGGTACCAACGGAATGGAAACTGGGTTTTAACGGGCTGTTTGTGCCGCGCGAAGAAGTGGCGGTAGGTACAACATTGCAGGATCAGCGTATTGCCGCGGTTGAAGCGGAGGCCGGTGATTATGTAACCGCCGGACAGGTGCTGATGCGGCTGGATACGGTGAAACTGGATATCAAGCTCAGAGAAACAGAAGCGCGTGTTGCCCGCGCCCGTGCATGGCTGGCTCAGCAGGAGGCGACACAGGCGCAGGCGCAGTCCAACCTGAACCGCACACAGCGCCTGCGCAGCAATGGTGCTGTCAGCGAGCAATCCTATGATGATAAGCTGTCGGCGCTGAATATTGCCGAGCAGAGTGTGGGAGTGGCAAAGGCCGAGTTCACGCAGGCTGAGGCGCAACTGGCGGAGGCGAAAAGCGAAAGGGCACGGGCTGTTATTCATGCACCGGTCAGCGGTATCATTTCAGAACGCAATGCGCGCGTTGGTGCACTGGCCGGTAGCGGCACACTTTTCAGCCTTATCCGCGACGGCGAGATAGAATTTGCGGCTGAAGTACCGGAAAGTGAAATCCTGCTGATGAAGGCAGGTCAGGCGGCGCATGTCACACTGCCTGACGGGAAAATCGCAGCCGGACATATCCGCTTATTATCGCCGAAAATCGACCGCCAAACGCGGCTGGGCAGAGCCTATATCGCGATTGAGGGCAAACAAATATCGCTCTTCTCCGGTGCTTTCGGCAGGGCAGACGTGGTGTTTTCGCAAAGCAAGGCAATTCTGGTCAATGACTCTGCGCTTTTGCATGGCCGTGAGGCATCCGATGCCTCGGTCTTTGTTGTTGTCGGCGGTAAGGCTGTCAAGAAAACAGTCAAGCTCGGCTTGCGCAAGAACGGAGCTGTTGAAATCCGTTCGGGTTTAAGCGCAGGCGATCACATCATTGAAAAAGCAGGGCCGCTGCTCCGCGACGGCGAGACGGTAACACCTGTTCCTGCACGGGCGCCTTGAAAATCCGGATTCCCTGAAAGTATTGTTTATGACCAGTAATATTTCCGCCTGGGCAATCCGCAAGCCGGTGCCGACGCTTGTTCTTTTCATTGTTCTGACCCTTGCCGGCTGGGCTGCATTCAATAAGCTGCCGGTGAATGCCAATCCCAATGTATCCTTTCCCGTGGTGACGGTTGCGGTAACGCAGGCCAGTGCTGCCCCTTCCGAAATGGAAGCGCAGATTACACGCCGTATTGAAGGTGTGGTATCCGGCATCGCAGGGGTCAAACATCTGCGCTCCTCCATTGCGGACGGCGTGTCGACGACCACAGTGGAGTTCCGCATCGGGGTTGATCCCGACCGTGCCACCAATGATGTGCGTGAGGCCGTGGCGCAGATCCGCTCAGATCTGCCACAGACTATTCAGGAGCCGGTGGTCAGCCGTGTCGATGTTGAAGGCGGGGCAATCCTTTATTACACGATTTCCGCGTCGGATATTTCGGCGGTTGATATGTCATGGTTCGTGGATGATACGATTACCCGTGAACTACTGGCCGTGCCCGGTGTGCAGAAAGTGCAGCGACTGGGCGGTGTCAATCGTGAGGTGCGTATTGCGCTGAAACCGGAGCGGTTGCTGGCACTTGGTGTATCGGCGGATCAGGTCAATTCTGCTTTGCGCGAGCTGAATGTGAATGTGCCGAGCGGGCGGGGCAATATCGGCGACAGGGAACAGTCGCTGCGCACGATTGCAAGCGCCAGAACGGTGGAAGAGCTTTCCGCTTTAACGATCTTATTGCCGGGCAACCGGTGGATCCCGTTGCGTGAGATTGCCACAATACAGGACGGGGCGGGTGAGCCGCGCGGCTTCTCCCGTCTGGACGGCAAAGCCGTGGTTGGCTTTTCTGTGTTCCGTGCAAAGGGCTATAGCGATACGGTTGTTGCCAATGGTGTCAAAAACCGGCTTGAGGACATAAGACAGCTCAATTCGGGCACAGAGATCAGGGAGGTCAGCTCCACGGTCGAATATACGGTGCAGAGCTATAATAATGCGATCACCACACTGCTGGAAGGCGCTGCGCTGACGGTTGCGGTGGTGTTTCTTTTCCTTCGCAATTGGCGGGCGACCGTGATCGCAGCGGTGGCCATGCCGCTTTCCATTTTGCCAACATTTGCGGCGATGTATCTCCTCGATTTTACACTTAACAGCATCAGTCTGCTGGCTCTGACACTCGTCATCGGTATTCTCGTTGATGATGCGATTGTGGAGATAGAGAATATTGAGCGCCATATTCATATGGGCAAGCGCCCCTATATTGCAGCGCTTGAAGCATCAGATGCGATCGGGCTTGCTGTTGTTGCGACAACCCTGACGATCGTCGCTATTTTTGCACCGGTCAGTTTTATCGGTGGTGCGGTCGGGCAATATTTCAAACAGTTCGGCCTGACTGTTGCGATTGCAGTGCTGGTCTCCCTCGCTGTTGCTCGTTTGCTCACGCCGCTGATGGCTGCCTATATGTTGCAGCCGCATCCGGTGAGTGATAAAGCGCCGGGATCTTCTGTACTTGGCCGTTGGTATCTCGGATTGCTGAGCTGGACGCTGCATCACCGTAAAGCAACCTTTGCCATGGTGGCGGGTATTTTTGCCGGTTCGGTCTATCTCATGACATTGCTGCCCACCGGCTTCATGCCGCAAAGCGACTCCAATGTTTCACAAATCAGCGTAACTCTGGCACCGGGTACCCGCCTTGATGAGACCGCCCGTGTCTCAGACGACATTGTCAATCAGCTGCTGAAACGACCTGAGATAAAGGATATTCTGGCCACATCATCGGATGGTGTGAATGAGTTCTCCCTGCTGATTAATCTCAAGCCGCGTGCGGAACGGGAGACAAGCCAGAAGGAATTCGAAGCGGTTATCCGTCCTTTGGTTGCTGCAATACCGGATATTCAGTTCACCTTTACAAAAGACGGCGGCGGCAAAGAAGTGGCTATTATTCTCGTCGGCAATAGCGGAGAAAATCTCACCCGTGCTGCCCGCGAGCTGGAAGCCCAGATGCGTGAACTGCCGGAACTCGCCAATGTGGTTTCATCCGAACCTCTGCCTGCACCGGAGCTGCATGTAAAACCGCGTCTGGATGAAGCTGCGCGCCTTGGTGTGTCACCGGCCTCGATCGGTATGGTTGCCCGCATCGGAACAGTGGGTGAGACGGATGCCAATTCGGCGCAGTTTAATCTGGGTGACCGGCAAATACCGATCCGTGTTCTGCTGGAGAATTCTGCCCGCAGCGATCTGGATATGCTGAAGAACCTGAAAGTGGGAACCGCAACGGGCAATCCGGTTCCGCTTGCATCCGTTGCGGATATTTCCTTCGGTTCTGCGGAAAGCCGTGTGGAGCGTCTGAACCGGATGCGGATGATCGAGGTGCAGGCTAATCTGGATAATAATGCGACGCTCGGCACGGCACTGGCAGCGATTGCTGCGCTGCCCGCCTATAAAAACCTGCCTGAAGGTGTCCGCGAAGTGGAATATGGCAGTGCGGAATATATGGCAGAAATGTTCAGTAATTTCGGACTGGCGTTGCTGACCGGTATTCTGATGGTGGCGGCAGTGCTGGTGCTGTTGTTTAAGGACTTCCTGCAACCTTTTACCATTCTGATTGCCTTGCCGCTTTCCATCGGCGGTGCGGCGATTGCACTGCTTCTCTATGGTGCGGCTTTGGATCTGTCATCGGTTATCGGTATTCTGATGCTGATGGGGATTGTCTGCAAAAATTCTATTCTGCTGGTAGATTATGCCATTGAGTGCCGCAAGGAAGGTCTTGATCGCGATGCGGCCTTGCTGAAAGCCGGTATTACGCGTGTCCGGCCGATTATCATGACCACAATCGCCATGGTGGCGGGGATGGTGCCCGCTGCCATTGGTATCGGTGGGGATGCGGAGTTTCGCGCGCCGATGGCGGTTGCTGTGATCGGCGGGCTGATAACCTCAACGGCACTCAGTCTGGTTTTCGTGCCGGTTATGTTTACCGCGATGGATGATCTGAACAGCTGGCTGAGCAGAAAGCTGAAAAAGCTGACTTCGGTAACCGATGAAGACAGAAAACATACTGTCTCGGGTGAGGTGCTCTGAATGTGCGGATATAGCAGGCAGGGAGCGGATTATGCTCCTTGCCTGCTATTGGCTAGCTGTCCGGCAATCTATATTTATTGCGCGGCGGCGGGTGTTTCCGTCAGATTTTCATGCACGATTTTGCCGTCTACAATGGTCAGAACCGAGCGTATCTTATCGATTTCTTCTGCCGGAACGGTCAGATAAGGCTGATCCAGAACTGCGAGATCGGCCTGTTTTCCGGTCTCCAGCGTGCCACGGTTCTGCTCCGCAAAACCGATCCATGCCGCGTTTTTCGTATAGAGTGCGAGAGCCTCTTCACGGGACAGCAATTGATCCTCTGCTTTTTGGATAACACCGCCGAGCGAACGGCCGGTGACGTGATATTCAATCGCCTGCCAGATACCATAAATGCCGATACGTGTGGAATCCGTGCCGCCTGCAACCAGAATATTTTTATCAATAGCTGCACGGGTTGGCGGGGATTTGGCAGCAATATCTTCGCCATTGGCTTTCAGAATTGCGGGGCCTTCAAAATAAGGACCCATCTGTACGGTGTAGGACAGTCCCAGCTTTTTCATCCGCTCCAGTGTAGCTTCTGAACCGGTGTTGAGATGCGCGAGAGACCACCGTAAATCCTGCAAGGGATAAGCCGTGTTCACATCTTCAAACACGGTCAGAATATCGCTGGCTGCATCATCGGTATAGGCGTGAATTTCCAGCGGAATACGCCGTTGTGCTGCAAATTGCGCGACTTTGCGTAACTCGTCTTTGGCTGCCTGTGGAGAGGTGAAGCCAGACCCCATCTGAACGCCGTCATTCATGGCTGCAACGATGGATTCACCAATGCCGAGAAAGCTGACCATGCCGGTGTCATAATAAGGCTGGCGGAAGGCCATAAGGTTTTTGAACCATTCCGCCTCCGTACCGGATTGCATGGCCGGAATGCGATATCCTGCGCGCAGCGTCAGTTTGCCGTCCATTTGCAGGGCAAAGAGGTTTTCATAGGCGGAAGAAGGGCCAGCGGATGGATCAATAAAACCGGTCATACCGGCACTGTTAAGCGCCGAGAAAAACACCTGCATGCTTTGCAACTGTTGTTCGCGACCTGCGGGCATCATCTTGGCAAAGAGTGCATTATAGGAGCCGATATGTCCCAGCAATTTACCGGTTGCCTTGCCATTCGCATCGCGCTCAACCTGAATACCCTGCGGTAGGGCCGGTTCGGCTTCATTGAGTTTTAAGGTTTTGATACCCTTCTCATTGAGCAAAGCATAATCATACAAATATTGAACATAGACCGGATGATCGGGAACGGCTTTGCTCAGTTCTGCCACAGTCGGAGCGCGGTTTTCTTCAAACTGTTCCGGCAACCATGAACCGACAACGGCAACCCATTGATCCGGTTGTTTGCCTGCTGCTGCCTCTTGTAAGGTTTTCAGAGCGTCCGGCAGTTTGGTTTCATTATACCAATAGGTTTCGGATGTATAAGTCTGACCGCCGCGAATGGCATGAATATGAGTATCGACCAGACCCGGAATGACAGTCTTGCCTTGCAGATCAATGCGGCGGGTTTTGTCAGTGCTGAATTTTTCTGCGAACGTGTCATCACCAACAGCAAGAATATGATTGCCCGAAATCGCCAGTGCCGTTGCAGCAGGCTGGTTTTCATTCATGGTGATGATGTTGCCGTTGTAAAGAATGAGATTTGCGTCATTCGCTGCGGCAGGATTCATCAGCGCAGTCAGACCGGCAAATATAAGAGGGGTGGTTGTGAGAACAGAATGCATGGCTTGATATCCCTTCCGAATAGTTGAAGCGGAATTCAGATATTTATTGCTTGTATTAGTATTAATGAAAAAACGGCAGGCGGAAACCGCCTGCCGTTTTTGTTGTTACTTGCGCATTGAGTCGAGAACTTCGTGGTTCTTCTCAACTTCCTGTGCCTTAACATAGCTTTCAATCAGAAGCTGGTAGGTAGGAAAAATCTTGGTGTAGACTTCAGCCCATTCCTGAGCGTCCGGACGGTTCCAGCTGCGCTGGATTTCAGAAGCCACAGCAGCGGTATCAATCGGCACAACGCCGGCCTGCATCACACGTGCCAGAGTAATTTCCTGTGCCATTTTCGAATAAGTGCCGGAAGCATCGATAACAGCAAAGACTTTATAACCATCCTGCACCGCGCTGATTGACGGGAAGGCCATGCAAACACTGGTGATTGTACCGGCAATAATCAGGGTTTTGCGGCCGGTTGCTTTAACGGCTGCAACAAAGTCCGGATTATCCCATGCATTGATTTCGCCTTTACGGGCAATATATTGCGCATGAGGCGCATTGGCATGGATTTCCGGAATCAGCGGGCCGTTCGGACCCTGCGGAACAGAAGCGGTGGTGATAACCGGAATATTGGCCAGTGTTGCGATCTTGGCAAGCGCAGTTGCGTGATTGCGCAGAACAGGCATTGGCATATCGCCGACAGTCTGGAACAGGCCGCTCTGATGATCGATCAGCAGCATAACTGCATCATTTGGGTCGATAACCGGACGCTGGCCGTTGAAATTTGCCGGATTGGTCATTTTAAGTCTCCTCAGTTGTTAATCCGCCTCGCGGACGGGTTATATGCTGTGCGGTCAGACAGCTTGTTCTGCCGCGTAATTTCCTCTGATAACGCTCACTGACTGATGGCTGGTTGTTTGTGCTCAGCCGGTGGTTCGTGAAGTGTTATCGTCTGGATATGAACATAAAACTGCACCAATCATCTGTATAGATCGAAGTTTACACCTTAATGTCCTGATTATGAGACAATTGCGGTGTTGTGAAATGGAATGTGAAACTTCCAACCGGATTGACTTAAAAGCACAGCATTGACGGGGAGGGAGCTGAGAAAACGGTAATTTCGCACGCAGTTTTATCAGTCGGGCGTGTTCAATGATTGTTGCGATAATACAACCTGTAATTGTTTATCGTGCAGAGATCTACAACGGTTGTATTTTTCAGCTTTAGTATCGGAATAATCTGAAATATTACAATTTTTGTAAATTTTATAGTTAAATCAATATGATAATGAAAACTCTGCCAGGGAATTAAAAAATTAACTTGTCTCGTAAAATTTTAATTGCATGGTTAATACAACCTATGGTAGATATTTTGTGAAGAGTGAGGTTGCGTAAAACAGGTTGTGTAAATCGGGGTGCCATCCCGCTGCCGTCAGCAGTTTCTGCAAATGCGGGCAGAAGGGGAAAGGCAAAATATTACAAGTAAATAATGTTTAATTCATTGGGGTGCGAGATGAACAATCTATTTACAGCCAACGGCGAAGATCATGCTGCAGTTTCACAAGGGATTTTATTCCGTGAGGCGGATGGACAACTGAACAGCAGTTTCTCTGATACATTTAAGAATCTGGTGCATTACAATAATCAGATTGCCTATATTATGAGCCATAGCGGTAAATTCAGCTGTGAGCATGATCATTATGTGGTCATTATCACGCTTGCGGCGATCAAAGATCTGCATTGGTCTTTGCAGGGCAAATTCGGGGAAAGTTTTGACGCGCCAGCCGGATCAGTGCTGATTATTCCGCAAGGTGCCGAATATGTAATGAGCTGGCCGATTGAAACGGATTATATTCAGATTGCACTGGATGACTCTTTGCTGAGCGACTTGCAGGATATTACCGGCGGTTTATCTCTTAAAGAATTGTTCCCGCATCCTACAAGACTGCCAAATCCAAAGGCACTGCTGATTGCCAATCTGTTGCGCGCGGAACTGCTTAAAAATGCACCGGTCAGCGCAGGATATATTAAAGCATTGCTGTCGGTCCTGATGGTGCAGCTGGTACAGAACCATTCCTTCCTGAGGGCAGGGAGCAGCCGGCAGGAAAGCGGTGGCCTGTCTTATCAGGCATCAAGGCGTATCGAAGCTTATTTGCGCGAAAACTATATGCGCAAATTATCCATCTCTAAAATGGCGGATATATTGGGCGTGTCCGGCGGGCATTTCCTGACATCATTCCGCGAGAGTTTCGGACAGACGCCGCATCAATTCTTGCTGATGCTGCGGTTGAATGCGGCAGAGGAGATGCTGGTCGATACGGATATTTGTCTGGCGGAAATTGCTGACAGGGCAGGTTTTTCCAGCCAGAGCCATATGACAACAGCATTGAAAAAATGCCGGATGGTGACCCCGGGTGAATTACGCCGCAAACGATTGAGTGCTGCCAAAGCACACAAGTAAGATGCGCAACAAGGCTCATAAAAAAAGCCGCCGCCTGAAACAGGCGGCGGCTTTATCAATTATTTCTGAATTATGCGCCGTATGGCACCCAGATATTTTTCACCTGCACCGCACGGCGCAGATAATCGCGTCCCTGACCCTGCGCTGTATCCAGCCAGTTGCGCTGACGGCCATTGCTTACCCATGTGGCTTTGAGATTGCCTGTCGAGGCTTTTTCAACCATGGCACTGCCTGTATGTGAGCCGACATACCAGAGCGCGGACACGGCATCATGCTCAGCCAGCGTTTTCGCCAGCACATCGCGTTCACCGGTGATGAGATTGACCACACCGGCCGGTACGTCTGATGTATCCAGTACCTGATAGAAAGCACCGGCAATCAGCGGATGACGGCCGGACGGCACAACGACAGTCCGGTTGCCCATAGCAATGGCTGGCAGGATCAGTGAGACCATTGAGAGCAATGGTAATTCATCAGGACAGACAATACCGGTCACGCCCCATGGCTCATTCATGGCCAGTGTGACATGACGCGATTTGGTGGAGTGAACGGCTCCGTCAAACTTGTCTGCCTGTGCGGCATAATAGAAAATACGACGGATTGAAGCGTCGAATTCTTCTTCTGCCTTTTTCTCGGAAACACCGGTGCTGGTGGTGAGTAATTCAATGAATTCAGCACGGCGCTGTTCGAGATTTTCGCCTAAGTAATACAGTACCTGTGCACGGTTATGGGTAGTTGCACCGCCCCATGCTCCGGCTTTGGCTGCTGCTTCTACGGCATTACGGATATCTTTGCGGTTGCTGAGCGGTGCTTCGCCGATGACAACATTGCCTTTGCCGTAAACCGCATAGCTTGCACCACCGTCAGGGCGTGCCTGCTTGCCGCCGACATAGTTTTTCATGGTGCGGTCGATAGAACCGGCAGCCACTTTTTCACCGGCTACAGGCAGAGCGGAGAAAGATGGTGCATCAGTTTCTTTAACGAGCGGCAGAGCTTTTTCCCAGTCGCTGACCAGATATTCATAAAGCCCTTCGCGCGCGCCTTCACGGCCGAAACCGCTTTCGCGATAACCGCCGAAACCGGCACCGGCATCAAGCATATTGGTGCAGTTAATCCAGACAACACCGGCTTTAACAGAGGCTGCAATATCCAGAGCGGTATTGATATTTTCCGACCAGATGGAAGCGGCCAGTCCGTAAGAGGTGTTATTGGCCAGTGCAATCGCTTCAGCCGGTGTGCGGAAGGTTGTTGCTGCCGCAATCGGGCCGAAAATTTCAACCTGACAAACTGTGGAAGCCTGATCCACTTCTGTAAAGAAGCCCGGCGCGATGAAGCTGCCTTTGGCTGGCAGGGCATTCGCAGTCTGCCAGAGCGCACCGCCTTCTTCCACGCCTTTGGCGATCAGTGCGGAAATGCGTTTCACCTGCAATGGCGAAACGATTGCGCCGACATCGGTCGATTTATCCAGCGGATCACCGACGCGGATTGTTTCAAGACGCTTGCGCAACTTGGCATAGAAACGCTCGGCAATGCCTTCCTGTACCAGAAGGCGGGAACCTGCACAGCACACTTCACCCTGATTGAACCAGATCGCATCAACCACGCCTTCAACCGCGCTGTCGAGATCGGCATCTTCAAAAACGATGAATGGTGACTTGCCGCCGAGTTCCAGCGACAGTTTTTTACCGGAACCGGCAATCTGTTCGCGGATGACACGGCCGACATTGGTCGAGCCGGTAAAGGCAACCTTGTTGACATCCTCATGGCCGCAGATCAGCGCACCGGTTTCACCGTCGCCCTGTACGATATTGACCACACCGGCAGGCAGACCGACTTCATGGCAGATTTCTGCGAAGGCGATCGCTGTCAGCGGTGTCAGATCGGCAGGCTTCAGTACAACTGTATTACCGGCAGCGAGTGCAGGGGCGATTTTCCATGCCAGCATCAAGAGCGGGAAGTTCCACGGGATCACCTGACCGCAAACACCGACAGGGGAGAAACCACGGAACTCATCTTCCACCATCTCAGCCCAACCGGCGTGATGATAGAAATGACGGACAGCAAGCGGCACATCAATATCGCGGCTTTCGCGGATCGGTTTGCCGTTATCCATGCTTTCCAGCACGGAGAAGAAACGCTCACGCTTCTGCAGGTGACGGGCAATGGCGTACAGATATTTTGCGCGCTCATGACCGGAAAGCTTTGACCATTTGCCGAACGCAGCGCGTGCGGCTTTGACAGCCGTATCAACATCTTCCGCAGTGCCTTTGGCAATGCCTGCCAAACGCTGCTCCGTTGCCGGATTGATGACATCAATAATCTGCGCATTGCCTGCATCGGTAAAGCGGCCATTGATGAAATGACCAAACGGCGCGGAATGATTTTTCAGCCATGCAACAACATCGCCATTGGCTTCGGGAGACGGACCATATTCCATTGTGTTCAGAATATCCTTGATCTGTGCCATTGTCGTAATTCCTTATGCCGCAGCGTGACGGGAGAGGTCGGCATAACGGCCGGTCACATAATGTTCGAGCTGGCGTTCAATATCGCCGAGCAATGAGGAAGCGCCGATGCGGAACAGATCCGGCTGCAGCCAGTCATGACCCAGCTCTTCCTTCATCATCGACAGCCAGACGAGGGCTTCTTTTGCAGTACGCAGGCCACCGGCAGGCTTGAAGCCGATGATCTGGCCTGTGAGTTCGCCGTAGTCGCGCAATGCACGCACCATGGTCAGGCTGACCGGCAGGGTTGCGTTGACTTCTTCTTTGCCTGTTGAGGTTTTGATGAAGTCGGAACCGGCCTGCATTGCAACCATAGATGCCTTATAGACATTGGTCAGGGTCTGCAGATCGCCGGTAGCCAGAATGGCCTTCATATGGGCTTCGCCGCAGGCTTCGCGCATGGCGGCCATTTCATCATAAAGCGCCTGCCAGTTCTGGGTCAGAACATGTTCGCGGGTGATGACGATATCGATTTCTTTCGCGCCTTCTTCAACCGCATAGCGGATTTCAGCCAGACGCAGCGGCAGCGGAATAAGACCGGCAGGAAAACCGGTGGCAACGGAAGCAACGGGAATATTTGTGCCTTCCAGCGCTTTAACCGCATGGGGAACCATTGTCGGATAAACGCAGACCGCACCGGTGGTGATATTGGCATCAGCGAGGCCAAGACCTTCCAGAATATCCGCACGGATCGGGTTTTTAGCTTTGGCGCAAAGGCGGCGCACACGACCGGCAGTGTCATCACCGGCCAGTGTTGTCAGGTCAATGCACTGAATGGCGCGTACCAGCCAGGCAGCCTGATATTCCTTTTTCACCGAACGGCGGGCGGGAATGGTCGCGGCACGGCGCTCAAGTGCCGAGCGGTTGACGTTGATATCGTCAAACCATTCGGTTTTCAGCGGGGTTCCGGTGTTACGTGCATGAGAAGTGCTCATCGTATATCCGTAAAATTGGGGTGCAATCAGAGGCCTGTTCTGGGTGGAAGCAAGCTGGCCTGACAGGTTTCCGGCTACGGGGGTAGAACCGGAAAGCTGTCAGTTCCGGTGATTGCACCGGTTAAATCAACGCGCTGTTCTGCCTGTTATCAGGCGTTTGGCGCAGCATATTTAGGAGCACTTTCCAGCAAAAGTGGGAACCGGTTTTGCGTTCGGAAATGCGTTAGGCAAATAGATAGAGCGGTTCCAATGGTTCAATATTGGCTGGAACCGCTCTGGTTCAGCTATGGCTTTTGCAGAACTCTGCAAACTCTTCGAGAGATGCATAGGATTTCTGCGTGCCTGTCTTGGTAATGCTGTCGGCGGCATAGAGACTGGCGCTTTTCAGAGCCTCCGCCACATTGCCGTGTTCAGCATAGAACCGTGCGAAAGAGCCGATAAAGGCATCGCCTGCGCCGGTTGTATCTTTCGGGGTGACTTTGACCGGTGCGATATTGACTACATCATCCGCTGTCACCAGACGTGCGCCACGACCGCCGAGGGTTACGATGACAGTGCGGATACCTTTGGCAATCAGCGAGCGGGCAGCAGCAATAGTCTCTTCGTCTGTCGAGGTCGGCATGCCGGAAAGCAGCGCCAGTTCGGTTTCATTCGGCACGAGGAAGGACACCTGACGGATGCGTTCAGGATCAAGATCAGCCGCAGCCGGTGCCGGATTGAGAATGGTTTCAATGCCGTTGGCCGCTGCAAAGGCGATGGTGTGGTAGACGGTCTCGACCGGTACTTCCATCTGCATCAGGATCAGGCCGCATTGTTTCAGATCTTCTGCGGCATCATCTACATCCTGTGACAGCAGATCGGCATTGGCGCCTTTGACGATGAGAATGGAATTTTCGCCGCTTTTATCGACAAAAATCGGGGCAACGCCGCTGGATTTGCCTTTGATAACGCCGACATGTTTGGTGTCGATACCGGCTTTTTTCAGGTTGAAAATAGTATTGTCGCCGAAAATATCATCACCGACTTTGGTTACCATCATTACATCGGCACCAAGACGTGCCGCAGCAAATGCCTGATTGGCACCTTTGCCGCCGCAACCCATTTCAAACAAAGGTGCTTCCAGCGTTTCGCCGAGAACCGGCATACGGTCCATATAGGTAACCAGATCGACCATATTGGAACCGACAACAGCGATTTTTTTCGACATCAGAACTACTCTATCTCTTTGTTTCCGCACTTAATCTTATTCGGAACACCATCAGCTGTTCCGGATCAGTGCCTTAAAGCGCAGTGATCATCTGCTCAAATTCATCAGCTTCTGCAGGTGCCAGATAGCCGAGGCGTACAGGGAAAGTCGCGCGTTCGCCCGGAGCCAGCAGGCGCACATTGCCTTTGGCTTTTTCTGCCAGATAGCCTTCCGGTTCGCAGGTGGAAGGCAGGGCAAAAGCTGCAACCTGCGCATCGCCATTGACCAGAACCCAACGCACGCATTTCGGGAAATCTGCCGCCGGATAGGAGATGGCAAAAGCCTCACCCTGTTCCAGTTTCATCATCTGATGAATGGTGCCGTTTTCATCCTGTTTCAGATTGCGCAGATAGAAAACCTGCTCAGGATCGTAACGATCAGGATCGTCCAGCACTTCCATGACGGACGGGTCTTTGGCCAGCTCGTCAATCAGCGCCAGATAGTCAGGATTTGGTGTCACATGGGCAGGCACGGCGGTGCGCACTTTAGTATCTTCCGGCGAGAAGGATGTCGGCTGAATGATACGGGCATCTTCGTCATAGGCGAAGTTGACATGGCACATATACATCAGTTCCATCGGGGCATAGGAGAGGTTCTCCACGTCCATTTCGATGTCGAATAATGTGTCATCCGCATAAAGGCGCACGGACGGGCGTGCCAGATAATGCGCACCAAAGCCCATCACATATTCATATTCGCCTGTCACTTCGACATAGGCGCCCTGTTCATCCTCACCGAAGATAAGCCCTGCAACATCCATATTGGCACATGGCATTTCGCCATGCGCGGCATGGGTATCCTGTGCTGATGGCACACCGTTGCGCAGCAGGCCGGAATGGAAGGCAAAGCAGCCATAGGTCTCGGCAATGGTTTTGGCAGGGCGAGGCATGGCAAAGCTGTTGCCCATGGTCAGGTCAACGCCGTCAAATTCCGCACCCCAGACCATCTGCCCCATATAGGGCAGAACGATCAGATGGCCGCGCTGATTTTCAATCATCAGTGCTTCAACGCCGGTGGCGTAGCGGAATGCAGTAACGGTCAGACCATCCGATGAAGCAATTTCATGCGGCTTGTCGGTGAAATCCTGACGGCGAAGATGAACGGAAATATCCTGCATGGCTTTACCTGTCTGAATTGCGGAATGCATTGATTGCAATCACCAGAATGAGGAATGCACCCCAGATGAAATCAATTAGATGATTGGAGAAACGCAGCATCTGGAAACCAGATGACAGCAACATCAGTGCAACAAGTGCAATACCCACACCCAGCACACGCCCTTTACCGCCAGCCGGATTGGTGCCGCCGAGTACGGCAATCAGCACGGCCTGCAGCAGATAGGATGCACCGTAATCGGATTTTGCAGCATTGGTACGACCAGACAGGATGATACCGGCCAGCGAGGCGAGCATACCTGTGAGCATATAGGAATAGAGGATCATGCGGTCTTTTTTCAGACCTGCAAATACGGCAGCTTTCGGATTGGTGCCGATCAGCATCAGATTGAGGCCGAGGGTGGTGCGGCTGAGCAGCAGCGCAATCAGACCGGACACGGCAACAAAGATGATGAAAGGTGTGGCAATACCGAAGATTTTGCCATTGCCGATCATGTTCCATGCATCAGGAAAGCCGACAATCGCAGGGCCGCCGGTGAGTACCAGTGCCAGCCCCATAAACACCTGACCGGTGCCAAGCGTGGCGAGAATTGGCGTGATGCGCAATTTGGCGATCAGTATCCCGTTGACCAGCCCTGCCACCAGTCCCACCAGCAAGGCAAGCAGCACACCAATCACCGTATAGAACAGCATATTGCTGTCGGAATTTTGGGCGGCCTGCACCATGGTGGAGTGAAAATAGACACCGGCGAGAATGCCGGAGAGATTGGCGATGCCCACAACCGACAGATCAATACCGCCGGTCAGCATGGCGATCATCATGGCAATCGACAGAATGCCGAGTTCCGGCATGATGTAGCTGATCGATTCAAAGTTGTAATAGCGCAGGAATTTATCCGGATTGAGCCAGCTCATGGCAGCAAAAACCAGCACGGTGATAATCACCAGCTGCAGGATGTTGCGATCCATGTTTGCAGGGCTCAGGAAACGGCGCGTATCAATATCTTTTTTCATATCTTTATCCCCGCCGCTCACACCAGATTTTTCCGGTCACGCCATGCGGTAATTGCCGTGGCGATGATGATGATGAGACCAACGACAACTTTCTGCCATGTGGTGTCGACTTTCATGATGATCAGCGAGTTCTTGACCATCACCAGCATGAAAACGCCGAGCAAAGTGCCAAGCACCGAGCCGCGTCCGCCAAAGATCGACGCGCCGCCGAGCACAACCGCTGCAATCACTTCCAGCTCAAGGCCGGTAAAGTCACGCGGATTGGCAAGCCAGATCATCGAGGAATGCAGCAGGCCTGCAAAACCGGCCAGCGCACCGGCCACACAATAGACCACGAAAATGGTCTTGGCGGTGCTGAAGCCAACGCGTTTTGCTGCCTCAGGCGAGCCGCCATAGGCATAGATCGAGCGGCCGATCATTGTATATTTCAGCATCAGATGAATGAGCAGCGCGATGCCGAGATAGACCAGAACCATCGCCGTGAGGCCGAAATTCGTACCGGTGGCCGAGGTCATAGAAACGACGTCGGTCTTGCCGAATTCGATCAGCTCTTTCGGCATCTTGTTGATGTTGACGATACTGGTGCCGACCAGACCAAGAACCAGACCACGCACAATGGAGCCGGTGCCGAGTGTCACGATCAGCGGGATCATACGGAACTTGTAAATAATCGCCGCGTTGAAAGCGCCGAGTGCCAGACCGATCAGCGTGGCCGCGATAAACGGAATAACCACACCGTCATAGCCGATGGCGACCATGGCTTTAACGGTCAGATACATGGCCGCAATCGCGAAAGCGGTGAAAGACACATCAATCCCGCCGGAGATCATCACCAGCAACACGCCGAGCGCCATAATGCCGATCACGACATTGGAACGCAGCAGGCCAAACATATTGTCCAGCGACCAGAAGGCCGGATTGATAAAGCCGATAGTAATCATGGCCAGCAGCAGAACGCAGGCGATGATAAATTCTGTTGTTTGATAGAACTTCATGACCGGTTCCTCAGTTCAGTGTCTTCAGCCGGTCATTGACGGCATCTTCAGTCATGGCACTGCCGGACAATTCATCCACCAGCTTGCCCCGATGCATCACGACAACACGATTACAATTCTGCACCAGCTCCGGCACATCATCGGAGATCATCAGAACAGCGAGGCCGTTATCCTTGGCGAGTTTGCGGATAATCGCATGAATCTGCGCTTTGGAGCCCACATCCACACCAACCGTCGGGCCGTTGAGGATCAGCACTTTCGCGCCGGTCAAAAGCCAGCGGGCAAGCACCACGCGCTGCGCATTACCACCGGACAGATGGTTGACCGGTGTATGCGGACCCGGTGCTGCAATCTGCATGGCGTCGAACATTTCTTTCGTGACCTGATCGACTTTTTTACGGTTGATGAAGAGGCCGCTCACCATCTTATCCAGCGAGGTCACAATAATATTGCGCTCAATCGACTGGGTGAGGAACAGACCTTCCGTGAGGCGGTCTTCCGGCACATAGGCAATACCGAGATCAATGGCCTGACGCACTGATTTCGGATGAATGGTTTTGCCGTTCAGCTGCATTCTTCCGGTGCATTGCGGGAGCATACCAAACAGCGACAAAGCGAGCTCTGTACGACCGGAGCCGATCAGGCCGGAAATACCGACAATTTCACCGGCATGGAGCGACAGGTTTACCCCGTCGAGCAGCACATTGCCGGTCGCTGAATCTTTGGCTTTCAGGTCTTCAACCTGAAGCACCGGCTGTGTGCTCTGTTCTTGTGCCTGCCAGACATAGCTGTCCGGTTTCAGATCCAGACCGGTCATTGCGCGGGTAATTGCCGGTTCGTCAAAATCACTGATCGGGCCTTCCGCGACCTTCTTACCGTTGCGGAATACGGTGAGGCGCTCGCTGATTTCCAGCATTTCACGCATTTTGTGGCTGACAAACAGCACGGCAATGCCCTGTGCCTGAATATCGCGCACAATCTTGAAGAGTGCATCCACCTCATGGCGGGTCAGCGCTGTCGTCGGCTCATCCATGATGATGAGGCGCGCATCGGCCATGACCGCACGGGCAATGGCAACAATCTGTTTGCCCGAGGTTGGCAGACTGTCGACTTTTGCATCGAGATTAATTTTTACATCAAGGCGGTCGAGCGCCTTCTGTGCCAGTTCGCGAACCTGTTTCCAGTTGATGGTTTTACGGCCTTCAATCAGGAAAGTGTTCAGCGCCAGATTTTCGGCAACAGTCAGATTTCCGAACAGGGAAAAGTCCTGATAAATCACCTGAACGCCGTGATGAACGGATTTGACAGGATTGAGCTTGCCGGCAGGTTTGCCGTCAAACAGGATTTCGCCGTCCTGCGGTGTGTAAACACCGGACATCACTTTGATGATTGTGGATTTTCCGGAGCCGTTTTCACCGGCAAGGCAATGGATTTCACCGCGGCGGATGGTCAGCGACACATCATCAAGGGCTTTAACACCCCCGAAGCGCATGCCGATATTGCGCAGTTCTATCAAATTTTCAGTCATATTATTCCTGCCTGTGACAGAACGGATGTGTTCCCGCAGAGCTGGAGCATTTCACAGCCAACCCGGATCAATTCGGACATCTGTGATATGCGGCCATTAAAGAAACCAGAGCGATATCCATGATTGAATTTGGACATAGTCTGCTCCGGTAAAAACAGAGGCGGCAACAAGCCTGTTACCGCCTCCGGCTCTTTACAGATTAGAAGTCGTATTCAGCCATGTTGTCTTTGGTTACGCCAACCCAGCCTGCACCATAGAGCAGATGTGGCTGTGCAGCATCCGGAGCGAGCAGAGAATTGTAACCGGCAAGGCCGAGGTCAAGACCGGCTTTGATCTGGTCGTTTTTCTTTTCCAGAGCAGCAACAGCCAGCATGTTCATGGCATAACCGGCAACAGCAGGATCCCAGAACTGGATATACTGGATATCGTCATTCTTCAGATATTCACCGGCAACCGATGGCAGACCTGTTCCTGCGAAGAAGACTTTGCCCTTCAGACCGCCTTCAGCGATCAGACGACCGGCACCGGCAGAAGTCGGCATCGGCGCACCCAGAATACCGGTAATGTCCGGATAGGTGGTCATTGCTTCTTTCAGCTTGGTGTAGTCGGTATTGGCATCGTCATAGGTTTCCAGACGCTCGGTTGCCTGCGACATTTCCGGGAAATTGGCTTTCTGATATTCTACAGCGCCGTCAATCCAGTCCATCTGGGACTTCGAGGTGAGGCTGCCGACAGTGGCAACATATTTGCCTTTGCCGCCCATATATTCGCCGAGCTGTTTCATCAGATTGGCGCCGTAAGCCTTGTTGTCGAAGGCTTCGATGTCATAATCGACGTTTTTAATGTTGGATGCTTCGTGGGAGATAACCACGATGCCGCGCTCGCGGGCTTTTTTCAGAACCGGCTCAACCGCTTCAACCGAGAACGGTACGATGGTGATAGCGTCAACGCCCTGTGCGATCAGATTTTCAACGATCTGCACCTGAGCGGCCGCATCAGCCTGACTTGGGCCAACCATCCATACGTCATGGCCGGTTTCATCTTTAAACTGAGCCACACCGTCACGCATACGGTCGAACCATGCAATACCATCGACCTTAACAACGGTCGCAATGGTATATTTCTTGTCATTGGCTGTGGTGATGAGGTCTTTATTGACCTTGGATGTGTCGATTACACCTTCCGCGAAAGCGGATGGCATAGCGATGGACATTGCAACTGCAACAGAAGCGAGAAGTTTTTTCACGCGATCCTCCCTGAGAAACCCTACCTGTTAAACATCCTGTTGTCCGATAATTCCCGTCACCCTCCGGCCAGTATCCTGGATTGGGAAAATTATCTGACAATAAGACGGATATTATATTGTTAGTATCCGATCATTATGTTTGGATCGTTTCACTAAATAATTTAATGTGTCAAGTCTGCAAAGACTGCCGCTTCACGCAACGCACTATTTTTTGTAGGTGGGAGAGTAAAAATGATTCAAAAAGGGGGAGAATCTTGAGCAGAACCAGCCGCAGAGACGAGCGTCTCACTGAACTCGCAGCATTGATGGAAAAACAAGGTGTGATGCGTTTGCGGGATGCGGCAGCGCAACTCGGTGTTTCTGAAATGACCATCCGCCGTGATATGGCGCAGCGGGATCTCAACGGCGGGGATCTGGCGCGCTCGGATAGTGATGTGCTCAAGGGGCTGAACTGCCTTGGCGGTTATATTTTCTCTGCGCAGGATAATAATGGTCACAGCGATTACAGTCTTGACCACGAAAGTGATTGTCATGCAGGCGCCAAGGCGCAGGCTTGCGCGGAAGCTGCCGCGATGATTGAAGAACATGACACGATTTTCATCGATTGCGGTACGACCACACCGCATCTGGCGCGTCTGGTGCCAGAGAATAAGTCTGTTACGGTTGTTTGCTATTCGCTCAATGTTGCGGAAATCCTGTCATCCCGCGAGGATGTACGCCTGATTGTGCTGGGCGGCCTGTTCCACCGCTCCGCAGCCTCTTTCTCCGGTGAGGAGGGGATTGAGACATTGAAGAAGATTATCATCAATAAGGCCTTTATCTCGGCTGGCGGTGTGCATGATGAACATGGCGTGACCTGTTCACATTTCCATGAGATTCCAGTCAAACAGATGGCAATTGCCCGCGCGATGGACTCTTATCTGGTGGTGGATGGCAGCAAATTCGGCAAAGTACGCTCGGCACCATTTGCGCAAATTACGCAATTCCGCAGGATTTTCAGCCATTAAAGCGGAGATTCTTAGTCAGTTATCTCTGGTTTGTCTGTTTATTAGGGTCTATGACTGCTAATCACGTTCAGCCCGAAATGTGATAGTGGTTTTCTCAAATGTCCTCGCCTGAAAAAAACGGCAGCCGTCTGAAACGCACGGCAGACCGTCTTTTTGCGCCCTTGCTGGCCGGTGCAACTTTTCGTTCCCGACTGATTGCCAGTCTTGGTATTCTGCTCTGTGTTGTTGTGACCGGCATGGTCAGCGCATGGCTCTATGACCACACCACGCATTATGTATTTCTGATCGCACCGGTCGGTGCCTCGGCCGTATTGCTCTTCATTGTTCCGACCAGTCCGATGGCGCAGCCATGGGCAATTATCGGCGGGAATACGATTTCAGCCCTGATCGGCGTTATTGTCTATCAGCTGGTGAAAGAGCCGTTTCTGGCGGCCGGTCTGGCGGTTTCTTTGTCCGTGCTTGCCATGTCGCTGGCACGTGCCATGCATCCGCCCGGCGGAGCGATTGCGCTTACTGCCGTGATCGGCGGCCATACGGTGACCGAGGCGGGCTTCTTGTTTCCTTTTACGCCGGTGGCGCTGGATTCTGCGATTGTGGTGTTGTTCGGCATTGTTTTTCACAGGCTGCTGAGACGCCCTTATCCGCACACAATACCGGTTATTAATCCGCACCAGACGCAGGATACGCCGACACAAATGCGCGGCGGCCCGACCTCCGCTGATATTGATGCTGCGTTGTCTGAAATGCAGGAGAGTTTCGATATCAGCCGTGAAGATCTGGAAGTCTTGCTGCGGCAGATCGAGATGCAGTCTGTCATGCGTAACAATGCGGCGGGTAAAGCGGGGCCCGATTGCGCGTCGATCATGTCACGCCACGTTGTGTCCGTGAAAGCGGATGATACGGATGATTATGCCCGTTCATTATTGCTCCGGCATAATATCCGCTCGCTGCCGGTGGTTGATGATCGCAATGTGTTGCTTGGCACAGTGGGCTTGCGTGAATTGCTGAAAGGCAAAGGGGTTGTTGCAACGCTGATGACCAGTCCGCCTGTGGCTCAGCCGCAGGATACGGCTCTGAGTCTTTTGCCAGTGCTCACCAATGGCCGTTCTCATGCGGTGATTATTGTTGATAAGGATCACCATGTGCAGGGGCTGATCTCGCAAACCGACCTGCTTGCAGCCCTCGCGCGACTGGTGCAGCCGGATATGCCGGTGAAAAGCTCCGGATAAGATAATACAAAGTTGATTTCTTTTATCCACTTATCTATAGCATAAGGCAAAGCGATGAGGCATCGTCAGAAATGATGTTTGCCTGCCGTGTAGCGAGTTTTGTACGCCCCATTGGGCTACGGCGCTCTGAATGCCTATAGGGAGTGAATATGCAAATGACACCGGATCAAACTGCGCCAGTACAGACACCACAGGCACCAACAGGCCGTCCGCAACTGCGTCAGTGGGAACTGACTGTAACCGCTGTGGCGGATGCTCCGGCCAATATGCGCCGTGTCACTTTTACCGCACCGGATATTGCAGACTTCACCTATCGTGCAGGACAGGCCATTGTGATGATGCTGCCGACCGGCGATGGCGAGTTTGGCCGTCGTGACTATACAATCCGCAGTCTTGATAAAGAAAAAGGCCTGCTGGATGTGGATTTTTTCATGCATGGCGACGGTACACATCTGACACCCGGACCGGCTTTTGCCCGTGATGCCAAGATCGGCGACAAGATCAGTGTACGTGGTCCGCGCGGTGGCGCATCTTTCCGTGAGGATGCTGACTGGCATCTGATTACCGGTGATGAATGCTGCATTCCGGCGATTTTCCATATTCTTGAAACCATGCCTGCAAAAGCGCAGATGCATGTTCTGATCGAGGTGGACAGTGTGGCCTCGCAGATCGCGCTGAATGATGTCCGCGAAGGATTGTCGGCAACGCAGATCACATGGCTGCATCGCGGCGATCAGAAAGCCGGTCCGAGCGATCTGATGGCAGAGGCGGTTGCCGGCTTTATGCTGCCGCATGGCCGTGGCCATGCCATTCTGATCGGTGAAACCAGCAATGTGCGCAAGCAGCGCCAGAATCTGATCTCGCGCGGCCTGACCCGTGAGCAGATCGCTTCTGAAGGTTACTGGCGTCCGGGTCGTATCGGCGGCCATGACCATGTTGAAGACTGATACGTGAAATTTCGAAAATCTGCCGGATAAATCAGGCTATTGAAGAGGAAAAGCAATGAAACGGATGACAGGACTTTTCGCAAGCATCGCTGCCGGTGCCCTAATGTTTGCAGGCGCGGCTCTTGCCGGTGAAGTCACCGTGAAACACGCACAGGGTGAAACCAAACTGCCGGATGTTCCGCAGAAGGTTATCACTTTTGACCTTTCATCCCTTGATACGCTGGATGCATTGGGCGTTAAGGTTCTGGGTGTTCCGACCATCAAAAAGCAGGATTACCTGACCAAATATGATGCCGATGAATATATCAAGATCGGTACATTGTTTGAGCCGGATTATGAAGCTGTCAACGCTGCGCAGCCGGATCTGATTATTGTTGGTGGTCGCTCCGCCGCCAAATATGCTGAACTGGCAAAAATCGCGCCGACAATCGACCTCACTGCCGATGCTGCAAATTTCGTAAAAAGCTCGGAAGACAATGTTCGCACTCTGGCCAATATTTTCGGCAAAGACAAAGAAGCTGAAGATGCGCTGACCAAGCTGAATGCCAAAAAAGACGAACTGAAAGCGCTGACTGCAAAAGCAGGTACGGGTCTGCTGGTTCTGACAACCGGCGGTAAGATCAGCGCCTATGGTCCGGGCTCGCGCTTTGGTGTGCTTTATGACGATCTCGGTGTGAAGCCTGCTGCTGATGATATCAAGCCGGGCGGTCACGGCCAGCCGATCTCCTTCGAATATATCCTCGAAAAGAATCCAGACTGGCTCTATGTGATCGACCGTGACGCAGCGATCGGCCGTGAAGGTGTGGCTGCCGAGAAATTCCTCGACAATGCTGTGGTTGCCCAGACCAATGCCTGGAAGAACAAGCAGGTCATCTATCTGGACGGTTCCGCATGGTATCTCAATGCCAGCGGTCTGACCTCAATGGGCAATATTGTCGATGAACTGATTGCCGGTTTAAAGAAATAAGCCTGCGGAAATAAGATTCCGGACGGCTTTACGGATAAGCGGAGTAAATATGTCGTGTTTTGACTTTACCCCGCCGGTTCTTTCAGGTTAAAGCATCCGGATTGTCTGCAAGGATATCAAAAAAGGCGGCAATGCATTGTCACTGCTGCCTTTTGTTTGTCCTGTATTATGCCCGCCGCTGACCGCAATTGTCAGAGCCTCTCTGTCTGCGGAATAGCTTGTTGTGTGTCTGTGCGTCCTGTTCCGTTTTTGGGATGCACCTAGAACGGTTGCCGCCTTGTGAAACTGATCGCTGCAACATGCCTGCTGGTTCTTCTTGCCCTGATAAGTCTGTTTATCGGGGTGAGTGACGTGTCTTTACAAAGCCTGTTCGGCGATGAGACCGCACGGCGTGCGCAATTCGTACTGGTGGAGACCCGCATTCCGCGCACGCTTGCGCTGATCCTTGCCGGTGCAGGCATGGCTGTTTCCGGCACAATCATGCAAATTCTGGCACGCAACCGCTTTGTAGAGCCGTCAACGGCCGGTACGGTGGATTCTGCTTCTCTCGGTATTCTCACCGTGATGATTCTTGCACCCGGTCTGCCGGTCTTTGGCAAAATGCTGGTGGCAACCAGTTTTGCACTCGCAGGCACTGCGCTGTTCATGCTGATTTTGCGTCAGATTCCGCTGCGCTCGCCGGTGATTGTACCGCTTGTGGGCATCATGCTCGGCGGTGTGATCTCGGCAATCACCACATTTTTTGCTTATCGTTTTGATTTGCTGCAATCCATGGGCGCATGGACGACGGGTGATTTTTCTGCCGTACTGCGCGGGCGCTATGAGCTGTTATGGCTGTCTTTCGGCCTGACGATTGCCGCCTATATTGCCGCTGACCGTTTTACTGTTGCGGGTATGGGCGAGGCATTTACCACCAATCTCGGTCTGAATTACCGCCGCGTGATGACTTTGGGGCTGACCATTGTCTCCATGGTCACGGCCTGCGTGGTGACGACTGTTGGTATTGTGCCGTTTCTCGGGCTGATTGTGCCCAATGTGGTGAGCATGGTGATGGGCGACAGTATGCGCCGCTCGCTGCCGTGGATTGCGCTGCTTGGCGCAGGGCTGGTGCTGATCTGCGATATGATCGGCCGCACGATTAACGCGCCTTATGAAATTCCTGTCGGTACAATTCTTGGCGTGCTGGGCAGTGCCTTCTTCCTGTATCTCGTTTTAAGGAAGTCCGCCCGTGGTGCATGAAACAATTTATCCGGTGCGCAGTGAAGGCACATTGCCGGTTGAAAATCCGGCCAATCGCAGAAGCGCTGTGAAACGGCTGATCTTGCTTGGTGCATTGGCGCTGATTGCGATGGCGGCTTTCATGACCATTGGCGCAAAGGGTAGCTGGAGCTTTGTCTTGCCGTTTCGCGGCACCAAGCTCGCGGCCATGATTTTAGTGGCCTATTCCATCGCTTTGTCGACGGTTTTGTTTCAGACCATTACCAATAACCGGATTCTCACACCTTCGATCATGGGCTTTGACGCGCTTTATGCGCTGTTGCAGACGGTGCTGGTGTTCTCGCTGGGTGCTCATGCGGTTTCAATGGCCAATCCGAAGCTGATGTTTCTGGTTGAAATCGCTTTGATGATGGGTTTTTCCGGTCTGCTCTATCGCTGGCTGTTTGCCGGTGAGGGACGCTCGCTGCATCTTTTGATGCTGGTAGGGATTATTTTCGGCGTATTTTTCCGCTCCGGCACCGGCTTTATGCAACGGATTATCGATCCGAATGATTTTGTGGTGTTGCAGGACCGGTTGTTTGCATCATTCAACACGATTGACAGTCAGCTGCTCGGCCTCTCATCCCTTGTTGTCGGGCTGGTTTCTGTCGCGGCATGGCGTATCGGCCACCGGTTCGACATTCTGTCACTTGGGCGCGAGACAGCCATCGGCTTGGGTATTAATTACAAGCGCACAACAATGATCATTCTTATGATGGTGGCTGTGCTGGTTTCGGTGTCCACTGCCTTGGTGGGGCCCGTCACTTTCTTCGGACTGCTGGTGGCCAATCTGGCCTATATGATTATGCCGGTTACCCGTCACCGTTACACAATACCTGCTGCCGTGCTGCTGGCTGTGATTGCTCTTGTCGGCGGGCAGCTCATTCTCGAGCGCGTTTTCGCTTTCAATACCGCATTAGGCATTGTGATCGAATTTGTCGGCGGTCTGTTCTTTATTCTGATGCTGGTACGAGGAGTTGCCCGATGATCGAGGTCAAAGCCGTCAGTAAAACCTATGGCGAAACTCTGGTGGTGAATGATGTCTCCCTGACATTGCCATCCGGCGGTATCACATCAATTATCGGCCCAAATGGTGCGGGAAAATCCACGCTGCTGTCGATGATAAGCCGCCTTATTCCGGCTGATCAAGGGCAGGTTCTGGTGGACAATATGGATGTGGCGCGTACCGCCGGCGATGTGCTGGCCAAGCGTTTGTCGATCCTGCGGCAGGAAAATCACATGACCGCGCGCCTGACCGTGCGCGATCTGGTGACTTTTGGCCGTTATCCTTACAGCAAAGGCAGGCCGACTGCAGAAGATGCGCAATTCGTGGCGCGTTCTATTCAATATCTGAACCTGAATGATCTGGCTGATCGTTTCCTTGACGAATTATCCGGTGGTCAGCGTCAGCGTGCCTATGTGGCAATGGTGCTGTGTCAGGATACGGATTATACGCTGTTTGACGAGCCGCTGAATAATCTCGACATGAAACATTCTGTCGAGATGATGAAACTCTTGCGCAAAGCGGCGGATGATCTGGGCAAGACGGTTGTCGTTGTGCTGCATGATATCAATTTCGCATCCTGCTATTCCGACCATATTGTTGCAATGCAGCACGGCAAGCTCTTCTGTCAGGGTACGCCGGAAGAAATCGTTTGTCCTGTGGTGCTGGAATCCATCTATGGCACGGTGTTCAAAGTGCAGGATGTGGAAGGCAAGCGCATCGCTACCTATTTCATGTAAAATCACGCTGTTGATGCGAAACAGCGTGATTTATTTTGCTGCGCGCCTCTATAAGTCGAGCTGATAGCTCTTGTTCTTTATTATAAATCGAGCTGATAGCTCTCAGGAACATACCGGTACCCCTGATCCATCGCCTGCAAATAGCCGATAGCCGGAAACGGCATATGATAACCGATAAATGGCAGGCGTTCCGAAGCGATCATATCAAAGATGCGCTTGCGGGTTGCAGCCGCCATTTCTTTGTCGGCATCAAAAACCACATGCCATTCCGGTCTTTGCAATGTGATGACGAAATGATTGGCCGTGTCGGCAATCAGGATGATCTGCTTACCGCCGGATTCAACGCGGAAAGCCATATGACCGGGTGTATGGCCGAAAGCAGCAAGTGCCGTAATACCGGAAACAACAGCATCTCCGTCTTTAAGAAAACTGGTTTTGTCTGCCAGCGGTTTGACATTGGCGAGAACAATTTTCTGCACGCCTTCGGCCGGTGTGCCTGCGCGGTCAGGACTGGTCCAAAAATCATATTCTGCCTGACCTGTAACATAGCGCGCATTGGCAAAGGCGGGAGCGCCGTTTTCCATTAACCCGCCAATATGGTCAGGGTGGAAATGGGTGAGTACCACAATTGTAACCTGTTCCGGTTTGTAACCGGCAGCTTCAATCATTGCCGGTAATTTTCCCTGTCCGTTTTCGCGGGCAGCGGCACCCATGCCGGTATCAAACAGGATCAGTTCTGAGCCGGTATTGATCAGTGTCGGTGTAAATCCGTTGACGAAACGATCAGCAGGCAGAAGATTGGCTTTCAACAAGTCTGCAACCGCTTCTTCCGGCTGATTGATGGCATAGGTTTCTTGCGGGGCTTCACCGGCGCGCAGGCCATCAAGCAAGACTGTGATCTGAAAATCACCGAGCATGAAACGGTGAAAATCGGGTGATGTGACACCGGAAAGCGGTACATCAGCAAAGGCCGCACGGGTTAAAATCTGCGGCGCAGCAAGGCCGGTGAGTGTTGCAGCCGTGGCAAGGCTGAAGATATTTCTGCGGGTAAGGGACATTCGATTACCTCATATCATTGGTTTTGATCGGGTCGAAAGAATGCTGTATTATCCGTCAGGATTGCGGGGCTGCCAACCGCACAGGCAAATTTTTTAAATTTTTCCGGTAATGGCCGCATATTTGCGGGCACAAAATGCGATTACGGCAAAGCTTTATCAGCCCTTATTTAAACCGTCATATTAAGCCCCTATATAAAGGCAGATATAATCTGACACCCAAAGCAGAGGCGGACGGAGGTTTTTTATATTGCGATCTGTATAAATTTATAAAATCAGTTTCGATTTTGAAGATTATGCAGTAAAGAAAACTACCGCAGTCCGGCAGTCTTGCCGCGCGGTCTCCTGTTAACAGGATAAATTTCCCCGCCAAAACACGTAACAGTAACGGACCGGACAAACGAATTGACGATCAAGACCCCGTATTACCTCATTGATAAGACCAAACTTCTGCCAAATCTGGAAAAGATTAAATATGTGCGTGAACAGTCCGGCGCGAAATCGCTGCTGGCACTGAAATGTTTTGCCACATGGTCTGTGTTTGATCTGATGAGTGAATATATGGACGGTACAACATCGTCTTCGCTCTATGAAGTGCGCCTTGGCAAAGAGAAATTTGCCGGCGAAACACATGCTTACAGTGTTGCCTATGCGGATGATGAAATTGAAGATGTGCTCGCGAACAGCGACAAGATCATCTTCAATTCCATTGGTCAGCTGACCCGTTTTGAAGAAGTATCCCGAAACCACATTCGTGGTCTGCGCGTGAATCCGCAGGTTTCCACTTCCGATTTCTCACTGGCCGATCCGGCGCGTCCGTTCAGCCGTCTTGGCGAATGGGATGCTGCGAAGATCGAAACCGTGATGGATAAAGTCTCGGGCTTCATGTTCCACAACAATTGTGAGAACGATAAATTCGAGCGTTTTGATGAGATGCTCGGCATTATTGAAGAGCGTTTCGGCCATCTGATTTCCCGCGTGAAGTGGGTCAGCCTCGGCGGCGGTATTCACTTTACCGGTGAAAACTATCCGCTGGATCAGTTCTGCGCACGCCTGAAAGCTTTCTCCGAGAAATATGGTGTACAGGTCTATCTGGAACCGGGTGAAGCTGCGATTACCAAATCCGCTACGCTGGAAGTGACCGTGCTCGATACGTTGTTCAACGGCAAAAATCTTGCGATTGTCGACAGCTCGATCGAAGCCCATATGCTCGATCTGCTGATCTATCGTCAGACCGCGAAACTGGAGCCGAATAAAGGCGATCATGAAATCATGATCTGCGGAAAGTCCTGCCTTGCCGGTGATATTTTCGGTGAATTCCGTTTTGAAAAACCGTTGCAGATCGGTGATCGTCTCTCCATTCAGGATGCGGCCGGTTATACAATGGTCAAGAAGAACTGGTTTAACGGCGTTAAAATGCCATCCATCGTTGTCCGTCAGCTCGACGGAACTGAAGAGCTTGTCAAAGAGTTTACCTTTGACGACTTTGCTGCCGCCCTTTCCTGAGGCAGATACTATAAAATGCAACCGATGCGCTTTGTGCGGAGCAATCTGTACAGGGCGTATCATTGATTAGTGCATAATCATCATCAGAAAAATTCGTGATTATGCCGAAAAGGCTACTATGGAGCGTACCGCGTGAAATGAAAAAAAATGTCCTGATTATTGGTGCCGGAGGCGTGGCGCAGGTTGTGGCGCATAAATGTGCGCAGAACAACGATGTACTGGGTGATATTCACATTGCTTCGCGAACGAAATCAAAATGCGATGATATGGTCGCAAGCGTTCGTGAAAAGAAAAGTATGAAGGTTGAGGGCGTATTGGAAGCCCATGCACTGGATGCTCTGGATATTGAAGCTACGAAGGCACTGATTACCAAGACAAATTCACAAATCGTGATTAATGTCGGTTCGCCTTTCATCAATATGTCGGTGCTGCAGGCCTGTATCGAAACCGGTGTGGCTTACATGGATACCGCTATCCATGAAGAACCGAACAAGATTTGTGAGACCCCGCCGTGGTATGCAAACTATGAATGGAAGCGCCGCGAACTCTGCGCTGAAAAAGGTATTACTGCTATTCTCGGTATCGGCTTCGATCCGGGTGTTGTGAATGCCTATGCTCGTCTGGCTCAGGACGAGTATTTCGACAAGATCACCGATATTGATATCATTGATATCAATGCCGGTTCCCATGGCCGTTGGTTCTCCACCAATTTCGATCCGGAAATCAATTTCCGTGAATTCACCGGTCGCGTTTATTCGTGGCAGAAGGGTGAATGGCAGGTCAATAAGATGTTTGAAGTCGGCAAGGAATATGATCTTCCTGTCGTCGGCAAGCAGAAAGCCTATATGACCGGTCATGATGAAGTGCATTCGCTGGCACGCAATATCGAGGGTGCGGATGTGCGCTTCTGGATGGGTTTCGGCGATCATTACATCAACGTCTTTACCGTGCTGAACAATCTTGGCCTGTTGTCCGAACAGCCGGTTAAAACCGCTGAAGGTCTGGAAGTTATTCCGCTGAAAGTGGTCAAAGCTGTACTGCCTGATCCGTCATCACTGGCACCGGATTATACCGGCAAGACCTGTATCGGTGATCTGGTTAAAGGCAGCAAAGACGGTAAAGACCGTGAAGTCTTCATTTATAATGTGGCAGACCATAAGGATGCCTATAATGAAGTTGGTTCACAGGGTATTTCCTACACTGCCGGTGTTCCGCCGGTAGCGGCTGCCATGCTGGTTGCGAGCGGTGAGTGGGATGCCAAGACAATGGTCAATGTTGAAGAACTTGATCCGCGTCCGTTCCTGACCACAATGAGCAAAATCGGTCTGACTACTTGGATCCGTGACGAGCAGGGCGAACGTCAGATTTTCTGATTTTGATCTGTTTCGGAATTAAATTAAGCTCAGGGGCGAAAGTCTCTGAGCTTTTTTATTGCGCATTGTTATAAGAGCGATAGTATTGCGGTAGTTCTGTCCGGTTAAAATGAGGCGCAATGATGGGTTATTCTGTTTTATCGCATTTAAAACATCTTGCTGCGCCGCTGGCAGCGTTGATGGTGCTTTCCGCTTGTAGTGTTTCAGTTGACGAGGGCAGGCCGCAGCGCCCGCCAGTCCGGCCGGATCGTCCGCAAATGTGTACGATGGAATATGCGCCGGTCTGCGGCGTGCGTAACGGAAAAACCCGTACATTGGGCAATAGCTGTCAGGCACGCGCTGAGGGCTATCGCATTATCGGAAATGGCGAGTGCAGACCGTCACAATCGCGCCCGCCGCAGTGGCAGCAACATCCTGATCGTCCCGGCGGCGCGATGCGACCGGATTATCCAAGTGGAGCTATGCGACCGGGTCGCCCGTCAGGCAGTTGGGGCGGCAATAGTGGCGGAAACTGGGGTGGTAATAACCGTCCGCAAACTGCCTGCACACGCGAATATGCGCCGGTTTGCGCTACCAGCCGCGGCCGCAGCCAGACATTTCCGAATGCCTGTGTCGCGCGCAATGCCGGTTATGAAAATATGCGCAACGGAGCCTGCCGTTAACTCCGTCTTACCGCTTGTAAAATATACAAGATTTAAAGCTGCGATATGGGCTTATAATATCGCAGCTCTTCTTTGAATATTTTCGGCTGGTGACAGACAGGATGATATTCGGATTGCATGAAGCAAAACGTCTGCTGAAATACTCCGTTATCCGTGCAGGGCTGGATGCGATCTCCGCGCTGCATCTGGGTAAAATTCTGCCGTCTGCGGCTCAAAACGGCCTGATTTTTACGCTGCATCATGTACGGCTGGAAAACGCCGCGCAGCATTTCTCTCCCAACGCAATTCTCTCGGTCACGCCGCAATTTCTGGAACAGGCGATACAGGAAGTTCTGCAGGCAGGGATGATCCCTGTTCATGTGCATGATTTGCCGGAGTTGCTGGCGAATAATCCTGAAAATAAGCGCTATGTCTGTTTTACGCTGGATGACGGTTACCGGAACAATGCTGATTACGCTGCTCCGATATTCAGGCGTTATAATATCCCCTATACAATTTACATCACGTCGGGCTTTGCAGAACGTAAGAATATTCTGTGGTGGGAAGTTATTGAACAAATCCTGCGTGATGAAGACAGTCTGACATTTGATTTCGGCGCAGGCGCCAAAACCTTGCCGTTAAAAACGCGATGGGAGAAGACAAAGGCTTTTGCCCGCTTCGCCTGTTATGTCGACAGTCATGATGAAGATGAAGCGGTGAGCCATATTGCGGATCTCGCTGTGCAGAGCGGCATTGATCCGTTACGCCTCACGCGTGATCTGACGATGGACGTGTCGGAATTGCGGGTCTTGCAGGAGTGTGACAACGGGTTGGTGCATTTTGGTGCGCATACGGTGAGCCATATTAATCTCAGCCGCGTTGATCATCAGCGCATGAAATATGAGATCGAAACATCCGCACAATGGCTGAAAGATGAATTGGGCTTGGCTCCGCAATCATTTTCCTATCCATATGGGTGGAAGACCGCGGTGAGTGAAAATACTTTTGCTGCGGCGCGTGAGTCGGACTTTGCAGTGGCTGTGACAACGCAACCCGCGATGCTGAATGCAGCTTGTTTGCAGCATCCGCAATCATTTCCGCGCGTATCATTAAACGGCTATTTTCAGAAAAAGCGCTATGTCAGGGCGCTTATTTCCGGCATTCCCTTTATAAACACATGATAATTTAGAGATAGCCGCATTATGAATATTTATGATGTGCTCTATCAAAATTATAAATTTAATTATGGCGCATTAAAAAGTTAAGCTTCTTACAAAGAAGCAGCAATCTGATTGCAAACTTCTTGGGATTCCCGAACAGGGTAGCCATGAGAGTTCATACGGGGGCATGATTATCATGGTGTCGCCGATTGCCAGCAAGCGCAGGCATCGGCGACAATAATCCCGAAATTGCTTTCGGGATCACCAATTTCATAACATCAAACGGTCAGTTCAATGCGGTTGCCATCCTTGTCGAAGCAATGGAGGGCGGATTTTGTTGCGCTGACTTTCAGCACTTCACCACTTGCAATCTTGCTGCGTCCGGCAACGCTGAAAATGATGGCTGTGTCATCTGCAAGACGGGCATGGACATAGCTTTCCGCACCCACGAGTTCGACCGCATCAACAGTCACATCCGTGGTGAAGGCTGCATTTTCTGTGCCAAGCATAAAGCCTTCCGGACGCACGCCGACAGTTGCAGTGCCGGCCGGTACAACCGAGCTGAGTTGCTGCATCCATGGTGCATCTTTACCGGAAGCATCTTTGCAGGACAGCAGGTTCATCGACGGCGAACCGATGAAAGTTGCAACAAAGGTTGTTGCAGGCTTTTCATAAAGCTCGATCGGTGTGCCGACCTGCTCAATATGACCGGCATTGAGCACCACCAGACGATCGGCCAATGTCATGGCTTCCATCTGGTCATGGGTTACGTAAACGCTTGTCACGCCGAGGGAACGCTGCAGACGCTTGATTTCCACACGCATATGCACGCGCAGCTTGGCATCCAGATTGGAGAGTGGCTCGTCAAACAGGAACGCAGCAGGCTCACGTACAATCGCACGACCCATGGCAACACGCTGGCGCTGACCACCGGAAAGCTGACGCGGTTTACGCTCCAGAAACTGCTCGATTTCCAGTGCCTTGGCGGCTTTGGTAATGCGCTGTTCAATCTCGGCTTTTGGCGTGTTGCGGTTCTTCAGACCATAGGCCAGATTCTGGCGCACAGTCATATGCGGATAAAGCGCATAATTCTGGAACACCATCGCAATATCGCGTTCTGCCGGTTCCAGCTCATTGACCACGCGGTCAGCGATCGAAACAGTACCGGAGGTAATGCTTTCCAGACCGGCAATCATACGCAGCAAAGTGGATTTACCGCAGCCGGACGGGCCGACCAGAACAACCAGTTCACCATCGGCGATTTCCAGCGAGATGCCTTTAATGGTCTCGACATGACCGCCATAGACTTTTTTTACATTTTGAAGAGAAATGCGGGCCATTATTTTTCCGTTTCAACAAGACCTTTGACGAACCATCGCTGCATCAGAACCACGACGATGATCGGAGGGATGATCGCAAGGATCGTTGTCACCATCACAAAATGCCATGGTGTTGCGGCATCGGCGAAGTCCACCATTTTGCGCAATGCGATGATGATTGTGTTCATCTTTGCATCATTGGTGACCAGCAGAGGCCAGAGATATTGTGTCCATCCGAAAATGAACAGAATAACAAAAAGTGCTGCAATATTGGTTTTGGACAGCGGCAGCAGAATGTCTTTCATAAAGCGCCACGGTCCGGCATTATCAATGCGGGCTGCTTCCACAAGCTCTCCCGGAATAGTCAGGAAGAACTGGCGGAACAGGAATGTCGCCGTTGCTGAAGCCATTAATGGCAAGGTCAGACCGGCATAAGTATCGATCAGCCCGAGATCCACAATCACTTTATAGGTCGGCAGAATACGCACTTCCACCGGCAGCATCAGTGTGATGAAGATCATCCAGAAGAACACCATGCGGAAGCGGAAGTTGAAGAACACAATCGCAAAAGCAGAGGTGAAAGAAATGATGATCTTACCGATGGCAATCGCCAGCGCCACGACTGTCGAGTTGAACAGCAGACGTTCAAGGCTCACACCTACGGTGCGTTCGACACCGCCGGTCATCGCATCACGGTAGTTTTCGATAAAGTGGTCACCCGGCCAGAGCGGGATCGGAGGGCGGAGGATTTCCGCCGACGTCATGGTTGAAGCCACAAATGTATAATAAATCGGGAAGGCAACAATGATGATGCCGATAATCAGCGCCAGATGGCTGATTGCGATAGTAACGGGATTACGTTCAATCATTGTCTGACCTCAGGAATAATGCACGCGCTTTTCAACAAAGCGGAACTGGAACGCCGTAAGGGCAATAACGATCACCATCAGCACCACGGACTGTGCTGCAGAGGAGCCGAGGTTTAGATTGACGAAACCGTCATTATACACTTTGTAGACCAGAGTTTCGGTGGACTTGGCAGGGCCGCCGCCGGTAACCGCATGGATGATACCGAATGTGTCGAAGAACGCATAAACAGTATTCACAACCAGCAGGAAGAACGTGGTCGGAGCCAGAAGCGGGAAGGTAATCGACCAGAACCGTTTGACACCGCGTGCACCGTCAATGGCCGCTGCTTCCAGCAGGGATTTCGGGATTGCCTGAAGACCGGCAACGAAGAACAGGAAATTATAGCTGATCTGCTTCCACGAAGCGGCAAAGATAACCAGTGCCATCGCCTGATCGCCTTTCAGCAGCGGGTCCCAGTCAAAACCGGCATTGCGCAGCAGATAGGCCAGTGTTCCCATCGCGGGGGAGAACATGAACAGCCACAAAATACCGGCAATGGCTGGTGCCACGGCATAAGGCCAGATCAGCAGGGTGCGGTACAGATTTTTACTGCGCACGACTTTTTCCGCAGCGGTTGCCAGAAACAGGGCGACAGCCATCGACAGCAAAGCAGTTGCAATACTGAAGAAGATCGTAATCTGGAAAGAATGCAGATAATTCGGATCGGCGAACAAGGCCTGAAAATTTTTCAACCCGACAAAAGCGCTGCGCAGACCAAACGGGTCTTCACGCATCATCGACTGATAAATAGCCTGACTGGCCGGCCAGAAAAAGAACACGAATGTGAGTATGAGCTGCGGCGCAACTAATAAATAGGGTAGCACCTTGTTGGGAAAAACAACACGCTGCACAAAGATCTCCTTCAAATTGCAGCGCCACACACCGAAAAGGTGCTGAAGGGGCACAGCAAGATTTTTGAAATGTTACACAATTTCTGATGCTCTTGGCAGGCAGAGACTGTGTTGTCAGTTCAGAGCATTTCCGTCCTGTGCGGACATCATGAAATACTCTGCCTGATCGTTTTACACGCTTCCGGAGACGGTAAGACTTTTCCGGAATGTGCCCTGACATATAAGCCAATCCTCAACGCAATCCTGAAGATGGGTTTATATGCAGAGTGAAGAAAACCGCGCATCCTTTGCAGGATGCGCGGCTATGAGTATTAGCGGTTAACAGCTTCAGCAATGGCTGCATTGCCACGCTCAACGGCGTTTTTCAGCGCAGTTTTTGCATCCTGTTTACCGGCCAGCATCGCTTCATATTCTTCATTGAGAATATCACGTACCTGCGGCAGGTTTACGAGACGTACGCCCTTGGAATTGGCGGTCGGCTCTTTGCCCATCATCTGCAGGATTGGTGTTTCACGACCTGGATTCTTGTCGTAGAAACCGGATTTCTTGGTTTCTTCATAGGCTTCCAGTGTTACCGGCAGATAGCCGGACACCTGATGCAGGCGAGCCTGAATCTTGGTCTGGGACAGGAAGTTGAAGAACTGGGCAATGCCCTTATATTCTTCATCGCTCTTGCCGCCGAATACCCAGAGACTGGCGCCGCCCGGAATAGTGTTCTGCGGACGACCTTCACCTTCATAATAAGGCAGCTGGCCGATACCGTAATTCATGCCGGATTTAACCACATCGCCCAGACCACCGGAGGATTCTGTCAGCATAGCGCATTCACCGGAAGTGAAGAGCTGCTTGGCTTCCGATGTGCGGCCGCCGTAACGGAACGCGCCGTCTTTGGCGAGATCAGCCAGACCCTGGAAATGCTGCTCGAACAGAGGTGCATTGATTTCCAGTTTTACGTCCAGACCGGCAAGGCCGTTTTCATTGGTGCCGTAAGGAACATTGTTCCATGCAGCGAAGTTTTCTGTCTGGATCCATGTCAGCCATGTAGATGTATAACCGCAGGCTGCTGCGCCGCTGGATTTGATCTTGCGTGCTGCTTCAAACACTTCAGGCCATGTTTTTGGCGCAACTTCAGGATCAAGACCGGCCTTTTTGAAAGCGTCTTTGTTGTAATAGAGGATCGGCGAAGACGAATTATACGGGAAGGACAGCATGGTGCCGTCTGCTTTTGAATAATAAGCGGTAATACCGGCGAGGTATTTTGACTTATCAAATGTGAAGCCGCCTTTTTCCAGCACTTCGGCAACCGGCATAACTGCGCCTTCAGCACCCATCATCACGCCGCTGCCAGCATCAAAAACCTGCAAAATTGCCGGTGCCTGCTTGGCGCGGAATGCAGCGATACCCGCATTCAGAGTTTCAGGATAGGTGCCCTTATAAACAGGAACGATTTTGAATTCGCTCTGGCTTTCATTGAATTCTTTGGAGAGCTGTTCAACAACTTCGTTGTTGGAGCCGGCCATACCGTGCCACCATTGCAGTTCTGTAACCGCAAATGCGTTGGATGCGAATGCAACGGACATTGTTAATGCCGCTACTGAAACAGTCATCAGACGTTTGTACATGACTTCTCCCTGAAGGTCCCTGAAGATCAATGAAACGGAATATCGCTGAGCCGGTGTTATGTGTACGCCGTTCAGACGAGAGTTCCGCGGTTGCCATTAAGCTCTTTCGTTTTAGCGCATATAACATTTAATACGAAAGAGAAAAGCACAATTACGAAAGCTATTCACGCATAATTCTATGCGCAGACACATTTTGGCGAAGAGTTTGTCACAAAACAAGCGATAATAAAATTGCGTGCCATAAAGTTCGTGATTTCAGGAAAATGCTGCGGGCAGGGTGATTCTTTGCCGCTCACGGGCGGAAAATCCATAATTCAGGCAGAAAAAAAGCCGGACTAAAAAGCCCGGCTGAATTTAAGAAGACATTTAGATGCCTTCGAGGGGAACACTTGCAGCGCGAAATGGGAGGAAGCGCGCCAGCAAGTGACCTTCATATGGAGCAAGCGTTAAATAAGTTCAAGGTCATGTTCACAGTTTTTTTGACCAAAACGTAAAATAATTGCGCCTGTGTATTTCAGCCACAGTTTTTGCAGGGCGCTTTGATATGTCTATGCATATAAACGTGCCGACAAGTGGTCAGCCGCGCCTTGCCTGCATAATGCCGGCGATGACGATGAGGCCGCCACAAATCTGCCAGATACTCAGCGGTTCTGACAGCAGGACCCATGCCAGAATTGCCGCTACAACAGGCTGGATCAAAAGTGTGAGCGAAGAAAACGCAACCGGCAGCCATGCAATGGCAAATGTAATCAGGCTTTGTCCGGCGGCTTGTGTCATCCATGCCAGAGCGCAAACGACAACCCAGCCAAACAAGGTCAGCGGGAAATATTGCGTTTCAAAAATCAGTGCGAGCGGCAGAATAGTCAGGGTTGCACTGATTGTGGTGCAGAGCATGATCGTCGAGGTGGAAAAACGGCGGCGCGTGAAGCCGAGCATCAGAATATAGGCGGCATAAAGAATGGCAGCGCCCAGAGCCACGGCATCGCCTTTGAGGCTGCTGTGGCCGGAAAGGTCAGGGCCGCCTTTGAGGATCAGCACACCAAAAATTGCAATAACAAGACCGCTGATGAAAATCCGGCTGATTTTCTGTTTCAGAAACAGCCAACCACCAAGCGCTACAAAAATCGGTGACAGGTTAACAATCAGCGTCGAATTGGCAACGGATGTCATGGTCAGCGAAATATGCCAGACCACCAGTTCCAGCCCGATCAGAATGCCCGGAACGGCAAGTATTGCCAGATCACCAAGAGAAGCCGGTTTGACCTGATCCACGCCATGCTTCATCCGGTTATTCAGGATCAGCATCGGGATAATCGCCAGTGCCAGCCGCCAGAATGCCGTGACAATCGGGCCGGTTTCGGCAAAGCGCACCAGAATAGGCGAACAGCTGATGAGCAGCCCGCCGAGCAAAAGCGCGATAATCGCTTTTCTCTGTGTCTCAGGCGTGCTTTGCAGCAGGCCGGTTGCGTTGATTGGCGCGGCTTCGGAGGGTGACTTGTTCATGTTTAACCTGCCGCTTCTTATGAAGCAGCCTTATATGTGAGAATGCAGCATAAGTGCAGGCATCTGCTGGCAGGATATGCTGGCCGTATTTTGAGTGATCCGCTGCCTGCGACATGCTTTGTCATCAGAGAGAGTATCTCTCAGTTGCGCGCTTCGGCAGATAGTCAGTCTTTATGTGATATATATCAAAACAATTATATAAAACAGCGCGTCTTTTGACGGACGCGCTATTTCTTATCTCTTATGGCCGGTGCTTATTCTTCAAAGCCGACGATACCTTTGATTTCGACAAATTCACGCAGACCGAAAACGCCGTATTCACGGCCATTGCCCGACTGTTTGTAACCGCCGAAAGGTGCCGCGCCGTCCCATGGCGCATCATTAATATAGACATTGCCCGTGCGCAGACGTTTCGACAAAGCCTGCGCTTCTTTCAGATCGCCCTGAATATAGGAAGCAAGGCCGTAGACCGTATCATTGGCCATTTCGACCGCTTCCTCCAGATCATCATAGCCAATCATCGACAGAACAGGGCCGAAGATTTCCTCGCGGGAAATGCGCATATCATGGCCAACGCGAGCAAAGATGGTCGGGCGCACATAATAACCGGCATTGAGTTCCGCAGGGCGACCGGTGCCGCCGGTTACCAGTTCCGCACCTTCATCAATACCGGCCTGAATCAGATCCTGAATCTTGTCGAACTGCAACTGGCTGACGACCGGACCGAGATCGGTATTGGCGGAATTCGGATCGCCGGTACGGAATTTTTCTGCTGCATCGCGGGCGATTGCAATCGCATCATCCATAGCTTCCTGCGGCACCAGCATACGGGTCGGCGCATTGCAGGACTGGCCGCTATTGCCAAAGCAACGGGTGACACCGGTACGCACGGCCTTATCCAGATCGGCACTGCGCAGGATAATATTCGGGGACTTGCCGCCGAGTTCCTGATGAACACGTTTTACGGTCGGTGCTGCGGTCTGTGCAACGCTGACACCGGCGCGGGTAGAGCCGGTAAAGGACACCATATCCACATCTTTATGGCCGGAAAGCGCGACGCCGACAGTCGGGCCGTCACCATGGACGAGGTTGAACACGCCTTTCGGCACGCCGGCCTCATCCATAATTTCTGCGAACAAAATGGCACTGACCGGCGCAATTTCTGAAGGCTTCAGCACCATTGTGCAGCCGGTAGCAATGGCTGGTGCAACTTTTGCGGCAATCTGGTTGATCGGCCAGTTCCAAGGGGTGATCATTGCCACCACGCCGATCGGTTCATGCACAACGCGGGTTGTGCCCTGCATATAGGCATATTCAAAAACTTCAGCGGCTTTAATTGCTTCCATCAGATGGGCGGTGCCGGAACCGGCCTGTGCAGCCTTAGCCATGGCCAGCGGTGCGCCCATTTCCTGCGAGATTGCGGCGCCGATTTCATCCGAGCGGCGGATGAAAATTTCGAGAATGCGCTTGAGCAGAGCGAGACGCTCTTCTTTACTGGTGACGGAGAAGCTCTCAAAAGCGGCTTTGGCGGCGGCTACTGCCTTGTCGACATCGGCAGCGGTGCCCATTGCGATTTTGGTAAAAGGCTGCTCGGTTGCAGGATTGATGACATCCAGTGTTGTAATTGGGCTTATTGCCGGATCAACCCATTCACCGTTGATATAAAATTTGAGCGCGTGATCCATAGTTCCCATCCTGTCATGCTGTTTATGCGGTTTTTTAGAAATTTTGCGCGCAGTTTAGACCTAAACCCCGTGATTACAACTGCATAAACGGCATGGGGTGATGAAATTTTCCGCTCTTAAAGATCGTTGCAATGTAGTTATTTCCGATATTTGCGCCTTGTTTTTCTGTATTATTATTAAGTAATGATGCGTATTATTGATATTTAAAGTATATATTGCGCTATTGACTATTGATTAATTGAATAATTATAGAAATATAGTTTTGGCAATTTAATAATTATACTTAATTAATTCACTTAATTATAAATTTATATTTTAATAATGCATATTGAATGTGTTTTTGCTTGGAGCCTTGCCGGAACAAAAACAATAAATGCGCCGCAACGGACTGTGCGTGCATTTGATACATGTGATCGGGTGAGGCAAATGCAGACAAACACTGTTATTCAGAGTGAGAAATTCAACTCTGTGCAAATCTTGCGCGGCCTGGCGGCATTGCTGGTCGTTATCGGGCACACATTACAGCATCCGATGGCTGAGCCGCCTCCGATACTGGGTGTTTTGGGTGCTTTTGGTGTTTCAATTTTCTTTGTAATCAGCTGATTTATTATCAGCTATATTCATCCGCGTGACTTCGCACCTGCAGGTTTTTTGTGGCGGCGCATTATACGCATCATGCCGCTTTACTGGCTCTGCACAATATTTCTTGCGCTCTGCGCGGTTTATTTGCCGAACTTGTTTAAGTCGACAAGTTTTACGCCATATTATTTGTTTAGCTCGCTCGCTTTTATTCCGGAACTGGTGCCGGGGACTGTTGATGACTGGCGCCCTTTGCTGAAGCCGGGCTGGTCACTCAATTATGAGATGTTTTTCTATCTCATCTTTATTCTGTTCTGGTGGTGTGAGAGCAGTTTGCGGCGCACAGTCTTTATGAGTCTGGCACTCGGCGTGCTGATTGCAGGTGCGTTTTTTGTTGAGCGAAACAACAGTGTCACAGCTTTTTATCTTAACTTTAATCTGATGCCGTTTCTTGCCGGTATGTGGCTTGCTGAAATGCAGCGCCGCGGTTTCTGGAGCGATTTTTCCGTCAACTCCCTGCCGGTATTGTTGTTTTTCGTGACGCTCAGCATTGGTTTGCTGTTCAGTGTTGATCTGACGGTGCTGCCGCTGTTTATTGAAAATCTTGCTTATCTGACCGCATCCGTGCTGCTTGTTGTTACGGCGCTTTGTACGGATCGCTGGGTCAAAACTTTATCGCCGCGTAATCTGTTTATACAAATTGGCGACAGTTCCTATTCGCTCTATCTGACACATATGTTTGTCGTTGGTGCGGGCTGGGCGGTCTTCAACCTGCTTGGTTTGGGTGGCTGGGCTTTTCCGCTGGCGGTGATTGCAATTATATTGCAAGTCTTGTCGGCGCGAAGATTTCTTATCTGATTATTGAGAAACCGTTTATGCGTTTGGGACGTAAAAAAGCAAAGCTGCAATATCCGGTGCCTCAGCCGTCTTAACATCAGGAAAAAGGCCTCCGCTGTATAGCGGAGGCCTTTTTCAATTTTGCGGTTATAAATGCAGCAATCTTACGCCCAGGTTTTTTCGAGGACGCGGATCCAGTTTTTATAGGCGATCTTGTCGATGGTTTCCTGATCGTAACCGGCTTTGCGCAATTCGGCGATCAGCAGCTGCAGATCAGCGGCGCTGCCCAGAGCATCCGGAATGGTCGTGCCGTCAAAGTCGGAGCCGAGAGCCACATGATCAACACCGATACGATTGATGATGTAATCAATATGGCGCACCATTTCGCTGAGCGGCGTGGCCGTGATTTTCTGACCGTCTGCACGCAGGAAGGACACGCCGAAATTGATGCCCATCAAGCCGCCGGTTTCCTTGATGGCATCCATCTGTTTTTCGGTGACATTGCGGCTGTGGGTGCACAATGTGTGTACGTTGGAATGGCTGGCAACGAGCGGTGCATCGGAGATCGCTGCAATATCCCAGAAACCCTTGTCATTCATATGCGACAGGTCAACCATGATTTTCAGTTCATTACAGGCACGGATCAGGGCTTTGCCCGCATCGCTGAGGCCGGGGCCGATATCGGGTGTGCTCGGGAAGCGGAACGGCACGCCGTAAGCGAAAATATTAGGGCGGCTCCAGACAGGACCCAAAGTGCGCAGGCCTGCCTGATGCAGCACATAAAGTTCATCCAGATCGGCGCTGATCGCTTCCGCACCTTCAATATGCAGCACTGACGCAAATGCGCCATTGGCCATCGCTGTGCGGATATCATCGGCAGAATGGCAGATTTTCAAGCCGCCTGCGGACTTCGCTTCAATCTTCGCCAGAAGCGCGGCCATGCCGAGGGTGATTCTTAAGGCGCTGTCGTGTTCCGGCGTCGGATAATCGCCGTTTGCGTCTTTTTCCATCGAAGGGGACGGCACATAAATTGCGCAGAGGCCGCCTGCGAGGCCGCCCTTTTTAGCGCGCGGAAGATCAATATGACCCACCTTTTCGCCATCAATAAAGCGATCGACCGGATTGGCTTCGCTTGACGACCACAGACGCAGCAAAACGTCATTATGGCCATCAAAGATAGGGGTGAAATTGTCTGCCGTTGAGGAACTGGACATGGGAAAGGGAACCTTACTTTTCTGGCTGGCGACATAAAATATGTCGCAAACAGAAACATTTAGCGGATTAAATCCTGTTATTGCATCTCGTTAGCAACGGTATTCCTCTGAGATTTCAGGGAGGCACCTGCGATTCTGCGGTTTTTCACTGCGGAAATACAAGTCGTCGCGTGATTTGCGAGACTGACCATTTTGCAACCAAATTGCAAATGCCTTTTCTTGCAGGGGATAGTCCTCTTCTGCATATTAATTTAAATTAGAAAATAACAAAGTTTTGAACAAGATTTTGCATGCAAACCATGCATAGCCACTGGCAAAATCTGCATTGGCCGCGTTATTGGGCTTCATGATAACTGAACCGGACATTAGACGGTTTTCTTATACACATTGTTTTGATGCAGTTTCGGGTGGATCGGAACGGGCAAAAATCGGTCCGGTGGACGATCTCCCGCGAAGATAACTCATTTTCAAAGCTGTTAGAAAACTTAACCACTGGCAGGGGCAACCCGGCCGGTTTCTTGCGTTTACGGATAGGGAAGAGGAAATCACCGTGATTTCAAGACGTAATTTTTTGGCGGGCGCTGCTGCTGTTCCGTTCCTGTCATATGCCGGCATGCTGCCTGCGATCGCTGCCGGTCGTCAGGACATTCTGGTTGTGGCCATGCAGCTGGACAACATGACATCGCTCGATCCGCATGAGAGCTTTGAAGCTGTCGGCAGCGAAATCTGCAACAACATGTATCAGCGTCTTGTGCATCCGAGCTTTGAAAATCCTGAAAAGATTGAAGGCGGCGTAGCTACTTCATGGGAAGCTGATGCTGAAGGTAAGGTTTATACTTTCAAAATCAACCCTGAAGCAAAATTTGCGACCGGCAATCCGATCACCGCTGAAGATGCTGCGTTCTCGCTGCACCGCGCGATCAAGATGAACAAAGGCCCTGCTTTCATCATCGGCCAGTTCGGTCTGACCCCTGAGAATGTTGAGAAAGCTGTTGTCGCGACCGATGCCGGTACGCTGACCATTTCTCTCGACACCCCGACTTCCCTGTCCTTCCTGCTTTATTGCCTGTCTTCCAGCGTCGGTAGCGTTGTTGAGAAGAAACTGGTGATGGAAAATGCAGCCGGTGACGATCTCGGTAACGAATGGCTGCGTAAAAACAGCGCCGGTTCCGCTGAATGGACTCTGGCTGCATGGAAGCCAAGCGAAAGCGTTATGCTGAACCTGAACCCGCACGGCGCCTATAAAGGCAATGTGAAGCGTATCGTTCTGCGTCACGTTGCTGACCCTTCGTCCCAGCTGCTGATGCTCCAGAAAGGTGACGTGGATATCGCCCGTAACCTGACTTCCGAGCAGCTGCGCGTGATCCAGAACGACGAAAACTTTACGCTCGTGCGTAAAGGTATTGCCGGTATCGGCCTGATGTCGCTCAACCAGAAAGTTGAAAAGCTGACCAATCCTAAGGTCTGGGAAGCAATCAAATGGGCGATCGACTATAAGGGCATTCAGGAAAATATCGTGCCTTTGACCCACCAGATCCATCAGACCATTATTCCTGAAGGTTTCCCGGGTGCAGTTAACGACACACCATTCCAGAAAGACACTGCGAAGGCAAAAGCTCTGATGGCTGAAGCAGGTCTCACCGATGGTTTCTCCATCAGCATGGATCATTATTCCGCACAGCCTTGGCCGGATATCGCTCAGGCGATTCAGGCAAACCTCGCAGAAATCGGCATCAAGCTGGAACTGCGTGCTGCTGAAAACCGTCAGGTTCTCACCAAAATGCGTGCCCGTGAACATGAAATCGCCCTGACTTCATGGGGTTCGGACTATTTCGATCCGAATACCAATGCGGACGTATTTTGCAACGTGACCGACCTGTCGGACGATGCAAAGAGCAAGCCTTTCGCATGGCGCTCAAACTACCAGAACGCAGATTTCGCGAAGAAATCGCTGGCTGCCCGCGATGAAAAAGATCCGGCAACCCGCGTTAAGCTTTACGAAGACCTGCAGCGCGAATTCATGAACAACAGCCCGTTTGTTGTCATGCTGCAGACTGTAATGACTGCTGCCTGCCGTAAAGATGTTACCGGCATGCGTCTCGGCGTTCTGTCCGATACCCACTCTTACGCAGGGATTGCGAAAGCTTGAATAAGAGACTGAAAACTCTGACTGGTACTCTGAGCAGCGTGTTAATCACGCTGTTCGGACTTGCTATTGTCACTTTCATGATCGGCCGCGTTATGCCGGTTGATCCTGTGATTGCAGCCGTCGGCGATAATGCGCCGGAGGCTGTTATTCAGCGTGTGCGCGCGGAGATGGGGCTGGATCAGCCGCTCGTCGTGCAGTTCTTCCATTATATCGGTCAGGTTTTGCAGGGTGATCTCGGCAATTCCATTCTGACCCGCAACCCTGTTACCACGGATATTGCCCGCTATTTTCCGGCAACCCTTGAACTGGCCACCGCAGCGCTCCTCCTCGCTGCTTTGATCGGTATTCCTCTGGGTGTCTGGGCAGCGGTGCGTCAGGGCACTCTGACGGATCAGACGATCCGTGTTATCTGTCTGGCCGGTCACTCCGTGCCGACCTTTGTGCTGGCGCTGATTTCGCTTCTGGTTTTCTATGCCGCGCTCGGTATCGCACCGGGACCCGGCCGTCAGGATATTATTTTTCAGGACATGATCCCGCATGTCACTGGTATTCTGACCATTGATACGTTGATTGACGGCGATATGGATGCTTTCTGGGATGCGCTCGCGCATATGGCCCAGCCGGTTATCATTCTCGCTTATTTCAGCATGGCCTATATCACCCGTATGACCCGTGCATTCATGCTGGATGCACTCAAAGGTGAGTTTGTTGTTACAGCCCGCGCCAAGGGCCTGTCCGGCACCGCAGTTATCTGGAAACACGCTTTCCCGACTGTGGCCGTACAGCTGGTGACCGTTCTTGCACTGACCTATGCCGGTCTGCTTGAAGGTGCCGTTGTAACCGAAACCGTGTTCAGCTGGCCTGGTCTTGGTCAGTATCTGACTGTTTCGCTGATGAATGCAGACATGAACCCTGTCGTCGGCGCCACTCTTCTGATTGGTGTTATCTATGTCGGGCTCAACCTGCTCGCTGACATTCTCTACAAGGTACTGGATCCACGCGTCAGATGATTTTTTCCAATTTTCATAACTGGGCGCTGGACGAAACTCCGTCCTCGCCGTCGCAGGCTCTCTGGGGCCGGCGCTATCGTATCTGGCTCAATCTGAAGTCAAATCCGCTGGCGATGATCGGCCTGTTCATCATTGCGGTCTTTGTTTTCATCGCCATTTTTGCGCCATGGCTGGCACCGCATGATCCGAGCATTCAAAATCTCGGTAATCGTCTTGCGGCACCTTCCGCTCAGCATTGGTTCGGTACGGACGAGCTGGGACGCGATATTTTCTCGCGTATCCTTTATGGTGGCCGCGTAACACTCGGCATGGTTATTGCCGTTGTTATTCTGGTTGCACCGCTGGGTCTGATTATCGGCTGCGTTGCAGGTTATTTCGGCGGTATCGTCGATACAGTCCTGATGCGCGTAACCGATGTGTTCCTCGCTTTTCCGCGTCTTATTCTGGCTCTGGCTTTCGTGGCCGCGCTGAAACCGGGCGTTGAAAGCGCGATTCTGGCGATTGCACTCACAGCCTGGCCGCCTTATGCGCGTCTGGCCCGTGCGGAAACCATGACCATCCGTAATACCGACTATATCGCAGCCTATCGCCTGACCGGCGCCAGCCCTGCACGTATTATCGCCCGTCATATCGCACCTCTGTGCGTGCCGAGCCTGATTGTACGTATTACGCTGGATATGAGCTCGATCATTCTGACCGCTGCAAGCCTTGGCTTCCTCGGTATGGGTGCGCAGCCGCCGTCACCGGAATGGGGTGCGATGATTGCAACAGCCAAACGCTTCATTTTTGAGCAGTGGTGGGTTGCTACAATTCCGGGTATTGCGATCTTCCTCGTTTCACTCGCGTTCAACTTCCTCGGCGACGGTCTGCGTGACGTCCTCGATCCGAAGCAGAATTGAGGGATAAAATGCTGGTAGATATTCAAAATCTGAGAATCGCATTTGAAACCCGCACCACCCGTTTTGAGGCGGTGCGCGGTCTCTCTCTGCAGCTTGGCCGTGAAAAGCTGGGTATTGTGGGTGAAAGCGGCTCGGGCAAGTCTCTGACTGCCCGCGCTCTGATGAAACTCCTGCCGAATATTGCGGAAGTCAAAGCTGATCGCTTAAGTTTTGACGGACAGGATCTGCTGACCGCATCTGAAAAACAGATGCGTCAGATCCGTGGTAAGCGCGTTGGTTTCATTCTGCAGGATCCGAAATACTCGCTGAATCCGGTAAAGACCATTGGTGTGCAGGTGGCGGAAGCCTGGCGCACACACAAAGGCGGCAGCAAAAAACAAGCTCTGGAAGCGGCAATTGATCTGCTCGATCAGGTGAAAATCCGCAATCCGCGTGAAGTGGCACATACCTATCCGCACGAAGTATCGGGCGGTATGGGGCAGCGTGTCATGATCGCTATGATGCTGGCACCGGATCCGGAACTGCTGATTGCTGACGAGCCGACTTCGGCGCTTGACGCAACCGTGCAGGCTGAAATTCTGCGTCTGATCGATGATCTCGTCGACAGCCGCGGCATGGGGCTGATCCTCATCAGCCACGATCTTCCGCTTGTTTCCCATTTCTGTGACCGCGTTATGGTCATGTATATGGGGCAGGTGATGGAAGAGCTGAAAGCATCAGAACTCAATAATGCTCAGCATCCTTATACCAAGGGTCTCCTGAACTGTATTCCGTCGCTGACGCATCCGCGTGATCGTCTGCCGGTAATGACCCGTGATCCGGAGTGGCTGAAATAATGATTGAAGTTGATAATCTGAAAATTCAGTTCGGTGACAAGCAGGTCGTTAAGGGCGTTTCGTTTAACGTCGAAAAAGGCGGCAGCTTCGGTATCGTGGGCGAGAGCGGTTCGGGTAAATCGACAATCCTGCGTGCGATGGCCGGTCTGAATGAAAGCTGGAGCGGACGTATTGCCTTTGACGGCAAAGACGCGCCGCTGAAGCGGACACCGGAATTTTTCCGTTCTGTGCAGATGGTGTTTCAGGATCCGTTTGGCTCCCTGCATCCGCGCCAGACCATTGACCGTATTCTGAGCGAGCTGTTGCTGGTTCATAAGATCGACAATGTTGAAGGACGCATCAAGCAGGCTCTGTCTGATGTGGCTCTGCCGCAGACGGCACGTTTCCGCTATCCGCACCAGTTGTCCGGCGGTCAGCGTCAGCGCGTGGCGATTGCCCGTGCTCTGATTGCAGATCCGCAGGTATTGCTGCTCGATGAGCCGACTTCGGCACTGGATGTTTCCGTTCAGGCGGAAATTCTCAATCTGCTGTCGGATCTGCGTGAAGAACGCAACCTGACCTATGTGCTGGTGAGCCATAATCTCGCAGTTATCGCCCATCTCTGTCCGGAAGTGGGCGTGATGCAGAATGGTGTGATGGTGGAACAGCTGACAGCAGAAGATCTGCGTTTAGGCCGCACCACCCATCCGCATACGACTGAGCTACGCGAATTGAGCGTAACGGTTGAAGAACCAAAATAATGAGAGTGTAACAGGCCGGATTTTCCGGCCTGTTCTTTATGTAATATTGAATTAAAAACCTGCATGAACAGGGGCATGGGAAGAAGCGATCATGGCTATGAACTGGGACGCCGCCTTATCAACCGCACAAAAACTGACTGCACAATGGCCTGCCAATGCGCCGGGAGGCGTGATTATCGGCTTTGATGCCGATGGTATCCGTTTCAGCACTGCCAGCGGTGTGGAAAGTCTGGCAACTCATAAGCCGTTTTCCGCTGACAGTGTTGTGCGTTATGCTTCTGTGACCAAGCATGTCTTTGTTTCTATGGTGCTGAAACATGCAGATAAAATCAGCCTTGATGATCCGCTCGGCAAACATCTGCCGGAGCTGAAAAAGCCTTTGAGCGAAGTGACTGTCGGTCAGGCGCTGGATATGAGCGGCGGTCTGCCCGACACGCGCGAATGCCTGACATTGCTCGGCCTGTCGATTTATACGGAAACCCATAATGACCGGCTGATGGACTTCCACGCGACGATGGAACGCCTCAATTTTGATGCCGGTACGCAGGTATCCTATTCCAATACCGGTTACCGTCTGGTGGAAATTGCGCTGGAGCGTCTGGGTCTGCGCTTTGATGATTATCTGCAAAATGAAATCGTACCATTGCTCGGCGTACAGCTGAAAGCACCGGATGTCTGGAATGATCCGGTGGATGGTCTGGTGCCGGGCTATTGGCATGACGGGAAGAAGTGGCAGCTGAGTTCAGCAGGCCTTTATATTTCTGCGGCCGGTAGTCTGACTGGTAGCGGTACAGCGCTGGCGACCTGGGCGCAGGCTCTGATGTGTGGCAAAGGCCAGCTTTCCGGTGCGATTGAGAAGATCAGCGCGCCACGTAAAATGGCTGATGGCCGTTTGTCTGCCTATGGTCTCGGTTTTGTTGCTTCTGAACTTGATGGTCTGAAGCTGGTTGGCCATGGCGGTTCGCATCCGGGCTATAAGAGCTATGTGCTGATCTGCCCTGAGTATCAGTGCGGTTTTGTGGTTGTAGCCAATCGTGATGACGCCAATGGCAGCAAGATGGCGCAGGCTGCAATGGCCGTTCTTGCAGGTCGCTTGTTACCACAGGCCGGCAGCACAATTCCGGACGGTTTTTATATCACGGAAACCGGTCATCACTGGGTTGAGATGAAGGGCGGTAACGTCACTTATATCGACAATGAAGATGCGCTCTATGATGAAGGCAATGGCTGGTTTTCATCGCGCTCGGCTACGTCACCAATCCTGCTGCGCTGGACAGATGAAGTGCTTGAAGGTGAATTGGGTCATGCGCCGCGCCGTCTCTATCCGGTAACACCGAAGCCTGCGGGTAATGAGCTCGACGGTAGCTGGAAGTCGGTTTACGGTGCTGCTTTTGAGATCGCCAACGGCACGGTAATTATGGGTGTCGGCCCTGTTCAACAGACAATGCCTGTCACCGATCTTGGCAATGGCCGCTATCTGTTTACGCTCCATGACGGCCCGTGGGTGAAACGGGTTTGCATCAACCGATTGAGCGATAATCGCGTTGAACTGGTGCTGAGCCGCAGCCGTATGCTGGAATATACCCGCTAATCTTCAGTAACTGAAGTGACTGCCGTTCTCTGATATCTGCGGATATTTAAGAGAGCGGCCGTTTTTTATGTTTCTGTTCAAATATGCTGACATATCGTATAAGGCCTATTCTGAACCTGCATGCCTGTATGCAAAACAGGCAATCATGACGAAGGATCCGTATTGTGGAAATTAAGTGGGTTGAAGACTTTCTGGCGCTTGCTCATACTTTAAATTTCTCCAAAGCTGCAGATGAACGCCACGTTACCCAGTCTGCTTTCAGCCGCCGTATCAAGCAGCTGGAAACATGGCTCGGCACGACCCTGATTGACCGTGCGACTTATCCTTCGCGGCTCACCGAGGCCGGTGAGAAATTTATTCCGGTAGCGCAGGAAACACTGAAGTCACTCTATCAGGTGCGTCAGGGCTTTCAGGCAAACCAGACACTGGAAGCACAAACAATTTCTTTCATCGCATTGCATACATTGTCCTTCACATTCTTCCCGCAATGGGTGAAGGAAACCAGTGATAATACAGCGCCGGTTTTCACGCGGTTGCGGCCGGATACGGGCAGTGTTGAAGGTAATGTGAATGCGCTTGTTGACGGTGATTGCGATTTTCTGCTGACCTATGTGCATCCGTCTGTGCCACTGCTGCTCGATGCTGCAGACTTTGATTACAAAGTTGTCGGCTTTGAGCAGATCATTCCGATCAGCGCACCGGATGCTGATGGCAACCCGCTACATATGGTTGGCCGCGGCGAGCAACCGTTTGATTATATCGGCTATGAAAAATCATCCTTCTTCGGTCATTTGCTGAGCGAATTATTTGCGCTGAAAATGCCGGAACATCGTCTGGTTCATGAAGGCAGCATGTCGATTGGGCTCAAAGGCATGTCAATGGCCGGATGGGGCGTGGCATGGGTGCCGCACAGCCTTATTGCCGAAGAGCTGGCCACCGGCCAGCTGGTGCATGGTGCGGATATGTCATGGAATATTCCGCTGGAAATCCGTCTTTACCGCTCCAGAAACAATCAGCGTTCTGTGATTGAGAAATTCTGGAACCGGTTGCCGGATTTGAAACAGACAAAAGATGACCATTAAAAAGGGCGCTTTAAGCGCCCTTTTTATTATACCGGCTGTGCCTGCCGCACACCTGTCACTTGTCGCATCAGCACAGGAACGAGTAGTGCCAGACCCAGCAGGGATGTATAAATTTCCGGTACGACCAGCAGGATTGCCGCAATAATCAGCAGCACCTGTTCCCAGCGTTTGGTACGCACCAGCATAAAGCCGGACAGTGCAGCACCCAAGGCGGTAATCCCGATCACGCAGCCGATAAAGGCGGTGAAGAATTCGCCCCATGAGAAATTGGCATTGACCAGCAAGAGTGACGGCGAGAATACAAACACAAACGGTACCAGCACTTTACCCAAACCTAAGCGGAAGGCGGTATTACCGGTTTTAAACGGATCGGCACCGGCCATCCCCGCCGCCGCATAGGCTGCAAGCGCCACCGGCGGCGTGATATCGGCCAGAACCCCGTAATAAAACACGAAGAAATGCGCAACAATCGGTTCAACACCCAGCAGTGCCAGTGTCGGTGCGGCAATGGTTGCCATGATGATATAATTTGCCGTTGTCGGAATACCGCAACCCATCAGAATACAGACAATGCCGGTCATGATGAGGGTAAACAGCAAGGTCAGCGTTGAGGCACCGATCAGCGCGGCAGGCAGGAATGTGCCAAACCATGCGGCAATATCCGCCGCTGTTGTGGTCACTATATAAGAGATTTTGAAGCCGACACCGGTGAGTGTGACCACGCCGACAACAATGCCGACTGTTGCCGCTGCTGCACCGACGGCGAGGGCATATTTTGCACCGTCGCGCAGGCTTTCAAAAATCTCTTTGACGGACATACGCTTGCGCGGATTGAGCAGACCTACGGCAATACACAGCGTGATCCCCCAAAACGCCGCGAGATAAGGTGTGTAACCGGACAGAAGTACGCCAACCAGCACAACAAGCGGAATAACCGTCGGCCAGTCCCGTTTGAAAGCTTCTTTCAGATCAGGCATTTCATCCGGTGTCATGCCGCGCAGGCCTGTGCGCTTGGCTTCAAAATGCACCTGCATCAAAACGCCGAAGAAATGCATGAAGGCCGGAACAATCGCGGCAATAATAATGGTGGTGTAAGGCAGATTGAGGAACTCAATCATCAAAAAGGCTGCAGCACCCATGATCGGCGGGGTGATCTGACCACCGGTCGAGGAAGCAGCTTCAACTGCTGCTGCGAAATTGCGTTTATAGCCAAGGCGGATCATCGCCGGAATGGTGAGCGAGCCGACGGTTACTGTATTGGCAACAGAGGAGCCGGAAATCATGCCAAACAGCGCGGAGCCGAAGATCGAGACCTTGGCAGGGCCGCCTGCATAGCGCCCTGCAACCCATGCGGCACAATCAAGAAACAACTGTCCCAGACCGATACGGGTGGCAAAAACACCAAACAATACGAAGTGGAACACATAGGTAGCAACCACACCAAGCGCGATACCGTAAACACCCTGTGTTGTCAGATAAAGATGGTCAACGATCTGAGAAACGGACGAACCCGGATGCACCAGAATACCGGGCATGGACGGGCCGAAATAGGCATAAAGCATAAACAGCACGGCGATAATCGGCAGCGGCCAGCCGACCGAGCGGCGTGTGGCTTCCAAAAGCACGATAATCAGCAAACCGCCAAGCATCACATCGGTTGTTGTCGGATTGCCGACGCGGAAAGCCAGATCATCCAGCGGGATGAGCGGCACATGCATCACAGCAATGACAGCACCGATAGCCAGCGCCCAGTCGATAATGGAAATGCCGAGCGGCCGCAGCAAAGTGGATTTTGCCGGTTCCGTGTAACCTTTTGGCGAAAACGGAAACACCAAAAACACCAGACCCAGCACGAAAGCCAGATGGATGCCGCGATGCATGGTTTCAGACAGAATACCAAAACCGGTCGTATAATAGTGAAACAGCGAGAGAATAATCAGCAATGTGCCGACTATCCGGGCAGTGACAGGCAACAACGGGCGAAAGCGGATTTCTGAATCGAATTTCTCTTCGAGTTCACGCGCTTTTTCTTCATCCAGCTCCATAGGTTTCAACGATTGTTGCTCTGTGGTCATGGGGAAATTTCCTGAAAATATGGCTAAAGGCGCTGGCGTTCACGGCTGACTGTAGCAGCCGGACGCACTCGCCCGTCAAAATGCGTATTGTAAACCTGTGAGAAAATCCTGCACCGAACTGTATGAGAGTCCGGTGCAGGATGAATGGTGCTTTTATTTCAGCAGGCCGGCTTCTTTGTAGAAGCGTTCGGCACCCGGATGCAGCGGAATACCAAGGCTGGTCACTGCATTCTGCAGGGTAATCATTTTACCCTTCGCATGACCGGCATCAAGCGCCTTGCGGGTTGCATCATTCCACATGGTCTTGGTGATATTATAGACCAGCTCATCGGACTGTTTCGCGCTTGTCACCATCTGGGCGGCAACGGAAATTGTATCGGTTGCACCGACATCTTTATAAGTATCGGCCGGTACAGTATCCTTGGCGAAGAAGCTGTATTCTTTGAGGATTTTCTCCATTTCCGGTCCTTCAATCGGAACCAGAGAAATACCATTGGTGCTGGCGAGTTCGGAAATCGCACCGGTCGGATAGCCGCCAACGAAGAAATAAGCATCCAGCGCGCCGTCTTTCAGGCGGTCACCGGCAGGACCCGGTTTCAGATACTCGGCCTTCACGTCTTTTTCTGTCATGCCATAGGCACCAAGCACAATACGGGCATCGACAATGGTACCGGAACCTGGCTCATCAAGTGAGACGCGTTTGCCTTTGAGATCAGCAACAGATTTGATGCCTGCATCTTTACGGGCAACCAGATGCACGGTTTCCGGATAGAGTGTTGCGATCAGACGCAGATCTTCTACCTTGCCTTTGCCTTCATAAAGGCCGGTGCCGGTATAGGCCCAATAGGCGACGTCAGACTGGGTAAAACCGGCTTCAAGACCACCGCTTTGTACTGCATTAATATTGGCGACAGAACCGTTGGAAGAGACTGCGGTTGCCACCAGACCCGGAACGCCCTGATCGCCATTGCCGGAGATCGCATTGGCGATCAATCCGCCGATCGGATAATAAGTGCCTGCGGTACCGCCGGTGCCGATACGGAAAAACGAAGGTGATTGTGCAGTTGCAATGGTTACGCCGAGTGCTGCCGTTCCCAAAACAGCTGCGGCCATAAAGCGGCGAAAATTTTTGCCAAATTTCATATTCTCTCTCCCTCTGGAATATCCTCTGCAGTGAACATGAAAAGACCGGCGCGACTTGTCAACCTTTCTGATATAGATAGAAACCACATTATACTTTAGTATAATAAGAAAAAACTCCTTTGAATTCAGTGCCCTGACGGGAGGCAATTACTTCTCAGGCGGTCATATAAGGAGCAAAATTCGTCTGCGCCTCATCAACCTGTATTGTGGAATAGAGCGGCGGGAACGCACGTTGCGGGCATTTTTGCCGTTCGCAGATTTTACATCCTGCGCCGATCGGTGTGCGTGCCGCCGGATCATCAAGGATCATACCTTTGGAATAGACCAGCCGGTCGGCATGATGCAGATCACAACCCAGTGCAATGGCAAAGCTTTTTGAAGGCGCTTTATAACCGCCTTGCCGGTGGCGGATCATTTTGGCAATCCAGAAATAAGTGCGGCCGTCCGGCATTTCGGCCTGCTGGGTCAGGATACGATCCGGTGAAGAAAAAGCCGCATAAATATTCCACAGCGGGCATGTGCCGCCAAAGCGTGAAAAGTGAAAATCGGTTGCTGACTGACGCTTGGAAATATTGCCTGCACGATCCACGCGGATGAAGAAAAACGGCACGCCACGTGCCTCAGGCCGCTGCAAAGTGCTGAGCCGGTGGCAGATGGTTTCGAAACTCACTGCATATTTTTGTCCAAGTAATTCAATATCATAACGTAATTGTTCTGCACTTTGCAGAAAATGCATATAGGGCATCAGCACGGCACCGGCAAAATAATTGGCAAGCCCGATCCGCGCCAGCACCCGTGCTTCAGGGCTGGAAAATGCCGTCTTTTCCAGTAACTGATCCAGCAGATGTTTCTGCTCCATAAAGGCGATTTGCGTTGCCAGCTGGAAGGCCTGCTGTCCTTCATCAAGACGCGGGGAGAGAGAGAGAAGGCGGGTGCTGCTGTCGTAATGACGAACCTTGTCTGAACTGTCAGGCCCTGATTGTTCAACCAGCCGCACGCCGTGCATCTGCATTAGCCGTTCTGCCAGCGCATGTTTCATCTTGCCGATAGGCAGACCGAGTTTGTGGCTCAGCGCCTCACCTTCATGGTCGAGTTCCGGAATATAATTGCGGTGTGCATAGAAATATTCGCGCACTTCCTCATAGGGTGTGGAGAGCATCACCGGCAGATCGGCGGAGCGGTCATTGCCAAGCTGGTTTGCAAGATATGCAGATTGCTCCTGCGCCTCGCCAAGCTGTTTATGCATTTCCACAATCAGCCGTCCGACAGCGGGCATATTGGCGGCAAGTTCGCGGATTTCAGTTTTGCCGAGTTGCTCATTCAGGCGCGGATCGGCAAAAACTTCACGCAGATCGCTGAATAGCCGTGCCTCATCGGCTTCAGAAAAAAGCTGAACATCTATGCCGAAAGCCTCATTGAGCCGTAACAAAACCTGCACGGTCAGCGGGCGCTGATTATTCTCGATCTGATTGAGATAACTCAAAGAAATTCCTAGGCTTTTTGCCAGAGACATCTGGGTGAGCTGACGCTCTTCCCGTAGTTTTCTCAATTTTATGCCAACAAAAGTCTTACGCATTCTTCAGGCCCTCCCGACCTTTCAGATCAACGCTGTTCTCGTCATTCCTTTTATTTGCATGCGGTTTGCGAAACTGTGACGACTTCGCAAGTTTCACAATTTCACAAAAAATCACTGCCGTCACTTCGCTTTTTCAACCATAGGCGCAAAGATTTGCCGCTGTATAGTTGGTTTACAGAGTGCATTCGGCTTCGCAAGTTACACAATTCACTGCTGTCGGAGGACGGCAGAAACGGGTTGTCATAGTCTTTGGCTAAGACAGAGAGGGATTTTTCTGTGAAACTCCATAAAGTGCGTACCTATAAATCTGCAGAACATCTGGCGCGTGAAGATCAGCTGGCATGGAAATTTGCCGCCATGGCCGCCGATGATGTGCCGCTGGACGATGATGTTGTTGAAATGATCGGCAACCGTATCATCGACAATGCGTCTGTGGCGGCGGCATCACTGATGCGCCGTCCGGTTGTCAGCGCAAGAATGCAGGCACTTGCTCATCCTTATAAGCGCGGTGCCACAGTGTTCGGCCTGCCTGCGGATCAGCGCGTGTCACCGGAATGGGCAGCATGGGCGAATGGTGTTGCGGTACGCGAGCTGGACTTTCATGATACATTTCTCGCAGCCGATTATTCCCATCCGGCGGATAATATTCCGTCAATGCTGGCGGTTGCGCAGCATTGCGGATTGAATGGTTCTGCACTGGCGCGCGGTATTGCTACCGGTTATGAAATTCAGGTCAATCTCGTGAAGGGCATCTGCCTGCACGAATTTAAGATCGACCATATTGCCCATCTTGGGCCATCGGCAGCGGCCGGTATCGGTACCATGCTTGGCCTGAGCACTGAGCAGATTTATCAGGCTATTCAGCAGGGTCTGCACATCACAACCACCACACGTCAGTCCCGTAAGGGTGAAATTTCCAGCTGGAAAGCCTATGCGCCTGCCTTTGCCGGTAAAATGGCAGTGGAAGCCGTTGACCGTATCATGCGCGGAGAGGGTGCGCCGTCTCCTGCATGGGAAGGTGAAGACGGTTTCATTGCATGGCTGCTTGGTGGCCCGAAGGCTGAATATTTTGTGCCGGTGCCGGAAATCGGTGAGCGCAAACGCGCAATCATGGATACTTATACCAAGGAACATTCGGCTGAATATCAAAGTCAGGCGCTGATTGATCTGGCACGGCGTATGCGTTCAAGTGTCAAGGATTTCGCCAAAATTGCCAGCATTGTGCTGCATACCAGCCATCATACTCATTATGTGATTGGTACCGGTGCCAATGATCCGCAGAAAATGGATCCGAATGCCAGCCGTGAAACGCTTGACCATTCGATCATGTATATTTTTGCAGTCGCACTGGAAGACGGCACATGGCACCATGAACATTCCTATGCACCGGAGCGTGCCAAACGTCCGGAGACAGTTGCGCTGTGGCACAAGGTTAGCACGGTGGAAGATCCGGCATGGACAAAGCGCTATCACAGTCATGATCCGAATGAAAAAGCCTTTGGTGCCCGTGTGGTGATTACCATGCAGGATGGTTCGGTGATCGAAGATGAACTGGCGCTGGCCGATGCGCATCCGTTGGGCGCCCGCCCGTTCAAACGGCCGGATTATGTCCGAAAATTCCGCACACTGGCTGAGGGTATTATCAGCGAGCAAGAGCAGGATCGTTTTATCAAAACCGTTGAACGCCTGACCGAATTGTCAGCAGATGAACTGGCCGGTCTCAATATCACAGCGCTGCCGGGCAAATGCGAACCGGGCAAAGCGCATGGCATTTTTGACTGGCAGAGTTGAGTGGGTCTCTGCGGGTGCCGCATTTGATGGCACCCGTTATCCGCAACGCACAATCTGAGTTGCAGGCATTAGCTCCGCGATGATCCGGGAGGGATCGGAGATGGTGCTTTGTAACCAAGGGAGAGAATGATGAGCATTGCAGAAAGTGAAACAAATGCACCGGTGACACCGCCAAAAAAGAAATCCGTGGCTTTGTCCGGCGTGGTTGCCGGTAATACTGCCCTTTGTACCGTGGGGCGCAGCGGTAATGATCTGCATTATCGCGGCTTCGATATTCATGATCTAGCCTTGCAATGCGATTTTGAAGAAGTCGCGCATTTGCTGGTGCATGGCACGCTGCCGACCAAACGCGAATTGATTGCCTATCAGCAAAAGCTCAAAGCGATGCGTGGTCTGCCGACCAATGTGAAAGCGGCGCTGGAGTTGCTGCCTGCGGCAAGCCACCCGATGGATGTGATGCGTACAGGCGTCTCTGTTCTCGGCTGCGTGCTGCCGGAAGTCAGCGGCCATCCGCAAGCGGGTGCCAAAGATATTGCCGACCGGCTAATGGCTTCCCTCGGTTCCATGCTGCTCTACTGGTATCACTTTGCCCATCATGGCCGCAGGGTGGAACTGGAAACTGATGATGACACAATCGGCGGGCATTTCCTGCGTGTTCTCCACGGCAAAGAACCGACACCGGCAGCCGTGCGGGCGATGAATATCTCGCTGATCCTCTATGCGGAGCACGAGTTTAACGCTTCCACTTTCACGGCGCGTACCATCGCAGGCACAGGCTCAGACGTTTATTCCTGCATTGCCGGTGCTATTGGTGCGCTGCGCGGGCCGAAGCATGGCGGCGCCAATGAAGTGGCGCTGGAAATTCAGCAGCGTTATGCCGATCCTGATGAAGCGGAGGCCGATATTCTGCGCCAGCTGGAGCAGAAACAGGTGGTGATCGGTTTTGGCCATCCGGTCTATACGATTGCTGATCCGCGCAATGAAATTATCAAAAAAGTTGCACTGGAACTGTCGGAAGAAGCCGGCACAACCAAAATGTTCGACATTGCCGAGCGTATTGAAACGGTGATGATGGACAACAAGAAAATGTTCCCGAACCTCGATTGGTTCAGCGCTGTTTCCTACCACATCCTCGGTGTGCCGACCGCAATGTTTACGCCGCTTTTTGTGATTGCCCGCACCTCCGGCTGGGCAGCGCATATTATCGAACAGCGAATCGACAATAAGATTATCCGTCCGTCCGCGAATTATATCGGCCCTGACAATCTGACTTTTGTGCCGATTGATGAACGATCAGCATCCACTCCCAAGACTATTTAACTGAGACAGCCTGAGTGAGTATCATGCCTTATTTATCTGCTTCCGATCTGCCAACCAAACCCGCCGGTGAGCGGTTCCGTGAATTGATGAACAGACCCGGCATTGTGCAATTGCCGGGTGCGCATAATGGTATGGCCGCCATTCAGGCACGCAATGCCGGTTTTGAAGGGCTTTATCTCTCCGGCGCGGCTATGACGGCCTCAATGGGCTTGCCGGATCTCGGTATTATCACCGTGGACGAGGTGGCGTTTTTCATTCGTCAGATTGCCCGCTCCAGTGGTCTGCCGCTCGTGGTCGATGGCGACACCGGCTATGGTGAGGCGCTCAATGTGATGCATATGGTGCGCACATTTGAAGATGCAGGCGCTGCTGCCGTACATATTGAAGATCAGTTACTGCCCAAAAAATGCGGCCATCTGAATGATAAAAAACTGGCCGGTGCCGAGGATATGGCGGCGAAAGTGGCTGCTGCTGCCAAGGCACGCCGTCATCTCTATCTGATTGCCCGTACCGATGCCGCTGCCAGTGAAGGCATGGACGGCGCTGTGGCACGTGCCAAGCTTTATATGGAAGCTGGTGCCGATGCGATTTTCCCGGAAGCGCTGAACACGGCTGAAATGTTCCGTGAATTTGCCAGACGTATGCCCGGTGTGCCGCTGCTCGCCAATATGACTGAGTTTGGCCGCACCCCTTTCTTCACCGCGCAGGAATTTGAGGAGATGGGTTATAAAATGGTGATCTGGCCGGTGTCCTCTTTGCGCGTTGCCAATAAAGCGCAGGAAAAACTCTATGCCACGATCAAGCGTGATGGCGCCACCAAAGCCATGGTTGATGAAATGCAGACCCGTGCCGAACTTTATGATGCAATCGGGCTGAACCAGTATGAGGAACTTGACCGAACCATCATCAAAAGTATTGTTCCGTCAATGGATTAAGCGGAATTTGTCTGATGAGATGAAATATGGGCGGGCAGAGATAAAACTGTGGTCTCGCACTTGAAAAACCACAATTCGCAACCCAAGTGCAAATCCTGACCAATCAGGAGGCCCTTAATAATGCTTTGCCCTATCGATAATACCGAGCTTGTTATGTCTGACCGGCAGGGAATTGAAATCGACTATTGCCCGAAATGCCGTGGTGTATGGCTGGATCGTGGTGAGTTGGACAAGATTATTGAGCGCTCAGTTCCTGCAGAACCTGTGCGCACAGCGAGCAAGGATGATCATCGCTCCGACAGCCGCGGTCATGACCGTGATCGCGATTATGACCGTGACCGTCGTGATCATGATGATTACGGCCATGGCAAGCCATATCGTAAAAAGAAATCGCTGCTGGGCGAGTTGTTCGACTTCTGATCTGGCAAGCTAAAGCATGTCGCGGAAAAGTGGATACCGGTTTTCCGAAAACGGCATGTGGAAAGACAAGGAGACAGAGCGAGCGCAGTGGATAGAATTAAACGCGACACGCTCTGTGACAAGCAGGAGCCTGCACCGGAATCACCGGTGCAGGCTTTTTAGTTTTTAAGATCCTGATGCCGGTAAAAACGGCTACTCGTTTGCAGGTAAACAGGCGGCTTCATTATGATGATTGTATTTTTATGAGTTTTTAAAAAGGGATAGAGATTTTCTGCCGGTCTTCGGGTTTTTAGAAAAATCTGCCCGCTCCCATGTTTTTGCGTTGTCGGAAATAGCAGTTTCATGTAAAAGGTGACTTTAATTTACATGTTTAATTGTCTTTGCTTAGACCTCTGCTTTTACTGAATTAGTGATCGTTCCGGCCGGGCATTTTCATTGTTGCGCAGGCTTTTCCGGCTTGCATTTGTTTAAACGACACTGAGAGCAAGCCGATGTTGGCACCGTTTCTGATTATGTTGCGTGAGGGGCTGGAAGCTGCTCTTCTCACCAGTATTATTGCGTCTTATCTGAACAAGACCGGACGCTCATCCTATATGCCTGCCGTCTGGATCGGCATATTTCTGGCTATTGCGCTGTCTTTTCTGGCGGGTGCCGCCTTGCAGATCATCAGCGCTGAATTTCCGCAAAAAATGCAGGAATTGTTCGAAGCCATTGTCGGCTTTGTTGCGGTGATCGTGCTGATGTCCATGGTGCTGTGGATGAAGAAAGCCGCACGCTCCCTCAAAGATGAATTGCAGCATTCCGTTGAACATGCACTTGCCGCGAAATCAGCGACTTGGGCCCTGATTGGTATGGTATTTTTTGCTGTGGCGCGTGAGGGGCTGGAATCCGTGTTCTTCCTGCTGGCGATTTTTCAGCAGAGCGAAGGCTATGCGGCGCCGCTTGGTGCTTTTTTGGGCGTAGCCGTTTCTGTCGTACTCGGCATGTTGATTTATCAGGGCGGGTTGCGCCTGAATTTGCGGCTGTTTTTCCGCTGGACAGGTATTCTGATTATTTTCGTTGCTGCCGGTTTATTGTCCGGCTCACTTCGCAGCCTGCATGAGGCTGGCATCTGGAATTATTTGCAGGCACCGGCATGGGATCTGAGCCATGTGCTGCCGCTGTCTACACCGCTCGGCACATTGCTGTCCGGCCTGCTCGGCTATCACGATACACCGGCGATTGGCGAAGTGATTGCCTATTTTGTCTTCCTGTTTGCGGCACTGGCCATTTATCTGCGGCCGGTACCTGCACAAAAAACCGCTGCTGCGTAAGAGGCTATGATGAGTAAGAATCCATCCGCACCTTCATCAGGCCTTATGAAACTGGCTGTTGCCGGTTCTGCTGTTTTGGCAGTGGCTGCAGGCGGGTTGTTTTATTATGCAACCATCACGAAAAACACGACAGGCAATGAAAAGCTGATCCCGATTGAGGTTGGTGCCAAAGCCTGTGAGCCGATGAATCTGACCTTGCCGTCCGGTTTTCACAGTTTTGAAATTCACAACCGTTCCGACCGCCCTGTTGAGTGGGAAATTCTCGACGGTGTGATGGTCGTAGAAGAGCGCGAAAATATTATCCCGGGCATGAAATCCGTGCTGCGTGCGCAGTTGCTGCCCGGTGAGTATGAGATTACCTGCGGTCTGCTTTCCAATCCACGTGGCAAATTGACGGTAACGCCGTCCGAACATTCGAAAGCAGCTGTAGCGGCCAAGCCGGATATCCGCGCTTTCATTGGTATGCTCTCGGAATATAAAGTGTTTCTGGTTATGCAGAGCAATGCGGCGCTTAAAAATACGCAGGCATTGCAAGCAGCAATTGCCGCAGGCGATGTGCAGGCAGCGCGCACGGCATTCTCGCAGGCGCGTGAAGCCTATGAACGCACAGATGTGCTTTCCGGCCGTTTCTCCGATCTGGCGTCTAAGATTGATCCTCTCGCTAATTATCTGGAAAAACGCGAGGAAGACCCCGCATTTACCGGTTTCCACCGTATTGAATATGGTCTGTGGGCGCAGAACAGTACCGCAGGACTGGATATTTTTGCCAGTCAGTTGGCAACTGATCTGACCGAGCTGAAAGAGCGCCTGAAAACCACGAAACTGACGCCGGATATGCTGCTGCGCAGTCTCGCTACCTATCTGAACCAGCAGGCTGAAGGTGCCGTTATTGCCGGTGATAATGCCTATTCGCATCTTGATCTGGCTGACCTGACGGCAAAACTCGACGGCGCGGAAAAAATTCTCACTTTGCTGAAACCGCTCAGTGAAAAACCGGCAGCGGGCGAAACACAAAATGCACTTTCTGCCTTACAGGATGTGCGACAGGAACTAACGACCTTATCGGCAGGGAATCCTGAGCGTTCCTATGCGGAAATTGATGACGCAGCCCGCCGCGCTTTGGCGGAAAAAGTGAAAACACTCAGCCAGAAAATCACCGCACTGATGTCTGCAATCGGATTGGAGTAAGTGATGAAAAAGGAAGAGAATAAGCTCACTGCAAACCGCCGTAATGTCCTCAAAGGATTGGGGCTGGCCTTAGGCAGCACAATGACTGCGGGGACTGCAGGTTATGCGCAAGCTTCATCGGCTCCGGTTGAGCATCATGTGACCGATGCGCCGGTCGGCAGCAATGGTTTTCATCAGCGCCAGCCTTTTTATGGCATTCATCAGTCCGGTATCACCAATGCCCGTCCTGCACATGGTCTGGTTGCGTCTTTCGATGTACTGGTGAAAACACCGGATGATCTGGAACGGCTGTTTCGCACTTTAACGCAGCGCATAGTTTTTCTCACGCAGGGCGGCACACCGCCGGAGCTTGATCCGAAACTGCCGCCTGCGGATTCCGGTATTATCGGCCCTGAAATCCGGCCGGATAACCTGACGATTACGGTAGGTCTTGGCGATAGCCTGTTTGAGCATCATCCGTGGCTAAAAGCCCATAAGCCGAAGCTTTTGCAGCGCATGACCAAGTTCCCGAATGATGCACTGGTGGCTGATCTCTGTCACGGTGATCTGTCGCTGCAATTTTGCGCGAATACGCCGGATACCAATATTCACGCTTTGCGCGATATTCTGAAAACCATGTCTGATCTGGTTTTCCTGCGCTGGAAACAGGAAGGCAATGTGCCGGTGATCCCGCCTTCGCCTTCCGGTGAGGTTGAAAGCGCACGCAATTTTCTGGGCTTCCGTGACGGTTCAGCCAATCCTGATGCCGGTGACAGTGCATTGATGAACCAGCTGGTCTGGGTGGGAGGAATCCATCAGGAGCCGGATTGGGCAGCCAATGGCTCCTATCAGGCTGTGCGTATTATCCGCAATTTTGTGGAGCGTTGGGATCGCACACCTTTGCAGGAGCAGGAACTGATTTTCGGGCGCAAGAAAATGTCCGGTGCGCCGATGGATGGCACCAAGGAAAGTCAGGTACCGGACTATTCCAAAGACCCTGAAGGTAAAGTCACGCCGATGGATGCGCATATCCGTCTTGCCAATGACCGCAGCCATGCCACGCAGAAAAATCTCATTCTGCGCCGTCCGTTCAATTATTCCAATGGTGTTACCAAGTCTGGTCAGCTCGATCAGGGGCTGCTTTTCATTTGCTATCAGGCCGATTTGGAGCAGGGCTTTATCACCGTCCAGCGCAAACTCGATGGCGAGCCGCTGGAAGAATATATCAAGCCGGTCGGCGGCGGTTATTTTTATATTTTACCGGGTGCAGTGAACGAGAAGGATTATCTCGGCAGCACTCTGGTTGAGGCTATCCGCAACCATCCGGATAACAAGGTTTAACCCACAACCGTTTGTATGAACGGCTGCAACTCTAAAAACATGAAGCGTATCAGAAGGACGTCTGTAATGAAGTTTGGATCTTTACTTGCCGCCTCGGTACTTGCCTCCTGCCTGTCTTTTCAGGCTTTTGCGCAAGACACCACCTATGACCTCGTTGAGCCGCTGGCTGAATATAAAATCTATGTCAGTGAAAAAGTGCAGAAGTTGGAAGAAGACACCAAGGTCTTTACCGATGCTGTGAAAGCCGGTGACGTGGAAAAGGCAAAGTCCCTCTTTGCGCCAACCCGTCTGAGCTACGAAGCCATTGAACCGATTGCGGAACTGTTCAGCGATCTGGACGTGGCGATTGACAGCCGCGCTGACGACTGGGAAAAGGCGGAGCAGGATCCGGGTTTCACAGGCTTCCACCGTATTGAATATGGTCTGTGGGAAAAGAACTCGACTGAAGAGCTGACACCGGTTGCTGATAAGCTGATGGCTGATGTGAGCGAGCTGAACAAGCGTATTGCTGATCTGACTTTCCCGCCGGAAAAAGTTGTCGGCGGTGCGGCAGTGCTGATGGAAGAAGTGGCGGCAACCAAAATCTCCGGTGAAGAAGACCGTTACAGCCACACTGATCTCTGGGATTTCAAAGGCAATTTTGACGGTTCCCGCAAGATTTTTGATCTGGTTCGTCCGCTGATTGAAGCGAAAGAAGCGGAATTCACCAAGAAAGTGGATGAAAACTTCAACACTGTTTCCCAGACACTTGATAAATACAAGGAAGGCGAAGGCTATCAGAGCTATGACAAGCTGACTGAAGCAGATCGCAAAGTGCTCTCCATTGCAGTGAATACGCTGGCGGAAGACCTGTCGACATTGCGCGGCAAGCTCGGTCTGAACTGATCTGAGTATTGTTTAAAAAACGCCCGATACCATTTCTGGTATCGGGCGTTTTTTATTGGCATTGCGTGATTTTAATCGGCTGTTCTGCAGTCGTGCCAAGCTCGTGGCATTGGCCATTTGCACAGAGTTTCCAGCCGCTGACCGTCTCACCGGAGGCTGCCAGAACCAATTCCTGACGCGGCGGGATTTTCGGCACATAATGATACCATCCATCCCGTAACACAGCGCCTTCCGGTGGTTCCATACCTGCACCGGAGCCTTGCACACGGGCTTCTGTGAGCACAAAACCTGCCGGTGTAATCTGCCAGTCTTCCTGCCATGGTATTTTCTCGACACTATGTGTCCATTGCAGCATGAAAGATGTGGTCGCTATCCGCAGCACACCGGCTGCGGATAGTGCACAGAGTGCCATCAGGCGGCTTTCATCTGTGGCTCTCTGGTATTCCACCAGTGCCACAGCAGGAAGGCCATACAGGCAGCAAAGCCGATCTCATCACTGAGCGGATAGGTTGCCAGCATCATCGCGGCCGCTGCAAATGCCCAGACGCGTTCCCAGATTTTCAGGTGACCGCGCAAGTAGCCGATTGCCGCGGCTCCCCACATCACAATGCTGAGCAGAGCTTTGCCGATCATATAGGCAACAGCAGGCCAGAAGCCCATACTTTCCGCCAGCGGGCCGCCATCCTGCAACATGATAACCGGTGCATAAACCGCCATAAACGGTACGGCAAAACCGGCAACCGCAATACGCACGGCCTGCATCCCGATTTTCATGCCGGACTCTTTCGCAATCGGCGCAGCGGCAAATGCAGCCAGTGCAACCGGTGGCGTCAGATCGGCCATGATCCCGAAGTAAAACACGAACATATGCGACACCAGCAGCGGCACATCCAGCATCAGCAAAGCAGGGCCTGCAATGGATGAGGTGATGATATAGTTCGGAATTGTCGGGATACCCATGCCGAGGATCAGACAGGTAATCATGGTCAGCACGAGCGACAGGAACAGGGAGTTTTCACCCACACTCACAATCACACGCGCAAAGCTTGATCCGGCACCGGTGAGTGCAAGCACGCCGATAATCACACCGACAAGCGCACAGGCAATACCAACAGGCAAGGCGTTTTTTGCACCCTCTGCAAGGCTTTCAAGGCAAAGGCGCAAAGTCGCACGGCCACCGCGAATGGTGAAATTGACAAGAACCAATGCGGCAATCAGCAACAGGATCAGCGTGATGCCACGAATTTCCTGTCCCAGAATATTAAAGCTGGTGCCGAAGGCAGCTGCGGACATCAGACCCAGTGCAACCCAGAACAGCACACGCACTGCCATTGGCATATTGGCAGAGACCGGCACGCCGAGAATAATCAGTGCGGTCAGTCCCATACCCACGGTTCCGGCGAAGAGCGGCGTATAGCCGGAGAACAGCAGCCAGACCAGTGCCACAAGCGGCAGGATCAGATACCAGTGCTTGCGCAAAGCACCGAGTGCACTTGGCAATTCAGCCTTTGACAGGCCTTTAAGACCAAGGCGACCGGCTTCCAGATGCACCATAATGAAAACGGTGATGAAATAGAGCACTGCCGGCACAATCGCCGCCTTGACGATTTCGAGATAAGGCAGGCCCAGCGTTTCCGCCATGATGAAGGCGACAGCGCCCATCACCGGCGGCATAATCTGGCCACCCATCGAGGCAACAGCTTCCACGCCACCGGCAAAAGCAGGCTTGAAGCCGGAGCGTTTCATCAGCGGAATGGTGAAAGCGCCGGTGGTTACCACATTGGCCACGCCGGAACCGTTGATGGTGCCCATCAATGCGGAAGAGATCACCGAAACTTTGGCAGGGCCACCGCGCGACGAGCCGACAGAGCCCATCGCCACATCATTGAACAGCTGGATCATGCCCGCGCGTTCAAGAAACGCGCCGAACAGAATAAACAGGAAAATATAGCTGGATGAGACGTAAATCGGCGTGCCGTAAATACCTTCTGTTCCCAGAAACAGCACTTCAACGACCTGTTCAAAATCATAGCCGCGGTGGTTGAGCGGTGAGGGCAGATACTGGCCGAACAGACCATAGGCCAGAAAGATCAGACAGATCAGCGGCAATGTCCAGCCCATCATGCGCTGCCCTGCCCAGAACACCAGAGCAACGGCAAGCACACCGATCACAATATCCTGCATTTCCGGCTCACCGGCACGCAGGATCAGATCATTATAGAAAACCCAGTGATAGAAGCTGACGGCAAAAGCCAGAATGGCGGTTGACCACATCAGCAATTTTTTAAATGAACCGCGCGGGGCTGCATTGGCATAAAGGCCAAACAGCAGCAGCAGCAAAAAGCCGACGTGAACGGAGCGGACAACCTGACTTGGTAAAGGTGAATAGGCCGCAGTCCAGAGCTGAAAAACGGAGAAAGCAACGGCAATGCCAAACAATATTTTGGCGCCGGTGCTGACACCCCAACCCGGAATATGTTCGGCCGATTCAACCGCATTGTTTTCTGAAGATGACATAAATTTAAAACCGCAAAAAATGACAGGAACAGGCGGTCAGAAAAGGCTGCATATTCTGCGAGATACAGAATATGCAGCCTTAAAATCCGCTTCAGGCGTGATTATTCAATGCCTTTTTCTTTGTAATAGCGCATCGCACCCGGATGAATCGGGGTTGGCGATACGATCGTGCTCTTGTCGAGTTTGATCATTTTGGCTGCGGAATGAGCTGCAGTCAGCTGATCCAGATTTTCAAACAGACCTTTGGTCATTTGATAGACCAGTTCTTCATCCATATCCGGACGTACGATCAGATAATTGATGACCGATGCCGTGGTCACATCTTTGTCCTGACCGGTATAGGTATTTGCCGGAATAGTGTTGACCTGATATGGCGCCCCGATTTTTTCAATAATATCGGCAGGCACTTCCACTACATTGATCTCAACCGCATTGGCCAGATCGCGCAGCGATGCAACGCCAAGACCGGAGGACTGCAAAGTGGCGTCCAGCTGACGGTTTTTCATCAGTTCCACGGATTCCGCAAATGGCAGATATTCAACTTTACCGAGATCGCTGTAGGAAAGACCGGCAGCGCCGAGAATGGTTTTCGCATTCAGCTCGGTGCCGGATTTCGGCGCGCCGACGGACAGGCGTTTGCCCTTCAGATCCGCCAGCGTTTTAATACCGGATTCTTTGGAAGCAACGATCTGCACATAGTTCGGATAAATCGCGGCCATTGTGCTGATATTTTCCAGCTTCTTTTTAAAGCCGGCTTCTTCATTGCCTTCCCACGCATCGCGCAGGGAATCGCCGAGTGTGAAAGCGATTTCGCCACGGCCGCTATTGATCAGATTGATATTCTCAATCGAGGCTTTGGTTGCCTGCACAGACGGGCGGGCATCAGGAATGCCGGAATAGATTTTTTCAAGGGCAACACCCATCGGGTAATAAACACCGCTTGTGCCGCCGGTCAGAATATTGATGAAATTTTGTGCATTTGCTTCAGCTGCAGCAAATGTCAGTGTGACCGCTGCAAAGGCTGATAAAAGTGATTTTTTACCCAAATAACCCATGAAATCCTCCATATTTCACTCATGGGCGGCTTTTCCTCAGTCATCAACTCTCCCGGTTGTGACTGTGACCGCCCGTATAATATCTTGCTGTAAGCCGGTAGTTCAGAACAATCCCCGATTAACATCACCAAGACATTTAATGTACAAAAAGAGCCCTAATCATCCTAAAGTATTAGACAGACAGATAAAATGTAAAATAGAGGCTCTGTTTCGCAGGTGATTTTTTATGAAGTCGCCATATTGTGCAACCAAAAATTTGTGACCGGCCTGCCTGCATTTAAAAACATGTCATATTAAATTTTAAATAACTGATTTTATTAAATTTATTGAAACATGATGCTTGTGCATAAAATTATTCCGAAACACTGATAGGCAAATGGAATAGTTTTGCGCAAAGCTTGCGACATGAGCGCAAAGCCGGATATAGCTGTTGCGGCTCACAGTGATAGCGCATGGAGGAAACGCGTGATCTCTAGACTGTGAGAGCAAGCATAATGGGAGTGAGAAATGAACGGTGCTGATAGCCTTTGCGACACCCTGCTGGCGCATGGGATCGATGTCTGTTTTGCCAATCCGGGCACATCAGAAATGCATTTTGTGGCTGCGCTGGATCGCAAGCCGCAGATGCGCTGCGTGCTGGGTCTGTTTGAAGGTGTGGTAACAGGTGCCGCCGACGGCTATGGCCGTATGGCGGATAAACCGGCAGCAACTTTGCTGCATCTGGGTTCCGGTCTTGGTAATGGCGTTGCCAATCTGCATAATGCGAAACGTGCAAAAACGCCGATTGTGAATATTGTCGGCGATCATGCAACCTATCATCTGAAATATGATGCACCTCTGACCAGTGATATTGAATCGCTGGCGCGTCCGGTTTCCGGCTGGGTGAAAACGTCTAAATCCGCAGATGATATTTCGGCAGATACGGCGGAAGCCTATGCCGCAGCCTGCAATGCACCGGGACAGGTGGCAACGCTGATCCTGCCTGCCAATACCGCATGGACTGAAGCACCGCAGCAGATTGTGCAGCCTTTGAGCCGTCCCGAACGTCGTAAAGTTGATGCGGAGGCCGTGCGTGAAGCAGCTCAGGCGCTACGCAATGGTAAGCGCACACTCATCCTGCTCGGTAATCTTGCTCTGCGTGCGAATGCGCTGGAAATCGCCAGCCGTATTGCGCAAGCATCCGGTGCTCGTATTCAGGCACAGCAATCTAATGGCCGTATTGAGCGCGGTGCAGGGCGCGTTGCTGTTAATCGCGTGCTTTATCGCGTGGATGATGCACTGGCCGATCTGGCCGACATTGAACAGGTTGTGCTGCTCGGCGCGAAAATTCCGGTCGCCTTCTTCGCCTATCCGGGTAAGCCGAGCACTTTCCTGCCGAAAGGTTGCACTGTGGTTGATTATGCCGGTGAAGCCGACGATCAGCTCTATGCATTGCAAGCGCTGGCCGATGAAATGAACATTCCGGCATCTGTCACGCCACTGCTCAATCAGCGTGGTGAGAAAGTGATGCCGACCGGCACACTCGATGATGATAAAATCAGCGCGATTGTTGCATCACTCCTGCCGGAAAATGCGATCATCGTCGATGAATCCATTACATCCGGTCGTGAAATGTTCGGGCTGACGCATAATTCAGCGCCGCATGATTTTCTGCAGCTGACCGGTGGTGCAATTGGTATCGGCCTGCCACTGGCAACCGGTGCGGCAGTAGCCTGTCCGGATCGTCAGGTCGTAGCTTTACAGGCTGATGGCAGCGGTATGTATACGATGCAGGCACTGTGGACTCATGCTCGCGAAAACCTGAACATCATCACCATCATTTTCGCCAATCAGCGTTATGCGATCCTGCATGGTGAATTGCAGAATGTTGGTGCCGGTGCCCCGGGACGCAATGCGCAGCGCATGTTCGATCTGGTTGAGCCGACGATTGATTGGGTGAGCCTTGCCAAAGGTGTTGGTGTTGAAGGCGCACGCGCTACCACAGCTGAACAATTTGCTGATTTGTTTGCTGCGGCAAGCAAACGTAAAGGCCCGTTCCTGATCGAAGCCCTGATTTAAAATAGTTGCGGCAGGGCTTAGCCCTGCCACAACCTTACACTTGAGCTGCTTTTTCTGAGCGTTCCTTAATGACATTCAGCACAATGGAATGGAAATCATTGAGGAAAATCTGTCCCCACCAGTCGCAGTAAATATTGATCGGCGTTGCAATCCGGTATTGAGTTTTCAGTGTCAGACGCGTGCGGTTTTCATCAATCACTTCCAGCAGATATTCACCATAATCCAAGCCCAGATAGTCACTATTGACGCTGATATGCGCTTCAACAGCTTTCGGGATTGAGGTGTCGCTGAAACGGAAATCCCAGCGCAGATAGCGGTTTTCCTGCCAGCCGGTGATAATTTCTTCAAAATTAACACCTTTGCCCCATTTCAGATGGCGCACGGCACCTACACCGGAGCCGGTAATACGGGCATCTTCGGGTTTCGGCACGCCGACAATGCTGTGGCTGAAAGTCATGCCCAGTTCATCGGGGCGGATATCTGGGATTTCCAGCGTATTGTTCCAGATTACATGGGCAGGGGCATTGATCTCGATTACAGTTGTGACCGAGCTAAAATGATCCTGATATTCAATCTGATTTTCCAGCGGCAGAGCGAGAAAAGGCAGGGCGATCACAAATGTAACACTGCGCTTAGCCTGATAATTACGTAAGAGCCGCATGGTAACATAAACACCAAGCGCTGTGCCTGCGAAGAGAAACGGCGCGGCCATGGCGACACAAATACCAGCCTCACCGAAGATAATCATCGAGATGAGGATAAAGCCCAACATGCAGAGCATGGCGGTTTTCATATGTTTGCGGATGCTGCCTGTGCCTTGCGGGTCAATCTGAATGATCAGCAGGCTGGTAATCGCCATCGGCATCAGGATCAGGCCGGTGATAAAGGCCATGCCGCTGCCTTCGCGGACCAGCCATATGAGGATGTATAGCAGCACCGCATAGAGCGTTGTTGCAATGATGCTGAGCCAGAACCGGTCGGATGAAGGGGCAGTGTTATTTTCAGACATAGGGTTTCTTATCCGGCTTGATCCGACAGAACAACCACGGAGGCTTGTCCGCAGTGATTAAACTTGCTAGAGCATTGCGTGAATGACACGGGGTGTCCTGTTTTACAGGGCTGAGATTTTAAACCCGTTGAACCTGATCCAGCTCATACTGGCGAAGGGATGTCTGTGTGCCCAGCCGTATTCTATGCGGTGTAAGCCCTTATTCCCTTGGCCGTCCGTATTCTTTTAGGCGAGGGAAATTATATGTCTGATCCAGTTAATCTGCCACTTCACCAGCAACTCGTACTTGTTACCGGCGGCGCGCGCGGTCTGGGGCGCGATCTCGTTAAAGCCTTTTTGCGCGAGGGCGCACGCGTTGTGATTAATTATCACACCAGTGCGGATGCGGCAGCGGAACTGACTGCTCTGGCACCGGAAAAGACACTGGCGGTACAGGCCGACGTGACCGATGTTGCTGCCATGCAGGCACTGTTTGCCAAAGCTCAACAGCATTTTGGCGCGCCGGTGACGACTGTCGTCAATAATGCTTTGCCGGCTTTCAGCTTCAACGGTGATGCCCGCGCTCATGCGGATGCCATCAGCTGGGAGCAGATGAGCCAGCAGATGGAAGGCATTGTGCGCGGGGCGCTCAATACCACGCAAGCTGCTTTGGCTGGCATGAAGCAGGCTGGTTTTGGCCGTATCATCAATATTGGCACCAACCTGTTTCAAAATCCGGTTGTGCCGTACCATGATTACACGGCGGCTAAAGCCGCTCTGCTGTCACTGACCCGCACACTTGCGCAGGATCTGGGTGAGAAGAATATCACCGTCAATATGCTGTCCGGCGGTTTGTTACGTACAACCGATGCGTCTGCTGCAACGCCGGAAGCAGTGTTTGATTATATCGCCTCTGCCACGCCGTTGCGCCGCGTGACCACGCCTGCGGAATTTGCCGATACAGCATTGTTTTTTGCCTCACCATGGGCGCGTTCCGTGACCGGACAAAATCTGGTTGTGGACGGCGGCTTGGTGAAAAACTGATGCGGAAAATGCACCTCAATCTGTTTATCTTCGGCTGCGGACATCACCGTGCTGCATGGCGGCATCCGCAATCCGCAGTCGAGCAACTCAGTGATATCAGCTATTACACAAATCTGGCGCAGATTGCCGAGCGTGGCAAATTTGATGCGATTTTCTTCGCCGACTGGCATGCGATTGATAATATTGCGGACGGACCACGCAGCTATTTTGACCCGCTGACATTACTGGCAGCACTGGCGGGCGCAACCGATAAAATCGGGCTTATCAGCACGGTTTCCAGCACCTTCACAACACCGTTTCATGCGGCGCGTATGCTGGCTTCGCTAGATCATTTATCGAAGGGGCGTATCGGCTGGAATGTGGTGACATCCATGTTTGACAGTGAGGCGCGTAATCATGGCTATGAGAGCATGCCGCCCCATGAATGGCGCTATGGCCGTGCGGCAGAGTTTATCGAAGCGGTGCAGAAATTATGGGATTCATGGGATGCGGATACGATCACTTGTGACCGTGCCGGTGATTATGCGCGTAAAGACGGTTTGCGCGCTATCCACCATAAAGGCGAGCATTTTACCACGCAGGGGCCGCTGACCATTCCGCGTCCGCCGCAGGGGCATCCGGTTCTGTTTCAGGCCGGTGCATCGGATCAGGGCAGAGCATTGGCAGCGGAAAAAGCCGAGGCGATTTATGCCGTGGCTTATGATCTGCCAGCTGCGCAGGATTATTACCGTGATATTCAGCGCCGTGCAAAACTTGTTGGGCGGGAGAAGGGCATTCCGGTGATGCCGGGTCTGGTGACTTATGTGGCTTCCACGCAGGCAGAGGCGAAAGCCAAACAGCGGGAACTCGACGAGCTGCTGCCGACAGGAGATTCCCTTCGCCAGCTTGGGATGTTTATCGGGCAGGATTGCTCCGGTTGGGAACTGGATGCTCCGGTGCCAGCTTTGCCGCCGCTGGAGGACTTTACGGGGCCGAAAGGACGCTATGCAACAATCCTGCGGATTATTGAAACGGAACAGCCGACATTACGGCAATTGCTCGGGCGTTTGGCAGCAGGTGGCGGACATTGCACAATTGTCGGCACTCCTGAGGGAATTGCTGACCAGATGGAATTGTGGTGGCGTAATGAAGGGGCGGATGGTTTCAACCTGATGCCGCCGTCATTGCCTTCCTCGATTGAGGACTTTGTTGAACAAGTCGTGCCGGTTCTGCAAAAACGCGGCTTGTTCCGCACAGATTATCAGACAGATACGCTGCGCGGGCATCTGTCTTTACCGCTCAAGCACTAGAGCGATTTACGTTCATGTTGGATCGCAGTGTTCGCTCTAAATTCCTTAGTCTGTCGCATTATCACGGGCGTCAATTTGATCCAGCTTGACTATGAAATGCTCTGGTTTCTCATGAAGGCAGCCGGTCAGAGTGACCGGCTGTCGAGAATTTTATCAATCAAACCCCATTCCAGTGCTTCCTGTGCATCCATGAAACGGTCGCGATCCAGAGTTTTTTCAACCTCTTCATAGCTGCGGCCGCAATGTCTGGCGTAAAATTCGATAACGCGGTGTTTGGTTTTGCGCATCTCTTCGGCCTGAATGAAAATATCGGATGCCTGCCCCTGAAAACCGCCAAGCGGCTGATGCACATGCAGACTGGCATTGGGTAATGCTGCACGAAAGCCCGGTTCTCCGGCCATCAGCAGAAATGAGCCCATGGAACGGGCGGTTCCCATGCATAATGTGTGCACCGGCGCGTGAATATAATGCATGGTATCGTAAATGGCCAAGCCACTGGTGATCGCCCCGCCGGGGGAATTGATATAAAGGCTGACCGGCTTTTTCGGGTTTTCCGCTTCCAGAAACAGCAATTGTGCGCAGACCAGAGCGGCCACAGTATCATTGACCTCGCCATTGAGGAAAATGATCCGCTCGCGCAGCAGACGGGAGTAAATGTCGAAAGAGCGCTCCCCTTTTGCTGACTGTTCAACAACCATAGGGACGAGTTGCATCATCTCGCGCATCGGCAAGCTCCGTTCTTGAGAGATTATAAGGCTGTTATATTTTACGCAGCACGCATGACAGACTGCATATTGGTATTGGCTGCCTGTGGTTTGAGACGCAGGCGCGCATCATCAAGCTCATGGATAATCGTGAGATTGGTGCCGCCATTGTCATTGGCGGCAATCTGAAAAGTGACGACACTTTCAAGATATGGTGGTTCCGTTTCCCGCATTCTGTAAGAGGCTTGTTGCTGCGGAATAATGGCAGACGGTTCTGTCTCACTCAGGCCGGCGTCCGGCAGCCAGTTTGCCCGTAGTTCAGGAATGCTGATCGCACGCCAGACTTTTTGCGGGCTGGCATCCAGATCATATTCAAAGACAAGGCGGACTGCATTTTCTGTATGCTCTTCCTGTGTCATTGATCCATATCCTTCAGCAGGGTTTTGAGGGCATCAATACGTGCAGGCCAGTAAGCGCGGTATTTTGCAAGCCATTGGGCGATGAGGGCAAGCCCCTCAGGATCGACTTCGTAATTCACGAAGCGTCCCTGCCGTTCTTCCCTGATCAGTTTAGCGCTGCGAAGAACTGCAAGATGCTGGGACATTGCCGGCTGGCTGATGTCCATACCTTCGCGCAGGGAGCTGGCATTCATACTGCCGGTTGCCAGTTTTTCAAAAACAGCGCGTCGTGTCGGATCGGCCAGAGCCTTGAAAATATCGTTTTCTGTCATGTCTAATAGATAAGCATAGACTTATGTGATTCGCAAGGACGCTGTAAAAATGAACGGCTAATTTACCTTAAAACAAATAGATTGGGATGTGCATATTTTCCCATGTACTGATTGATGGATTTCAATATATTATTCTAAATTATCAGGGAGAAATATAATGATCTTAAAGCGCTTGGTGATCTATCTGATTCTGACCTGTATGATGGTTTCCGGTGCCGCTGCCGGTTCACTCGCAAAGCCGGAAGGTAAGCCGATATTGGTGATATCCGGTGCGATTGAAAATAAGAACAACGGCGATACCGCAGAATTTGACCGCGACATGCTGGTGGCAATGGGGATGCAGGTCACAGAGACCGCAAACCCGTGGTATAACGGCCGAACCCGTTTTGAAGGCGTGTCTCTCGACAAGCTGATGGAAACGGTCGGTGCCAAGGGCACGACTGTTACAGCTGTGGCACTGAATGATTATGTGACGAAAATTCCGTTAGAAGACTTTAAGAAATTTAAGGTCATACTGGCCATGAAGCGTGACGGAAGTTTTATCACGGTCCGCGAGAAAGGGCCGCTTTTCATTATCTACCCGTATGACAGTGATCTGCAATTGCAAAGCCAGACTTACTACACACGCTCTGCGTGGCAGGTGGCGAAGCTCATAGTCGAATAGAGGCTTGTGTGAGACGCATACTCGGTATTGTTATTTGCTGTTTTGTATTGGCAACAGGCTACATAGCCTATGTCATTGCTGAGCGACAAACTGCACTGCAGAAGGTTGCCCGTTATAATGACTCCTGGGCTGTCAGCCAGATGGTGTCAGAATATTTGCGCCTTGAACAGCAACTTGCCGCTTATGCTCTCGGCCTGAAAAATGCGGATATTGACGAGATTTCGCTCCGGCTCGATATCATGATCAGCCGCATGGAATTTGTGCAGCAAGGTACCTTGCAGGAATTCGTCAATAAAGACCCATCCCGCTATCTGGTTATCCAAAATCTCCGCGCCGCGCTTAATAAGCTGGATCATCAGCTGGCGGAACTCACACCGGAACGGGCGAAAGAGCTTTTGCCGGAAATGAGCCAGCTGGTCGGGCCGTTGACTGGGCTTGCATCTTCTTCTGTTGAATATGATGTGAGTGTGATTGATGCCGCACAGCTTGAAGTGCGCAATCTTCATTATATTTATACCGCTCTTGCAGCAGGACTTATCCTCTGCGGGATCACCATGATTATCCTGCTGCTGCGCCAGAACAGTATGCTGAACCGTGCACACGGGCATATGCAGCGTCTGACAGAAGACCTGCGTGAAACATCGGGTGAATTGCAGTCGCAGAATGACCGGCTTGAGCATTCAGCTCATCATGATGCGCTGACGGGCTTGCCGAACCGTGTTCTGTTCCGTCAGGATCTCAATGCCCGTATGAAGGATGCGAGAGAAGGCGGGCCGCCTGCCGTGGTCTTGTTGTTTGACCTTGACGGTTTCAAGGATGTGAATGACACGCTGGGGCATGATGTCGGGGATGTGCTTTTGCAGGCGGTTGCCAACCGTTTGGTTGAGTTCAGCCATAAAGATGATCTGATTTGCCGTCTTGGCGGTGATGAATTTGCGGTTTTATCAGCGGGCCTTTTTCCTGAAAAAGCCCTTGAATTTGCCCGCCATCTGATGCGCGTCATCAGCTCTCCCTATAATATCAATGACAGGGAAATTAAGATCGGCACCTGTATCGGTGTTGCTATTTCCTCGACCGAGCCGGATGTGGAAGAGCTGTTCAAACATGCCGATCTTGCGCTCTATGAGGCCAAAGCGCTGGGTACCGGCCATGCCTGCATTTTCCAGCCGCATATGCAAACGCGGCTTGTCGAGAAAAAAGCCTTCGAGGCCGATCTTCGTGATGCGCTGAAAAACGGCGAGATGGAAGTTTTCTATCAGCCGCAGGCCGACACCTATACGCGTGAGATTTGCGGTTATGAGGCATTGCTGCGCTGGACACATCCGGTGCGCGGTGCTGTTCCGCCATCAGAATTTATTCCGGTTGCCGAGAAAACCGGCCTGATCCATGAGCTGGGAGACTGGGTTCTGCAACAGGCCTGTCAGGAGGCTGTCCGCTGGCGCAGGCCGTTTAAAGTTGCCGTCAACCTGTCGCCGGTACAGTTCATCACAAAAAATCTGATCCAGCGCGTCACGTCAATTTTGCGGGAGAGCGGACTCAATCCTGAGCGGCTGGAACTGGAAATTACAGAATCCGTTTTGCTCGACAAGAATGAGCAGACTTTGCATACGCTGCGGCAGTTGAAAGCCGTTGGTATTCAGATTGCCATGGATGATTTTGGTACCGGCTATTCATCGCTGGGCAGCCTGAGCAGCTTCCCGTTTGATAAGATCAAAATTGACCGGTCTTTCATCCGTGATGTGACAACCAATCCTGATGCTCTGGCTATCGTGGAACTGGTGACAGGGATCGGTCAGAGCCTTGGTATGATTACGATTGCGGAAGGGATTGAAACCGAAGAAGAGCTGGAATGTCTGAAACGGGTCGGCTGCGATCAGGTTCAGGGTTATTTGTTCGGCCGTCCGGTTTCAGCTTCTGAGCTGACGCATCTTCGCACATAATATAAGCAATATAATGCGTTAAAAAATATACTAAATTTCATATATATGTTATGTCCTGCCTATTCTTTCAGAAGAGCGCATGGGCAGCCTGTTTGTGCTCCTGAAATGTCGCAAATTTCAAGCGCCAAAGGAGCACAGGCGTGGACACTGTCACATTGCACGGTATTAAGATCCCTTTCGCCCCTGATGAAGTTTCGCCTGTTATCTGGCAGGCAATAATCAGCGGACGTTATGAGGCTAAAGAAGCCAAATGGGTTTTTAAAGCGGTGAAACGCGGCGACCGTGTTCTGGAACTCGGCTCCGGTATCGGTGTGATCACCTCTCTGATGGCTACGATCCCTGATGTGCGGATTTGGGCTTTTGAAGCCAACCCGTCAACTGCAGCACTTGCACAGCGTGTGCTGGATACAAATACTGCGGGCAATGTGTTGCTGACGCAGGGTATTCTCGCTGCGGGTGAACCGGCCGATCACCGTTTTTATGTCCGCAAAGATCTCTGGATGTCCTCAATGGACAAGGAACAGGGGCCTTATGAGCATGAAATTTCGCTGGCCTCAGCCAATATAGACAACTTTATAACCGCGCATGATATCAATGTGCTGGTGATGGATATTGAAGGTGGCGAGCGCGATCTGCTGCAAAAAGCGGATCTGAGCGGCATTGAACGTATTTTTCTTGAGCTTCATGATCATCTCTACGGTCTGGCTGGTATTCGCGATATAACACAGGCGCTGGCGGAAAAAGGTTATGCTTATGATCCGCGCGGGTCTTACGGCCCGTGCGTTCTATTCGCCAAGGACGAAACTGTGCGCGAATATGAGGATGATACAGCTGAACATCATATGGGACTGTAAATAATTAAAGCGACATTTTTGTCGCTTTTAGCGCAATTAAATTTCTCTTTGCGCTCATATTCATTATACATCTTGCAAAGCGCGAAAATCTTATATTAAATGCCATTCAATAAATGGCATCCAAGCCCCGTTTCGGCCTCTCCAGAGTGGTGAGGTTCGATGCGGGGTTTTTTCTTTTCGGGGTAAGATGAAACGCATTGTTGAAATCGGCCTTTTGCAGTCACAGAGCGGAAACTATTCCGCTATTTCGCGCGCCAGCCGTGCCGGTGTTTTGCAGGGCGTTGATGAAGTGAATGCGGACAATGCGCTGGATGTCGCCTTTCATGTGATTGAGCGTGACCCTGAAGGAAGGGTGGATCGTTATGCGCCGCTCTGCCGCGAGATTTTGCAAAACTCTCAGGTACGTCATATTTTTGGTTGTGTAACTTCCGCTTCCCGAAAAGAGGTTATTCCCGAGCTTGAGCGTTTCGACGGCGTGTTGTGGTATCCGCTGCCTTATGAAGGTTTTGAAGCCTCGGAACGTGTGGCCTATATGCATTCATGTCCCAATCAGCATTTACTGCCATTGCTGGACTGGGCGCTGCCTGTCTTAGGCAAGCGGGCTTATTTTGTCGGTTCGAATTATATCTGGGGCTGGGAAATGGCACGGATTGCCCGTGAGCAAATTACCTATGCGGGCGGTACAGTTCTCGGTGACCGCTATCTGGCAATCGGCGATACGGAACTCGATCATATTATCCATGATATCCGCGCGCTGAAGCCGGATTTTATTCTGAATTCTCTGGTCGGCGACAGTTCCTATGCGTTTTTGCAGCGATTGGCCGGTCTGAAAGCTGAATTTGGTTCTGAGAACAGTCCGGCAGTTTTGTCCTGCAATTTTACAGAATGCGAAATCGCTCCTGCCAATGGTGCGGCCGCAGGCCTTATCTCGGCGGGGCCGTGGTTTGAGCCTGAAAATGGTCAGGGCGGCTCGTTGCTGGAAATGTCGCGCCAAGCCGTACATGAGCTGGCAAATTTGTTGCATAATCGTCCGCAAGCGGAAAAACTGTCTTTATCGGAATTGCTGCTGGCTGCATTGCAGCATGGCTATCAGCCAAGGCTTGACCCGACCAATCTTCATGCCGCGCAGCCGGTGGTGATTGCCCGTCTCGAAGGCGACCAGTTCAAAGAAATTAAACGCCTGCCGCAAATGCGGGCAGATCCCTATCTCACGCATTATGTCCAGCGCCCGCAAGGCGCAGGATTTCTGAAGGTGGTGTCATAATGCGGATCAGAACGGAAAATCTCGGCGGGGCCGTAGCGTGGATTCTCCATCGTCCGCATCCGTCCGTACAGGGTCTGATCCGGCAATTAAGTGTTATCGGGCTGAATGTGCGGGAGGCATGGCCGGAATTGCCGGCTGAAGCCCTCAATGCCGATTTCATATTCTACGATGCCGATAGCGGCCATAATGAGCAGTTTCCATGGCGCACAGGCGGCTCGCCGATGCCGATGATTGCCCTGATCGGTTCGGAAGTTCCGGGGCGGTTAAAATGGGCGATGGATATGGGCGCTCATGCGCAATTGCTTAAGCCTGTCAGTGACAAAGGCGTCTATGCGGCTCTGTTGGTGGCACGCAGTAATTTCGATCAGGCGAAAGCATCGCAAGCCCTGATTACAGATCTGGAAAACCGGCTGTCCGCCCGCCAGACCATTGTGCAGGCTGTGATGATCTCCATGATGAAGGGGAAAACCGAAGCCGAAGCTTATGATCTGTTGCGGCAGGTTGCCATGGCCTGGCAGGTTACAATCGAGACTGCGGCCGAACGCATTGTCGCCAATCATTCTGCAGAGAGGGGCGCCAAAGATGGCAGACGCATCGATCTCGCCTGAACCGTTTACGGCACCAAAACGCGGCTCATCCATTATGCGGCGTTTGTTGCAGCGCAAGCTGGCGCTGCTCGGGCTGATCATCATTTTGATCTGCGTTGGCGGTGCGGTTTTCGCCAAATGGATTGCGCCTTTTGATCCCAATGAGCAGTTTTTTGACGGGCTGACGATTGAAGGCGCGCCGATGCCGCCGGGAGAGCAGTTCTGGTTCGGCACGGATTTGCTTGGCCGTGATCTGTTTTCGCGGCTGCTTTATGGTGCGCAGACATCTCTGGTCATCGGGGTTGTGGCTAATGGGGCTGCGCTGCTGATCGGCACGCTGATCGGTGTGACAGCAGGCTATTTTCGCGGCATTACCGGTGCGGTGCTGATGCGCTTTACCGATCTGATGATGGCTTTTCCAGCACTGCTGTTGGCGATCTGTCTGGCGGCGATTTTCTCGCCGTCACTCTGGATTGTGGCGATGGTGATTGCCTTTGTGAATTGGGTGCAGACGGCACGGGTGATCTATACGCAAACCTCGTCTCTGGCCGAGCGTGATTATATCGCTGCGGAAAAAACACTGGGTGCAGGCCATGGCCGTATTCTGTTCCGGCATATTTTGCCGCATCTGATCCCGACACTGATTGTCTGGGGAACGCTCGGCATTTCCACGACTGTGCTGCTGGAGGCAACCCTGTCCTATCTGGGCGTCGGTGTGCAGCCACCGACACCATCATGGGGCAATATTATTTTCGAAAACCAGACCTATTTTCAGTCTGCGCCCTGGCTGGTGTTCATTCCGGGAGCCGCGATCCTGTTGCTGGCGCTTGCCTTTAATCTTGTGGGGGATGCGCTGCGCGATATTCTCGACCCGACACAACAGGGGCGTGACTGATGCTTGCCTATATTCTTCGACGTTTGATCCAGTCCGCGCTGATCCTGCTTGGTGTTTCTTTTATCACCTTTGTGCTGCTCTATGTACTGCCTGCCGACCCCGTACGGCAGATTGCAGGACGTTCAGCCACAGCGGAAACCGTTGCCAGTATCCGGCAACAGCTCGGGCTGGATCAGCCTTTTATCGTGCAATATGGCGATTATCTCTGGAACCTGCTCAACGGTAATCTCGGCCGCTCCTACTTGCAGAAAACGGAAGTAACCGACCTCATCCTGTCGCGTCTGCCCGCTACTTTGCAGCTGCTGGTGGCGGCGATTATCTGCGAATTGCTGATCGGCCTGCCGCTTGGAATTGTTGCGGCGCTCAATCGCGGCAAACTGCTTGATAATGCGCTGATGCTGACCAGTTTCATGACCGTTTCGGCACCGCAATTTGTTGTGGCTCTGCTGTTGTTATTTGTTTTCGCGGTCACACTCGGCTGGTTCCCGATTGGTGGTTATGGCAGTTTCTCACATATTGTGTTGCCCGCGCTGACCCTCGGTATTCTCGGTTCCGGCTGGTATTCGCGCATTGTGCGCTCGTCCATGATTGATGTGCTGCGCGCCGATTTTATCCGCACTGCCCGTGCCAAAGGGCTTGGCCGCAGCCGCGTTATTTTCGGCCATGCTCTGCCCAATGCCATTCTGCCGATTATTGCAATGATCGGCATCGATATCGGCATGTTCATGTCGGGCATTGTCGTGGTGGAAAGTGTTTTCGGCTGGCCCGGTATCGGACAGCTGGCATGGCAGGCCATTCAGCGTGTCGATATTCCGATCATCATGGGTGTGACGCTCGTCTCTGCCTGCGGCATTGTGCTGGGCAATCTCATCGCCGATCTGATCTCCCCGCTTATCGATCCGCGCATCAAGCTACGTTAATTATTCTAAACAGGAGTGAGGCAATGAAGAAACTATTCCTTTCAACCGCTCTGGCGACTGCTCTGACGGGTCTGGTGGCAATGCAGGCGATGGCACCGGCACAGGCGCAAGAGCCGAAATCCGGCGGCAATATGATCGTGACCTATAAGGATGATGTGGCAACACTCGATCCGGCGATCGGCTATGACTGGCAGAACTGGTCGATGATTAAATCGGTCTTTGACGGCTTGATGGATTATAAGCCGGGCACCACGGAATTGCGTCCGGGTCTGGCCGAAAGCTATGAGATTTCAGAAGACGGCAAGGCCTATACATTCAAATTGCGTAAAGGCGTGAAATTCCACAACGGCCGCGAATTCACCGCAGATGATGTGCTCTATTCCCTGAACCGTGTTGTTAATCCGGCAACCCAGTCTCCGGGGCAGGGCTTCTTCTCGATGATCGAAGGCTATGATGATGCCGCTGCCGGTAAAGCCGCGACACTTTCCGGTGTCAGTGCCACGGATGCCAATACGGTTGTGATTAAGCTTTCACGTCCGGATGCAACTTTCCTGCATATTATGGCGCTGAATTTCTCTTTCATCGTACCGAAGGAAGCTGTGGAGGCTGCGGGCGCGGATTTTGGTAAAAAACCTGTTGGCACCGGTGCTTTCAAGCTGACTGAATGGACACTCGGCCAGCGTCTTGTTTTTGAGAAAAATGCTGATTACTGGATTTCCGGCGTTCCTTATCTCGACAGTTTCACCGTGGAAGTCGGGCAGGAGCCGGTTGTAGCCCTGCTGCGCGCGCAGAAAGGCGAAATCGATATTCCGGGCGATGGTATCCCGCCGGCAAAATTTGTCGAAGTGATGAAAGATCCTGAACAGTCCAAGAATGTTGTCGAAGGCGGCCAGCTCCACACCGGTTATGTCACGATGAATGTGACCAAAGCACCTTTTGACAAGGTGGAAGTGCGCCGCGCCGTCAATATGGCGATCAATAAAGACCGTATCATTCAGGTGATTAACGGCCGTGCGGTTCCTGCCACCCAGCCGCTTCCACCGTCAATGCCGGGCTACACAAAAGACTATAAAGGCTATGCCTATGATCAGGCTGCGGCCAAGAAATTGCTGACTGATGCAGGATATGCGGATGGTTTTGAGACTGAACTCTATGTCATGAATACCGATCCGAACCCGCGTATTGCGCAGGCAATCCAGCAGGATCTGAAAGCAATCGGCATCAAGGCCGGTATCAAATCGCTGGCGCAGGCCAATGTGATTGAAGCAGGTGGTGCGGGCAATGCTCCGATGATCTGGTCCGGCGGCATGGCATGGATTGCCGATTTCCCTGATCCGGCGAATTTCTACGGCCCGATCCTTGGTTGTGCCGGTGCGGTAGAGGGCGGCTGGAACTGGTCGAAATATTGCAGTGAAGATCTCGACAAGAAAGCTGCAGAGGCAGATTCCATTGTCGATCCTGCAAAGGCTGATGAGCGTCTGGCCAAATGGTCGGAAATTTACACCAAGGTGATGGAAGATGCGCCATGGGCACCGGTTTTCAACGAACAGCGCTTCACGCTGAAGTCAGCGCGTATGGGCGGTGACGATGCGCTTTATGTTGATCCGGTGTCGATACCGGTCAATTACGATTACGTGTATATCAAGGAGTAAGCAGGCATGTGCAAGCACTGCAACCACACGATCCACGCCCGTCAGCATCATTTCGGCTGGGATAACAGCTTTGCGCCTGTTCTGACTGCCGCTCCGGGTGAAACGATCCTGTTTCAGTGCCTTGACAGTTCAGGGGGCCAGCTTGGCCCCCGGTCCACTGTTGAGGATGTTCAGGCGCTGGATTTTGGTCAGATTAATCCTGTTTCGGGCCCGATCTTTGTCGACGGCGCAAAAGCGGGTGATGTGCTGAAGGTGACGATTGAAAGCTTTACGCCGCAACTGCGGGACGGTGCAGGCTTCGGCTGGACAGCGAATATTCCGGGCTTTGGCCTGCTGACTGACCAGTTTCCTGATCCTGCTTTGCATGTGTGGAAATTTGATGCCACCAGCATGGAGCCTGCCTTGTTCGGCAAGAACGGTCGCGTACCGCTCAAGCCTTTTGCAGGGACAATCGGCAATGCACTGGCGGAAAAAGGCCATCACAGCGTGGTGCCGCCGCGCCGTGTCGGCGGTAATCTTGATATCCGTGATCTGGCCGCAGGCACGACACTCTATCTGCCGGTTGAAGTGGATGGTGCATTATTCTCGGTCGGCGATACCCATGCCGCACAGGGCGACGGAGAAGTCTGCGGCACGGCTATCGAAAGTCCGTTCGATGTTGTGCTGACGCTTGACCTTATTAAAAATCAGCCGCTGAAAACCCCGCGCTTCACCACGCCGAGGCCTGTAACCCGTCATCTCGATGCCAAGGGTTATGAAGTCACCACAGGTATTGGCCCTGATCTCTGGGCTGCCGCGCGTGATGCCGTGGCCAATATGGTCGATCTTCTGGCCACCACACAGAAGATGGATCCGGTTGATGCTTATATGCTGGTTTCGACCTGCGGTGATCTGCGTATCTCCGAGATCGTGGATATGCCGAATGTTGTCGTCAGCTTCTACTTTCCGAGGGCAGTATTCGAATGAGTGTAGCGATGCTTTCTCCTGTTGCTGATCCTGCGGCTGATATTGTTTTGTCGGTACGGGATTTGCAGGTTTCCGCCCGTACTGAAGACGGGTTGATGCCGCTTGTTCAGGGGCTCAGTTTCGATCTGCATCGGGGTGAGACTTTGGCAATTGCGGGGGAAAGCGGTTCAGGCAAGTCGATCACCTCGCTTGCCTGTATGGGGCTGCTACCGCAGCCCCAGGTAAGGGTAACCGGCGGCTCCATTCACTTCGGTGATCTGGAACTGACCGGTCTGCCTGAAAAGAAAATGCAGCAGGTGCGCGGTGCGCGTATTGCCATGATCTTTCAGGAACCGATGACGGCGCTTAATCCGGTGATGACCATCGGACGTCAGCTGACAGAAGCAATCCGTGCGCATGAACCGCTCTCTGTGGCGCAAGCGCGTGCCCGCGCATTGGAAGCTGTCCGCGCGGTGCGACTGTCCCAGCCGGAAAAACGGCTGGAACAATATCCTCACGAATTATCCGGCGGTATGCGTCAGCGCGTGATGATTGCCATGGCTATTGCGCTGCGACCGGCTTTGCTGATTGCTGACGAGCCGACCACAGCACTTGATGTGACGGTTCAGCGGGAAGTGCTGGATCTGCTGCGTGATTTGCAGAAGGAACTGGGCACAGCTGTTATTTTGATTACCCATGATATGGGCGTGGTCGCGGAAATGGCCGACCGCGTTATTGTTATGCGCAAAGGGAAAATGGTTGAAACCGCAAGCACGGTTGATCTGTTTGATGCGCCCAAAGAACAATATACCAAGGATTTGCTGGCGGCGGTGCCGCGTATCGGTGCCGGTGCCAAACGCCCTCTGCATGAGGGGCGTGAGGTTCTGGTGCGCTATGATGATGTATCGGTAAAATTTGCAATCCGGCAAGGTCTGCTCGGGCGCGTGGCAGCCAATGTTCATGCGGTTGAACATGTGTCGCTGGATATTTATCGCGGAGAAACGCTGTCTCTGGTTGGTGAATCCGGTTGCGGTAAATCTACTATGGCAAAGGCACTGGTCGGACTTGTGCAGCATAGCGGCCGGATTGATGTCGGCGGGCAGGCTCTGAGCGAACTCGATTATAAAGGGCGCAAAGCCATGCGCCGCGAGTTGCAGATCGTGTTTCAGGATCCGATGGCAGCGCTTGATGCGCGGATGACAATTGGCGAGCTTATTCGCGAACCTCTGGTTATTCATAATATTGGCACAGCTGCGGAGCAGAAAGCGCGGGTTTGCGAATTATTGGAGCGCGTGGAGCTTTCTGCTGCAGTCTATGACCGTTATCCGCATCAGTTCTCCGGCGGGCAGCGCCAGCGCATCTGTATTGCCCGTGCACTGGCACTGAAACCGAAACTCATTGTTTGCGATGAAAGTGTTGCCGCGCTTGATGTATCTATTCAGGCAAGGGTGCTGGAATTGCTGCGTGATCTGCAGAAAGAAACCGGCGTTACCTATTTATTTATCAGTCACGATATGGCGGTTGTTGAGAATATTTCCGACCGTGTGGCGGTGATGTATCTGGGGCAGATTGTGGAAATGGGAACACGCGCGCAGCTGTTCAGCAATCCGCAGCATCCCTATACCAAGCGGCTGCTCTCGGCGGTGCCGGTACCTGATCCGCGCCGTCAGCGTGGTGAAAGCCTGCGGCTCACCGGTGAAATTCCAAGTCCTGTCTGGAAAGCCGGTCAGCAGCCGGATCGTGTGAAACTCGTGGATATCGGCGGGGGACATCTCGTCGCCGGCTAGAGCATTTCACAGTCAAGTTGGATCAGCTTGACTTCTTGATTATGTCAAGTTGGATCAACTTGACGCCCGTGATAATGCGACCAAATAAAGAATCCAGAGCGAGCACTATGATCCAATCTGGACGTAAACCGCTCTAGCATGTGTTCTTTCAGATCAACATGCTAGCCGGACTATTTATTTTTTACTAGATTGCTTTACGCAATTCCCATTCATCGCCCCATTGCTGCACAAAATGGCCGGAGCTGACTTCCTGCATAATCCGCACCGGTGGCTGATAATCAACCGGACGCACAGGGCTTTTCAGCTCGCCGACATGGAGCTTCGCCTTGGTACCGCGCGTTGCAGGATCCGGCACCGGTACGGCTGAGAGCAGGCGTTTGGTATAAGGATGCTGCGGATTACCGAAGATATCCGCGCGGCTGCCGATTTCGACAATCTCGCCTAAATACATCACGGCTACGCGATGGCTGATACGCTCAACCACAGCCATATCATGGGAAATAAACAGGAAGGCCAGACCAAGCTTTTCCTGCAATTCCAGCATCAGATTGATGACCTGCGCCTTGATGGAAACATCCAGTGCGGACACGGCTTCATCAGCAATAATCAATTGCGGATCAAGAGCTAATGTACGGGCAATACAGATGCGTTGGCGCTGCCCGCCGGAAAATTCGTGCGGATAGCGGTCATAAGTTGCGGGATTAATACCGACCTGTTCCAGCAGTTCACGGGCTTTTTGCCGTGCCTGCGCAGCACCGGCAATGCCATGCACAATCATCGGTTCGGCAACCGCTTCACCGATTTTCATGCGCGGGTTCAGACTTGCAAACGGGTCCTGAAAGATCAGTTGTATCTGGCGGCGTGTATCGCGAAATTCTGCCTGACTAATGTTCAGAATATTGCGGCCGTTCAGCAGGACTTCGCCGGATGTCGGCTCAGTAAGCCGGATAATTGCACGGCCGGTGGTGGATTTTCCGCAGCCGGATTCCCCCACCAGAGACAGCGTTTCACCCGCCGCAATCGAGAAGGATACATTCTCAACCGCATGAACCCGTCCGGCAGGTTTACGGAAAAGACCGTTTGGCAGGTCAAAATATTTGCGCAGATTGCGCACTTCAAGCACGGTTGGCGGCTGAGCAGCTTTGCTCTTTGTGATGGTCTCAGCTTCTGAAACAGGCTGTTCAACCGGCAGGCCGGTTGTGCGGTCGATTTCAGGAAATTTCAGCGGTGCATTTTCGCCCTTCATCGAGCCGAGTTTTGGCACGGCAGACAGCAGAGCACGGGTATAAGGATGTTCCGGCTGTGCAAAAATAACCTCTGTATTGCCGCTTTCAACAATATTGCCATGCAACATTACGATGGTACGATCGGCAATCTCTGCCACCACACCCATATCATGGGTGATGAACAGCACGGCCATGCCTTCTTCTTTTTGCAGGTCTTTGATGAGATCAAGAATCTGCGCCTGAATGGTCACATCCAATGCGGTCGTCGGCTCGTCGGCAATCAGCAGTTTCGGCTTGCAGGCGAGTGCCATGGCAATCATCACACGCTGACGCATACCGCCGGACAGACGGTGCGGATAATCTTTCGCCCGTGTGGCGGCAGATGGTATCCGTACACGCTCCATCAGGTGCACAGCCTCGGCTTCAGCCTGTTCACGGCTCATGCCGCGATGAGTCATCAGCACTTCGGCAAGCTGGAAACCGATGGTCAGACTCGGATTGAGCGAGGTCATCGGTTCCTGAAAAATCATTGCGATTTCATTACCACGAATATGACGGATTGCACTGTCATTCATCTGTGTCAGCGCAGCATCGTTAAAACAGATCGTACCTTCAATCCGGCTGTTGAGCGGCGGCAGCAACCGCATCAGGGAAAGCGCCGTAACACTTTTGCCGGAGCCGGACTCCCCGACAATAGCAAGCGTCTCGCCGGCATTAATCTCAAAGGAAATACCATGCACGACCGGTGCCCAGTGGCCACCGGTAGAGAAAGAGATTTTCAGGTCTTTTACAGAAAGAAGTGTTTCTTGCATGACTCAATCTTTCTATCAATAAATAACGCTTATCAAAAAACGCAGGCAGATCAGCAGCAGGAAGACACCGAAAGCGACTTCCAGTTTTCGTTTTGAAAGACTATGCGCCAGCTTTACGCCGACAGGGGCCGCGAGAATACTTGTCGGAATAACCAGAAAAAATCCGAGCAGGGAGACATAGCCGAGTGCAAGCGGCGGCTGCAAAGCGGCAACATCCGGAAATTGTGCGGCACGCGGCCAGCCTGCATAAATATAGCCAAGCGCACCCGGTATGGAGATCAGGATACCAAGTCCGGATGAAGTGGCAACAGCCTGATGGATCGGCCGGTTATAAAAGGTCATAAACAGGTTGGAGAGCTGTCCGCCGCCGATCCCCATCAGTGAGGACAATACGCCGATAATCAACCCGCAAAACCGGATGGCCAGTTTGCCCGGCAGCTGATCGGCGAGTTTCCAGCTGTCTTTTCCGAACAGCAGCCGGATTGCCGAAACACCGGCAACCACGATGAAGACGAATTTAAACAGTTCCGCCGGTGCATAACGGGCAATCACGCTCCCTGCAATCACACCCGCAACGACCGGTACAGCCCATGCTTTCAGCAGACTTGTATCCACGGCTCCGCGTGCCAGATGGGCGCGGTAAGAACGGATGGATGTCGGAATGATGATAGCAAGAGATGTGCCGATACTCAGCGGCATCAGCACATCTTCCGGCACACCCAGATAGCGGAACAGCTCATACAGCACCGGAACCGCCACAGTACCGCCGCCGACACCGAACAGACCTGCGAGCAGGCCGGTGACACCGCCGGCAATCAGCATGCTCAGGGCGAGCCAGAGCAGTTCCTGAAATTCAATACCCATTATCACTGCATCAATTCCCTGTTTTAGCGCCCGATTGCATAAGCCTGCATCAGGCGTGGTGTGGCCGCTGCCCGCAACAGTCCGTTGCTCTCACGTTCGGCTGCGGTCAGTCGCCCGACTGTCCACTCATCAACGATTTCCAGATCGTGACCGCGTGTTTTCAGATCATTTATAACAGTTTCACCAATAGACTTTTCGATTACAAGCCGTCCCGGAATGGCTTCACGCGGATAGAAGGATGACGGGAAATGCATGGTGTGGAACAGCGGCAGATCAATACCCTCCTGCAGGTTCAGCCCGTGATGGACACGGCGCAGGAACAGGATGAGTTGCCATTGATCCTGCTGGTCACCACCCGGTGTACCGAAGACAAGTCGTGGTTTGCCTTCATAGCTGGCCAGTGACGGTGTGAGCGTGGTGCGTGGGCGCTTGCGTGGCGCGAGACTGGTCGGCAGATTCGGCTCCAGCCAGAACATCTGTGCACGGGTATTGAGGGGGAAGCCGAGTTTCGGAATAACCGGAGATGATTGCAGCCAGCCGCCGGACGGGGTGGCGGAAACCATATTGCCCCAGCGGTCAATCACGTCCACATGTACTGTGTCACCACGTTTCTCGGTGCGCAGATGCGCCATGGTCGGCTCACCGGCACCCGGTGCCACATTGCCGTTGGTCTCGGCATAGCGGAACTGTGCTACGCTGCGGGCATGTTGGGTTTCAAAACCTGTGATCATACCGGCGCGCAGCTCATGAGAAGCCGCAGAGCCGATGAGTTTACGCCGCTGTGCATTATAGTCTTCCGAAAGCAGCTGTTTCATCGGCACATCTGCAAAATCAGGATCACCGTAATAGATTTCGCGGTCGGCATAGGCCAGTTTCATGGCCTCTGTTACGGTATGAATGAAATCCGCACTGTCCGGACCCATAGCGCCTATATCGCTGTTTTTCAGCAAAGCAAGACTTTGCAGCAAGGCAGGTCCCTGACCCCAAGGGCCGGTCTTGGAAACCGTCCAGCCGTGATAATCATAGCTCAACGGGGTTTCATAAGTGGCACTCCAGCGCGCCATATCATCAGCGGTCAGAATGCCTTTATGACGTTTGCCACTGGTATCCATCGCCTCAGTATTCCGGCAAAAATCTTCAATCGCCTGCGCAACAAAGCCGCGATAAAAGCCGTCACGCGCATGATCGATAATCTCTTCGCGGCTGCCGCCTTTGGCTTCAGCTTCATCCACCAGACGCTGATAGGTATTGGCGAGCGCTTCATTGACAAACAGCTCATGCGCCTGAGGCAGATTACCGTTGCGCGCCCATGTGGCATAGGATGTCGGCCATTCTTTTTTAAAAAACTCGGCCTGATCGCGGATTGTATTGGCAACGCGCGGAAGCATCGGATGGCCGGTGCGGGCATAATAGATTGCCGGTTCCAACGCATCGCGCAAGCTCATACTGCCATGATCGCGCAGCATCAGCATCCATGCATCAAATGCCCCCGGAACCACGGCTGCGAGCAGGCCGGAACCCGGAACCAGATCCAGCCCTTCCTGTTTGTAACGCTCGATCGTGGCTGCATCCGGTGTCACACCCTGACCGCACAGCACTTCGGTTTTACCGGTTTTGGCGGAGTGGAAAATAATCGGCACTTCACCAGCAGGACCAACGAGATGCGGCTCGACAACCTGCAAGACAAAACCTGCGGCCACGGCTGCATCAAAAGCATTACCGCCACGCTCCAGCAGCGCCATACCGGCGGCCGAAGCCAGCCAGTGGGTGGAAGTAATAACACCGAAAGTACCGAGAATTTCAGGACGGGTTGTAAACATACTCATGGTTATGTTCCTGTAAGCTATTAATATTCGCGCGGATCAATGGCGTCGCGCAGACCATCGCCAAGCAGATTGAAACCCAGAACCACGAGAAAGATTGCGGCTCCCGGCCATACGGACATCCATGGCGCTTGTGAGATGAAGTTTTTTGCAGTGTTGAGCATCGAGCCCCATGACGGGTTCGGCGGCTGCTGGCCAAGGCCGAGAAAGGACAGACTGGCTTCGGCAATAATGGCTGCCGCAATGGTCAGCGTTGCCTGAACGATAATCGGCGACATGGCATTCGGCAGAATATAGCGCAGGATAATGCGCGGATGACGCAGACCCAGAACCTGAGCGGCTTCGATATATTCTTCATTGCGGATGGAAAGCACCTGACCACGGGTGAGGCGGGCAAAAACCGGTGCTGCGGAAAGACCGATGGCGATCATCGCATTGGTAAGGCTGGCACTGAGAAAGGCAGCCAGTGCAATTGCCATAATCAGAAATGGTATTGCGAGCATGGCATCAATCAGGCGGGAGATAATACTGTCTGCCCAGCCGCCGAAATAGCCTGCGATAATCCCGAAAGGCACGCCGACAATCATCGCGATACATACCGAGACAACGCCCGCCATCAGCGAGGTACGTGCGCCATAGGCCATGCGGGAAAACAGGTCGCGTCCCAATTCGTCTGTCCCCAGCCAATGCAGAGCAGAAGGCGGTTTGCGAATAGCGGTGAAACTTGTCTGCAACGGATCATAACCGGCAATGAGTGGCGCCAGAATGGCCAGCAGAGCAAAAAAGCCAACCAATATTGCACCGAGAACCGCTGCTCTGTTGGAGAGAAATTTTTGCAAAGTGCGGTTGCGGGATTTTTTTGCCGGAATTGCGAGCGCACTCATGTTGCATCCCTCAGTCTCGGATTGACGATAATGTAGAGAATGTCGGCAAGGAGATTCATCAGAATGAAACCGACAGCGGTACACAGCACTACGCCCTGCACAACGGCATAGTCACGGGTGAAGACCGCATCCACGATCAGCTTGCCGAAACCCGGAATGGTAAAAATCTGTTCGGTCAGCACTGCGCCGGCGAGCAATTCACCAAAGAGCAGGGTGGTCAGGGTAATGATCGGTACAAGAGCATTGCGCAGCGCATGGCGCAGAATAACCGTCTTTTCATTCAGCCCCTTGGCGCGTGCCGTGCGCACATAGTCCGAGCGCAGCACACCGAGCATGGCCGAACGCGTATGGCGCATCAATACGCCGGCAAGGCCGGTGCCGAGCACAAAAGCGGGCATAATCATAGTGCGGATATTCTGCCCCAGATTTTCAAACGGTGATGTATAGCCGGATGAAGGCAGCAACTGCCATTGTACGGAAACAAACAGAATGAGCAGAATGCCGAGCCAGAAATTCGGGATTGATAAACCGGAAAGCGCGGCAATATTGATCGAATAATCGGTCAATGTGCCTTTGCGTACAGCAGAGATGATCCCCGCAGGCACGCCGATCAGCAGCGCAACGAACATCGCAAAAGCTGCAAGCTGCAAAGTCACCGGCAGTTTCTGCAAGATCAGTTCCAGCACCGGTTTTTCCGTGCGGATGGATACGCCGAAATCGCCGGTCATGATGCGGCCGAGCCAGCTCAGATATTGCGTAATAACCGGATCATTTAGCCGGTATTTTTCCTGAAGATAGGCAATCGTCTGCGGATCACGGTCTTCACCAGCCAGTGCCAAAATTGGATCGCCCGGCAGCAATTTCTGCATACCGAAAACAATAACCGATACCAGAAACAGGGTCGGGATCACCACAAGACAACGCCGGATAATTAATTCAAACATAGAATGAGTTCCATTCGCATGAAAACAGAACAGCAGGCAGCGGGATGGAAGTAACGGAGTTTAACCCGCTTTTCCTTCCCGCTGAGCCGTTTCAGCTCCTTCTTTCGAAAGGTGTTTTCAAAAAGAAGGAGACGGCTTGCTTATTTTTCCAGTGTCACGCCTTTCAGGCGGATCATGCCGTCCGGATGCGCAGTAAAGCCTTTCAGATTTGCGCGGGTGGCAAATGTCCATGGCTGATAATAGAGATAGACGATCGGCAGCTCGTCTTGCAGGATTTCCTGTGCCTGATCGTAGAGTGCCTTGCGCTGTGCCTGATCTTTGATACCGCGGGCTTCTTCCAGCAGGGCATCAACTTTTTCACTGCAAAAACCGGCATCGTTGAGGCTGCCTTTACAGGTATCAAACTGATGGATATTGCCATCCGGATCAGCACGGCCTGACCAACCGCTCTGGCCGACATCAAAAGACTTCTCTTTTAATGCGGATTGCAGGGCAGCAAATTCCGTCGGACGCAGAGAGATATCAAAACCTGCCTCGGAAGACATGGCCTGTATCAGCTCATAGACCTGCTGGGACGTTGTGGAATTGCCAAAAGCCAGCTCAAAACTGACCCGTTCATGACCGGCTTCCTTGAGCAGCTGTTTGGCTTTTTCAACGTCGCGGGTCACAGTTTCATATTTCGGATTATAGGCAAAACTCGATGGCGGAAAGGCCTGATAAGCGGGCTGGAATACACCCTGACCGACAACTTCATTGATTGCATTACGGTCGAGGGAAAGCTCGAAAGCCTGTCGGATACGCTTGTCGTGGCCGATCGGGAAACTGTCTTTGTCGCCCTTGGTCATGTTGAAAGTCAGAGCCTGATAGCCGATACCTGTGACCGGCAAGAAAGCGAGATTGCTGTCGGCTTTAGCGGCTTCAATATCTGAAGAGGCAAGGCGCTCGATCATGTCGAAATCACCGGAGCGCAGATTGGCAAAGCGTACGGTTGAATCCTGAATCGGCAGATAGGTTACCTTGTCAAAGTGGTAATTGGCGGCGTCCCAGTAATCAGCGAATTTCTCCAGAATTATCCGGTCATTCTGTACGCGGCTGGTAAATTTATACGGGCCTGAACAGACAGGGTTCTGGGCAAACTCACCACCGGCAAAAGCCTTTGGCGACAGGATCATACCCGCGCGGTCGGAAAGTTGGGACAGCAGTGCCGCATCATGTCTGGTGAGGTGAATATCGAGCGTCGTATCATCCACAACCTCAATCTTATCAATCGCTGCGACTTCACTTTTACGCAGGGATTCCGGCAGTGTCTTTGCCCGTTCCAGATTGGCTTTCACATCGGCCGCGGTAATGGCCGATCCGTCATGGAATTTCCCGTCATCACGCAATTTGATTTGCAGTGTTTTACCGTCTTCAGACCAGCTCCACTCTTTGGCGAGCTGCGGCTGAATTTCCAGCTTGTCATTAATATCAAACAGCTTGTCGCATAAGGACGTGAAAACGATACGACCGACAAATGTACGCGCACGATGCGGGTCAAGCACATCGGGATCATCTTGCAGGCCGATGCGTAAATCAGCGGCCAGTGCCGGTAAAGTTAGAGCAATTGCTGCTGCGGACAGCGCCGCAGTTTTGAGAGCAGTTCTATAAACAGATTTCATTCTCCACCCCTTATTTTGTTCTGCTGATAGCCAGATTGTTCTGTGGTCTGCACTTTAATGGTCGGAACGGGCTCCTCCTCCTGAGCTAAATCCGTTCTTCCCTTTGCATGCGGCTTTCATCCGCTATGCGAAAACTCCTTCAGTCGGTCGTTACAGGCTGCGGTGCCGGTATTTGTGTTCGTGCGGCTCCGCCAATTTCGCCGATCACTGCTTCGCGCAGCGACATAAGATGCGTACGCATGGCATCTTCCGCATCACGCGGATGAAAGCGCCGGATCGCATCCAGAATGGCATTGTGCTGGTTTACCGACAGCGAATTGCGGCCTGCCGAACGCACGCGGGTGCGAAATTGCTGCCATGCATCATTGCGCCGGATTTCATCGATGATGCCCATAATGGCGATAAACAGCTGATTGCCGGATGCATCAGCGATCTTGCTGTGAAAGGCTGAATCCCACCGCTCCCATGAGGCAATATCAGTTGACTGCTCGGCTTTCAGAGCCAGCTTTTCCAGTTGTTCCACCAGAGCGGGTGTAGCACGGGCGGCGGCCATGCGCGCCAGCGCCGGTTCGATTTCAATCCGTACATCCATAACTTCGATAGGATTGGTGAAGTCGGCAATTTGCTGGGCCAGCATATTGCCATCGGGACGACGTTCACCGCTGAAAGTACCTTGACCCTGCCTGCGCCAGATCAGCCCTTCGTTTTCGAGCACATCAAGGGCTGCACGCAAGGCACGGCGGCTGACATTGAAACGCAGTGCCAGTTCACGTTCAGAGGGAAGGCGGTTTTCCTGCCCCTCCGTCTGTTCAGCCAATAACGTGCGCAGATTTTCTAAGGCAAGACCGGTATTATCATTGAGGTCATGCATGGCATGAACCGTGAATCAATCGAACCATTATGCAGATTGGTTCTGAATTTGATGAATTGGTAACGGCCATTCTGCTGATAATTTTCCCGATTTATTATACTTTTGTTTAATAATGCAAATTATCTGTAGCATTTCAAGATGTTTAGTAAAAATAATGGCGAACCAATTTACAATTGGTTCGCCATTAAGGTTCGATATAGAAATACGAACAAGCAGCGGCTTTAATCTGTAAGTTTCACCTCAGCGAGATCGCAAATTGTGAGAAAAAGCACGTCAACGCCTTTAGCCAGCTGGTCATAATCCGTCCATTCTTCAGGAGCGTGAGAAATACCGTTACGGCTCGGAACGAAGACAAGACCGGTCGGGGCAAAATCAGCCATAATCATGGCATCATGACCGGCACCGCTTACCATTGTACGGCTTTTCAGGCCAAGCGCACCAGCATGATGCGACAGGCATTTATGCAGTTCGGAGGATAAAGGCACCGGCGCGACAAAGAGCTGTTCGTCCACCTCTACCGAAAGCCCGTTGCCGCCCGCCCGCTCAATTACAGCACGGGTCTGATCCATCAATGTGCGGACAACCTCTTCCTTCGGTGCGCGAATATCGGCGGTAAAAACGACCAGATCGGGGATGACATTGGCACCGCCCGGATAAACATCCAGCTTGCCGACAGTCAGAACCGCGTCCTGTCCGATAGCACGTGCCAGATCAGGCAATTGCGCAAGGGCGGTGACAGCGCCGGTGAGCGCATCGCGCCGCGCATTCATCGGGGTTGTACCGGCATGGCCTGCTTGTCCGCGAAATGTGACTTTCAACTGGCCGAGACCGACAATAGCGTCAACAACAGCCACGTCCTCGCCATGGCTCTCTAGCACAGGACCCTGTTCAATATGCAGCTCGAGAAACGCATGGATTGAATGGGGCTGACGGATTGCCTGATGTGCCGATGCGGGATCAAGCCCATAGGCCTGCATTGCCTCCGCAACGGATATGCCGTCATCATCAGTAAAAGTGACAAGCTGCTGCATATCCACCTTACCGGTCATGATGCGTGAGGCCAGCAAGCCACCACCGAAACGGGTGCCTTCTTCTTCAATCATGGCGATAAACTCAACAGGACGGACGGGTGCCAGCCCGCGGCTTTTCAGCTGGAAAGCAATTTCTATGCCGGCAATGACGCCTGCTTGTCCGTCAAATTTTCCGCCATTTGGCACGGAGTCAAAATGGGAGCCGACCATAACAGGTGCAAGCTCCGGATTGCTCCCTTCCAGACGGCCGATAATATTACCGACGGCATCTTCGCGCACAGTAAGACCCGCTTCCTCCATCCGGTCGCGCAGATAATCCGCGGCCTGCCGGAATTCCGGACTATAGGTCAGGCGGGTTGTGCCTTTACCGGGAGTGGCGTTGAACTGATCCAGTCCGTCGATCAGGGTCTGGAGGCGTTGCGGATCCGAATAGTGTATCATGAGAAAAGCCTGCAATAAATTCCTGCTGGCACGACCGATAGCACCCCGTACCGACAACGGGGAAGGGCAATTGCTCTAGCCGCTTGTTTTTAGTTTTATTTTGCTTTGCTATGAGAACTGTTGCCCCCGCATAGTGTGGCTATGCGGGGGGGGGGGGTAAAACACAGTTTACTCGGTCAGATTGATGGTCTGTGCCAGTGAGAAAACACGTTGTTGCACCTGTGCGGTTTGTTTTTGAGCTGCTGCCCAGTCCACACCGGACATAATGCCATTGCGTTTTACTGCACGACCCGCTGCCCACACACTGTCAATGTCCTGCATGGCTGCAAAATTGAGCACGCGGTCAGCGAGTGTTCCCAGATTGGCAAAGCCCATTCTGTCCGTGCGTAACAGCACAAGATCAGCCCGCTTGCCGACCGTAACCGACCCCGTTACATCGCCAAGGCCAAGCGATCGTGCGCCGCCGATGGTTGCAAATTCCAGAACATCAGTTGAGGTATAATTATTGGCAATGGCTGCACCGTCTTCCGTCTTGTAAAGAACCCAGAAAGCGGAACGCGCATGCTCGAAATAATCCTGTAACATGGCAATGGCAGCATCCAGACCGATACCGGTATCCACGCCATGCGCGCGGGCGCGGCCATGCAAACTTGGTGTGTCATAGGTAAATTCACCAAGCGTGGTGGAGCAGAGTTTTGAACCGGCGGCCTTCATCATCAGTAATTCCTCATCGGTTACGTCATTGCCGTGAGAAATATGATAATCCGGCCCTAACAGACCTGCTTCATGCAGATCACGTATACCGCGTAAAATTGGCGGGTTAGGCTCGGGGAATGTCTGGTTCATATGTTGCGTCAGAATTGCCGCCTGCAATTCACGGCAGCGTTTAAACTCCTCAGCGGCTTGTGCAACGCTCTGTGTGCCGACCGAGCCGGTCAGCCCGATGCCAAACCGCAAGAGACCGTTTTCATCGGAAAAATAACGGTCACGCAGTAACTCAGCCTGTTTGTAATGGCGTTCATCCGGCGGGCCGTCACGATCTGCGCGCGCTTGTGCCAGCGGATAGGTGTCACCGGGCCCGTAGCGTGGAGACTGACGCATCTGATAGCAGAAATAGCCGCCGACACCGGAATCTTTCAACCCGCGTGCCGCCGCATCCTCAATCTCATTGCCATTGGTTGCATGCATGTGATCAAGCACTGTGGTAACGCCGGAATCCAGACAGACAAGACCACCGATATAGGAAGAAAAATACATATCCTCCGGTGTGAAGCATAATCCATATTTCAGATTATTCTCACGGTCATAATGGCGATAAAGTTTGGAACCTTTGACAATTTGCCCGGCCTCTGCCGTTTGCCAGACATGGCGGTGACCGTCGACCATGCCGGGCATCAAAATCATGCCGGTTGCATCAATAATCTCTGCATTGTCATGCTTGATATTTTTATCAATAGCGGTGATTTTCCCGTTGGTAATCAGCACATCCGTCGCGGATAATTCTCCTGCCTTTGCATCCATTGTCAGAATGTCTGCGCCTTTGATGAGTGTCGGCACAACAGATTTTGCACTGGCAGCAACGCTTTGTGCTGCGTGCAGAGGCAGACCGCTGGCCGCAACGGCTGCACCGGCAGCGCTGAGTTTCAAAAACTCTTTGCGTGTTAGTTCCATGAAACAGGTTCCTTCTTGTCCGGCAGGCCTGCGCGGGAAAAATAAATGATCCCGACTGTGCTCTGAACCGGCTGAAAATGACGTATGGAGGTAAATTAAAAGCTTTTATGTGAAGGTGATTGTGTCGGCATCGCGTACAATCCGCGCCTGCGCCTCACGCATGTCTGCTTTGAGCTTGCCCCAGTCCACATTCAGCATTTTTCCGTTTTGCTTGCGTAAAGTTCCGCGCACCCAGACGCTGTCGATATCGGACAGGTTGGCAAAGCTGAACACACGGTCAGCCAGAGTTCCGGCGATGGCGAAACCGTAACGGCTTGTGCTCAGCAAAACGAGATCAGCCTGTTTGCCGACACTGATTGTGCCGGTCATGTCACCCATGCGGATGGCGGCGGCACCGGAGCCGGTTGCATAATCCAGCAGATCGGCTGGCTCATATTCACGGGCAATACGGGCATATTCTTCCGAGCGTTGCATATTCCATAACGCGGCACGCACATGCTCGAAATAGTCTTGGGTCAAAGCCAGATTAACATCGATACCGATACCGGATGGCAGTCCCATTTGACGTGCTTTGCCATGAATTGCAGGGGCAATATAAGGAAATTCACCCATAACCGTTGCGCATAACATGCCACCTGTATCCCGCAGCATGATAATTTCTTCATCGGTCATCTGTACGCCGTGGGAGACGTGAATTTCTGGCCCCAGTAAACCGGCTTTATGCAGATCGGCAATGTTGCGGTAGATACCTTCCGGAGGCATGGGGTTTTGTTTATGAATGTGCAGTGCAATCAGATAGGGCTCAAGCGCACGGGCGCGGTCGAACTCTGATTTTGTTTGCCGCATAGTATGGCGTCCCAGTCCGTTACTGGAGGCAATACCAAAGCGGATCGGACTGTCGCTTGCGGAAAACAGTTCATCGCGCAACATTCTGGCAGTTTCGAAATGCGCATCTGTAGGCGGGGCAAGACGCTGAGCCGAAGCCTCTGCAAGTGAAATCGTATCGCCCGGACCATAGGTGGGATCATGGGCAACCTGATAGCAGAAAGTTCCGCCGACACCGGATTCAATCAATCCGCGTGCACCGGCAAAGGCTTTCTCACGATTGTGCTGACCATGGGCGTAGTCAACCACACTGGTTACGCCTGAATCAATCGCCAGCAAACCACCGACATATCCCGCCAGATGAAAATCTTCCGGTGTCATACAAACGACGGTGCGCTCTTTCCAGGTCTGGTAATGATCGTATTTTGCGGCATGGGTTTTTACCAGAGTACCGGCATTCATGATCTGCCAGACATGACGATGACCGTCGATCATGCCGGGCATCAGAATTTTACCGGTTGCATCGATGACTTCCGCATCATCAACTTTCATACCCTTAGCAATGGCAACTATTCTACCGTTCCTGACAAGAACATCGGTGGTTTTCAGCTCGCCGAGTTTTTTATCCATTGTAAGAATATCCGCATTGCGGATCAGTGTTGCGCGAGACGGATCTGCCTTCGCACCGGTCTTTGCTTCGGCCGGTTTTGTGGCTGATGCGGCGGAACTGCGGCCGGTGGCAACAGCTGTTGCCAGACCAGCAGCCCCGAGCCGGAACAGCTCTTTGCGGGTAATCGTCATTTTAAAATCCTCCCGAATATTCAGAATGTGCCGTGGCATCAGATGCAGAAAGCGGAGAGATTCTGTCTTGTTGCCAGCGGTAATCGCGGTGTACTATCCGACGATGCGGGGGATTGATGCGAGTTGTTCTGCTATTGCGAAACGGACATTCGATTGCGCTAACAGGACAACAAAAGCGGCCGGTTAACGGTCACAAAAAGTGGAACGCAGAATAAAAACGGGAGAAGTGCCTTGCAAACAACGGATACTGTTGTGGCGGGCGATGTAATATGTTTTGCGCCACTCGTGCGCAATTTCAGCCGCGGGCTGGTCATTGAAAATCATATGCATCCGTTCGGACAATTGCTTTATGCGAGCTCCGGTGTTGTCAGTGTTATTACAAGACACGGCAATTTTATTATCCCTCCTTACCGTGCCATGTGGCTGCCGCCCTATTGCGAGCACGAAGTCACCATGCTGACAGATACTAATATTACTTCTCTGCTGTTACAGAACGGTGCGGAACTGGAACTGCTGGATTGCCGTGTTATTGAAATGCCGCCTCTGATGCGTGCTTTGCTTGTTGAGACGCTGAACTTTCATAAAAATCAGCGGAATATCAAACGTGAACAGGCAATTTTGCAATTATTACGCGGAGAAATTGCTTCGGCACAGCGCGTTTCCTGCACAGTTCCGATGCCTGCCGGCGAAAAGCTGGCAGTGTTGTGCAAAGAGATCATGCAGGACTTGTCAAAAACATTGTCTCTTGCGCAACTTGCAGAAAAAGCTGCGAGCACTCCAAAGACCATTGCACGTCAATTTCAAAATGAGCTGGGTATGAGTTACCGGCACTGGCTTGAGACAATCCGGTTTAATTATGCCTGTGCGGAACTGGAGCGTGGCACTGCGGCCAAGATTGTCGCTGCGGATCTTGGTTATACGGCAAGCGCTTTTTCCAATATGATGAAGCGCTTTCAGCAACGACTGCAACAGGAGCGTATCAAAAACACCAAGGATACGATTTTCGCAGATCTGCCGCCGTTCGAGTGGATCACAAGACCGGCTGCCGAACCGCAACAGGAAAATGACCGGCGCTGGCTTGAAAAAGCCCGCCAACATGCAGCGAAAGTTTGAGGCAGAGCGGGCTTTAAAAACGTAGCAATCAGTTCGTTACATTCAGACATTCTTTGAGCTGATCAATGAGATTGTCCATCACATCAGGCTTCATATTTTCCAACGGGATGTTGAAAGAAATAGCGACATTGACGCGAAACGGGTTTGGTTTTGGCAAAGGCAAACCCAGACCGCCGACACCCGGCAGGTAATAGCCCATATTAACCGCGTAACCCCGCGCAAGTGTCTCATTAACTTGTTGTTTTACGACATCAACATCTACATGGCGCACGGCAGGATATTGCGTGTAACGCTCTGTATTCGCGTATAAAATTGCATCACGCTCACCTTCCGGCAAAGTGGCCATCAAAGCAACACTGCCTGCCGCAATTCCCAGCGGCATTCTTTCGCCGATGCCGAATTGCTGTTGCGGCAGAATGGAACGGCTTATCATTTCAGCACACACCGCATCAAAACCCGATTGTGCTATAATATAGGTCGTATATCCGGTCTTTTTGGTGAATTCAGTCATGCCGGGTTGCAGCTTCTGAATTTGCGGCGTGAGCCGTTGCTGACGCTGAGCCAGCAGGAAAATAGCCGAGCCCAGCCGGTAATGACCATAGCGCTCTGCAGGCTCCGCAAAACCCTGTTCTGTCAGCGCCATCAGAGTTCTGTGGGCTGCCGATTTGGCGACATTCAGGGATTTGGCGATTTCGGCCAGTGCAGCACCGTCTTCACCATAATCGCCGAGCAATAGCAAAATATCCAAAGCCCGTGAGGCATTTGAAGATGAATTATTTGTCGTCATAAAGAATCTCATATTCCAATAATCGGAATAATTATAAATAATAATTCCATTAAAAGAAATAGATTGACACAAACAAATTTTTTAGCTGTCATTATAGGCAGGAGAACACATAAATCGTGACCATGAATTGACAGGCATAACCCGCGGCTGAAACAGCCGGATGGGAACAGAAAAATATTTGCTGCATTCACGGTGACGGGAATCTCGGAGGGGAGATGCTGTCTTTTGTGACAAGGAGACTTGGCTTTGCCGCCATAACTCTTTTCAGCGTATTAACGCTGGTGTTTTTGCTTGTACGGATATTGCCCGGAGACCCTGCTCTGGTTTTGCTTGGCGATCAGGCCAGCCCTGCCAGTATTGCTGCGGTGCACCAGAAACTCGGGCTGGATAAGCCGGTTCTGGTTCAATATGGCAGCTTTCTTTGGGATGCTTTGCAAGGTGATCTGGGGAACTCCATGATTACCGGCAGACCGGTCTCGGCGGAAATTCTCAATGTTTTACCCTACACGCTGGAGCTGACCATTGCGGCACTGGCACTGGGTCTCATCCTCGGTGTTCCGGCCGGTGTATGGGCGGCTGTAAAACGTAATAAAATGCCGGATTTCATTATCCGCTTCATCTCATTGCTCGGCCTGTCCCTGCCTGCTTTTGTTGCCGCCATTCTGCTGTTGATGGTGTTTGCTATTCAGCTGAAATGGTTTCCGGTTATCAGCGCCGGTGGCTCGGGAGATATTCTGGAGCGTTTGCGTCAGATGGCACTGCCGACATTATCGCTTGCCCTGATTATGATGACTTACATCACCCGTGTGACACGTTCTGCCATGCTGGAAGTCCTCAGTCAGGACTATGTGCGCACCGCCCGCGCGAAAGGTGCATCGCAATATAGCGTGGTCTGGAAACATGCGCTTGGCAATTGTCTCGTACCGATTGCAACGGTTGTGGGTCTCTATCTCGGCATTCTGATCGGCAATTCGGTTCTGACAGAAATCGTGTTTTCACGTCCGGGGCTTGGCAAGCTGATTTTGTCGGCTCTGACCCAGCGTGACTACACACTGCTGCAGGGCATGATTGTGGTCTACACCTTCATGGTTGTCATCGTGAACCTTGTGACAGACCTGATCTATGGCCTGCTTGATCCGAGGATTCAGTATAAATGAGCACGATTTCCACATCTTACGAAAAGACAGCCTTCAGTTCTGTCATGCCGTTTCTGCGCAGGCTCGGTATCTCGACATGGATCGGCATTCTTGTTGTCCTCCTGCTGATCGGCGCCGCAATATTTGCGCCGCTTCTTGCGCCTTATGATCCGGCAGAGCAGGATATTTTCAAACAGCTGATGCCGCCGAGTTCTGAGAACTGGTTTGGCACGGATAATTTCGGGCGGGATATTCTCTCCCGCTTGCTTTGGGGCGCTCGTTACAGTCTTACCATTGGTCTGCTGGCGATTGCTGCCGCAACCATTATCGGCTCCCTGATTGGTATGCTTGCCGGATATCTCGGCGGACGCACAGATATTATCTGCATGCAGATCATGGATGTGGTGCTGGCCTTTCCTTCACTCATCCTCGGACTGGCACTGGTGGCGCTCATGGGGGCGACACTGACCAATATTATTATTGCGATTGCCTTTACTGCCACGCCGGCCTTTGCACGTATTGCCCGCGCGGCGGTGCTGACCCAGCGTGATCGTGAATATGTGCAGGCCGGTCGTTCAATGGGTTTTTCAGGACCACGTATTCTGTTCCGGCATATTCTTCCCGCCATTCTGCCCGAAGTGATGGTCATGACATCCCTCTGGATGGCAACGGCTGTGCGTACTGAAGCATCGCTGGCTTTTATCGGGCTGGGTCTTGCCCCGCCAACCCCGACATGGGGCGGCATGGTGCGTGAAGGTTTCGACAATATTCTCAATGCTTTCCATCTGGCTTTGTTTCCAAGTCTGGCAATTCTGCTGCTGGTGCTTGCGTTTAACCTGATCGGTGACGGGCTGCGTGATGCGATTGATCCCCGTTTGAAGGATGCATCGTGATGAAGAATAATTCCATTCTGTCTATCAGGGATTTGCATATCTCTTTTGGTGCCGTTCCCGTTGTTCATGGCCTTAATCTTGAAATTGAAGCAGGAAAAACACTGGCACTTGTCGGTGAATCCGGCTCCGGCAAGAGTGTGACCTCGCTTGCTGTTATGGGACTGCTACCGGAAGCAACCGGCCATGCAACAGGTTCTGTCCGGCTCGGAGATACGGAATTGCTGGGTCTTTCAGAAGACCGGATGCGCAGTATTCGCGGCAGTCAGATCAGCATGATTTTTCAGGAGCCGATGACATCGCTCAATCCGGTGCAAAGGATCGGCGATCAGCTGGCAGAGGTTATCCGGTTGCACCGCGGGCTGAAAGGAACAGCCTTGCGTGAGGCTGTGCTGGAGATGCTGCGCAAGGTGCGTATACCTGACCCTGAAACACGGATGAAACAATATCCGCATACTTTCTCCGGCGGTATGCGCCAGCGTGTCATGATTGCCATGGCACTGGCCTGTAGCCCGAAACTGATTATTGCTGATGAGCCGACAACGGCGCTGGATGTGACGGTTCAGGCACAAATTCTGGATTTGCTGCGGGAATTGCAGCGTGAAACCGGCACAGCCATTTTGTTCATTACCCATGACATGGGTGTGGTGGCCGAAATGGCAGACCATGTGCTGGTGATGCAAAAAGGGCGCGAGATTGAACGGGGCGAAGTTCACGAGATATTTTCGAACCCGAAAGATGACTATACCCATACGCTGATTGCAGCAGCGCCAAGCCTTGTCGGACGATCGGTGAAACAGGTCGAGTCATTGGAAGTTTTACAGGAACTGCCGCTGACTGAAGGCTCAAGCGATGCAAAAGATGCTCCGGTGATTACGGTCAATGATCTTTGCGTGCGCTTTCCGGTGCGCTCGGGTTTGCTTAGCAGACTGACCGGCAATGTTCATGCGGTGGAAAATGTTTCCTTCGCAATCGGCAAAGGCGAGACACTGGGACTTGTCGGGGAATCCGGTTCAGGAAAATCAACGATCGGCAAAGCAATTATTGATCTCGCTCCTGTTCATGCAGGCCGAATTCAGCTTTCCGGACGGGAGATCGATTATAAAGACCCCAAAAGCCTGTCGGCTCTGCACCGCGATGTGCAGATGATTTTTCAGGATCCTTTCGGCTCGCTAAATGCCAGACAAACCATCGGTTCCGCAATCATGGAACCGATGACTGTGCATAATCTTGCACAGCGTAAAGAGGCACGGGAGAAAATGCACTGGCTGCTGGAAAGAGTGGGGCTTGATCCGCGCCGCGCTGCCAGCCTGCCGCATGAATTTTCCGGCGGGCAAAGGCAGCGTATCTGTATTGCCCGTGCGCTTGCTATGTCACCGAAACTGATTATCGCGGATGAGGCGGTTTCCGCACTCGATGTGGCGATCAAAGGACAGATCATTGATCTGATGATTGATCTGCAGCAGGAGTTTGGCGTTTCCTATCTCTTCATCAGCCATGACATGGCAGCGGTCGAGAAAATCTGTGACCGCGTTGCGGTCATGTATTTTGGCGAGATCGTAGAGATCGGTGCCAAGAAAGACGTCATTGCCAATCCGGTTCATCCTTATACGCAGCGCTTGCTATCCGCGATTCCGGTCACGCATCCGGCACAGAGAAAAGAGCGCATTATAACCGCTGCCGATAAGGAGAAACCACGCAGCCCGCTGAAGCCGCTTGATTACAACCCGCCGGTCAGCCGGTGGGCGAGAGCATCTGACGGGCATTATATCCGGCAATCCGCATAACGAAATGCAATGAGAACGGGGCATTTATTCAATGCATATCATCGATAAACTTGCTGCTTTTGCTGCGGAACATCCGCAGGGACAATTGCCTGCGGATGTGAAAGAGCGCATCCGGTTGCTGGTTCTGGATCTGGTTGCGGCAACCGGCGCAGGCTTTACATCTGATCTGGCAAAAGCGGCGCGTTATACGGCAATTCATGCTTACGGGGGAAGTGCAGCCACACTCTGGCTTTCCGGAGAAAAGTCCTCCGTTGCCGGTGCCGCTCAGGCAAATAGTGCGGCGGCGAGTGCTCTGGATATTGATGACGGCCATCGCGGCGCTGCTGGTCATGCCGGTGCCGGTGTTATTCCGGCGGCTTTGGCCGTGGCTGAAGCTTTGGGCAGTGCCGATGAGGATATTTATGACGCGATTGCGCTTGGCTACGATATTGCGCTGCGCATTGCCACCTCCAGACCAACCGCCGCGATTGACAGTTATAATAGCGGGCGCTGGGTCGGCTATGGTGCGGCCGCTGCCGCAGGACGGCTTTTAAAACTGAGTGCTCCGGCCATGGCTCATGCATTGGCGATTGCCGGTGCGGAAGGGCCGATCGGTTATCCGTCCGGTACGTCGCGCTATCAGGGCACGACGGTGAAAGAAATGATCCCGCCTGCGGTTGTAGCAGGGATTACCGCTGCCTATCGCGCTGTTGCCGGTGCTACGGGCCCCCGTGATTTACTGGATAATGCAGAAAAATATGACCCTGCAATATTGCTGTCTGACGATGGTCAGCAATGGTGGCTGATGCAGTGTTATCTCAAACCCTATGCCTGCTGCCGGTATATGCATGCAGCGGTCGACGCTATTTTAGCAATGCGTAAACCGGAATTGCCGGTGCTTTCACTGAAAATCGAAACATTTCCGCAGGGTTTACGCCTTTCCAACGAGCGTGCGCCGCAAACACTCGAAGGCGGGCAATATAGTTTTTATTTCAGCTGTGCCTTGGCAGCTTTGAAAGGTGAAGCCGCATTGCAGCCGGTTAATCCGGATATGCTGGCCGACCCTGAAATACTGGCGCTGACAGAGCGGATTACGCTTGAGGCTACCTCTGATTTTGCTTCGGCTTTTCCGAAATCAACGCCGGCGCGTGTCTCGCTGGATCAGGGGCAGGGCGTTCAAATAATGGAAGTGCTGCATCCGCGCGGAGATGTGGCCAATCCGCTTGGCTATGCGGATATTGTCACGAAATTCCGGCGGATTAATGCGGCGTATATCACCCCCGATGGCCAGCAGTTTTTGCTTCAGGCTTTTGCGGATTTCCCGCAGGCAGGATTTACCCCCGTGCATGCTGCTTTGAGCAGACAAATTATAAAATAAAAGAGGAGGAGCATAATATGTACAGAACAGTTTTAAAAACCGGCGCACTGGCAGCTTTCATGGCCTGTTCGGCACTGGTATCTATGCCGGCTTTTGCGGCTAAAACAGAACTCGTTTTAGGGGCTGCGGCAGCAGATGTCGGCAAGCTTGATCCGCATTTTGCCAATTCGACATCGGATCGCACACTGGTTGCATGGATTTTCGGCGGACTGGTGCGCTTTGCACCCGGCAGTACAGATCCTTCAACAATTGAGCCTGATCTTGCTGAAAAATGGGAGCATTCAGCAGATAAAATGGAATGGACATTCCATTTGCGTAAAGGCGTACAGTTTCAGCAGGGTTATGGCGAGGTAACGGCCGATGATGTCGTGTTCTCTCTCAATAAAGCTGGAAAACCGGAAACATCAGCTTTCGCGACCGATTATGCTGCTCTGAAATCTGTTGAAGCGGTTGATCCCTATACGGTGAAAATCACGCTTGCAAAAGCGGTGCCTAGTCTGCTCGGACTGGTGTCGAATTATTCCGGCGGTTTTATCCTGAGTAAAAAAGCCTATGAGGAGCGTGGCGACGAGTTTCAGCGCCGTCCGGTTGGTTTCGGGCCTTTCTCACTGGAAAAAATCGAACCGAGTGTTTCCATCGAGTTCAAAGCCCATGATGGCTATTTCCGTGGCAAGCCGAAGCTTGAGAAAATTATCTATCGTTTTCTGAATGCGGCTTCCGCACGCGATCTGGCCTTTATCTCCGGTGAGATCGATGTCTCCGCCGGCACCACAGATCAGAAATGGCTGGCGCGGACACGGGAAGTACCGGAATCCGTGGTTGATATTTTCGATCCGGCCGAGCTGACGCTGCTTCATGTAAACCGTACCAAGAAACCGTTTGACGATATCCGCGTCAGACAGGCGCTTGCCTATGCGGTCAATGCCGCCCAGATGGCGCAGTTCCGCGGCAAGGAATTCACCCGTGAAGTGAAATCGGTCATCCCGAGCAATAATCTCGGTTATACGGATGAGGCGGGCGTTGTCTCCAATGATACGGAAAAAGCCAAAGCCCTGCTGGCCGAAGCAGGCTATCCGGATGGCGTAACAATTAAAATGCTGTCCAGTCAGCTGCCAAGTCTGGAGCAGTCGGCACAGATGTTGCAGGCACAGGTTGCCAAAGCAGGCATCAAGCTGGAACTGGAACCGGTGGAACATGCGACCTGGCACCAGATGATCCGCAAGGATCTCAGCCCGATTGTGATGTATGGCGCCGCACGTTTTCCTGTCGCGGATTATTACCTCACACAATTCTATCATTCAGACAGCATTGTCGGCAAACCGACTGCGGTGACCAATTTCAGTCATTGTGCGGCTGCTGATGAGCAGATTGTTGCGGCCCGGTCAGAAGTGGATCCGGATAAGCAGCTTCAGCTCTGGCATGAAGCACAGAAACTGATTGTCGCGGATGTCTGCGCAATTCCGCTGAATGAAACCGCGCAGGTCTGGGTTCGCAAAAAGAGCCTTGATTGGGGCTTCGAGCTGAAAGGCTCTTTGTCGCTCGGACCGCTTGTAACTGAACAGACGCATTTCACTGATTGAAACCGTACGTGGCTGGCTCTGAGCCAGCCACATTTCCTGTGGTTGAACATGTCAAAACTGACTTATCCTGATTATTCCAATATTTGCGGCTGGAATGCGATGCTTCCGCCGCGCACACCACGACCTGCGCTTGATGGCGACATTAACGTAGATTTTGCCGTGATCGGCGCAGGCTATACCGGACTTGCCGTTGCGCGTCGTCTGCGTGAACTTCGCCCCGATGCCCGCATTGCTGTTGTTGAAGCGACGACCGTGGGCGAGGGTTCCTCCGCTCGCAATTCCGGTTTTACCGGCACAGATGTTCTGCCACGGAATATTACCGTGGAAATGTCCGAGAAAGCGCGGCTGCAATCAAACCTGTTTTCGGAAGCCTTCAAATGGCTGACGGATATTATCCGTGAGAATAATATCCAATGCGATATGCAGCAGGTCGGTGCCATTCGCGGCGCGGCCACAGAACGTGGTGAGGCCTCTGTCCGCTCTGTTCTAGAGGTGGCCAAAAAACTCGGAGTGGCACATCAGGAATTATCGCGCAGTGACATAGCAGAGAGGATAGGTACCGATTATTACCGTTTTGGCCTGTATCTCTCAGATACATGGCTGTTACAGCCTGCAGCCTTGATCCGTGGTCTGGCCGATGCGCTGCCTTCCGATGTTGAACTTTATGAGAACACACCGGTTGAACGGATTCAGCATCAGGGTGACTGGATATTATCCACACGGTCGGGGCAAATCAGGGCGAAGAATATTGCTTTGGCGAATAATGGTTTTATCCGCCGTTTTGGTTATCTGAATACCAAAATGACGACTATTTATACCTATGCGGCAGTGACAGAATCCGTTCCCGAGGCGGACAGAGCATTACTGGGACAGGATCAGTCATGGGGCTTGCTGCCGTCTCACCGGCTTGGCACAACATTGCGGCGCATCGGTTCTGACCGGTTGATGGTGCGCAGCCTTTATGCCCATGAAAAAGAACTGACACAGACTTACGTGGAAGCAGAATTACGGAACCGCTTTGAACGCCGCTGGCCCGGTTTGCGCCATGTGCAATTTGAATATGTCTGGGGCGGCACCACAGCCCTGACTATGAACGGTGCACCATGGTGGGGCAAGCTGGAAGACGGGCTTTATGCTTCCGGCGGCTGCAACGGCAGCGGCATTGCCAAGGGCACAATGCTGGGGCGGCATCTGGCGGAACTGATGTGCGGCTTTGGCGATCATTCCGTTCTTGAGCAGGTTATGGGACAAGCCAGTTTTATAGCGCCGGAGCCCTTCCGCAGCATCGGTTTCCGTGTGATTTCCGCCCTTGAAAGCCGCAAAGCCGGACTTGAAATCTGAGTATTATGAGGATGAAATGAAGCTTGAACGCAGTGATATTAATGCCCGCCGCAGCCGTTTGGTGAAATATAACGGTGTCTGTTATCTGTCCGGTCAGTTCTCTGATAAAGGCGGCACGATTGAAGAACAGACGAAAGAGACGCTTGGTAAAATCGATGATCTGCTACAACGTGCAGGCAGTGATAAATCCCGTCTGTTGACTGCGGAAATCTGGATCACATCCATGGCTGATTTTGAGGGTATGGATCAGGTCTGGAAAGACTGGATTGCCCCTTATGCGCCGCCGGTCAGATGTTGCTGCGCAGTCGAGTTGGGCGATCCGTCCATGCGCGTTGAAATCATGGTGAGTGCAGCAACAGGCGATGTGGAACTTGTTGAGTTTTAATACGGCTGCCGGTCTAAAATCTGACAAGGAAAAAGCGCCGGAAAGGGACATTCAGGCTCGGGCTTGATTGCTGTATCTCTTCTGAACTGAACAAGTCATAGGTAAAAACAGACGACCAGATCATGTCTGAAGAGCTGACACTCATCGGCATTGCTCTGGCTGACCTGTTATTTTCCGCATGAGGATTGGTATTGGTGAAAGCCAGTTGTAGCGCCAGTGCCATGAAAGCAAAGGCAAAGCCATAGCGAACCCGTTTTTGCACTGACGGATCGGAAATCAGATAGTGCCGGACTGAGGCGGCAAAAGCACCATAGGCGATGAAAACCGCAAATGTGATTATCATGAAAACCACACTCAGCTCCAGCATGCGCAAGACCGGCGATGCTTCTTGCGGGCTGATAAATTGCGGTAAAAAGGCAAGGAAAAACAAGGACAGTTTCGGGTTCAGCAGATTGATGAAAATCGCTGAGCTGATTATTTGTTGCGCGCTTTTATCTTTGGTCCTTTCATTCAGTTGCAGCATCGTGTGGTCGCTCACCATCTTCCATGCCATGTAGAACAGATAGGCAATGCCAAGCCATTTAATGATGATGAAGATCGTAATATTGGTGTGCAGCAAAACCGCAAGGCCGCTGATGGCTGCCGCAATATGGGGCAGGGTGCCAAGCGTACAACCGAGTGCTGCAATGATATAGCCGCGCTTGCCGCCCGCAAGACCGGCCGCAACGGTATAAACAACGCCTGCGCCGGGGATGGCGCTGACAATAAAAGCTGTCAGTAAATATTCAAAAGTCATGCCGGACTACCTGAGTGATTTTAGACGCAGGCCATAGCTGTTTCAATGTTGTCATCAGCGAATTTGTAAGCTTATCCGTGTCTTGCTGTGCAGTTTCATGCAGTGCTTCAGTCACAATCAGCGCTGTTTTTGTTTCACTATTTATCGCAGACCAGCCGCTCTGCCGGTTTGTCCAGCGGCGTGCATGTGCTCGCCTGTCGTCATCGGCATATATGATTTCGCCTGGCTCGGGGCTTTCCGTGTTCCCGCCGAATGTCTCATAAACTTCGTCGCCGTCAGCGTGCCGGATACTGAGAATGCCGTTGATTTTTTCGACATCAAAAACGGCAACGGGAATTGCAAAAGCCAGCGATGTTGCATTGCAGAGATCAACCAGAGGGTGCAGCGCCGGAAGTGAACCTTCCATGCGGAAACGACGCAGCAATGCTTCCGAGGCACATCTGTATTGGGTCGGTTTATATCCCATGGCGGAAAAGGCGCGGCGCCATGCTTTGATTTCAGGAAACTCCCCTTCAGTAGCATGAGCGAGACGGTTTTCGGCAATGGCAGTCAGTTGAGACATCGCAGCATTTGGGGCGGCATTGCGGTCGATGCCGTCAATCAGCAAACCACGGGATTGCAGTTGCGGGAAAGAAGTCAGCACAGACGGGGAATAGCGGTAGTGAATGGACATTGCTCTGGCTCGTTTTTGAGCCATTTGCGTCGTTATTGACGGCAAAGTCTTGAAGAAAATTGCAGATCAGGCTCTGATACCGGCATATTGCTTTGGTGAGATGCCATAGGTGCTTACAAATAAACGGGTCATATGGCTCTGATCTGCAAAGCCGGACGCATAGGCTGCATCGCTCAGCGTTGAGCCATTTATGATCATTTTTCGCGCATATTGCAGTCTGCGCTGAATGAGATAGGCGTGAGGTGTCAGGCCGGTGAGTTTTGAAAAACCCCGTATCAACTGAAACTGGCTGACATTGCCAAGCGCAGATAATTCGCCGAGAGAAAGCGGCGAGCAAGGGTCATCATCTATGCGCTCGCGTGCCAGTTCGATTGCTGAGGGTGCATTGTATTTGTCGGCAGAATTGTGGCTTGTAACAAGCCGTGTCAGCAACAGATGCAGGTTTTCTTGTATTTCAAACTCGCTGCAAATATCTGACGGATTGGTTACGCTTTTGAACAGAGAGCGGAAATGCTTTGTTGCAGCCGTGTCGTGCAAGACCGGCTTTTTAAGCTCCGATATTCTCGTGTTGCCGCCCCGAATTTCCTTCATCGGCTCGGCTAAAATATCGGTATCAAAATATAGCATATACCACGCACGGCCATGGTCACCGATCGGGGTGCCGTCATGAACCTCATTCGGATTGACAGTGATGATATCACCGGCTGCCGCCTCAACAATGCCCCGTCCGCTCAATGATTTTTGCGCACCGCGGATGATGACGCCAATGCCGAACTGGTCATGCGTATGGCGGCCGAATGTGTGGGATGAGTCCGCCGCAACCGCCGTGATCCCGTCGATTTTGCAAGGCGCTATTTTGAACGAGCCTTTTGCCACGTAGCCACACCTGTTTTTTGTATCGTTCAAATCCGATAATACAAGGATCAGTGCTGAGAGAACAGGCGTTAGTGTGTCATCGCTAACGCCCGTAGTCTGATTTAGAATTTCAACACGGCTTCCAGTTCATCGCCATAGCTATCACCGGTTTTTTCAAAGCCAAGAAGAGTGTAAAAACCTTCCGGACTACCTTCTCCGGTGCCATAGCTTGTGAAAATCTCATTATAGCCTTTGAGCTTTATATCACGCTTTAAAAGCCCGATAGCCTGACGGCCAAAGCCGAATTTCTGGAACGGTGTTGCGATCATAAAACGCCACAAAAAGACCCCCGGACAATCAATTCCGTCATCATGATCGGCACCAATATGCAACATAATGAAGCCGATCAGTGTATCGTCAGCATAAATTGCACGGAACCAGGCATTTTCAGAAAAATGTGCTGCGGCAATGGATGTACCATTGTCGGCAACCATGCCGCGATGCTCATCGGAGAGCGTTTCACTTAGCTCACAGACATCTTCGACAGTTAACGCAGATATACGCCGAAATGAAATTTCGGAGTCCCGCGAGATTGTAATCTCACTCATGGATAAGTCCTGTTTTGAGAAATAGCCGGTTAACTAAACCGGCGCGGTTTTCGAATTGTCCGCCAACAATATGAACAGCAAAGTGTTCTGCCTTTAAATCTTACAACTATAATTATATGTCAATGTATAAAATTTATGGTCTGAATTTGTACTGCTGAACTAACACTTTTTTATTATTTACAGGTAAAAATGAAAATAAATAAGATTATTTTTTAAGTATAAATTTCAATTTAAAATAAAACCTCTGAGTGAACTTATCAGTCTTAAAGCGTCGTTTTTTGAGATATGCGCAAAACACGCGCTGCCATATGGAGCAACACGTGCTTTTATATGTGTATCAACTGCCTCATCCGGCCTTCAGCATGTAGGAAATTTACATATCCGCTGAATGTTCCGGTGCGCTGTGTACCAGTTGCGTTTCCGGCGCATGAACCAAAGCCAGATATCTTTCAAATTGCACCAGAATATCCACGATCAGTTGCTCTTTTGTGAAGCCCATCACATCATAACCTCTGCCGCCGCTTGAGAAATATGTCCTTGCTTCATGACGGAGATTTGGCTTGCCGACCCCCAGTGTAGAAAAAGCAGGGATGTGCTGGGCAACGGGCATGATACCGTAGATGAAATCGCGTGTGCCTTCTGCCGTGGAACGCAGTGCGATTGCACCATTGTCTTCTGTAACAACAACGGTTTCCCGACCGCGATTGTTCAGTTCGGTGGTAACTGCATTCAAAGCATCCTTGGCGGGACCTGCGATAAATGTTGCAACTTCACGTTGGGTTGGCGCATGCAAAATCAGCGACAATCTGCGTTGCCATGTGAGCCCCGAGGCTGGCTGTGCGCTTGGCGCAACCGGAATTGCAGCATGGGCGGCTTGTTGTGCAAGGTCGGCTTTCATCCCCTTAAACAGTGACCAGACAAGCGCGATCATGACGATGCTGAATGGCAGGGCGCTTGCAATGGTCACAGCTTGCAAAGCTCCCAGACCACCTGCAACCAGAAGACTTGCAGCAACCACACCTTCCAATGTGCACCAGAAAACCCGCTGTCCGGTTGTTGTTTCGGTCTCTCCGCCCGCGGCGATTGAATCGATAACAAGAGAGCCGGAATCCGAAGATGTAACAAAGAAAATGGCAACCAGCATGACCGCCAAAGTCGAAGTCAGTGTCGTCCATGGCAAATATTCAAAGAAGTGGAACAGGCCGACGGAGACATCCGCAGCAATTTCTGCTCCTAACTTGCCGCCTGCAACTGTCGTATCAATAAGAATTGCCGAATTGCCGAAAACGGTCATCCAGAAGAATGTGAAACCGGCCGGGATAAACAGCACGGCTGTCACAAACTCCCTGACCGTGCGGCCACGCGAAATACGGGCAATAAACATGCCGACAAAAGGCGACCATGATATCCACCATGCCCAGTAGAACAGTGTCCATGCATCGACCCACGGTGTTGGTTCATAGGCATAAATATTGAAGGTACGCAGGACGATTGTATCGAGATACAGGCCGATATTCTGCACAAAATCACGGAAAAGCTCTGCAGTAGGCCCTACAATCAGCACAAAAAGCATCAGGAGAATAGCGAGCAGCAGGTTGGTCTCAGAGAGAATGCGCACGCCTTTATCCAGACCTGTTGCAACGGAAATCGTTGCCAGTGCCGTGATTGCAATAATAAGTGGCAGCTGAACCTGCAACCCGATTGGCAGGCCGATCAGATAGTGAAGTCCGGCATTAATCTGTGAAACGCCAAGTCCCAGCGAGGTTGCAATACCAAACATGGTGCCGACGATGGCAAAAATATCGACTGCATGGCCTATCGGGCCGTTAATCCGCTCTTTGAGCAGCGGATAAAGGCCGGAGCGGATGGTGAGCGGCAGATTGTAACGATATCCGAAATAGGCAAGGGACAGGCCGACAACGGCATAAATAGCCCAGGCGTGAATTCCCCAATGGAAAAATGTAACCGCCATGGCTTCACGTGTTGCTGCAATGGAGCGCGGTTCTGCGGTTGGCGGCGCCATGAAATGCGTCATCGGCTCACCGACGGCATAATACATCAGCCCGATACCCATACCCGCAGCGAAAAGCATTGCAATCCACGAGAGAAAGCTGAAATCAGGCGTTGAATCGTCGGGGCCGAGTTTGAGGCGTCCGTACCGTCCCAGACAGAGAAGCAATACGCTGACCAGAAAAATGCCGACGGATAGCAGGTAAAACCACCCGAAATTTGCGAGAATAACGGTCTGAAGCTGGGTAAAAATACTCGCAGCCTGATCGGGAACCACGATCCCGATTGCTAGAAACACACCGATGACAATGATGGATCCGAAAAATACCGGTGCGTTTATAATGAACTTTGCTGGCATGAAAACTCTCGCAGGTTAGTGTTTCATGTTTTTAAGAAAACAAAAAATAACTCTGTAAATATCAAGTCAGTCTGACATTTTATGAATAAGGCGAATTTAATAAATATGACAGGAAGACTATTACAAGGGAAGGGACAGATCGACTTTCACTCTGTCCAGTACAATGATGGTTCTGTAAGATTTTACCAGATGATTTTCTCCTAATAATTGCGCTGTCCTGCTTTCATATTCTTCAGTCGTCGGAACGGTCATGATCAGGATCAGGCCTGCACTGCCCGCAACCCAGTAACATTGTTGAATCTCCTCAGCATTTTTGAACATTTTTTTGGCCGCAGCGACCGTCACTGACCGCTCGTCGCTGAGCGTGACCTCGACAATAACGGTCACGGGCAGGCCGACGGCAGCAGGATCAACAACGGCTGCAAATTTTTTGATGATGCCTTTTTTCTGAAGTTTGGCGATGCGGCGCTGCACAGCGGCGGGTGACAGATGAATAAGCTCGGCTAATTCTTTTTGTGATCTTGAGGCATCTTCCTGAAGCAGTCTGAGAAGCGATTTGTCGTAATCATCCAGCTTAGTTTGATCGGGCATTGCATTATCCGCGCTGAAAGTGAGTGAAAATTGCGGTGAATTGAGACTTATCGAGCCCTAATATACCATTACATCATTTATTTCTATGTGAAATCATTCGTGAATTTTTGTGAATAACAAAAAATCCGATCAAGAAGTTTTAATTATTAATTTTAGTGTGTGTATGAAGAAGTCGTATAATACAAACAGATATATACTTGCGATATTATTGTTAGTGGCGATTTATTGTGCACTGTTTTCAAGGATGATTTACTTCGGCACGATTGTACCTGCTTCAGAACATGCGGCAATGTCTCCTGTCGGCATGCACAGGCCGCTTATTCTGGACAGGAACGGAAAAATCCTTGCGATAGATATCAAGGCATATTCACTTTATGCGGAGCCCCGCCGTATTACGGATATTGATGAAGTGGCAGAAAAAGTGCACCGCATCATTCCCGAGATTCCGCTACAAACGCTTTATAAAAAATTGTCGGGGCAACGCCGTTTTATATGGCTCGCACGGCAATTAACGCCGTCGGTTAAAAGCAGGCTGATGGCAGAAGGTATTCCCGGCATTGGCTTCCGTACCGAATTACAAAGAGCCTATCCGGCCGGCCGTACCACTTCGCACATTGTCGGCCTGACAAATATTGACAATACCGGTGTGGCCGGTCTGGAGAAATGGATTGACGGGCAGGGCATTGCTGATATCCGCAATGCCGGTTTCTCAGTCCCTGAACATTTTGCGCCGGTTGTGACATCCATCGATTTACGTGTGCAGCATGCTTTGCATGATGAATTGTCAAAAGCGCTTGTTAAATATGGCGCGGCGGGTGTCGGTGGTCTCATCCTCAATATTAAAACAGGTGAAATTTTAGGGCTGGTTTCATTACCGGATTTTGATCCCAATACGCCTGCGGAGATACATCTGGCCGACCGCCTGAACCGTATAACAGCCAGTGCATCGGAAATGGGGTCTATCATTAAGACCTTTACAACGGCGATGGCAGTTGAGCATGCGGGTGCCGGACTTGATACAATCTATGACGCGACCAATCCGATCAGGGTCGGTAATCAGCTTGTGCGTGATTATTTTGGCAAGAAACGGCCGCTGACGCTGGAGGAAGTGTTTCTGTTTTCTTCCAATATCGGCTCCGCGCAGGAGGCGCTTTCTGTCGGGGTGGAAGTGCACCGGAACTTTCTTATCCGTTCCGGCCTGCTGGAGAGAGCGGCGCCGGAACTGCCGGAAATAGCAAAGCCAATGGAGCCGCGGCACTGGTCTGTGCCAACATCGATTACCGCAGCCTTTGGTCATGGTTTTGCAACCACACCATTGCAAACAGCCGCCGGTATCGGCGGAATATTGAACGGCGGTGTTCTCGTTACCCCGACACTCCTGAAGCGGGATGCTGACCATTCTGCTTTGCCTGCCCGCCGTCTTGTCACCGAAAGAACAAGTGCAATTGTCCGGCATTTATATCGCTTGAGCGCGGAAAAAGGCTCCGGCCGTCGTGCGAATATCAGCGGCCTGAATGTCGGCGGAAAAACCGGTACGGCAGAGAAGGTGGTCAACGGCCGCTATGCAAAGAACAGGAATTTCAATGTTTTTGCAGCGGCCATGCCGATGGACGATCCGACATATGTCTATCTGGTTATCGTTGATGATCCGGCTCCGAAATCTGCCACGCGCGGACAGACGGCCGGTGTAACCGCAGCACCGGTTGCGGGTGAAATCATTCGGAAAACATTCACTTTTTTGGGCATGGAGCCACGCATCGGCATCTGATCTGTCAGTGATCAGGCAGAGGTGTTTTCGGAATGTGTGGATATTTCATCAAGAACTGATCTGCGTGTGCACAAGACGGGCGCATAAACTTGACTTATATAATCATGTTTAATATCGCAGATAATATTATTATTCTTAAGACGGCTAAGTTTGGGCAGATGTGATGACACCCCAAAACCGAATGCGCGCGTTCTTATGACATGTCGGTTTTGCTGACAAGCAATGATGACCATTGAATTTTTACATTTTTTGAAAACTTGGGGATTGGAATGAGGGGCAGATATCAATTGGTTACCTATGAGCGCGGCTGTGCCGCTTTAGCCGGTGTTTCACTGTTTGCTGTCAGTGCTGTGGCGGCTTTCGCTCAGGAAACAGGCAAGAGTGATCGCATGCCGCGCCAAAAGCAGGCTCAACAGGTTTCCGATACCACTGGTGCAACAGTACTGGATACAATTGTGGTGGTGGGGCAGGGACATCCTTCTACCGGCACTATAGGCCAACCACCGGCTGAATATGCCGGCGGGCAGGTTGCCACCGGTGCGCAACTCGGAACACTCGGAAACCGGTCTGTTCGCGATACACCATTCAGCTTGACCGGATATACAGATAGGCTGATCCGCAACCAGCAGGCAAAATCGATCGCTGATATTACACTCAATGATCCGTCCGTGCGTCAGGATGCGCCGACTTTCAGTGAGCGTGACTCTTTCTTCATCCGTGGTTTTTCGGTGACTAATCTGGATGTTGCATATGACGGACTTTTCTACCTTGCCAATCCGCGTCGCAGCTATCTTGAGGGCATTGAACGCGTTGAGGTGCTCAAAGGGCCAAGCGCTCTGGTCAATGGCGGTGTCGGCCGCGTCGGGGGTACAATCAATCTGGTGCCAAAACGTGCTGCGGATGAACCGCTGACACGCCTGACAACGACCTATATGTCCGATGCGCAATTATGGTCGCATGTTGATGTTGGTCGTCGCTTCGGACCGGACGGCGAATGGGGCATTCGCTTCAATGGTTCCTATCGCGGCGGCGAGACTGCGATGAAACATAATGACATTCAGGTTGGTGTCTTGTCGCTTGGGCTTGATTATCGCGGTGAACGGGTACGTGCCTCGCTTGATCTCAATCATTCCCGACAGAATATCGATGCGCCGACTTCGCTGTTTAATGCGGTAAAAGAAGGTGTTGTAATTCCGGATGCACCGAATGGCCGGATTAACACAGCCAATCCGTTCGAATATCACGACAGCAAGCACAATATGGCCGCTGCCCGTGTCGAGGTTGATGTTCTGGACAATACGACTGTCTATGCCGCAGGTGGCATCAGCCGTTATCGTGAGGATTTCCTGTCTACATCATACACAATTCTCAATTCGAACGGCGATGCAGAAGCTGAATTTGGCTATAATCCGCAGCAGATTCAGGGGCTGTCGGGTGAGATTGGTGTTCGCTCCGAATTTGATACCGGTCCTGTCGGCCATAAGTTCAATATTTCGGTAAGCGGCGCGAAAAATGAGAACCATCGCGGTCGCTTCCATCCGGGAAAACTGGGCTTCAAAAAATACCCGATCAATATCTACAATCCGGCCTATGTGCCTGATAACTGGGTAGATATAAGCGGGCTGCCTCGCTCGGATAATCTCTATCCGTTCTCCGAGCTGGTCGCTAACAGTATCGCGATTTCTGACACGCTGTCTTTTGCCGATGACCGCTTCCAGCTGACGCTTGGCGGACGTTATCAGCATATGAGTACACGTACTTTCAACACACGGCCAAATCCGGATGTGCCGTTTGGTAAACAGATTTATCATTATTCGGAATCTAAATTCAGCCCTGCCGTCGCTGCTGTTGCCCATGTGACTGACAGCTTGTCGGTCTATGCAAATTATGCTGAGGCACTGACTGAAGGGCCGCAGCCACCGTCCCGCGCTGCCAATAATACAGAGAGCTTTCCTCCTGTTGTAAACAAGCAGAAGGAAGTCGGGGTCAAATATGATCTTGGCGATCTGATGCTGAGCGCAGCTCTGTTTGAGATCAGACAGCCGAACGGTTTTACTGATGCGAAAAACAATTTTGCGGTGAACGGTCTTCAGGTCAATCGCGGGCTGGAACTCTCTGTGTTCGGCGAGCCGGTTGATGGTATTCGTTTGCTGGGTGGTATTACATTTATGGATGCCGAACTGGATAAAACAGGAAATCCCGAAACGAACGGTAACAGAGTTCCGGGTGTTCCGAAAACAGCTATCAGCCTCTATGGTGAGTATGACACGCCGTGGGTTGAGGGGCTGACGCTGACCGGTCGTGTTGTCCATACGGGCAGCACTTATTATGACCAGAAAAACCTGCAGAAAGTGCCGGACTGGACACGCGTTGATCTGGGCGCGCGTTACACAATGCTCCGTGAGAATGGCAAGCCGGTAGAGTTCAGAGCAACAGTTGAAAATGTTCTCAACGAAAATTACTGGGCATCGTCAGCCCGTGGTTTTATCTCGGCCGGAGCACCGCGTACATTCATGCTTTCCGCTTCGTTTGATTTCTAAAGCATCGCAGTGTGATATCAGTGAGAGAGGCCGGAGCGGTGTTGTCATACACGGCTCCGGTCTTTTTTATTGAAAACATCTGAATTAGAGCGCCGTGTGTCAGACTTGGCACACAAAGGTCACTCTAACACTTTAAAATGAGAGCATAATTTTACTTCAAACTGATCCAAGTTTAAGGAATTATGCTCTAACATCGCGGCTGAAAAACAGCCCTGTGAAAAACATCTTCTATAAGGCCAATTTGGGTAAATTACCCGCCATATCTTCGCAGTTTTATTCCAGATTTGAACACCAGTGACTGGAGATAAATATGAAGCGCGTTCTGTCTGCATTTATGGCAACAGCTCTAATGCTGGTGCCGGTCTTTGCTGAAGAAGTGACACTGCCTTCTGATGATGACGTTAAGAAAATTCTGACTGACCGTATTGATGGAAGTCAGACCGGCATTGTTGTTGCCTTGATCGAAAATGGCAGATCCCGCTTTGTATCACATGGTCAGTTTGGCCGTAATGACCCGCGACAGGTGGATGAGAATACTCTGTTTGAAGCCGGTTCAATTACCAAGGTTTTCACCAATCTGCTGCTGGCGCAACTGGTACTGGACGGGCGGATTGATCTCAACGCCCCGATAGCCAACTATCTGCCTGCAAATATTGTTCTGCCGACCTATAAGGGCAAGGCAATTACAGCGTTTGATCTTGCCACGCACACATCCGGTTTGCCAAGCCTGCCGGATGATCTGATGACTGCGGATATTAATAATCCCTATACCGGCTATGGCAGTCAGGGTCTTTTCGATTGGCTGGCGACATATCGTCTGAACCGGCCGGTTGGTAAGGATTTTTCCTATTCCAATGCCGGTACCGCTTTGCTGGGGCTGGTGATTACCCATATTGATGGCCGCTCTTATACCCGGATGGTGCAGCAGGAAATTCTTGATCCGCTGGGCATGAAACAAAGCGTGCTGGCTTTGACCGGTAATACGCAACCGAATATGGCAACAGGCCATGGACGGGGCGGGGAACCGGTGAGCCATTGGGATTTTGATGCATTTGCACCGGCAGGCGCGCTCATCACTTCGGCTGGTGATCTTGCCAAATTTATAGCTGCAGCTTCAGGACAAACGGAAACCCCGCTTAAACCTGCCTTTGCTTTGCTCACGGAACATAGCCGACCGGCTGGCGGGAAAGCGCGTAAGATTGGTCTTGGTCCGGTCATTTCCAAACTCGCCCGCCGTACGATTGTCTGGCACAATGGCCGGACAGGCGGCTTTGAAAGTTTCGCCGGTTTCGACCGTGAGAATGGCAATGGCGTTATTGTCTTGTCCAATCGCCTGAGCATTACGGGTATTGATGATATCGGCGCTCATTTGCTGGACGCGCGGCAAGAACTGCTGCCCCAGCCTCCGATACGCATTGCTGTTGCGATTGATACCGCAAAACTGCCCGCTTATGTCGGGCAGTATCTGCTCGCCCCCGGTGCAATTATGAGCATAACCGAAGAAAAGGGGCAACTATTTCTGCAATTGACCGGTCAGCAGCGTTTTGCAGCCTATCCCGAGAGCGATACGAAATTCTTTCTGCGCGAAGTTGATGCACAAATCAGTTTCACCGTGGAAGACGGAAAAGCCACAAAGCTGACCCTGCATCAGAACGGGCGAAACATGCCGGCTTTGCGTGTTGGGGACTGAAGTCAGGATGAATAATAAGCCATGAAGAGCAGCTCTGTTACAAAACCGGAAAAGCTTCGGGTGTTTATTTTGGGAGCTTCGGGCAAAGTAGGCTCAATACTCGTTCAGCGATGTGTTGCGCGTGGTCACAAAGTGACAGCGCAGACACGGGATGCCCGCAAAGTTGTCGCGGGATTCAATCTCGATATAGCCGTCGGAGCGCCTGCGGATAAAGCATTTTTAGCGCAAAATATTACCGGTCATGATGCCGTGGTTATATGTCTTGGTGTTGATCACACCGGAAGAACGACGCTTTTTTCTGATGTGACCAGAGAGCTTGTGGATGTGATGCAAGCTGCAGGAGTGAACCGGCTTGTTGTAATAACGGGGATTGGCGCAGGAGATACCAAAGGTCATGGCGGATGGTTTTATAATTACCTCATTTATCCGTTCATTACCCGTCATCAATATGCAGATAAAGACATTCAGGAAGCGATAATCGGGCAAAGCAGCCTCGATTGGACAATCATTCGTCCGGCACCTTTCAGCTCCCGCACGACTAAAAAACCATTACATATTTTGACCCGGACACCGCGCAATGTGCAGCTTCGGTTCATCACAGTTGAAGAGGTTGCCGCTTTTATTCTGGATAGTTTGGAAAACAGGACATTTGTCCGGCAAATGCCGTTTATCGGGCATAATTAATTTCTGATTGTCTGCCGTTTTCATCTATAGATTTACCGTTACGTACTTCTGAAAGCATAATCAAAACTGTAGTTTTGAGTGATGTTTTCCGGAGGGTGGCAATGGGTCTGGAAGTCTCAAAAAAATACAATATCGATGAGGTTCTGGAGGAGATGATCTGGATACCGGGCGGAACTTTTGCGATGGGATCAGACGATCACTATCCTGAAGAAGCGCCAAAGCATCCGGTAAAAATTGACGGCTTCTGGATCAGTCAAACACCTGTAACCAACAGACAATTTGCGCGTTTTGTTGAAGAAACAGGCCATGTGACTTTGGCAGAAAAAGTGCCGGATGTGCGGGATTATCCGGGGGCGCTTCCGGAAATGTTGCGGGCGGGTTCCCTCGTTTTCACTCCACCGGCAACGGTTGCAGGACGTGACATCAGCCAATGGTGGCAGTTCAAATTCGGTGCAAACTGGCGCAAACCTCTGGGTGACCTGAGTGATATCCGCGACAAGCTGGATCACCCCGTGGTTCATGTCGCTTATTGTGATGCGTGTGCCTATGCTGACTGGGCAGGGCTTGATTTGCCGACCGAGGCAGAATTTGAATTTGCGGCCAGAGGCGGCCTTGAAGATACAGAATATGCATGGGGCAATGAATTGATGCCCGATGGCATTGCAATGGCCAATACATGGCAAGGCATCTTCCCGACGAGCAGCACCAAACCAGCAGGGCATGAGCGGACATCGCCTGTCAGGTCATTTCCTGCAAACGGATATGGTGCCTATGACATGATCGGCAATGTGTGGGAGTGGACAAGCGACTATTGGAGCGACAGGCATCCTGAACCTGCGCCCAGCCCCTGCTGCCTTCCCTATAATCCGCGCGGCGGCGAAGCGGCTTTAAGCTATGACCCGCAACAACCAAATATCCGGATCGCCAGACGCGTTATCAAGGGTGGCTCCCATCTTTGTGCGCCGAATTATTGCCGTCGCTATCGTCCCGCTGCACGGCATGCAGAGCCGGAGGATACGTCGACAAGCCATGTGGGTTTCCGTTGTGTGAAGCGTCCCTCAGACTGAAGAAAAACTACTCTTTTGTCCTCATTTCCCGCCCATATGCATACGCCATAAAACGCCGGATTTACTGTTACGTACTTCTGGATTTACAGCCAAATTTGTAATTTACGAAAATATTTTATGGGGCACACCATCAGTCAAGGCCGATGCCAATCGCGAAAGCACGGGGAAGCTTTGAACGGTTGAGTAAAATGGTGAACGCCTGCTGCCCCGACGAAATTGCACCACGAACACAAGTCAAGGAGGGAATAAGCATGCAGCGTCGTACCTTTTTGTCATTCAGTGCATTGCTCGCAACATCTGCTCTGGCCGGAGCTGCACAATTTGCTGTGCCACGGTCTTTAAGCCTTGTCTCGGAGGCAAAGGCACAGGAAAAACAGGCAAGGCCCAATATTCTCATCATCTGGGGCGATGATGTCGGGATCTGGAATCTCAGCGCATATCACAGAGGCATGATGGGTGGCTCTACGCCGAATATCGACCGGATTGCCGATGAAGGCATGCTGTTCATGGATCATTATGCTCAGGCCTCCTGTACTGCAGGCCGTGCGGCATTTATCACCGGGCAATATCCGCTACGGGTAGGGCTGGCAACTGTCGGATTGCCGGGTACGCCTCAGGGTATCAGCAAAGAGGACCCCACTCTCGCTGAAATGCTGAAACCGCTTGGTTACGCTACCGGGCAGTTTGGTAAAAACCATCTCGGTGACCGTGACGATCATCTGCCAACGGCGCATGGTTTTGATGAATTTTATGGTATCCTCTACCACCTCAATGCCGGTGAATATCAAGAGGAATATGATTTCCCAAAGGTTCCGGAAGTCGCCAAGCAATTTGCGCAGCGTGGTATTATTCATTCATGGGCAAATGCGGACGGAACGCAGAAGATTGAAGACAAAGGCCCCTTCGGACGCGAGCGTCAACGCACACTTGATGCCGATGTGCTGAAAGAGTCCAAGCGTTTTATCAGTGATGCGGTGGAGGCGAAGAAGCCGTTTTTCGTCTGGCATAATACTACCCGTATGCATTACCGCACCAATCTCTCGCCGGAATATGAAGGGAAAAGCGGTTACGGTCTCTATGCCGACGGCATAATGGAAATGGACGATGATGTCGGCGAGTTGATGAAATTGCTCGACGAGCTGGGCGTTGCCGATAATACCCTGATTATGTTCTCAACCGATAATGGTGCAGCTTCCAACAGCTGGCCGGATGGCGGCAACACACCTTTCAGAGGGCAGAAGGGTCTGGGCGGCTATGAAGGCGGTTTCAGGGTGCCGGTTGCTGTCAAATGGCCGGGTGTTATTCCCGCCGGAAAAACAACCGGCGAGTTCATGACGATGGAAGACTGGATCCCGACGATTATGTCACAACTCGGGCAGCCAAACCTTAAAAAGGAACTGCTCGACGGTAAAAAGATCGGCGGCAAGACCTATAAAGTTCATCTCGATGGTTATGATCAGTCTGCAATGATTAAAGGTGAGGGAGAAAGTCAGCGGAAGGAATTCTTCTATTTCACTGAAACAAAATTCCACGGCATGCGCCATGGTGACTGGAAATTCCTGTTCACGAAGCAGGACAGATGGTTCAACGGCGTTCAGGACAATCTGACTTCCCCGGTGATAACCAATCTGAGGCTCGATCCGTTTGAGCGTTTCCAGCAGGCACGCGGATTTGATGAGTGGCAGGAAAACCGGTCGTGGACGATTGCGCCTGCCATTGCAAAAGTTCAGGAATTCTTCGTCTCATTCAAAAAATATCCGCCGCGTCAGCCAAGTATGGAAGCCAATATTGACGCTATGATTCAGCAACTGATGCAGGCCAACAATCCTTAGAACTACCCGTTCCCCGAACCCGTCATTCACTCTTGTGTGGCGGGTAAGGGCACATTTGATGATCGCTGTGAAAATCAATTGAGCTAACTCCGTCTGATGCAGACAGAATTGACGCTACTCAACAGAAGTGGAACGATCATGATTGAATGCCGATACCAGTATTTGACAATTACAGCTCTGGCTTGCTGCATCTCACTGCCGGCACTTGCGCAAGACACGGATCTGGCCAAGCAATTATCCAATCCGGTGTCTTCATTAATCAGCGTGCCGTTTCAGGTGAATTATGACCGCGGTTACGGCCCCGAGGATGGGCACAGAACGACACTCAATATTCAACCCGTCATACCTTTTTCCCTCAATGAAGACTGGACCCTTGTTTCCCGCACTATCGTGCCCGTTATCTGGCAATCAGATATTGCCGGTAAATCCGGCAGTCAGTTCGGTCTTGGTGACACGGTGCAAAGCTTCTTTTTCTCCCCCAAAAAGCCTGGTCTCGGAGGACTTATCTGGGGCATGGGGCCGGTTTTTCTCTTGCCGACCGGCACACATGAGCTTTTGGGCAGTGAAAAATGGGGGGCAGGTCCGACAGCTGTAGCATTGAAACAGGAAGGCTCATGGACTGTCGGGGCACTGGCAAATCATATCTGGTCTTTTGCAGGCGATCGTGACCGTTCAGATATCAGCTCGTCGATGTTTCAGCCTTTTGTTTCATATACGACTGATGACGCGTGGACTTTCGCATTGAACACCGAAAGCACCTATGACTGGAACAGTGATCAATGGAGTGTGCCCATTAATTTCTCTGTTTCCAAAGTTGTAAAATTCGGCACTCAACCGGTGAGTTTTCAGGCCGGAGCCAGATATTGGGCGGCATCGCCTGATAATGGCCCTGAGGGCTGGGGTTACCGCGCCAATATCACTTTCCTGTTTCCGAAATAGCTATGGGGTTTTGGCGGGAAAACACTGTATTTTGAGCAGCTTGATGAAAGCACTCAAAGCATCAAAATTCTTTATATTAATAAACTCTAAAATAAAGGATGCACCGATTGACGAACAATAGAGACTGTGTGAATTTATAGCCCGTTCATATGCAATAACATGTCCTAACCCGTGTACGGATAATGACCCAGAATAGATATGCATTGGACCTGACTGATATTCCTGTCCTTGAAGCGCGATCCGTTCTTGAGGAATTGCTTTCTGATGAGCGATTTCACATTACTGAGCGCGGAAAGGCCATTTTGCGCTATATTGCTGAGCATCATTTTTCCGGAAAACCAGAAGCGATCAAAGGCTATTCCATTGCAATTGATGTGCTGGGACGCCCAACAAGTTTTGACCCTTCAACAGACCCGATTGTACGCATTGAGCTTAGCCGGCTTCGGTCTGTACTTGTGCAATATTATCAGGCTTTCGGCCGCGAGAAGCGGATTGAGATCGGACTACCGAAAGGTCACTATATTTTAACTTTCAACCGGTGCAGGAACAGAACTGTAACAAGGTCTGGCGGTGATAATGGGTTTTATCCGGGTGAAACAGAAAGCGGATATTCTGCGCATAAGAAATGGTTTATATTTATAGTCTCAATAATAATTCCATTAGTATCAATATTCTCTATTTCTTTATTTTCTCACGGTGGTATCGACACAGAAAAGCCGGTTGTTGTTATTGATTTTAAGAATGATGACTCAGTCAGCAATCATGAATCAGAAACTGTGAGAGACACCATTGTTAACGCGGTTAACAATTTTAACACGCTCATACTTAAAATAAATAATGGTGTTGCGCATAATCCAAATGAAAGCATTCCGGCATTTCTCATCCGTATGAAATACCGGACTGAAGGTGACACGCATTATTTGTCATGGCGGATTAAAGACAGTTCAAAAAATGAGATTATTGGCTCCGGTGTCGAGCAAGTCTCAGCAGCGGATTTGACACATAATCAGATTGAGCAATATCTCGCATCGGAGCTTTCTTATAAGATTGCAGCCAGCAATGGCATCATCAATACCAGACTTGTGAATGAAAATAATCTTGCCGTTTTTGGGAATAGCTGCGTCGTCAAAGCTGAAATTAATCTGGCGAACGGATTACCTCTTAGCGAGGATGAACACTGTCTGGAGCGCACACTTAAAATCCGTCCGACAGACAGCGATGCAATGGCCGCACTGGCGCGTGTGCTGATTAGCAATACAGGAGATATTCCAGATATTGAGAAAAGCGAACGCAGTCTGAGGCTGGCACATAAAGCCGCTATACTCGCTCCTGCATCGGACAGGGTCTTATTCTCGCTGATGCAAACGCATTTGAGTGCAGGTCATATTGATCTGGCATTGCGAAAAGGCGAGCGGGGAATTGCGCTCAATCCGAATAACAGGGAGCTTAAATCGGCTGTTGCACTGGCTTATTTCACCAATGGCAACTGGGGGCAGGCTCACCAGCTTTTGGCGGATGATGAACGCCGGTTTAAAACCTTACCTGTCACAGGTCAGCTTGTGCTTTTGCTCGATGCTCTTCGTCGTGGCAACCGGCAGGAAGCCAAATTACGTGCGGATGGATTGCCTGTACATGCAAACAGGATTGTCGGCTTTCATTTGGCAACTTTGACAAGAACCATGCCGCCGTCAGCAAAAACAGAATTACAAAAACAGGTGCGGGTTACCCCTGAAGTTTTTGAAACAATGGCAACAAATCTGGCGCAGCAGAAATGTCCGTGCTGACGGCATAGATTACCCTGACAACCTCTCTGAAATTCACGATTTACGGCACTAAAAGACTGCCGGACAATGCGTTCGTTTACCCCGATTTACCGTAACGTTCTTGAATATTCCGGCCGCTCCATCAAAGTTTCGGATCAAATTGTGCAAGGGGAGGCGTGCAATGAAAGTCCGATCAGCCAGCCGGTTATCTTTATCTGTTGCTTTTCTCGCTGCTATGTCTTCAGCCGTATCCGCGGCAGAAGGAGGGGCGGGCTTTTATCTCTTAGGCTCCAAGGGTGCCGGTGCTGCTATTACTCCCCCTCCCGGTGTTTTCTTCCAAAACGACATTTATTATTATTCAGGAAAAATCGGTGGCAGCAAGCAGTTGCCAACCGGTGGCAAACTGGCAGCCGGTGTCAATGGCGCTGCACTGATAAATCTGTCGTCCGTCATATGGGTTTTGCCGGAAGAAATAGCTGGCGGACATTTAGGCATCGGCGCAACAATTCCATTCGGATGGAAAAGAACAAAAGCCGACTTGGTATTAAGCGCGTCGCGTTTCGGTGATGTTTCCGGCAATGTAAAGGATGATATTTTTACGATCGGCGATCCGGTGGTCAGCGGTTTTCTCGGCTGGCAGAAGGGCAATTTCCATTATCAGCTGGGAACAATGGTGAATGTCCCTATTGGAAATTATCAGGAGGGCGAGATATCGAATATCGCCTTTCATCATTGGGGAGCAGATGTTTTTGCCGCAACGACATGGCTCGATCCGAATATCGGGCTTGATCTTTCTGCTGCTGTCGGGGTCACATTCAATGCCGAAAATCCGGTAACCAATTACAAAACCGGTAATGAATTTCATTTTGAATGGGCTGCAGTGCAGCATATTAATGAAAAATTCGATATAGGACTGATCGGCTATTACTATCAGCAGCTTTCGGGCGACAGCGGTGAGGGGGCAGCAGGTCCGTTTAAAGGCCGCGTGGCCTCTGTCGGCGCAACAATTGGCTGGAATTTCGAGGTGAATAAACTTCCCGTTTCCACGCGCATTAAATATTTTCATGAATTTGCAGCGGAAAACAGGGTCGAAGGTGACGCTGTGTTTCTTACCGTGTCCGTGCCGCTCTCAATTACAAAATGAACACGAGTTCAGTATAGGTATGATCGATTGCACTATTCAGTCTTGGCAGTGTTGACTGAACAGGTGCAGATCTCTTGCGCAACGAACATCCCCACAGATCAGGCTTTTTGATTACATCCATCTCAAGGAAAAAATAGCCGCGCAACATCAGATATCGGGCAAGCGTGCCAAGACTATCGTAAATCAAAGACCGGTCTTTCACCAGTATAACTCTGGCACTGCGAAGACTGCCCCTTTTCTTAGGCTTTAAAATAATAGGATGACGTTCACCATTTACTTCGACCATGAGAACCAGACAACCCAGACTGATATGATCGCTGAGTATTTGTGCTGTGTGTTCAGAAAAATCTTCTGACGCCAGCGGGTCATAAGCCTGTATTGATGCTCCGTTAGAAGGACGAAAAGCTGCAATTGTCAGCGGCACAACGAGTGTAGCAATGGCAGATGTTGAAAATCCCAAATGCGTATTGATTTTTCGCATCGTGGCAATCGCTGTAACATCAACATAATCAATATCAGCGACCGATATGATACGTCGCAGGAACAGGGCTGCCATCCACTGATAGTCTTGCCTGAGATAGAATGCCGCCAGATTGGCCGCTGCTACAGGCTTTTGCTCATAGACCGAGCGAACCAACGGAATTGTCAGGCAGATGCCGATATCGCCGTTTTTGTTGAAAGCGATATAGCCGATTGTCGAGTGGCCAAGCTTTTCTGCATGATTAAATATATCAAGCAGATTTGCCTTCCAGGTCGCAGCCGTGCGCTTATGAAAACCTTCATTCAGAAGTTCTGAGGCGTAATCCAGCTGGTCAATGGATAAAGGGCGCAGCTTCATCGTTCAATCTTAAAAAAGCAGGGGAAACGGGTATGTTAAATGAACGAAAGCGCTCAGCTTTTCCGTGTCATTAAATAGCTCTCAAGCGACTGAAGGCTGTCTATATGATTGATATCAAAGTCTTCATCGGCGAGATCAATATCAAAATCGGTTTCTAACTGCGTCAGGATCTGAACCGCAGCAAGAGAATCCAGCAATCCGGAAGAAAATAGCGGCTGATCTTCTGCAATCTGATGAATATTATAGCCCGAAAGAATGCCGGTAATATGCTCTTTAATATTTTGAATATCCAAGGAAGACATTTTAATTTCCGTATTGAATTGCAGGAAAAAATTACATTTGTTCAAGGAGTTGTTTGCGGTCAACTTTGCCGTTGATATTCACGGGGAGCGCATCCCGTATGTGAATATTTTCCGGCACCATATAGCGGGGCAGATTTTTCAGCAGCGTAGATTTTATCTCGTTTTCTTTTAGCGGGCTGGTGCAGAACGCAACCAATCCCTGAACGGAATTCTCGATAATCGGCCAGGCGATAACTGCAACCATTTCGCTTTGTGCCGCATGTCTGAGATGCGCTTCTACCTCTTCCAGCTCAATGCGGTTACCCTTGAGCTTGATCTGGTTATCCGTGCGGCCAAGATGGTGATAAATACCGTTGTCATCACGCATCCCCAAGTCTCCGGTCAGATACCAACGCTGGCCTTCAATCTCACGAAAACGGTCTGTTTGACTGGTATTGGCATAAGTGAAATAGCCTTCAGCGAGCTGGGGGCCACAGAGCGCAATTTCACCAGCCTGCCCGTTTGGAAGAGGGCGCTGCTGAGCGTCAAGAACCGCAACTTGCATGGACGGATAAGGTGTGCCGATCGCAATAATATCACGGCCGGGGGTTATGACCGGATCAGACTGCACCCGATAACGCAGGCAGATGACTGTTCCTTCGGTCGGACCGTAAATATTATCAATCATGCTGTCAGGCGCTGCTATTGACCATGCCTCAACAGTTGCGACCGGCAGAGGTTCCCCGCAGAAAATTGATGAGCGGAGTGTCGGCAAACTATCCGGTTTGAGAGCCCCGCTTTTGCGCATCATCGCTGCCAGAGTGGGGACAGACATCCAGACTGTAATAGAACGCTCACGGATAAAGCGGCTTGGTGCCAGCATCTCCAGTGACGAGAGAATATGCAGAGACGCACCCGCATCAACGCATAAAAAAAGATTATGGACGCTTAAATCAAAAGTCACATCGCATGTTTCGGCAAGCCTGTCCTGAGGGGTCAGCTGTGTCCAGAGTCTGGCCTGCTCAATATAGCTCTCAAGCGCTCCGGCTGAGATCATAACGCCTTTCGGCAGTCCCGTCGTGCCGGAAGTGAATATAATATAGGCCAGTTCTTGTTTGCTGACGAAGGCAGGCTCCGGAAGTTGAGCCGCTTTAAGACCGGAGAATGCAGTGATGTTTTGCACGGGGCGGGCAGGGATAATATCTTCATCACTTGGTACAATGATCATATCCGGAGCGGCACTTAATACCGCCGGAGTGAGCAGGGCAAGCCCTTGCTTGTCCACAATGAGCGCGTCCAACTGCAATGCTTCAAGCAATTGCACTATTCTGTGCTCTGTCCATTTCAGATTAAGCGGCACATAAGTAGCGCCTGCATAACCGGCTGCGAGAATACCTGCATAGGCTTCCGGACTTTTTGTGCCGAGGATGCCAACTTTCTTGAGATTGTTCCCCTGAGAAATAAAACCAGCCAGATTGATGACCATGGTGCGCATTTCGCCATAGGTTAAATCTGCTGATCTGTCAGAATAGAACAGGTTTTCACTGTATTTATCACAGGTTTCTATAAATTTGAGAGATATATTGTAGTTCTCAGACATCCTCATATCTCTCTTAAATACAGGTGAATATAATTTTGAACGTGACGCTGAGTGCAGACTTCCGGCTTTGAAATGTGCTGCGATTGCGTAAGTTTTATGCGGGATACAAGCTGTCTGTGTGTATTGTGTCTGCTCTTTTTCCGGTTTTAACGAAGGTCAAGTTGCTCCCTGTCCGATTGAGCAAGGGCTCCGGATTTTTGAAGAAATTGAGCTGACATAAACAAAATATCGAAGAGCAGAATGGCCTGACCGGCACATAGGGTTTTACAAGGTGAACTGCTTGGAATAAAAATTATGTAATAAATAGGTTTGTTATCGGATATCGTAATGTGTGTATCTGACTTATAGTTTTCAACGCCTGCCGGTGCGTTTACACAGGCAGGCGTTGAATTTTATGCAGGCAGAGATTTAGAATAATCCCTGAATTTCATTATTGTGATTAAGCCCGATATGTTCTGCCGCCGGTGTTCTCGGCAGGCCAGGCATGGTCATAATGTTCCCGCAAATAGCGACAATGAAACCGGCTCCGGCAGAGAGTTTGACTTCACGGACAGGCACGATATGGCCTGAAGGTGCGCCTAAAGCGGTCGGATCGACAGAAAAACTATACTGCGTTTTCGCCATGCAGACAGGCAAATGCCCAAACCCGTCGCGCTCCCATTGTTCCAACTGTTTCAGAACTGACGGTTCTGCTCTGGCCTGTTCTGCACCATAGATTTCGCGCGCTACTGTCTGGATTTTCTCCCACAGAGGAAGGCTGTCCTCATAAAGCAGCTGCAACTCGGCATCATTATTATCGGCAAGTTTTGCAACTTCATAGGCGAGGTCTTCTGCACCCGCACCGCCTTCTGACCAATGCCGGCAGAGAATAGCTTTAACACCGGCCTCGTTGCAAACATCATTAAGTACAGCGATTTCTTCATGCGTGTCGGAAGCAAAATGATTGATTGCAACCACAACCGGCAGGCCAAATTTTTGGACATTGCGGATATGCCGGATGAGATTGCTTGAGCCTTTTTTCAATGCTTCTGCATTGCCGGTGCTAAGTTCACTTTTTGGCACACCGCCATTCATTTTCAATGCACGGATTGTTGCGACAACAACAACGGCATCAGGGCTCAGTCCGGCTTTGCGGCACTTGATATTGAAAAACTTTTCAGCACCCAAATCAGCACCAAAACCAGCCTCGGTCACCACATAATCACCAAGTGCCAATGCTGTTTTCGTCGCGATAACACTGTTGCAACCATGCGCAATATTGGCAAATGGCCCGCCGTGAATAAGCACGGGATTATTTTCAATTGTCTGCACCAAATTTGGTTGCAATGCATCTTTCAGCAGCGCCGTCATAGCCCCGTCGGCCTTCAAATCTGCGGCCGTAATCGGTTGTTTATCAAGATTATAACCAACAATGATCCGCGCCAGACGTGCTTTCAGATCGGTCAGATCTTCCGCAAGGCAGAGGATCGCCATAACCTCGGAAGCAACGGAAATATCAAATCCGGTTTCGCGCGGATAACCGTTGGAAGGGCCACCGAGTGCAACTGTTATATCCCGCAATGCGCGGTCATTCATATCAACCACGCGCCGCCAGCTGATACGACGTGTATCAAATCTTAAGCTGTTGCCCCAATGGATATGGTTGTCGATCATTGCGGCGAGCAGATTATTAGCACTGCTGATTGCGTGAAAATCGCCGGTAAAATGAAGATTAATATCTTCCATCGGAATGACTTGTGATTTTCCGCCGCCTGCCGCGCCGCCTTTCATGCCAAAATTTGGCCCGAGGCTTGGCTCACGCAGACAAATGACCGCTTTCTTGCCGATTTTGTTCAGTGCATCGCCCAGCCCTACAGAAGTTGTGGTTTTGCCTTCTCCGGCTGGTGTAGGGTTGATCGAAGTGACCAGAATAAGCTTGCCCTTGCGGCCGGATTTAAGCCTGTTCACCACATTATGGGTCAGTTTTGCTTTATCATGGCCATAAGGCAACAGATCATCAGACCCGAGATTCAGTTTCGCGGCAATTTCAATGATCGGGCGCTTTTGGGCTGCGCGGGCAATCTCAATATCAGAATACATTGAACACTCCGCCGGTAAAATAGCTTTTATTGTTCATAACTGATCCCTGTCTGTTTTGAAAACCGCGCTCTTCCGCGTTTCTATCGCATCACAGGTTTTATGGATAGTCCCGGTTTTTCTGCAACCTTTCTCAGTTTCTGTTCAGAAACAGAAAAACACTCAGCAGATTATGGAAGGGAACAGCAGGGGACGCAGCATATTTTTTGAACCGCGCCCCGTACTCAACAACCTATGAGCGTTTTCTGCGACGGGCAATCTCCCAGCCGATTGCACCGGTAATGGTGAGTATCATCATCGTTAAGCCGAGAGCATTCACAGCAGGTGTAAGACCCGCACGGACTTTGGCTGCGATAAAGATGGTGAGGGGCGTTTCGGTGCCGCGCACGAACAGGGTTGTATTGTAATTCTCAAAGGATTGCAGAAACGCGATACATGACGCTGCCAGCAAAGACGGACGCAGATAGGGCAGCAGAATGCGGCGGAACACATAAGCGCGGGAAGCACCGAGACTGAGCGCGGCATCTTCCATTGTGCGGTCAAAGCGCTGCAACCGTGCTGCAATCATCAGCATCACAAACGAAATAATGAAACTGGATTGTGCCAAAATGGTCAGGAAAAGACCGCCGCTGATCCCTGTTTTGCGCCAGAACAATAATGTGGCAATGCCAATCACGACCCCCGGTGTGAGCAGGGGCGACACCATCAAAGCATAGAGAAAATTACGCGAACGCCCGTGCAGGCTGGTCAGAATAAGAGCGGCCGCAGTACCTACCGGCAGGGAAATCGCGATTACACCTGCGGCAATCAGCAGGGATTTGCCCAATGCAGTCCACATTTGCGTATCTTTGAACATGGCATCCACCCATTGAAGGGTGGTGCCAAGCCATGGCGTAATCGTGGGAAAGCTGCTGCTGTTAAATGTCGCCGCCGCAAGGATACCAAGCGGCAACATCAGATAAGTAAAAAACAACAGCATATAGAGCGCAAAACCAATGCGCGGCAGCCTGTCACTCAGGCGTTGCAGCCATGTCGGCTGATAAAAGCGCTGATTGTAACTTGCGGCCTGACCCGAAATAGACTGAACATTACTCATTTGACGGCACTCGCAAGATTAACGCGGAACAGACGCAGCGTGCCCAGCACCACAAACATACATAGAAGCAGCAAAGTGACAGCATAGGCCGCACCGCGGTTCCAGTTACCGCTTTCAAAGAACCAGTCATAGATCAGCTGGGTAAACCAACGGCTGCCGGGTGCTCCGAGAAGGGCAGGAGCCATATAGCTGCCAGCGGAGAGCATGAAGGTGAAGACACAACCTGTTGCAATTCCGACCTTGGCATGGGGCAGCACAATGCGGCGATGGATGCGCCAGGCACTTGCCCCCATATCATGCGCAGCATCAATCTGGGCATGGTCGAGAGTGCTTATCAAATTATACATCGGGAACAGCATGAACAGCAGATAGGCATAGGCCATACCGGCCAGCACACCGCCGTCACCATACCAACGCACCGGCTCATCCAGCAGACCGAGGCTAAGCAGGATCGCGTTCAGCGGGCCTTCAAAAGCCAGAATGATAAACCATGCCAGCCCGCGCAGTACTTCATTCATCATGTAAGGGATCATGAGAATAACGAGCACAAAGGCGGTTTTGCGCATGCTGGCAACCTGCGCCAGCCAATAGGCCAGCGGATAGCACAGTACAAAAGTGGTCAGCGTCACAAAAGCACTCGACCAGATTGTTTTCAGAAAGATAGCGCTATGACTGCGATGGTTCCACAAATAGAGAAAATTATCAGCGGAATAGACGTCTTTTTCTCCGCCCAGTTGTGAGGGCGGCAGGTTAGGGCGCAGCGCAAAATCCAGCATGGTCAGATTAGGGATCAGCACCAGACACAGCAGCCAGAAAGTAACAATGGCGATGAAAAATGTACCGAGTATTTTGCCGAAGCGTTGATAAATCTCAGTCATGTGCCAGCACCACTGCGTCTTGTTTGGAGAAGCCGGTTGTAAAACTGCTGCCGATTTCAGGCACCTGATGCAGTTTCTTATGCGGTATGGTGACCTGCATATTTAACGGGGATTGTTCATGATGCAAAACCGTATGCGCAGTGGCAAAAGAACCTTCAAAATCAAAGCGTTTTGAGACAACGGTGAGCTTGTTATCTTCTTCAGCGGCGTCCAAAGTCAGCGCTTCAGGGCGCACATAGAGGCGCGCCTTCTGGTTGCGCTGCAAGACGGCGCCGCGACGGCCGATAAAACGGCCATGGATACCTTCCAGCACAACAAAATCGTCAAAAGTATCAACCACAGTACCGGAGACAATATTATTCTCCCCGACAAATTCAGCAACGAATGAAGTCGCAGGCTTGGTGTAAAGATCGACCGGTGCGCCGACCTGCTGCAACCGGCCGGCATTCATCACCGCAATGCGGTCAGACATGGCAAGGGCTTCAGACTGGTCATGGGTGATGTAAATGAAAGTCACGCCGGTACGTTTTTGCAATTCACGAAGCTCGGCACGCATATGCTGGCGCAGCTTCAGATCAAGCGCGGACAACGGCTCATCCAGCAGCAATACCTGCGGCTCAATAGCCAGAGCGCGGGCAATGGCAACACGCTGACGCTGCCCGCCTGATAATTCATGGGGCATACGATCACCGTAGCCGGGCAGAGCAATCAGCTCCAGAAGGCGGTCTGCTTCACGGCGGCGCTGCGCTTTGCTGACACCGCGCACTTCAAGACCAAAGGCGATATTTTCCCAGACCGGCATCAGCGGGAACAGTGCAAGAGACTGAAAGATCATCGCAGTCGGGCGGCGATTGGCCGGAACATGGGTCATATCCTGACCATTAATTAAGATTTTGCCGGAACTCGGCTGTAAAAAGCCCGAAACCATACGCAGCAGGGTCGTTTTTCCGCAGCCGGAAGGCCCCAGAATGGAAAAAAACTCGCCGGAGCGAACATCCAGAGACATAGATTTCACGGCCGTTGTAGCTGCAAATCGCATCTCGACATTCTGAAGGCTGACTGCGTCTGTCATGGGGATTCTCATTTTTAAATGACGCCGGTTTGCAGTTTTAAGTGCAAACCGGCGTTTGGCAGAAAGGCGGGGAGGTTTTCACAGATACAGGCAAAACCGTATCTGTTATCCGGTTTATGCGCCGAGGAACTGATCCTGATATTCGGAGCGCAGTTCGACAAACCAGCTTTCCTGAATTGGCCACCACCACAGTTTGTCCAGTGCATCTTTAGGATAGGCAGCGGCAAAGAATGCTTTGTCAGCTTCCGGCAGCAGCGCTTCTGCGCCCTTAGCAGTGGTGTTAACCTTGGCATGGCTTGCATACATCGCACCGGCTTCCGGTGTGAGCATCCAGTTCATAAAGGCATAGGCCTGATCGATATTCTCGGCGCCGACCGGCAGCGAAACACCTTCCATCCATGCCAGTGCGCCTTCTTTCGGCGAGATATAGCTGACCGGCTGTCCCTGTTCTTTCAAACCGGCCGCAGTTGAATCCCATGTCTGACCGATGATGCAACCATTGGTGAGGAAAGCGCCCTGTGCTTCATTCTGGTTCGCCCAGAACTGAGCAATATTACCTTTACGGGCAATCGCTTCTTTAAGGATCACATCATAATTGGCGCGCATCGCTTCTTCGCTGGCAAAGCTTTCCAGCAGCGGGCGTGGCAGTTTGCCTTCGGCTTCCAGCCACAGGCCGAGACCAACAAGTGCCGAATGGCCGCGAACAGTGGCCTTACCAGCCATTTCCGGCTTCCACAGATCGCTATAAGATGCTTCACCATAAACAAGCGGCGATTTTTCCGTGTTGAAAGCAATGGCTTCTGTGCCCCAATCAGTTGGCACCTGATAGCGCTTGCCATCAACAACCGCGCCGAGTTTTTCAGAACTCTTCAAAGCGCTGTCGATGCAACGATCCCATTCCACTTTGCTCTCATCAATCGGTGCGATGAGCGAGGCTTCAACATAATTCGGTACGCGGTCAAGCGCCGGCCAGATGACATCAAAACCCTGACCCTGATTGACTTTCATCAGGTTGAGGATTTCATCATTGGTGCCATAAGCGGTGTAGGTAGCTTTGATGCCTGTGGCTTTTTCAAAAGCAGCAAGCATTTCCGGCGAGACATAACCGGCCCAGGCAGCAATACGCAGGTTACCGGAGGAGGACAGAGCGTCACCGGCACGCATAACAAACGGCATGCTCAAGGCAGTGGCGGCTGTACCACGCAGAAATGTGCGGCGGCTGAGCGGGAATGCAGTGCGGGTGGATGTCTTATTGTCAAAGGCCATCAGGCGCTCTCCTGTTCAAGATGAATTTCATCTCATCGGGTTATTCGAGCAGGCACCTAACAGCGGCAGATAACAGTTCAGTGACGGTTTCTTGTGATTTTTTTAAAACTATTTGAACATTTTATGATGCTTGGTTCCGGTAATGTTTGTTGCGTTGATTTTTTTATATGCATTAATACGCACATGTGAATGCTCTTAACATGTGATGTTTTTTCGGTAAGCACCGTGCAGTTTCGTATTTATTTATATTTTTCTCTATTCTTATTATAAATCTTCTCGCAAGTAGTTCATAAATATTCAAATTTTAAGATTTTTAAAAAAAACATCTGGGCGTAAATTGTCTACCGAGGATGTAAGAGTTTGAAGATTTTCATTGGATTTTTTGTTGCCATAGCAGTTCTTTTTATGGGTTATAAGTATAGATACTCAGCTTATTCATGGCATCAAAAAATGACAGTTGTAGTCGACACTCCTTCAGGACCGGTCCAAGTTTTGGTCTGCCCCCATAGAGTGATCCGAGTTTAATGTTCGTGCATGCTGGGCCTAATCGCTAACGCCGGAGTTGATACAGGTCCGTTTTGAGGTGGCCAGACAGAGGCGCCGGCGGCTTGTAGCCCAAGGATGAGTGCGGGCGCACGGTGTTGTAGTGTTTCCGCCCGACCCATTTGACGTTCGCGATCCGACCCACCTGATGCAGCATCGCCGTGATGCGGCGATATCCATATCGGCCATATTGGGGGGCTGTGATGTCGGCGGTCAACGCCGCTTCGTCATCTGGTGTCTTTGCGACCTTACGTTGCGTAGAACGGTGCTGGCCGAGAACCAGGCAGGCCCGTCGTTCGGGCACGCCCAGTTTTGCGATGACATGATCAACATAAGCACGGCAACGTGCGGGGCTTAGAAGTTTCCCCTAGCGGCCTCCGTTAGGATCATCTTGTCCAACGTCAGATCGGAGACTGTCCGGCGAAGGCGAGTGTTCTCGGCCTCCAATTCTTTCAGGCGCTTCAACTGGTCGCTCTTCAGTCACCATATTCTGCGCGCCAGCGGTAATATGTGACTTCCGTTACGCCTTTCGATCGGATCGCCTCAGCCATCGGTTTTCCCTGCGTATTAAACACGTCAACCTGACAAAGCTTCGTGACGGTCTTTTCAGCCTTGTGTCTTTTCGCTGCCATTTCAATGTCCTTCTTCGGCTAATAAGCCATACTTCATAAAGGATCACTTTCTAGGGGGCAGACCAGTTTTATAGGCGTGGATATAGACCTCTCATATTTAATCGACCGCCACAGCCGCTCAAAGAAGACATTGTCGCGCTAAGCGCCCTATAAAAAGCTCCATGAAGATCACAAACTTGCGTTGTTTTGAGCTGAGTTCAATATCCCGTTCCTTGGGATAGGGATCTTTTATTGAAGTTTGTACGCTTGCAAATTGGCCAAGGAAAATTTCAGATTCTTTGATAGTTTGCACCACTGCCTTCCAGAATATTCAACATCAGAGTTTCATATATGGCAATGCGTAAGGTTAATCGGGCCATTAAAGATTTGTACGTATTATGAAGAGTTTTGAGATTACAGGTAATTAAACCGTATTAATGATGGCCTCAGAAAGAACTCTTCCATTTTTAGTGAGAGTAACTGAGTTTGAATCCATTTCAATCAGTTCTTTCTTTTCAAGATCAGTCAAAATATTTAATATATGACCATTGTCAAAGAAGGACTTTCCGTAAAATTTTTCTTTATGAATTTCATCAATAACAGGATGACAAGTGGAAAGTGCCATTTTAAAAGAAATAATTTCCTGTTTTAATGGAGATATCCCTTTAGTGGATAATATAGGGATTTTGCCATTTATGACTGCATTTTCATAATCAGAAAATTCAGTATAATTTATGGATTCTGATCCACGGCACTTTGAACTTCCTCCTACACCGATAGCAATTTCTGGAAATTGCTTATCTTGATCTGTGATTATTCCTTTCCATTTTTCTGGCTCATTTCCTTTTTTGTAATAATACATATTTGGATGTTCATTATAATCATTGAGCAACAAATCATCGATAATTTCACGCATTTGATATTGTTCACCAAGGCTTGGAATGTTTAATTTGGAGCTATCGTTTTTTTCCTTTATTTTTTTTTGCCAAACTGACGGCCGTTGCATCGACACACCGGTTCTTGTCTTCATAAAATCTTCAAGGTGTAGTTTTGTGCAAACAAGATGCTCTAAATTTAATTCGCGCGCTTTTAATATATCCTGCCGCACCAGATCGACAGTTTGGTTACGTAATCCATAAATCAAATCAACACTAATCCACTCAAAACCAGCCATTCTGGCATTATGAACCGCTTCAAAACAATCCTGACTATTATGCATTCTTCCGGATGAACGGATAACTTCATCCGAAAAAGACTGAGCCCCGAAAGAAATTTTTGTAATCCCTAAATAAGAAGCGGCCGTCAAAAAAGGCAGGGTTAAACTGCCGGGCTCACCTTCTAAACGCAAAGTCGCCTCACTGAAATTGAAATGCGTGCGATAAAAATCCAGCAACCGTTCGAGTTCTTCAACCGGCAACAAAGAGGGCGTACCACCAAACAAATTGAATTCACCAATTGGCACGTCAGCTAAATGTGGAACTGCCTTCAGCCATAATCGGGCTTCTGAAATATTTAAATCAATCACTTTGGTAAACATATCCCGTGATTTGGGATCTTTGGGATTTATAAGCACTATTGGAAATTGGCAGAAATGACAGCGATAACGGCAAGTCGGAATATATGCCCACAAATGGATCGGATTATTTTGTTTTAACGCATGATTTAAATCAGCAAAAAAATCAGTCGCGGAATAGTTGTCGATATCTCCGGGAAAAACATGCGCACCAAATGGATCCCGGTACACATATTCCAGGAGATCCCGGTTCTCCTGCTTCATCAGTATATCAGCTACCGCAGGCCGCGGATAATTCGGATCAAGAATATTCAAGGATGCTAATGCTTTTTCAATATTCTTCATAGCGTTACCTATATGGAGCAATCCTTTCAGTTGCTTTAGAAAACACCGCCATTCGCAAAATAATTATGTGCACAGCCGGACTCCCGATCTTCACAAAAATAATAAACAAACTTGTGAAAATCATCAGGATTAAGTCGCAAAACCTCATCAAGACAATCAGGTAGCTCCGGAGGATACCCTATGTCTTGACCAATATATTTACGCATACGCGAGAATATCTCGTCTCTAAATTCAAAATAAAGTCGATAGGAAGGTGTTTTATACAAATGAATTGGTCTGAAGTTTAATATCCCTGACTCAATTTTTATTTCTTCAATTCGATCAATAATCCGGTTTAAAAGATCAAAGCCAAAAAAATCTATAACTTGGGGGTCATTGTAAAGTTTCGGATTTAAAAGTAAGGGAAGTATAATATTCTTTGGGACAAAATCTTTTATAGAATAATCCCATGCCAAGTCCGACTGATCATCGTTCAGGTCACCTTGAAATCCAGTATCAATATCGGTACGCACATCCTTCATGACGATGATGCCGTCCGCACCATAAGCAATTCCGTTTATAACTTCCTTCAGAAGATAGTCTACACGTCTGCTATTAATCTGCACCATAGCATGGTGGGCATAAGTGTTGCTCCCTCCATTCGCAACGATCTTGATGCCAAAATCCCAATCATCTGATAAATGTTGTACGAAACAGCCATTCTTAATTTGATAGAAGATGTCTATTCCACCAACGGCTTCATATTTTTCCCGTTCAACAGCAAAACCTTTGCCATCGGGAAATCCGCCAAAAAGCTGAAATGTGAATGCTCTGCAACGCAATGTTTTTTCAATTTGTCGCCATAAATGTGGACGGCTGTGGAAATGCTTTTGATCGTAATAATAATTACACGTGCCCAGATCAGCGTCATCTTCTACCATCTTACGATAAAGTTTGTAGAGCCACTGTTTATCGACAATGCAATCCGCATCTGCAGAAAATATATAAAATTTATCATCGACTGATTTACCTTCGTCACGTTCGCGAGAACGTATCGTAACCCAGTCCATTCCTCTTTTGCGTGCGGAAGAGACACCCTGAATGTTTTCTGAAATGCAGTAGAGATTTAAATCCGGGTGACGGGCATGAAAATTCTGAATTTTTACAATTGAGCTATCTGTAGAATTATTATCAACGATCACAATCTCATAGAGATCTCGATCAATCAAAGATATATCATTATATTGATAATACAGGGCTTCAAGAACACGAACAATCATCTCCTGCTCATTAAAAACGGGAAGAACGACTGATAATCGTATTTGATCCTTCATCTCGTGCATAACATTGCCAATTATTTAAAAAAATTACAAAATTTATGTAATACTTGGTCAGATAAATACTTTTGGCCTAGTTGATGATTAAATTTCGCGTAGGCTTGCATTTTTTCCGGAGAGTTTAACAACTCGTAGACATCATCTATGAATGTCTCATCAGGCAGGCCATCCTGATATTTGGTTATCTCCATAACCGGCGCCAAATAGCCTTGATCGCCATAAACAGCATCGTAATATTCATAACGTGTGGTTAAATAGCATTTAGCCAGAGATATAGCCTCTCCAATTGGATTGCCATAACTGTCATAATCATAAGACGTCAGGAAAGAGACGGCATCCGAAGCTAAAATAATTGTTTGAACAGATAATTCATGATTATTATGCTTATCTAAAATAAACGGAAGCCCGCCTAAAAACAATATATTTTTTGTCAGCCCGAGCTGGTCCGTCAATAATTTCAGTGCTGCCGTACAGTGCTTATTTTCATTTGTATCTCCCACAACCAACAAATATGTTTCTCTGCCTTGAGTAGCAAAACGCTGCCGCAGGTGACTGACCAGATGAATATCCCGATCTATCCGTTTTTGCGGAATTATACGTGTGGGTCTGGTAAGAACAACATCCGTACTCTTAATCTTAAGCATCGGCCTGACAAATCCAGAATTTTCACAATATTTAAAATTATAAGTGTTTGGTAAAACGCTGAAATCAATGTCAGCACCAGCCCATTGTTTCAATTTCCAAGCCGCAGCTTCATGCAATGTGACATACTGAATAAACGGAGAGAGAACCGGCTTTACAGCATTGTGATATGGCTCATTACCATATTTTTGCACTGCTGTTTCACTACTCCACATCAAATCATGGTCGCGCCAGATTACAAATTTTCCGAGATTTAACTCTCGGCCATATATATCGATTGCTTTATACAGCGCTTTCGTAAAAATAACATTTTCAGGCAGTGTACCATTCTCGACGATAATATAAGAAATGTTTTCACGCTTCCAGTATTCGCAAATATTACGAGATAGTTCATCTGAGATTTTTTCTATTCTCTTGTACAAATCTGAAAATATCAAATTTATTTTTCCGATACTATTAACTTCACGGAAAACAAAATTCAAAAAATTAATATTATAATCACATAGCGAACGGATATCAGCAGTACGCGCGAGCTCAACCCAATCGGGAAAATAACATCGTAACGCTTCATAAGGTTTGCCAAAATTGCCCTTATCCGTTTTAATGTCATAGCCAAGGTCCAAAAGGATATGAAAACCTTTTTCTTTAAGAACAGCCGCTAATTTAAGTGCTTCGGTGATGATCCCCGAGATAGCGACACCGTCAAAAGAAATTATCCAGATATTTTTCATCATAAATACCCTTAAAATTCACATGGAGCTCATCGCTATATCAAGCAGTCGCTGGATTTTTGCCGCTTGTTCAAATGATGGTTCCTGCGTGTCTCCTTTCATTACCGCATCGACAAAACACTGATAGGTCGTGCGCACGGCCGGAGCCTCTACCTGTTGCCAGTTACCGTCATCAACATCCGCGCCGGTACAAATTGCAAGGCTCGTTCCCTGATGCCAGTGCCGTAATTCCAAGCCACCTTTATCGCCATAAACGCATAGCTTTAATTCGTTGATACGCCCCGTCGCCCAGCGACTGGCATGAACAACTCCCAGTGCGCCGTTGGAAAAACTGGTTGTCATAACAAAGCTATCATTTGCATCCAACTCATAGCCTTCAATCCGATTTTCCGATGCTTTATCAAAAGTTTTGAGGCGGCAGGATATAGCGTCAATATCGAGATCCGAGCCGAAAGTGACAAAATCCAGTATATGAATGCCAACATCACCCAGCACACCATTTGAACCGTGTTTGGTCGATAATCTCCACAGCCATGCCGGATCGCTACGCCAATCCCCCCAGTGCTTTGACACTAACCAGCTTTGCAAATAGGAAGCTTCGACATGATGCGGTGTGCCGATTACGCTGGCACGGATCATATCCCGTGCCTGGGACAGTTCAGCTATGTTGCGATAACTTAGATTAACCATCCCGATTTTGCCGCTTTGTTGTGCGGCTGTGACCATCGCCAGAGCATCAGTATAATTTGTTGCCAGTGGTTTTTCACAAAACACATGTTTATCTGCATCAAGAGCCTGCAATGTCGTAACACAATGGCTGGCATCGGGCGTGGCGTTTGCCACAGCATCAAACTCACCCCACGCAATTGCTTCCTCTAATGTGTTGAATAAACGCGGGATAGAATGAGTCAGTCCGAAAGCTTGCAGCCGAATAAGATTGGGATCGACGGCTGCAACGATTGTCACTTCTTTGATCGCGCCAAAATGCATCGCATGATTATGTGCCATAGAGCCGGTACCGAGGATTAATAAGCGCATAGCCCTGTCCTGAATGTATTATAATGCAGCAGTGCCAGCGCCGTTATCCTCACTCCGCAAGGCAAGTTGCTCTGGCGCTTCATCTGCCGGTACATTGGGGGCATCGGCAATCGCAGCCACTCTGCTTGGATTATATGCCCAGTGCACAGCATTGCGCAGAGCCTGCCCGACATGAGGATTATAATATGTAGGATAGGTTTCATGACCGGGGCGGAAATAAAATATATGACCAGCACCGCGCTTATAGGTCAGGCCCGAACGAAAAACTTCACCACCCTCAAACCATGAAATAAAAACCGTTTCCAAGGGGTCAGGAATGGTAAAAGGCTCCCCGTACATTTCCTCGTTCTCAAGCTCAAAATATTGAGGCAGTCCTTTGGCAATCGGGTGTGAAGGATTAACGACCCACAGCCGCTCTTTTTCTCCGGCCTCGCGCCATTTCAGCGAGCAAGGCGTTCCCATAAGCCGTTTAAACGGCTTGGAAAAATGCCCGGAATGCAGCACAATCAGCCCCATACCTTGCCAGACACGGTGGATTATTCGTTCCACAACTTCGTCACTGACTTGCTCATGTGCCTGATGACCCCACCAGAGCAAAACATCTGTTGTTTCCAGCCTCTCATCGCTTAACCCGTGTTGATCTCCCCGCAATGTCGCAGTTGAAACGGAGAGGTCTTTATCTTCAGTCAGCAGTCTGGCAATCTGACAATGCATCCCATCAGGATAAAGCTGGCCAACTTGCCGGTTAATCTGCTCATGAACATTCTCTCCCCAGACGAGCGTTTGAATAGTCATACAGATTGTCTCCTTATGTCGCGCCGCGCCCCAGGAAATGACCGCTTGCGTCGAATTTATAAAGGTATTCGCTATGTTTAACGGCGATATGCGTCGGTTTTTCAGCTTGCTGCATTACCGGCGTGCCCGTTGCATTGTCCCGCACGATCAGAGGCTCACCCGCGCCAATATCAATATAAAGATAAGCTTCTGCGCCGAGATTTTCTCGCAAAATGACCTTGCCACTCCAGTTCGCAGGCGTCGGAGAAAGTCTGAGATGTTCTGGGCGTATCCCAACCGTGTGCGCACCAAACGCGGCAGCAAAACGCCCGTTCAAAATATTCATTTTGGGTGAACCGACAAAGCCCGCAACAAACAATGAGCATGGTGCTTCATAAAGTTCTGACGGTGTGCCGACTTGCTCGACCTTTCCTTCGCGTAAGATACATATGCGGTCGGCAAGTGTCATAGCTTCAACCTGATCATGCGTGACATAGATCATAGTTGTTTGCGGCATTTTTTGTTTGAGCCTTGTTATTTCTATGCGCGTCGCAACACGAAGAGCCGCATCGAGATTGGACAAAGGCTCATCAAACAAAAATACCCGCGGATTACGTACGATAGCGCGGCCGATGGCAACACGCTGGCGCTGTCCTCCGGAAAGCTGGCGTGGCAGGGATCCAAGATAGGGTGTGATTTGTAACATCTCGGCAGCTTCACGCACGCGCCGGTCAATCTCTTTTCGGCTATGCTTGGCCAATTTAAGACCGAAAGCCATATTTCTGTAAGTAGTCATATGCGGATATAGCGCATATGACTGAAACACCATCGCTATACCTCGCTGTGAAGGTGCCAGCTGATTGACGACATTGCCGTCGAATAAAAGTGTGCCGTCTGTAATATCCTCAAGTCCGGAAATCATACGTAAAAGTGTTGATTTTCCACTCCCTGACGGGCCTACGAATACCATGAACTCACCCGATGCAATCTCAAGGTCAACACCTTTGATTACTTGCAATGTGCCATAGGATTTATGAAGATTATCCAGCTGGATATGTGTCATGAGTTCTATCCTTTGACACCACCGGCTGTCAGACCGGAAATGATTTTCCGTTGAAAAATCAAAACAAGAATAATCAATGGCATCGTGACAATCGTGGATGCCGCCATAATATTACCCCACGGCACTTCATGCCCGCTCACGCCGGTTAACAATGCTATTGTCACGGGAATGGTGCGCATTTCAGAGGATGAAGTAAAAGTCAGCGCAAATAAAAATTCATTCCATGCGGCAATGAAGGCCAGTAGGCCGGTTGTCACCATAGCAGGCCACATCAGAGGTAAAAAAATGCGTGTAACTATCGTCCATGACCCGGCACCGTCAATAATCGCGGCCTCTTCAATCTCCAAAGGAAGTTCACGCATAAAAGACGTTAAAATCCAGACCGTAAAAGGGAGTGTAAAAATCATGTAAGAAAAGACGAGACCAGCAATACGGTTATACAGACCCAAAAAACGGATCGTTTCAAACAGGCCAGCGAGCACAGCAATTTGCGGAAACATAGAGATGGAAAGGATCACCATCAGGATCAAATTACGACCGCGAAACCGTATGCGGGATAAAGCGTAAGCCGCCAGCACAGAGAACAATAGTGATAATAATACTGTTATACTCGCAACCAATATCGAGTTGAAAATATTGCGTGGGAAATTGCTCGTATTGATAACCGCGTAGTAATTCGCCAAAGACAGATTTTCAGGCCAGTAATGCACTTCAAACAGAGCCGTTCCCGTTTGCATGCTGGTCGTAATCGCATAATAAAAAGGGAAAATCGCAAGTATAATAATAATCGCAACCAGCAAGTATAATGCGCAGGTTCGTATAAAAATTGACACCATTACTGCGGCTCCTTCCGGAGGAGCGATTTGCCAAAGCTCAGCACAAAAATAGCCATCAATGCAAGGATCAGGAACAACAGCGTTGATTGCGCTGCGCCATAGGAAAACTTGTCAAAATCAATTAGATTTTCGCGAGCGAGAACAGACATAGTTTTCGTTTGCGAACTGTTAGGTGTCAAAACATAGATCAGATCAAAAATTCGCATGGCATCCAACATGCGGAAAATAATTGCCACGATCAGTGCAGGACGTAGCAATGGCAGGGTTAAGCAGAAGAACTGTTTGACTGGGTGCACACCATCCACCCGCGCCGCCTCATAAATTTCACGCGGGATCATCTGTAAACCGGCTAACAACAACAAAGCCATGAATGGAGTTGTTTTCCAGACATCTACAATGATTACCGCAATCATCGCGGTGTCAGCACTCGCTGTCCAGGCAACAGGATGCGAAATCACACCAATGCGCAAGAAAAGGTCATTTAAAATACCAAACTGATCATTGAGCATCCATCCCCAGAGTTTCGCTGAAACAATAGTAGGAATTGCCCAAGGAATAAGAATAGCAGCGCGCACCAGACCCCGCCCTCTAAATGAACAATTCAGTACGAGTGCGATAATCATGCCAAAAACTGTCTCAAAAAAAATGGAGACGAAACTGAAATAAATGGTGTTCCATACAGCCTGCCACCACACCATATCAATTAACAAGCCGGAATAGATAACCCGTCCACTTTGTAACTCACTCCATGACAGATAATTCTGCAACCCTAGCCAGCGTGCCTCATCAAGGTTGGTCAGTCTGGCATCTGTGAAGGAGAAATAGATTGTGCGAAACAATGGCCAGAACGCAACCACAGCTAAAACCAAGCCGACAGGCATAAGAAACAGTATCGCCATTCGCTGCCGGCTTAATAAAAAATCGAAGCGTTGCAATGGCTTTGCAATATATTTTGAACCGGCTTTATCTATAGTAACCATTTCATGCCTATCTCCGGTTACCAGGCGCTTCCTTTGAGAATAGTGAGTTTTTCTTCAAGTCGAGCAAGATTGTCGGCCGCAGTGCCGTTTCCTGACAAGGTGTCATGCACAGCGCTCCAAAACAGTGAAGAAACCTCATTATATTTGGTTTTTGTTGGCGCTGACGGGCGCGCAACGGCCGTTTCGAATATCGGTTTCCATTGCGGCAACAATGGTTGCGCATCAATTATCTGTGGGTCATCGTAGAGTGTTCGGATTGTCGGCAGCAGAGAAAGCGCAATTACACGCTCTTTCTGCGCTTGTTTTGAAGCAAGGAATTTCGCAAGCTCAATGGCCTGTTGAGTGTGTTGCGAATATCTGGAAACTGCAATATTCCATCCGCCGAGAGCTGCTGCTGATGGTTCATTCGCATGAGCAGACGGCAAAGCTGTTACGCCGACTTTGCCACGTATAGGACTGTCTGCATTATTACTCAGCGGATAAACATAAGGCCAGTTCCGCAGGAATACCGCATTACCGGTTTGCCAGACACCACGGCTTTCTTCTTCACCATAGCCTAGCACCCCCTGCGGTGCTATTGAGCCAACCCAATCATGCGCATTCTCAAGCGCTTTAATGGCGTTCTCATTATTGATGCTTATTGAGCCGTCTGCTTCTACGACTTGTCCACCGCCAAAAGATTTTATCCATTCCAGCGCAGTGCAGGTGAGGCCTTCATAGGCATTGGCTTGAAACACATAGCCATTTATACCTTTATTGCCAGACATACGTTCTTTATCTTGAATATATTGCGCTGTTTCAGTGAGCTCGTCGAAAGTTTTCGGAACTGATTTTTGGTATTTTTCCAGCAAATCTTTGCGATAAAACAGCACTGCCGCATCCGCAAACAGCGGAAGCGCAATCAGTTTACCATTCACAGTCTGACTTTGAATGACTGATGGAAAATGCGTTGCTACAATATCTTTGGCTGCACTGCTCAGATCGAGAAACTGATCAGCCAATTGCGGAGCCCAAACAATATCAGTTCGGTAAAGATCAATATCCGTATTGCCAGCTGCCAGCCATAGACGATATTGGGCAAACTGGTCGGAAGAATTGGATGGCATATCGACGATCGCGACTTTATTGCCGGTTATTTTTTCAAAATCATCCAGTTGCTTACGTAATAATGCCTGACCGTTACCAGTATCACCGGAAGCAATGGTCAAATCAGCGGCAAATACGGATTCAGATGAAAAAAATAAAACCAATAAAGCTATTATTTGATAAGAAATTTTTGAACAGCTGATAAACATGTTCATCACCACGTGAAATTATCTTGGTAAATGATAGATCGATAATTTACTCGTGAATATCCCAATTTGATGGGCTTTGGAGGTGTTAGTGCAGGGATGCGATTTCAGCTTTAATGATCGTATAGAGTTGGATGGTATAGGTTGAGTTTTGACTTGCTCGTGAACCTGCTTATGCCAATCAAACACAATTCTGATTATCGCCATAAGATCCACAAGCAAAAATACCGGATCACCAATTGGGCTCAGTATGAGGCGAGTTTACGCCATCGCGGTAAGAGGTGGTTCGGATTGTCTGAACAGTTTCGTGCGTTTGGCTAAGTGGATTTCCGCCGCGATCTGGGCTTTAATATCCTCTTGGAAGAACTAGTTTTCCAGCAGGATGCGGCTCTTGAGCGTCTGGTGCCAACGTTCGATTTTCCTTATGATCGAGCTAGTGGAAACATCAATGGTACTGAAGCCAAACACCGAACACGATGTTACTAAAACAAGGGCCTTTTTTAAGGGTAAACATAATGCGACATTATTGTCGCGTGGCGCAAGTCCGGATGAAATTGGCGCGGCCGTTGTATTTCCGTGGAACCTGAAGCTTACTGTAGACGGCGGTATGATCGTCGGGCGCATTTATTGGCAAATAGGCAAAGCGATCGGTAACTTATGAATGTGAAATTATAATCACCGATTAGATGAAAGTCAGATGCAAAAACCAAACATTTATACGTGGCAGACACATACTCTGTCGTTTAACTTCACATAGTTCAGTTCCATAAGATAGATTATCTAATTGGCATCTGTAGCCGAAAAGTTAAAATGTCCTGTTTCTGCAAAGTAAGAATGTCACACTCTCTGCATTTGAGGATGCGGGAGTTTGCAGATGGGATGGATTTTAATGAGCGAGTGCAGCCGCCGGACTGTCCGACTGGATACTATTGTGCATCATCTTGGATTAGCTTTGGGACGACGTCCCGCTGCAGCCTTTGCCAAACGCCTGATGATACCTGTGAGCAACGACACGCCCATCCACACGGTGTGAAGAAGATCAGCGGTTAGACATGAAAAAATCAATGTGGTCGGCGTGGATGATTGGGCATTCCGGCGCAATCACCGCTACGGTACCATCGTCTGCTCTACAGGATATGTCCAACACACTGACAATGCTGGTCAATGCCTGTCAGGGGGATCACCGGCCGCATTGCCCGATCCTGAAACGCCTTGAAACCGATCCGGAAGACGAAGATCTGTCTATCTATCCGCGCCGAGGTGCTGTGGATCGCCGGTTACAATGAAACAAACACCGCCAATCCTGTCAGCCTCACGCGGGTACAGGCTGAGGCAGGTTGTGTCGGGCTGTGTTTAAATCACCGTTCCATCGCCGCGGACAATTGCCATCTGTACGGGCAGTGGTCAATTTTTTAGCTAAGCGAATGGTGCAAAGCATTGCACTTCGCTAGCCGCTCTACACAAGTGCCCTACTTCAAATAAGACTTCGCTTTACTCGGAAACAGATTGCCTTCCATCGGGATTTAATAACGCAGACGCTCACCGGATACGCTGTCAAAAAGCAGAACTTTTGCAGCATCAAGAGCCAGCCTGACTGTCATACCAGTCGTAAACTGTCGGTCGCCTTTGGCAATGACATGGATGTCCTGCTCACCGACTTTAACCACCAGTTCCTGACTATCGCCGGTTGGCTCAACCAATGTCACCAGCCCCTCAATACCTTCATCAGCAATCTCAATATGCTGCGGGCGGATGCCATACATCATGCTGGTTTGTGATTTTAACGGAGAGACAAGCGGCAAAACAATACCGTCCTCCGTGACAGCATGATCACCCCTCGCCTCTGTTTTCAGCAAATTGATTTCCGGAGAGCCAATAAAACCCGCCACAAATATATTGGCCGGATCATTATACAGTTCCAGCGGCGGCCCATATTGTTCGATCTTCCCGCCATTCAGCACCACGATTTTATCAGCCATAGTCATCGCTTCCGTCTGGTCATGGGTGACATAAACAGTGGTTTTTCCGAGACGTTGATGCAGTTTTTTAATCTCACTGCGCATTTTTACACGCAATTTGGCATCAAGATTGGACAACGGCTCATCAAACAGAAACGCTCTTGGCGCACGCACAATGGCACGCCCCATCGCCACGCGCTGACGCTGACCGCCGGAAAGCTCGCGCGGGAAACGGTCCAGCAATTTCTCAAGGCCGAGTATTTCTGCCGCTTCCTGCACACGTTTGCGGATTTCTTCTTTCGGTGTACCACTCAGCTTCAGAGAAAAGCTCATATTTTCCGCAACTTTCATATGCGGATAAAGCGCATAACTCTGAAAAACCATCGCAATGTCACGCTCTTTCGCGCGCATATCATTGACGACCTTACCCCCGATGCGGATTTCACCGGAGGTAATATCTTCCAGTCCGGCAATCATGCGCAAAAGCGTTGATTTTCCGCAGCCGGACGGACCAACCAGAACCACAAATTCCCCATCACCCATCTCGAGCGAAATGTCTGCAAGCACAGAGGTTTTTCCATAGCTCTTACCTACATTTCTCAGTTCGATTTCAGACATTTATGGCTCCGGTATATGTTATTGATCGTAAAATAGCGTCAGGCAGCAGCGTGAGCGGCATTGCTTGTGAGATGATCCCACATCGATGCTCTGCGCTGCTCCGACTGCCTGTCTGCTTTTTGTATTTCCATTACGGTTTGATAAAATGCATCAGCCGACTTGTTCAGCTCAAGCTTATTGGCTGAATCCAGCAATGCCGCATCCGTATCGTCAATGACAGACGCACCATGCATAGCGCCGAGAATGGCACCGGCCATGACGCCGATGGAATCCGTGTCGCGTCCGGAGTTAATGCCGTCATGAATGGTCTTGTAGAAGTCACCGTCATTGACCACTGCAAAACCTAAGGCCAGTGGCAGTTCCTCAATCGCATTGAGGCGGGACGGACGATAGGCTTCACTGGCCACACCGGTTTTCTTCACAGAATGCGTGACATCATCACCCATCGGTGAATATTTTCCGATAATCGTCTGGAAAACCTCAGTGACTTTATCCGCGTCCTGCCCTTTGAGGGTCTTTGCAGCGGCTACAATTTCAAGAATAGCCTGTTTTGTACCGTCTTTTGCTAATGCAACGGCCTCATTGACCACTTCATCGATGGTAATGTGCGGAATAAAAGCCGCTGCAATCGCTGCCGCCAACACACCTGCGGCTTCCAGACCATAGCTCTGCTGATGGCCGGATGCGAAAGCAATCGCCTCATCATAGGCCGCTTTCGGATTGCAGGCATTCATCACGCCAACCGGCGCAATATACATCGCCGCACCGCAATTCACCATATTGCCGATACCACCTTCACGCGGATCGCAATTGGACAGCTGATGACGCTGAAAAATCCATTTTTCCGGATAGAACAGGCGCTCAATCAGCATGGCCTCACGCTGCAATTCAGGAACCCAGCGCGGTGTCCATGCAATTTCACGCACCATACCGTCCGCCATATCCCAGGCATCAATATGACGGCGTACGTCATTATAAATATTCATCAGACACAGGGTCATCAGCGTATCATCAGTCACGATACCACTGCCCCGAACACGCCAGTTACGGGCTATGCCGCTCTCCGACATGCGATGCCATTCTGTATTCAGATTGGTAACACGGCCGTAACGCTGGCGAATTTGCTCGGCTGAAAGTTTTTCAACCGGTGCCCCGATGGCGTCACCGTAAGCGACGCCATAAAGAACTGCCCGAATTCGTCCTTGCAGAGACAAAGGAGCAAATGTGTCCATCATTTTAATACAGTCCTCGCATATTCAGTCAGCCGGTCACCGCCGGCAGTCTTCCACTCAGAAACAAACTGATCCCACTGATCGAAACCCGCTTGTCCGGAGATAAATTTATAAGCCCATGCCTTGTAGACATTCTGCGCCGCATCCAGATCAGGCGCATATTCATTCGGCCAGATAAATGCATTATCAGGCTTGTAGCTTTGGGTGATATTGGTCAGAAACTGCGCGGCAGCAGGGCTTCTCACACCTTCCGGTAGTTTCCAGTTTGCGGCCGCGATAAAGCGTACATACCAGGTTGCCATTTTGTCTGTTGGCTTGATGGTCTCGCCGTCACGGGTATATTGCTCACCTTCAAAACCAAGGCGTTCCAATGCCTGCCCTTCAGGGCTGGCCACAAAATCAAGAAATTTAACAACTTCTTCTTTGTGCTTCGAGAGAGCTGAAATTGCAAAACCACGTGTTTCCTTGGAAACATCAACAGCGGCCAGACCTTCGCCACCGGTGCCTGCAGGCGGTGCCAACAGAACCAGTTCCGGATTAGCATCAGGATTCGCCTGTTTCATCTTACCGCGATAAACATCCACATTCTCAGCCGATGCCGAGAACACCATACCGACGCGTCCGGAATAGAACTTGTCTTCCTTGGTATCCCATTTGGTGGTGATATATTCCGGATCCAGCAGTCCTTGCTCACGCAGCGATGCATAGAAAGTCAGCTTGGCTTTTTCCTGCTCAGAAATCTGTGAGGCAATCCAGTTGCCCTCTTTGTCTTTCAGCCAGGATGAGCTGACGCCGAATGCCTGATTAAAAATCGTATCGGCTTCATCCATGCTGCCCGGCACGGTCAGCGCATAGGATTTGTCACTGCCTGCACCACCAAAATTGCCGCTCTTAATCGCCTTGAACAAAGCAACATAGTCATCAACCGTTTTCGGTGCAGCCAGTCCGGTTTTGCTCAACCAGTCTTCACGCATAACCGGCTGCGAAATCCGCGGCGGGAATGCATAAAGCAGATACGGATAATTCTGCAGACGAGCGGTATTGTGCGGGTAAAGCGCATCTTTCAGATAAGTTGTTTTCGGCAGCCAGTCGTTCCAGTTTTCAAGAACGCCCTGCTCGGCCATTACCGTGTCACCGCCCTGAAAATAAATCAGATCGGGAATGTCGCCGGACAACATCATCGCGCCGAGCTTATCAGCATAGCCGGAAGCCGGAAGATTGACGATCTCAATCTTCAGATCTGTCCCTTTTGCCTTCAGCGCCGCTTCATATTTCTCAATGAGTTTCACGTCATCCGGATTGGTGTTGAGCAGATCCTTCGCCACTACGCGTATAGTGACCGGCTCGGCCAGTGCCGGCAATGCTGCAGCAGACAGCAGCGCAACCACACTGACAGACAGAATAAGATTATTTTTCAGCATATGTCCTTCCCCTTTATATGTGCCGGAATAATCAGCCCTTGAGCGCGCCGCTCATCGTGCCTTTAGTGAAAAACTTCAGGATTAACGGATAGATCGCCAGGATCGGTACAATCGTGAGCAGGATCATACCTGCGCTCAGCGCCCTGATATTGATCTGGCTTGCGCCTGTGTAATTGACGGAATTTTCCAGCCCGACCATGGCAATCTTGTCGCCCTCGACCACAAATTGGCGCAGTACAACCTGCAGCGGCCATTTGGACTGGTCATTGAGGTAGATCATCGGGCGGAAGAAATCGTTCCAATGGAAAACGAAATAGAACAAAGCAATCGTTGCCAAAGCTGATTTTGAAACCGGTAATACGACATACCAAAATGTCTGAAAAACATTGGCGCCATCGAGTTCTGCGGCTTCCAGAATTTCATTAGGCACTTCTTCAAAAAAACGGATCAGAATGATCAGATACCAGGCATTGACCAGTTTGAAGAGGATCACAGACCAATAGCTGTCGATCAGCCCCAGACGCTTGTTGAGAAAATAATCCGGTATAATGCCGGGATCGAAAACAATCGTCACCAATACGAAGACCAGAATGATGCGGCGTCCCGGCAAGCCCGGACGCGACAATCCCCACGCCATCAGTGCTGTAAAGCATACACCGAGAACCGTACTGGTCAGCGTAATAAAGACCGAGTTGATCAGCCCCTGCTGCACAGCCGGATTAGTGATCAGCAGCTTCCAGACCTCAAGCGAAAAACCTTCCGGAATGATTGTGAGACCGCTCATCCGTGCGACTTCGGAAGGCGATGACAGGGAAACAGCCAGTAGATTAAGCAGCGGCTGAACCATCACCACCACAAGCAGCAGCAAGGTAGAGAGAATGATTGCATATTCTGCCCGCTCCAGCGGAGAGCGACGGATTTTACCTGCTGCCATCACCAGATCCCCTTGCCTGTCAGCTTTTTCGAGATGAAATGCGCGCTCATAATCAGGATCATGCCGAGCCCTGCCTTAAACAGACCAGCTGCGGTTGCGAGCGAATATTGTCCGGTTTGCAAACCGATGCGATAAACATAGGTATCGAGGATATCGATCTGACTACGCACAATATCGTTTGTGAAGTTGATCACCTGATTGAGATCAGCATTCAGGAACATGCCCGCATTCAGAATGAACAATGTAGCAATCGTCGGAACGATACCCGGAATGGTGACGTAGAAAATTTTCTGCCAGCGGTTAGCACCGTCAATTTCCGCAGCCTGATAAAGTTCCTGATCAATTGACATAATGGCTGCGAGATAAAGCAGGCTGTCCCAGCCAGCAGAACGCCAGATTTCAGAAAATACCAGCACCCAGCGAATTGTGCCTGTCTCTGTCATGAAAGAAACCGGTTGAAAACCGAAAAAGCCGGTAATTTCATTCACGGCACCGGTGCTCGGCGACAAAACAGCAATGAAAATACCTGCAATTACTACCCATGACAGGAAGTGCGGCAGATAAATTGCCGACTGAATGAATTTACGGGTACCCGTGCCGCGAACCTCATTGAGCAACAATGCCACAATGATCGGCACGGGAAACACAAAGACGATTTTCATTGCTGAAATAATCAGCGTATTGGCCAGCACCTGCCAGAAAATCGTGGACGAGAACAACAGTTCAAAATGCTTCAGCCCCACCCAGATATTCGGCGGAATGATGCGCAATTGTTCAAAAGCAATTTTAGCTTCCCACACCGGCATATAGTGGAAAATAAAAAAGAAAATCAGGGCTGGTGCCATCATCAGATAATAAGGCCACCACTGGCGGAAGCTGCTTTTAAAGCGCTTCATTTTGGGAACGTTCCCAATTTGAGTACTCACTGATGATGCAGAACTATGACTCATTGTCTGAATTACCCCTTTGCAGCCAGCCGCGCAGTTGCCATCTCTGACAGATCAGCGAGTGAGCCGCGCTCCAAAAGACGGCACGGCACATAAATGCGCTCATGTTCTGCTCGTCCGGCAATTTCTGCATATAAAGCAGTGACTGCCGTGGAGCCGATACGGCGACCGTCTTTTTCAATTGTCGTCAATCCGGGCCAGGAAAAAGCACCGGAAGGAATACCGTCAAAACCGAGAATTGACACATCCTGCGGGCAGGACAGCCCTGCATCACGGATTGCCAGAATACCACCAAGCGCCATCAGATCATTCGCACAAAAAACTGCCAGATGCTGACCATTCTGATGCGCTTGCAACAGCCGTTTCATAGCAGAACGACCACCTTCAACGGTATAGTCACTGTCTTCCGTGATGAGTATTGAGGGGTCAACATCCCGCTCAATGCAATGCTCACGTACCGCGCGCAGAAAACGCGCACGCGCCAAACGGGATTTAGGCCCGAGGATTAATGCCGGCTGCACATGCCCCTGCGCGAGCAGCACATCCAGCCCGAGACGAACACCCTGCACGATATCTGACCCGACACTGCTCGTATCGGGAAAGCGCTCGGCACTCGAACCGATCAGCACAAAAGGCATGCCGAAACGGTCGAGATCAGCAAGATTATCAGCGACAGGATTGATGATCGCGCCATCTACGCGTGCCTGACATAAGGCGCGAAGATGTGCCGCTTCCTTATCCGCATCCCAGTCTGAAGAAAATACCAGCAGCGAAACACCCTGCCTCGCAGCCTGATCCTGCGCACCGCGCGCCACTTCCGCCCAAAACGGGTTGGTAATGTCCGGAATAACCAGACCAAGCAACCCGCTGCGCCCTGAGCGCATGCCGACTGCCAGATGATTGCGCTCATAACCGGTTGCCAGCACTGCGGCTTGTACGCGTTCGGCAGCATCCTGCGATATATTGGAGGAACCAGCCAGAACACGGGCTACTGTGCTCTTGGACAAGCCAGCTTTTTTCGCAACATCGACGATCGTCGCACGACGCCCTGTATCCTTATTCAAGCTGACACTCCTCCCAAGCGACCGGTCTCTTAGATCGATCATTGTGGGAACGTTACCATTCTTGAAAAACTTTGACAAGAGCCCCTGTCAAACTACACAAGAAATCAATACATGCTGTTGATGGCAAATGCTTGCTTTATGTTAGAGAATATAAAATACCTTCTATAATTCAGCAATACGCAGCATATTCGTGCTGCCCGGTATGCCAAAAGGCACGCCTGCAGAAATGATAATACTATCTCCCTGCCCGCCGAAACCTTCCGCTTCCACAATGGCACAAGCACGTTTCACAGTTTCATCTATATCTGCGGTGTCATCCGTGGTGACACAATAAAGACCCCAGACCAGAGACAGCCGTCGCGCGGTTTGCACAACAGGCGAAAGCGCAATAATCGGCACCGGAGGGCGCTCCCGCGCGGCACGCAAACCTGTCGTACCCGACGAGGTGTAACAAACAATGGCAGCAAGCCCTAACGTGACTGCGATCTGGTGTGCCGCCAGAGAAATTGCATCAGCACCGGTTGCCTCAGGGGCAGCGCCCTGCTTGTTGATAATACCTGCATAAAGCGGATCAAGCTCCACATTACGGGCGATAGACGCCATTGTTGCCACAGCCTCAACCGGATAATCACCTGAAGCGGATTCTGCCGAAAGCATGATGGCGTCTGCGCCTTCGAAAACCGCAGTTGCCACATCCGAAACTTCTGCACGCGTTGGCACCGGAGCGCTAATCATAGATTCCAGCATTTGCGTGGCAATCACCACGGGTTTGCCTGCACGTCTGCACGCCCGTGTCAGTTGTTTTTGCAATCCGGGAACAGATTCAAGCGGCATTTCCACGCCCAAATCTCCGCGAGCCACCATCAGTGCATCCGAAAGCCTGATAATCTCGTCAATATGATCCAGAGCCTGAGGCTTCTCGATCTTGGACATCAGTCCTACGCGATCACCGGCAATCTTACGCACTTCAATCAAGTCTTCCGGCCTTTGCACGAAAGACAAAGCAACCCAGTCAATTTCGCCGGTTGCAAGTAACGCATCAAGATCTGCCCGATCCTTGTCGGTCAAAACACCCACGGTCAATAATGTATCAGGCAGGCTGACACCCTTGCGGTCAGAGATTTTTGTACCGGCTACAACAGTGGTGGTCATGCTCTCATTGTCAGCTTTTTCCACGCGTAGATGCAGTTTTCCATCATCGATCAGCAGGCGGTGCCCCGCCTTCACCGCTGCAAATATCTCCGGATGCGGAAGAAAAACACGACTGTTGTCACCCGGCTCATCCCTGTTATCCAATGTAAAACTCTGCCCGATCTTGAGTTCTACTGTGCCTTGAGCAAATCTGCCAATACGCAGTTTTGGCCCCTGTAAATCAGCAAGAATGCCGATTGGGCGGCCACTTTGTAATTCAACAGCGCGAATATGCCAGATTAATTGGCGCATCATGTCATGGCTGGCATGACTCATATTGATCCGGAACAGATCTGCGCCTGCCGCGTGCAACTGCCGGATAATATGCTCTTCGGAAGAAGCCGGTCCGAGTGTCGCGAGTATCTTAACTTTTTTATATTGTTTCATTTGTCGGGTTAATCCTGCACTGCAATGTCATCAGAACATGATGGTAATCAATCAAAGGCGCACTGTGGTTCCCGCGCCCTCGCAACCCATAGCCCGTAGAATACCAGCCGGAATTTCCAGCATGGTTTCATGGCCGGAAGAGAGCAAAAATGATGCCGTCTGCGGTTCGCTATAGGCAAGCATCACTTCAGAAGATGCTTTTGTATAAATACCGCGCAGCGCCCGCAGGCATCCGCTATGGGTTACCACAACATGTGTTGTTTGCTTTTCCAGCGTTGTCAGCCATGTCTGCATCCGTTGTTTCAGATCATTGCGGCTTTCCCCTTCCGGCATCGTATAATCCCAAGGATCAGTTTGCTGTGCCCGATACTGATCAGACAAATCCCGTTTGATTTCATCGGATGTTTGTCCCTCCCACACACCGAATGACCGCTCCATAAGAAGCGGAGCCTGCGTGAATTTCTCAAAAGGGACAGTCCAGATACCGGCAAGGATGGATGCAGTTTGCAAAGCACGGGGCAGCGGGCTGCTCCAGAATTTCAAACTTTGATGAGCAGCGATTGTATCGGCCAAACGCACACCGACAGCCTTTGCCTGCCGCACACCATTATTCGTTAAAGGCGTGTCTTTCCGGCCCTGCAATCGTCCGGCAACATTCCACTGGGTTTCACCATGGCGGATAACAATGAGATCAGGCAGTTCCTGCATAATATACTCAATTAATAGCTGGGGTAATCGGTTATGGTCGTGTTCGGGGGAGCATCCGCCGGTTATCAACCGGCGGATGTCACTATCACTCCGTCAGCCAGAGTGCTGCAGAAGGCTGCAAACCAAGCACTGTTGCAGTTCCCGGTTCCAGCAATGTGTCACCGGTATAAAACGGCACATCAATCAACACCGTCGCAGTGCCAACCTGAACACCATAGCGGATGATTGCACCAAGGAATTCACGATGCGCGATGGTGCCTTCAAGCGCCACGGCGCCCTCCTCTGTATGGCCTATCGTTGCATATTGCGGGCGGAATACCAGTTTAGCCCCTTGCGCAACCTTCGTACCCTCTGGGACAGGAATAGAGCCCGCCCCTTCCACCACAAAAACACGACCGTCCGGTGTATCCTCCACATGACCGTCGAGAATATTGGCAGTTCCGAGAAAGCTGGCGACAAACAGATTAGCTGGCTTTTCATACAGGCTCATCGGCGTTCCGACCTGCTGAATACGCCCCTCATTGAAGACCGCGATACGATCACAAACTGTATTGGCTTCTTCCTGATCGTGGGTCACAAAAATGGTCGTCAGCTTCAGACGTTGCTGCAAATCGCGTAATTCACGGCGAACCTCGACACGCATTTTCGCATCCAGATTTGACAGCGGTTCATCGAGAAGCAGAACTTTGGGCTCGATGGCAATTGTGCGGGCGAGCGCCACACGTTGCTGCTGTCCACCGGAAAGCTGGGCAGGACGACGATCAGCAAGATGGGTCAGCCCCACCAGTTCCAGAGCCGCCTTAACCCGCTTATCAACTTCTTTGCGCGGCAGTTTGCGCTCTTCCAGACCAAAAGCAACATTGCGAGCAACGGTCATATGCGGCCATAGCGCATAAGACTGGAACACCATGCCAACGTCACGTTTCCACGGCGGCATGTCGAGCACGTCCGCACCGCCAATTTCCACCTTGCCCTGTTGCGCAACATTAAATCCGGCGATCAGGCGCAACAATGTTGTTTTCCCGCAACCCGACGGCCCCAGAAAGGCAAAGAATTCGCCGGGTTTAATATCCAGACAAATATCCTTCAGCACATGAACCGCACCATAAGACAGGTTCACATCGCGGATACTGATTGCTTTTGCCGGAGTTGTCGGCAAGGCGGCACTGTTTGTGTCTAATGTCATATTTTTTCTCCCCAATCTTACTTGGCCGCCCCAAGCGTCTTTTGCCGGCGTTCAATAACGTAATGTGATAAAAACGTGCAGAGCCCGACCAGTATCACTGCGATAACCCCGAGTGCAGCACCTGGCCCGCGTCCGGCAGGTGATTGCATGAAGACATAAAGCCCATAGGCAATCGGCGCGTCAGAATTGCTTTGGATGAGCATCAGCGTTGCAGAAAGCTCGACCGCCGCCGTTGCAAAGCTGGTGACAAATCCGGCAAGCAGACCGCCTGTCATCAATGGCAATACAATGCGGCGGATTGTTCTCTGTTTGGTGGCACCAAGATTTTCAGCGGCCTCTTCAAGCGAGATAGACACCTGCTGAAGTGCAGCATAGCAAGCCCGCAGCGCATAAGGCAGACGGCGGATAGCAAGTGCCAGCACCAGCATAACCCAAAGCGTTGCCAGCGGTGTGCCGTCCGGCAGCGGGATATTGTAGAAAGTGCGCAGATAACCAATACCGAGCACAACACCGGGAATGGCAAGTGCCGAGGTTGCTGCCCAATCCAGCCAGCGACGCCCGATCAGCTTTGTACGCAATACGAGATAGGCAATAGCACTACCTACGATGACATCAATCAAACCGGCAAGGCTGACATAAATCAGCGTGTTTTTAATATAGAGCGAGCTTTCACCAAACACGCGGCTGTAATGCGCCATCGTATAACCGTCCGGCAGCGGGCTGTATGACCAGACCGTAGCGAAAGACAGTAACAGCAACCCGATATGCGGTGAGAGAACCAGCAGCAGAATGAAACTGACCGTGGCATAGGCAATGAAACTTTCGCGTCTGGTGAGCTTGCGCTTTGTCAGCCCGCCGCCGCCGCGTTGTACCGTGGAATAATCTTTGCCGCGCATGGCAACTGCGGACAACCACATGGCAAAAATAGACACAACAATCAGAATAACCGCGATCACATAACCCATCGGATCAGTCAGACCAACCGAGGTCACGCGCAGATAGGCCTGCGGCGCCAGCATATCCTTCACATTGAGGAGCAACGGCGTCGCCAGATCATCAAAAACTTTGACGAAAACAAGCGAGGCACCGGCAAGATAACCCGGCATTGCCAGCGGGAAAACAATACGCCGGAACAGGCGGAAACCTGACGAGCCAAGATTTTGCGCAGCCTCTTCCATCGAGCGGTCGATATTACGCAGGCTCGCAGAAAGATTGATGAGAATGAATGGGAAATAATGCAGTGACTGCACAAAGATAACGCCGTTCAGCCCCTCCATGAAAGGAATACGGAAGCCGAACCAGTCATTCAGCAGAAGATTGACCGTACCATTGCGGCCAAACAACAGCTGCATCGCCACCGCGCCCACAAAAGGCGGCATAATGAGCGGGATGAATCCGAGTGTCTGGATAATCATGGATCCGCGAAAATCAAAACGGGTGGTCAGAACGGCCAGCGGCAGTGCAATGACCGTCGCCCAGACGACCGACATGCCTGCAACATAGACCGAATTGAAGAACGAACGGCGGAACAGCTCGGTGTTAAAAAAATCAATAAAGTTGATGGCTGTAAGTGCGCCGGTGCCCTTTTCCGTAAACGCCGTATAGATAACCGTTCCGGTGGGAATGAGCAGGAAAACAGCCAGAAACAGGGCAATAATCAGCGCTGTTATGATCTGGCCGGGGCTGGCCGAGATGCGTTTTCTTGGAATGGATAATGTGAAAGCCATTGCGGCAGTCTCCGGTATGAAGTCGGCTGTTCCGGCAAGCCACAGGGCGCCAGAGCAAACGAAAGCGGATAATCGGATGGAGCCGCCTGCTTTCGCAGGCGGTCTGTCATGCGCCGGAGCATCTCACGGTCAAGCCGGACAGTCTGACCGTGAGATGCTCAGACTTTAGTTGACAAGCGCAAGTGCCTCTTCAGCCTTTGCTTTTGCGGCTGAATATTTTTCCTTGGCAAAAGCAGCCCATTGCTGTTCAAGCTCGGCCTGACGGGCTGTCTTTTCTTTACCACCGGAAAACGCATCGCGAAGCTGCTGGCTCACGGCCTCATCAGCACTGACCGGCATAGCGGCAACCAGTGCACGGGCTTCATTCACGAGCGCGCGTGCCGGTGCCTGTTCATTCGTGGCAAGCGCTTTTTCTGCTGCATGAATGGCGCGTGTTGCGGCTTTCAGATTATCAAGCTGAAACGAAATCAGCTGATCATATAATGCATCAACAGCATCGGTACGGTTCTTGGAAGTTTCAGAGTCAAAGACAAGCATGGTCTGAAAACGCGCATCCTTGAACGGGTTCGGAAATCCTTCCGGTGCATTTGCATAACTGGCCGGATTGATCGGAAGACGGCGGATCGCCGGTTCAAGCAAGACGGCCTGCCCTTTTTCTGAAAGCAAGTAATTAACAAAGGCTTCCGCGCCCGCCTGATTAGGCGCATTGGCTACAACACCAATATTGGCAGGTACAACAGTTGTTACTGACGGATAAGAGAAGCTGACCGGAAAACCGCTTGCCTGTGCCGAGAAGGCAAAGAAGTCAATGACAATGCCAATCCCTGTCTGGCCGGAATTCACCGCATCAGGAACGCCGTAAGAGCGTTCTGTCACCTGCTGAAGATTGCCGCCAATATTCTTGAGCGTTGCCCAGCCCTGATCCCAGCCCTCACCCTGTAAAATAGTTTCAATGGTCAGATGAGTGGTACCGGAACGTGACGGAGCCGCAATAGCGACATGGTCATAATATTCCGGCTTGGCCAGATCAAACCATTCGACAGGTTTTGTCAGATTGTTTGCTTCCAGATAGCGGTCATTGGACATAATGCCATAACCGGATGCCGCAAAACCGAAATAATAAGAATCCGGATCATTAACCGGATAAGAACCGACTTTGTCCGGCAGGCCTGTGACAGACGGGGTAAATTTGCTCAGCAGATTACGACCTTTGAGCACTTCAAAAGCATCCGGTGCGGAAGCCCAGAACAGATCAACCTGATTGTTGGATTTTGTTTCATCAACATATTTCACGCCGGAGCTGGTGCTCTTGTTTTGAACATCAAGCGTGAAGCCCGGATTATTGGCTTCAAAACCGGCCTTAAACGGGTCTGTCACGTCTTTTGAGAATGACGTGACGACAGTTACTTTTCCGCCATTTTGCGCAGAAGCAGTGATAATCATAGCCGCTGACATCAGCATGGTGGCTGCAATCGATTTCAACATAGAACTCTCCTCCCTAGAGTATCGCCTGAGATCAGACGATACCTTTAAAGAAGCAAGTATCATGCCAAAGTCAAAAACGCCGGAAATGCGGGCTTTCACAAACACAAATGGGTCATAAAGGTAACATGACCGGCCTGCGAGCGGGTCATAAGGGTATCATTCCTCATCTTCATTCTGTGCGGCGATGTCGAATTTGCGCATTTTCAGATAAAGCGTTTTGCGGGAAATTCCTAAGGCGGTCGCCGAAGCGCCAATGCGCCCGTCATGGTTGGACAGGGTATCAAGCAGGATAGCGCGCTCCAGCCGGTCCATCTGTGCTTCCAGCGTTTGTGTTTTATCTAAAGACAAGTCGGCCAGCGCATTATTCTCCAGCCCCAGCACATAGCGTTCCGCCACATTGCGCAATTCGCGGACATTGCCGGGCCAGCTTCTGCCATCAAGATCGGCAATAAATGTTGCATCCACACGCGGAGCTGCACGTCCCTGCCTTTTGGCGGCGAGATCAAGAAACAGCTTGAACAGTAATCCAACATCGCCTTTGCGGGCTGACAACGGCGGAATTTCAACGCGGGCGATATCAAGCCGGTACGCAAGATCTTCACGAAAACTACCCTGCACGACCAGCTTATGTAAATCTGTTTTACTGGCTGCAATCACCTGAATATCCACCTGGAGTTCGGTGTTTGAGCCAAGGCGCTCTATTTTGCGCTCCTGCAAAACCCGCAAAAGCCGCACCTGCGCACTCAGCGGCATGGATTCTATTTCATCAAGAAACAGCGTGCCATTATTGGCATATTCTATCTTACCGATGCGTTTTTCCCGCGCACCGGTAAAGGCGCCGGCTTCATGGCCGAAAAGTTCAGATTCCAGCATTGTTTCAGGGATTGCACCGCAATTCACGGCCACAAAACGTCCCTTTCGGTTGCTGAAATCATGCAGCGCTCGGGCAGTGACTTCCTTGCCAGTACCGGTTTTACCAATGAGCAAAATATCCGTGGCCACGCCGCAAATACGTTTCAAACGCTCGCGCAATTGTACAATCGGTGCTGAATGGCCGATCAAACGAGCTTCCCAACCATCAACCGCCACTGCCTGCCGTAACCGGCGATTTTCAAGCAGAAGCTGACGGTGACTGCGCGCACGGCGGATAGTTTCAATCAGGATCAGCGGATCGGCCGGTTTTTCCAGAAAGTCCCATGCACCATCACGCATAGCACGCAGAGCCATAGGAATATCGCCATGACCGGACATCAGCACGATCGGTATTTCCGCATCAATGGACTGCACAGCTTTGAGGAGATCGAACCCGTCATGTTCCGGCATGCGCACATCAGAAACGACAATCGCACCGCTATCAACACGCATATCACGCAGCGCAGATGCAACCGAGCTATGCGCAGCAACCCTATAATCTTCAAGCTCCAGCACTTCACGGCATGCCTCAAGCACGCTGGCATCATCATCAATAAGAATAACATCCGGTTGCAAGGTCATTCCGGCCCTTTCAGCAAAACTATAAACCGCGTTCCATGCGGTCCTGTATCCAGCACCGCAATGCTGGCACCGAAGTCTTTGACAATATTATAAGAAATCGAAAGGCCAAGCCCTAATCCCGATCCGACCGGCTTGGTCGTGAAAAACGGATCAAACACTGCTTTCAGATGATCGCTCTCAATCCCAGTTCCGGTATCTGCGATAATCAGATTTGCACCATTTTCAGTCGCCTCAACAGTAACGGAGACCTGCCGGACAGGCTGATCTTTGACCGCATCCAGAGCATTAGCAATGAGATTGACAATCACCTGTTCAAGACGCACCGGTTCAGCCATAACAAGCGGGCAGTCCGACACCGGCAGTTCGAGTTTCAGGCGCACATCATCATCTTCAAAACGATGCTCCAGAAGACTGAGCGCTTCACGCACACTCTTGCACAGATCAACGGCTTGTTGCTTCACATCCGGTCGCCGTGCAAAACGCCGGATATGACTGATCTGATCGGCCATTCGTGTGGTCAGTTGACGGATCTTGTCAAAATTGACCAGAGCCTGCTCGCCTTTACCACGCGTAATCAAGGTGGAGCCGCTGTGTATATGCGCACGAATTGCTGCAAGCGGCTGATTGAGCTCATGCCCGATACCCGCCGCCATTTGCCCGAGCGCCGCAAGTTTTGCCGACTGAATAAGCTCGTCGCGCGTCTGGCGGAAGAGTAATAATGCCCCCGCCAGATCAGCAAGCTCGTCCGTGCCTTTTGCCGGTATCTCTATCTCCGGTCGCCCCGCACTGATTGCACTGGCTGCCGTTGCCAGTTGCCGGATGCGGAACAGCAGGTTTTTATGAACATAAAGCACGCCAATGGCAGTGGCCAAAACCACAGAAAGCAGAGCAATGACTGCCAGCAATTTTCTGCCGGTGCTAATCGCTGATGCTGCGCGTTCGGCCGCTGCCGCCGCACTTGCTTCGATTGCCACAACCTCCGTCTCAATATTACGGCCAAGATCGCTGACGAGCTGTCCGTTCATTACGGCCAGTTCCCCGAGGCGCACAGTTTCGCGCATTTGCGAGCGCTTGCGGTTTGGCGTGCCGGTTGCCTGATCAGACTTTTGCAAAATGCGTTTGGCCAGCTGACGAACAGTTATACTGTCCGGCCAGCTATTGAGTGTTCCAAGATGGTTTGCCAGCTCATCGGCACTATCACCGAGAAAGGCATTCGCCTCCTGAATTTCTTCCGATGTTGAAGCATTGGCAAGACGGGCGATCAGACCTGTTGAAAGACTTGCCTGAGCGACAAGTGTCAGCAATGCCTCACTCTTGCGTTGCTCACTGAGCGCCGCCGCATTACGGCCATTGCGCATTTCGGTTTCAATATTAAAGCGGGTATCATCAACCAAGGGTGCGGCTTCATCGATCAGATCAGCCTGCACCCAGCGCAGTTCATCAATATCTGCATGTATTGCTTCCAGTAAGGTGAAGCGCTTGCCCGATGTCAGATCAATCTGCTGCAAGTTGCGCTCAATAGCACGCGCCAATGGCAAGATCGTATTCACCGTCGCGCTGAGGTCACTTTTTTCCAGCAAGTTTTCCAATGCCGTGAGCCGTGCAGCATAAATACGCCGCATTGCAGTATATTCACTTCTGCTTTCAGCCCCTGCCAGTGCGGCTGTCAGTGAACCTATATCCGCACCTGCTTTTGACAGACGGGACGCAAAAGCCAGTCGTGGCATTTGCTGTTCAGCAATATGTGACAATTCACCGGACAGCCGGTAATAGGACAGCCAGCCGACAATACAGGCACCGACTGCCAGACCGACAATCACCACAAATGCAGCGCCGAGCCGTGCACCGATACCAATGCGCCATTGGGTTATTGGCGTAGCAATTCTTCTCATAAATCCTGCCATCAAATTACCGGTACCATCTCTTGTCATTGGTGACAGGAGACACTGATGAAAGCAGGGTCTCAATCATTGCCAGATTGTGTTCAACGATGCGGCGGATTTCACCGGAGAATTGCTCCTGCTCCGCTGTGCGTGCCACACTTCGCGGCCATTCTGTTTTCAGATCTTCACTCAAAATATTGGCTTCATGTGCCGACAAGGGCGGTGTGCTGAGTAACTGCCGTGCGCGCGCCAGAGTGCTCAGAGTTTCTGTATTTTCAAATTTAGCCGCTTCCAGCTCATTCACTTTCCGCCAAAGCCGGCCAAGTGTTGCTCTGCGGCGAATAATGAAATTATCAAAGATGAGATTGACCAAACCATATCTCTCGGCAGACAAATGCGGGTCAAATTCTGCCATATTCATCAGACCGCGTCTGTCCGGCGCCGGTAACAGGTCTTTATTCAGTTTGCTTAGCACAGGAATGCGGTTAATGCCGGGATAGCGCAAGATTTTCTGCCCTTGTTCTGAAAGTAGAAAATCCACAAAACGTTCAGCATTGGTGATGTTTTTAGCACCCCGCAAAATAGCAATATTGGCTGGCGTATAAATCGCATCGGGCGGCATGATGAAAACATTATCCGTATGCGCATCGTCGAGAGGCTGTGCCAGAAAATCAATCGTAATGCCGATGCCGAAACGCTTCTGCGCCACACCGGATGCAACGCCAAAACTACGTGCTGTTACTGTAGACAAGTTGCCGCCAAGTTTGGAGAGCATCGCCCAGCCTTTGTCCCAGCCATAGGTTTGCAGAAAGACTTCCACAATCAGATGCGTGGTGCCGGAGCGCGAAGGCGAAGTAATGCCGATATGACCCGAATAGACCGGCTTTAACAGATCATTCCAATTACGCGGAACCGGCAGGTTGTGTTGCAGCAGATAGGACGGGCTGTACACAATGCCGTAGCCCGACAGAGCGAATCCTAGATAATATCCTTCAGGATCATTGACCGGATAGCCAAGAACATATTGCGGCGCTCCGGTTGGCCTGCTGCGGATCGGACGCAACGCATTTTTGCGCTTTAACAATTCAAAAGCATCTGCGGCGGACGCCCAGAAAATATCCGGCGTGATATCCGGTTTCTCCATGATGAAACGGTTCGCACTCGCCGTGTTTCTTTGGGCGATAGACACGCGGATATCAGGATATTGCTTTTCAAATGCGAGGCGAAACGGCTCAAAAAACGATGGCGGATATGACGTGATAATCGATAATTCGCCCTGCTCTGAAGAACGCACAGGAACAACAGACAGCACCATAGAAAAGGCGAAAAACACCAACATATTGAGAATGTTAACGGTGCTTATTTTGACCATGTCTTCCCGTTCATACGAAACGCTCCTCCCCAGGCGCAGTCGAAGAAGTTACTATCATGGCATCAAGGATAAGTCATGTATAGGGCTGGCCTGCCGCCTGCCCTGAAATCTGACATCTGAGTTTGAGCATATCCTGTCATTTTTAAAAATCAGCCGAGATAGGCGGCGGAAAAATGCACCAGCTCCTGACCGCCGATGATCTCATTGGCAGACAGAGGAATTTGTTTAATCTCCGGCACTTTGGGCTGCAACGCTTTGATTAATTTCGCCAGATGCTCATCTTCATTCTTTGCACGCTGATCGAGCAATGCACTTTCGCCCCGCGGTGAACGACGGTTCACAAAAAGACCGCCGACAGATACCTGCAAATCATGCAAACGCTGACAAAGCTCTATTGTTTCGAGAACCGGCAACCGCTCAGCGGTCAGAACAATCATGAAGGCCGTTGTTTCACTATCTGTCAGGATTTCACGCAACTTACGAAAACGATCCTGCCGTCGCATCAAAACCGCCCGCATTTCATGATCGCGGGTTGGTTCATCCTCAAAAAGGTTACTGGCAACATCATTATCGGCATCAACGGCTTTAAACTGGCCAAGCGCGCGTGTGAAATTACCCGAGCGTTCGCGGTTCTTGAGCAAGCCGTCCGTCCATGCCGCCATCAGCTCCGGCAGTTCGAGAAGTCTGGTCGTATGTCCGGTTGGCGCGGTGTCAAAAATAACTGTGTCATAGTGAGCAAGCCCTGTTTCCAAAGTCACGGCAATCCGCTCCAGCAATGCCGCCTCAACCATGCCCGGTGCTTCACGCGCCTGCTCCAGATGTCGTTTGACTTCCTTATGCAACCTTTCCGGCATCAGCTTCCGCAATGAATTTTCGACTGATTTAAGATGCTCATCGACAGTGCTGCCTGGATCAAGTTCAATACCATCCAGACCGGCCATCAGCGAAACCGGCCTGGCACCAATCTCACGTTCCCACAAATGACCCAGATTATGTGCAGGATCGGTCGAGACCACCAATATGCGGCGCCCTTGCTGAGCAAGACCTGCAGCTGTTGCACTGGCCAGCGTCGTCTTCCCGACCCCGCCCTTGCCCCCGAAGAACAGAACCCTGCGATTTTTCAAGATATTCAGCAGCATCGGAAACCATCAAGTGGTGAGTGTTCCATACCCATTCGGACGTGCCAATCGTGAAAACGGCCATAGAGCTCGGGCATCAGTTCCAGAGTGTAATAGGTAGCGGGATTAGGGATACCCAGACTTTCCGAAAAAACGAGCATCATGAAAAGATCGTCCTCCTCACGTCTGGCTTTTGCAAAAGTGCGTCTGTAGGGCGCAGCATAGAACTCCCCCAGACCTTGAGAGACGGCGCTGAACAGCGCCGCCAGTTTTTCTTTATTCAGCCGTCTGGACATCAGGTCAATCCGCCAGTCCGGCAGCCGCTTGCGCACTATATTCCCTGCGCATTGTCCGGATTGCCTCCAGCGCAACAAAGAGCGCTGCACCAAGCACAACCAGCCCCAGTCCGAACAGCAACCATTGTTTATTCGCAAAGAATGTTCCGAGCTGTATGAAAAGCGCAAGGATCGCCATGACCAGCACAAAGGCCAGCGGGATCAGAACCGGCAGAACCGGACGCTTCATACGCAGCAACATCACTGCAACAATCGCAAGTGTCAGTCCGGCGAGCAACTGGTTAGTTGTACCGAACAACGGCCAGATCAGCATACCGCCGCTACCGCCTGTACCTGCACCGAAAGCAAGAGCAAGACAGCTTGCAAGCGCGACCAGAGTCGCGACTGTGCCACCCTGCAATGGCTTAATATTGGTGATTTCGCCAACTTCCTGAATAACATAGCGCTGCAGACGCAGACCTGTATCCATCGTTGTTCCGGCGAACAATGCGGCCATAACAGTCAGGATGGTTGCAGCAATACCGACACCAAGCCCTGTGCCTGCTGACAAGATATTTGCACCACCTTCAACAAAGGCTTTAACGCCACCGGCAGAGAACTGCGTATATACGCCCTGCCAGGCTTCATAAGATGCAAAACCAGCCGTACAGGCGATAATCGCAGCGAGTGCGAGCATGCCTTCACCGACAGCGCCGAAATAACCGACGAAACGGGCATCGGTTTCCTTGTCGAGCTGTTTGGACGACGTGCCCGACGAGACCAGACCATGGAAGCCGGAAATAGCACCGCAGGCGATGGTCACAAACAACAGTGGCACAATGCTCGGCGTGCCTGCCGGAACATCCGGATTGAATGCCGGTACCACGATCTGCGGCTGCGCAATCAGAGTTGCGCCATAGAGCAGCAACAACCCGACAAAGAGCTGAAGCCCGTTAATATAATCGCGCGGCTGGAGAAGAACCCAGACCGGCAATTGCGATGCAATGCCCGCATAGATGAAGAGATAAAGAATCCACTGCACCATCGGGCTCATGCCGAGAAAGGATTCCGGCAAAGTAATCGGATAAGCCTGTCCAACAAAGATCAGCGCATAAAGCACGATCACGCCAATCACGGACGGCCACAGCAGCCCGACGCCATGACGATAAATCAGCTGCCCGATAACGATTGCCACAGCAATTGCGCCCCAAATCGGGATCACCGATGTCGGGAAATTAATCAGCAGGCCTGCAATGACCACTGCGAAAACGGCGTTGACCATCAACAGCAGCAGGAAAATAACGGTCATGAAAATGGAGCGGGCACGGGTGCCAAGAACATTCTCCGTGAGTGCACCGATTGAACGGCCGCGGTTGCGGACACTTGCCCATAGCGCACCGAAATCATGAACACCTGCAAAGAAAACAGTACCGAGCACAACCCAGATAAAGGCCGGTGCCCAACCCCAGATCACTGCAATGGCAGGACCAACGATAGGTGCCGCGCCGGCAACAGAAGTAAAATGGTGCCCCCACAGCACAAACTTGTTGGTTGGCACATAATCTACGCCATCTTTCATGGCATGAGCGGGTGTTTTATATTCCGGATCAAGTGCATAGATGCGTTCAGCAATGTATTTCGAATAAACGAAATAGCCCCCTGCAAATGCGGCAAGGCCGACAAGTATAAGTATCATCGCGCTCAAACCATTTCCTCCCATAGCAAGCCGATTTATATTGAATTATGATGCTGTTTTTCTGTTGCACTCCAAGTTGCAGTCAAACTAAAGTCTAATAAAGTATATTGTCGTTTATTATAAAAATACTCAGCAAAATGTATGCGTTTTCTGTCATAGATAAATTTCATGATGCGATACGGCAACAAGATATACAGATTGCGAATGTCAAATTATTAATGAAATATTTTCCATGTGCAAGCGCCATTCTCTGCATCTCAATGCATTGAAGATTAGAGCTTAGCCAAATCTGCACAAGCAGCTATTAAGATGTGAGAGCGAGCGCAGCGCATTTTTATGTAACACATTGTTATTATTGTTAATGCTTTGCGAGCAATGACACTGTGTCGAGACTTGTCTGAACCGGCTTTATGGACACACACAGAACTTCAACGCACGCGCGATGTTCTCAGTTTTTCACATAAGCGCATATTCACTGACGCGGAATGATTCTGCTGAAGCGCAATATGTTCAGCCCAACTCAGCCCTGTTGCGGCATAAGGTCAGCTACAACACCGGCGATGATGGATGAGAGTTTTTCCATCAACTCACCGGAATTACTTGATCTGCGCCAGTAAAGACCAATATTTCTCTGAAACCCATCGGCTTCGAGCGGTAAAAAAGCGATGTGATTTTGCGCATTGGCTCCGATACAAGCCAGTTGCGGCAATAAAGTAAGCCCCATACCCGCCACAACCATCTGCCGTAAAGTCTCGAGACTGGTACCCCGAAAACCGTCATATTCATGTGCACCATAACGCCGGCACAATGTAAGCGCCTGATCGCGCAGACAATGCCCCTCTTCGAGCAGCATCAGACGCTGACCGGAAAGTGCATCCGCCGATAAGCGGTCTTGCCCCGCCAGAACATGACCGGAAGGTACGGCCAGATGAAAAGGTTCACAGAATAGTTTTTGTCCGGTGACCTGCGGGTCTTCAACCGGCAATGCCAGTAATGCGGCATCAATCTGTCCGTCGATCAGCCGCTGCAATAAAACGGTGCTTTTTTCTTCCGTCAGTAAAATTTCCATGGACGGAAAATGCCGCATAAATTGCGGCACAATATGCGGCAAAAGATAGGGGCCAAGTGTCGGAAACACCCCCAGATGCAAGCGCCGTGTACCATCAGCACAATGTCCGGCGGCTTCATCGCGCAATTGCGTCACTTCATGAAGAATTATGCGTGCGCGTCTGACTGCTGCTTCACCGGCTTGCGTCAGAATAAGTCCGCGTGATGAGCGCTCAAATAATGTGACGCCCAGCTCGTCTTCCAGCTTGCGGATCTGCGCAGAAAGGGTCGGCTGACTGGCATTGCAGACTTCAGCCGCACGATGAAAGTTGCGCTGTTCAGCCAGCGCAACCAGATATTCGAGCTCGCGGAGGTTCATGCGAGACCGCGCATTAAGCCGCCTGCTCCTCAGCAGGCAGACGGATCAGATAGTCAAAAGCTGCAAGCGATGCCCGTGCTCCTTCTCCCATCGCAATCACAATCTGCTTATAAGGTGCAGTTGTACAATCACCTGCCGCAAACACACCCGGAACCGAGGTTGCACCATATAGATCCGTGATGATTTCACCGCGGGCATTCAGCGACACTGTATCCTTCAGCCATTCAGTATTCGGCACAAGGCCGATCTGCACAAAAATGCCTTCCAGTGTGAGCGAACGGGTCTCACCGCTGATCCGGTCTTCATAGGTAAGACCGGTAACACGCTTGCCGTCGCCGGTCACTTCTGTGGTTTTGGCCGAGGTGAGAACAGTCACATTCGGCAGGCTTTTCAGTTTGCGTTGCAGCACTTCATCAGCGCGAAGTGCCTTGTCAAACTCGATGAGTGTCACATGGCTGACCAGACCGGCCAGATCAATCGCGGCTTCCACACCGGAGTTCCCGCCGCCAATCACGGCAATGCGCTTGCCTTTAAACAACGGACCATCGCAATGCGGGCAGAAAGCAACGCCCTTATTGATATATTGCTGCTCACCCGGCACGCCCATTTTGCGCCAGCGTGCACCGGTCGACAACACAACAGAAGTACTGGTAAGGGATGCGCCCGAAGCCAGCGTCACCTTAAAGCCTTCAGAAATCCGCTCCAGCTTAACAGCCTGCTGACCATTGATGATCTCGGCATCATAGTCACGCACATGCGCTTCCATAGCGCGGGCAAGTTTTGGCCCTTCTGTATGGGTAACAGAAATAAAATTCTCAATCGACATCGTATCCAGCACCTGACCGCCAAAACGGTCAGCAACAACACCGGTACGGATGCCTTTGCGCGCCGCATAAACTGCTGCCGCTGCACCGGCAGGACCGCCACCCACAACCAGTACATCAAAAGGCGCCTGTGCGTTAATCGCCTCGGCAGCACGTTCACCTGCGCCGGTGTCGATCTTCGCCAGAATTTCTTCAGCGCCCATACGGCCGGAACCGAAAGCCTCGCCGTTCAGGAAAATGGACGGCACGGACATGACCTGACGCTCGGCAACTTCATCCTGAAACAGCGCACCGTCGATAGCGACATGTTCAATACAAGGATTAAGTACAGCCATCAGATTCAGCGCCTGCACAACATCCGGGCAGTTCTGGCAGGAAAGCGAGTAATAAGTTTCGAAACGGAAATTACCCTTGATGCCACGAATTTGGTCGATCAGTGCCTGTTCAACCTTTGGCGGATAACCACCGGCCTGCAAAAGAGCCAGCACCAGAGAGGTAAATTCATGACCAAGCGGAAGACCGGCAAAAACCAGATGAATATCTTCACCCGGTGAGGTCAGTGCGAAGGATGGCACACGCGCACCGGCCACATCGCCGTGCTTAATCGTGATCTTGTCCGACTGTTCGCGGATTTGTTCAAGAAGTTGCAGCAGTTCGCGCGATTTAGCATCATCTCCGGCATAGGCGATGATTTCAACCGGCCGCACCAGACGCTCCAGATAGCCCTTCAGCTGGGTTTTCAAGTTCGTATCGAGCATACTGTGTTCCTCTTGCTAAACTGTCACAGATAATCGGGCAGCTGCGGGAAACAGCTGCCCGTTTTATTATTTACGGCGCGTCAGATTTTGCCGACGAGGTCGAGCGAAGGAGCAAGGGTCGCTTCACCTTCCTGCCATTTTGCAGGACAAACTTCACCCGGATGCGAACGCACATACTGAGCGGCTTTGATCTTGCGTACGAGATCGGAAGCATCACGGCCGATACCTTCAGCAGTGATTTCCATGGCCTGAATAATACCGTCCGGATCGACGATGAAAGTTGCGCGGTCTGCAAGACCCTGACCTTCGCGCATGACGCCGAAATTATTGGTTACAACACCGCTCGGATCGCCAAGCATTGTATAGTTGATCTTGCCGATTGTGTCGGATGAATCGTGCCAGGCTTTGTGCGTGAAATGCGTATCGGTAGAAACCGAATAGACCTCAACACCCATTTTCTGCAGTTCTTCATAATGATCTGCAAGATCACCCAACTCGGTCGGGCATACGAATGTAAAGTCAGCAGGATAGAAGAAAAAGACGGCCCATTTGCCCAATACATCTTCTTCAGTCACGGAGATGAATTTACCCTGACGGTAAGCCTGCGCGATAAAAGGTTTGATCTGTGTGTTTACGGTTGCCATTGTGCACTCCTGTCAGAATGTTGTCTGGGCTCCGTATAGAGGCTAAAGCGTAATTTATAAAGTCAATTAATCATATAAAATTGATAGACATTAGCTATCAACACATAAAAATTCTATAAATATAATTAAAACAATAAGTTAGAAAGAAATTTCGCCGGTTTTCTAATAGTCATCATTTTTGCATAGCAGCTATGCAATTTCTTCAATGCACTGCATTCTGTGGAAATCTCTGCTCTCACAGCAATGAACTGAGCTACACATTACACCTAGTCTCAATCAGGCTTCTTTTAAAAAAACACCGCCATCCCTGTCTGGCAAATGGACTTTGACTTTGTTTGCCAAGATTAATTAGAATATGCGCATTCTAGAGCGCCGTGTGCCAGACTTGGCACACAAAGGACGCTCTAACACTTTAAAATTAGAGCATAATTTTACCTTAAACTGATCCAGGTTTAAGGAATTATGCTCTAAAGTCTCAGTAGTAAGATTTGCGGTATGAATTCAAAGCCAGTCCAGTTTGATATGTTTGACACGAAAACCAGCCATCCGGTTGACGTGACGCCTGTTGCCACCACCCGCAAATCTGTGCCGGACAATGAAGAAGCCTTAGCGCAACAACTGGAAGAAACAGGACGGTTCCGCATTCTGCGCAAACTGACACCACGCCCGATTGTCAGGCGGGAGGACAGTCCGTTTGAGCGGCTTGCTGTTCTTATTGATACGGAAACAACCGGACTGAGCCATGTGACCGACCAGATCATCGAGGTTGGTGCCGTTGCCTTTACCTATAATGATGACGGTGCTTTTGGTGATGTGGTTGGCGTCTTCAGCGGAATGCAGCAGCCAACAATTCCAATTCCGGCGGAGATTACACGGCTGACCGGTATTACTGATGCAATGGTGCAGGGTCAGACACTTGATCTCCGGTCGCTGGAAGCGATGATCGAACCTGCCGATCTCATTATTGCTCATAATGCCGGATTTGACAGACCATTCTGCGAAAAATTGTCTCCATTATTCGTATCCAAAGCATGGGCATGCTCCGTTGCGGAAGTGCAATGGGCGGGGTTTGGCTTTGAAGGCAGCAAACTGGGCTATCTGGTTGGCCAGAGCGGGCTGTTCCATAACGGGCACCGTGCGACAGATGATTGCCACGCATTACTGGAAGTATTGATCCGGCCCGCAGGGGCGGACGCAACCGTTCCTTTCACTGAACTGCTCAAATCCAGCCGCAAAGCCCGTGTCAGAATTTACGCGGAAAACAGTCCCTTTGACATGAAAGATCACCTCAAAAAACGAGGTTACCGGTGGTCAGACGGTAATGACGGCCGCCCCAAAGCGTGGTGGGTTGAAGTTAACGAAGACAACTATGCCGACGAGTTGCACTATCTTCAAACGGAAATCTATCGCTGGAAAGATGCTGAACCGCTATCCATCAGGCTGACAGCACAGGATCGCTTTAAAAGCCGTTAGTCGCACTCTTGCCTGATGTTCCGGTTCGAGATTTTACTAAATGAACGAATAATTAATACATTCTAATATTAATTAACTGCTTAAATTTACATGGCGAACAAGTATTCACATAAAATTCAGGAGATAAACACTTCATACGAGCTTTGCAAAATTTTTTCATAATCCTGTTTTTACTATAAAATATATCTCAGAACGTAAAAATTTTTCCGTTTTGAGGATTCTCTATGAGTACGCAGCTTCAGCTAAAATCTTTGCAGCAAGGTCGTGGTTTGGCTGCGATGGCTGTTGTTGCTTTCCATCTGTCTCTGCTGCTCGGTAGTTCCCGCTACCTTAATGATGCGGTTTTTTTAAATTTTACGCATCGCGGAAATTTAGGCGTAGATTTCTTCTTCGTGCTTTCGGGCTTTATTATTGTTTTTGCACATCACAAAGACATTAATCAGCCGGAGCGTGCCCCGAAATATCTGCTGAAACGCTTCACACGACTTTTTCCCGTCTATTGGCTGTATACAGCGATTTTCTGCGGTTTGGTGGCGCTGGGATTTGGCAGCGCAAGCATTGTGCCGGAAAGTTTCAGCAATTGGATATCGACAATATTTTTAATTCGCCTCGATAGTTTCGAACTACCGATCACACCCGCATGGACGCTCATTCACGAACTTGCATTTTACCTGATTTTTGCAACACTTATTCTGAACAGAACATTCGGTATAATTATCTTGGCTGCATAGCTGATGACCGGTGGCATAGTGTTTCAATATGCCGAAGAAGGCTCAAGATCGGCTTTAACCACTTATTTTTCCCCGCTAAACTTTAATTTCCTGATCGGCATGGCAGCTTTTTATGCCTTTCATCGTTTCACGAATATCAATCTGAAACCGGCTTTTCTGACCGGTCTTGCCTTGTTTATTCTCATCTATATTCTGGAAAGCCGCGGTATCAGCTATCAGTATCTCCAGATCATTTATGCTCTCAGCTTCGGTCTGCTTATTTTGGGTGCAGTGTCCTACGAGAAAAGCGGGTTCCGGACTGCGTAATTTAAAATTCTCAGCCTCATCGGTGATGCTTCCTACACGATTTACCTGACGCATCTGGCATTTCTCGGCCTGATCGCTAAAGTGATGATTAAAATATCTGCATATATCCCGTTGAGCCCGTATTTGATTTACCTCGCGGTCTTCAGCGCAACGATTATTGTCGGATGTCTGCTATATTGGTTCGTAGAGCGGCCGCTCTTGCGCTATTGCAGAACATTTATGAACTCCAGAAAACAGAACAGCGTGCTCAATAAGGCTGTTTAACAGCCGGAATATTGAGCCGGATTCTCCGGTGCCAACACCATCTTTGTTAAGAAAGTGGTGAAGCATCCGCATTTCCGTTACAACAGACGTCCTGATCTCTGATGCTGATGCTTGTAAGACAGAGCCGTCAGCCCTGTCTCGCAGCATCAGAGAATGGTTTTAAGCGATACCATCAACAATAGGAGCTTATTGCAATGCTGCCTGAAATTGTTTCGATGAATGAATGGCAAGCCGCACTCGAAGAACAAATCAATAGGGAAAAAGCCTTTACCCGCGCGCGCGACCAGCTGAATGCACAACGCCGACGTCTGCCGATGGTTAAAATCGACAAGCCATATTCCTTTACCGGTCCATCAGGAGAAGTCAGTCTGGCAGATCTCTTCGAGGGGCGTCGGCAGCTGATTGTCTATCACTTTATGTTTGCACCCGAATGGCGGGCGGGTTGCGACGGCTGCTCATGGGTTGTGGATGCAATGACCCATCCCGCACATCTTAATGCACGGGATACATCGCTCGTACTCATCTCACGCGCACCGCTGGAAAAATTGCAAAACTATCAGGAGCGCATGGGCTGGCAGTATCCGAACTGGTACTCCTCACAGCATAACGATTTTAATCAGGATATGGGCGCTACAAGGAGTGATCCGGCCACGCCGGACATCATGCAGGAAATACATGGTGTCAGTGTTTTCCTGCGCGATGGCGAGAATATCTACCGCACCTATTTTAACGGCGCACGCGGGGTCGAGTATCTCGGCAGTCTTTGGACCTATCTGGATCTGACCCCTTATGGTCGTCAGGAATTTTGGGAAGATTCACCCGCCGGATGGCCGCAGACGGAGCCATATGTCTGGAACCGGCGTCACGATGAATATGATCGCTAAACTGCTTTAAACTGCATTTTCACCGGCTGGCAGGCTTTACCTGTCTCTCCCTGAACGAATATGTTCGGGGAGAGCCCCGTTCTTGCACTACAAATTACACACCGAGATACCGGTCCTGAATATCGGCCGTCATTTCACCGGATGTGCCTTGCCAGACCGTGCGTCCACGCTCCAGCACAACACAACGATCCGCCACCGGCAGTAATTCCGACAGCGTTTTGTCAACAACCAGAATGGATTGACCACGCCGTTTCAGTTCGCGCACGGCTTTCCAGATTTCCAGCCGGATCACCGGCGCGAGCCCCTCGGTCGCCTCATCCAGCACGATCAATTCCGGATTGGTCATCAGCGCCCGGCCAACCGCCAGCATCTGTTGTTCACCACCCGACAAAGTATTCGCCTGTTGCTGGCTGCGTTCTTTCAGTCGGGGAAACAGCTCATTCACCGCCTCAAGCGTCCATTCCCCTTTGCGGGCAGAAGCCAGCAGATTTTCCGTAACCGTCAGATTTGGAAAACAACGCCGTCCTTCCGGCACCAGCCCCAGCCCCAGCCGCGCAATACGATAGGGCTGCATCGCGGAAATATTGCGCCCCATGAAGCTGACTTTACCCTGACGTAGTGGAGTCAGTCCGAAAACCGAACGGATAGTGGTGGTTTTACCCATGCCGTTGCGCCCCATAAGCGCGACGACCTCACCTTTTTCCACATGCAGATCAATGCCGAAAAGTGCCTGTGAAGCGCCGTAGAATGTCTCTACCTGATTGAGTTCCAGCAACATCAAACCGCCTCCCCAAGATAGGCTTCACGTACCAATGCATTGCTGCGGATTTCAGCCACAGTGCCAGTCGCGACCACGCGGCCATAAACCAGAACGGAAATCCGGTCGGCCAAAGCAAAAACCGCATCCATATCATGCTCAACCAGCAGCACCGGCACTTCATGGCGCAACTTGTCCAGAAATGCCGTCAACTGCTTTGAGCCTTCAGGCCCCATTCCGGCCATCGGTTCATCCAGCAACAGCGCTTTGGAGCGCAGAGCCAATGCAATTGCAATTTCAAGCTGGCGGCGTTCACCATGGGAAAGTTCGGCGCTGGACACCAGCATCCGCGATCCGAGATGAACACGATCCAGAATGGCAGCGGCCTCATCTTTTAAAGCCGCATCCTGCATTACCGGTTTCCAAAAGCGGAAACTGGAACCCTGACATGCCTGCAAAGCCAGCATGACATTTCGCAAGGCGGAAAATTCCGGCATCAGCGAAGACACCTGAAATGTCCGCCCCAGCCCCAGCTGCGCACGCTGTGTCACGCCGAGCGAGCCTATGTCCTGCCCGTCAAAACGGATTGTGCCGCTATCATGCTTAATCGTACCGGCGATCTGGCCGATCAGAGTGGATTTTCCGGCTCCGTTTGGCCCGATCAGCGCATGGATTTCTCCTTTGCGTAAATCCAGACTGACATCATCGGTGGCTTTCAGCCCGCCAAAGCTTTTACGCAGGTTTTTAATGTCGAGAACAGTCTCAGCCATAACGGATTTTCCCTGCAACAAGCCCAATAATGCCGCCACGCGCAAACATCACAACACCAAGCAAAATCAGTCCGAAGAAGAGCTGCCAGTGTTCAACCATGCCACCAAGTGCGAATTCAAACAGCACATAGAGCACCGCACCGATCAACGGACCAAACAAACGCCCCGTGCCGCCAAGAATAATCAGCACGATCAGTTCGCCCGACATATGCCATGACAGCATGGATGGACTGACAAAACGATTGAGATCGACAAATAAAGCACCGGCAAGTGCCGTAATCATCGCGGACAATACGAAGGCGACCAGTCTGATACGCAAGGGGCCAATGCCAACGGAAGCCAGCCGCAATTCATTCTGCCGCGCACCTTCCAATGCCGCGCCGAAACGGGAATTGCGGATGCGTGAAAACAGAAACAGTGCCACCATCAAAACGCCGTAAGCGATCAGGAAAAAGCTCAGCGGTTTGAGCGTATTCACGCCGGGGAAATTATTACGCAATGCGAGGGACAAACCGTCCTCACCGCCATAGGCCGGCCATGAAATCGCGAAGTAATAAATCATCTGCGCGAATGCCAGTGTAATCATAATGAAATACACGCCCGATGTACGCAGGCTGATAATGCCGATCGGCAGCGCGACAAGACCGGCAACCAGCATAGCAACAGGCCAGATAATCAGCATCTGGTCGCTGCCTGAAATCGTCATTGGCCAGCTCATCAGCGCCGATCCGTCGGCAGCATGGCTGGCCAGAATACCGGTAATATAACCGCCGATGCCAAAAAATGCCGCATGACCGAAAGACACCATGCCACCAAGACCCAGCACCAGATTAAGCCCTGTGGCTGCCAGAGCCAGAATGGCAATACGTGTCACCAGTGAGATATAAAATATCTCGCCCATCTGATTGGCAATCAATGCAATGATTGGCAATGCCAGCGCAAAAACCAGACTTATCATTGTTTCGCGTGTCATCGTGCCAGCTCCTGACATGTCTTACCTGTCAGCACCCGAACTGCATCACAGCATGAAGAAAACATTGTGAAATTATCCATTGGCTGCAAACAATCCCTGTGGGCGCACCGTAAGAATGATCGCCATAACAATATAAATCAGCATGGATGCCAGCGCGGTTCCTGCTGTTGCCGCCTGCGATGGTTCCATAAAGATTGCAAAGAGTTTGGGCAGCAAAAAGCGCCCCATCGTATCCACCACGCCAACCAGAACAGCACCCGCCAGCGCACCTTTAACCGAGCCGATACCGCCGATCACAATCACCACAAAAGCGAGGATCAGTACCGGCTCGCCCATACCGACCTGTACGGATTGCAGCGCCCCGACCAATGCACCGGCAAGGCCTGCAAGTGCTGCACCTAATGCAAAAACAATCGTGTTAAGCTTCGCAATATCAACGCCCAATGCGCCGATCATTTCACGGTCTGCCTCACCGGCTCGAATGCGCATGCCAAGACGGGTTTTTGCAATGAGAAAATACAACCCGACGGCAACAGCTATGCCTGCACCAATAATCGCCAGCCGGTATAGCTGATATTGCGAGCCGCCGGGCAGCGTAACAGAACCCTGCAAAAGCGGCGGAATATCCAGATAAAGCGGGAATGAACCAAAGATCCAGCGTGTCGCATCGGAGAAAATCAGGATCAGAGCGAATGTGGCCAGAACCTGATCGAGGTGACTGCGATTATATAATCTGCGGATCAGCACCATTTCCATGATTGCACCGGCAGCAGCAGCGGCAATCAGGCTGGCAATGAGCCCGAGCCAGAAAGAGCCGGTTGCCGCAGCCACAACGGCGCAGGCAAATGCGCCGACCATAAATAATGATCCATGTGCAAGATTGATAACCCCCATAACCCCGAAAATCAGGGTCAGGCCGGCGGCCATCAAAAACAGCATAACGCCGAATTGTAACCCGTTGAGTAACTGCTCAATTAAAAGTGCAGAAGACAAAACCGCGTCCGATCTGTTGATTGGTTCTCATAAAAATATCTTTGAAAAAAGTCGTCTATGCCGCCCGAAGACCTGTTATGGCAACAGTCCGGCCGGTACTGAAGACAGTCTGAGCGAAAAGCAGCGACAGTTCACACTGTCGCTGCATCCGGTTGCATCAGAGCTTGCAGTCTTTTGCATAGTTGTCCTGATGATCGGTAAAGCTTGTTGCCACGATCTTATTAGTCAGGACACCGTCTTCTTTGATCACTTCGCGCATATAAATATCCTGAATAGGATGGTTATTATTGCCGAATTTAAACTTGCCGCGAACAGATTTGAAATCCGCCGCTTTCATTGCTGCGCGGAAAGCATCTTTGTCATTCACACTCGCTTTAGCGGCAGCGGACAGGATCAGATTGGCTGCATCATAGCCCTGTGTTGCATAGAGCGAAGGCAAGCGGCCATATTCTTTTTTGAAGGCCTCGACATAGGCTTTATTGGCTTCATTATCGAGATCTTTTGACCAGTGGGAGGAGTTCTTCACACCCACAGCCGCATCACCGATTGCGCCGAGCACATCCTGATCGAAGGAGAAGCCGGGGCCGGTGACCGGAATGGTCATGCCCGACTGTGAATATTGCTTCATGAAAGCAATGCCCATGCCGCCCGGCAGAAAGAAATAAACGGAATCTGCACCGGAAGCACGGATCTGGGCAATCTCGGCAGCATAATCGGTCTGGCCGACTTTGGTGTAAATTTCACCGGCCAGTTTGCCTTTATAGAAACGCTTGTAACCGGTCAGAGCATCGGTGCCTGCCGGATAATTCGGTGCCAGAATAAAACTGTTTTTATAGCCTGCGGTATTGGCATAGTTGCCGACAGCTTCATGCAGATTATCATTCTGATAGGCAGCATTAAAGTAATTGGCATTGCATTTGGCACCGGCCAGCGCAGACGGGCCCGCATTGGTGGAAACGTAGATTTTATCCTGCGCGACAACGCTTGGCACCACGGCCATTGCAAGATTGGACCAGACAATACCGGTCAGAATATCGACCTTATCGCTCTGCACCATTTTATCAGCGATCTGCACAGCAAGTTCAGGCTTTTGCGCATCATCTTCAACGATAACGCTGACATCTTTATTGCCGGATTGTTTGACCGCCAGCAGAAAGCCGTCACGGATATCAATGCCGAGTCCGGCACCGCCGCCGGAAAGCGTTGTGATCATGCCGATTTTCAGAGGTTCAGCCATTGCAGAACCGGAAAATGCCAGCCCCAGACCAAGACAGGCCATTGATAAGCCAAGAGTAATTCGTTTCATCAGTGTTCCCTCGCGATTATTGTTATTATGCAGTTCAATAATAAAATGCCATTACTTACAAGCCCGCTTTTGCTTCTCCCTCCGCTTTTGCCATTTCCGAAGCAAAATTAAGCCTGTATCCTTATAAACAGAGTAATCTGCGCGTCAGCACATGGTCTGCGTCTGCCAGACCGTCAATGATATCCATATGATGTTTATGCGGTTCCGCCACTTCATCGATTGAGAGGTCAAAACCGCTCCACAAATTAGCCAATGCCTGATTTTGCCGGACAAATTCCGGCAATTCCGCCGCGCCGACCCATGCTGTCACATCAATACCGTTCAGAGGCTCAAGCAAAGCCGGACTTTCCTTGCGCGCCTGTTCCAGATCAAGCCTGAAATCATCATTCATTTTCAGATTCAGCAAAGGTCGCAAATCACTTAGCGCCGAGATCGGTACGATCTTGCGCAAACGTTGTTGCAGGCTGCGACTCAGAGGAGTCGTAACTGTTCCCATCCGCGCAACCAGATGCCCGCCCGCAGAATGCCCTGTCAGATGTAACGGGCCTGCAACCATTGATGCGGCCTGCACAATCGCCATACCAATTTCAGCAGTAATTTCACCGATCTTCGCTTGCGGGCAAAGTGTATAAGACGGAATCGCTACGGCAAAACCATGCGCTGTGGCACCGGCAGCAAGATAGGTGAAATAAGATTTGTCAAAGCGCACCCAATAGCCGCCATGCACGAACACAACCAGTCCGCGCGCTTGCCCCTGCGGCATCACAATATCCAGAAGATTGCGCTCTTCCGACCCATAGCGCACATCGGCGATCAACCGGTTCTGCGCCTGCATCTGCTCGCGAAAACTTTGTGATCTTTGCTGCCATTGCGGTGGAAATTGCGCAGAATTTTGAACATGCAGCACATTCGAATAGGCCAGATCCCAGTCTTTATTGGCTGGACTATCCGGTTCAGCGGGCGCGGTTTTTAAAACCGGTTCTGCCGCTCTGATCTGCATTCCCCGTTCCTCCGTCATGACTGCCTCTCAAATATCTCCATAAATAAAAAATAATTTCAAGCATGAAATTTCATACTTGAAATTATTTTTGTAAGTGACACCATAAAAGAAATCAGCTGCCCTGCGAATGCATAAAATCTTTGCAGGCGGCAACGGAGTGAGACCATGAAAAGTGCCGAAAATCAGCAACAAACAGTGGCAGGCGGACGTGCTTCCGATAAGCAGAGCCTGCGCAACTGGCTGAAGCTTCTCAAATCGACAAAGCATGTTGAAGCAGTCATCCGCGAAAAGCTGCGTCAGGAATTCGATACGACCCTGCCCCGTTTCGACGTGATGGCAGCGCTGTATCGGTTTGAAGGCGGCCTCAAAATGACTGAATTATCTGCGGCCTTGCGGGTTTCCAACGGCAATGTCACCGGCATTGTTGAACGGCTGGTCAGCGACGGTTCCGTTTTGCGGGTTCCGGTTGCGGGCGACAAACGTGCCATGCTGGTGCGCCTCACCCAAAAGGGACGTGAAGAGTTTGAAGCCATGGCCGCAGCCCATGAACAGTGGATCAGCGAGATTTTCAGCGTGCTGTCACCGGCACAATCGGCAGAACTGGTTACGGTTATCGATACAATCGAGCATGCGCTGGCCTTACAGGACGAGCACGACCATCTGGCTTAACCGGCACCATACCATTCGAATAATCAGGATATCCGTTACGAAAAACACACATCATCTGCCGCCATTTTTTAAAAAATAACGACGCGGGCAAAAGCTCGCAGGGGAACAAAAAATGCTTGGACCAACGGCGCATACAGACCATTTTACCAGAAATAACCTGCCTCCGGTTGAGGACTGGCCGGAACTGTCATCCGGCGACATCACCTATCCCGAATGGCTCAATGCCGGCTATGAACTTTCCGATGCCATGGTGGAAAAAGGGTTCGGCGACCACACAGCTCTGATCGGCAACGGACGGCGGCGCACCTATAAGGAACTCACCGACTGGAGCAACCGCATTGCCCATGTGCTGGTTGAAGATTACGGCGTGCAACCGGGCAATCGCATATTGATCCGTTCTGCCAATAATCCGGCCATGGTTGCCTGCTGGCTGGCGGCTACCAAAGCCGGTGCGGTCGTGGTCAATTCCATGCCGATGTTGCGCCCAGATGAACTGACAAAAATCGTCAATAAAGCAGAAATCTCGCTGGCGCTGTGTGACACGCGACTGCTGGAAGATTTGCAGATTTGCGCGGCAAAAAGCCCGTTTCTTAAAACAGTAATCGGTTTTGACGGCACCGCCAATCATGATGCGGAACTTGACCATGCGGCACTCAACAAGCCGGTGCGTTTTGATGCGGTGAAAACCGGACGCGATGATGTGGCACTGCTGGGCTTTACCTCCGGTACTACCGGTGAGCCGAAGGCCACCATGCATTTTCACCGTGATCTGCTGCTGATTGCCGATACTTATGCGAGGGAAGTGCTGAATGTGCAGCCGGATGATATTTTTGTCGGCTCACCGCCACTTGCTTTCACCTTTGGTCTGGGTGGGCTGGCCATTTTCCCGCTGCGTTTCGGAGCAGCTGCAGCGCTGCTTGAACAGGCAACACCACCTAAGATGATCGAGCTGATTGAAACCTATAAGGCGACCATCAGCTTTACAGCCCCGACAGCCTATCGCGTGATGTTGCAGGCAATGAATGAGGGTGCCGACCTGTCATCCTTGCGCATTGCGGTTTCAGCAGGGGAAACCCTGCCCGCCCCGATTTATGAGGCATGGATAGAGAAGACCGGCAAACCGATGCTGGACGGGATCGGCGCGACCGAAATGTTGCATATTTTTATCAGCAACCGTCTGGGCGATTCCGGCCCCGGCCGCACAGGCAAACCTGTTACCGGTTATCAGGCCAAAATCGTTGATGAAAATATGCAGGAAATGCCGCGCGGGGAAATTGGTCGTCTGGCGGTGCGCGGCCCGACCGGCTGCCGTTACCTCGCCGATACACGCCAGAAGGCCTATGTGCGCGATGGCTGGAACCTGACCGGCGACAGTTTCTTTCAGGATGCTGACGGCTATTTCCACTTTGCCGCCCGTGCAGATGATATGATTATTTCTGCCGGTTATAATATCGCAGGCCCCGAAGTTGAGGCCGCCCTCCTCGCCCATGCAGATGTGCAGGAATGCGCGGTCATCGGCGTGAATGATGAAGAACGCGGCCAGATTGTTGAGGCGCATATTGTGCTTCGCAATGGTGCTCAGCCATCTCCTGAAACGGGCAAAGCCTTGCAGGATCACGTTAAAAAGCTGATCGCGCCTTATAAATATCCCCGCTCTGTCCGTTTTGTCGACGCGCTGCCGAAAACCGTTACCGGCAAAATCCAGCGTTTCATGCTGCGTAAGCAAGGCTGAGCGCATCATGCAAATTTATCACTTGACCAAATCCATTCCATCCATATGTTTTAAGTATAAAATAAATTGTGCGCCGGTACCCGATACCACCGCACATCATAAAAATGACTGTGGCCGTATAGCGGAAAACAGAGCATTCAAGGGGAGAATTTGACCATGCGTATCGTTTGTATCGGTGGCGGTCCGGCCGGACTGTATTTTGCCCTGCTGATGAAAAAGAACCATCCCGAGCATCACATCCGCGTGGTCGAACGCAACAAACCCTATGACACATTCGGCTGGGGTGTTGTATTTTCCGATGCCACGATGGAAGCGATGAAAGTCTGGGATGAAACCAGTGCGGCGGAAATTCAGGATGCATTCAACCATTGGGACGATATTGAAGTGCTGTTCAAAGGCACACGCCAGCGCACAAGCGGTCATGGCTTTGTCGGTATCGGCCGCAAAAAACTGCTGAATATTCTGCAAAAACGCTGCGAAGATCTGGGCGTTGAGCTGATATTTGAAACCGATGTGGATGCAGATACGCAATATCCCGATGCTGATCTGATTATCGCCTCTGACGGGCTGAATTCTAAAATCCGTCATCGTTATGCCGATATATTCGAGCCGGATATGATCGTGCGGCCAAACCGTTATATCTGGCTTGGCACCAATAAGCTCTTTGACGCCTTTACCTTTGATTTCCGCAAAACGGATCATGGCTGGTTTCAGGCGCATATTTACAAATTCGATGACAAGACCTCGACTTTCATTATCGAGACCACAGAAGAAGCCTATCAGGCGCATGGTCTTGATGAGATGTCACAGCAGGATTCCATTTCTTTCTGCGAAAATCTTTTCTCGGAAGTGCTGGAAGGCGCACCGCTGATGACCAATGCGCGGCATTTGCGCGGCTCGGCTTGGTTGAATTTCAACCGGCTGATCTGCGGCAAGTGGAGCCATTATAATGGTAATTCCCATGTGGTGCTGATGGGCGATGCCGCCCATACCGCTCATTTTGCCATTGGTTCCGGCACCAAGCTGGCGATTGATGATGCGATTGAACTGACCAACCAGTTTAACCTGCACGGTCATGACAAAAGTCATATTCCTGCAGCGCTGGAAACCTATGAGGAAATCCGCCGTGTGGATGTGGCGCGCATTCAGAATGCCGCGCGCAATGCGATGGAATGGTTTGAGGTGGTTGGCCGGCGCTATGCGGATCATTTTGAGCCGGAACAATTCATGTATTCCATGCTGACGCGCTCACAGCGTATCAGCCATGAAAACCTGCGTCTGCGCGATAGAAACTGGTTGCAGGGCTATGAAAACTGGTTTGCCAAAAAGTCCGGCCTGCCGGTAGAGAGCAACAGCAGCACACGCCATGTGCCGCCGATGTTCACGCCTTATCAGCTGCGCGGTGTGACCTTGGCGAACCGTATCGTCATGTCGCCGATGGCGATGTATTCGGCAACCGATGGACTGATCAATGATTTCCATATGGTGCATCTCGGTTCCCGTGCGCTTGGCGGTGCCGGTCTGATCTTTGCGGAAATGACCTGCGTTTCCCCCGATGCCCGTATCACTCCGAATTGTCTGGGACTGTGGAACCAAGAACAGCGCGACGGCTGGAAACGTCTCGTCGATTTCGTGCATCAAAACAGCGATGCCAAAGTGGCTATTCAGCTGGGTCATGCGGGGCGCAAAGGCGCCACCAAACCCGCTTGGGAAGGCATTGACCAGCCGGTTGATGCAGCGAGCGGCTGGCCGCTGATTTCTGCCTCGGCAGAGCCTTATCTGGTCAACAGCCAGAAGCCGAAACCTATGACGCGCGAAGATATGGATCGGGTAATTGCCGATTTTGTGCGCGCGACTGAGCTTGCCGCAAGTACCGGTGCAGACTGGCTGGAGCTCCATGCCGCGCATGGTTATCTGCTCTCCAGTTTCCTCTCGCCGCTGACCAATCAGCGCGAGGATGAATATGGCGGCAGCCACGCAAATCGTGCGCGTTTTCCGCTGGAAGTGTTCAAGGCCATTCGTGCGGTCTGGCCGCAGGATAAGCCAATTTCGGTGCGCCTCTCCTGTCATGACTGGGCGGAAGGCGGCAATACGCCTGATGATGCAGCGATTTTTGCGCAGATGTTTAAAAATGCCGGTGCAGATCTCATCGACTGTTCGTCCGGTCAGGTCGTTAAACATGAAAAACCGGTTTATGGCCGTCTGTTCCAGACCCCGTTTTCAGACAAAATCCGCAATGAGGTAGGCATCCCGACAATTGCTGTGGGTGCGATATCGGAAGCCGATCACGCCAATTCGGTAATCTCCGCAGGACGTGCTGATCTTTGCGCCGTGGCCCGCCCGCATCTCGCAGACCCCGCTTGGGTATTGCATGAGGCGGCAAAAATCGGGCTGACCTCCGTGCCTTGGCCGAAGCAATATTACTCCGGCAAAACCCAGTATGAAACCAATCTGGCTCGTGAAGCCGCTGCGGCTGCCGCATTGAAATAACCAGAATGAGACCGGATATGAGCAATAATAAATTCCACGGCAGACATGTTTTAATCACCGGCGCAGGCAGCGGTATCGGTGCGGCAATTGCCCGTGACTTTGCTTTGTCCGGTGCCAATGTCACTTTGTCCGGCAGGCGTCATGAGCCTCTGGCGGCACTGGCCGCAGAGCTCGATCAGGCTGCGGGACGCAAAGCCTGTTTTGTCGCCAGCGGTTTTGACGTGACGAATGCGCAGGCGATCAGCACAGGTTTGCAGGCGGCACAAACGGCTTTCGGGCCGGTGAGTATTCTCGTCAATAATGCCGGTGAAGCGCCTTCCGCACCCTTTGAAAAAACCAGTCTTGAGATGTGGTCGCAGGTGCTTGCGGTTGATCTGACCGGTGTTTTTCAGGTGACACAGGCTGTGCTGCCGGATCTGAAAACCTATGGCACAAATGCGCGTATTATCAATATCGCGTCCACGGCAGGGCTGACCGGCTATGCCTATGTCTCGGCCTATTGCGCAGCAAAACATGGTGTAATCGGCCTCACCCGTGCTTTGGCGCTGGAGCTCGCAACAAAGGGCATTACCGTCAATGCCGTGTGTCCGGGTTTTACCGATACACCGATTATCCGTGAAGCCATTGCACAGATCATGCAGAAAACCGGACGCTCTGAAGAAGAAGCGCTGGCGCATTTTGTAAAAGCCAATCCGCAAAACCGGCTGATTAAACCGGAGGAAGTGGCACACACAGTCTTATGGCTGGCATCCCCTGATGCCGCCTCAATCAACGGACAGGCAATTGCAGTTGCCGGTGGCGAGGTATTGGCAGGATGAGCGAACAAACCATCAGCATGAACAGTCATCTGAAAGCTTTTAAGAACTATCAGGCACAGCATTTTCTGTGGGAGGTGAGCGAAGACGGGCGCGTTGCCACCCTCACGCTCAACCGCCCTGATCGTAAAAACCCGCTGACCTTTGAAAGCTATGCGGAGCTGCGTGATCTGTTCCGCGATTTGGCCTATGCATCGGATATTCGTGCCGTAGTGGTGACCGGAGCGGGCGGTAATTTCTCTTCCGGCGGTGATGTCTTCGAGATCATCGAGCCTTTGACGAAAATGCCAATGCCGGAACTGCTGGCCTTCACACGCATGACCGGTGATGTGGTAAAGGCCATGCGCAAATGTCCGCAGCCCGTGATTGCGGCTGTGGACGGTATTTGCGCCGGTGCCGGTGCCATTCTCGCAATGGCCTCCGATTTACGCCTTGCCACCCATGAGGCGAAAACCGCATTCCTGTTTACCCGTGTCGGTCTTGCCGGTGCGGATATGGGTGCCTGTGGAATCCTGCCCCGCATTATCGGTCAGGGGCGTGCGGCGGAGCTGCTTTATACCGGCCGTTTCATGTCGGCCACCGAAGGCAAAGACTGGGGTTTCTACAACCATCTGCATGATGGTGAAAACCTGCTGGCAGAGGCACAAAAACTCGCCAAAACCCTCGCTGACGGCCCTTATTTTGCACATGGCATTACCAAAACCATGCTGGCTCAGGAATGGGCAATGGGCATTGACGAAATGATTGAATCGGAAGCGCAGGCGCAAGCCATTTGCATGGCGACACAGGATTTCCGCCGCGCATTTGAAGCCTTTGCCGCCAAACGCCGCCCTGAATTTGAAGGGAACTGAACATGTCAGATACAGCCTGCCGCGAAACCCCCGTTCATGAACATCTGGAACTGCCGTTTTTCGAGCAGCAGCAGCGTGATTTTGCTCAAAAGCTCAAGGAATTTGCCGCATCCGGTGTTTTGAAAAACATCGATCATCACGACACCGATGCTGCCTGCCGTAAACTGGTGAAACTGCTTGGGCAAGCAGGACTTCTCGATAGTGTCACCGGTAACAGCGGCAAGACCGAGATTGACTCCCGCTCGGTCTGTCTGGCGCGCGAAACACTGGCATGGCATGACGGGCTGGCGGATTTTGCCTTTGCCATGCAGGGGCTGGGCACCGGTGCGATCGGTCTGACCGGTTCTGATGAACTCAAACAGCATATCCTGCCGAAAATCTCTTCCGGCGAGTGGTTGTCGGCCTTTGCCCTGTCGGAGAAAGAGGCCGGTTCCGATGTCGCCGCCATGCAATGCGCCGCAACACAGGACGGCGATGATTATATTCTCAATGGCGAGAAAACCTGGATTTCCAATGGCGGCATCGCCGATGTTTACACCGTCTTTGCCCGCACAGGTGAGGCTGCGGGCACACGCGGCATCTCGGCCTTTGTGGTCTATGCCACTGATCCGGGCTTTTCCATTGCCGAGCGGCTTGAAGTGATCGCACCGCATCCGCTCGCTACAATCCGTTTTGAGAATTGCCGTATCCCCGCTTCACGGCGTTTGGGTGCAGGCGGCGAAGGTTTTAAAATTGCCATGCGCACGCTGGATATTTTCCGTGCTTCCGTGGCAGCCGCCGCCCTTGGCTTTGCCCGCCGCGCCTTGGATGAGGCGCTCAACCATGCGCGTAAACGGCAGATATTTGGCGCAACACTCAGCGATCTGCAACTGACACAGGCCGCACTTGGCGATATGGCGACAGAACTGGAGGCCGCAACCCTGCTGACCTACCGCGCCGCATGGCGTCGCGATGTGCAGAAACTGCCAACCACCCAGCAGGCGGCAATGGCTAAAATGGCGGCAACGGAATCCGCCCAGATGATTATTGACCGCGCTTTGCAGATGTTTGGCGGACGCGGTGTGCAAAGCGGAGCAATTACCGAAAAACTCTATCGGGAAATCCGTAGCCTGCGCATTTATGAAGGGGCAACAGAGGTTCAGAAACTGATTATCGCCCGCGAATTGCTGAAAACGGTTTAAAGGGCGGATCATGGCTTTTCACACCACAAGACCTTTGCGGTTCGGCGATTGTGATCCTTCGGGCATCGCTTATTTCCCGTCTTATCTTAATATTCTGATCGGGGTTCTGGAGGACTTCTTCGCCTCAATCGGAGCCGACTGGAAAAGCCTCAATCATGACCGGCAGATCGCAACACCAACCGTGCGGCTTGATCTGACTTTTGTAAAACCTGGCTTCCATGCTGACCAGCTGGACTTCACGCTCAAAGTCACTGCGGTTGGTGGCAGTTCGCTCTCGCTCGACCATGAAGTGCGCGCCAATGGCGTTCTGTTATGGACCGCGAAACACAAGCTCGTCGCCACTTCAAGCACAACTCATAAAGCCCGCGCATGGCCCGATGATATCCGCGCCGCGCTTCTCAATCATCTGGAGACAGTTCATGCATAAGATTTTACAGCCGGATAACTGGGTTGCCCCGATCGGCTATTCCAACGGCATCTCGGCACGCGGACGCACCATTTTTATCGGTGGGCAGATCGGCTGGAATGAACAATGTGAATTCGAAACCGATGATTTTGTTGAACAGGTTCACCAGACCCTGAAAAACATTGTCGCCATTCTTGCTGTGGATGGTGCAGGGCCGGAACATATTACCAGCATGACCTGGTATTTCACCGACAAGCAGGAATACAAAGCCAATATGCGCGGTCTTGGTCAGGCCTATCGCGATGTTATCGGCAAGCATTTTCCGGCAATGGCAGCAATGCAAGTTGCAGGATTGATTGAAGATCGTGCCAAGATCGAGATTCAGGCCACAGCTGTTGTGCCCGACTAAAGTAATTGCCTGAGTAAGCGACTGAAAATCCGGACAGGACATATGATGCACAGCCCTTCTGACACGCAGCAGCCGATCAGTTTTTCATCTGCCGTTACCGGTGTGGTGCAGGATGGTGTGTTGCATCTCACACTGTCAAATCCGCCGGTGAATGCGATTTCAGCCGCCATCCGCGAAGGATTGATGCAAGCGCTGGCTTTGGCAGAGAAGTCTGCCGAGATCCGTGCCCTCACTTTGCGCGGTGAAGGCAAATTCTTTGCCGCCGGTGCGGATATCAAAGAATTTGATCTGCCGCCGAGCGATCCGACTTTGCCGCAGGTGACAGCACGGATTGAAGCATCCGCTAAGCCGGTGATTGCCGTCATTAATGGTGCAGCCCTTGGCGGCGGATGCGAGATTATCCTCGCTTGCCATTACCGGCTGGCTGTTGAGAAAGCCAAGTTCGGCCTGCCGGAAGTGAAACTCGGGCTTGTGCCGGGTGCGGGCGGCACCCAGCGTCTGCCACGGCTGACCGGCCTTGTTGTTGCAATCGATATGATCGCATCAGGCAAAACTATTTCCGCACAGGAAGCACTGCAGAATGGCCTGATTGATGAAATCACAACAGCTGAGAACCTGACTGCCGCCGCACAAAAGGCAGCGCAGCACCATACGGGCAAAGAACCCCGCCGTACATTGGCCTTGTCTGTTCAACCTGCAAACACTGAACAGACAACGGTAAAAATTCTTGCCAAAGCGCGCGGGCGTCTCGCCCCTTCCGAGGCGGTGCGTCTGGTATCACTGGCGGCAACATTGCCTGTCCAGCAGGCTTTGGCTGAAGAACGCGCCACATTTCTGCGCCTTCGTGAAAGCGATGAAGCTAAAGCCTTGCGGCATGTGTTTTTCGCCGAACGCGAAGCCGGAAAGCATGATCTGCCTGCCGGTACAGTGCCACGGCCGGTTGCTACAATCGGCATCGCCGGCACCGGTATGATGGGCTCGGCAATTGCGGTTGCGGCCCTTGCCGCTGGCTATCAAATTATCGGCTATGAGCCGACACAGGAAGCGGCAGATGCCGGTCTTGCCCGCATCACAGCACTGCTGGACAAGCAGTTTCAGTCCGGTCGCCTCAGTGAACAGGCGCTGGAACAGCAGCGTGCCAATTGCACAGTCAGTGCTGATCTCAGCGCGCTTGCCGGTGCTGATCTGGTGATTGAAGCGGTGTTTGATGATTTTGATGTTAAATCAGAGTTGTTTCGCCGTTTGTCCGGCGTTTTGCGTGACGATGCTATTGTTGCCACCAATACCAGCTATCTCAATCCCGATGAATTAGCACTTAAGATCAGCAATCCGTCACGGGTTATCGGCATGCATTTCTTCTCACCGGCGCATATTATGCGGCTGCTGGAAGTGGTCAATTGTGCAGAAACAGCGCCCGATGTCCTGACAACCACGCTTGAACTTGCCAAAAAACTGAACAAGCTGGCCATTGTCTGCGGCGTTTGTGAAGGCTTTATCGGCAACCGGATTTTCTCTGCCTATCGCCGCGAGGCCGAGTTCATACTCGAGCAAGGCGCATGGTCGCATGAGATTGATGCGGCGCTGGAGCATTACGGCTTTCCCATGGGGCTGTTTGCGGTCTGCGATATGGCGGGACTGGAGATTGCCTGGGCAAAACGCAAGCGTCAGGCGGCAACGCGCAACCCTGATGAGCCCTACTGTAACATTCCCGACCGTCTTTGCGAGGCAGGCCGTTTCGGACAAAAAAGCGGTAAAGGCTGGTATATGTATGCCGACGGCAAGCGACAGACCGATCCGGATGTGACCGCGATTATCGAAGCGGCACGGCTTGAGAAAAACATTACGCCGCGCTCCTTCACGCCGGATGAAATCATCCGTCAACTTTTAAAGGCAATGGCCAATGAAGGTGAACAACTGTTGCGCGAGGGTATTGCAGCGCGCAGCAGCGATATCGATCTGGTGCTGATTAACGGTTATGGCTTTCCCGCGCATAAAGGCGGGCCGATGTTTGCTGCACAAAACCATAAGGAACACTAATATGAGCGAAGCCTATATTATCGGCGGTGTGCGCACGCCAATCGGCCGTTATGGCGGTGCACTCTCATCGGTGCGGCCTGACGATATGGCAGCGCATACTATCCGTGAGGCGCTCGCGCGTTACCCGTCTTTGAGCGCAGAGATGATTGATGAAGTGGTATTCGGCTGCGCCAATCAGGCTGGTGAGGACAACCGCAATGTCGCACGGATGGCAGTCTTGCTGTCCGGTCTTGGTGAAACGGTACCTGCAACAACGATTAACCGTCTTTGCGGCTCCGGTCTTGATGCCGTGGGCTATGCGGCGCGCGCCGTTAAACTCGGCGAGGTCGAAATTATCATCGCCGGTGGTGTTGAGAGCATGTCGCGTGCGCCATTCGTAATGCCCAAGGCCGATGCCGCGTTTCAACGGCAGAATGCGGTCTATGACACGACTATCGGCTGGCGTTTTATCAATCCGCAGCTCGACAAAAATTACGGCAGTGAATCCATGCCGGAAACCGCAGAAAACCTCAGCGCTGATTATAATATCAGTCGCGCAGATCAGGATGCATTCGCATTGCGCAGCCAGCAACGTGCGGCAGCAGCCATGCAAAGCGGGCGTCTGGCACAGGAAATTGCACCTTACACAATTGCAGGGCGCAAAGGCACCAGCACGATTGTTGCTCAGGATGAGCAGCCGCGTGAAACTTCCCTGGAAAAACTGGCCGCGCTTGATACGCCGTTTCGCCGTGGCGGCACGATCACCGCAGGCAATGCCTCAAGCGTAAATGACGGTGCCGCAGCACTTATTATCGCCTCCAAGCAAGCGGTTGAGCGCTACGACCTGACACCGCTGGCACGGATCAGCGGCATGGCGACCGCCGGTGTTGCACCACGCATTATGGGCATCGGCCCTGTGCCTGCCACGCAAAAACTGCTGTATCGGCACGGCCTGAACATGGCCGATATCGGTTTGGTTGAGCTGAATGAGGCTTTTGCCGCACAGGCTCTGGCCTGTATGCGCCAGCTCGGGCTGGATGATGATGCAGCGCATGTCAATCCGAATGGCGGGGCAATCGCGCTTGGTCATCCGCTGGGCATGTCCGGTGCAAGGCTGGCTTTAACTTCTGCTATTGAACTGCACGCACGAGGTACAAAGCACGCTCTGGCAACCATGTGTGTGGGTGTCGGTCAGGGCATCTCCATGCTTCTCAGCCAGCCCTGACAGTTTTATTACAACCTGACCGGTTATTTCCGGCATTCTGAAAATATTTAGACCCTGTGTGTGGCAAAATCTGCTGAAATTTAAAAAAGAACTTTTTTGCCACACTCAGGACTTTGTGAAACAAATTTTACATTTTTGCACTTGGCAAAACCGATTGCTCATTTATTGTGCCAATATCTGAAACACTGGCAAGAGGTATGAGATGCGTGTCTATCCATTTCCGTCGGTGCCCGGTGTTCGCGCGGGTGCTCCCAGACTTTAAGTCTTTGGCCCGTGCTACAGGCCAAGGCCTGTCCGCCCTCCCTGAAAGGGCGTTTTTCTAAAACTCTTCTTTTTTTGCCGCAACACTCAGCTGTTGTTTGTTTTGTCTTCGTTTTCAAGCATTGTCCGATGCATCGAAGCAGGGTCAGAAATCAATCCGGTGAACTGATTTCCCTGCAAAGCCGCTTCGCACTTTTGCTGAAAATGTTTTTAAAGGACCAGAATCCGACTCTGCGCGGGCTGGTATGATTCATATGACCCGGTTTCGCATAAATTTCCGTGGGCCTGCCTTCCGCAATGTCCTCGGCTACACTTTCGGCCACTGGCGAAGTCAGCCTCTGCGGCTGACACTGATGATAATCGGTATGCTGCTTGCAACAGCCGCAGATGTTCTGACGCCACTCTATTCCGGTCGGCTGGTTGACGCGCTTTCGCTGAGCGGCGACAGCGCATGGTCTGCCGCAGTTGAGGCACTCATCGTTCTGCTGGCGCTTGGCGCACTGGCACTGATTACACGTCAGCTGACCTTCTATGTCATCACCGATTTCACGCTGAAAATCATGAGCGACATGGCGGCCAGTTCGTTCCGTAAATTGCAGCGCTTCTCCACCGACTGGCATGCCAATGCCTTTGCCGGATCAACTGTGCGCAAAGTCTCGCGTGCAATGTGGGCAATGGATCTGCTGAACGATACGCTGATTATTGCATTGCTGCCATCACTGCTGATGCTGGTCGGTTCGGTCGCACTGTTGGCCTGGTACTGGCCGCTCATGGGTGTACTGGTTGCAATCGGCTCAGTGCTGTTCATTGTTTGCACGATCGTGATTTCGCTCGGTTTTGTCGCGCCTGCGGCAACACTGGCTAATAGCTGGGATACACGCATGGGCGGCGCGCTGGCCGATGCCATTTCGTGCAATGCTGTTGTGAAAGCCTTTGGTGCTGAAAAGCGTGAGGATGCACGACTTGCAAAAGTTGTCACCAAATGGCGCAGCCGTACACGCCGCACATGGCTGATCGGAACTCTGAACGGTTTCATTCAGGGGGCTAATCTGCTGATTATGCGTGGTGTTGTCATTGCTTTTGCGCTTTACTTGTGGAGTCAGGGCAAAGCAACGGCCGGTGATATCACCTTTGTTCTGACAGCATTCTTCATGCTGCAGGGTTATTTGCGTGATGTCGGCATGCATATCCGCAATCTGCAACGCTCGGTGAATGATATGGAGGAGCTGGTGCAGATTGAGGCAGAGCCTTACGGCATTGCCGACAAGCCGAATGCACCGGCCATTCAGATCAGCAATGGTGAAATCCGCTTTGACAAGGTGACGTTTCATTACGGCAATCATGAAGCAGCACTCTACCGCGATTTCTCGGTGAAGATTGAAGCCGGTGAACGGGTTGGTCTGGTTGGCCATTCCGGCTCAGGTAAGACGACTTTCGTCAAGCTGATCCAGCGTCTCTATGATGTCAGCGGCGGTGCCATTAAGATTGATGGGCAGAATATTGCTCATGTCACGCAGGCATCGCTGCGTTCGCAGATCGCCATTGTGCAGCAGGAACCAATCCTGTTTCACCGGACACTGGCCGAGAATATCGCCTATGCCCGCCCCGGTGCGACACAGGCGGAAGTTGAGGAAGCAGCACGTCTTGCAAGCGCCCATGACTTCATCAGCCGTCTGCCAAAAGGCTATGCGACCCTTGTTGGTGAGCGTGGTGTGAAACTCTCCGGCGGTGAGCGTCAACGTGTGGCGATTGCCCGTGCGTTTCTGGCCAATGCACCGATCCTTATTCTGGATGAGGCAACCTCCAGCCTCGACTCAGAATCGGAAGTGCTGATCCAGCAGGCAATGGAACGGTTGATGATTGGCCGTACAACACTGGTCATTGCACACCGGCTTTCAACGGTGCGTGCACTGGACAGATTGCTGGTCTTTGACAAGGGCAAGGTCCTTGAGGAAGGCGATCATGATGCGCTTATCCGCAAACCGGGCGGCATTTACCGCCGGTTGTTTGAACGGCAGGCACTGGAACTGACCAAAGGGCTGGAAGATGTCCTTCCTGAATAAGAAAGCGGGGTCTGACGGCCCCGTTTTCATATGCATCATATAGCTATGCAGCTCAAATATGCGGCAGACTATTCTTCTGCCCGCGGGTCAAAAAATGTTCGTGCTGTATCGACCAGTAATGGCGCGATTTCTTTGCGGACACGATCAACCGACCAGTCAGCCATCGAAACAGAACAGTGAATGGCTGCACGCGCTTTACCGCTGGACGACTTAATCGGTGCCGCGATACCGATTTCATTGAGCAGGATTTCCTCAACAGAGACAGCAAAACCATCCTGTCGCGCCTGTTCAACAAGCTCTGAAATTTCCCCGCGGTCAACTGTTGTGCGCGGTGTATATTCCGTCATCGGCCAGTTTTTTACAGCATCTTGACGTGCAGCCGCATCCCATGTGGAGAGAATGGCACGGCCACCAGAAGTGTTCAGCGCCGGATGGGTACGCCCGACCAATGTACCTTCAAAATTGGTGCGCTGCACCGGAAGGCGCACCGAGTAAATAATTGATGTGTCACATATTTCTGCCAGATTGAACGACTGCCCGATTTGCTGCTGCAAGGCGAAAAGACGCGGCATAACCTGCGATGTCAGCGGCTCTGCGATGTAATGGGCATAGGCCATATGCAGCCATTGATTTGATAGCCGGTAACGGCGGCTATGATTATCACGGTTCAGCATGCCTTCCGCATAGAGCGTGGCGAGGATGCGCTGTACGCTGCTTTTCTCAATGCCCGTTATGCGCACAAGATCAGAAATACCCAAAACAGCATTTCCCTCCCCGAAGGCTTTCAACAGGGTCATCGCTTTTATTAGTGAACTGATAATTAAGGGATTTCTTTCGCTTTCACTCAATGGGGCACACTCCAGTCGCAAAAAACTCTTGACGCAGAAGGGAAAACTATGGTTCGATATTAACATGCGATCACAAGTATTGCAATACAATACAAAAGGGGAATGCCAATGAAAAATCAAAAAATCTTTGCCGTGGTTTTCAGCACGCCAAATAAGCCGGTAGCCGATATTTTTTAATTCAGCTTTGGCAGTAAACGGCTGAAGAATATTTCCGGTTTGCACGGTATCGCGTCTGCATCATTCCGCTTTGATGACGCGTAAGCCGGCAATCCGTTAACAGGTGAAATCCGGCAGTACCCAGCTGATGCGTTCTGCACTGTCACCTCCGGCCACCCCCCTCATATCCTAAAACGATTTTGACGGAGCAAAACTTGCTTGGTTTCATCCTCAAGCGGCTCGGCCTTGCCTTACTGGTTGCGCTGACCGTGTCTTTTATCAGTTTCTGTCTGCTTTACCTGAGCGGCGACCCTGCGACTGCCATCGCCGGAGAAGGCGCGAGTGCGCAGGACATTCAGACAATCCGCGAATTTTACGGCTTTGACCGCCCGATGCTGCTGCAATATGCGGACTGGCTGTGGAATGCCGCGCATTTCAATTTCGGCCAGAGTTATTATTTCAAACTTCCGGTTGCAGATCTCATTTCCAGCCGGCTTGGCGTGACAATGCGCCTTGGCCTGACCGCCATTGTATTTGCGCTGCTCGTAGCCGTACCCCTTGGCGTGCTTGCTGCCAAACGTCCCAACTCACTGACCGACAAGCTGGCGCTGTTTATTTCTGTCGCCGGACAGGCAATGCCGAGTTTCTGGTTTGCTCTTGTACTGATCTCGGTTTTCTCCATTGATCTCGGCTGGCTGCCTGCTTCAGGTGCCAAGACATGGCAGCATTTTATTCTGCCAACCATTGTACTCGGCTATTATGCCATGCCTGCAATTATGCGCCTCACCCGCGCCGGTATGCTGGAAGTTCTCTCATCCGATTATATCCGTACCGCCCGTGCCAAAGGCTCATCCGAATGGCGGGTGCTGTTCACCCATGCGCTGCGCAATGCGATTATCCCTGTTGTCTCGCTGTCAGCCGTGCAGATGGGCTTCATGCTCGGCGGTTCAATTGTAGTTGAATCCGTCTTTGCTCTACCAGGGGCCGGACTGCTCGCATGGGAGTCGATCACCCGTAATGATCTGCCGACCGTTCAGGCGCTGATCCTGCTTTTCTCCATGTTTTACATCGTCTTCACACTGCTCGCCGACATTATGAATGCCTGGCTTGATCCACGCATGAGGACCTCATGACCACTTTTTCTTCTATACCGACCGCAGAACAAATTCTGGAACCGTCCCCGTCTGCCATTCTGCGCCGCCGTATTTTCGGTCATAGCGGTTTCATGATCGGCACGATCATCGTGGCAGTGATTGCACTGGTTGCAATCTTTGCTCCGATGCTGCTCAAATATGATCCCTATACGCAGGATCTGCTGAACCGTATGGTGCCGCCGGAATTCTTAGGTGGTAAATCCGATCACGTTCTGGGAACTGACCAGCTTGGTCGCGATTATCTCGCCCGTTTGCTGCACGGTGCACGCGTTTCATTATTTATTGGCCTGTCGGCAGCTCTGATCTCTGGCATTATCGGCACAGCTATGGGCGTTGCGGCCGGTTATTTTGGTGGCCGTGTTGATGCTGTGGTGACATTCCTGATTAATGTGCGCCTCGCAATGCCGGTTGTTCTGGTCGCGCTGGCTGTTGTCGCCTTGTTTGGCGGATCGCTGACCGTTGTTGCCACTGTTCTCGGCCTGTTACTGTGGGACCGCTATGCGGTCGTCATGCGCGCATCAACATTACAGATCGCGCGACGGGAATATGTAGCGGCATCCTATGCCATCGGCACATCCACGCCGCGCATTCTGATCTCCGAAATCCTGCCTAATCTGATGAACAATCTGATTGTCGTTGCCACGCTGGAAATGGCGCATGCCATTTTGCTGGAAGCCGCCTTGTCCTTCTTAGGTCTTGGCGTGCAGCCGCCGACAGCCAGCTGGGGTCTGATGATCTCCGAGGGCAAAGACATGATGCTGTTCGAGCCATGGCTTGTGATGATCCCCGGTGTTGCGCTGTTTGTGCTCGTACTGGCGATCAATCTCATGGGCGACGGCCTGCGCGACATTACCGCGCCGGGCGGACGGAACTGAGGGGAAAACCAATGACTGCTCCTATTCTTAAAGTTCAGGGCCTGACACTGGACATCCCCACTGCCGCGGGCACCCTTCATGCCGTGCGCAATATCAATCTCGAGGTTAAACCGGGTGAAACGCTCTGTATCGTCGGTGAAAGTGGCTCCGGTAAATCGCTGACCTCGCTTGCTGTTATGGGGCTTTTGTCACCGGGCATTCAGCGCAATGCGACCGAAATGAGCTTTGACGGCATTGACCTGCAAAAAGCCACAGCACGGGAAATGCGTGCGCTGCGCGGCAACCGCATGGCGATGATTTTTCAGGAGCCGATGACCAGCCTGAATCCTGCCTATACGATCGGCAGTCAGCTGGCAGAAGCATTGCGTCTGCATAAATCTGTCAACAAAGCTGAAGCACTGAAACGCGCCGCCGACTTGCTACGTCTGGTCGGGATTACCGCCGCAGAAAGCCGTCTCAACCAATATCCGCATCAGCTTTCCGGTGGTTTGCGTCAGCGTATCATGATTGCAATGGCGCTGATGTGCGAGCCGGAATTGCTGATCGCTGATGAACCGACAACCGCTCTGGACGTGACCATTCAGGCTCAGATTTTACGTCTTCTCAAAGACCTGCAGCAGAAAATGGGCATGGCGATGATCCTGATTACCCATGATCTCGGCGTCGTTGCGCGCATCGCCGACAAAGTTGCTGTGATGTATGCCGGTGAGCTGGTTGAGGCAGGTTCTGTCAGCGAAATCTTCCGCAATCCTGCGCATCCTTATACGCGTGGGCTTCTGGATTGCATTCCAATACCGGGGCGCATTAAACGCGGAGAACGGCTGGGAACAATTCCGGGTATTGTGCCAAATCTGGTCGGTCGTCATACCGGCTGCATCTTCCGCGACCGCTGCCCTGAGGCGATTGAAGCCTGCACCGGCACCATCCCGCAGCGTGATCTCTCCGCTCATCATAAATTACAGTGCATCCATGCAAACGGCATGCGTCAGCCTGCGGAGGCTTTGCTATGAGCCAGCCAGTTTTACAACTCCACAATGTGTCCAAAGTCTATCAGGTGCGGCAGGGCTTTTTCTCCGGCAAAAAACCGCTGGCAGCGGTCAGTGATGTTTCGCTGACGGTAGAGCGCGGCTCGGTTCTTGGCCTTGTCGGTGAATCCGGTTGCGGAAAATCAACGCTGGCTAAAATCCTGCTCGGATTGGAAAAGCCGACCAGTGGACGTGTCGAAATTAACGGCGAAGATATCACCAAGCAAAATCGTTTTGAATTGTCGCGCCGTATTCAGCCGATTTTTCAGGACCCTTATTCCTCGCTCAATCCGCGCAAAACTATCCGCCAGATCATTATGGCGCCGCTCGTGGTGCATAGTGTCGGCGATCAGGCATCGCGCGAAAAGAAGGTAAAGGAAATCATGGATGTCGTCGGGCTGCCTTCGCGTATGCTCAACGCCTATCCGAACCAGATGTCCGGCGGCCAGCGCCAGCGTGTCGCTATTGCCCGTGCGCTGATTATGAAGCCGGAAATTGTCATTTGTGACGAACCGACATCGGCACTCGATGTTTCCGTGCAGAGCCAAATCCTTAATTTGTTGGGCGATCTGCAGCGTGAGCTTGGTCTGACCTATCTGTTCATCAGCCACAATCTGGCGGTTGTTGAATATCTCGCGACACGGGTTGCGGTGATGTATCTCGGACGCATTGTTGAAGAGCGCGAAACTGAAGACATTTTCCGCAATGCCCGCCATCCTTATTCACGGGCTTTGCTGGATTCTGTTCTGACACCGGAACCGGAACTCGGCGTGCCGGACACACAGCTCGGCACAGAATATCCCAATCCGATCAATCCGCCTGCAGGTTGCGCCTTCCATCCGCGCTGCCCTGACCGCTTTACCCCCTGCGATCAGTCCCGCCCTGTCTTGCAGGAAAGCGGCAGCGGTTGTGTCGCCTGCCACCTTTATACCAATGCCACTGCATTGCCTGCCTGAACTGATTAAGGAACTGAAATGCAAACCAGTCTTTCCCGTACACAAGTTACTCGCAAGAATGTCATCCGCACTAAAGGTGGTGTTGTAGCAGCACAAAACAGCCGCGCAGCGCAAATCGGCGCGGCAGTGCTTGCAGCAGGCGGCAATGCGATGGATGCCGCAACGGCCGTTTCTTTCGCCATTGGTGTGCTTGAGCCGTGGATGTCAGGCCCTGCCGGTGGCGGCGCGATGATGGTTTGGGATGCAGCTTCCGGCAAAGCCCATGCCGTGACCTATGCAATGCGTGCACCTGTGGAGCTGAACCCTGCCGATTATCCGCTCTCCGGTGCCGGTAAAAACTCCGATCTTTTCCCGTGGGAAGCTGTGGTCGATGACCGCAATATCATGGGCGCAACCGCCGTTGCAGTACCGGGTGTGGTTGACGGTATCGGTCAGGCGCATGCACGTTGGGGCACCATGCCTTGGGCGGAACTGCTGGCTCCGGCAATTAAACTCGCAAAAGAAGGTCTGCCGGTCGATTGGTACGCAGCGCTTGTTATCGCAGGCGCAACCCGCGAACTGGCCAAAGATCCGGATGCCGCAGCACTGTTTTTGGAAGATGGCCAATGGCCGATGATCAATGGCTGGACGAGCCTGTCCGACAAACGCGTTGATATGTCCGGCTATGCACCTTCCCTGACCGAGCTGGCAGAACAGGGCTATCGCACATTCTATGAAGGCGATCTGGCACAGGCACTGGTCAAAGATGTCCGCGCAAAAGGCGGCTCATTATCCATGCAGGATCTGCGTGATTACCGAGCAACCATTGCCGACCCGCTCAGCTTTAAGCGCGGCGATGCGACATTCTATGTCACACCGCATCTGACCGCCGGCCCGACCATGAGACAAGCCTTTGAAGCCCTGCCGGAAATCGGCAAAGGCCAGCCGGACACTCATGCCTATACCGGCTACGCCAAAGCGCTGCGTCATGCCTATCAGCAGCGGCTGGAGAATATGGGTGATGACGGTGAAGTGCCAAAAGCACCGGGCTGCACAACCCATTTTTCCGTAGTGGATCGCCACGGAAATATGGTCTCGATGACACAGACTTTGCTGTCATTGTTCGGCTCAAAAGTCGTCTCGCCCTCCACCGGCTTTTTGCTCAATAACGGCATTATGTGGTTTGACCCTGTGCAGGGCAAACCAAACTCCCTGCAACCGGGACGGCAGTGCCTGATGAATGTCTGCCCTGCCCTTGGTGAGCAAGGCGAGCGCCGCTTCGCCATTGGTGCATCGGGCGGGCGTAAGATTGTCTCTGCCGTTGCCCAGCTTTCCTCTTTCATCGTCGATTCCGGCATGGATATTGAAGGTGCTTTCCATCAGCCGCGTCTCGATATGTCTGCCGCCGATGTCATTATCGCCGATGACAGCCTGCCAGCGGATACAATTGCGGAACTGAACAAAGTCGCCAGAACCGTCACCACACGCCGCACCGTCTGGCCTTTTGCCTTTGCCTGCCCTGCCGGTGTGATGCGTGAAGGTGATCTGAACTCCGGCTGCACCGAGATTATGTCGCCATGGGGTGATGCGGTGACCGAGGAGGACAGTCATGACTTTGCGTGAGACTGTCATCAGCCGGATCGAAACCTATTTTGACAGTGGCACGATGAAATCTGAACTGGCTGCTTTGGTGAGTTATCCGACAGAAAGTCAGGTACCGGAGAGAAAACCGGTGCTGGCAGATTATCTGAACACGGCCATTACGCCGCGTTTGCAGGCCGCAGGATTTGAGATCAAAATTTACGACAATCCGGTGGCGGAAGACGGCCCACTGATGATTGCTCGCCGCATAGAAGACGCCGCGCTGCCTACAGTGCTGATCTATGGCCATGGCGATGTCATCCATGCGCAGACCGAGCAATGGCGCGAAGGCCTGTCACCCTTCGTTTTGACCGAAGAAGGTGATCGTTGGTACGGGCGCGGTACAGCCGATAATAAAGTGCAGCATCTGATCAATATTGCTGCACTTGAAGCCCTGATTGCCGTGCATGGCAAGCTCGGCTTTAACGCCACTATTCTGCTGGAAATGGCTGAGGAAAACGGCTCTCCGGGTTTGCAAGCCTTCTGCGCATCACACAAACAGGAACTCGCTGCCGATGTGCTGATTGCCTCCGACGGCCCGCGACTGCAACCGGACAGAGCCACGGTTTTCATGGGCGCACGCGGCGCCGTCACTGTTGATCTGATTGTAGAAAAACGCGATGGCGCGCATCATTCCGGCAACTGGGGCGGCTTGCTTATCGATCCGGCGATGCGGCTCGTACAGGCGCTTGCGACAATCACCGATGAACGCGGCCAGATCCGCATTCCGGAATGGCGGCCAACCAGCCTGACCGATAATATCCGCGCGGCACTCCGTGATCTGCCGGTGAATATGGAAACCGGCCCGAGCGTCGATAAAGACTGGGGCGAAGCCAATCTGACCCCCGCCGAGCGCGTCTATGGCTGGAACAGCTTTGCCATTCTCGCCATGACATCAGGCGTGCCTGAGGCACCGGTTAACGCCATCTCCGGCAAGGCACGGGCAACCTGCCAGCTGCGTTATGTTGTCGGCACTGATGCGCACGACATTATACCGGCACTGCGCCGTCATCTCGATCAGCACGGTTATGCGGATGTTAAAATCACCCGCCGCGAGGATGATGATTTTACCGCAACACGCCTTGATCCTGATCATCCGTGGGCACGCTTTGTCGCGCAATCACTGACAGATACCTCCGGCAGTCCGCCGCATATTCTGCCTAATCTCGGCGGCTCGCTGCCTAATGAGTGTTTCTCGGAGACACTTGGCCTGCCAACCGTCTGGGTGCCGCATTCCTACCGCGCCTGTTCACAGCATGCGCCGGATGAACATGTGCTGAAAAGCACTTGCCGTGATGCCTTGCGCTGCATGGCAGGGATATTTGCCGATATTGCTGAGGGCAAAAGCCCGCAGCCTTCAACCCGATAACAACAAAGAAAACTGCCTGACCCTTTTTAACCTTGCGTCGAAGTGGAGCGACACATGAGCTTTCGTAAAAATTTTGCAATTCTGGCCACCGTTACCGCCAGCCTGTGTTTAGGCGTATCCGGTGCGGCATTGGCCGATAAGTCAGATGACACCGTCAATATTGCCTTTGCCAAAGAGCTGGACAATCCGAACACCTATTTCAGTTCAGCCCGCGAAAGCACCATTTTCGGTTATGCCGTGTGGGACACACTGGTTGAGCGCGACCCGAAAACCCGTGAATGGGTCGGCAATCTGGCTGAGAGCTTCAAATGGGTTGATGATCTGACCCTTGAATTCAAGCTGCGTCAGGGCGTAAAGTTCCATAACGGCGATGCTTTCGGTGCGGATGATGTTGTGTTCACGCTGAACCATTTCTCCGATCCGAAAACTCCGGTTGCTATGCCCAACACCGTGGCATGGATCAAAAATGCCGAGAAGATTGATGACCAGACCGTTCTCGTACATCTGAAAGCACCATTCCCTGCCGCGCTCGATTTCCTTGAAAGCGCCATTCAGATTTATCCGGCAAAATATTATCAGGAAGTCGGCGATGCAGGCTTCTCCAAAAATCCGGTCGGCACCGGCCCTTACATGGTGGACAAAATCGAGCCGGGCAGCGGCTATACGCTGAAAGCTTTCCCTGACTATCACGATGGCGGTCCGCGTCAGAAACCGCAGATCAAAAATGTGGAAGTGCGCAGCATTCCGGATACCAATACACAGATCGCGGAAATGATGTCCGGTTCCGTGGATTTCATCTGGCAGGTGCCTGAAGATCTCACACAGAAGCTCAAAACACGCGACAGTTTCAACGTTGTTCAGGGTGAAACGCTACGCTTCGGCTACATTTCTATGGATGTGTCCGGTCGCTCCAGCGCCGACACTCCGCTGAAAGATCTGCGTGTGCGTCAGGCAATCAATCATGCGATTGACCGTAAAGCCGTGCGTGATGCTTTCTTCGCCCCCTCCTCGCAAATCATCAATTCCATCTGCAGCCCGCTGCAATTTGGTTGCGAACAGGATGTGACATCCTACAACTTTGACCCGGCCAAGGCCAAAGAACTGCTGAAAGAAGCAGGCTATGAAAACGGCTTTACCACCACGATGTATTTCTATCGTGATAAAGCAGCCACCGAAGCTATGGCGCAGATGTTGGGCAATGTCGGCGTAAAAGTTGATCTGCAAATGCTGAAATATGCAGCGCTTGCAGATAAACAGCTCAAGGGTGAAATCCCGATGGGCTTTGTCACATGGGGCTCCGGCTCGGTGGCTGATGCCTCTGCCTCGACATCCAAATTCTTTGACGGTTCAGACATTGATGATGTCAAGAATGCCGACCTGACAGCAACGCTCAAACAGGCTGACACAACCACCGATCCGGAAAAGCGCAAAGAATTTTACAGCAAGGCTCTGCGCCAGATCGCCGATCAGGCCTATTGGGTACCGCTCTGGACCTACACAACCAATTATGTGATGGCAAAAGACCTGAACTTTACACCGACACCGGATGAGTTCGTGCGTTTCTACGACATGAGCTGGAATTAATCTTTATGAGGTCGCAGTCTGTGCTGCGGCCTCACCGGCACTTTCCGTTTTCCCGCATACAGAAATTACAGAGATCAATCATGTTGTTCCAAGCCCCGTCGCAACTCCGTCCGAAACTCCGGATTGATAGCGCAGAATTACGTCTTGTAGAGCTGAAACTCCTCAACCCGTTTCGCATTTCTACTGGCGTGGCTACGAAAAAGACTTTCCCGCTGCTCATCCTGCGCAGCGGCAATATTGAAGGCTATGCGGAAGGTGTATGCGACACCCTGCCTGATTATCTGCCGGAAACCACGGTGTCATCCATGATGATGATGCGGGACGTTTTTCTTCCGCAGATTATCGGCAAGGAATTCTCAACGCCTTATGAACTGAGCCAGATGATGCGCCATTGGCGCGATCACCAGATGGCAAAAGCCTGCGTGGAAATGGCCTATTGGGATTTGTGGTCGAAATCGCTCGGCCTGTCACTGTCCCATGCACTTGGCGGCACCCGCAAAGAAGTTGAAGTCGGTGTTTCTCTCGGCATTAAGGAAATTCCGGAATCCTTGCTGGATGTTGAACGTCATGTACAGCAGGGCTATCGCCGCATTAAGCTGAAAGTCATGCCGGGTCATGATCTGAAGCTGCTGGAAAAAGTGCGCAATCGTTTCCCTGATATTCACCTGACCGTTGATGCGAACTGCGCCTATACGCTGGCCGATCTCGCTCTGCTGCGTCAGTTCGATGATTTCGGTCTGGATTATATTGAGCAACCTTTAGCATGGGATGACCTGCAGGATCACGCAAAACTGCAATCCATGATGCGTACAGCCATTTGTCTGGATGAATGTATCCGCACACCGGAACTTTGCCGCAAAGCATTGGCCATTGATGCAGGCCGCGTGATCAATATTAAGGTCGGTCGTGTCGGCGGTCATGCCTATGCGCGCCAAATTCATGATATTTGTCAGGCGCATGATGTTCCGGTCTGGTGCGGCGGCATGCTGGAATCCGGCATTGGCCGCGCTCATAATATTCATCTCTCAACGCTGGAACAATTCAAGCGCCCGGGCGATACATCCTCTTCCTCGCGTTATTTCGAGCGGGATATTGTCTGTGAGAAGCTGGAAACTGAAAACGGCATTATGCCGGTTCCGTCAAACGGTGCAGGTATCGGCGTTACTCTGGACTATGATTTCCTTGAGACAGTGACCCTGTCGAAAGAAGCGTTTTAAAATTCTGCTCCGGAGAAGCCAAACTCATTTTGCTTCTCCGGAATATTTCAAAAACGATTTTTTTGCTGGCTTCGTCATACAAGCTGATGACCATTTTCTCCGCTTCTGCGCGTTGAGCCATCCTCAATTTATTTATCCAAACCGGCTGGCATAAACTCCGACGGCGGCATTCATTGCTGTTTGTTTTTTGGAGCTTTCAATCGGCTCATCAAGCACAAAAATCCCTTTGATCTAAAAGCAAATGTAATTCGTACATTTATATTAATGATATTCGTAATAATAACATGAAATTTTTTTGAAACATGCTGTTAAATCAATAATTTAAGTTGATATTTTTAATCTCATAATATTATAAATTTAGACAATTCAAAAACGGGGAAATCAGCAGCGTCACGCTGCCATTCATCTCAATTGCGAAGCTCATTCTTAATGGTCAGGAACCGGCGTTTTTATGAAGCGCCGGAAGGAGGTTCTGTGTTCTCAAATCTGTCTCGCGCATCGCTTTGCACATGGTCGGGTCATTTCCGATCCAGTGTCTCTTACCGCACTCTGGCTTTGGCAGGCGCGGCTCTTGCTCTCGGCCTGACCGGCACCGCGAATGCAGCGAATTTCACTGCATCGAACGAGGCTGAGCTGGTGGCGGCGATCAATCAGGCCAATGCCAGCGGGGATGCGAGTTCAACCATCACTATGGTCGGCAGCTTCACAATTTCCCCAACTTCTTTGCCACAAGTGACTACAAATCTGCGTATTGATACCGCAGGCAATACGCTTACCTCTTCGGCCGGCAATCTGGCACTCAATGTCGCAACCGGCTCAGCACTCACGATTAATGGATCTATAACCACCAACGGTGTGAATGGCTTTAGTGGTGCGATTATCAAAAATGGCGGCGGGACACTCAGCATAACAGGTGGCCCCAGCAACATTTTTTGGTCGCTGAAAACGACTGAAGGTGATCTGATTTTTAAAGATGGTGCGCAATTCACCTATGATACGTCAAAGGGCTCTGGTGTGGGCGCACTGAACACCTTATTGTTTGATGGTGGTCGAACCGTCACAGTTACCGGAACCGGAACCGTCGTCACAGAAAAAGACGGCGTCTTCATTGAAGGTGCTGACGGCGTAACCTTGAATGTCGAGAATGGCGGAAAGTTCGTTTCCACTCTCAGCACAACTATGGTTTTTACTGCCGGAACCAAGGGCACGATCAATGTTACAGGTGCAAATTCCGCATATGAAACCAACACTTTTCGGATAGCGCGTGGTCACGCTACGATTAATGTGACAGATGGCGGCTCGTTATCTGCGGGTGTCATGCAGGTTGGTGTATATGCATCCACAAATGCTGCAGCCAATGGCTTACAAGAGTTAGGTGGATCGGCCGACATTCTGGTTTCAGATGTGGGATCGGTCATGACCGTTACCAATCCGTTTCTGCTAACGCGCGGCTCGCTGAGCATTCTGAACGGTGGCGTGGTGACAGCAGGCGGGATGCGTGTCGGATCATATGATCGCGCTGTCACCAATGATGCTATCGGCACTATTCTGGTTTCTGGCGCGGGCTCGGCACTCAATACAACACAAACCACAGCTAATTCGTTTATTGTCGGTGGCGGCAACGGGAGTGGTGTAAAAAACGGAACACTCACAGTTGCTAACCAAGGTAAAGTGAGTGCTGCATCCGGCGCAGGCATAATCAATGTCGCAACCACTGTAGGCAGTACTGGCACAATCAATATTGGCGGCGAAACCGGTCAGGCAGCAACGCAAGCAGGCACGATTGAAGCTGGCACCATCAAATTCGGTGCAGGCAATGGTGCACTCAACTTCAATCATACAGACAGCAGCTATGACTTCAGTACAGCGCTGGAAGGCAATGGCACCATCAGCCAGATCGGCTCCGGTAAAACCACACTGACAACAGATCAGACAGCTTTCACCGGTAAAACTCTTGTAAAATCGGGTATTCTTGCTGTGGATCACACCCTCGGCGGCACGATGGATGTTTCCGGCGGGCGTTTGCAGGGTATCGGCACAATCGGTAATACTGTTCTGTCCAAAGGTGGCGTGATTGCAGCGGGTAATGCATCTCTCGGCACGCTGACAATTGACGGCGATTACACTGGTCAAGGCGGCTTGCTTGAAATTGAAACGGTACTTGGCGACGATACATCTGCGACCGACAAGCTTGTTATTACCGGCAACAGTTCCGGTGACACTGATGTAAAAGTTATCAACCGCAACGGTCTTGGTGCACAGACAGACAAAGGCATCAAAATCATTGAGATCGGCGGTCAATCCGACGGTACTTTCTCGCTCGTCAGCGATTATACGTCGAAAGACGGCAAAAAGGTCGTCATCGGCGGCGCCTATGCCTATGAGCTACTTAAGAATGCCAAAAACGACCCTGCCGATGGCGACTGGTATCTGGTCAGCGAGATTTACAAGACCGACCCTGTCGACAGCGGCAACGGCAATAATACTGGTGGCAACGAAACCACACCGCGTTACAGCGCCGCTGTTCCCGTCTATCAGGGCTATATGAGCACCCTGCAATCGCTGAATAAACTGCCGACTTTGCAGCAGCGTGTCGGCGAGCGTTATCAGGATGGTTCATCAAATGCAGCCCAAGGCCAGAACAGTGGCGAAAACCGTGCTATCTGGGGTCGTATTGAAGGCGCTCACAGCCATCTCAAAAACAACAGCTCATCAGGTCGCCTGCAGCAGGATATCAATACATATGTCATGCAAAGCGGCGTTGATGGTCAGTTCTATGAAAGTGACAATGGCAAGCTGATCGGCGGCATCACCGGTCAATATGGCAATGCACAGAACAATATCACAGCTTTTGCCGGTGACGGTACGATCAAAACACAGAGCTGGGGTCTGGGCGGCACGCTCACATGGTATGGCAATAGCGGTTTCTATGTTGACGGACAGGCACAGGCTAACTGGTATGACAGTGACCTGAAAATTGACAATGCCAACAGTCTTACCAACGGTCATAATGCTTTCGGTTATGCACTGAGTGTTGAAGCCGGCCAGAACTATGCCGTAAATAACAACTGGTCGCTGACACCGCAGGCACAGCTGATGTGGTCTTCGCTCGACTTTAACAGCTTCAGCGACAGCTATGACACACAGGTCGAAAAAAACGATGGCGACAATCTGACTGCACGCCTCGGTCTTGCTGCGAACTACCGCAATGACTGGAAAGGCAATGACGGACGCACTGTCAACACGCAGTTCTATGGCATTGCCAATCTCTATCAGGAACTCTCCGGCAGCAGCAAAATCAATGTTGCGGATGTGAAGCTTGCCAATGATGAAGACAGAACATGGGCAGGCCTTGGTGCCGGCGGTACCTATGCCTGGGGCGATAATGCCTATGCGGTCTATGGTGAAGGCTCGGTCAATACCTCCCTCAACCACTTTGCAGACAACTATATTGTCAAAGGCACTGTCGGCTTTAAGATGAAGTGGTAATTGTAAAAAGCACGCTTAACTAAAGCTCACTCAAAAGAACCTGATATAGTGAAATCTGTATCAGGCTCTTTTTATTCCTGTATACAGGCATAATTGAAAACGTTGACTTTCTGCTCCTTTACAAAGTTTTGAACCCGAAATATCCGGCAATAAATTGCCTTGATACAATTATACAACATATTGATTTTTATAGACTAATCTCCCTATTTTTGCGTTGGGAACAGGGGCGGTTTCGATGAATATCTTCAGGTCTAATTCTGGAGATAAAAATGAAAACAAAATTAATTTTACTCAGTTCCGCTGCAACTCTTTTCACAAGCGCAGCAGCATTTGCTGCTGATCCGATTATTGCACCGGAACCTGAAGCCGTTGAATATGTCCGCGTCTGCGATGCTTATGGCGCAGGCTATTTCTACATTCCTGGCACTGAAACCTGTCTGCGTATTCACGGTTATGTCCGCTATGACATAACCAGTGGCGATGATGTTTATGGTCATGGTTTTGAAAGCCGTGACAGCAAACTCTATGCCAAAAGCAATAAACGTGACACCTATGAAGGCATGGCTCGTTTCAGCCTGAAATTCAGCACCGCATCTGAAACCGAGCTGGGCACATTGAAAACCTATGCAGATCTGCGCTTTCAGTGGAAAGACGGCAAAGACGACAAGTCCTCAGGTACATTGCGCTTTGGTTATATGGAGCTTGGCGGTTTGCGTGTCGGTCTTGATGAATCCGCGTTCGTCACCTTCCCCGGCTATCTCGGCAATGTCATAAATGATGATGTAATCCTTGCCGGTGGTTATCGTACCGGCCTGATCAGCTATACTTATGCGGGTGACAACGGCCTGTCAGCCATCCTGTCCGTGGAACAGGGCGGTAACGGTGACATTGATGACGTTCCATCTGACTGGACCGGTAAAAAATGGGGTGCCACGATCCAAAACTACACGCCGCATGTCGTTGGTGGCCTGCGCTACGCACAAGGCTGGGGTTCGCTCACCGCAGTTGCCGCCTATGATGCCCGCAATAAAGAATGGGCAGGGAAAGTCCGTGGCGATCTCAATGTTACCGACCAGTTCTCCGTATGGGCGATGGGTGGCTATAAATCCAACAAGGATAATTATATCAATGTCCTGAATGATAATAATCAGGTCATCGGCCAGATCCGCGCTGTCAGCAGTTTCTACGGCACATGGGGCGGTGATTGGGCTGTATGGGGTGGTGCAGCCTATAAGCTGACACCACAGGCCGTTTTGAATGCCCAGCTTGCCTATGATGCATCCAAGACCTTTGCCGCAACAGCAAACGTGTCTTACGAACTGGTGCCGGGCTTTGCGGTCACACCGGAGCTCTCTTACACCAAATGGAAGGATGAAAAATCCATCCAGAACGGCAAAGATGCAGTTCAGGGTATGATCCGTTTCCAGCGCAGTTTCTGATAAATCTTATAAGCCCTGCAATATATTGCCGGTATATTTCAGCATATTGCAGGGTATTCATAAGAGTGCTTAGATGAACTGCCTTTTATAACGTAGAAGGACTGCGTTATTACAATGACACTCTGACTTCCAGTCATTTCAAGGCAGACGGCGGGCGAAAGCCCGCCGTTTTATTGTGACAGTTTAGCCCTGTGATGGTGCAAAACGGGCAACCAGTGCATGGCTGTCACCGCTATAGGTCAGGCGTACATAGGTCACCGGCAGTCCGGCATTCCAGGTCTGGCGCTCAATTACCAGACAAGCCGCGCCTGCCGGAATACCAAGAATAGCGGCTACATTCTCATCCGCTGCTACCGCACGGATAGCATGTTGCGCATTGCTCCACGGCACATAGGCAACCAGCCACGGACTGGGCGATTGTTTGGAGAAATCCGTCTGCGCAGCATCAGGAACCGCACGCAGATTGATGATACGCTCTTCCAGCGCGAAAACCCGTTTTCCGGCATAATGACGGCAGGTCAGCTCTATCAGCGGCGTATTGCGCTCGATCTCGAGCTTCTTTCCGTCTGCTGCTGTGCTTTTCCGATTAATCGATTTTTGCAACTCATAGCGATAAGGCAGACCTAACTGCTCCACCTCATCGCGTATATCGTGAATTTCCAATATTGCCGCCTGTGATTGCGGCTTGGAAACAAAACTGCCGGAGCGGCGTTTCCGCTCAATCATTCCGGCCTTGGCCAGTTGCGTCAGCGCCTTATTCACAGTCATGCGGGAGCAGGAATATTGCTCGGTCAGCTCATGTTCAAAAGGAATACGATAGCCGGGCTGCCATTCACCGGAGAGAATGCGGCTCTCAATATCATCCAGAATCCGCTGATGCAGGGATGAAGCCTGTTCACTGTCTCCGGAAGAAATATCCTGCATACTCAGTTTTACCCGCTTTTCGTCAATATTGACTGGCTCAGCTTTCCAGAAGTTCATGTAAAACTTTACGGAAACCGGTCTCTGCCTGTTCATGCAGGTGATGACGGCCGTTTTCAACCTGTTTTACACCGCGCACCCAGACATGCGCCGGTTTGGCGCGGTTGGCAAAGATCATGCCGTCCAGCACCATATCGCCTTTCGCATGGGGGATACGGCTGACATCCAGTGCCACGAAATCTGCCGATGCGCCGATTTTAAGCCCCTGCCCGCGCACACCCATAGCGATATTGCCACCTTCAAGCGCACCATCAAACAGCGCACGACCGGTTGAACCCTCCGCAACCGCCATCACATTACGGGCGCGATGTTGCAAACGCTGCGAATATTCGAGCTGGCGCAATTCATCACCCAAACCGATCAGCACATTGGAGTCCGAGCCGACACCAAACTTGCCGCCTGCCTGTGTGAAAATACCGGCATTGAACGTACCATCGCCGAGATTGGCCTCAGTCACCGGACAAAGACCGGCGATCGCACCGGCTTTTGCCATGCCTGTTGTCTCGTCATCCGTCATATGGGTGGCGTGGATCAAGCACCAACGATCACTCAACGCTGCATTATCCAGCAGCCATTCAACCGGACGCTTACCGGACCATGTAATGCAGTCTTCTACTTCCTTGACCTGCTCGGCCACATGAATATGTACCGGTGTCTCCGGCAGCATTTGTGTAACAATTTTCAGCTCATCCGGCGTCACAGCCCGCAGACTATGCGGGGCAACACCCAGCACCGCGCCGTCCATATTTTTCAGTGCAGTGCCGCAGCCGTCCAGCAAGCGCTGATATTGGTCTATACTATTGATAAAGCGGCGCTGGCCTTCATTTGGAACTGCACCGCCAAAAGTCGAATGAGCATAGAAGACCGGCAACAGTGTGAGGCCGATGCCGCTTTTATTGGCCGCTGATGCAATACGTTTGCCCATCTCGGCCACATCCGCATAAGGCGCACCGTCACGGTCATGATGCAAATAATGGAACTCACCTACGCGGGTGAAGCCATTTTCCAGCATATCCACATAGAGCCGCAGAGCTACGGCTTCCGCCTGCTCCGGCGACATGGTCAGGGCAAAACGATACATCACATCGCGCCAGCTCCAGAAACTATCGGCCGAAGGTCCGCGCTTTTCTGCCAGACCCGCCATGCCATATTGGAACGCATGGCTGTGCAGATTGGGCATCCCCGCAATGATAACCTCATAGCGCTCATCGCCGGATTGTGCGTCTGCACCGCTTTCAATCGCCGTGATTGTTCCCGCTTCAACCGTCAGGCGGACATTCTCAGCCCAGCCGCTTTCCAATAAAGCCTGTTGCGCATGGATGACATGTTTTTGCTGAAGCACGGTTCTCTCCTCCTGAAATATCCGGCTAAAAATTTCCTTTGCCATTTTTTAATATGTATATACATTATAGCCGGAGAGGGGAAGCGGGAAAACATTCATGACAAAAGATACGCTGAACGACAAAGGCTATATTTTCACCCATGCGCGTGTTGCGACGCTGATTGAAAATGCAGATGGTCTCGGCTTGATTGAAGATGCGGCAATCGTGGTTGAACAGGGCAGAATCGCCTATGTCGGCCCGCAGGCTGAAATGCCTGCGCTCTATGCAGATTATCCCGCAACCAATTGTGAAAACCGGCTGATTACCCCCGGTCTGATCGACTGCCACACACATCTGATTCACGCGGGCAATCGCGCCCATGAATTTGAACTGCGCCTCGAAGGCGCTTCCTATGAGGAAGTGGCCAAGGCTGGCGGCGGCATTGTGTCTTCCGTCAAAGCCCTGCGTGCAGCCAGTGAAAATGATCTGATACGCGAAAGCCTGCCACGTCTCGATGCCCTGATTGCTGAGGGCGTAACAACCATTGAAGTCAAATCCGGTTACGGTCTCGATACGGAAAATGAAATCAAATCGCTGAAAGCAGCCAAACGTCTGACGCAAGAGCGCGATATCGCAATCCGCACCACTTTCCTCGGTGCCCATGCACTGCCGCCGGAAATGAACGGCGACAAGTCAGCCTATATTGATGTGATTATCAATGAGATGCTGCCTGCCATTGCGGCAGATGGCCTTGCCGATGCGGTTGATGGTTTCTGTGAAGGGATCGCCTTCCTGCCTGATGAAATTGCCCGTGTTTTTGATGCTGCAAAGGCGCATGACCTGCCGGTCAAACTCCATGCAGATCAGCTGTCCAACCTGCATGGTGCCAAATTAGCCGCCTCCTATAATGCGCTGTCCGCCGACCATGTGGAATATACCGACAGTGAAGGCGCACAGGCCATGGCCAAGGCCGGTACTGTCGCTGTGCTGCTGCCCGGTGCCTATTATTTCATCCGCGAAACACAAAAACCGCCGGTTGAAGCCTTCCGTCAGGCAGGCACAAAAATGGCGCTGGCGACCGATAATAATCCGGGTACATCCCCGCTGACCTCCCTGCTTTTGACCATGAATATGGGTGCAACCCTGTTCCGTCTCACCGTCGATGAATGCATTGCCGGTGTGACCCGCGAGGCCGCCCGTGCGCTCGGCATTCTGGCTGAAACCGGCACAATCGAGACCGGCAAATATGCCGATCTGGCAATCTGGGATGTGCAGCGCCCTGCAGAGCTTGTCTATCGCATCGGCTTTAACCCGCTCTGGAAGCGGGTTTTCCGCGGCAACTAAAAGATCCGAATATCTGCGCATGTGATGAATGCGCTTTGAAGAAAGTACCCGCCATGAGCATTATTCTGAAACCAGGTTCTGTATCACTCGCAACGCTTGAAGATATTTATCGCAACGGCACAGTTGCCCGTCTCGATCCGTCATTCCATGCGGGCATTGCCAAATCCGCCGCCCGCATTGCGGAAATCGCCGCAGGCGATGCGCCGGTCTACGGCATCAATACCGGTTTCGGCAAACTGGCTTCCATCCGCATTGCACCGGAAGATGTGGCAACACTCCAGCGCAATCTGATCCTGTCCCATTGCTGCGGTGTAGGCGCGCCTCTGGCTGAAAATATTGTGCGTCTCATCATGTCACTCAAGCTGATTTCGCTTGGTCGTGGTGCATCCGGCGTACGTCCTGAGATCATCGCGCTCATCGAAGCCATGCTTGAAAAAAGTGTCATTCCGGTTATTCCGGAAAAAGGTTCCGTCGGTGCGTCCGGCGATCTGGCACCGCTGGCACATATGGCTGCGGCCATGATCGGCGAAGGTGAGGTTTTCTATCAGGGTGCACGGATTTCCGCCGCTGCCGCCCTGAGTAAAGCTGGCCTGACACCGGTTGTTCTGGCCGCCAAAGAAGGTCTCGCCCTGATCAACGGCACGCAGACCTCTACCGCTCTGGCACTGGCCGGTCTGTTCCGCGCTCATCGCGCGTTGCAGGCAGCTCTGATTACCGGCGCTCTGTCGACCGATGCTGCCATGGGCTCCACCGCACCGTTCCACTCAGACATCCACACGCTGCGCGGCCATAAAGGCCAGATCGATACCGGCGCAGCCCTGCGCAAATTGCTCGAAGGCTCTGTGATCCGCGACAGCCATCTGGAAGGCGATCAGCGCGTGCAGGATCCGTATTGCATCCGCTGCCAACCACAGGTCGATGGAGCCTGTCTTGATCTGCTGCGTCAGGTTGCGGTTACGCTTGAAATTGAAGCCAATGCGGTCACCGATAATCCACTGGTGCTTTCCGATGATACAGTGGTCTCCGGCGGTAACTTCCATGCCGAACCGGTGGCTTTTGCCGCCGACCAGATTGCGCTGGCAATTTGTGAAATCGGTGCCATTGCCCAGCGTCGTATTGCACTGCTGGTTGACCCTGCCCTCTCCTTCGGTCTGCCTGCGTTTTTGGCGAAAAAGCCGGGTCTCAATTCCGGCCTGATGATTGCCGAAGTCACTTCCGCCGCGCTGATGTCGGAAAACAAACAAATGTCCCATCCGGCCTCAGTCGATTCAACCCCGACTTCCGCTAATCAGGAAGATCATGTGTCGATGGCCTGCCACGGCGCCCGCCGTCTGTTGCAGATGACCGACAATCTCAATGCTATTATCGGCATTGAAGCCCTGACCGGTGCCCTCGGCGTGGAACTGCGCGGCCCGCTGGAAACCAGCCCTGAGCTGAAAGCGGCAATCGCCGTGCTGCGCACCAAAGTGTCGACGCTCGAAGTTGACCGCTATATGGCTGATGATCTGGCTGCCGCTGCGGAAATCGTGGCTGACGGCTCGCTGAATGCAGCGATCACGAGTGGTATCCTCCCTGAAGTATTCCCGTCATGATGACTAGTTTTAGAAATACTTCAGTTTTTTTAGCCGCATTGTCCTTACGCAAAACCGGTTCCCACTTTTGCGGGAAATGCTCGAGTCTGGAGGCCTAAATGAGCGCATTTGAAGTTCATCAGGGAACCTCGCCGGTCATTCTCGGCCTGCCCCATACCGGCACAGATGTGCCGGAGGATATCTGGGCGCGCCTCAATGAGAATGGCCGCATTCTTGCCGATACGGACTGGCATATCCACAAGCTCTATGACGGGCTGCTGGATAATGTAACGACAGTGCGCGCCACTTTCCACCGCTATTGCATCGATGCCAATCGTGATCCGGCGGGTGTGAGCCTCTATCCGGGGCAGCACACAACAACGCTGATACCGGAAACAGATTTTGATGGTCTGGCAATCTGGAAGGACGGTGAGCAACCGGCTGAGGCTGATATTGCAGATCGCATCAGCCGTTTTCACAAGCCTTATCATGAAGCGCTGGCGGCTGAAATCGAGCGTGTGAAGGCCATTCACGGCATTGCCATTCTCTATGACTGCCACTCGATCCGCTCCCATATTCCGTTTCTGTTTGAAGGCACTCTGCCGGAGTTCAACATCGGAACGGATAATGGCAAGACCTGCGCGCCGGTCATAGAAGCAGCAGTCTTCGGTGTAGCGAAACAGGCTGAAGGTTACACGTCCATCCTCAACGGCCGTTTCAAAGGCGGCTGGACAACGCGCCATTACGGCCAGCCGGAAACGGGTGTGCACGCCATTCAGATGGAACTCGCGCAATCGACACATCTGGCAACTGAAGCCGTGCCATTTGCCTATGACGAGGCTAAGGCAGCTAAATTGCGCAGCCATCTCAAAAACATTTTGCAGCAGCTTGAAGCCGCCGCTGCCAATCTCAAATCTAAATAAGGGAACATTCGATGAATAATCCGCGTCACAATGAACGTGAAATCCGTCCTGCAACCGGCACGGAAATCACCGCCAAAAGCTGGCTCACCGAAGCGCCGATGCGCATGCTGATGAATAATCTGCATCCCGATGTTGCCGAGCGTCCGCATGAACTGGTGGTCTATGGCGGTATCGGCCGTGCTGCCCGTACATGGGCAGATTTTGACAAGATTGTTGCCAGCCTGAAAGATCTGGAAGGCAATGAAACATTGCTGGTACAGTCCGGCAAGCCGGTCGGTATTTTCCGCACCCATAAAGATGCGCCGCGCGTTCTGATCGCCAATTCCAATCTGGTGCCGCATTGGGCAAACTGGGATCATTTCAACGAACTGGATAAAAAGGGACTGGCTATGTATGGCCAGATGACCGCCGGTTCGTGGATTTATATCGGTGCACAGGGCATCGTGCAGGGCACCTATGAAACCTTTGTCGAAGCCGGCCGACAGCATTTCGGCGGCAATCTCAAAGGCAAATGGATTCTCACCGGGGGCTTAGGCGGTATGGGCGGCGCACAGCCGCTGGCTGCAGTGATGGCCGGTGCCTGCTGCCTTGCAGTTGAATGCGATGAAACCCGCGCGGATTTCCGCCTGCGTACCCGCTATGTCGATAAAAAAACCCACAGTCTTGATGAAGCGTTGGCACGTATTGATGCATGGACAAAAGCCGGTGAAGCCAAGTCGATTGCGCTGATCGGCAATGCGGCAGACATTTTCCCTGAACTGGTGAAGCGCGGCGTCAAGCCGGATATCGTCACCGACCAGACTTCTGCGCATGATCCGGTACACGGCTATCTGCCGATCGGCTGGAGCGTTGCCGAATGGCGTGCAAAACAGGAAAGCGACCCGAAAGGCGTTGCAAAGGCAGCGCGCGCCTCAATGAAAGTTCAGGTCGCCGCGATGGTTGATTTCTGGAATATGGGCATTCCGACCCTCGATTACGGCAATAATATCCGCCAGATGGCGCTGGAAGAAGGTCTGGAAGACGCATTTGCCTTTCCAGGCTTTGTGCCTGCCTATATCCGTCCGCTGTTCTGCCGTGGTATCGGCCCGTTCCGCTGGGCAGCACTCTCCGGTGATCCTGAAGATATTTACAAGACTGATGCCAAGGTCAAGGAACTGCTGCCGGATAATAAGCACCTGCATAACTGGCTGGATATGGCGCGTGAGCGCATTGAGTTTCAGGGTCTGCCGGCCCGTATTTGCTGGGTTGGTCTGGGTGACCGCCATCGTCTCGGTCTTGCCTTCAACGAAATGGTCAAGAACGGCGAGCTGAAAGCACCGGTTGTGATCGGCCGTGACCATCTGGATTCCGGCTCGGTGGCTTCGCCAAACCGCGAAACCGAAGCGATGAAAGATGGCTCTGATGCCGTGTCCGACTGGCCGCTGCTCAATGCCCTGCTCAACACCGCATCCGGTGCCACATGGGTATCGCTGCATCACGGTGGCGGCGTTGGCATGGGCTTCAGCCAGCATGCGGGCATGGTGATCTGCGCTGACGGTACTGAAGATGCCGCCCGCCGCCTTGAGCGCGTGCTGTGGAATGACCCTGCCACTGGCGTGATGCGTCATGCCGATGCCGGTTATGACATTGCAGTCGACTGCGCCAAAGAACAGGGCCTGCGCCTGCCGGGTATTCTCGGCAACTAAACACTGAATGAAAGGCAGCCTTTGAGGGGGCTGCCTTTCAAATTTCTAGTTCCGGCTTTGGGAGAGGCCGTATCACACAAGGACAAAAAAGCATTTAGGATCACGGAATCTCCTTCTGCATGAATAACAATAATCAGGGGTAATCATGACAGATACAACAATCGGCAGCAGCGGCGGCTCACGCGGCGGGGCTGCTCTCAAACTCATCTTCTTCAGTTTTATCGGCATCTTCTTTTTCTTTGTACCGGTGACGATCGGCGGCAAGTCCACCATTCTGCTCGACCATGCAGCGACCGCTATCGCCACACAATTACGACCTGCAGCGCTGACTTTTGTCTGCCTGCTGATTGCCTATGGCGCGCTCAGTCCGTTTGTCCGCGGGACATGGAACAAAAACCTGACCGAGACGATCTTCTCCGTTTTGCGTGTGCTGGGTCTGGTGCTCACAATCATGTATCTCGCCGGTGTCGGACCGGCATTGCTGTTCACGCCGGATATGCTGCCGTTTCTTTTTGACAAGCTTGTCCTCTCCGTCGGCCTGATTGTGCCGATTGGTGCCTTGGCACTGGCATTTCTGATCGGCTACGGATTGCTGGAATTTACCGGCGTGATTGTGCAGCCGGTAATGCGCCCGATCTGGCGCACACCAGGCTGGTCAGCGATTGATGCGGTGGCCTCTTTTGTCGGCAGTTATTCGCTGGCTTTGCTGATTACCGACCGCGTTTACCGCGAGGGCAAATATACCGCGCGTGAAGCTGCAATTGTTGCCACCGGCTTCTCGACTGTTTCAGCAACTTTCATGATTATTGTCGCCAAGACACTTAATCTGATGGATGTATGGAACCTGTATTTCTGGACAACTTTCTTCGTGACTTTCATCGTTTCGGCGATTGTCGCGCGCCTGTGGCCGCTGGCCAAAATGGATCATCCGGCCACCCGCGACACACCGCTGCCGGAAGGTAAATCCCGCATCGCAACCGCGATTGATGCCGGTCTGGAACAGGCAGAGAAAGCGCCTCACATTCTGCCGATGCTGCGTGCGACTTTCCTTGACGGCTTGCGTATGGCCTCGATGATCCTGCCAAGCATTATGGCTGTTGGCCTGCTCGGCCTGCTGGCCTCCAAATATACACCGGTCTTTGATGTGCTGGGTCTCGCGCTCTACCCGTTTACATGGATTGCCCAATTGTCAGAACCAATGCTGGCGGCAAAATCCATGGCTTCAGGTCTGGCTGAAATGTTCCTGCCTGCCATCCTGCTGAAAGATGCCGATGTGACGCTGAAATTCGTAGCTGCAGTGGTTTCCGTATCGCAGGTATTGTTTCTCTCGGCCTCCATCCCTTGCGTTCTTGCAACTTCAATCCCGCTCAAATTCCGTGATCTGATTGTGATCTGGTATATCCGCACGGCACTCAGCATTCTGCTGACAGCGCCGGTGGCGCTCTGGGCAGTTTCAAACGGCTGGTTACAGTAAATGCAACTACTCAAAAATCATCAGCACCGCCGGATGCCGTGGAAAAACGGCGGCGGTGTAACCGTTGAAATCGCGGTTTTCCCTGCCGATGCGTCAGTCGATAATTTCGACTGGCGTATCAGCACCGCAACTGTGGCCAGTGACGGGCCGTTTTCGGTTTTTACCGGCATCGACCGCACTCTGTCCGTACTGGAAGGCGACGGGATTATCCTGTCTGTTGAAGGGCTGGACGATCAGGAGCTGAAGGGCGAAACGCCGCCGTTTTCCTTCCCTGCCGACAGCCCGACCAGTGCGAAATTGCTCGGCTCTGCCATCACTGATCTGAATGTGATGACACGGCGCGGACGCTTTACGCATCAGGTCAGCCGTCATCAGATTTCAGCAGAGACAGCAGTGTCCCTTTCCGGCGCAACCGTTCTGGTCTTTTGCAGCAGCGGTACAGTGCAGGCCGGTGAGATACAGCTTGAAGTCAATGATTGTCTGCGGTGTGAGCAATGCAGCAATGCAGAGCTTCAGCTTTCCGGCAGCGGCACAGTCTTTGTGATTGCGCTTAATCCGGTCTGATCAGCCAGCCATGTTTTGCAGGTCGCAATCATGGTACTCACAGGCTGGTCGCAGGACAGCATCAGCGTTGCCGGTTCGCCTTGCGGGCTTTCAAAACTTGCCAGTTGCGAGGCGAGCAAAGATGCGGGCATGAAATGCCCGTGTCTCGCCTGCATTCTCGCAGCAATAATGTCAGGGTCGCAGGTAAGGCAAATGAAATATAAAGGCTCGCCGATCTGTTCACGCAGCAAATCCCGATAGGATTTTTTAAGCGCTGAGCAACTCGCCACCGCACCTTCAGGTAGTGTTAAAATCTGTTCAGAAATTGCCTGAAGCCAAGGCAGGCGATCAGCATCATCCAACGGCTCACCCGCCTGCATTTTCGCTATATTTTCAGTCGGGTGCAGATCATCGCCTTCAATAAAAACCAGTGCCAATGTCTGCGCCAGAGCACCGGCCAGAGTAGATTTGCCGGAACCGGAAACGCCCATCACAATAATACGCACCGGTTCCTGCTTGCTCATTCACTGTTCCGTTATTTACGGCAGGAAATCATTGGTAAAATACGCGGAGAAATCCGGTTTTTCCTGCACAACAGCCCCTTCTTTATCATAGAGAATCTGCGCTTTAAATAAAAACTCACCCATAGCATTCATTGTTTCAGGGCGCATTTTGCCGATTGTACCATCACTGTCACGCAGGAAATGCCCGTCATTGAGAGCCTTCAGCGAGGCGCGGATCAGCTTGTCATCGGTCAGCACATCCTGATTACCGCGAATGAGAATATCCGCCGCTTCATCCGGATGATCGGCAGCGAAAGCATAGCCCCGTTGCGTCGCACTCAGGAAGGCTTTTGCCGCATCAGAATTTTCACTGAGATATTTGCCCGATGAGACCAGCAATGTCGTATGCTGATCCGGCACACCATAATCGGAGTAGCGGAATGCCCGCTGTTTCACGCCTTCAAGTTCGTTTTTCACACCTTCCCATGTCACGATTTCCAGTGTGAAATCCACAGCGCCATTAGCCAATGCCTCATAGGCAGAGGTGCCGAGTGTCACAATTTCAAACTCACCTTTACCACCGTCAGCGCGGATCATACTGGCAATCATCCTGCGCTCCCAGTTGGAACCAAAACCGGCATAGGTTTTGCCGTCGAGGTCTTTCGGAGACTGAATGTCCTGCCGGTCATCCATAAAGACCAGACGACCGGTTTCATGCTGCACCACGGCATAGGTGCCGACAAGGTCAGCACCCGCAGTGCGCTGTGCAAACAGGCCGGTAGAACCGACAATGCCGAAATCCGCCGCGCCACTGGCGACCAGCACACCCGCCGATGTATCGGAATAAGGCAGGATCGTTACATCCAACCCCGCTTCTTTATAAAAACCCTGATCGCGGGCAATGAACATGCCGATATGATTGGTGTTCACTGTCCAGTCGAGGGCGACAGTCACTTTCGCCGGTTCTTTGGCGAAAGATGTGACCGGCAGCAGGCTCATTGCACCGGACAGAGCCAGTGCGGATAACAGGCGGCGGCGATTGAGAATTGCCATGATTATTTCCTTATAAATACAGCATTTCCAGCAAAAATGGAAACCGGTTTTGCGCAGGATAATGCGTAAAAACAAATAGTTAGAGCGGCTCCAACATTTAAGTCATAGCTGGAACCGCTCTTAGCAGGAGATCTAGAATTTCGGCTTCCAGCGCAGCAGCTTTTTCCAATGCGGTTTTGTGCATAGAGTCCCGTCTCGGGCGTGGAAGATCGACAGTCACCTCATGCACAACCCTGCTCGGGCGTGCCGACAACACATAAATCCGGTCTGAGAGATAAACGGCTTCACGCACATCATGGGTAATCAGCAGTGCCGTCCAGCGATGGCTCTGCCACATGCTCTCCAGCCAGTGCTGCATCGAAGCGCGGGTCAGAGCATCCAGCGCACCGAAAGGCTCGTCCAGCAGCAGCATTTTGCGTTGCTGGACGACTGTGCGCAGCAAAGCCGCACGCTGGCGCATGCCGCCAGATAATTCCGCCGGATAGGCCTGCTCAAAACCGGCAAGACCGAATTCCCCAAACAGCGGCTCAGCTAATTGGCGGGCATCCTTGCGGCTCATGCCCTGCACTTCAAGCCCCAGCGTGGCATTATCTATCATCCGCCGCCACGGCATCAGCGCATCGCGCTGCGGCATGAAAGCGAAAGCATCGCGTGCCTGCGCCAATGGTGCGCCGTCAAACATGATGCGCCCTTGCGAGAGCTGTTCCGCACCGGTCAGCAAATTGAAAATCGTCGATTTTCCGGCACCGGACGGCCCTAAAACCGAGACAAACTCACCTTCTGCCACATGAAGGGAAATATTGCGCAGAACTTCCAATGCGCCAAAGGACTTGGCGACAGATTGCAGTTGCAGACGTGTCATTGCCCCGCCCCCCGCTCTGTTTTCAGCCACGGGGCGACCCATTTCTGCACCAGCAATGTCAGACCAAACAGGCTCAAAGTCAGCGTAGCACTGATAAACACCGCAGCCAGCACCAGATCAGGCCGGAAGTTGTTTTTGGCATTGAGAATATAGATGCCCAGCCCTTTCAAAGCACCGGCATATTCAGCAAATATCGCACCGACAACTGCATAGGTAATCGAAATACGTAAGCCGGCGAAGAAGTAAGGCAAAGCCGAAGGAATGCGCGCTAAGCGGAAAATCGTCCATCTGCCTGCACCCATTGAGGCCAGCAAATGCTCAATTTCTTTATCTGTCGCAGCATAGCCCTGCACCAGTGCCACAAGCATCGGGAAAAATGTGACCAGAGAGACCAGCAGAATTTTCGGCAGTAAACCAAAGCCGAACCACAGCACAATCAAAGGTGCAATGGCTATCAGCGGCAGGGTCTGACTGATAATGAAAACCGGAAACAGCGCCCGCCGCAACAGAATATACCGGTCAATCAGCACGGAGAGCAGACAGGCAGTGATGACCGAGCAGCTGAAGCCGATCAGCGTTGCGCGGATTGTCGGCAGCGTATTGTCCCACAAAGCCTGACGATGCAGAAACATCTGCTGAAGAATCCGGCTTGGTGCAGGCAAGACGGAAGATGCGATGCCTGACAGCGCGACATAGCTCTCCCAAAACAGAAAAACCGCACTGACCGACAAGATGGCGGGCAGAAATGTAGCGATATAATCAGACGATTTGCGTGCAGATTGCGGGCAATCTGCAGCGGCAGCTCGATAAACAGACATGATAAAATTCCGGTGACAAGAATACGGGTAAAACTTGCAGCGAAATTCTTCAGATCAGCCGGAAATAGCCCGCCGGAATTACCGTGACAGTATTAAGGGAAATTTGTGCGCCAGAAAACATGGTCCGCCTCGCTCCGCTAGTATTACCCAGATCAGCTTTAGAGTCCGCCAGTTTGACACTAGCATCTCAGCCCCGGCACTACGGAGCCCCCCTGTGGATGCGCGAGATTAAGCACATATTGCAGTCGTTTGAAAGGGTATAAATAAAAACGGCGCATATGATTGCTCACATGCGCCGTTTCATTCCAATTTTCAGAAGAAATTATTTCTTCACTTCAGCAGCCACTGTATCCAGTGCCTTGGCAAAAGCGCCGACCATTTCATCAACCTGTTTTTCATTGATGATCAGCGGCGGGCAGAATGCAACAGTGTCCAGCATATTGCGGCAGATAACGCCATTGTTTAGCAGCGCAGCATTTGCCATCAGGCCAAGATTACCGGCTTTTTCAAGCGGTTCTTTGGTCTGCTTGTCAGCAACGAGTTCAACCGCTGCAATCAGGCCCTTGCCGCGCACTTCACCCACAAGCGGATGGTCTGCCAGTTCACGCAGACGCTTCTGCATATGCGCGCCGACTTCGCGAGCATTAGCAACCAGATTATTTTCTTCAATAATCTTGATATTTTCATTGGCAACAGCTGCAGCAACCGGATGCGCACCACCGGTATAACCATGGCCGAAAGTACCGATACGATTGCTCTCGTCAGCCAGCGGTGCAAAGACTTTTTCATTCACTACAAGTGCCGAGATCGGCAGATAAGAGGATGAAAGCTGCTTGGAGAAGACCATAATATCCGGCTGCATTTTGAAGGTCTCGGAACCGAACATATTACCGGTACGGCCGAAACCGCAGATCACTTCATCCGCAATCAGCAGAATGTCGTATTTCTTCAGAACAGCCTGAATTTTACCCCAATAGCTGTCCGGCGGCACCACAACACCACCGGCACCCATGATCGGCTCGCCGATGAATGCAGCAATAGTATCAGGACCTTCTGCCAGAATCATTGCTTCAAGATCAGCAGCCATACGGTCGGTGAACTGTTCTTCCGTTTCACCCGGCAGTGCCTCGCGCCAATAATGCGGGCAGGATGTGTGCAGAATATTGGCAATCGGCAAATCAAAGGACATCTGGTTTGCAGGCAGGCCGGTGAGGCTTGCAGCAGCAATGGTCACACCATGGTAACCGCGCTTGCGGCTGATAATCTTTTTGCGCTGCGGCTGGCCGAGTGCATTGGAACGGTACCACAGCATTTTAATCGCGGTATCATTGGCCTCGGAGCCGGAATTGGTGAAAAACGCCTTGCTCATCGGCACCGGCGCCATGGTCACCAGCTTCTCCGCCAGATCAATCACAGGGCCGTGGGATTTATGGCCGAAATTGTGATAATAAGGCAGTTTCTGCATCTGTTTGGTGGCAGCATCCACGAGACGCTGTTCCGAGAAGCCTACGCCCACGCTCCACAGACCGGCCAGACCTTCAATATAGCGCTTGCCGTTATTGTCCTCGACATAGATCCCGTCACCTTTTTCAAGGATCATCGGTCCGATTTCCTGATGACGACGCGCATTCGTATAGGAATGAAGGTGATACTGAATATCACGCGCTTCAGGTGAATTCGGCTGCTTATCCATAGTTCCCTACCTGGTTTATTTCAGAACGGTTTTTGTTTTCCGAACCGGAAACCGTTCATCGCTTTGCTCGGCGCAGTTCTAAGCTAAAACCGGTTCCGCTTTTGGCTTAAAACTGCTCTGAAATTTCTCCGCTGAAGCGATGATCTGAAATAAAATCCCGCCTCCCATTTGATGCATCATGTTTTTTATATAATAGTTTGTCAAGCATATCGCAGAGCCCAATTTATTGTTGCGACAGGCTTGATAAACAGCGTAATCAATAACATTGCCGTGATTTTATTCATGGTTATGATGAGTCATTTTATTCGGAACATTTCCGGCAAAACAGGGCCGGATATGAAGTGAGATCATAAAAACAGAACAGTTCGCTCACTGCGGGGGACATATCTTGCATGAATGGCATTTCAGAACTTCAGACGCTTGAACACCATAATCTCGGCGAAATCGTCTATCGCAAACTCTCTCAGGCGCTGATGCGCGGACAATTCGCGCCGGACACAAGGCTGACAATCCGTGAATTGGCGGCATCACTGGGTACCAGTGTCACGCCCGTACGCGATGCATTGCTGCGGCTTATTCAAGACGAAGCGCTGATTCAGAAAACACCGCGGGATATTCGCGTACCGGTGCTGGATCAGAAAAAATATGAAGAAATCCGCGCCATCCGTGTGCGTCTTGAAGGACTTGCAGCCAGACAGGCGGCTCAACAGGCCAGTAAAAAAGACATAGCCCGCCTCTGGAAACTGGTCGAAGATAATGACAAGGCTATGAAAAAGCAGCTCTGGGGCGATGCCTTGGCGATGAACCATATTTTTCATTCGGCCTTGGTGGAAGTAGCCGACATGCCGGTGCTCAATTCCATCATCAACCGGCTATGGCTGCAAATGGGACCACTGATTGCCGATGCCTATAAACATGGCGGGCGGGCAATGATTGATGACCATTATAAAATCGTGGAGGCGATTGAAAATCGCGATGCGGATGCTGCGGAAGCAGCAATCGCTCATGACATTCTGACAGCCAGCGATCTGATTATCAGCCGCATCCGCTTGCACAGTCCGGACAGCTGATCCACAATCTTTTTCAGGCTGAACGGTTTGCCCTGACAAAATCCCGACAATTCATTTGCCCGTTATGCACAGTCAGCGGATTTATCATTACAAATCGTTAAGCTTGGTAAAAAAACAGTTTTCTTGCTTTTTTTCATCGCCAAGCTGTGACAAGACTGCAAACACGGCATGACAGCCGGTGTTTGTCAGGAGTATGTTTTATCTCTCCGGTGTCTTGATTTTATCGCATTGTTGCGCGCATCCGGTGAGAATACCGGGCGGGTGCGGCAATGCTCCGGCTGTTATTTATATTTCAGGGATATTGCCATTTCATGACTGTGCTGTTTTTGCGTCTGGCAACGTTGAGCATAACGCTTCCGGCTCTCGCGTCCTGTGTCGCTGTCGGCCCCGACTATCAGACTCCGTCCACTTTATTGCCCGCTTCCTGGAGCGGACAAAAATCTGCACCGGCCAAACCGGCGCAGCTTGCACAATGGTGGAAACGTTTCAATGATCCGGTGCTGGACAATCTGATCGGGCAGGCCGTTCAAGGCAATAATGATGTTGCGCTGGCAAAAGCCAAAATCCGCGAAGCCCGTGCCTCCTATCAACAAGCAGGCGGCGCGTTATATCCTGTGCTTGACGGCTCAGGCAGTGCGAAACGTTCCAAGAGCGGCGACAGCGGTGAAAGCACCGGTCTCACTGCCGGTCTGAATACCAGCTGGGAGCTTGATCTTTTCGGCGCAAATCTCCGCTCCGTGGAAGCCGCGCGCTATGGTCTGGATGCCGAGCAGGAAAATATGCATGCGGTTCTGGTGACCATGATCGGTGACATTGCCAGCAATTATGCGGAATTGCGCGGCTTGCAGGCACGCATAGCGCTGACAGAACGCACCGTAAAATCTCAACGTAAAACCGCTGAACTGACCCGTGCACGGTTTAATGCCGGTGATATTTCCGAAGTCGATCTGGCCAATGCAGAAGGGCAAACCAGCAGTACGGAAGCGCAGATTCCGGAACTGAAAACCGCCTATGCGAAGAGCCTGCATCGCCTGTCGGTATTGACCGGTCAAGCGCCGACGGCACTGACCGCTACGCTTGAAAAAACGAAGCCTGTTCCTGCGGTTCCGGCAATCGTGACGGCTGGTATCCCCGCCGATTTATTGCTGAACCGTCCTGATTTGCGTGTTGCAGAGCGCAATTATGCACGCTCCACCGCAGTCATCGGCCAGAGACAGGCAGCTCTCTATCCGAGTGTCAGCCTCACCGGTAATATCAGCACTGCGGGAGCGCGGATCGGCGATCTTGGAAAAGGCTCCACAATCAGCTGGGGTTTTGGCCCAAGCCTGACCGTTCCGCTGTTTAAAGGCGGCCAGCTCAATGCCGCAGTCGATGCTGCGAAAGCCAGCCGCGATCAGGCCTTTATCAGCTATCGCAAGGCTATTTTGACCGCTTTGGAAGAAGTTGAGAATGCCAGCGTGTCGCTTAATCAACGGCGTATTCAATATGCCAAGACACAAAAAGCTGTGCAGTCTTACCGGCGGGCAACGGAGCTTTCCCGTGCGCTCTATGAGAGCGGATCAACAAGTTTCCTTGATCTTCTGACATCCGAACGTTCACTCTATTCGAATGAAGGCAGCCTGATTCAACTCAGGGTCAGCCTGTTGCAGGATTATATCAACCTGCAAAAGGCACTGGGTGGCGGCTGGGACGGTACCATTATAACAGACAAAGCTGAAATTCAGGACGGCTATACAGGGCCGCATCTGGTAACCCAAAAAAGAATACCCTGAAATGAAGTTTCAGGCTGATGAGGTATAGATGAACGGTAGTTCCAAAAAGAAACGCGGTTTTGCTAAAAAATGGCTCTTCTGGTTGATTGCAATCGCAGGACTGGCTGCTGTTCTCTATTACTTCACTGCGGATTATTTCAAAACTGAAACCCCGCAGATCATGACTTATACAGTGCGCAAGGGTGATATTGAAACCACAGTCCTTGCCACCGGCATTCTCAAACCTGCACGACTGGTAGCTGTGGGAGCACAGGCTTCCGGCCGTGTGCTGAGCCTCAATGTTAAAGCCGGACAGCTGGTGAAAAAAGACGATCTGATTGCCCAGATTGACGCCACCACCCAGCAGAATGATCTGCGGAAGGCGAAAGCGGAAGAAGTTCGCAATCAGGCAGACCGTGAAGATAAAATTGCCCAGCTGGAACTGGCCAAACAGGATCTGACCCGTCAGCAGCAGATGGTATCGCGCAATGCCATTTCGCGCGCCGATTATGACAAGGCCGTTAAAGCCGTTAAATCCGCCGAAGCGCAGATCGCATTGAGCGATGCCCAGATCGTGGTGTCAAAAATCGCTGTTGAAACGGCTGAAGCCAATCTCGGCTATACGCAAATCCGTGCGCCGATTGACGGCACAATTCTGGCCACTGTTGTACAGGAAGGCCAGACGGTGAACGCTGTGCAATCGGCACCGACCATTGCCATTATCGGCCAGCTCGACACCATGACTGTTGAAGCCGATATTTCTGAAGCCGATGTGGTGAATGTCAAAGAAGGGCAGGATCTTTATTTCACAATCCCTGGCCAGAGTAACAAGCGTTACACAGCCAAATTGCAGATTCTGGAACCCGCGCCGCAATCCATCGTCAGCGATAAGAGTTTTGGCGGCACCAGTGCGGCGAGCAGCAGCACCAGCACAGCCTCAGCCATTTACTACAAGGGTATTTTTGACATTGCCAATCCTGACGGTGTGCTGAAAACCTATATGACTGCTGAAATTCATATCATTTTGGGGCAGGCTGATAATGTTTTGCTGATCCCTTCCACCGCGCTGTCTGAGCCTGACGAAAAAGGTAAAGTCACGGTGCGGGTGATGGAGCAGAACGGGACTATCAGCGAAAAACCGGTCGAAACCGGCCTGAATGACAAGGTTCTGGTTGAGATTGTCTCCGGCCTGAAAGAAGGCGAAAAAATCGTCACCGGCGACAGTGCCGGCGGGCCGGCAGTTCCGCGTAGCCGCCGCGGCCGTTCCATAAGGTTCTGATGATGGATAAGCCGCTGATTACCCTCGAGCATCTTTATCGTCATTACCCTTCGGGCGACGGTTTCACCACTGTGCTGAAAGACGTCAATCTGACGATCGGCCACGGTGAAATGGTGGCGATTGTCGGTGCTTCCGGCTCCGGAAAATCCACTCTGATGAATATTCTGGGCTGTCTCGACAGACCTTCCGAGGGCAAATATTTCATCTCGGGACGGGAAACCTCCGATCTTGATGCCGATGAACTCGCCCAGTTGCGGCGCGAGCATTTCGGTTTCATTTTTCAGCGCTATCATCTGCTCAATGAGCTGAGTGCTGTCGGCAATGTTGAAATCCCCGCAATTTATGCCGGTCAAAACCGTGAAGACCGGCAGGAGCAGGCCATTCACATACTTGACCGTCTCGGCATGGGAGACCGGACTCACCACCGACCCGGCCAGCTTTCCGGCGGTCAGCAGCAACGTGTTTCTATTGCCCGTGCGCTGATCAATAATGCCGATGTTATTCTGGCCGATGAGCCAACCGGTGCTCTGGACAGCCATAGCGGTGAGGAAGTTCTGAAAATCCTTGAAGAACTGCATCGTGAAGGCAAAACGATCATCATCGTGACCCATGACCGCAATGTTGCCGAGCGGGCGCAACGGATCATTGAGATCAGCGACGGGGAAATCATCTCCGACACCACCCGCGACGAGAAGGCTGCAACAGCGCAGGCACCTGAGAGCGACATTGCCGCCACAACGGGAACAGGCAAAGGCGGGCACTCATCGCTGGGCACATTGGCTGATCGTTTCGGCGAAGCTTTTCTGATGGCGCTGCGCTCGATGAATGCGCACCGGCTGCGTACTTTTCTGACAATGCTCGGTATTATTATCGGCATTGCTTCGGTTGTCTGTGTTGTGGCACTCGGCAAAGGCTCACAAAAGCAGGTGCTCGACCAGATCAGCAGTCTCGGCACCAATACGCTGGAGATTTTCCCCGGACGCGGATTTGGCGACCGTATGTCTGCCCGCATCACCACTTTGACGATTGATGATGCCAATCAGCTCGCCAAACAGCCCTATATTATGGCCGCAACGCCGACGGTTTCCACACCGGCCACAGCACGTTTTGGCGGCGTGGAAGCAAATGCCCTGATTAATGGTGTCAGCGACCAGTATTTTGTCACCCGTGGCAGTAAGATTGCTGAAGGGCGCTTTTTTGACGAGCAAAGTGTTCAGGATATCGCGCTGGATGCGGTGATTGACGAGAATACGCGCAAAACCCTGTTCGCGAATTTCCACGGCAGTCCGGTCGGCCAGATTATCATTCTCAAAAATGTGCCGGTCAGAATTGTCGGCATCATGCAGCCGGAACAGGGCGGGTTCGGCTCCAGTGAAAACCTGTCCATCTATCTGCCCTATACCACAGTGCAGACCCGTATGACCGGTTCACGCGTTTTGCGCAGCCTCACATTGCGCATCAGTGATGATACGTCTCCTGAACTGGCAGAAAAAGCTGTCACCGCTTTTCTGATCCAGCGGCATGGTGAGCAGGATTTCACCATCCTGAACACTGATGATATCCGCAAAACCATCACCAGCACAACGCAGGCACTCACCCTGCTGGTCTCAGCCATTGCGCTGATTTCATTGCTGGTCGGCGGTATCGGCGTGATGAATATTATGCTGGTTTCCGTTTCCGAGCGGATCAATGAAATCGGTGTGCGGATGGCTGTCGGCGCAAGACGCAGCGATATATTGCAGCAATTCTTGATCGAAGCCGTGCTTGTCTGTCTGATCGGCGGCTTTCTCGGTATTATGGTGGCAATGGGCTTCGGCTGGCTGTTCAGACAATTCAATACACCATTTGAACTGATCTATTCGCCATTCTCAATCATCGCCGCATTTATCTGCTCAAGCCTGATCGGGATTTGTTTCGGCTTCCTGCCCGCGCGCAATGCCTCCAAGCTTGACCCTGTGGCAGCTCTTGCCCGCGACTGATTATGTTAGATGTTGCAATCAGTGTTTGGATATATTCTTAACGCTGCTTTGATACCACATATAGTAACCGAATGCTGATCCCGCTATAATCATAATATGATTGATCTCATTATCAGACCTTACCAATCCAGTGACTTTGCCGCATGTCTGGCAGTATTCACCAGCAATGTGCCACTCTAATTTGCACCAGAAGAATATGCAGATTTTTGTCAACATTTGGAGTGCGTCAATCATGCAGACAAGCCCTATCTGGTGCTGACGCACAAAGATTCCATCATTGCCTGCGGCGGTCTAGTGATTGAGACAACAAAACGTCAGACCGGATTATCCTGGGGTATGGTAGACAGAAATTTTCATGGGCAGGGATTAGGAACCAGCCTAACAGAGGCAAGACTGGCTCTGGCGCGGGTTACACCGAATATTGATGAGGTAGTATTAGAGACTAGTCAACATACCCGCAGATTTTATGAGGGTTTTGGTTTCACAGCTGTAAAAGTAATCCCGAACGGCTTTGCAGACGGTCTAGACCGCTGGGAAATGAAACTGCGTTTGTATAAATAACAAGGGCAAGACTTTGCGTATCGCCCCTGCCCCACACGTGCAAGCGTAAATCATTACACTAACAATTTTAATTAAAATACAATTTAAACAAACTATATAAATTATAAATAATTTTAAAATTATATTGCCTTATAAAAACACTTATACTTTAATAATTTTCGTTTTACATAAGAAGAAATAACATTAATTCTAGTTGTATTTTTACTACATCATTTTGATTGAATTTAAATATACTGATTACTCATGCTTTAATAAGGAGTCATTGTGTGAAAAATAAATTTTTACTATTAACTGCTGCGTTTTTTATTTCAAGTATAAATATTTCTCATGCGGCTGATGTCGTTTACAATAGCCCTGAAGCACCTGCCTATGATGAATCCTCAATCTGGGGTGGTGCCTATATCGGCGGTCAGGTCGGATATAATTGGGCGAAGACAAAGCTATACGGCTATAATAGCGATCTGTCTGCAAACTCAAACGGCTTTATGGGCGGTCTTTATGCCGGTTATAACTGGGAGTTTTCAAACGCTTATTTATTCGGTCTTGAAGGCGACATTAATTATTCTGATCTGAGCAAAGATAGCGATATTCTCATCGGTACACGTAATTATGTCTGGAACAGCCGCGTTGAATGGGAAGGCGCGCTCCGTGTCCGTTTTGGTATCAATTATGAACGCTGGCTGCCTTATGTCGCCGGTGGTGTGGCTTTTGCAGGTATTAAACATAATCTGACAACCGGAAACACCGATCTCGGTACAACATCCAATACCAATGTCGGCTTCACACTCGGCGCGGGTGTTGATTACGCCCTGACCAATAATCTGTTGCTGCGTGCTGAATATCGCTACAGCGACTATGGTAAAAAAGGCATCGACGATAATGATCTGGTGGAGGCAAAACTCACCACCAACAATATACGGCTGGGTATAGCCTATAAATTCTAAGCCCCCAGTTCTTAAAACAGTATCTCCGGAATACTCAATCAATATTCCGGAGATTTATTATTCTGCTACCCTCACGGCTCCAGCGAGGCTGGCAGCATTGCGTCCTGCCAGTCACTGATAAAGCGCTGTCTGCGCATCTGATCCTGCGCCGCCAGCAAGGAAGGTCCGATCCGTATCGGCCTGCCAATGCCCGATGTCAGCAAAGATCCCGGCGCATTAATGTCTGACGGCGGCACACCATCCCACGGAAATGAAATCCCTTCCTGCAAAGCAACCGCCTTCCCTTGCGGTGAAAGCAGGTAATCCAGAAAACTTTCCCCGAGGCGGTAGTTTTTTGCGTAACGCGGCAGCAAGACACCCCTGCTGAGAATATGCGTATAATCCCGCATCATCGTTATGCGTAATTTGGGATTCCGCTTTTGCGCGGCATAAGCATAAGAGCCCAGAATATTATAACCGATATAGAGTTCGCCGCTTTCCAGCCTGCGAAGCACATCATTATTGCAACAATATAATGCGCTCTCTGTTCGGCTCATGCTTTCCAGCAACCGCCCGTAAGTCGCAGATGCCTGCTGCGCATCAAGAAAAGCAAGCAAATAGCCTATGCCGGATGTCCGCAAATCATAGGTTCCGACACGGCGGAAATAATAAGCATTTTTTCTGCGCAGCAGATCAGCCAGTTCGCCATGTGTTGCGGCCATTTCATCCGGTGCCACATAATCGCTGTTATAGACCAGAACGGCCGGTTCAAAAGTGAAGCCGTAAACTTCATTGCGCCACTGCGTCCACTCAGGAACATTGACCGTATATTGCGACTGATAGGATCGGGCGCATCCGTCATTGGCGAGTTTGACCAGATGATCGACAGAGGATGATAAAATAACATCAGCAAAAGATGTTTTAGCCATACAGGCCGCATCCGCATCCTCGTAAAGATCATTGGTTACACGATCATTATAGGCAACAGCTATATCCGGTCTTTGCTTTTGAAAGTCCCTGATTAAAGGCGCAATCGCCGCTGTATCCATCGCCCCGCTGATTTGCAGACGCTCTGTTTCTGGTTTCAGGGCAGGAAACAGACTGAATGTCCCCTCGGAAGCGCTGACAGGAGATGCAAAACCAGTCACAAACCAAACTGCCAGCACAGATAATCTCACAGCCTGATCTTTGTTCATCATGTGTCCTGCCCCAGCGGAATATCCAGAATGACACAGAAATTGCTATGCGCAGTTTTCTCCCTGAAGCGGATCAGACCGCTATGGGCGGTTGCAACTTCCGAAGCGATGGCAAAACCCAAACCGGAATTACCCTCATGCGGCTTCGATGTCATGAAGCGCTCAACAACATGTGGCCATTTTTCAGGCGGGATACCCTCCCCGTCATCAGAAACCTCCACCAGAGCACGGTTGTTTTCTGCGGAAACCCTGACCGCAAGTTCAGTCTTACTGCCATGGCGCAGGGCATTATCGATAATATTGGCAATTGCCTCGCGCAGACTGACAATATCCCCCGCTACCGGCACTTGCTTTTGCGCAGCCTCAAATGACACAACAATATCAGGGTTAACTGTCACCGGCACAGCCATGCGGAAAGCCTGTCTGGCGACAATAACCAGATCTGTTTTTTCCAGATGCACTGTCCCTGCCCTGTGAATGACCATGGCATGATTGAGCAACTGCCCCGTCAGTCTTGATAATTCCGTGATACGAACGCGCATACGTTGCAGGGAATGTTGTGCATTTGCAGGCAGCGTTTCTGTTTCCAGCATATCCGCCTGCGCGGCCAAAGCTGTCAGCGGCGTGCGTATCTGATGTGCCGCATCGGCAATAAAGCGCTGCAGCAGCATCACCCTCTGGTCGAGCCGGTTCATAAAATGATTGATCGAACCGATAAACGGCTTCATCTCGGTCGGTATATCAAGATCAAGCGGGGTCAGATCCTGCGGATCGCGTTTATGCAGCGCGCTGCCAAGCGCCGCCACGGGTTGCAGCGAATAGCGTATTGCCAGAATTCCGGCGATCAGTGCCAGAAAACTCATCAGAATAACGAGCAAAATCGCACGACTGGTAATCTCCTGTGTCAGCGCATTTCTGGCTTCGGTTGTTTGCGCCACCAGCACATATGCCCATCCGGATAAAGGCGGATCCGACAAAACACGGGAAACAACCACGAGACGCACAGGCGTGTCGCGATAAACATCATTGAGAAAAACCGGCCCCGTCCGCGCCGCAGTATAATCAATATAACCGGCCAGATCGCGATAACCTGTCAGGGTTTGCCCTTCCGTATCAATCAGGCGGTAAAAGATACGGTCTTCCTGTGAGAATCCCAGCAATTCAAAGGCCGAAACCGGCAGACTGGCATTCAGCTTGCCATCCTCGATGGACAGGCTTCCGGCCATTTGCAAAGCAGCACCGAGCAACAACCGGTCATAGGTCTGGCTGGCAGCACTGCGCCCGTAATACCATGCAGCGGTGATGAGCAAGGCCGCGCCGATAGTCAGAATGATCGTGACCCGCAGAACCAGCCTGCCAAAAAGCGAATGCTCACGTGCCATTATCTGCAACCATCTGGTAGCCGATACCGCGCTGTGTAATGATCCTGACGCGTGCGCCCTCGATCTTTTTTCTCAGACGGCTGATATAAAGCTCAACAGCATTGCTGTTTACCTCTTCATCAAAACCGTAGAGATGATCCATCAGCTCACCCTTGCTGAACAACCGCCCCGGCCTTGAGAGCAGCAGTTCCAATATTGCGATTTCACGCCTTTTCAGCTGAATTTCTTTTGTACCGACCGAGACCGAGCGGCTTTGCCGGTCAAGAATAAGGTCACCACAGGTGATAAGATTGGTAGCGCCGCCGTTTTTGCGGCGTAACAGCACCCTGATACGCGCTTCAAGCTCACGAAAATCAAAAGGCTTCACCAGATAATCATCCGCGCCGATATCCAGCGCACCAACACGGTCTTCAACCTCGGAACGCGCCGTCAAAATCAGCACCGGCGTCATATTACCGGTCTTACGGATATGTTTCAGTATCTCGAAACCGTTCATGCCGGGTAGCATAACGTCGAGAATAACCAGATCATATTCGGTAAAGCCGAGAATTTCCGCAGCCACAGCGCCGTCTGTTTGCCAGTCAATCAGGTGACCGGTTTTTTGCAGGCGCTGGCTGATTGCCTCCCCGACATCAGTTGTGTCTTCCACCAAAAAAATGCGCATAATACCGAGTTAACATGAGAAAAGCGCAGCGCACAAGAACATGAAAATCTATTTTCGGTGACAGTCTCATGACAGGTTCATATGGAAGTTTCGCCCGATCACAGACTGGGAGGAATGTCTGTGATGCCGGTTACTGCGGTCTTCACACCGCGATGTAAAACTACCGGTTGTCGTTCAGATATTGCGAGGAACCGCCAGCAGAGCGGATGAGAGGGAGCGCATATGAAACATCTATTTATCGGTGCATTGGCCGTTGCCGGAGTGGCTTTCACTGCGGGAGCAAGTGCTCAGGCCGAACCGTCAAAACCGGAATGTCTCGCGGGGGCGAAGCCAGGCGGCGGTTTTGATCTGACATGCCGTCTGGCAGCAAATGCACTGCTGGCGACAAAAACAATCAATAAACCAATGGCTGTCACCTATATGGAAGGCGGCGTCGGCGCAGTTGCTTATAATCATGTCATCGGCAAACGCGCAGCCGATAATAATATGATCGCAGCAGCCTCCACCGGCTCGGCGCTGCTGATCGCACAGGGCAAATTCGGTAAATATGATGAAAATGCCGTCCGCTGGCTTGGTGCTCTCGGCACAGATTACGGCGTGCTGGTTGTGGCCGCAGATTCCCCTTACAAAAACCTTCAGGAGCTGATTGCAGCCTATAAGGAAAACCCTTCTGACTTCGCCATTGCCGGCGGTGGCGCAGTCGGCTCGCAGGACTGGATGAAGGGTTCGCTGCTGGCCAAAAACGCCGGTCAGGATCCGAAACAAATGCGCTATGTCGCGCTTGAGGGCGGCGGCGCAGTTCTGACTGCTCTGGAAGGCGGCCATGTCAAAGTCGGCGCCGGCGATGCTGCGGAAATGTCAAAGCATCATGCCGCAGGCAAAGTGCGTATTCTTGCGGTGATGGCACCGGAGCGTCTGCCGGGCGATCTCAAAGATGTGGCAACTGCCCGCGAACAAGGCGTTGAAATCGACTGGCCGGTCTGGCGCGGTTACTATGTCGGCAAAGATGTTTCCGATGCTGATTATAAATGGTGGGTCGATGCTTTTGCCAAAATGGCAGAAACACCGGAATTTGCTCAGGAGCGTGAAGCCCGCGGCCTTTATGCCTATACCCAGATCGGGCAGGCTTTTGACGATCAGGTTAAAGCTGACGTAGCACGCTTTAAAACACTGGCCAAAGAAGCAGGTATGTAAACGCAACCTTGCGGGTGGCGCGGCCTCCATTCCGTGCCGCCTGCATAGCGGCTCCGCACCCTGACTGATCCCGCATCCTGAGCTTTTGCCGGTATTGCAGGACCAATCTGTTTCACTTCTAAACTTCTCTGGCTGTGTCCGGATATGCAGCAGCATCTTCGCAAAGCCATGAACAAATTATGCGGCAACCGCCTTACCGGCGGCGATGCAGGAGGCAATTTATGTCCGAAAACTCAGTCAATTCAAAACGTACAGGACTGATTTATGCGGCCTGTTTTCTGGTGCTGGCCGTGGTTTACGGCATCGGCGGCAGTCGCATTGACTATGCTTTTGCTTCAGATCCGCTCGGACCGAGGGTCGTGCCGGTGATGCTGGCAATCATTCTCGGGTTGCTATGTTTCTTTTATCTCAGAAATCCGGGTGAGGCTGAAGATTTTCCGCGCGGAGCCACATTGTTGCGGGTGCTGGCCGTGCCTCTGACACTGGTTGTGGCCGTGCTCATGCTTGAAACCGCGGGATTTCTGCTGACTGTTTTCTTCATCGTTACCATAATTGCAGCCCTGTTTGGCGCACCACTGAAATTCGCACTGGCAGGTGGCGCAGTACAAGCCCTGCTCTGGTGGTTTGTGTTTTCCTATTTGCTCGAAGTCTATCTGCCCAAGGGCATTGTTTTTGGCTGATTGGCCGTATCTCAGCCGGCCATTTTTCCGCCGAAAGGAATTTCTCACATGAATCTTGATTATCTCTGGAACGGTTTTGCCGTTGCCCTGACAACTCAAAATCTTCTCATCGGCCTGATCGGCGCTTTTATCGGCACCATGGTCGGCGCCCTGCCCGCCATCGGCCCCATTAACGGCATCGCTTTGCTGCTGCCGATTGCCTATACAATGGGTCTGCCGCCGGAAAGCACGATGATCCTGCTGGCAGCCATTTATTGCGGTGCCGAATATGGTGGTCGTATTTCCTCAATCCTGCTCAATGTACCGGGTGATGCCGGTGCGGTGATGACAGCGCTGGACGGAAATCCGATGGCGCGTCAGGGACGTGCCGGTGAAGCGCTGATGCTGTCCGGTCTGGCTTCCTTTGTCGGCGGTATGATCGGCGCAACAGGTCTAGCACTTTTTGCACCACTGCTATCCGGTATTGCGATCGGCTTTGGTCCGGCCGAATATTTTGTACTGATGGTGTTTGCCTTTGCCACACTCGGCTCCATGGTCGGTTCACAACCTGCCAAAACACTGATCGGCTGTGTGCTCGGCCTGATGCTGGCAACCGTCGGCCTTGACGCCACCTCCGGTGCCTATCGCTTCACCTTCAATGAACCGGAACTCGGCGATGGTATTGAATTTGTTGTGCTGGTGATCGGCCTCTTCTCAATCTCGGAAGCATTACTCATTCTGGAAAATCAGGCCAAAGGCCATACTGTTATCCGCAATATGGGACGTATGTTTGCCCGCTGGAGTGATGTTGTGCGCTCAACCGGCGCAACATTGCGCGGTTCTTTCATCGGCTTCATCGTCGGCGTTTTGCCCGGCACCGGCGCATCCGTTTCCAGTGCTGTTTCCTATACAACTGAAAAACGTATCTCCGACACGGAGGGTACTTTCGGCAAAGGCGATGTCCGCGGCCTTGCGGCACCGGAAGCGGCGAATAATGCAACAGCCTGCGGTGCCTTTGTGCCAATGCTGACGCTGGGTGTACCGGGATCAGGCACCACTGCCGTTATGCTCGGTGCGTTGATGCTCTATAATATTCAGCCGGGCCCGATGCTGATTGCCGAACGCCCTGAAATTGTGGGCGGTCTGATTGCCTCCCTGTTCATCGGTAATATTCTGCTGCTGTTACTCAACCTGCCGCTCGTCAATATATTTGCGCGTCTTCTGACTCTGCCGAACTGGATTCTGGTACCGGGTATCCTCATCCTCTCAATTATCGGTGTCTATTCCAGCCATGCATCTGTCTTTGCAGTGCTGCTGATGCTTGCCATCGGCATGGTCGGCTGGCTGTTGCGTAAAGCGGGCTTCGATATGGCGCCGATTATTCTGGGCTTTGTGCTCGGCAATATGATGGAGGTGAACCTGCGCAATGCACTGGCCATCAGCGGCGGAGATATCTCCATCCTGTTCCAGAGTAAAATCTCGCTGATCCTCTGGATACTGGCCGCAGCCGTGGCAATTATTCCGGCGGTACTTGCCCGCAGGGCACGCCAGAAAAAACGCCTCGCTGCCGAAGTCGCCTGATTACGCAGCCGCAGAACAACAAGAGGGGGAGCAGATTTGCTCCCCCTCTTCATTTTCATAAGGCTTTGTCATTTTTTTATGTTACGGATTGGCTTGCTCCGGCAATTGCAAATCCTTTGAAGAGTATCTCATGTCACTGACTGATATTGTGTTTATCGTTATTCCGATTGTTGCCGCGATGCTTATTGCCCTGTCGGTCAGTACAGGAAAATTGCGCAGAGAATATTATTGGGCGGTTATTCCTCTGGCCGCAATTGCGATGATTACGCTGCTGCTGACGGCTTGAAGTGTTCCTGCCGCTTCAAACACATCAGCGGGATATTTTCGGATAAGTGATGCTCTCAACATTCTCCGTCATCATTCTGTGGACATTATATTTCTCGGTTCCCAAACCGCCAGAACCGGAAATGTGCAGCGCAGAAGACGGGGATCATGCTTTGTCTGAAAAGCAGATAGAAGCTTGGACGTTGCAGACCGCACAATGCTCCTGCTTTATCTCTCTGAAAGGCACAGAGCAGAGCGAGTTTTCAATAGTGGTTGTCAAAGCAACACCGGACCAGACGGTGCCGCTGTTATCCGCCATGCTGTCAGTTGCTCAGGAGTTTCTGGAAAATATCGGCCGCTATCCGGTTTTTATCAATGATCGCGAAATCGAAGCCGAAGCCATGCCCCTCGCCGGTACATTAACGGTTGAGCTGAGCGGGGAAGCGAACTGGATCAAACTGATCTCAACAGCAAAAAAGCTGCAAATCGGCCCTTATTATTTTGCATCTGCACAGCCGGAAGCGGCCATGCATGAGCTGACTGCGTGCTACACAGCACTCAGCGGAAAAATACCGCACTGATTTTCACAGAAAGCCAAAACAAACGGCAAAGCTGCAATTGAAAAATTTCAAAGCTAAGTAGTGAAGAATTAAAGTGGTGCCCGGAGACGGATTTGAACCGCCGACACGCGGATTTTCAATCTTCCTAATTCCATTGTTATATATAGATAATTTATAAATTCTGTTGCACTATGTTGCACTTCCAAGCAATGCATTTTGCGCTATGGCCAACTCATCTGAAGCACTGTCAGATGGGAACAGGTGTCCATATACGTCAGCAGTGACATTAATTGTAGCATGTCCCATACGTGATTGGACTACTTTTAGTGGCATCCCAAGGCCGCCATCTTCTTTGCGGTTTATGAGCCAAGAAGCAAAAAAATGCCGTGTGCTATGCAGGCCTGAGTATTTTGCTTCGACTACAGGCTGCCCTTCATCGTCTGTTTGGCCGGTATTTATAGTCACGCCGGCTTTAATTTGTGTTGGCGCCCAACCACGTCGACGAATGTTCGCTAAGCCTTCAACGGTTCCAGCTCCTGTTGGAAAGCATAAATTCAGTGCACCTTGCGGACATTCCTTTTTCCATGCCTTCAATGCATCAACCACAATTGGCGGCACGGGAATGGTACGCTCGCCTGCCTCCGATTTTGGAGCTCCGATTTCATTGAACCGATCTGCACGTTGAGTGACATGCACCTCTCCCTTCTTCAGATTGACATCACTCCACCGCAAGCCGCGTAATTCAGAGGCACGCAGTCCTGCAAAAATTGCCACTAAAAATAATGGTCGCCACCTGCCTTCAAGTGCCATGACGATTGACCGGATCTCCTCTGTGGTTGGAATATCCACCCCGACCTTTAGCTTGCCTTTCTTTCGTTTTTCAATACGGCGATCCGTACCGGAACTACGAGTTTTTGATTTTTCACGCACAACATTGCGAGCAACTAAACCCCGATCCTGTGCGTCTGACAACAATGAGCCGAGGCTCACCAATATCTTTCGAACCATTGCAGGAGAACGACCCTCATCACGCAATCTATCTTCGAATGCGCGTACCGCAGCAATATTTAATTTCGAAAGTTTGGTAGCGCCGATAAATGGAGAAATATGCAGATTTACATGCTGCGCATACTGATTAGCCGTAGAGCGCTCAAGCCCGCGCGCATCAACTGCAGACAGCCATAATTCGCCAGCCTTCTGAACAGTAACACTTTCAGATTCAGCAACGTGCGTACCATGACGAACTTCACCACGAACGGTCAAAAGGAAGTCATCGGCATCCTTTTTCCGAGTGAATTGCTTAAACCTCCGCTTGCCTTCACCGTCGCGGTATTCGACAAGCCAAGCGTTCTTCCCGGATGGTAATGTTCGTTTTCGTAAAGCCATGGTTACACGCTATTTGACACGCAGAATGTATGCAACAGAAGGCGCCTATCAATTCGAATATGGGACGCTTAAACAGACGTTACTCCCGTAATTCACAACGTCTATTAGCTGTTTAGAATCTGTCTTGACTCTTCTTAAGATTGAGAACATTTGTAGAACAGAATTGAATTTTTAAAAACTTACCGACCTTTTGCGCACTCGTTTGCGCCACGGATTTGTTGTGCCATGCGTAAGCCAGAAACAATTGAACGTCTCTACCTCGACTTTGACGGCTTTTTTGCAAGTGTAGAACAGCAATGCGATAAGCGCCTGCGTGGTCGGCCTGTTGGCGTTGTGCCATTCGAAGGCACAGATCGTACGGCCGTAATCGCCTGTTCAAAAGAAGCGAAAGCCTATGGCGTGAAAAACGTCATGCGGATTAAGGATGCGAAAGCACTCTGCCCTGATCTGATTTTGGTGGGGCAGAAACCTGACCTGTATCGCCGCGCTCACAACGCCCTACTCTGTGAAATTGAAACGGTTATCCCGATTGATACGGCTAAGAGCATTGATGAGTTGACATGCATTCTGGATGAGCGCGGACGGCGAGATCCGGAAGGCTTGGCACTTCAGATCAAGCAGAGAATTGGACAGAATATCGGGCCATACATCACAAGTTCAATCGGCTTCGCAGCCAACCGGCAGCTGGCAAAGATGGCCTGTAAAGCTGGTAAGGACGCCAGCAAGAATGTTGGTCAGTATGGCAATGGTTTAGCAATCTGGCACCCGCATATGATGCCGGAGCCGCTGTTTAAGGTGAAGTTGGAAGATGTTCCGGGCGTTGGCCACAGCATGAAAATGCGGCTTGCTCATAGTCAAGTGATCACAACCGAGCAGCTCTACAACCTACAGCCAAAGCATATGCGTAAAATCTGGCGAAGTGTGAACGGAGAGCGGCTGTGGATGGCGCTGCACGGCTACGACATTCAGGCCATGCCACAGAAGCGCGGCATGTATGGTCATGCCCGCGTATTGCCGCCGGAGAGCCGCAGCATTAATGGCGCCTATGAGATTGCGCGCCTGCTGTTGGTGAAGGCTGGCAGGCGGCTTCGGCGTGAGGAATACTATGCCAGCGGCTTATGGCTCTGGATGGCAATCGATGGCGGTTCATGGTTCCGCACGATCAAAATGCCGACCGTGAATGATGAGCAAGCCATTATGACGGCGCATACAGCGCTTTGGGAATGCGCACGGCGAGAGCTGCCAAGGCGCACAACCATTTTCCGTGTCGGCGTCACCCTGATGGATTTGAGCGAGGCCAATGCCCGTCAGCTGGATATCTTCAACAATGATGATGCAATCCGGCAGAAATGGGAAAGAGCCAATGGCGCTATGGATGCGCTCAATTCCAAATATTCCAGCACGATTGTTCACATGGGTGAATGGAAGCCGCCAGCGGGTGGCCATGTCGGCGGTAAGATCAGTTATGTGCGCATCCCCTCTGCGGAGGACTTCTACTAATGGGCAACTGGAAAACAAACTACAGGGTCAGTGATTTATCTGACACTCAAAAGCTGGAAATGATCTGCAAGAAATGCAGCAGGCTTGTTTACATTAATAAGGCCACAATCTGCACAGCCAAAGGCCGTGAACAGCTCTACCTGGATGAGATTGAGAAACGCGCACGATGCAAGGCACGGGGCTGCAAAGGTCAGATGCGTATGGCCATGGTTCGGCTGGATGAGATGTCCGGCTTCACCGGAGGGCTGGCATGAGCGACGATATCAAATTCCGCACATCCAAAGGTATTTATATCCATTATTGCTTACATAAAGGGTGCAAGAACTGGGGAGCCTACGGCTTCAAAGGTCGCTTCGGCACAGAGTGGTTTTGTTTCGAGCATAAGGACGATGGATTAAACATGCCGAAATGAACCAACGGTTCAATCCTGTATCTTAAACAAATTTATGGAAATGCTCATTGATTTGTTTTGTTCATCACTAAGTTCCAAGTCGGAAAGAATATTTTTCCGACAACAGGGATTAAAAGTGAACCAAGTATAAAGCCGAATATACCATCGGAAAATGCAGTCACTAACCAGTTAGCCACAGCAGCAAAGGCTTCTGAAACCTTGCTTGATGCTAATGTCGCCAGATACTCTATGAATCCATTCGGCTGATGCATCCCCAATTCATGCATTCCGTGAATGAAGATATTCCCACCGACCCAAAGCATCGCTGCGGTGCCGATTACGGTCAGTAGCCACAATAATTTGGGAACAGAACGAACCGTCCAATGACCAAAAGCACGCGTCCAAGACAATCTGCCTTTTTTGGCTAGAAGCACACCAAAGTCATCAAGTTTAACGATTACAGCGACGACTCCATACACAAGCAGTGTTACCATAAGACCAACCAAGCATAATGTTACTAACTCAATCCATAAAGATCGGGATTCAATCATTGAGAGAGCTAACGTCATAATCTCGGCAGATAATATGAAATCCGTCTTCACTGCGCCTGAGACACGACTTTCTTCAAGCGCTGTAGGATCCTGAGCTTCATCAGTCTCACCGCTTTCGTGAGAATTTGAGGAAATTAGCTTATGCCAGATTTTTTCTGCGCCTTCGTAGCAAAGATACGCACCGCCAATCATTAGAAGCCCAGTCACCGCAACCGGAAAATAATAATCCAATGCTAATAAACCTGGTATGAGAAAGGCCTTATTTCGCAAACTCCCCATAGCTATTCGGGCGATCATAGGAAGTTCGCGAGCCGCAGTTATTCCGACAACATAATTTGGCGTTACTGCAGCATCATCAATAATAACACCAAGGGTTTTTGTGCCGGCACGCGTTGCATTGGCAGCAATATCATCGACAGAAGCTGCAGCTACCTTCGCGATGGCAGCCACATCATCTAAAAGCGCCAGCAAACCACTCATATCATTATCTCCAATGGAATAAATAAGAGTAGTTCACCGATAAAAATAAACAAGATTAGGAGTAGTTGATAAAGAGGGATTTACCGGCGGCGTTAGCACATGATCGTTCCAGCAACTACCAAATCAACAAACAACCAAAAGTAGATTTTTATAAAATAAAAACCAAAGGTTGACACAGGACAGCTAAGTACCTATATTTTTGATATCGATATTTGCTTGTTTAGCTTTGCTTTTAGCGCACACTATGCGCCTCTGACGAACCTTCCTTCAAAAAATCGCTATCACTTTCACGGCGTTCATACGCTGTGGTTTTCTATTATTGCTATGAAAGGGTTCGTTATGGCCACTGGCACAGTTAAATGGTTTAATTCTACAAAAGGCTTCGGCTTCATTCAGCCTGATGAAGGCAGCGCAGATGTGTTCGTTCACATTTCAGCTGTTGAGCGTGCTGGCATGCGTGAACTCGCAGAAGGCCAGAAAATCGGTTACGACTTAGAGCGTGATAACCGTTCCGGCAAAATGTCAGCCACCAATCTTCAGGCTGTATAATTTGGTATAACTCGACTTTGACCACGGATGTACTGGCACAGTTGAAAACATTACCGCGAGAGGTCAGACATTTTGTCTGGCCTTTTTTATTGACCCATATTTTTCTTTATCGTCGATCAAAAACTTCAACGATAATCAGGATGAGTGAAATCGCCAGCATATCCTTAACACTCACAGAATGCCGAGCATTGGCAGTTCTGCGTATTCCATTTGTTCAAATCTCCTAAGGTGATGTTGAACCATTTCACTTTTGAAAAGTTAGCCTTGTGATTGACTCACAAAGGATCTGGATATGAAAAAGACGGGTGTAACAGTTGAGAAAAAACTCCGAGTATCGCTGCCTTACTGGCAGACTACACCCCATATATCTGTAAGAACGAGAAAAACAGCTTCAACACGTAACTTTGATATCATTATTGTTGGTGCGGGAATTAGCGGTGCATTGGTTGCCGAAGCACTAACCGGTCATAAGCGTAAAATTGCCATCATGGATAAAAGAACACCTGTGCATGGGAGTACTATGGCCAGTACTGCTATGTTGCAGCATGAAATTGATCTGCCTCTCCACAAAATGGTCCAGCACACCGGAACACTCCAGGCAGAAACAATATGGCAACGCTCTGTAAATGCCGTCAGCGATTTACATAAACTTATCAAAAAACATGGAATTCACTGTCAGATGCAGCACAAATCTGCGCTGTATTTGGCGGGTGATAAATACGGAAAACGTGCCCTACTGACAGAGACCAAAGCTCGTAACTCTGCCCAGATTGATGCCAGATATCTGGATCAAAAATCTCTAAAAACCGAATTCAATATCAACCGCACTGCAGGAATTGTAAGCACATACTCTGCATCCGCAAATCCGGCTCAAATGACAGCTGGCTTACTAAAGCTCGTTCAAAAACACGGAGCAGAAATCATACAAGATATTGAGATAACTGACTTTGTATCTTTAAATGACCAAGTGATACTGGCAACTTCTGCAGGCGAAATTTATTCAGCAAAGTTCGTAATCTTTTGTACTGGGTACGAGTTTTTACAATCACTAAAAAATAAAAATCATCAAATTATTTCGACCTGGGCTTTAGCAAGCCGGAAAAATATCAGATTACCGCATTGGCTGAATGATTTTTTAGTCTGGGAAGGTTCAGATCCATACTTATATTTCCGCACCGGTTATGACGGCCGCCTAATTGCTGGCGGTGAGGACACGGAAAGCCCGGAAGCATACAAAGATCCTCAATTATTAGCTGAGAAAACAAACACTATTGCGGAAAAAATCAGCACTCTTTTGAATATAAATATTGGGACGCCGGCATTTCGTTGGGCCGCTGCCTTTGGAGATACCAAACTTGGTATACCGATGATCGGTGAAGTGCCTGATCATAAAAACGTATTTGCAGTTATGGGATATGGAGGCAACGGCATAACATTCAGCAAGATAGCAGCAGATATAATCTCCGCCAAATTAAAGGGACAATCAGATCCCTTCGAGAATTTATTCAAATTTCGTTGAGGCAAAATTCCTAAATATGGAACATCTCCAATTCTATACCGTTGACTAACATACCAGTGTGAACCTGGTATTCACTCAAATTGTAGAAAGGAGCAAATCATGCCCCGTGGCGACAAATCTAAGTATACAGACAAACAGAAAAGAAAAGCACAACACATAGCTGAAAGTTATGAGAAAAAAGGTATCCCTGAAGATGAAGCCGAAAGCCGCGCATGGGCAACCGTAAACAAAGATGATGGAGGCGGTAAAATGCCCGGCGGCTCTGGAAGAGGCAAGAAAACCGATCACCCCGCCTCGAAAGAAGGTGGCAAAAAGGGTGGTGAGGTAGCCGTACCAAGGAGTGCGAGCGAACGATCCGCTACGGCAAAAAAAGCAGCTCAAACACGTAAAAAGAATAAAGAGGCTAAGTAATTTATAAGCGTATGCAAAACGTAAATTTGCTTGGTTTTATAATTATTGGCTTTTTATGGTTTTTTTCAGCTGGTCATATCTCTTCACAAATCTTGATATGACAATTTCATCCGCTGCCATCAGTCTATCTTGATGACTAGAAGCGGGATAAGAAAATGCCTTTTAAAAAAGCTGATATCGTTGGTGCCTATACACCAGAGCAATTACATATGCTGCAACAAGCCTATGATGAGGTTTGCAATATTCTTGGCCGGTGTCCTACATCCGATGAGAACAAGGATGTTTTGGCAAGAGCCGTGATAAATATTTATAAAAGCGGAGAAAAAGACCCGCAGAAAATTGCAAAATTAATTTCCGAAATTGAAGAGTATCTATTCTAAAATTTATTCCAAACTATATGAGAACATCGAATAATTCCGATGTTCTCATATTTGCATATATCATTCGTTACGGCTTATTGATTGAGGAGATAGCCAAGTTAGTTAGTTTATTATTAGTGGCTTTTTCCTGATCCAAAATTTCACTAAGTAAGGTATGGGCTTCCTCATGACCTAATTGCTTGGCCCATTCCCGCAAGGACCCATAACGGGAAATCTCATAATGCTCGACAGCCTGACATGCTGCCAACAATCCGGCATTTAAGGCTGTTCCTGAAGCCTCTTTTATCAACCCATCAGTCTCTTTAATAAGACCTTCTATAGCATCACACTTTTCGCCCTCCGCGGATTTACCGATAGACTTGAAAACCTTTTTCAAAGTCTCGATCTGACCTTTGGTTTCCTCCAAGTGCTTCTCTGCCGCTTCTTTGAGTTTAGCATCCTGTGCAGCCTTAGCTACATTAGGCAAAGCTTTAACTATTGCATTCTCTGCATAGTAAACATCTTTTAGGGTATGCAGAAAAATATCAGCTAGAGTTTTCATCTTGTCTCCTCCTGTTAATTGAGCAAAACGATATGAAGAGATTTAAGTTCCGAGCATCAATTTAGCGATTCAGAAAAAGAAAATATTTTTCTTAATAATCATACACATAACTAAAATTTCTCGGAAAAAATTAAAGGCAGATTACTCTGCCTTTAATAATTATTTATCGATAACGTAATCTCTCCGCATCGATTTCATCCACACTATATGGTCGTGCATCCGGATCAAAACGCTCCCAGCCCTCTTCAGTATATCTGCGACGGCGTTCTTCCAGATTGACCATGTTTGCACGCGTCAGAATTTGCTGCGCGATACCATATTTTTCATCTGCTACATGGGCACTTACCAAGGTACCACCTCGACGCACACCCTCTGCATACATTTGCGCATCGTCATCGGATACACCTGCTTCCGCCAGAGCTCCAACCAAACCGCCAGCAGCAGCACCAACTACCGCACCTCCAGCCGCGCCAGCGGCTGTCGCAGCCAACCAGCCCGCAGCAACAACTGGTCCAACACCCGGAATTGCCAACAGCCCCAGCCCCGTCAGCAAGCCACCCGCGCCACCTACTGCCGCACCAATACCTGCACCTACTCCAACTCCTTCAGCGGCTCCGGATTCTTTGTTCGCGTCATGAGTGACGATACTGATATCATCTGAAGGGATACCTGCTGCTTCCAAATCACGAACGGCCTGTTTAGCGGTTGAGTAGTCATCAAATAGCGCTGTAATATTTTTCATAATCTTCTCCCTTTAATATAAAGCAATTCGATTGTGATATTATGGATTGGAGGTTGTGATGTTACCCTGATAATCCATAAGAACATTCACACTCGCACCGGCTTTCTGAGCTGTTGCATGCCAAATGCCGTCAGCATCCAGATTTTGCATTTTGACTTCACTAAACCCGGCAGATTCAATTTTTTCTATTGCCTGATCTTCTGTGAAGCTGTTCTCACCTTTGACCGGTGCCGCAGGATTGGTTGAATCCGGCGTGACAATTGCCGGTGTCTTATTAGTGTCAGTCTGCGTGTTTTGTGGATTAGCCCCAGATTGAGCAAACGCACTTGCAGTCATAAAAATACACGCAGATGTCAGAGTGATCAGTTTGAGTTTCATCATATAACCTCCTGTTGATATTTTACTAACGAGGAGGGAATCTGATTGTTCCAAAATTTAGTATCAATCAAGCGATAACATAATGTAATAAATGGAAATAATAAGGGAGATCGGTATGGGTAAATATTTCTCTAATTTAAGCGAGGAAATAACCAAAATTACTGGGCATTATGGCTCATTTTTAATAGCGATTACATTTATAATTATATGGTCGCTATCAGGACCATTCTTTAATTATTCTGATACCTGGCAATTAATTGTAAACACAACTACAACAATAATAACTTTCTTAATGGTATTTCTTATTCAAAACTCACAAAATAGAGACTCATGCGCTCTTCACACAAAGGTTGATGAGTTGATTGACGCTCTAAAAAATGCCGACGAAAGGGTCATTGGAATTGAGCATCTACCATTAGAGGAACTCAAAAAATTAAGAGATAAAATCGAACATCATGCAGCTCTAAAAAGCCAAGCTGAAAGAAACTGAAATTATATTTTGGAACTATTTCGCCGTTCGAATGTTAGCAAATTATAACATACGTGCAAAGGAGATAGTTATGTTGAGAGCTAAACTTCTGGCAACATCGTGTGCCTTGTTTATTGGTAGTGCGGCCTATGCTCAGACTAGCGACACCACTACCACGCCAAGTGCGCCAATGGAGCAGCAGCTTCAAACCACCGTTAAAACGCAGAACATGTTCGGAAATCAACCTTCGGATACAGCTGCTGAAACCAATAAGGTTGGCTTTTTGGAAGCAAAGCCAGGGCAGCTTCTTGTCTCATCATTCATCGGACAATCCGTTTATGATAGCTCGGAAAATGGCGCACAGTCTGTCGGTAAATTGAATGACCTTATTACGAGCCCCGAAGGTCAGATTGAAGCTGCTGTAATCGGTGTTGGTGGTTTTTTGGGTGTAGGTGAAAAAGATGTAGCGGTAAGCCCAGATCAATTACAGCTTGCTATGCGTAGCGATGGTAAGAAATGGCTAGTCATTAAAGCAACCAAAGAAGAGCTGAATGCTGCGCCGACTTTCGACCGTTCATCGCTTTTCCCGGAAGGTGTAGCTGATCCCGCAGGTGCAAACAAAGAGAGCCCAACGGAAATGCCGGCATCCCCCGCTCCGGCTACTCCGCAAACCAATACCACGCCATAACGCACACATATTTATGATGACTGTCCGGGTTGGTACCGGGCAGTCATCAATGCATGAAGGAGCTATGCACTATGAAATATGGCTACCTCATTTTAATAATAGTTCTACTATTGCTGTTAGTGTGGGTAGTAAATAAGCCCAACAAACAAACTGTAGGCACTCAGGAAGCGCCTCACTCATTACAAACGACTCCGGAGAATTAGCCGTTTATTTTATGAAGTTAAGGGCCTTGGCGCGTCAGCTCAAGGCCATTATTTTATCAATATCCACCTATTACAGGTAAAATCTCTCCCGTTATGTAGCTCGCTGTTTGCTCAGAAGCTAAAAACACATAAGCGGGTGCAAGTTCTTCCGGCTGCGCGGGTCTTTTCATTGGGGTGTCAGCACCAAACTCAGCAACATCAGCAGCCTCTTTATCGGCAGGATTGAGCGGGGTCCATACAGGCCCGGGAGCTACCGCATTCACCCGAATGCCGTCTGATAGCAAATTAGCGGCTAGTGCACGGGTAAAGGCGTGAATACCACCTTTGGTCATTGAATAATCAACGAGCTTCTTGCTTCCCCTCAATCCTGTGACGGAACCGGTATTAACAATCGCCGCTCCTTTTTTCAAAAAAGGCAATGCAGCTTTTGTCATATTATAATAACCATACAAGTTGGTCTGTATTGTCTCATCGAAATGCTCCGGCAACAAATCCTGAAAGCGGTTAGCATGTAATTGAAAAGCTGCGTTATTAACCAGGACATCAAGCCTGCCAAAGATTTTTACAGCATCGGAAACAGCTTTTTCACAAAATTCCAGATCCCGCACATCTCCCTGAATTAAGAGGCATTCACGCCCCTCTTTCTCGATCATTTGCTTTGTAAGCTCGGCGTCTTTTTTCTCCTCGAGATATAAAACTACAATGGTTGCACCTTCACGCGCATATAAAACTGCCACGGCTCTCCCAATGCCGGAATCTCCACCTGTAATAAGTGCTACCTTATCCTGTAGTTTTCCTGATCCTGAGTAGTACGGCGCATCGTACATGGGCTCGGGTTTCAAAACTGCTTCAGACCCTGGCTTAGCTATATTTTGCTTCGGAAAAGGTGGAACCGGATATTCACGTGCACCAGTTTCAGACTCGTATGAATGTTTCGTTTTCTTATCGGAAACCTGCGCTTGCAGCTTCCTTTGTCGGGAGGCAGTAATTTTTGCTTTATTTGAGTTTTTTGAAGATTGTGACACGGCTCTCTCCCATAAAATAATTATGTGAACGATAGCCGGATGGGATAGAAACTCGTCTGCCATTTCGTTGGCCACAATGAGAAACCGAAAAAATCAAAGTGTTTTTCATTACCATCATGTTCGGTTGACACGGCCACCGCTCATAAAAGGAATGTTACAGGGCTATCTTGGTTCCGAAATTAATTTAAAGCGCCAATATTACAGACCAGCACCCTGTTTGTGGGCAGCAACTACATAAATTCGAAAACTCCAGCACTTAGTAGACGATGTTAAATATGTAAATTTTATCAGCTTTTATTGAACCATTCTCGTTGTGCTTCGTTAGTTCATTGTATCAAAACCATTAAACGAAGGAGAATCCTAATGGATTGGAACAGAGTTGAAGGGAATTGGAAGCAGATCAAAGGTAAGATCAAAGAGCAGTGGGGAAAGCTGACTGACGATGATCTGGATCAAGTAAACGGACGCCGTGAACAGCTTGAAGGAAAAATTCAAGAGCGGTACGGAATTGAAAAAGATCGCGTCAAAAAAGACATTGATGATTGGTACAACCGACAGACGTGGTAACCCGCAAAAGCTCCCGTCAGGGAGCTTTTTCATTTATGCAACAGCTTTCGCTCCTGCATCGCAACATATCATGATACATCTCTGAGAGGAGGAGTTATGTCTGATATTTATGCTATCCAGTTCACTCCTGCAGATTTAAAAAAGTCTGTAAGCTTTTATATTGATCTGACAGACGGAAGATCTTTTGACGAAGTCATCTATCCAGATTCTCCTGCACCTATCTTACGTAATAATTTAGATGGTCCTGAACTCGGATTTAGTAGCTGGGGCATGCCCTCTCCCTACAAAGCTGTAAAACATATAAATGATAAAGGGATCACACGCATCCGGCAAAGTGATGTAGCCCACTGGCAGAAATGGCAGACTGTTGCTCATCGCTGCCTGATACCAGCCATAGCCTTTTGCAAACAAACACATAAGTCCGCCGCTTTATCTGGCAATGATGCCCGATGGCTGCCACTACACACACGACCGGAAACCTACTATTCTTTGCCGGCATATGGACAGAATGAGTTGGAACCCGAGACCCACAAGAGGGTGAGAAAAGTCATAGTTCGTTTGATTTTTCTTACGACAAAGGCATCCTCTATTAGAGATCAAGACACTCCCATTTCGCTACCGGTTATACTGACCAATACAGATGAGCTGGATGGCTGGATGACCGCTCCTTGGGACACTGCCAGGCTACTCCATCGTCCTTTGAATGAGCAAAAACTCATTTATTTATAAAATTGGTCACTGTTTCTTTTTCAGTAAGGTTAACACAGACAATGAGTACCACCCTGACAAGGGAAAACATTGAATACAATCAAGTTTTAATCCCTGAGTTAAGCCATTTGAAAAATGATAAAGGCGCACTATCAAAGTATGCATTTTTCTTTGACTTAGACGGAACGCTGCTGGATATCGCCTCAGCTCCGGATAAAATACAAATTCCACAACAATTATATGACATTCTATCTCATTTGCACTGGCATCTTGACGGCGCATTAGCACTCATAACAGGACGTCCGGTCAGTTTTGTTGATACAATATTTCCCTCCCATAGCTTTGAAATTGCTGGGCTGCATGGCGCTCAAATTCGTAACAGCGACGGGAGTATAAGCGTACTTAAAATAGATGATAGTTTCTGTACCGCTAAACGCTATATCGAAGATACGCTAACTGATTATCCCGAAATAAAACTGGAAGCTAAAGAAGTCGCTCTCGCGTTGCATTATCGAAGCAATCCCCGCCTGCAGAAAACGACCACAGATATAATCAATAAAGCAGCTTCAATAATAGGCGACAAGTGGACTGTGCAACATGGAAAAATGGTTGCTGAGTTACGGCCTGCCGGTTCTGACAAGGGCTCAGCTTTAGATCACTTCATGGCTAAAGCGGTTTTCCAGTCTCGCATACCAATCGCTTTTGGTGATGATGTAACCGATGAAGCTATGTTTGCGGCAGCGCACAAATATTCAGGCGCATCTGTGAAGATCGCCGCGTCACTCCAACAAAGTTGTGCAATGAGCCTTATATCGTCGCCTTCCGCGCTCAGAAACTGGCTCACCGAAGTCGTTGCAGCACAAGGAACCCTGAGAGTTCCTAACCCCGCCATCAATCATCCTACAAATAAAGTATAAACTGACAGGGGACAAAAAAATGGGAAAACTAATTATCATATCCAACCGGGTTCCTTTGCCGGATAAACATGGAAATGCGCCTGCCGGGGGTCTTGCTGTTGCTCTGCAAGCTGCACTCGAGGAAAAGGGCGGCCTCTGGATGGGCTGGTCCGGTAAGATAATATCCGATAACCTACCGCAACCTCAGGTAATCATTCAAAAGCACGATAATATTGAATATGCGCTGTTGGATTTAGCCAGCACCGATGTTGATGAGTATTATGCCGGTTTCGCTAATCGTATGCTATGGCCACTGTGTCATTACCGGCTGGATCTCATTGATTATGAGAGAAAAGATATGGCTGGTTATTTCCGGGTTAATCGTCTTTTTGCTGAACAGTTACAACCACTTATTCAGCCTGATGATATTATTTGGGTTCACGACTACCATCTCATCCCTCTGGCTGCGGAACTACGTCGTTTAGGTGTTAAAAACCGGATCGGTTTTTTCCTCCATATCCCTTGGCCTTCGGCAGATATTGTCTTCACACTCCCTGTTCATGAAACCATTATGCGCGGGTTAGTGTCCTATGATTTGATTGGCTTTCAAACAGATTATGACCTCGAAAACTTCACCGGCTGCATCTCGCGGGAAAATATTGCTACTCCCTTAGGCGAAAACCGGTTCAAAACCGGCAGTCATGAATTTAAAGTCGGGAAATTCGGGATTGGTATTGAAACAGATAAATTCACTGACACTGCCCAACGGTCAGAAAAGAGTGCCCTCGTCCGGCGTATGCGCGAAAGCATGACAGGACGAGACCTCATTATCGGGGTCGACCGTCTTGATTATTCAAAGGGAATAACAAACCGAATAGAAGCATTTGAGCATTTCGTACAGAACAATCCCGAGTATAAAAGCAAAGTAACTTTTCTGCAGGTGACACCAAAGTCCCGTTCAGAAGTACCGGAATATGCTGAGATGCAAAGTATGGTGGCTGAATATGCCGGTCGCGTCAATGGCGCACTTGCTGCTGTAGATTGGACGCCTATCCGTTACATTACCCGCTCATTAAATCGCAATATTCTTGCAGGCCTGTATCGTCACGCAAAGGTCGGGTTAGTAACACCACTTCGGGATGGTATGAATTTGGTTGCGAAAGAATATGTTGCAGCACAAGATAAAAATAACCCTGGTGTTTTAGTGCTTTCTCGATTTGCAGGTGCATCACGTGAACTGGACGGCGCTCTGCTGGTCAACCCTTACGACAAAGAGTCTGTTTCGAAAGCTATTCATCATGCATTGAACATGTCCCAGAATGAACGACAATATCGTTATTCTTCTATGATTAAGCACCTGCAGGAAAATGATATCAATCATTGGTGTGCGAATTATCTTGGCGAATTGCGATGTGCATAGGCTGAGCCCTTCGTTATTTACATGTTCCACATATGCGTTCAACTTAGGCTATTGAAGCAATATTATACCACAGAACGCTTCAAAATAGCAGTTTCCGATTTTCTTTTTTGGGAACAGAACCCTCCTTCCGTTAGTTAACCAATCAAAGGTTCTAACCGAAGGAGTGTCCCATGAAAGAAATTCCACCGCAAAAAGCTCGGCAGGGTAAAAAAGGCCGGCCTGTTCTCATCGTCTTAATCTCAAGCATGATTATTGTTGCTTTGGTTTGGTTCGGCGCAGAAATTTATGGAAGCTATATTTCTGAAAGTGAGAGCATCATGGATTCAAATACAACCAATGAACATAGCATGCCCGATTAAAATTTCGGAAGGAGCCATATGCCTTGTTCAGCACATGTTACAAAAGAGCTTGGGAGAGATGAATGGACTGGAATGAAATCAAAGCGGACTGGCGGCGTTATAAAGTAAACATCCGTGAACAATGGGGCAACATAACATCTGAGGAACTAGACGAAATAGCTGGCGAACAGGATGCTTTGGAGCATAAAATACAACAGCGCTACAATCTAACACCTGAACAGGTAAGAGAGCAGATCAATGAATGGTATAGGAAATTATCCCGAAATACATAAAATCTCAAAAGTTATGATGTTCACACCTCATGAGATGTGAATACCGGATAACTGAGACCTGACTGAGATCCTTCTCTTCTCCGTTAATGCCCGACTATCGTGTCAAACGGCTTCCAGAGCTGTATAGCCTACCTTCTTCTTGGATTTGTTGGAATGGCGCGGTAAAGACGGCATGCAAACCATCTTCATTATAATAAACATTTGAAGCGCCAATCCCCATAAGCCCCATTTTAATTAAACGTGAGCCAAAACCTTTTGTAGTCGGAACTTTGACTATCGGCCCATTTCGCTCACGCCACTCTAAAATTAATGTGGAAGTATCACCTTCATTGCTGACTCTCCAATTAACTAATATGGAGCCATCAGGGACTGATAAAGCACCGTATTTGATAGCATTCGTAGTCAGTTCATTTATTAGTAGTGAAGTTGACATTACACCTTTAGGACCGATCAGAATTTGAGGCCCTTCTAAAACTATTTTGCTTTTACTAGCTAAAGATTCAAAAACCGACGTGATAACTTGCTCAATTGTTCCATTAGAGGTGCCGCCCAAGCGTAAAATGTCATGTCCTTTTGCTAAAGCATGAAGCCTTCGTGAAAAAACTGGAACCGCCTCTTTTAAATCAGCCTTACGAAATGTTTGATTTACTAGCGCTTGAACCACACTGAATGTATTTTTAATTCTGTGGGATAATTCAGCATTAATGACGACGGCGTTCTGAACAGCTTCGACTTTTTCCGTCATTTCAATGACGGTATCAATCATGCCCAAAACACGCCCGGTTTCATCAATGATGGGGCTATAACAAAATGTGAAATAGCATTTTTCTGGATAACCGTGACGATTAATAACTAACGGAAAATCTTCGATAAATGTCGCCTTACCCTGATAGGCATCAAGTATCATTGGCTCAATATTTGGCCAAGCTTCACTCCATATATCTCTGAAAGATTGTCCCATGCAATTTTGCTTGGCACCAAGGATATTTCTGAATGCATCGTTATAGAGTGTTGTATACTCTTCACCCCAGACAATGGCTTTTGGGAAGCGTGATGCGAGCATAAGCTGGACAGTTGTCTTTAACTGCACGGGCCATTTTTCAGGATCACCAAGTGGTGTTCTGGACCAATCAAACGCCCTTATTTCATCCGCTGATATTCCAACCTCAGATAAAAAGTAGTGAACATTATTCAAAGGAATCACCAAAAGGCTCAAGAGGCAGTTGCATAACTTGCTTTTAAGCATCAACTGATACGAATGTCTCTTAAAAACCCTGCAGGGCGACTTTAATATTATTTTTTAAGGAGTCCTTATACAAAACTCCTAAGAGCTACATGAGCGGACGATAGATCTGGGCCAAAATGTCCGAGGTTCTCGATCTCAAGTAACTCTTGTAATCGTGACCTTGCTCTTGAAACACGACTTTTTATAGTTCCGATTGCACAATCACAGATTTCAGCGGCCTCTTCATATGAAAAACCTGATGCGCCTATTAAGATGATCGCCTCACGCTGATCGTCAGGGAGTTGATCAAGCGCTTTTCGAAAATCCTTTAAATCCAGTGAACCATATTGAGCGGGATGTATTGCCATGGCATTACTATAAGTGCCTTCACTATCTTGCACTTCACGTCCACGCTTTCTCATCTGGCTATAAAACTCATTGCGCAGTATTGTGACAAGCCAAGCTTTAATGTTCGTGCCAACTTCAAAGGAATCTTGTTTTGCCCACGCCTTTAAAATTGTATCCTGTACCAAATCATCAGCTTTATCCGCATTTCTAATAAGAGATCTTGCAAAAGCGCGCAAATCCGGCAGCGACTCTATTAGGCTCTTTTTAAAACACGGCGGATTGTCACTCATAGTTAAACATCTCCCAGTAATACCACTTAAATCTTTATTTAGATTTTTCTGCTTTATCCAACTCATTTAGTAAATTCATTAAGTTCTCAGGTATTTCTTCCTCTCTTAGAGAATTGTATAGTGACCGCAACTTCGTTCCGATGCCTTGATCTCGGCTGAAAGCTGCAGTCTCCCATATTCTTAATTTTTTAGATTTATTTTCCATATTAGTTCTTTTCAATAATCTTTATGCACTCTGCTTTTCCTGCGGTTGTGTGATGACCATGCTTTGGTATTCGTGTAAGTAAATGCATTCGCAAGCGTTGGGTTCCTGTTTTTTTTAAAAATTGCAGAACAATCAAATTATGTAAAACAAACCTCATCAGCGCGTTTCGCAACCTTATTCTATCATTTGATGTGCAGTTGATATTAGCGATTTGAACCAAAGGTACGTTTCTGCGTTTCTAAAGAAGCGGAGGGTGAAATGTGCAATATCTATAATATTAAAATGCATAGTGCTCAGCTGAAGCAGGCCGTCGGATCATATATTGATCTAACAAACGGCGCATCATTTGATGAAAATATCTACCCTGATTATCCGGCGCCAATATTGCGCAACAATCTGGATGGTGCAGAGCTGGGCTTAAGCCGCTGGGGCATGCCCACCCCGCCGATGTACGTTAAAGGCGAGGCCGACGAAGGCATAACAAATGTGCGGAATATCTCATCCCGCCATTGGCAGCGGTGGCTTGATGTTGCTAACCGATGTCTTGTTCCGGCAACATCATTCAGCGAGTATGCGCAGGAGCCGGATCCGAAGACAGGAAAGAAGAACCTTCACTGGTTTGCTATTAATACGACCCAACCACTGTTTTTCTTTGCCGGCATTTGGACAGAATGGATTGGTGTGAGAAAGCCATCCGAAGGCAAACAAAATCACACCCTATTTGCAATTCTCACAACTGATCCAAATTCTGTGGTCTCTCCTATTCATCCAAAAGCTATGCCGGTGATCCTCACAGAGCAAGAAGAGTTGGATCTATGGATGACTGCCCCATGGGATATTGCGAAAGAGCTGCAAAGAACATTGAGCGAATATAAGCTAAAAAAACTCAAGTAGGTGAATTATATAAAGGAATAAATTATGAGCGATGATAAAAATACTACACCTTTAACTGAAGATGAAGACGTCAAATTCTTAGCTGAAAATACTGACGTCTCCCCTTTACAAGCGAAAGAGCTCATTAAAAAATTTGGGCGAGATAGAAAAACGCTGCTGAAGGAAGCATTAAAATTCAAAGCAGAAGGTTAAACTTACGACCTGCTATATCTGTACCTATTGTTTTTTAATCCACCTGCTGATGAGCTAAAAAATAGCATCGCTTATCCACATTGCGCAGATGCCTACAAGAAATGCTCCAGCATGAATTGTCACATTGGTACCATCATCGGGCGGTAGTGGGAAATGAATAGCATTGAGATAGTGAACTAGCGGGCTGGTGAGATAGCCAGCCGCGAGGGCACCACATACAGGTGATGCTACAGCCTCACGAAAGGTATAGTTTTGGTGTGATAAAGCGCGAAGTACTCCGCCAGCGAACCCTGCAATAACAACCGACGCCTTAAGCCCATATGAAGTTAATGGATCCTCCATTACCAGCACCCCGCTTTCTTCCCATAGGCGTTGTGACCGGCAATGCTTTTGCCTGCATTCATGTCATTGCCTGCCAGATAAACCGCCGTTTCCGGTTTAAGGTTAATCTTCTGCCAGCCTGCGCAATTGCTCGCACTCGTCGCGCACCCCGCCAAGCTCACGGCAAAGGCTGTAGCTGTCCATGTTCCCAACTTCCTCATTAATCCCTGCCCTGTTCTGATTTGCTTGTGTGACGGCCTGTGCAACTTTGAGTGCTGCATCCTGCTTGCCGTCATGTTGTCCGAGCGCATAAAAAAAGAGGCCTGAAACTGCCCCTCCGATGACCGCACCTGTGATGTGTTGAAGGCTGATCCTCATGCCGCCTGATCCTGCATGCGCTTAATAAGGAAATATGCACCTGTAGCGAACGCTCCAACCATGATGATTGCAAGCGCCCACTGGATCGGCCCCGATCCGGAAGCCATGCCGCCAAGACCGGATAAAAGACCGCCAATCGATGCCCACGCCTCTGGTTTTTTTAAGGTTTCTGTGAGAGATTGGTCTTTGGGGTTGGCCTTGGCTGAAGCAGTATACGCGTCAGTAATTGTCACTTTGCCTTTGACGAGCTGACGTGCTTGCGCTTCCACGCTCACCACCCGCTCGCGCCAGCCCCTACCGAACACCGGCCATGCTTTCAACGTCCGCATGAACCGAAGACGCTCAGCCGCATAAGCGCCGATCAGATCGCCCTTATAAGCTTTAACCGCAGCGACAGTCTGGCCGCCAACAATGCCGTCCGCAGTCACACCAACCACGCGCTGCAGCGATTTAACCGCCTGTGCGGGACCGCTGTTCACACCATAATCAAATGCCATAAAATCAATACCAACCGGAAGCAGATCGCCGCCAGATTGCACCCAATAAGAGCGCCGGTAAATCACGATAGCTTCTTCTTTGGTCAGTGTTTTCACTTCCGCAGGCGTAACACTTTGTACGCCGCGGTGTGCTGCCAACGTCCTATGTGTTATGCCGTACTTTGTAGCGCCGCCCGGGTCTTTCGGATTATTCACATATCCGCCCTCATGACCAAAGATCAAGTCAAGCGCGGTCGTTAAGGTCTCACGCATAGCGTTCCTTCCTAAAAGAAAAACCCCGCATAAGCGGGGTATGATTTATTCTTTTGATGTCAGTTGTTTTTTGTTGCGTCGCTTACGCATTTGCCATGTCAAAAAGACAATCATCACAACTGTTATTGTAGTTAATGCGACTGCACCATTATAGATAGAAATATACTCATAAACTTTCATAATCTGCCTCCTGTATTGTAAACTGGCGGAGGCTAGGAAAGTTCCGATCAGGTTTCTTATGTTATTTTTTATCCTTATCGCGCCAGCAATTTTTTCGCATTTGCCACATAGAAAACACCAACATAAAAACAGCGATCACTAATATTGAAATTAATAAATAATATACTGAGATATACTCTTGGCCATCCATTTTACTTCCTCCTATTAATACAACAGAGGCAAAGGAAGAATGTTCCATGGTCAACAGCCGCATTGAAACTGATTGAACCAAGGCAGGTATATCGCTCTATCAAGATCTGTCTTGAAAAAATGATTTCTATCACTAAATCGAAACCGTCATCCCAACTCTTCGTTCAGAATAGGAGGTTTCTGTGAGCGACCGTTTGTTTGACAAACCAGTTTACATTAAAAAAGGACGTTATCTGACATTAGAACTTACCAACGTTTACGATGCACTTATGTTCTTACATGAATGGCCCGAAGACGATCGCGACCTCATTTATGAAACTGCCTGGAAGGCATGTTGTGATGCCTATGACGGGGTAAAACCAGTAATAGCGGCACGAAACGCGATAAAGGGATTCGCCAGTAAACGTGACATACTAGATATACCTAATCCTCCAATTCCTTGGTCGGCTTCTGCACTTTCAAATAACGACCAATTACGAGTTTAGTTGTTCAGCATTAAGCCCGAAACGATGCATTCGGGCTTAATGTTATTGCTAGAGGCTGTAAGAATATTCTTTATTAAAGAGATATTGATTAGCCAGAGGTTTTCCGTTTATCCTTGCCGGCATCCCCACTAGGTTGCTTTAGATCAATACGCGTTATCCAACCTGTATTGCGGGAAAAATCATGTTGGACGGTTTCAGTTCGATATGTCCCATCGATACCTGGACGAGCGCCAGTAAGAACGACCGTTCCCTCTGGCTGTGCTTCCGAATTGCCGTCAATCGTGATCGACCCATCACCCTTGCCGCGCTCGCTGTCGGCCTTCCGGCTCTCGGAATTGCGCTTCGCCTCGTCCGCGTCTCCGGCCGGATACCGGCTCGTAAATTCGGCATTGGCTTTTTCGTCCTCGATCTCGACTTCCTCGGTTTTCCACGCCCCTGTTTTTTTATCGTACCATCGTGTTCTAGCCTTCGAGTAACGAGGGCGACCGGTCACGGGTGACCGCACAGCTTGCCTATGGGGTAAGGTACCTTTTCTTTGCCCCTTGACGTTGCAATGCAGAGGCGCACAGAGCGGCGGAGGCAAACTAATGACTTTGATGTAGCTCGTTACACCTTGCTCGTCTGCGGCCCTCTATGTGACTTTCCCTCTGGCGCCTAGCCTACCACTTGAACAGGCGTATGAGCTCGTGCTCGACGCGCTTCATGGTAAACCCGTCGACTTGCTTCCACTTAGCTACGGTTGGATCTTTGGTGATCTCTCTCGCAATGTTGGGACCGAACAGCGGTTCGATTGGCCCGCGTTCTGGACTGGTACGTTTATAAACCTTGCCATCATAAGCAGGCACGATGAATGTGGATTTAAAAACTCGGCGCTGTTTCCAAGGCGCAGCGCTTACGCCTTTCTTACCTTGCTTTGCTGCAAAGAGGTTGAGGTTCATCTCATTACCAGTCGCTTCAAGGGAATAAGAAAGTTTATTCGGGTTAGCCCGTTTTGTTTCAACGGCCTTATTAATTAAGCCGTATTTAATTCCTGTCTGGCTGACGAGGGAACGCTTGACCTGTGTCCGCGCCATGTCGCCGCCTCGGTTAAGAGCATTTGCAAATATACGTCTAGTTTTTCCCTCACCTGCGACGTTCAGGGCTTTGCCAAAGTTTTCATAAATGCCGTCCTTTGTGATGACGATATCACCGGACATAATTATTCACGCCTCTCATCTTTGGACAATAAAAAACCCCCGACAGGGGGGGTAAACTGTCAGGGTTCGTTTAATGCTGTCATAGCTCATAAAAACCGAGCATGATAATCATTATCATTCATTTCGATGCCGTCAATATAACCAGTTAAACTTATGATTTTACTCAATTATATTTAAATTTATTGGGATAAATTTAGGCAATAAAAAAGGCCGGGGCAACTCTGCACCGACCTTCCTACTCACCATTTAATTTCCAGTGCCAGTACATCCGTGGTCAAAGGTTTAAATTGATGAAGACGTTTGCGAGCGCTGTGAGAAACGCGCTGCATAGCAACATCTATGAAACCTATATAGATAGCGATTGTGTTCTAAACAAGGATACAACCGAGTTTTTTAATTCTGCTGTACCCAGTTAAGATTGTCAGAGGTAACTCCTACCTCTGATGCAACCTTAATTGCTCGCTCCTTGAATTCCTCAGGAACCTCTGCTGTGCGTGATAGAACCCAAAAAAATTTTGGACTTGAACCAACAATAATTGCCCAACGATAATCTTCATCAAGTGCCACAATGTTATAGCCACCATAAAATGGGCCAAAGAACGAGACTTTAAGAGCGCCTTCATATTTATCGCGCACGAATTCAGCCGTTCCCGATGCATGCTTATATCTACCAGAATTTTCATCAACACCGCTGTTAAGCACATTCACTGTGCCATCACCATTAAGCGTGTATTCAGCGGTTGTTTTAATCAGACCTTTTTCAAATCTGTTATCAACGCGCGCGACTTCAAACCACTTACCTAGATATCGATCAAGCTCGAAACCAGTAACCGGGGACACATTTTCGGGAATTTCAGGGTGAGTAGCTTTAAACAGCTTGTATCCTGCGAACAAACCCACTGCGGCCAATAATAGCTTTTTTGCGCTCATAACAAACTCCTGTCAGTTATAAAATGAACGCATCTAACTGGGTGTAGTTCCTTTAGCTGCAAACGAAAAACAAAAAGGCAGCCTTTAAGCTGCCTCTTGCATTTCGGGATTATGGCTTGGTTTTGCCCCTTCACTCATCCAATGCATGACTGTTGCCATCTTACCTAAATCTATACCTGATTTTGGCAGCATTGGCGACACCCTTGACCAGTCAGGACATTGTAAGGATTGGGTTTTTTTCCAAATGATCGCGGCTAAATCAATTATCTGAGCATCTAAGCGTCGCTCTGCAGTCCTACGAACACGACCCGTTTTTTCGCAGAATGAGCGGAATGACCCCACCTTTTTCGGCGCCGCCATACACATGGCATACTGTGAAAGGATCAATCGGCGCTCAATATCGTGCACATACTCCGGCACCCAATAGTATAACACTTCCTCAGCTCTGCTAATTGCCTTGCTGGATGGCACATATCTTATATTGCTTCCGTTGTTTCCATAACCCAAAGAATGCCCGCCGATAGTTTCATCCTGATAGGTAGGCCAGAATGTCCGAACTGCAGATGGCCGGATCATACCAACATTCAAATGCAGCATCGTGTCTGCCGCTTCAATGATCCGTGCACGAACCACAAATGATAGCTCCATAATGAGTGCAGCGTTTTCATTCAGCTGATTAAAGGTCAAGACGGATTTCTGGCTCATCAAGTATGACCTCCAATTGCTTGTAAATTAAAGTTCTCAATGTCGGCCGGACTGGCCAAGGCCGTCGCGCTACAGCTTCACCGCGCAAAACACCTAGTGGAATCTGATCAAAGGCATCAAGCGTATCACTGGCTCGATCTGCCCAGTCTGGGCGCTGTATGAGTACATCAGAGATTGCCCCGATGGTTTCCGACCATAACTCGTCTCGATTATTGTTTGTCTGCCGGATACACCGCAAAACAAAGATCAGGTGACCATCACCAAAGCTGTTCCGGATTTCATGCATTGTGCCTCTGGCATGGCTCTGAGCAGCGGCTCTGCGACGATAGATCGGCACCAGCTTAATACCCAGACCATCCAGAAGCGTATCAAGTTTCCCTTTTGCCATGCACCACCATCAGAACATTGCATCGAAAGAGGCTTGCGCAGTTTCTTCCTGCGGTGAGCGGAACACCGTATATTCCGCATCGAACAGAATTTGCGCATCCTGATTGGGTTCGCCACGGCGGCGCTTGTGATTGATCACAGCAGCTTTGCCGCGACTGGCATCATACTTCCGGACTAACTCGTCGCGGCGCTCCTGATGCGTCTCCTGCGGGATAAGCTCTTTGTAGAGCGGTTCCGGCCGATAGAGAGAAAACCACACATCAAGGTTCTGTTTTACACCACCACCGCCATAGGCATCACCTATCATTGGCCGGATATTGCCTTTAGCCTTCCAGCGGCCTTTCCATTCTTCATTACGCTGGATCAGGATAACGATTGCCACATCGAGCGACTTGGCCAGTGCCTTAAGCCCGCGATACAATGCATTCACGCGTTCAGCGAAAAGCTCATTCGATTTACCCGGAAGATTAATCATCTTGGCATGGTCGATAATGACCAGATCCAGTCCGGCAGAGCGCTTCATTGCTTCCATCTTGATACGAATGTCAGACAGGGTGCAGTCTGAGAACGCCACAATATCAAAAGGCAGGTTCATAGATTTCAAAAGCTCAGCTTCAATGCTGCCCTGCTCTTTCGTGTTCAGAGAATAGGAATCCAACCGGCCGAGACTGATCCGACTTGCCTGTGCTGCGGCTTGCAATGCCGCCTCCTCAACCTATGCGGACGTTATCAAGGCGGCTGGTGATTACGATGCAATTGAGATTTACCGGTTCGACGAACAATCAATGCGCGTGACCGACATTACCGATGAAGTGTCTCTGCATTTCACCGGCGATGTTCTGGACAACCCGCCACTATGGCTTCGTCATTCCGTCAGCTTCGGCAACATCGTTGCTGCCGAACGCCGTTCAAACCGTGAATTTGCAACCCATGAGCGCTCATTCGCTCAAGTAGCGCTGTGAGGTGGTGACTATGACCGCACCACTCATGGATCGCGTCTGGGACGCATATTGGGATCAGGGTAACACCAAGCGCGCACTGGAGCGCGTTGTCGAGGTCGTTCAGGAAGATTCCAAACAAGCACGGATTACCGCTCATGTCGAAATCGAACGCCTGACACAACGCTGCGCTGAGCTTGAAGCCGAATTGCAGGCTGCCGGTTTACGACGGTTGGAGGCTGCGTGATGGATATAAAGATTGATCGTGATGAGTTTCAGTCGATTAGTGACCTGTCCGTCAAGGTCGTGCAGGAATCCGCTGAAAAAGCAGGTTTCACTGAGCATCCGGACGGCATTTACTTCGGCATGTCCGACACGGTTTACCATGCAGATAAGGCTCTCGGTTCCACAGGCCTGAAAAAACTTGTCGGCAATGCGCCTGACTTCTGGTGGGAAAGCTGGATGAATCCGGCACGTGAAGAAAACGACGATACGCCGGCAAAAATCTTCGGCCGCCAGCTTCATCTCTGCGTTCTGGAAGGTCTTGAGAAATTCAAGGCTTTCCATGCACCGCAATATCACTCGGCTAACCGCAAGGAAGGCATTGCCGAAATCAAGGAAATTACTGCTGTCGGCAAGGTGCCGGTCAAATTCAAAGACTATGCGAAAATCCTTGCCGCATCGGCTTTCATCAAAGCGAACACAACACTTTCCAACGCCTTTGAAGGTGGTCAGCCGGAAGTGTCCGTATTCTGGACGGTTGATGGTGTACGGTTCAAAGCACGGTTTGACTATCTCAAGCTGAATGCGATTACCGACCTGAAATCAATTGCCAATCGCAACGACAAGGAATTCGCCAAAGCCTGCCGCGATGCTGTGGCGAGTTATGATTACATCATTTCCGCAGAGCATTATACCGAAGGCCGCCGCCAGCTTAAACGCCTGCTGAATGAAGGTCGCGTGTTCGGCTCTCATGATCCGGAGTGGCTGGCAAAGGTCGCGGCAAATGAGGTTTTCGCATTCGTCTTTGTGTTTTGGCAGAAAGACGGCGCCCCTATCTCGCACGGTATCAAGCTTTCCCCAGGCAATCCGCTGCTCAGTTATGCACGAAGCATGATCGCGCAGGCGGTCGATAATTACCGCACCTATCTGGCTGAGTTCGGCACCGAAACAGCATGGGTACCATCAACCCCACTTGAAGAATTAGACGAAACTGACCTGCCGGTTTGGTACCAGCAGCGCCTTATGACGGGATCGTAATTATGAACCAAATCGTACCAGCACAAAAACGCTCCCTCGTGGACAGCATGGCATCCCGTTACGACATGGAGCCTGCAGCATTCGTTTCAGCTATCAAAGCAACGGTAATCAAAGGCGATTGCTCAAACGAGCAATTTGCAGCTTTCCTGATGGTCGCCAAGGAATACAAGCTCAATCCTCTCACCAAAGAGATTTACGCCTTTCCAGATCGCGGCGGCATTCAACCTATCGTTTCGATTGACGGCTGGATGAACCTGATCAACTCGCACCCGCAATTTGACGGCATGGAGTTTCAAGACTCAAACGGTGAAGATGGAAAGCTGTATTCCGTTGAATGCAGGATTTACCGGAAAGACCGTGCACGTCCGGTATCAGTAATCGAATACATGTCTGAATGCTTCCGCCAAACTGATCCGTGGAAGAAGTGGCCGAACCGTATGCTTCGCCATAAGGCAGCAATTCAGGCTGCACGTTATGCATTTGGCTTTTCAGGCATCATGGAGCCGGATGATTACGACCGGATGAAAGATGTATCCCCGCAGGTCAAAACTGTGATTTCAGACCCACTGTCGGACGAACCAATCATCCCGCAAGAAATTGTGACCGTTGACGGTGAAATACTTAATGAAACAGCAGGACAAGAAATACCGGCAGATACTCCCCTGTCCGATGCCGGTGTAGAGGGTGGTGAGCAGTCCCCATCAGCCACCACCCTCGATAATTCCAACGCTGTTGATCAGCTGACCGATCAGGACAAGGTTTCACTGCGAGAACTGATTACTCGCCTGAAATCGGCTGTCGGCGATGATCCGTCAATTATTACAACCTCTGCACAATCATTCAACGCAGCTGGTTTTGAACTGAGCGATTTTGCCAAGGCAAAAGCACGAACAATCACCAAGCACTTCATTTCAGCCTGTACGGGGGAACTGGAGGCTACTGACGCAATCGCACTTGCCTGCGGCATCGCCCAGATTGATGAAACCGAGGTGATGCTATGAGCAAATACCTACTTCTTCGTCGGTGCATCAAGGGCATTCACCGCTTCTTTCAGTCGCTTCTCAACCTTTGGTCCTTTGGGAGGAATTTGCCCCTCCTTATTCACAGTACTATTTGCAGGCTCTTCCACGGTCTCAATATTCAGATTCGTAGTTTTGTTCTTACCAGTAGTTTTTGGGTGAGTCATAAATTTGCTCCTTCTCAAAAACTCAACCCACAAAAGACAAATACGTTCCAATTTTTGTGGTGTTAAAAATGACGAAGCGCATAGAATTCACCCGCAAGATCAAAGCGCAGATCATCACCCGTGCAAACGGCAAATGTGAAAAATGCTCGGCCATACTAAAAGCCGGTGAAGGCGAAGTCGATCACATTCTGCCTTGTGCGCTCGGTGGTGAGGCAACAGTGGCCAATGGTCGACTGCTCTGCCGTGTCTGTCACGTTGAAAAGACGGCTGACGATATTCGGCGCGTTAGAAAATCTGATCGGCAGCGTGACAAAGCCAGTGGCGCAGTGCGCCCTAAGTCTGCACTAGCAGGTCGGAAGCGCCTAAAGCCCGCACTTACCAAAACACTGCCTCCACGCGCAATGTTCATTCCCATAGGTGACACGGCCTTGGCGCAAGGAGGTGGAGAATGAGTGAAAACCTATCTGACGATATTTTAATTGGCGCAAAGTCGATTAGTAAATTTAGCGGCTTTCCTGAGCGTACAATATATCATCTATGTGCGAAGGGCTCATTCCCCCACTTTAAAGCCGGTGACTTACTCTGCGCGCGAAAATCCACAATTATTAACTGGATCGCTCAACAAGAAGCAGTGTGATTCATGTCAACCAAAATAGCTGACCTGACAAAATAACAAAGCCGCCATGATAGGCGGCTTTAACGCTTTCAATATGTTGCATCCGTGTTGCATGGAGTAATTTGTAACATGTTGAAAACCCTAGAAATGTGCGTTTTGGCATGTAACACAATGCAACACGTAAACAGTACGATCATCGCTATTGTTATTGCTATAATTATTTGATTTTATTGGATTTTTAAGTGGTGCCCGGAGACGGATTTGAACCGCCGACACGCGGATTTTCAATCCGCTGCTCTACCAACTGAGCTATCCGGGCATCCCTGCAAGCCTATCTGGCCAGCGTGACGGTGTTGGTGTCCGTCTGATGTGAGCGCTTTATAGCATTAAATTTTTGCCTGTCCAGCACCCTGAACAGAAATTATGCAGCGAACCGGCAATTATTTTCAAAAAGCCCGATTTTCCTTGATTTTTAAAGGATATTTTCTTTTGAAAACTCCCGCACTCAACTCAAAATCACACAAATCCGCTGCTTCGCAGATGAAAAACAGATGTGAATCACCCGAATCCGCCTGTTGAAAATTCTCACCCGTGGTTTTGACAGCGCAGAAAATTCCATACGTCTTATATTGTGCATTCTGTGTCGCTGCCAAAACCGCGTTTTCAAAAGACGCGACATTCAATCACTGCGCAAAGAGCCGCATTATAATAATTCCGGATGACTTCACCAGCCAGCTGCGATAAAAGGCACGCATGTCGAGGAGAGGATCACATCCTGATTCCTGTTTGTCTGCGGGAGAGAGCCGGTAACGGCCACCGAAGGGGAAATCGCCCGAAATCTCTCAGGTACCAAGAACCGCAGATCAGCAAGGCAACTCTGGAAAGTCGGGGGAAACTCCGCGCCGAAGGTGTAAGTAAGTCTCTACAGGCTTGCGAGTCTCTCAGGCTTCCGACAGAGGGGTACATCATGGCTTTCCGCTTTTGCGGAAGGTGTACGTGTGTCTCTGGAGTGAAAAATGGGCGATACATCTTCTTTAAAAACGCTTCCGCTGGAAGAACTACATATTGCATCCGGTGCACGCTTTGGCGGTTTTGCCGGTTGGAACATGCCGCTGACTTATCCGCTTGGCGTGATGAAAGAGCATGTTCATACACGTGAACAGGCTGGTCTGTTCGACATCTCACATATGAAACTCATTGAAGTTTCGGGCAGCGATGCTGCCGCTTTGTTTGCAAAGCTGTGCCCGATTGATGTCACCAAACTCAATGAAGGCCAGTCGAAATATACATTCCTGATGAATGATGACGCAGGCATCATTGATGACCTGATCGTGACCCGTCTGGGTGACGAGCGCTTCATGATCGTCGCCAATGCCGGTAATGCTGATATTGATATTGCGCATTTCCAGAAAGGTGCTGCAGGTCTCAACTGCACAGTTACGCCGCTTGACCGCGTTCTGCTTGCCATTCAGGGTCCGCAGGCTGCGGATGTTATGAAAAGCATTGCATCTGATCTCGGCTTCAGCGTTGAAGAGCTGAAATTCATGCATGGTTTTGAGCCTAAACAGGGCTGGTTCGTTACCCGCTCAGGCTATACCGGCGAAGACGGTTTTGAAATTGCCGCACCGCTCAGCGATGCACAGGCATTGGCGAAATCTCTGCTGGGTGATGCCCGCGTTGCATGGATCGGTCTTGCTGCCCGCGATAGCTTGCGCCTTGAAGCCGGTCTTTGCCTGCATGGTCAGGACATTACTGAAACCATTGATCCGGTTTCCGCCGGTCTGACATGGGCAATTACCAAAGCAGTGCGCGAAACAGCCGCTTTCCCTGCCGCCGCTAAAGTTTTGGAACTGATTGCTAACGGCCCTGAAAAGCGCCGCGTCGGCATCAAGCCGGAAGGCCGTCAGCCGGTTCGCGCCGGTACCAAACTGTTTGATGAAGCCGGCAGCGAAGTCGGTGAAATCACTTCCGGCGGCTTCGGCCCTTCAGCCGGTTTCCCTGTTGCCATGGGTTATGTCAGAGCCGATCTGAAAGAACCGGGCACACGTCTTTTTGCGGAAGTCCGCGGCAATAAAGTGCCTGTAGACGTCCATACACTTCCATTTACCCAACCTCGCTATCACAAAGGATAATCGCATGCCTAAAATCTTTTTTACCGAAGATCATGAATGGCTCAGCGTTGAAGGCGACATTGCAACTGTCGGCATCACCAACCACGCTCAGGAACAGCTCGGCGACCTCGTTTTCGTAGAACTGCCTGAAGTTGAGCGCGTTGTGGAAAAAGGCGAAGCCATTGTTGTGGTTGAGTCTGTGAAAGCTGCATCCGATGTGTATGCACCGCTTAACGGTGAAGTCATTGAAATCAACGAAGAACTCAATGGCAATCCAGCGCTCGTCAACAGCGCGGCAGAAGGCGAAGGCTGGCTGTGGAAGATGAAAATCTCCGATGCAGGTCAGCTTGAAGGTCTGCTCGACGCTGCCGGTTATCAGGCACTGGTTGGCTAAATCATGGCAGCATCATCCCTTCCTTTTGTAGAGCGCCATATTGGCCCTCGCGCTTCTGAACAGCAGGAAATGCTGTCGGCGCTTGGTCTGCCGTCGCTGGACGCTCTGATCAGTCAGGCCGTGCCACAGTCAATTCGTCTTGACCGCGCACTCAACTTGCCTGCTCCGCTCGATGAAGCCGCAGCTCTCAGTGAACTGTCCGGCATTATGGGTCGTAACGTGGTTGCCAAAAGCTTCTACGGTGCGGGCTATCACGGCACCCATGTGCCGCCGGTTATTCAGCGCAACCTGTTTGAAAATCCGGCATGGTACACAGCCTATACACCGTATCAGGCTGAAATCAGTCAGGGTCGCCTTGAGCTGCTGTTCAACTTCCAGACACTGGTGACAGAGCTGACCGGCCTGCCAGTTGCCTGCGCATCGCTGCTGGATGAAGCAACTGCTGTTGCTGAAGCTGTTGGCATTGCCTATCGCCATCACCGCGAAAAACGTCCGAAAATGGTGATTGCCGGTGAATTGCACCCGCAGACACTGGATGTTCTGAACACCCGTGCAGAACCGCATGGCATGATCATTGAAGTTGGCGGCGAAGTGGATACCACAACCGCTGCGGTGATCATTCCCTGGCCGGATACACGCGGCGTTTACGGTGATTTCACCCGTATTATCGCCAGTGCCAAACAGACCGGTGCTCTGGTTGTGGCCGTTGCCGATCCGCTGGCACTGACCATCACCCAGTCTCCGGGCTCATGGGGTGCCGATATTGCTGTCGGTTCCATGCAGCGCTACGGCGTACCAATGGGTAATGGTGGTCCTCACGCTGCTTATCTCGGCGTGAAAGAAAACCTCACCCGTATCATTCCGGGCCGTATCGTTGGTCAGTCGCTCGATGCGCATGGCCGTCCGGCCTATCGTCTGGCACTGCAGACCCGCGAACAGCATATTCGCCGCGATAAAGCGACATCGAATATCTGTACCGCTCAGGCACTGCTGGCCAACATGGCTGCATCTTATGCAATCTGGCACGGCCCGAAAGGCCTGCAGGCTATTGCTGATGCCGTTCATGCGATCACTGCCCGCTTTGCAGCCTCGCTGAAAGCTGCCGGTTTTGAATTGGCCGGTGAGCAGCTGTTTGATACAGTGACTGTCACTGTTAAAGGCAAAGCACAGGATTATGCTGACAAGGCTCTGGCAGGCGACCGCCTGATCCGCGTCATTGATGTTGATACTGTGTCTGTCACTTTCGATGAAACCTCGCTGGAAGATGATTATCTGGCTCTGGTTGCATTGTTTGGTGCAAAGCCTGTTGAAAAAGCTGCCCGTCTGTTGCCGGATGCGCCGCGTGACGAACATTTCCTGACGCAGGCTGCATTCCACAGCTATCGTTCAGAAACCGAAATGATGCGTTTCCTGCGCAAGCTGGCAGACAAAGATCTGGCGCTTGACCGTGCGATGATCCCGCTCGGCTCCTGCACCATGAAGCTCAATGCTGCTGCTGAAATGATGCCGGTCTCATGGCCGACAGTCGGCGGTCTGCATCCTTTTGCACCACAGGCGCATCTGGAAGGCTACAAGGTTCTGACCGACAATCTCGAAGCATGGCTTTGTGAAGTAACCGGTTTTGACGCTGTATCCCTGCAGCCAAATGCCGGTAGTCAGGGTGAATATGCCGGTCTTCTGGCTATCCGCCGCTATCACCGAGCCAATGGCGATGAGAACCGCAATATCTGCCTTATCCCGTCTTCCGCACACGGCACCAATCCGGCCAGTGCGCAGATGGCAGGTATGAAAGTGGTTGTCGTCAACTGTCTCGAAGACGGTGACATTGATGTGGCCGATCTGAAAGCCAAGGCAGAACAGTATCGCGATACGCTGTCGGCGCTGATGATCACCTATCCGTCCACCCACGGTGTGTTTGAAGAAACTATCCGTGAAATCTGCACAATCATTCATGCGAATGGCGGTCAGGTTTACTTCGACGGTGCGAACCTCAATGCGCTCGTTGGTCTGGCACGTCCTGCCGATATCGGTGCTGACGTTTGCCACATGAACCTGCATAAAACTTTCTGCATTCCGCATGGCGGCGGCGGACCGGGCATCGGTCCGATCGGCGTTGGCGCACATCTGGCACCATTCCTGCCAGGTCACGTGATTGCAGGCAGCGACAATGCGGTTTCCGCTGCACCATTCGGCAGTGCGTCTATCCTCGTTATCACATGGATGTATATCCGTATGATGGGCGGCGCCGGTCTGAAAAATGCAACGGAAGTGGCCATTCTCAATGCGAACTATATTGCTGAGTGCCTGAAGGATCATTATCCGATCCTTTATACCGGTGCGAACAATCGCGTTGCGCATGAGTGCATCGTTGACACCCGCGTGTTGAAAGACAAAGCCGGTGTGACCGTTGAAGATGTTGCCAAGCGTCTGATCGACTACGGTTTCCACGCGCCGACCATGTCATGGCCGGTTGCCGGTACGCTGATGGTTGAGCCGACTGAATCCGAATCCAAGGCTGAAGTAGATCGTCTTTGCGACGCCATGATCTCCATCGCCAAGGAAGCGGCTAAGGTCGAAGCCGGTGAGTGGCCGCAGGATGACAATCCGCTGGCCAATGCACCGCACACCGTTGCAGACACCATGCTCGACGACTGGAAACATTCGTATTCCCGTAAGGAAGCAGCCTTCCCTGCGAAAAATATGGATCCGGCTTCCAAATATTGGGCTCCGGTATCGCGCATCGACAACGTAGGCGGCGACCGCAATCTGGTTTGCTCCTGCCCGCCGATGGATGCTTATACAGACTAAAACAATCAGAAAGGCCCTGATGAAAATCAGGGCCTTTTCTTTTGTCCGACAAACCACGGCACCGCCTTATGCGACATTAGTCTAACCTCATGCAAATTTTACTTTCCCTCTTAAAGCGGGGGGAGTAAGCGCTCAGGGTGTTTGCCGGTGCTGTGGAATCATCCTGCACCGGCGAAGCATGCAGAAAACTAACCAGTGTATTTTCTTGGATTTCAGGAGGGAAAATCCGCTGGCAGATGAATTGTGAGGCATACTGAATGGATACTGCATCGGGGCACCCGCATTCCCAAGAGGAAGAGCCGCATCTTGCCCGTAATCTCAAAAACCGCCATTTGCAGCTGATCGCCATCGGCGGTGCGATTGGTACCGGCCTTTTCATGGGCTCGGGCAAAACAATTTCGCTCGCAGGCCCGTCAATCCTGCTGGTCTATGCGATTATCGGCTTCATGCTGTTTTTCGTGATGCGCGCTTTGGGCGAGCTGTTACTGTCCAATCTGAATTACCGTTCCTTCGCCGACTTTGCCGGTGATTATCTCGGATCATGGGCGCAGTTTTTTACCGGCTGGACCTATTGGCTGTGCTGGATTGTTACCGGTATTGCTGATGTTGTGGCCGTTGCCGGTTATATGTCCTTCTGGTTCCCTGAGCTGGCCTTGTGGATTCCCGCGCTCGGCCTGATCGTAGTTCTGGTTGCACTGAACCTGCCAAATGTACGCAATTTCGGTGAAATCGAATTCTGGTTCGCGCTGATTAAGATTGTTGCCATTGTCGCGCTGATTATTACCGGCGTTGTCATGCTCAGCTCCGGCTATGTATCGCCAAACGGCACTGCAGCGTCCGTTACCCATTTGTGGGATCAGGGCGGCTTTTTCCCGAATGGCTTCTTCGGCTTTGTTGCCGGTTTCCAGATCGCGGTTTTCGCTTTTGTCGGTATTGAACTTGTTGGTACCGCCGCTGCGGAAACTGAAAATCCGGAGCGCAATCTGCCAAAGGCGATCAACTCGATCCCTGTGCGTATCGTGCTGTTCTATCTCGGCTCACTCTTCGTGATCATGACTGTGATGCCATGGAACCAGGTTGACCCAAGCGGCAGCCCGTTTGTCGCCATGTTCTCGCTGGCTGGTCTTGGCATTGCCGCGCATGTCGTGAATTTCGTGGTGCTGACCTCTGCGGCCTCCAGCGCCAATTCCGGTATTTATTCGACATCGCGTATGATTTTTGGTCTGGCAAGCTATGCGCTGGCACCAAAAACACTGGGCAAGCTGAACCACCGACATGTTCCGGTCAATGCACTGTTCTTCTCCTGCACATTCCTGCTCGCAGGTGTTGTGCTGCTTTACGCAGGACAGAGCATTATTGAAGCTTTCACCATTGTGACCACAATTTCGGCTCTGCTGTTTATTTTTGTCTGGTCGATCATTCTGGCATCTTATGTGCAATATCGCCGTAAGCGCCCTGATCTCCATGCGAAATCAAACTTCAAGATGCCGGGCGGTTATGCAGCCATCATTATGGTGTTTGCGTTTTTTGCCTTCATTCTCTGGGCTTTGGCGCAGCAGGCAGACACAGCACAGGCACTGCTGATTACACCGGTATGGTTTGTCCTGCTCGGCGTGATCTATTTCTTCATGCGTAAGAAAAGCGCATAAAAACTGAAAAGGCCACTCATCAGAGTGGCCTTTTTATTACAGAAGAATCCACCGGATCAGCGGCGCGGCAAAGACATTGACCAAACCGACCAGCACCATCACCAGACCGGCAATGGTGCCTTCTTCCTTACCCAGTTGCTGGGCTTTGACCACCCCTGCACCATGCGCGCCCATGCCGAATAAAGCGCCACGGGCAAGGCCGGATTTCAACGGCAGAAAACGCAGGATTGTATCGCCGAGTGCTGCACCGATGACGCCGGTCACCACCACAAACAAAGCCGTCAGATTAGGAATGCCGCCAATATCTTCAGACAAAGCCATGGCAAAAGGTGAAGTCACAGAACGCGGGATCAAGCTAAGACGCAAACTGCCGTCAAGACTGAGCAGCGAAGCCAGCCCCCATGCCGAGAGAATGGCAACAGAACTGCCGACCAGCACACCGAACAACAAAACCGGCCAATATTGCCGGATGACTGCCCGTTGTTCATAAATCGGCACCGCAAAAGCAACGGTTGCAGGACCAAGCAGCATCACCAGCCAGTGTGTTGCGCTATTATATTCCGCATAGCTGGTGCGCATCAGCAGCACTGCCGCAATCAGCAAAACCGGCGCGGCAATGAGCGGTGAAAACCAGACACGCGGCCAGCGACGGTAAAGCTTTTTCGCCAGCAGATAGAACAGGATCGTTGCCGCAGACCACAACACCATCATTCCGAGTGCGGGGGTGAGATAGTCCATGATCCCGCTCATGATGAATGTCTCATCTTTTGCAAATGGCGGCTCAGACGCAAACCCGCTTCAACTGCCAATGCGGTGGAGATCATAACAATGACCGTGCCCAGTAAAATAACCGCGAGAATTTTCAGACCCAGCAGACCGAAAAACTCATGGTGATCGAGTACGGCAAGAACTGCAGGGATAAAGAACAGCAGCATCTCTGCCAGATACCATTGCGCACCACGGCGCACGGTCAGCAGGTTCATACCGCCGGTCATCAAAAGTATGAATAACAGGAACAAGCCGATGACACTGCCCGGCACAGGCAGATGCGTTATTCTGGCGATACCCTCCCCCAAAGCCCAGAAACCGGCGATCAAAGCGATCTGGCCGATCCGGCTGTTTTGTACCCAATGGCGGACTCCTCCCGACATTTGAGCTGGAGACATTTTACGGTACTCTTTTCATGCAACTTAATTTTCTCCTTTATACGCCATCCGTATTCATGATAAAAATGAATTGATTGAATAGAAATAAGTCCCAATTGGAATAATAATGGAACTGCGCACATTGCGGATATTCGCCGAGGTTGTCCGCCAAGGCGGCTTCACACAGGCTGCCAAGACTGTTTTCCTCACGCAATCAGCTGTCAGCAAAGCCGTGCGTCAGCTTGAAGACGAACTTGGCGTAACCCTGCTCGACCGTAACGGCCATAAATCGGTGATGACCGATGCAGGAGAAGTGGTATTCCAGCGCGCCTTACGTATGCTGGCAGAACAGGATGATCTGAAAACCGAACTGGCAGAATTGCAGGGGCTGACCAAGGGCGTGCTGCGGCTCGGATTACCGCCAATCGGCAGTGACGCGCTGTTCGCACCGATGTTTGCAATTTACCGTCGTCTTTATCCCGGCATTGATATTCATCTTGTCGAGCATGGCAGTAAAAAACTCGAAGATATGGTGCGCGACGGCGAAGTGGATCTTGGTGCCTCCCTCCTGCCTGCGCCTGATGAATTTGACTGGCAGAATGTCCGCAAAGAGCCGATTGATGTGCTGATCCCCGCTTCGCACCCGCTGGCCGATCAGCCCATTATTGCCTTGAAACAATTACAGGACATGCCGTTTATTCTGTTTGACAGTGCTTTTGCGCTCAATCCGATTATTCTGAATGCCTGTCGCAGTCAGGGCTTCACGCCGTCCATTGCCGCACGCTCCAGTCAGATTAATTTCATCATCGAGCTGGTTTATGCAGGGCTTGGTATCGGCTTTCTCCCGCGTCTGATCGCCGAACAACGGGTGCGCGACGGTGTCCGCCATATTACACTGACAGAACCCGATCTTTCATGGGACATGGCATGGGTCTGGCGGCGCGGCGCTTATCTGCCTCATGCGGCGCGTGCATGGCTGGAACTGGCAGCGCGTTTTCAGCACGGATAAGGGCTGGCAGGCATTATTGTCAGGAAATTCAGGCTCGTTTCTCCCGAACCGCCTGATAAAACCGCACATATCCAAGCTGGGCATTGCCGAGTTGATGCGTAGAATTCATGACTAAAGTGCAAATAAGGGTTTGCAGTTTTGGGGTAGTCGTCTGAGAATGAGCCAAATTTTTCGGGAGATAGTAAATGAGTGACATGACAAAATTTTCATGGAGCGATCCGTTCCTGCTCGATGATCAGTTGTCTGATGATGAACGCATGATCCGCGATTCCGCTGCGGCTTTTGCCAAGAGCGAATTGCTGCCGCGCATTGAAGAAGCCTATCTTGAAGAAGCTGTGCAGCCTGAACTGTTCCGCCTGATGGGTCAGGCCGGTCTGCTCGGTGTGACATTGCCGGAAAAATACGGCGCGGCGGAAGCCAATTATGTTTCCTACGGTCTTGTTGCCCGCGAAGTAGAGCGCATTGACTCCGGCTATCGTTCGATGATGAGCGTGCAGTCCTCACTCGTGATCTACCCGATTTTTGCCTATGGTTCGGAAGAGCAGAAAGACAAATATCTGCCGGGTCTGGTATCCGGCGAGCTGATCGGCTGCTTTGGCCTGACCGAGCCTGATGCCGGTTCCGATCCTGCAGGCATGAAAACCCGCGCGGAAAAAACCGCGACCGGCTACAAGCTGCACGGCTCGAAAATGTGGATTTCCAACTCCCCGATCGCCGATGTGTTCGTCGTCTGGGCGAAATCCGTTGCCCATGACAATCAGATCCGCGGTTTTGTGCTTGAAAAAGGCATGAAAGGTCTGAGCGCACCGAAGATCGGCGGCAAGCTTTCCCTGCGTGCTTCCGTCACCGGTGAAATCGTGATGGACGGCGTGGAAGTCGGCGAAGATGCCCTGCTGCCAAATGTTTCCGGCCTCAAAGGTCCGTTCGGCTGCCTTAACCGCGCCCGCTATGGTATTTCCTGGGGTGTTCTCGGTGCGGCAGAAGATTGCTGGCACCGTGCGCTGCAATATGGTCTGGATCGCAAGCAGTTCAACCGTCCGCTGGCGCAGACACAGCTTTTCCAGAAAAAGCTGGCTGATATGCAGACAGAAATCACGCTCGGCCTTCAGGGCTCGCTGCGTGTTGGCCGTTTGATGGACGATCATAAATTTGCACCGGAAATGATTTCGCTGATGAAGCGCAACAATTGCGGTAAAGCGCTCGACATCGCCCGTCAGGCTCGCGACATGCATGGCGGCAACGGTATTCAGATCGAATATCACGTGATGCGTCATTCGCAGAATCTGGAAACAGTGAATACCTATGAAGGCACCCATGACGTTCACGCGCTGATCCTCGGCCGTGCGCAGACCGGTCTTCAGGCATTCTTTTAATAACTGATAATCGCCCGCTTCCCTCTGTATGGCGCTGATTTTTCAGCGGCATAACTGATGGAAGCGGGTTTTTCATATCCGGAGCAAATCTGATGCAGGCGCCGTTGGAAGGCATTAAAGTCGTTGAACTGGCACGTATTCTTGCAGGGCCATGGATTGGCCAGACATTGGCGGATCTCGGTGCCGATGTCATTAAGGTAGAAAGCCCCGAAGGGGACGATACACGCAAATGGGGTCCGCCTTATATTGACGACGGTGCGGAACAGTCAGCCGCCTATTATCATGCCTGCAATCGCGGTAAACGCTCGATCATCTGCGATTTTCGTGAAGATGCAGGGCGTGAGACCGTTCTCAAACTCATCAAAGATGCCGATATTGTCATCGAGAATTTCAAACTCGGCGGCCTGAAAAAATACGGCCTTGATTATGAAACCCTGAAGGAAATCAATCCGCGTCTGATCTATTGCTCCGTCACCGGTTTCGGCCATGACGGACCTTATGCAGCGCGTGCCGGTTATGATTTCATGATTCAGGGCATGAGCGGCATTATGGATATTACCGGCGATCCAAAAGGTGAGCCGCAGAAAATCGGCGTGGCACTGGTCGATATTATCACCGGTCTTTACGGTGTCATCGGTATTCAGTCCGCGCTGCTGCATCGTCAGGTAACAGGTCTCGGTCAGCATATTGATATGTCGCTGTTTGATTGCATGACCGGCGTTCTCGCCAATCAGGCAATGAATTTCCTCGCTTCCGGCATAGCGCCGAAACGTCTCGGCAATGCGCATCCGAATATTGCGCCTTATCAGACATTGCCGGTGAAAGACGGCTATTTCATCATCGCCTGCGGTAATGACGGCCAATTCGCCAAACTGGCAGGTTTGCTGGAGCTGTCGGAACTGGCTGAGGATGAGAAATTCCGTACCAATGCGGCTCGCGTACAAAACCGCGATGAACTGACAGCTCAGCTTGAAGCAAAAACATCTGCATGGTTGCGCGATGATCTGTTGGCCGCACTGGAAAAGCTCGCTGTACCGGCAGGGCCGATCAATACCATTGCCGATGTGTTCAGCGATCCGCAATTTATCGCCCGTCAGATGCGGGTGGACAATCAAGGTGTTCCGGGACTGCGCACGCCGCTGAAATTCTCCAATGCAGAACTGAAAACCGGCCTGCGCTCCCCGCGTTTAGGCGAGCATACAGAGGAAATTCTGGCAGAATTGAACTCTGAAAAATAACCAAAAACTGCACTTCAGAAGGCCGCTTTCAGCGGCCTTTTTATTGGCTGATCGTCCGGTAAAACAGGCGATGACATATTGCTGTTACAAAACTGACTCGTGATTTGGCTGATTTGCCTTCAGAATGAAGGTCTTGCCCGCTAAAATGGCGGGGTTTTTATCCACATAACGGCAAATTTTTTTCGTCAGCCATATTTATTGTATTTTACTTAAATTATCAGTGTTGATAAAATATTTTATCCCATTGAATAATATGATTTTCTGGCAATTTGTTTTAGTTTCGTTCTTTGTAATAAAATTTTAGAATTAGCCAATAATATTGCGATTAATAACAAAGTTTCTCTTTTGTTTTAAAATAATCTCCTTCGACTAAAGGCGCACGGCTGAGAACTGAAAATAGATGTTTGACTCTGCCTGAAAAACTCATACTAGAATCCGTCTCAGTACTTTAACAGGGAGGGTTATATGTATCGTAAAATTTTGCTCGCAGGTGTCTGCGCACTCACACTGACCGGCGCTTTTGCCGGTGTGGCATCTGCCGAAGTCGTTCTGAACCGTGGTAACGACACAGATCCGGCAACATTGGATCATCACCGCACATCCACCGTTTCCGAAGGCCGCATCATGGCCGATCTCTATGACGGCCTTGTCCGTCAGAGCGCCAAAGGCGAAGCTGTTGCTGCCACCGCCAAGTCCTGGGATATTTCCGAAGACGGTCTGGTTTACACATTCCACCTGCGTGACGATGCCAAATGGTCGAATGGCGATCCGGTAACTGCCGGTGATTTCCTGTTCACATTCCGCCGCATTATGGATCCTAAAACTGCTGCCGGTTATGCCAGCATGCTGTTCCCGATCAAAAACGCTGAAGATGTGGTTGGTGGTAAGAAACCACTTGAAGATCTGGGCGTTGAAGCGGTCGATGATCTGACCCTCAAAATTACGCTGAAAGGCCCGACACCGTATTTTCTTGAGCTGCTGACCCACCAGACCGGTCTGCCGATGAACAAGAAAAGCGTTGAAGAAAACGGCGACAAATTTACTGCTGCCGGTAAAATGGTGACCAACGGCGCTTATCAGCTGGTCAGCTTTACGCCGAATGACAAAATTGTCATGAAGAAAAACCCAAACTACTATGATGCGGATAAAGTCCAGATCGACGTTGTAAACTGGATTCCGTTTGAAGACCGCGCCAGCTGCATGCGCCGCTTTGAAGCCAAGGAAGTGCATATTTGTTCTGACGTTCCGGCTGAGCAGCTGACTTATGTAAAAAATAACCTCGCCAAAGAATTCCGTCTGGCGCCATATCTCGGCTCCTATTATCTGCCGGTTAAAGGCAAAACCGCTGATAGCAAGCTGAAAGACCCACGTGTGCGTGAAGCCATTTCGATGGCGATTGACCGCGAATTCATTGCAGAGCAAGTCTGGCAGGGCACCATGCTTCCGGCCTATTCGGTTGTTCCTCCGGGCATTGCCAATTATGTTGAAGGCGGCGTGAAGGCTTCCTATGCCGGTGAAGATACGCTGGAGCGCGAAGACAAGGCCAAAGCCCTGTTGAAAGAAGCCGGTGTTGAGCCGGACAGCTTGTCAATCGAACTGCTCTATAATACGTCCGAAAACAATAAGAACACGATGGCCGCTGTTGCCGATATGCTGAGCAATATCGGCATCAAAGCCACGCTCAATGAAACCGAAGGCGCGACCTATTTCAACTTCCTGCGTGAAGATGGTCCTTTTGACATCGCCCGCGCAGGCTGGATCGGCGATTATAACGATCCGCAGAACTTCCTGTTCCTCACTCAGAGCGATGTCAGCTTCAACTACTCCAAGTGGAAGAACAAAGACTACGATGCTCTGATGGAAAAAGCCGCAACCACAACAGACCTGAAAGCCCGCGCGGAAATTCTTGCCGATGCGGAACGTCTGTTGCTCAAAGAAACAGCCGTTATTCCGGTGCTGTATTATTCATCACGCGCTCTGGTCTCCGAAAATATCGAAGGCTGGTATGACAACCTGATGGATGCACACGCAACCCGCTGGCTGTCGCTCAAACAGTAAGTATTTTTACTGGCAGGCTGCATATTCACCTATGCAGCCTGTTGCATATCAAACTATTTTAACTTTGCCGCAGCCATTATTTTTATGAAGGCTGCAGTCAGGAAAATTATATGTTGAGCTATACGCTGCGGCGGCTGGCCAGCGCGATCCCGACGATATTTATCATCATCACGCTGACCTTCTTCATGATCCGGCTTGTTCCGGGCGGCCCGTTTGATCTTGAGCGCCCGATTGATCCGCTGATCCTCGAAAACCTGAAAAAAGCCTATAATATGGATGCGCCTTTATGGCAGCAATATCTGATTTATTTAGGCAATCTGCTTCAGGGTGATCTGGGCCCGAGCTTTGCCCGCCGTGACTTTACGGTCAATGATCTGTTCGCTTCCGGCCTGCCGGTTTCCATCATGCTCGGTGGTCTGGCTCTCACACTTGCAGCCATTCTCGGCACAGTGCTCGGCGCGCTTGCTGCCCTGCGCCAGAATTCATGGCTGGATTATACCATTGTTGCCGTAGCAACATTCGGCATCACCACCCCCAATTTCGTTGTCGCACCGCTGCTCAGCCTGTTCTTCGGCGTTATTCTCGGCTGGGTGCCTGCCGGTGGCTGGTCTTCCGCCAATTTCACCTATTGGATTTTGCCGATCACCACACTGGCACTACCGCAAGTGGCGGTGATTGCCCGCTTAGTGCGCGGCTCAACCATTGAAGCCCTGCGTGCCAATCATGTGCGCACCGCCCGTGCCTATGGTCTGCCTGCCCGCATCGTCGTTGGCGTTCATGCATTGCGAGCCGCTCTTCTGCCTGCTGTCTCCTATCTGGGACCAACAGCTGCAGCTTTGCTCACCGGTTCGGTGGTTGTGGAAACCATTTTCGGTATTCCTGGTATCGGCCGTTATTTCGTACAAGGCGCATTGGGGCGCGACTATACATTGGTGATGGGCACTGTTGTCGTCATCTCGGTCTTTGTCGTGCTGTTCAACCTCGTTGTTGACCTGATCTATGCTTATCTTGATCCACGGGTGCGCTATGACTGATATCTCAACAAATATGCCGTCTCACGGCGCACCGGAAGGCAACACAGCTGTTGCCGGCCGTTCCCTCTGGCAGGATGCATGGATCAGACTTCGCCGTAACCGCGCCGCTGTTGCCAGTGCCGTTGTGCTGATTTTCCTGTCGCTCGTCGGTATTTTCGGGCCGATGGTCAGCCCGCATCCCTATGAAAAAATCTATCCGCAATTTGTACGCGTGGCACCAAGCCTTGAGGCTTACCCGCGTGCGGATACGATTATTCCCGGCCTTGAGCGGGAAATGGCGCGCGCGCGCCTGAAAGGCGGAGAACCGGAACTTGCCGGTTCGAAACTCACTATTGACGTGACCTCAAGTGCAGGACGTGAACTGGATCAGCGCGTTCTGCGTTATTTTGAGCGTTCCGATCTGTTCAGCAATCCGAGCCTTGAACTGGCAGCCGACAAGCTGAGCGGCAAGCTCTCGCTGGATGTGGCACGGAATTACTTTTTCTTCGGCACAGATAATCTCGGCCGCGATATGATGACCCGTACCTTTATCGGGGTACGTATCTCATTGGCTATCGGTCTGCTGGCTTCTGTTATGGCGCTTGTACTTGGCGTCAGCTATGGCGCTATTTCCGGCTATCTCGGCGGGCGTGCTGACAATATCATGATGCGTATTGTCGATATTCTCTATTCTCTGCCCTTCATTTTCTTCGTCATTCTGATGCTGGTGTTTTTCGGGCGGTCGATCATCATCATCTTCATTGCCATCGGTGCAACGGAATGGCTGGATATGGCACGTATTGTGCGCGGTCAGACCCTGAGTCTCAAACGGCAGGAATTTGTGCAGGCAGCAGAAGCGCTCGGTGCAACACGACGCGGTATTATTACCCGTCATATTATTCCGAACGCGCTGGGGCCGGTGATTGTTTTCGTTACCCTGCTGGTACCGAAAGCCATTCTGCTCGAAAGCCTGCTGTCCTTCCTCGGCCTTGGTGTTCAGGACCCGATGACATCGCTCGGCCTGCTGATCTCTGAAGGGGCGCAGAATATGCGCGGTGCTTCATGGCAGCTGATTTTCCCTGCAGTCACCCTGACACTCATTCTCTTTGCGCTGAACTTCCTGGGCGACGGCCTGCGTGACAGCCTTGATCCGAAGGACCGTTAAGATGACAGCAGAGACAGTCTTATCTGTACGCGATTTGCGCGTAACATTTGAAACCAATGACGGGCCGGTTCATGCGGTACGCGGTATCAGCCTTGATGTGAAATCCGGCGAGACCGTCGCAATTGTCGGTGAATCCGGTTCCGGCAAAAGCCAGACAACCATGGCGATCATGGGATTGCTATCGTCGAATGGTAAAGCGACCGGTCAGGCGCTTTATCGCGGTCAGGATCTGGTCGGCATGTCCGACAAAGAGCTGAACAAAATCCGTGGTGCCAAAATCACCATGATTTTTCAGGAGCCGATGACCTCACTTGATCCGCTTTATAAAATCGGCGATCAGCTGGCTGAGCCTTTGCGTTTCCATCGCGGAATGAGCAAAGCGCAGGCACGTCCGCGCATTCTGGAACTGCTGAAACTGGTCGGTATTCCCGAACCGGAACGCCGCATCGACAGCTATCCTTATGAATTATCAGGTGGTCAGCGCCAGCGTGTGATGATTGCTATGGCATTGGCGAATGATCCGGATATTTTGATAGCCGATGAGCCGACAACGGCGCTGGATGTAACCATTCAGGCGCAAATTCTGGAACTGCTGGCCGATTTGCAGAAGCGCCTCGGCATGGCCATCGTTTTCATTACCCATGATCTGGGTATTGTGAAACGTTTTGCCGATCAGGTCTGCGTCATGCGCTCCGGTGAAGTGGTTGAAAGCGGTGCAACGGAGAAAATTTTTTCCTCTCCCGAGCATGCCTATACAAAGATGCTGCTGGATGCAGAGCCGGAAGGCACCAAAACGGCGCCACCGGCAACTGCACCTTTGCTGATTGAGGCAGATGATGTGTCGGTCACGTTCAATCTGGCAAAAGGCTGGTTGAAACCGCAGACGGTTCTGCGCGCGGTGGATGGTATTTCGCTCAACCTCAAACAGGGGCAGACCATCGGCATTGTGGGGGAATCCGGTTCCGGCAAATCCACACTTGGCCGTGCTATTCTGCGCCTGCTGAAATCGGACGGACGTATTGCCTATCTCGGCAAAGAACTGCCAACAGACCCGCAGGAAATGCGCCCGAAACGCCGCGAATTACAGCTGGTATTTCAGGATCCGTTCGGCTCGCTCAGCCCGCGTATGACAGTGGGGCGGATCATCACCGAAGGGCTGCTGATCCATGAGCCGGAACTCTCTGCCAAAGAGCGGGATATCCGTGCGGGTGAAGCGCTGAAAGAGGTTGGCCTTGAGCCTTCAATGCGCAACCGCTATCCGCATGAATTTTCCGGCGGCCAGCGTCAGCGTATTGCGATTGCACGCACCATGATCCTGAAACCGAAAGTCATTGTGCTGGATGAACCGACCAGTGCGCTTGACCGCTCGGTGCAAAAACAGGTGGTAACGTTGTTGCGGGATCTGCAGGAAAAATACGGCCTGTCTTATCTGTTCATCAGCCATGATCTGGCAGTGGTACGCGCCCTCTCCGACTATATTCTGGTGATGAAAACCGGTAAGGTCGTCGAAGAAGGCCAGACCGAGCAGATTTTTGATGCACCGCGTGAGGATTATACCAAAGCGCTGATGCAGGCTTCCATGAGTGAAAAACGCTTCGGAGCGTAAAGATCAAAAGGCCGGAGTTGAAGCTCCGGCCTTTTTCATTATCAGTCCAGAACTTTACCCGGATTGAGAATATTATGCGGATCAAGCGCCGCTTTCAGTGTCTTCAAAACCTGTAATTCGGCAGCGCTCCGGCTGTAATGCAACCACGGTTTTTTATGCAGACCAATACCATGTTCAGCTGAAACCGAGCCTTTGAATGTGCGGATAATGTCATAGACAATATCTTCAACCGCACGGTCATCTTCGGTAAAATCCGTATATTTCGTAATATCAATATGGAAATTACAATCACCGACATGGCCGAAAAACAGGCTGGTCATACCCGGATAGCGGTTCTGCAATGCTGCCTGAATAGCATCTACCGCTGCACCAATCTGTGTTTGCGGGACTGACACGTCAAAACCGATGCACGGGCCTTCATGGGTCATGATTTCCGCAATGGCATCGCGCATTGTCCAGAATTCTTCGGCCTCACGATGGGATTGAGCAATGGCAGCATCGGCAATCCAGCCCTCTTCCAATGCATGTTCCAGAACCGACTGGAACAAATCCGCTTCCGCATCCGGCTCAGCGCCCTGCATATCCATCAACACATAAAGCGGATAGCTGCCTTCGAGTGGTGCGCGGGCATATTTCGCAGCCATGTTGTAATAGTCGCCCCACATGGCTTCAAAAGCGCTGACGCGACCGGAAAGACGCTTTTGCGCATAATTCAGCAAATTCAGGGCATTCTCAAAATTCTCAAGCGCAACAACTGCGGCATTGGCACCGCCGATCCCCGGACGCAGACGCAGCACGGCACGGGTCACAACGCCCATTGTGCCTTCCGCACCGATAAACAGATGCTTCATATCCAGCGCCGCATTGTTTTTCGGCATTTCATTCATCATGCTGAGAATTGTGCCGTCTGCCAGCACCGCTTCAAGCCCCAGTACCAGATCACGGGTCATGCCATAGCGGATCACACGATTGCCGCCCGCATTGGTGGAAATATTGCCGCCGATCTGGCAGGAACCGCGCGCGCCCAGATCCAGCGCAAAATTCATGCCTGCATTGCGCGCTGCATCCTGAATATTCTGCAAAATGGCACCGGCCTCGACAATCATCGTTCCGGCCTGCACATTGATTGTCTCAATGCGGTTCATATTGCGCAGCGACAGAAGCACACAATCCTGTACCGGCACCGCACCACCGGCAAGGCCGGTCAGTCCGCCCTGCGGAACAACTGCGATACGGTATTCATTGCAGAGCTTGAGAATTTCAGAAACAGTTTGTGTATCCCGAGGCAGAACCAGAGCCAGCGGTGTGCCGCCCTGCTCGTCGCTCCAGTCACTCAGATGCGAAATATCAAGATCAGAACCGGTTTGAATGTCTTTACCGAGAAGACCGGATAGTTTTTCCAGCAGTAACTGCCGGACAGAAGCGCTTTGCATTTCATTCCCCTTGATTTGTGAGATTATGTTTATTGGAATTGGTTCTGAATTGTTATAGGGATTTACAAAATTATTACGCTTCAGGTCGTTCTGTTTTTTAATAAGTTCGGCAGCAATCATCCTGCGGTCAAAATTAATATTGTCCGTTCTTTTTACTGAGGTTTCTCATGCCATTGAATATGTCCCGCTCTGCTTTTGCCAAAACTTTCGTTCTGACTGCTGTGATCGCGCCGCTTTGGGCTGGCACTGCACTGGCATGGACAGGTGATGATGTTGCAAAGCGTCTGCAGGCTCTGCTCAAAGAACAGATGGTGGAACTGACATTCTCCAAAGCAGAAACCGATGGCAAAAATGTCATTCTGCATGATGCAAAAGCACAGATTGCTATGCCAAAAACTTCGACTGACGAAACAGAAGAAGTGGAAAAGGACGAGAAAGACAACGCCCCTGTCAATCTCGGCAAGATTACGCTGAGCAATATTACCGAGGGCGAGGGTGATGTTTATCTCATTGAAAAAGCCGCATTTGATGATGTCAAAATCGTTGAAGACAACAGCGTTTTCACCACCTCTGATATCCGCTTCAACAATGTCAAATTGACCAAAGACCCGAAAGTCGATCTGCTCGGCCGTATGCAATATGCCGAGAGCTTTCATCTCGGTGCCATCAGTGTCACGGTCGAAGGCAAGCCGGTTTTTGAACTGAACGGCGTACATTTCGCGCAGGAACCTTTCAGCAAAGAAAAAGCCAGCAATTATAGCTGGGGCATTGAGGCGCTGAAGGTTGATCTTGAAGAAGCGAACCGCATCGATCAGGAAAAGAAGAAAAAAGAAGCCGCTGAGTTTCAGAAATCTGTAGAAGAAGCCACGAAGGCGGCAGAAGAAGCTGCGCAGGAAGCAGCAGATGCCGCGGAAGCGACCACCGAAAGTGCTGCATCGGCAACCGATGATGCCGCCCTTGCTGACAAGGCTGATGCTGCGGTTGCAGCCGATGCGAATACAGATATTGCCACAGACAATACTGACGAGACGATTGAAGACAGCGGCGACGCGGAAGAACTGGCAGAAGATACCAGTGACCTCGACATGGACGCAATCCGTGCGCTTGGACTGGAAAAAATTCACCTGACCATGGATGGCAAAGGCACCTGGTCACCTTATAGCGGCGAATATACTGTCGATCAGATGACCATTAGCGGTCAGAATATCGGTACCTATAATTATAAGCTCGCAATGGGCGGTTATAATCTGAAATTCATCAAAGCTGTGCAGGATCTGCTGACCAGTGTGATGGAAGACGGCGGTGACAACACTTCCATGCAGATTGCAGCCGTGGGCATGTTGCAGAACCTGTCCATCAGCAATATGGAATTGCGTTACGATGATGCAAATTTCTTCGGCAAAGTGCTGGACTATCAGGCAAAAGAACGCGGTATTACCCGTGAAGCTCTCGTGCAGGAAATGAAAGACCAGCTGCAGATCGGCGTTGCTTATTTTGAAAATGAGCCGCTTGTTGTTGAGGCCGCTAAGGCCGTGGGCGAATATCTGGATGCACCGAAATCAATCAGCTTTAAAATTCAGCCGGAAAATCCGGTGACCTTCGGTATTCTGACAGCGGTTGGTATGGCCGAACCAAAGAAACTCTGGTCAGTGCTTGGCGTTAAAGTCGAAGCCAACAAATAAAATACATATCAAACAAAAAGCCTGCATCTCCGGATGCAGGCTTTTTTATATCTTCATTTTGTATCAGAGCTGATGCAGACGCACATCCGGATACACATCCTGCGCAATGTCACATAAATGTTGATGATGAGTCAGATAGATCACCTGCCCCTGACCGGCCATTTGTGTGAAAAGCCGGAAAGTTTCCCGCGCACGGTCATCGTCAAATGTTTCCATAATATCATCAGCGATAAACGGCATCGGACGGCGCGACACAAATTCATAATAACCGGCGATACGCAAAGCCAGATAAAGCTGAAACCGCGTGCCCTTAGACAATTGATCCGCCGTTTTTGAACTGCCATCAGCAGCCACAGCAATCAGAATTTCACTATCCTTGTCGGTCTGCGTTGTCAGCTGGCGATAACTGCCCTGACTGATCGCGGCAAAGGCCTCTGATGCCTGCGCCATCATGGATGAGCGATGCTGATCGCGATAAAGGCGCAAAGCCTGCTCCGCCGCGCTGATACCAAAACGCAGACGCAAATATTGTTTCGATTTCTCTTCAATCTCCAGCAATAAGGTACGGCGCTGTTCATCCAGCTTTGCAGCACTGTCATCACCGGCCTGTGCCTCACGCAAAAGCTGCTCAGCCTGCATTTTCAGGCGATATTGTTCCTGTTTATGCCTGTCCTGTGCCTCATCCTGTTCACGCAGACCCAGCAATTGCTCTTTGAGCTCAGCACTATCGGCTTGCGCCAGCAAGTCTTCAGCTTCTGTCGGATTTGCCAGTTTCAGCAAATGGATAATCGTTTGCTCTTCATCCGTCAGCATTTGTTCCAATTGCGCTTTTTTAGCACCGGCCTGAATTTTAAAACCGGCATCTTCCAGCGTATCCGCCTGCAATTGCGTGAGCATAGCCTGCTTTCTGGCATTCAACTCACTGGCTTTCTGGTTCAGTTGCAACCTGTGCTGTTCCGCTTCCGCCAAACGACCTTGCAGCTCTTGCAGTTTTTTGTGTTCTTCTTCTGCTTTACGAATGCGCTGTGCGCTATGCAGAGCAAGCTCGGCGACCGGTATCCCCTCACCCGCCGATGTCTGCACTGGCAGACCGAGACGCTTCGCCAAAGCTTCCGTCTCACGGCGATAGGCTGCCTGATCGTCGTGCATCGCATGGATACGTTGCGCCAGATCATGACTGCGCTCAAGTGCCGGAGCCAGTTCTGCCATCAGGTTCAGAATTTCACGCACCTCATCCAGCGCCGGAACAGCATCCGCCTGCCCCAGCCATGTGGCCTGACAAGTGCTTGCCCAGTCTTTCTGCCACTGCGCATCCTGCGCCTGAACCTCATCAGCATTTTTACGGCGAAGGCGTAATTCCTGCTCCCGCTCTGCCAGTTCGGCCTGCAAACCGGCATAAAGCTGAAAACTCTCATGCAGCGTAACGGCCTGTGTCTGGAGTGCGCTTAAGCCAGTTTCCGCAACAGCTACGCCGACCTGTTGTAATGCAGTGGTCAGATCAGTTTCCGCCTGCCTGATCTGTGTCAGTTTTTCATCACGTGATCGGCAGGCGCGCAGCCAAAGCTGACGTTTCTGTAGTAAAGCTTCGCGCTTTTCCATCCAGCGCAATAAACTGCCTGCAGACAGTTTCTCTTTGTAGACCGGTACAAGCTGCTGCTGCCATATAGCGAGACGTGCTTCCACAGTCTGCAATTCCGTCTGTGCCGCCGTGCCGGAATTTTGAAGATGGAGGTTCTGTGCCTCAAGCACAGCAAGCCGTTCCCGCAATTGCATGGCGCGAGCAAATTCTGCGGCTTGTGTCAGCCTGTTATGCACGGCCTGATCGTCTTGCGTCAGATATTGCTCAAACGCATCTGCACTTTCAGTGCTCAGGCTTTTACGATGCTGCTGCCATGCGGCATTGCGATTTTGGCGCAGTTCCGCAGCCTGTTCCTGCGTGATAACCAAACTATTTTGCTGCACAGCCTGCAATTGCGCGCGCAATTGCACCATTTCATCGGTGTTTTTGGCCTGATTATCCTGTGTCTGTTGCCAGCGGTTTTGCAGCACCTGCATATCCCGCCCTGCTGCTTCCACTTCCGCCACATCCGGCTCTGCCAAGGCGGCAAGTAGTTTCAGATCAGTCTCAAAATCATCCTGACGATAAGGCAGTGCCTGCCAGATTTCATGCAGTTGCGCTTCTTCTTCCCGTGCAGCCTGATCGGCCAGTCGCAAAGAATTGCTCAAATCCTCACTGCGCAAACGGTTCAGCAGATCATGCAGGCAGCGCATTGATGCAGGATCGCAATGTGCCTGCGTGATGCCGCTTTGCTTCAACTTATCCTGCGCAAGTTTCAGCCGCTCTTCCGCAGCAGCCAATTCCTTGCCGGTCATTTGCAAGGCTGCCGTAATACCGGAGCGCTGCTCAATAAGGCTGCGCAATGCCGTTTCTGTCTGAATATTGATAAGCAATGTGCGCGGATCAGTTTTGATATCCCGTCCCAGACGGATCAGCAACGCCTCAATTTTATGCTGCTCAGCACGTAACGCAGCTTCCCGCTCCGGCAGATCCTTTTCTGCAGTTACAAACCGTGCCTGCAGATCCTGTAAATGTCCGGCAGAAGTGGCGAGATTCAGCGCATTTTCATCAGGATGAATTTCAGCAATTTCCCGTTCAAGCCGCGCTATCTCTGCCGACTGATTTTCAACTCGAACGCGCAATTCCGCATCATCGATCATCAATCGTGGCTGCTCATCAGCAAAACCGGCAGGCACCGCCGGAATATCTGCAAAAGCGGCCAGTTCTTCACGCAAGCGATGCAACCGGTGATAATGCGGCAGCGCATTGAGCATAGCCTCAATCTCTGCAATGCGGCCTCTTATCTGCCCATGCGCAGTCAGAGCCTGCAGATACTCCGCTTCGGCCAGCCGGAAACTGTCACTCAATTTACCATAGCTTTGTGCCGAGCTTTTCGCATCCAGCTCGGCTTTCGCAGTTTCAAGCTCTTTCAATTGCGCATTGAGATCAACCAACCCGCCTGTACGCGCACCAGAACGATAGAACTGATCTGCGCGGCTGCGCAGCAAATTGAGATTCTGGCTGATGCCCGCAAGGCCGGCACTGGCCGAAAACAGCAATTCACCAAGATTACCCTTGCTGGCAAGGATCGCATCGCCGCCTTCTTCCAATGTGTCATCGTCCAGCGAGAACATCATGCGATAGGCATTACGATCAATATCGCCTAATTCGTCGGAAATCAGCGTTTCCGGCAGAACGCGGCCAACCGGATCACTCAGGCTGTTATTACGCGCTTTGGTGCGCACCAGTTCCTGCGTTGCGCCCTGCAATTGCAAGGAAGCGCCGATTTTCATCGCTGAATAAGAATGCAGAAAATCATAGCGGCTTTTATGCTCAATACCGAAGAGCAGATCGAGCAGCGCCGAAAATGTGGTTGATTTTCCCGCTTCATTCGGCCCGTAAATAATATGCAAATCAGGTTTGCCCTGATCTGCCGAACCAAAATCCAGCACATGATCGGTAAAGCGGCCATAGCGGGTGAGATCCAGACGATTAATCCGCATTATGCCTGTTCCTCTGCCTGTGAGGCCGCACTCAATTCTGCCAGCACATCCTCACTGCCCTTTTGCAATAAATCAGTAATCAGAGCCTGCGCCTGTGCTTCATCGCCGCCGAAAACATTGCGCATCTCAGCTGGCAATCTTCTCACCAGAGCATCCATCTGCTCTGCAAGACCGCTTTGGAAATGTTTAGAGGCGGCCAGCTCATCGGCAATCAATCTGCCCAGTTCCTGCAGCGGATCAACGGTCAGAACACCTTCGCTTTTCTGTATTTTGCGCGGCGGGGTGCATTCAAGCTCGAGCTTTTCAATCCAGCAATCACCAATTTGCGCCGCCCTGTCCTCGGCCTCAGCTAGCAACAGATCATGGTCACGGCGCATCTGCCATGCCAGAGGTGTCGTGCCGGTCAGATGCAGACGGGCGACGAGCTGTTCGCTTGCAGTCGCTTCGCGCTTAGCTTCCAGCGCCTCATGCACTGTCGCAATCACAGCACGCCAATCCTCGCAAGCCGAGACATCCACGCTCACCCGTTCAAATTGCGCGATTGATGTCAGCCGCTCTTCTGTCTGCACAGTGCCATCATCATTCACCGTCACAAGCGTTACGGATTTCGCACCGGCCTCATTAATATCGCGCCCTTGCGGATTACCCGCCATTACTACCGTGCTGTTATAATGGCTGGTCGGTGCATAGACCGCCCTCTTATGAATATGACCAAGCGCCCAATAATGAAAACCATGGGCTTGCAGATCATTGACACTGACCGGCGCATAAAGATCATGCCCTTCGGCACCGTTGAGGCTGGTATGCATCAGCCCGATATTCACCGCTCCGCTAACCGGCAATCCGTAATGAGGCAACAGGCTGTCCGGTGCATGGGGTTTAGCAAAACTCAACCCGTGAATGATCACCGGCTGAGCATGATCCGGCGCGGCAACAGTTATCGCGCAGGCTTTGCGGTCAAAAATATGCACGCGTTCCGGCAGGGTCAGCTCTTTGGTAATTTTCGACAGCGCATCGTGATTGCCGCGAATGATAAAAACATCAATACCTGCCTGATCCAGTCGGCGCAGCTGCTCTGCCAGAAAACGTGCGGTTTTCATTGAAGTCTGGTCGCCGTCATAAAGATCACCGGCAATCAGCAGTGCATTCACGCGTTCACTCAACGCCAGATCGATAATGCGTTCAAAAGCACGGCGGGTCGCATTGCCGATCAGCACCGCGAGTTCCTGATTGCGCAAGGCCAGTGAGCGCAGCGGTGAATCCAGATGGATGTCCGCCGCGTGAATGAAGCGATAGGTCAAATCAGCTCCTGAAAAGTCAGGTTAAAGTCTTTGCGCTGACTATGCGACGGGCCGGTTACAAAAATCAATGCAGCGCCGCATTTTAAAAGTGCATAGCTGCCTGTGTTCACCTGACTGAATAAATTCTTGTAAATCATAGGATTTTCTTATGGCAAACACTTACAATTGAAAAATCCCGTTCCTATATGCAGCCAAAGCACTTTTTTCAGGAGACACATATGTTGCGTGCCACCTCACGTTTAAGTCAGTTCACAGTCGCATTGGGACTGGCGCTCGTTGTATCGCTTTCGGCGATGGATATTGCCGATGCCAGACGTGCGGGTGGTGGCAGCAGCTTCGGCAGCCGCGGCAGTAAAACTTATCAGGCACCTGCACCAACGCAGACTGCACCAAATACTGCTGCGCCGATTGAACGCTCCATGACCCCGAATACCGGTGCGCAGACCCGCCCTGCACAGGGTGCGGCGGCTGCCAATGCAGCAAAGCCTGGTTTCTTCAATAATTTCGGCCGTTCCATGCTGGGCGGTTTGCTGGTCGGTGGTCTGATCGGTATGCTGCTGGGCAATGGCCTCGGCGGTATGGCCGGTTTCCTCGGCCTGATCCTGCAGGTTGCCCTGTTCGCAGGTCTGGCCATGCTGGCCATGCGCTTTTTCGCCAACCGTAATAAGCCTGCAACGGCTGCTGCCGGAGCCGGTAATGCTGGCGCGAACCGTGCGAACCCGATGCAGAATCTGGGTGCGCAGTTTGGCAAGCGCGATGACAACACACATGCACGTTCTTCAACCTCTGTACCATCAGCCGGTTTTGGCGCCAATACAAGTTCGGGTGCAGCTGCAAGCATGATGCAGCCTGCCGTGCAGGAAAAGCCTCTGACTGTTTCACAGGAAGATCTGGAGCATTTTGAAAAAATGCTGACCGAAGTCCAGACTGCCTATGGTCAGGAAAATTACGGCACACTGCGTCAGCTGACAACACCGGAAGCCATGTCTTATCTGGCGGAAGAACTTGGCGAAAACGCTACCAACGGCCTGCGCAACCATGTCAGCGATGTGAAATTGCTACAGGGCGATGTGTCAGAAGGCTGGAGCGAAGAAGGCAAGGATTACGCCACCGTTGCCATTCGTTATGAAAGCATCGACTATCTTGCAGACCGCAATACCGGTGAACTGGCTGAAGGCGAAAGCATGGAGATTTCGGAAAGCACCGAAGTCTGGACATTTGTCCGTCCTGCCAATGGCCGCATTGAAGAGTGGAAACTTTCTGCAATTCAGGCAGCATAAGCGCTCTAATTGATGAACTAAGAAAAGCCGCTCTGAATTTCAGGGCGGCTTTTTTATTACCTTTAAATATTTAGATTTTAATGATTGCATTTTTTTGCAATCGAACATATTTAATTAAAAAGATAATGAAAGCAGGTAAAAAATGCAGAAACCAGACATTGCCGCATTTTACGATCAGCGCACCGGCTCGGTTCAATATGTTGTTGCCGATCCTGAAACACTGGACTGCGTGATTATTGATCCCGTGCTGGAATATGATGAAAAATCCGGCCAGACTGCCACCAATCATGCTGATGAGATGCTGGACTATATTGCACGCCGCAGCTACCGGCTGGTGCAGATTCTCGACACGCATCCCCATGCCGATCATCTTTCTGCCGCCCATTACCTGCACACCCGCACCGGCGCACCGACTGCTATCGGCGCTGAAGTCAGACAAGTGCAGAAAATCTGGTGCGAAATCTATAACTGGCCGGATCTGGCCTGTGACGGTTCGCAATGGGATCATCTGTTTGAAAACGGCGAGACATTTAAAGTCGGTAATCTCGATGCCCATGTGATCCATTCCCCCGGCCATACTCTGGCCTCGGTCACCTATGTAATCGGCGATGCCGCTTTCATCCATGATACATTATTCATGCCCGATGGCGGTACAGCGCGTGCCGATTTCCCCGGCGGCAACGCCACTGCATTGTGGAACAGTATTCAGACCATTCTGCAATTGCCGGAAGATACGCGTCTGTTTACCGGTCATGATTACCGGCCGAACGGGCGCGAAGCCCGTTGGGAATCCCGCATCGGTGAACAATTGCAGGATAATATTCATCTCAGCCGCTACCGTGATGAGGCGAGTTTCGTGGCCGCCCGTCAGGCACGGGATGCAACTTTGCCGATCCCCAAACTGATGCTCCATGCCTTGCAGGTGAATATTCGCGGCGGACGTTTGCCGGAGCCGGAAGATAACGGACAGCGCTATATCAAAATCCCGCTCGGGCGTTTTGACGGCGCGCCGTGGGAGTGAACATGTCTGATATCATACCAACTGAAGTCACAGCACCTGACGCTAATGAGCTGCGTGCACGGGTGACCGAGGCTTCCGCCTTTCTGAAAAAAATGTCCAATCCTGATCGTTTGCAGGTGACCTGCGCTTTGGTTGAGGGTGAACTGTCTGTGCGCCAGCTTGAAGATATGCTCGGCATCCGCCAGCCCGGTCTGTCGCAGCAGCTGGCAGAATTGCGTGCTGCCGGACTGATCAGCGCCCGTAAGGAAGGCAAAGCCGTGTTCTATTCTCTGGCCGATGAGCGGGTGAAAATCTTCATCGCCACCATGCACCAGTTGTTTTGTGCACCGGATATAAGGACATAACATCATGGAAAATTTTACCCCATGGTCTGCTCTTGGCGGCGGATTGCTGATCGGGCTTTCTGCGGTCTTGCTGATGTTGTTTGAAGGCCGGATTGCCGGTATCAGCGGTATCGTCAGCAGGCTTTTCCCGCCCTATAGCGACAGTCGTTTTTTATCCCGCGCCGGATTTGTGCTGGGATTACTGGCCGCACCTTTTCTCTATCTGCTCTTCACCGGTGCACTGCCTGCAATCACAGTCGCATCCGATCCGGTCTTGATGATGAGCGCCGGTCTGCTGGTTGGTTTTGGCGCGGTCTTGGGCAGCGGTTGCACCTCCGGCCACGGTGTATGCGGTATTTCCCGTCTCTCGCCCCGCTCCCTGCTGGCGACAACATTGTTTATGGCAGCCGGTTTCATCACCGTCTTCATCATGCGCCATCTCGTCAGTTAAAGTAGGTCGATCATGTCATTTCTGATTAATCTTGTTATCGGTCTGATCTTCGGGCTGGGGCTGGTGATTTCCGGTCTGGCCAATCCTGAGAAAGTGCTGAATTTTCTGGATATTACCGGTAATTGGGATCCGTCACTGGCTCTGGTGATGGGTGCAGCGGTAGTCACAACTTTCATCGGCTATCGCGTGGTTTTTGCCCGTCAGAAACCGCTCTGCGCCGTAGATTTTGATGTGCCTGCAAACCGTAAAGCTGACAAATCCCTGATGACAGGGGCAATCCTGTTCGGCATCGGCTGGGGGCTTGGCGGTATTTGTCCGGGACCTGCGATTACCACGGTGGGCTTAGCCGCAACCGGTACATTGATCTTTGTACCGGCGATGGTCATCGGCATGCTGATAGCCCGTAAAGTGAAGGCTTCCTGATCCCTCAGGAAACCTTCACTCGTCAGTTCATTTGGTCGATCGAATGGAACACAGGACCATGGCCGACTGATCGGCCATTTCCATCTTTCATGCCAACTTCAAGCTGATGCGCAGCACCAATCGCCCGCAACAGATAGGCTTTGGCCTCGCGCACTGCATCCGGCAATGTATTGCCTTTCGCCAGTTCCGCCGCCAAAGCGCTGGAGAGCGTGCAGCCGGTGCCGTGGGTATCCGGCGTTTCAATTCGCGCGGCCTCAAACCATTCTGTATGCGTGTTGCTCAGCAAAAGATCAGGGCAGAATTCACCTGCCATATGCCCGCCCTTCATCAACACGGCTTTGCAACCTTTAGCCAGCAAAGCACGGCCTTGGCGTTCCATATCCTCGCGGCTTTCAGCGACCGGTTGTCCGAGCAACGCCGCCGCTTCCGGCAGGTTTGGTGTCAGCAAAGTTGCCAGCGGCAGCAATTTCTGTGTCAGACTTTCCACCGCCTGCGGGTCGAGCAATGCTGCACCGCCTTTGGCAATCATCACCGGATCGAGCACAATCTGCAAATCCGGTTGTTTGACAAGCTGCTCCTGCAAAACTTGCGCCACGCGGTCAGAAATTTGCGCATTGACGATCATGCCGATCTTAACCGCATCGACCCGCACATCGCTAAAAATCATGGTTAGCTGCTGGGCGACAAAATCTGCCGGTACGGGGAAAACACCGGAAACGCCTTGTGTGTTTTGCGCTGTCAGCGCTGTCAGCGCCGCCATGCCGTAAGTACCGCGCGCAGCAAAGGTTTTCAGATCAGCCTGAATACCGGCACCGCCGGACGGATCGGAGCCGGCGAGAGAAAGAACATTTTTCATGACTTAGCCCTTTGCTCCACGGAAATGAGCAATCGCCGCATTGAAGGCACGGGCTTCCTGCTCAGGGCTCTCCTGACCGCAAATTGCAGACACCACAGCCAGACCATCAATACCGGTCGCCAGCACATCCTCCACATGCGGCAGTTTAATGCCTCCGATTGCCACGGCTGGCAGGCCATTGTGCGAATAAACCCGTTTCAACCCGTCAAAACCGATGGAAGGCGCGCAGTTCTTTTTGGTAGCGGTCGGGAAAACTGGGCCGATGCCGAGATAATCCACCACAGCACTATCCGCTTTGGTGGCCATTTCAGCGGTCTGTACCGACAGACCAAGGATCATATCCGGCCCGATCTTTGCCCGCACCTGTTCCGGTGAACCGTCATGCTGGCCGATATGCAGACCGTCGGCACCAACAGCAATGGCAACCTCAATATTGTCATTGATAATCAGCTTGGCATTAGTGCCTTCGAGCGCCGCTTTCAATGCTTTGGCACTTTCAAGCATCTCCTGCTGGCTGGCGTCTTTATCGCGCAACTGCACCATTGTGGCACCGCCACGCACCGCTGCAATTGCGGTTTCCACCATACCCAAACTGCCGCAAAGCTCGCGGTCGAGAACGAGATAGAGCGACAGATCAAACTGTTTCATAGAATTGTACCTTTGCCTGAGACTGGAATTGTGCGGGAGAGAGCGCATATAGCGCATCAATAAAATGTATCTGGAAGCTGGCAGGGCCTTTTGCCCGCAAGGCCGCCTGCTCTCCGGCCACAGCATACATAGCCAGAGCTGCGGCAGAGGCCTCGAGAGCAGAGGTTCTATGCGCGGCGGCAAATGCACCGGTCAGGCTGGTCAATGCACAGCCCAAAGCCGTGACCTGCGGCATCAGTGGCGAGCCGCCATCAATACGCAAAGTTGTCTGACCATCGGTGACAAGGTCATAAGCGCCGGTGACTGCGACCGTACATTGATGCTCCCGCGCCAGTTGTTGAGCCGCATGATGCGCAGCGCCAGCATCATCGCCGCTGTCTGCACCCTGTCCGCGTGCGGAAAAGCCAGCCAATGTCAGAATTTCTGAAGCATTGCCGCGAATAATTGTTGGTTTCAGTGCCAGCAGTTTTTGCGCAGCATCGCGGCGGAAGGTTGAGGCAAAATGCGCAACGGGGTCAAAAACCCACGGAATATTATGCGCATTGGCAGCCGTGATAGCAGCGATCATGCCCTGCACCCAGAGCGGCGAAAGTGTGCCGATATTGATCGTTACTGCGCCGCATAATTTTGCAAACTCCCCCGCTTCTTCCTGCGCATGCAGCATAGCCGGAGATGCACCGGCAGCCAGAACCACATTGGCAGCCGTATTCATCGCCACGAAATTAGTGATGCATTGTATGAGGGGTTTGCGCTGCCGCATGGTTTCCAGCATCGCGCCGAAATCCGGTAGATCTTTCATATCAGCCCTCCGCAACGGTGAGGGTCTGACGCGGGGTGTCGTTATCGTCGCTTTTGCGAGAAGCCACCCTTTGATCTGACTCCCTCCGCCGGCATTATCCGGTTCAGGTTCAAAGGGTACTTCTCAGCCGGTATGATCCGGGCGCCCCTGTCTCTCATCATCATTATGGCAGAGCAGAATGCGGCTGTCCACCGCTTGAAGAATTAGCTGATTAATATGGCACGGAAATCATTGACATTTGTGCCGGTCGGCCCGGTCACAAACAGATCACCACTGGCATTGAATGCACTCCAGCTGTCATGGCCTGCGAGAAACTGTTTCGCATCAAGACCAAGCTCCGTCATGCGTTGAATTGTGTTGCCGCCAACAAAAGCACCGGCATTATTCTCCGAACCGTCAATGCCGTCCGTATCCGCAGCTAAAGCGTGAATATTAGCATTGCCTGCAATATTCAGCGCCAGCGCCAGCATAAATTCGCTGTTGCGCCCGCCTTTGCCTGCCTTTGAACCGGAGCCAAGCGTTACCGTTGTTTCACCGCCGGAAAGCAGCAGAAGCGGCTGGCCGGATATGCGGCTGCGCGCCTGATATTGAACCATTGCCCCATGCATCAGCGCAATGTCTTTCGCTTCCCCTTCAATCGCATCAGATAGAATGAGCGTCTCAACGCCCTGCTCCTCAGCCAGTTTTGCAGCCGCCTTTAGTGATTGCGCTGCGCTGGCAATAATATGGTGGCTGTGCCGCGCAAACACCGCGTTATCCGGCTGCGGAGCATCGGCTGCTGCATTGTATAGATGCGCCATCACCTTTTCCGGCAACTGCATCTTGTAGTGTTCAATATATTTCAGTGCATCATGGCGCGTTGCACGATCGGCAATTGTCGGCCCTGAGGCGATCAGCGCCGGATCATCACCCGGAATGTCCGAGACAATCAGACTGACCATACGGGCAGGTCCTGCGAGGGCAGCAAGCCTGCCACCTTTGATCGTGGAAACATGTTTGCGGATAGCATTCATGACACTGATAGGCGCACCACTGGCGAGCAGCGCCGCATTGACTGCCTGCTCGTCGGCCAGTGTCAGCCCCTCCGGTGGCGCAGGCAACAGAGCCGAGCCGCCGCCGCAGATCAATGCCACCACCAGATCATCCGCGCTCAGATCTTGCAAAGCGGATTTCAGCTGCTTGGTTGCTTCCAGTCCCGCTGCATCCGGCACCGGATGCGCAGCTTCCAGCACTTTGATAAACCGGCATTCCGCCCCGTAGCCATAACGGGTAACGACCACACCCTCCGGCGCAGGGTTACCGGCCTCAATCCATAAAGTCTCAAAAGCCTGCGCCATTTGTGCGGCGCCCTTACCGGCACCGATCACAATGGTTTTGCCCTTTGGTGCTTGCGGCAAATAGGGTTTGAGACAATGCAGCGGATCAGCCGCCTGCACGGCTGTTTCAAACAAGGATTTGAGGAATTGCCGCTCCTGCCCTTTTTTGAATTTTCTCTGTGGCCGACCGATGCCCAGCGGCAACTGACTGCCACCGTCACTGTAACCGGCAGGGATCGCGCCGACTGCATTGATGATACGGCGCTCCGTAATCGCTGCAAAAATCTGGTCAACGGCCTGTTTTGCCCCAACTAGGCGTGACGGATGATCGGTATCTGCCGCCGCATGAGGCAGCAACAACATGCGTTGCTGATATTTTTTTGCTAATGGCAAATAAGGCGCCAGCGGCCCTGATTGAATACCGTCTTTTTCAAACAGGTCAGCATCCACTGCAACATTGCGGATATGACCGCTCTGCATCAGCGGTTCAAGTGCTGCAACATCCACCAGCTCGCCGCGATCGTAATTGATGACCATCGCGCCTTGTGCCATTACCGACAGAACATCATGACCGACAAGCCCCTGATTGCTGTAGCGCCCTGTCTCCTTGTTCAGCGCACCAAGCCCCAGATGCACGCTCAATACATCGGCGTTTTGCGCAGCCTCTTGCGGTGTCGCCGCGTAAGTATAACCTTGGCTTTCAATCCATGAGCGATGATGTTCCCGCGCATAGATCACCACATCCATAGCAAAGGCTTTGGCCAATTTTGCCACTTCCATGCCAATATTGCCGCTGCCGAGAATGGCAAATTTACGTCCTTCAAGACCAGTGCTTGGAAAACGCGCCAGATCGCGGCCGGTATCAAATTTGCCTTCCAGCACCTGCGCATAAAGTGTTTCCGTATCGAGATCGGGACGAAACTGTAACAGCGCTTTCAGCACCATTTGCGCGGTGATACGGCTATTGATACCCGGTGTGTTCATCAAAGGCGCTGTGCCGGAAACCCATGATTGCGATTGCATATTGCCGGTGCCTGCACCGATACGCACACCACCCTCGGCGAACAGGCATTGCGGCGGGATACGGGTGGCGGCTGCAATCACCGCATCATATTGCCCCTGCCCCGCAACGGCTATCAGCTCTTCTTCAGTGCTAAGATCAGGGCAATAGAAGAAATGCAGCTTACCGGCTGCGAGTTCCTGCCCTGTTTTTAAACCATGATCGTGGAAGACCCCGCCTTTTTCTTCAATATAATGGCGGATTTCATGCCATTGATGCTTACCTTGCGCATCAAGACGCAACTCCAGATGATCCGTAATCAGGACTTTGGCAGTTTTGTCCGGCATGATTTCAGTTCCCTTATAATTATTTAGTACGGGGCAATACCCAGATTATAGTGATTGGCAATTTGCCAGAACCAGTCTGCATCAAGATCAGTCTGTCGTTCGGCAATACTGATATGCTCAGCACAATGATCGAACAGCGCATAACAAAGCTGCTCGTCATCATGGCGGGCATAATAGGCAATGCCATCAAAATTTTCCGGATGATTATGCAATGCTTGTGACCAGTGTTGTGCGGTGTCATAAGGCAGACCGCTATGCAGCACTTCAGCCGTTGCACCAATTATAGCCAGTCCGCGCCCTGCAAGTTTGGCCAGCTTTAACGGAGACGTCAGCTCCAGCACCACATGCGCTTTCTTCTGTAAAAGCATTAAATCAATCAGGCTGCGACCGGGTTCACGTAAGAATGTTTCAGCAAAAGCGCCTTCCCGTGCAGCGGCTGTATAAAGCACACCATAGGACGCATCCGGTGCATTCAGCCTGCCCATATCGGAGGGGTCGAAATAGACGGGTTCAAAAGCAGCTGTATAAAAACGATATAATTTGCTTCCCGCAGCCAGAGTGATCAGCTCAGGCTGTCGGGAAGCCAGATTGTGTGGTGGTTGCGGCCCGCTCACGCGCCTTGCAGACCATTGAGCCGTGCTGCTTCCAGCACCGCATCTGTTTCACCGCGACGCAGCAGCTCAATCGGCTTTTTGCCGTTGAGACGTTCATCCGGCCTGCTCAGAAAATTCAGCAAAAACCACGGATTAGCGCTGCCAAGTGCCTGACGCACAGCTTTCAGTCCGGCAACAATACTGCCGTCATTAAGAAACTGGATCGTCGGATAGGCACGGCGGTTGCCAGGCCCCGGAACTGCGAGCAATGAACCATCCTGCACGCGTTTATCCACGGCCTGACGGGAAATACCCTGCAATAACAGGCGCACTTGCTCCAGCGTATAGGCGCCGCCTGCCTCGCGCAGATCCTGCTGGGCGATTTCAACACCACGCAGCAAAGCCAGAGCGCGCGCATCCGGCTGGTAGGCCTCTTTGGCAACAGCCGTAGCAGCAGTTTTATGGACAGGCTGACGTTTAGCAATGGCACGCGCATTTGTATTGCCGCGCGGCTTTGCCTTTGCTGCAGGGGACTGCCGTGCTTTCTCAGCCTTCGGTGTATTCTGCGTTGTCTGTACCATTTTCATCTCCTGAACTTAAAGATGATACTGCACAGACTGATTGTCAAGCTTGCTATTATTGTCGAAGTTGACGAAGTTGCATCTTACATGAAGCGACTTACAGAATATGGCTCTGCCGGAATGAATGGTTTCTCTCCCGTCATCAGCTCTGCCAGCAACCGGCCGGATGCAGGCCCCAGCGTCAAACCATGATGGGCATGACCAAAATTCATCCACAATCCCGGCTTGTTTGGCACTTGACCGATAACCGGACGCATATCTGGCATACAAGGGCGCAGACCCAGCCATGGCTGCGCTTCAACCGGTTTGCCCAATGACGGCAATACTTTACGCGCACGTTTTTCTGCCCGGTCGAGCAGGATACGATTAGCCGGAGCATCCGGCGCTGCAAATTCAATGCCGGTTGTCAGACGCATGCCCTGACGCATCGGTGCCAGCACATAGCCACCTTCTACTTCAACCACGGGATGATTGAGAGCTGCACCATCATCAAGCGAGAAATGCAGATGTGTGCCGCGTTTGACTGCCATTGGCAGTTTCATTCCGGCCTTGTCATAGATGAGATGGGACTGAGGTCCGAGCGCGGCAACAACATTACGTGCCGTCACAGGTTCGCTTGCGCGTACCGACCAGCCATCACTTTGCTGCTGCAAGGTCGAAGCATCGCCATGCAGGAACACGCCGCCGCGTTGTGTGAAAAGAGAAGCATAGGCTTTGACCAGAGCCGAAGGATCATTGACCGTTTTCGGGTCGAGCCAATGAACGGCACCGGCAATATTGCGCATGGATGGTTCCATTGCCGCAAAACCGGTGTTGTCGAGCACTTTATAATTCAGACCAAAGCGATCCAGCGACGGCAGATTTTTCACAAAAGCATCAAAAGCCTGTTCACTGCAAAACGCTTCCAGCCAGCCTTTGTCCTGCACCAAATTCTGGCAACCGGCCTGATCAATCAGGAAATCATGTTCGGTCACACTGGCTTCCACAAGCGGCAGCATGGCTTTTGTTGCTTTTGCCAATCCGTCCGCGGAAGAATGACGCCAGAACTGAAACAGCCATGGTGCCAGTTTAGGCATATAGGCCAGATCATAACGCACATCCGTACGGTTATTCAGACCATATTTAATCAGATTGGCGAGCCCGCGCGGAAATGAATAAGGAATAACGCTGGAGCGCTCAATCAGACCGGCATTGCCATAACTCGTCCCCTCACCCGGATCTTTTTTATCGATCAGACAAACGGCATGGCCGCGTGCCTGCAAGTGAAGAGCAGTGCTGACACCGATAATGCCTGCACCCAGAATGATTGTATCGAATTTACGCATGTTATGGCCGGATAATGCGGGTCATGACTACAGGCAGAAAAATTCCGGCCGGCAGTTTGCCACGAAGGACTAAAAATACAGGATTAAGACAATGAGCGCGCAAAGTTGCGCGCTCATCAAACGGTTTTAACAGTCGTTGTGATCAATAAATATCGAAGTCGAAATACTTCTTCATGATCTTGTCATAGGTGCCGTTCTTGCGGATACCGTCAATCGCCGCATTAAACTGGGCTTTCAGATCATCATTGCCCTGTTTCAAAGCAATACCGGTTTCTGTCTGTGTGCCCGGCACGTCTTCAAGAATATGGCAGCAGCTTCCGGCTTCCGTCTTCAGCCAGTCAACGACAGGAAATTTGTCGGAGATCATTGCATCCAGACGACCGGTCTTCAGATCCGCATTGGCTTCGTCGGCGCTCACATAAAGTTTGACCTCAGCACCGGCTTTAGCCAGCACATCTTCCGCATAAATCGCCTGTGTTGTGCCGCCCTGCGCACCGATTGTTTTGCCGGAGAAGCTTTCCGGTTTCACATCTTTAATCGGGCTGTCTTTCGGCACAGCAATCGCCAGAGGCGTGGAGTAATATTTATTGGTGAAGTCGATCTGTTTCTTGCGCTCTTCGGTAATGCTCATCGATGCGATAACCGCATCAAATTTGCCCGCCTGCAAGCCCGGAATCATACCGTCCCAATCATTGGCAACGAGGGTGCATTTGGCTTTCATTTCCTCGCAAAGAGCATTGGCAATATCAACGTCAAAGCCCTTCAGCGAACCGTCAGCATCAACAAAGTTGAACGGAGGATAAGCACCTTCTGTGGCAATACGGATTTCTTTCCATTCTTTTGCGCCCGCCGATGTCGCAATAGCAGCCAGTACCATACCTGCAAATAAAACTGATTTACGCATAGTTCCCTCATTATGTCGTGAAAATCATTCTCCGAGGGCAGCTAAACAGAAAAACGGGGCAAAGGAAAGCCCTTGCCCCGTTTCTCATTTCATCAAGATATTCTGAATACGCATCATGTAGATACGTATTCATCCCGCTATTAAGCGTAAACTTTACCGAAGCGGTTTGCGAGGAACTTATCCAGCGCAATATCTTCCTGCTTCATGAAGCCCTGTGCAGGGATGCTGCCATCAGCAAGCATATCAACAACAGCGCAGATAGCGGAAGCAGTGGTAACCTGAATACCGGTCATTTCCAGACCATCCTGAGTCTGGTTGTAAACCTTATTCGCATAAGTTTCCTGAGTCAGACGACCGTCTTTGTAGCCGGTTACGGTTACGAAGATAACGATAACGTCCTGCTGGGTGCCCGGAACTGCAGTTTCAAGAATGTCCTTGAATACATCGCGGCGATGACGCAGGCCGAGGTCGTTCAGCAGGGTCTTGAAGATGTCGCAATGGCCAGGGTAACGGATGGTGCGGTAGTTCAGGGTGCGGACTTTGCCTTCAAGGGTTTCAGCCAGAGTGCCGAGACCGCCGGAAGTGTTGAAAGCTTCGTACTGAACGCCTTCGAGCGAGAATTCTTCGCGCTCTTCCATAGCAGGAACCAGTGTCAGCTTGCCGTTGACGATGGCTTCACAAGGCTCGATATATTCGTTGATAACGCCGTCCGTGCTCCATGTCAGGTTATAGGTGATGGAGTTGGTCGGGAACTGTGGCAGAGCGCCGACGCGCATGCCGATAGATTCCAGCTTGTCGAATTTCTTGGCCAGATCGTAAGCAACGATCGAGATGAAGCCAGGAGCCAGACCGCACTGTGGAATGAAAGCGGTTTTAGCGGTTTTCGCCAGTTCTTTAACATGGCGTGTGCTTGCAACGTCTTCGGTCAGGTCGAGATAGTGAACGCCTGCTTTTGCAGCTGCATCAGCAATACGGATTGTCATCTGGTAAGGCGCAGCGCTGAGAACAGCAAATTTACCGGCCAGAACGGCTGCCAGAGCGGCTTCATCAGCAATATCAACAACTTTAGTTGTGATGTTCTTTTTGCCGGCAAGCGCTTTCAGCTGCTCTTCCGCACGGTCTGTTACCGTTACATTATAATCACCGGTGTTACCCAGAAGCTGTGCAATTGTTACACCGATCTTACCGGCACCAACGACGACGACGTCTTTCATGACTGACCCTTTATTATATTGCCTGAGTGCGACTGCCTGTGCCTGCGCAACAAGGAAAATGTAACACTTTAATAATACTGTATTATTTCCCGAGGACTTGATTCAGTCTCAGGAAATGATGGCATAGAGTCGCAGAATTTTTGTCAAAAAGAAGTATCTAAAATGACGGAATGACGCTATATATTTGAACGAAGTGACGCTAGCGAGGTTCAAAATGACGACGAAAGCCGATATGGCCCTGATTGCTCTTTTACGCGAGAATGCCCGCGCTTCGACAGCAACACTTGCCAGACGGCTCGGCGTTTCCCGTACAACAGTTCAAAGCCGTATCGACCGGCTGGAAAAACGCGGCATCATTACCGGCTATACTGTTAAACTGTCTTCAGAACATGAAAGCCATCTGGTGCGTGCGCATGTGCTGGTTACAGCCCTGCCGAAATTTTCACCAAAGGTTGAAGTCGGTCTCAAAACCATGATGTCCGTGCGATCTGTTCATTCGATCAGCGGCAATTTTGATATGATTGTTATTGTTGAGGCACCGTCAATCGGCGAACTCGACAGTGTGCTCGATCAGATCGGCGCACTGGAAGGTGTTGAACGCACCATGTCTTCTATTATTCTCTCCACCCGCATCGAGCGGTGAATTTTAAAGAGATTATCATTAGTAAATAATATACGAGTGTAATATTTTTTGGATATTAATATTCAATTATTCTAAAATTATTTACTGAAATAATAAAACTATAAATACTGCTGTCATTTTTATTCCCGTGAGTTATGTAGCACTGCATAATCTTTAGGCATGACCACGGGGGTAGTTTTGCTTAAAACCTATAAGAAATCTTCTCAGCTTGCCAGTGCAGGTATTTTGCTCTTCTCGGCAATCACTTTCACATATTCCAATCAGTTTGCAGCGCTCAAACTCGCTTTGAACTGGTGGGATCCTTTTGCAATTTCTCATTACAGACTGTCCGCTCTGACAACGGAACAATTCGCGTTTGAAGTTCAGACTGCGCTGGATGAGGATGATATTGCGGAAGCGCAAAGTCTTGTCGCCTTAGCAACAGATTACGGGCACACACTCCCGCCAGAACTGATTGAGAAAACCGAGGAAGGTTATCTGGCGGCGCAGCTATTGCAGGTTTCGGATTCGCTGCGGGCCGCGACTTATATAAAGGTACCAAAAACAGTGCGGGCTTGCTTCTTTTATTAGCGGCCGCCTTTATCTGCCCCTTTATTGGCGGACGAGGTCTTGTCAGAGGTCATAATCGCGGTTTTTTCGGAACTCTTTTCCTGACATTCATTGGCAACCTTCTCCTGATTGCCATTAGCATTGCCGCATGGTCAGTTATTATATTCTATTTGATCTCCGTTACATCGACTGAAGCAAACACACATTCCTTGACTGGCGCCATTTTTCTTGGTGCTAGCGTAACTTTGCTAATGACAGCAACCGGTATTTTAGTCGGCTTATTCCAGCGACCAAAGCGCCTTAAAATTTTTGCCGTCGCATGTGCAAATGAAGACTTTATGCAAAAGCAAGGTTTTCAGGAAACAGGTGGCAGCGACATTACACATTACGATCAAAACGGAAACGCTTTGCGCTTTCTGGAGGTTCATCCGGCAAAGATCGTCTTTATGGCTGTAGGAAGACGCGGGAAAAGAGCGTTTATTGATCTCGACAGTGATGGCCGCATGGTCGCCTATTCAGGCATTCAGTAGCGCATTTACACAGATGTTTCCCGCCAGCCCTGCATAGCTATGCGCGTATTTTCAAGAAAAAGCAGGTCTTATCCGAATTTCAGGGGGATTGTGGCCGCTTCAGGGCTGCGCTGAGCGCTTTTGCGGCAAGTTTTTCACTTAAAATGATGATTATGACAATTTAATGCCTGACGGAGCGTTTTCCCAATCCGAATAAGCAACGCAGCTATGCAAATTTGTCTCTGCTCATTTCGGATCATTAGGGCTATATACAACTCAACAAACAACGACATAAAATTTTCTAGGTGAGAAACATGAACCTGATCCGCTCTTACAACAACTGGCGCCGTTACCGCAGCACAGTAAACGAACTGAACCGCCTCTCAACCCGCGAACTGAACGATCTCGGCATCCTGCCTGCAGAAATTCCGTTTGTAGCTCGCAAGGCAGCTCAGCGCTAATAAGAATTACAGAGATATCAAACCTGAGCCTCCCTCCTCCTCCCAACTCAGGTTTGATCGAAGACCGGTCTCCCTCCTCCCAACCGGTCATTCATTGTAACGCCCGATGCTCCTCCCAGCGTCGGGCGTTTACTTTTTCGGCAACCAGTTTTTGGTCTTCAACACTCAAAGATGGATATAGGCAAAGCCCTGTATTTGCAGATATGCAAGTTCTGCAACGCCGCTTGGCACCACGTCATCTTCTGAAAGACGATACAGGTTTTTAATCTCTAGATTACGCGCGCGCATTGTATTGGCGCAGGCCAGAAACCGAACGCCCTGTTCGCATAAATTATCAAAACGTTTTTTCAGAATATCGTCGGCTTCCGCAATCTGAAACAAATCCAGACCCACGCCGTGGCAAACCACACGGATGGTAAAAGCCGGTTTTGATTCACATCCTGCAGATAATGCCTGCACATGATTGGTCAGGGATGTGAGCAATGTCGCCATATAGGCTTTTGTCTCAGCCGGTGCTGCATTTATATAAGCACCATTATTATGATAAACGACCCGCTGTTCACCGGACTTACTATAGCGATTATGGGTCAGCGGATCATTCATTATAAAACTCCGGTCAGAGAACGGCGACTTTCGTGCCGCTCGCACTTACAGGTAATATTGGCATTACCGCTCTGGCTTGTTATTTCGCTGCTTTCTCGCGAGCACGGGCATCAGCCACCGCCATCTTGAAACCGTTATAATCCAGTGCCATCGCCCGGAACGGCCCGATCAGATGCGTTGGAGTGCCTTCAACGCCGATTGATTCCGCCTGCGACATGACACGCTTCAGCTGCGCAGTGATTTTACCGTTGTTTTTGTTCAGATCAGCCTGCAATTGCTGCATATCAATGCCGGAGGCTTTAACCGCATCAAGCATCGCCTTTTTAGACACTTTGCCGCCCGGAATTGACATCAGTGCTTTATGAACGACTTCATATTTACCCTGATATTGCGCTGCCAGCGCCAATTGGGAACCATAGACTGACGATTCCGTCAAGATCGGCCATTCTTTATAGACAAGACGGATATTTCCGTCTTCCTTAACGATACGCGCCAGATCAACACCGGATTTTTTGCAGTAAATGCAATTATAATCGGTGAAAACGACAATGGTCAGATCGCCTTTTGGATTGCCGCCGGCAGGCGCTTCCGGATCATAGAGAATCCCGTTGACATCAACCTCCTGTGCAAAAGCACCCTGCTGGCTGTTCAGCAGATAAGCAGTGCTCAACGCAATACCGGATGAGAGTTGAAGGAACTGGCGGCGTTGCATATGGTTCTCCTGCAATACAATAGGTAAATAAGGTTGGCGCGGCTCAGAGGCCGAGCGCCTGAAGACGATTGTCCAGCTTGTCCGGTGTCAGCTCGCCAATGATACGATTTTGCGTCTGTTCTTTGGCTGTTTGTGCTTCAAGGAACATCAGCGTCGGCGGCCCGACAACGTTAAAACGCTGCATCAGATCACGGCTGGCATCATTATAATCGGTGATATCCGCTTTAATCAGTGTGAGATTGCCCAGACGTCCCGCATATTCCGGATTTTTCATCACTTTTTCATTGCTCTTACAGGTTGTGCACCAGTCTGCGGTGAAGTCCACCAGCACCGGCTTACCTGTCGCAATTGCCTGATTGAGCACCTGATCATATTCAGCTGAAGTTTTTACAATTCTGACCGGCTGGGTTGTAGCAGTCTGTGCAATCTGTTGGGTGCTGCCCTGTAAAAAGCCCAATGGTTGCCACGGATCCGTTGAACCGCCTGCAAAACCGACCATCAGCAAGGTGCCGTAAATCAGCGCGGCAATGCCGGTAGTTTTTTCAAGGCGCATCCATGCGGTGCTTTTAGCACTCAGGCGGTCAAACACACCGAGGAAAACACCGCAAGCCAGTGCTGTGAGCGCCAGCAGCAACATTGCATTTTCATCAGAGAGCAGGCGCAGGATCATGTAGATCGCCAGTCCCAGAAAGACGACGCCGAAAATCTGTTTGATTGTATTGAGCCACGGGCCGGATTTCGGCAGATATTTTGCACCAAATGTGCCGAAAATAATCAGCGGCACACCCATGCCCAGTCCCAGAGCAAACAGAGCAGACGCACCGCGTACGGCATCACCGGTCTGCGCAACATAGAGCAATGCAGCGGCAAGCGGCGGGGTCACACAAGGCCCGACAATCAGCGCGGAACCAAAACCCAGTACCAGAGCGCCGCTGATCGCACCGCCTTTACCGGATGTGTTGCGGCTGAAGAAATTTGTCCAGCCTTGCGGTAGTTGCAATTCATAATAGCCGAACATCGACAAAGCGAGCGCGACAAACACCAATGCCATAAACCCAAGCGCATAGGGTGTTTGCAATGCGGCTTGCAAATTATAGCCCGACCAGGATGCGGCAAAGCCAAGCACGGCATAGGCTGCAGCCATCGCCACCACATAAGCCGACGACAGGACAAAACCGCGGCCGGATGACAGTTTTTCACCGGATTTTGCCAACATTCCCGACAGGATCGGAATCATCGGGAAAACGCAGGGTGTCAGTGCCAGTAACAGACCAAAGCCAAAAAATCCGGCCAGCATGAAAGCGAAATTGGAGCCAAGCCACGCAGTTACTTCTTCCGTGCTGACATCGGTGAGACTTGCAATCAGACCGGTTTCAGCCGGTGCTGCGGTTTCCTGTGCAGGCGCAGTATCATCGGTCAGCGACAAATCAGGTGCAGCAAGTTCCGTCTGTGACAGACCTCCCAGACCCAGCGCCACTTTGGAAAGCTCCAGTGTTTGCAGATCAAGCGAGCGTGTTACCGGCGGATAGCAGATACTATCTTCCTCACATCCCTGCCAGCGCACCAGAACATGCCCATCTTTCGGCAGCGCATTTTCAGGCACCTGTGCAAAAGCACGGTTATACAAAACTTCGGTGCGGCCGAAATTCATGTCATCCTTGATGACACCTTCACTGACATCGGCGGGCAGTACTGTGCCGTCCGGCTTTTCGACCTGTATCTTGTCACGATACATGTAAATTTTAGGCGCAATATTCCATTGAAATTGCAGCGCGTTTTTCTCATCGCGCGTGACACTCAATTGCATAACCTCTTCAGCGCTGCGCATGGTTTGCGCAACAGCCTGAATACCGGTCACAGGTGTAAAAGCAGCAGATAATACAATGCTGAAAAAGAGCAGACTGAAAAGCTGTCGGTAAAAATGTCGGATCATATTATCCTGCGAAAACCAAAGCATGTCGCAGCTAAATGAGTTCATTTAGCGTTCGCGAACATGCGACAATTGAAAGAACCTAGAGCGAGTGCCATGAATGCCATTAAACTCAACACGCTCTAGAATCTTGTATGCGATACCCTAATAAGACGCCCGAATATCACACAGATAGGCGGATGCCTGTTATAATGTCCATACTATCTTATGACCTTAAGTCAGCCTTAAGGCAGAAAAGCCAGTCTTACAGATAATAGACCGCAAAAGTTAAGCGGAACAATATTGATAGTTAAAGTGCATTCCTAAGCAGACCTGAAAGAGGGGCCGAAAGCGAGAATGTTCCGGAGAATAAGATGCGTGTTTTGGTAGTGGAAGATGATCCGGTTTTGTCCAACGGCCTGAAGGTCGGGCTGGGTCTGACCGGCGCAACCGTGGATCAGGTTGCTACCTGTGCAGATGCGCTGGCCGCATTGGCGTGCTCACGCTTTGACGCGATTGTGCTGGATCTGATGCTGCCGGACGGTTCCGGCCTTGATGTTTTGAAGAAAATACGCGCTGATAAAGATCAGACACCGGTTTTATTGCTGACTGCGCTGGATGAAACCGCAGACCGTATTACCGGTCTGGACAGTGGTGCTGATGATTATATGGGCAAACCTTTTGATCTCGATGAACTGGCGGCGCGGGTCAGAGCCATCGCCCGCCGCGGTGCCGGACGCGCCCGCGCGGTTATGATTGCCGGTCATGTAGAGCTTGATCCTTCCAGCCTCAATGCAAAAGTGAAAGGCGAACGGGTTCCGCTGTCACGCAGGGAGTTTGCCGTATTGGCTGCTTTAATGGAAAGACCCGGAATTATCCGCTCCAAGAGTGATATTGAAGAAAGGCTCTATGGCTGGCAGGAAGAAGTGGAAAGCAATACTGTCGAAGTGCATATCCATAATCTGCGCAATAAAGTCGGGCGGGATGCGATTGAAACCGTGCGCGGCCTCGGCTACCGGATGCGGGTAACATAATGACTTCTCTGCATAAAAGACTGTTTATTATCCTCGTCACAGCCACAGGCATTATCTGGGCCTGTGCTGTCGCATGGACCTATTTCAACAGCCGCAATGAACTGGAAAAAGTGCTCGACACACGACTGCAGGAAGCCGCACGTATGGTGCATTCGCTGCTCGGCAATGCTTCCACGGGCATGAACACAACCAAAGCCATCAGCCTGCCGCATGAGCATGGCAGCTATGAACGCTATCTTTCCTGTCAGATTTGGTCACTGGACGGCGAACTCGTTGGCAGTTCAACCGGCGCGCCTGACATTAAAATAGCAGGTAACAGCACCGGCTTTTCCGATGAGGTGGTTGAGGGTGAATTATGGCGTGTCTATACAATCGTTGATCCTGCAAAAGGCGTAAGAATTATCGTTGCAGACCGGTTGGCATTACGTGACCGTCTCGTCAGCGATCTGGTTAAAGGGCTTCTCGCTCCTGTTATTCTGATCCTGCCGCTGCTTGGCTTCCTGATCTGGGTCAGTCTCGGCCGTGGCCTGCGGCCATTGCATGAACTGGCGGATAAAGTCCGGCAAAAAGATGCGGATGATATGCGGCCGTTGCAAGCGGCGAATATCCCTTCCGAAGTACGGCCATTGGCCGATGCACTGAACGGGCTGTTTATCAAAGTGGAAGCCGCACGGCGTCATGAACGGGAAGTAACGGCTTTTGCCGCCCATGAATTGCGCACCCCCCTCGCCGGCTTGAAAACACAGGCACAAATTGCACTTGCGGCAGCCGATCCGGCAATTAAAGAAGGCGCATTACAGCAAATTCTGTTGTCCGTTGACCGGACAACCCGTCTTGTCCGCCAATTGCTGGCTTTGGCCAAGCTGGATGCCGATGCCTCTCCCGTGGTGAGTGAGAAGGTCAATCTCGGTCAGCTGGCCGAGGAAATCATTGCTCAAAATCCGGTCAGCGGACGAAAAATCGAAAACCGCATTGATCCTGCTCTCTATGAACAGGTGATACAGACCGACCGGCATAATCTCACACTGATGCTGCGCAATATTTATGAAAATGCGACGCATTATTCACCGCAGAACGAAACTATCAGCTGGGAAAGCCTGCCAACCGGCAACGGCATTGTCGTCAAAGATTGCGGGCCCGGCGTGGCGGAGGAAGAAATCCCGTTGCTGACCACACGTTTTTATCGCGGCAGCAATAAGAGCCAGACCGGCACCGGACTGGGGCTGACCATTGTGGAAACGGCCGCCAAACGTGTCGGTGTGCTTTTCAACTTGCGAAACCGGAAAGATCGTATGGGTATGGAAGCCGAGCTGCGCTGGATATAGTTTCAGTCAAAAATCAGACATAATTTCAAGATTATAGAAGTTTAAATACATAAGTGCTAGAATGAAATAAGCTCAGAATGAACTATATTAGTGCTATTTAAATAGATAATGATTTTGAAAGGAAAAATTAGTGAACCGGACAGGTAAGACGCTCCTGTTTGTACTGATTTTTCTTTTGTTCTGGGTCACGCTGACACCTTTTATGGATTTACGTGATCCGTCGGTGCTTCTCGCACAGGAACAGGGCAATGCGCTCCAGCAGCTTGTGTCTTTGTCACTGTTCTTTATCTCTGCGCTTTATTTGCTGGCAAATTGGCAAATTGCCCTCAAAATGCTGTCGCCATTGCTGATTATCCTGCTGTTCTGGCAGTTTATTACAGTCTTCACGTCTGATTATTCCGGTATATCCTTCCGCCGTTATGTCTACAGTATAACGGTGATTGTGACCGCAATGGCTTGGGTCATTCTGCCTGAAAACCAGCAGCATTTTCAGCGCATGTTGAAATATCTAAGCCTGTTCATTCTGGGATTGTCTTATTTCGGCGTGATATTCATGCCGGAAGTCTCCATTCATAATGAAGCTGAGGTGCTGGAACTGATTAATGCCGGTTCGTGGCGCGGGCATTTCTCTCATAAGAATATTGCAGGTCCTGCGATGATCGTGCTGATCATCTATAATCTGTATCTGCTGCGCAAAGATGATTATCTGATACCGGCTCTGAATATTGTTCTGGCCACGATTTTCCTGATTTTTTCAAACAATAAAACCTCTATCGGTCTGATTGTTATCGCTCTTCTCGTGGCCGAGATTATTCGCTTTGTGCGATTGCTGCCGCTGCAATATCTCGCTGCGATCATACCTGTCGGGCTGATGCTGCTGCTCACGGTCGGCACGGTTGTGAGCCTGCCTGTGCAGGATTTTGTTACAGGCCTGATCTCGGATCCGACATTTACAGGACGTACCGAAATTTGGAAATTCGCACTGGAGCAATTGCGTGCGCATCCGTGGGTCGGTTTCGGCTTTGATACATTCTGGAATATGTCCCATTTGATCAATGGCGGCTATGAGATAGAGACCTGGGCATCAAGAGCCGGTCATGCGCATAACGGTTATATTAACCTGATGATGACAACAGGGCTGATCGGCATCACGCTTTTCATTGTCTGGATGCTGTTCTGTCCGCTTCTGGATTATCATCGCTCCCAGAAATCCGGCAATGATCAGGCACTCGCAGTCATGTATCTGCGCATCTGGGTCTTTATGATGCTCTATGCCTCTCTGGAATCGCCGTTCTTTGCCCCGCGCGGACAGGTCTGGTTTTCACTGCTGGCCGCGGTTTTTGCCCTGCGCCTTCATGCACGCGTCAAAGCCCGTTAAATCGCTAAATTTCCGCTTCATCCGTCATTTTGCAGCCGCTCTCCGGCCAAATGATGAATAAGCAGCACAATGTGATTACTATTCATCACAAATGATTGTGCTTGTTGTTGACTAAGCTCAATTTTCAAACTGTATTTCTGTGATCTTATATCCGTGGGAGACGGATTAGGAGCATGCTGCGAAAAACCGGAACATGGTTATTCGGCACCGGCATGCAAAACAAAACCGGAGCACGCTATGCTCCGGACGGCAGTTAACCGCAAACAAGGTTATCCGGGGGGATACCGGTGCGGTTACAGTCACTGCAGGCGAACATTATTGAGGAAATGTCGGCTATGAATCATAAAAATAATCACCGGACAGGCGGAGAGATCCTGATTGATGCTTTGCGCATCAATGGCGTGGACAGAGCTTTCTGCGTACCGGGTGAAAGCTATCTGGCGGCTCTGGATGCATTGCATGATGCAAAAGAGGATATTGAGCTGATTGTCTGCCGTCAGGAGGGCGGTGCGACTTATATGGCGGAAGCCTATGGCAAGCTCACCGGCAAGCCGGGGATTGCATTTGTCACCCGCGGACCGGGTGCAACCAACGCATCTGTGGGTGTGCATACGGCATTTCAGGATTCCACCCCGATGATCCTGTTTATCGGACAGGTTGCCAGCGATCAGGTTGAGCGCGAAGCCTTTCAGGAAGTGGATTATCGCCGCATGTTCGGCCAGATGGCCAAATGGGTGGTGCAGATTGATGATGTTGCCCGTATTCCGGAACTGGTATCTCAGGCATTTCATCGCGCAGTGAATGGTCGTCCGGGTCCTGTTGTTGTGGCACTGCCGGAAGATATGTTGACCGCTCATGCCAGTGTTGCTGACGTTCCGGCACATAAAAAGGTCGAAATCTCTGCCGGTGCAGAGCAATTGCAGGAACTGGCTGATCTGTTGAAACAAGCAGAGCGTCCTGTTGTCATGCTCGGCGGCAGCGGCTGGAATAAACAGGCTGTGGCCGATGCGGAAGCCTTCTGCGTTGCGAATAATCTGCCTGTTGCCACATCATTCCGCTGTCAGGATCTCTATAATAATGCGCTGGCTAATTATGCCGGTGAACTTGGCACATCCGCAAGCCCGAAACTGCTGCAGAGCATTAAAGACAGTGATCTGCTGATTGTGATCGGCGCGCGTATCGGGGAAATGACCAGTGCCGGCTATACAATGGTCAATATTCCGGTGCCAAACCAGAAACTGATCCATGTGCATAGCGGCGCGGAAGAACTGGGACGCGTCTATTACCCTACCCTGCCAATCAATGCGACAATGGCTGCTTTTGCCAAGCAATTGCGCGGTCTTGGCAAGATCGGTTCTGATAAATGGGCATCCTGGACAGCCGAACTGAACAAGAATTACAACGACAATCTGCAACATGCGCCAATTCCGGGTGATGTGCAGATGGGCGAAATCATGCAGTGGATGCGTGCAAATCTGCCTGAAGATACGATTATGACCACCGGTGCCGGTAACTACACTGCATGGCCACATCGTTTTTATCAATACAAGACCTTCCGCACCCAGCTCGGCGCAACCAACGGCTCCATGGGCTATGGTGTGCCGGCAGCGATTGCTGCCAAACTGACCGACCGTAACCGCACTGTCATTGCTTTTGCCGGTGACGGTTGTTTCCTGATGAATGGTCAGGAACTGGCAACAGCCATGCAATATGATGCCCGTGTCGTGTTTATCGTCGTCAATAACGGCATGTATGGCACCATCCGTATGCATCAGGAACGCACCTATCCGGGTCGTGTTTCCGGCACCGGTCTCGCTAATCCGGATTTTGCAGCGCTGGCACAAGCTTATGGCCTGCACGGTGAAACCGTTGCAGCAACAGACGAATTTGTACCGGCTTTTGAACGCTGCGTAGCTTCAGGCAAGCCTGCACTGATTGAAATCCGCATCGATCAGGAAGCGATTACACCGAAAATGAGCCTGAGCGCGATGCGCGAGCAGGCTCTGGCTGCCCAAAAAGGCTGATCTGTCTTTATCCGGCTTAATAATTGCCCCCTCCCCTTCCGACCAGAAGGGGAGGGGGGATTTTTTACGGCGCGTTTTATCAAAGCCCTCCCCTGTTTAAGGACTAGAGCATGTCGCGGAAAAGTGGGTACCGGTTTTCCGATAACGACATGCGTAAAAAACAAAGAGATAGAGCGAGCGTAGCGGATACAATGAAACGCGACACGCTCTAAATATCTTTCATCAGACGCAGCGCATCATAAATCGCTGCATGGGTATTTCGTGCGGCAACAGCATCGCCAATACGATAAAGCTGATAGCGGCCGCTCTCGTTTTTATTAACCTGCTGTGCCTGCCCGGCGATCAGATCATCATAATTGACCGCACCGAGATTTCTGGACTGCGGCTTGAGTTCAAAATACAGATCATCCAGCGGTCTTGTGCCGTGATTAATCACGATCTGGTCGTGATCCTGTTGCTTGTCTACACCGCCATAATCGCTGCCGATATGCGCAGTGAGGCTGTTGCCGTTTCGGGTGACTTTATCAAGACGATAGGTCACGGTGAAAGTTACCCCGTCTTTTTGCAGGCTGCGCATATAAGGTACAAGGTTCATCGCCATGATTTCCGGTGCGAAACTGCGGTCAGGTGTCATGACTTCAACTTTTGCCCCTGCTTTTGCCAGCACTTCAGCCGCCTGCAGAGCCGCATGGTCACCCGCATCATCAAAAATCAGCACATTGCTGCCCGCTTTGACATCACCGGAGAGAATATCCCATGCGGAAACAACGAGATCATTACCCTCGGGAAGCATTTCAACATGCGGCATGCCGCCGGTGGCAATAATCACGACATCAGGGCTTTCAGCCTCAATTTCCGCCTGCTCTGCCCATGTATTGAAACGGAATTGCACGCCAAAGCGTTCGCATTGTGCCATACGCCAGTCGATAATGCTGATCATCTCACGACGGCGCGGTGATTGTGCGGTGAGACGGATTTGCCCGCCTGCCCTGTCCGCGGCTTCAAAAACCACGACTTCATGGCCGCGTTCACCGGCAACACGGGCGGCTTCCATACCGGCTGGCCCTGCACCGACAATCACAACCTTCTTTTTTACCGGTGCTTTGTTGATCGTGTGCGGCATGGTCAATTCACGCCCTGTCGCCGGATTATGAATGCAATAGGCGGCACCGCCCTGATAAATCCGGTCGAGGCAATAATTCGCACCAACACAAGGGCGGATATCATCTTCTCTTCCCTCAATAATTTTACGCACAATATGCGGATCTGTCATATGCGCGCGGGTCATTCCCACCATATCGAGCTTGCCGGAGGCAATGGCATGGCGGGCTGTTGCCACATCCGGTATCTTCGCCGCATGGAAAGTCGGAAAATTCGTAGCCGCGCGAATTTCACCGGCAAAATCCAGATGTGGTGAATTAGCCATGCCCTGAATAGGAATAAGGTCTGTCATTGCCGGATCAGTATCAATATGGCCGCGCACCACATTCAGGAAGTCAATCATGCCACTGTCTTTAAGACGGCGGGAAATTTCGATCCCCTCCTCCTTATCATGGCCGCCTTCCATCATTTCATCGCCGGTATAGCGGATACCAACAATAAATTCCGGCCCCACCCGTTTGCGGATTTCTGCCAGCACATCAAAGGTAAAGCGCAGACGATTATCCAGCGAACCGCCATAGGCATTGTCGAGATCATTGGTCACCGGTGACCAGAATTGCTGGATCAGATGGCCATAAGCCTGCAACTCTATCCCGTCGAGACCGGCCGCCTGCATACGCTCTGCCGCATCGCCAAAATCCTTGATAATCCGCTCAATGTCCCAGTCTTCAAGACGTTTCGGAAATGCGCGGTGTGCCCCTTCCCGCTCGTGAGACGAGGTGACAGCTGGCAACCAGTCACCTTTATCCCAACGGGTACGGCGGCCGAGATGGGTGAGCTGGATCATCACCGCTGCACCATGTTCATGACATTCGTCTGCCAGTGCTTTCATCCAGGGTACCACCTCGTCCTTATAGGCGAGCACATTATTGAAAACCGGCGGACTATCGCGCGAGACCGTTGCCGAACCGGCAGTCATGGTCAGCGCCACACCAGCCTTAGCGCGCTCCACATGATAAGCGCGATAGGCATCTTTCGGCATGCCATCTTCCGGATAAGCAGGCTCGTGGGATGTTGTGATAATACGGTTACGTAACCGCAGATGTTTAAGCTGATAAGGCTGTAAGAGCGGATCATTGTTCATTGCATTCCCCTTTTTTGAGGAAGCCTAATTAAAATGTACAATACTGTCAATTTTATATACAGCAGTGTACATTTTATCGCAGTCAGGTTAAGATGCACCCCTTTAGTGAACTTAAACATCTGAATTATAATAATAATTTTAAAAGGATTATATATGTCCGCGATTGATAATGACGGTGAGAGCGGCTGGCGTGGCTCAAAGGAACTCTGGCTGGATGCCGCCTATCAGGTATTATTGGAAAGCGGTATCGACAATGTCCGGATTCTGACACTGGCCAAAATGCTGAAATTATCACGCACCAGTTTCTACTGGTTCTTTAAAGATCGTGATGCATTGCTTGATGCGCTGTTACAGCTTTGGCAGGAAAAAAATACCACAGCCCTGCTCCGGCAGGCCGGTACAGATGCACAAAGCCTGAGCGAAGCCACCCTCAATTTGTTTGACTGCTGGCTTGACCGCACGGTCTTCGACAGCAGCTTCGAACATGCTGTGCGCAGTTGGGGTGTACAGTCTCCTGCGGTTGCGCAGGCTTTAAATGAGGCTGACGCTACCCGTCTTGAAGCTATACGATCCATGTTTATCCGCCACGGTTGTGAGCCTCTGCTGGCAGATGTCCGTTCAAGAGCACTCTATCTGACCCAGATCGGTTATATCAGCCTCAATACAAATGAGGATGTGACAACACGAATGCAGCGTGTGCCTTCTTATGTGGCAATATTTTCCGGCACCCTGCCCTCTGCCCGCGAGCTTGAGCAATTTCATCAGCGTCATTCCTACCGGCATCATTCGTGATGTATTTGGTGCTGCGGACATTATCTGCTATCAGAACACTCACAATATTCATGCGCTTTAAAACAATGGATATTGTCAGACAGCATTCATCCGCAGAAATTGAGACGCCATGTTTACGCTAGCAAAACGAGAAGTTTTTGAGCAGGAAATCAAACGAAGCCGTTTTCTTGCCATTGCACTTCCCGTCGCTGATGAAGAAGCTGCCAAAGATTTTATCGCCCGTGAATCCTATAGTGATGCCAATCATAATTGCTGGGCGTGGCGTATGGGGCAAAATTATCGCTTCAATGATGATGGTGAGCCGAGCGGCACAGCGGGCAAACCGATCCTGCAAGCCATTGACGGGTTGGAACTCGACAATGTTGTGGTGCTGGTCACCCGATGGTTTGGCGGAACATTGCTAGGCAGCGGCGGCCTGATCCGTGCCTATGGCGGCACCGCAGCCTTATGCCTGCGCGCTTCGGAACTGGTTGAGCTTATCCCGACCCAGACAAGTTATATCCGTGCACATTTTTCTGAGCTCGCTTTGATAAAAGCGCGCCTTGCTGGAGTCGAACATCTGACAATCGCATCGGAAGATTTTCATAATACCGGAGCGGATTTGCGGCTGGAAATTCCGTCACATCAAAAAGACGCTGTGCTGCGTATGCTCACAGATATAACGGCAGGCAGAATTCAGATTGCGGACAAGGCAGAAGATCTGAGTTTCTGAAAACGGCAAACAGTGTTGACAGCTGTCAACCGGATCACGATCAGACACGGATTGATGAGCCTTACAAACTCACGCCATCTCACACTCACAACTCACAGCGAAGCATCTCCGAACAGAGAGCGCACTACCTACGCACCATAACCGCTTCGGTTTTTGACTGCAAGAATGCGTTGCAGAGCGGTTAATATCCGTTAACTATAAATAATTTGACTTTCCCTGCAGGATTTTACACTCTTCTAACGAAAAATTACAAAATCTTGCCGGTTTACCGTTACTCGCCACTGCATCTGTTATTTGCGTTTTCCAGTGTTGATTTAAGCACTTGCGTTAACAGATTAGTAATTTTGTCCGAATCGTAGCATGATGGACAAAGAAAAGCAGTGGTTTACGACTATACGCGGCCATTGCGCATAAAGGTTGGATAAATTGACGACGAATTGGGCAGATATTGTTGCTGATGCACAGCAGCATTTAGCAACCACAAACAAGGCTGCAAATGCACCTTTGGCGGCAGACCGTGCAATCGCTGCGGATGCCGAGCTTTTATCTGCGCAATTACAAGCCATGCGCGAACGTCTGTTTGCCCCCGCGTCGAACAAGATCCTGCGCAAATTCAGCAGCAGTGAAGCAGCCAAGCTTATTGGCGTTTCCGACAGCTATCTGCGACAACTGTCCATTGCCGGTGAAGGCCCGCAGCCGGAAACCGGCTCCGGCGGACGCCGTCTCTATACGCTGGAAGATATTAATGCGCTGCGTCATTTGCTGACCGAGCAAAATGCCAATAAAAACCGCAACTATCTGCCATGGCGCGATGAAGAACGCGGCGAGCATCTGCAGGTCATTGCTGTCACCAATTTCAAGGGCGGCTCGGGGAAAACCACAACCACCACCCATCTGGCGCAGCATCTGGCTCTGTCCGGCCTGCGCGTTTTGGCCGTTGATCTCGACCCGCAGGCATCTATGTCGGCCTTGTTCGGTTATCAGCCGGAACTGGATCTGAGCGGCAATGATACGCTCTATGGTGCTATCCGTTATGATGAGGCACAGCGTCCTCTGCGAGATATTATCCGTAAAACCTATTTTGACGGGCTCGATCTTGTCCCCGGCAATCTGGAACTGCAGGAATTCGAGCATACTACGCCGCGTGTTCTGGCAGAGCGTCGCGGCCCTGCCGCGGATATGTTCTTCACCCGTGTTCAGGCTGCTTTGCAATCGGTCGCAGATGATTATGACGTTGTTGTTCTGGACTGTCCGCCGCAACTCGGCTTTCTGACCTTGTCAGCTTTGTGCGCAGCAACATCAGTGATTGTTACCGTGCATCCGCAAATGCTTGATGTCGCATCCATGAGCCAGTTTCTGTTCATGACATCCGACCTGCTTTCAGTCGTACGTGAAGCCGGCGGATCGCTGAATTTCGACTTCCTGCGCTATCTGATTACGCGTTATGAACCAAATGACGGCCCGCAAGCACAAATTGCAGGTTTCCTGCGCGCCCAGTTCGGCGACCGTGTACTCACAGCACCCATGGTTAAATCAACCGCTGTTTCCGATGCCGGCCTGACCAAACAGACACTTTATGAAGTTGGCCGCGAGAATTTCAGTCGTGTCACTTATGACAGGGCAATGGAGTCGTTGACAGCTGTCAACGGCGAGATCGAAGCACTGATCCATTCCGCCTGGAACCGTCCGGCGAGGGGAGGTAAGGCATGAACAGCTCAAGCCGCAAAAATCAGTTAAAGGCTTTGTTCGGCGCGCCCTTACCGGCAGCATCAGAGCCACAAGCTCCAGAGGTTTCAGTCTCATCATCACAAGCTGAGGCTCCGGCATCAGTCCCGGAGAAAACACCCGATCAGCTGATCCGTCCTTCAGCCAGCCGTTCCGGCGCCGTCAAGGCTATGGGGCTGTCTTTGGCCGATATGTCCCGAGAGCTGGAAAGTGCCAAACAACTCTCTGAAAGCCTCGCCAAAGGCGATCAGGTTGTTGAACTTGATGCTTCGCTGATTGACGGTTCCTTCGTTGAAGATCGTCTGACCCGTCAGGAAACCGATGATCCGGAATTTCTGGCTCTGGTGCAAAGCCTGCATCAGCATGGCCAGCAAGTGCCAATTCTGGTACGCCCGCATCCCGATCAGGCGAGACGTTTTCAGGCCGCCTATGGTCACCGCCGTATGCGTGCCGCTGCGCGGCTTGGATTACCGGTAAAAGCCCTTATCAAGCCTCTTACCGATGCAGAGCTCGTTCTTGCGCAGGGTAAAGAAAACAGCGAACGCCGTGATCTTTCTTTCATTGAGCGTGCTTTATTTGCTCAGGCTTTGATTGAGCGTGGTTTTGAACGCTCCACTGTTCAGGAAGCTCTGTCGCTGCATAAAGCGGAAATGACACGTTTCCTGCAAGTGGCAGCAGCAATACCTGAACAGATTATCCGTGCGATTGGGCCAGCACCAAAAGTCGGAAGACCACGCTGGATGCAATTAGCAGATATTCTGCGTGATAAGCTGCAGCTCAAACAGGCTCAGCGTATTATCACTGACAGCGACTTCAAAGATGCGGAAACGGATCTACGCTTTCAGCATTTGCTCCAGAAGCTCACCGCAACAGAGAAACCGGAAATAAATAAACCTGCAGAACAGAAGCTGCATACACGCAATGGCGAGAGCCTTGGCCTCTTACGGTTACAGCAGGGCAGGGCGCAGTTTGATCTGCAACGCCACGATGCGGAAGGTTTTGCGGAATATCTCGCCGGTGAGATGGCTGAGCTTTATGAACAATTTCAGCAGAAGAAAAACGGATAAATCTATCCCCGTCTTCTCACTGCGCGTTAGTAATGCGTATCAGGCGTTACAAATAATTTCAGAAATAACAGACTGAAATTATCAACAGCATAAATGAAGGAACCACACGGTTTATGGAGTGAGAAGGGCGCTACCAGATCAAAAGCCCCGAAAACGACAGAGCCAGTTTTAACAGATAGGAAAAAACGGCAAGAAAAAAGGCCCCCTGAACGTTACCGAACCGGAAGCCCTCTTTCGATGTAGCAATTAGAGAGAATCACTTTCGCGATCAAAAGTCAAGAGTCGGCAATGTTCCGGCAGTGTTTTTGCTTGCCTCAAATGAGGTAACAAATGACTGAGCATTTTGCGACGTCCCCGTTTGGCGGACGAATGATGAATGCTGCGCATTTTCTGAGTTACGAGAAACTTCGTCAACAACAGAAAGAATTGCGTCAGAAACAGAGTGAAACTGAACAGGATCATCACAGCATTGATCGCTGGAAGCTGTTGCGTGCTTTAACAGAGGCCCGTGAAGCCTATCAGCTGTCTTCGCGCACTATTGCTGTGCTTGAAGCTCTGCTGAGTTTTTATCCCGATAAAATTCTCGACAGCCGCGTCGCTCTGATCGTCTTTCCGTCCAATCACGAACTTTCCATGCGCTTGCGCGGAATGTCAGCCCCGACAATCCGTCGTCATATTGCCATTCTCGTTGAGCTTGGTTTCATTTTGCGCCGTGACAGCCCCAATGGTAAGCGTTTTGTGCGCCGCGACAGCAATGGTGAAATTGCCATGGCCTTTGGTTTTGATCTGTCACCGCTGACATTTAAGGTTTCAGAAATTGAAACCCATGCAACTGAATTGCGTGAACAGGCACGTATCCGTCAGCAATTGCGTTTCAACATTACCATTCATCTCCGCGATATTTCCAAAACCATTCTGGCCGCCCTCAATGAGGGGAGGGAAGGGGACTGGAATGCTCTTTATGATCAGTTACAGGCACTTTCCGGTCGCGTTGAGCGCAATGGCACGCTGGAAAATCTGGGTAAACGCGAACAGGCTTTGAGCATTTTGCGCAAAAACGTGGAAAATCTTTATCTTTCAAAGGTTTCAGAACAAAAAACGAGCGGCAATGTATGCGAAAATGAGCACCACATTCAGAATTCAAACATAGAATCTTTTGATAACAAACAGGTACAAAATCGCGAAAACATTAAACCAGAGCCAATATCAAAAAATTTGCGACAAAACCCTGATTTATATACTCGGACACTAACCCCTGATCTTCAGGAAATTTTACAACATTGTCCGCAAATCAGCCATTACGCACAGCATGGTATTCATCAATGGCGTGATTTAATCCTTACAGCAGGGCATATTCGTTCGATGCTCGGGATTACCGCTTCTGCATGGCAAAAAGCTTGTGAAATTATGGGAGAGATCAATGCAGCGATTACACTTGCAACAATCCTTGAACGCTCAGATAAAATACGCTCTGCCGGTGGATATTTGCGAAAATTAACCCAGCAGGCAGAACACGGCCAATATTGCGTAAAACCGACTTTGCGCGCCTTATCAAATACAAAGCACTAGAATAATGACCATGGTACCGACACACTCCGTTTTTATAACAGCAGCACGTTCAAACTCTTGTGCGCAACATAAATTCTTATTTGCCTGAAGACGGATAAGGCATAGAGACAATCTGCATCACTTACAGGCATAAAGAAGTTAAACTCATGGCAGAAATTCAGCCCCATTCATCCGCTTCAAAACGCAATAAAATTGTGCTGATTTCTCTGATTGCCGGTCTGCTAATCACTGGTCTGAGCGCTCTCGGTTTCTGGCAGGTCAAGCGTTTAAGCTGGAAACATGACCTGATCACCCGCGTCGAGCAAAATATTAATGCAAGCCCTGTTTCCGCACCTGATATCAATGCCTGGCAAAATGCTGACAAGAAAGCTTATGAATATCGTGCTGTGACGCTCTCCGGTCATTATCTCAATGATAAGGAAATTGCCGTCGGTGCATTGACAGAGCGGGGATCCGGTTATTGGATTGTTACGCCTTTTCTGCGCGATAATGGCGAGACCGTCTTTATCAATCGCGGTTATGTTGCAAGTGCCAGGCGCGATCCTCTCAACCGCACAAGCGGTCAGATTGAAGGCGAAACAACAGTCACCGGCCTGTTACGTCTGACAGAGCCGAAAGGCTTTTTTCTGCGTCAGAATGAGCCGGAAAAAAATATCTGGTATGCCCGCGATATTGAGGCTTTTGCCAAACGTGCCGATGTGAAGAATGTGCCGGATTACTTCATTGATGCGAATGGCGCCCAAAACCGTGCTGACCGGCCGGAAGGCGGACTGACCGTAGTAAAATTTGCAGATAATCATCTGGTTTATGCACTGACGTGGTTTTCACTGGCATTGATGGTTTTAGGCATGGCCATCTTCCTGATCCGGTATGAAGGCAAACCGAAATCGGAAGATGATGATTAAATTGTATAATAATATCAACTAGTTAAATAAAACTCCCCCGCCATCAAAAAAGCAGGGGAGCCATCAATAAAACCTGTTATTTGATCAGGCGGGCTTCACCGACATCTGCAGCGCTCTCTGACAGGCCGTATTCTTTGAGAATTTCGACCATACGACCGGATTTATGCAGCTCTTTGACCACATCATCGGCGGCAGCGAGCAGATCCGGATTGTTTTTGGAAAGCGGCAGACCGGCCTGTGCCGGATAGACAGAGCTTTGTACGCGCTCGTCTTTTTCTGAAACTTTAATCTGAACATCTTTCAGAGCGCCGCCTTGCTGCGCGGCAGTACCGACAGCAACGCCGTCAATTGCGATCTCGATACGTCCGGCTTCCAGATCCTGATAAAGCGCAACATAGTTGTTATAGAGGCTGAGTTTATCGCCGAGAATGGCTTTCAACTCATTGACCCAGAGATAGCCCTGTACGGTTCCGACATTGCGGCCTTCAAGCTGGGCAACAGTGGTCACACCTTCTTTGGAATAAAGCCCCATCTGATCGAGATAGAGCGGAGCGGAAAGATTGACCACTTTCTGCCGCTCATCGGTGCGGTAATAATTGCCGATGGCAATATCTGCACGACCGGAAACAACAAACGGAATGGCTGTTGCATATTCAACCGGTGCGATTTTGATTTTCAGGCATTCTTTGGCAGCAATTTCCTTGACGATTTCACCATCCACACCGCTGAGATCGCTTTCGCCTTTAGGAATGGAGAAAGGCGGGAAAGTCGGTGCTGCAATGGTCAGATAACCGGCTTCAACAGTGGTGATTTTATGCTGCGGCGTGCAATCCTGTGCAAAAGCAGCGCCTGCCAGAAAAGTGCTGCTAAGACCGGCAGCTAGTGTGAGTGCAAAAAACTTCTTCATGATTTCCCCTTTTTGTTGCTTATTTAATGCTGCGCACGGGCTTCGATGACGCCGACAATCAGCGTCGCCGGAATGCAAATGAGCAGATAGAGAAGACCAGCCAGGATCAGGGCTGGCAGATATTGGAATGTATTGGTTCCAATTTCATAGGCGCGGGCTGTCAGCTCCGGCAGCGCAATGGCAAAACACAAGGATGTGGTCTGAAAAATCAGGATCGCAAAGCCGAGCAGAGCCGGAATGGCGATACGCAGGCCCTGCGGCACAACGATAAAGCGCATCATATCCAGCGGTGTCAGACCGATTGCCTGAGCTGCCTCACGCTGCCCAGCGGGGACAGATTGCAGACCGGCACGGATGATCTCACTGGTATAAGCACCGGTTGTCCAGCTCAGAGCTACAATACTGGCCGACCAGGAGGTCAGTGTCAGACCGGCAGAAGGCAGGCCGAAATAGGCAAATTGCAGCAGAACCAGAGACGGCGCACCACGACCTACTTCAACTAGCGTCAGCGCAGCCCAGCGGGTTGGTTTTGTCTTGGACATTACACCGAGCGACAGAAAAAAACCCAGCGGAATGCCGATCAGCAGGCTCATGCCAGTGACAATCAGACTGATCCGCAGGCCGCTGAGCATTTGCGGTAGCCAGTTATGGAATTGTTCCGCCAAAACCGGGATCATCGGGACACCTTCTTTCGCATACGCGCATCAATACCGCGTGACATCCACGCAACCGGCAGGCTGAGGGCGATATAGAGCAAGGCGACAAAGCTGAAGACTTCAAGCCCGCGATAGGTCGCCATAGAGGACTGATTGGCATAGAAGGTCATTTCAGAAACGCCGATTGTCGAGGCAATCGCAGAATCTTTCAAAAGACCGATGGCATAGGTTGCCATTGCCGGCAGGGCGACGCGGATAAGCTGTGGCATGATCACATCAATCCACATCCGCACAGGATGCATACCCAGAGCGGCAGCGCCTTCCCATTGACCACGATGAATGGAGAGGAGCGCGCCGCGATAAATCTCCGCCATATAGGCCGAAGCAATCAGACCGAGACCGGCTGCGGCCGCAGGGAAGGGGGCAACACGGAAATAACCGCTGCCAAGCCCGAAAAAGATCACAAACAGCCAGACAATTGGCGGAATACTGCGCACAAAGGTAATCAGCGCCATGGCTGAGTAGCGCAGCCAGTTATGACGGGAAATACGCGCCAGCATCAGTGGCACACCGAGAATAAGCCCGATCATCAGCGCAGCGGCGGTTAAAGCGATCGTCGCAGGCAAGCCTCTGATAATATTAAAGATAATGTCCTGCATCAGCGATCTCTCACGGCATGCAGAAACCGGCGTGCACGTTCTGTCTGCGGATCGCGCATAACGTCTTTACTGATACCGGATTCAATGATGTTGCCGTCTGCCATAATCATCACATGGTCGGAAACGCTCTCGGCAAAATGCATTTCATGGGTGACGACAATCATCGTCATACCGTCTTGCGCCAGCTCACGCATGACCGCGAGAACCTCCAGACCAAGCTCCGGATCAAGCGCCGAGGTCGGCTCATCAAACAGCATGATCTTCGGGTTCAGTGCCAGTGCGCGGGCAATCGCGATACGCTGCTGCTGGCCGCCGGAGCAGCGATGCGGATATTCGGCAGCCTTGGAGTCCAGTCCCACGCGTTTGAGCAGCTCAATGGAGCGTTCATCGGCTTCCTGCTGCGAACGGCCGAGAACGCGTTTTTGTGCGAGCGACACATTTTCCAGCACATTCATATGCGGAAACAGGTTGAAAGACTGAAACACCATGCCTGCCGAACGGCGCAGATCGAGGATTTGCTTCTGAGACGGATGTTTCTCGGCGACAAGCTCCATATCCCCCAGCGTGATACGACCTTTATCGGGCACTTCCAGATAATTCAGACAGCGCAGCAATGTGCTTTTACCGGAGCCGCTGGGCCCGATAATGGCCAGAACACCGCCCGGATTAACGCTTAAACTCACACGATTGAGTACTGTGAGAGCGCCGAAGCTCTTTTCAAGCGCTTCCACGCGCACCAGTGGCTTGATGTTATTTTGTGTCTGCTGCATTGCCTTTTCCGTCACCGCCGCCGGATAAAATCTGAGCGGCACTGAAATATGTTTCCCCGCAGGACGGCGGCGTGCTGGCAAAGCTGTTTTTATTTTGCAATTGTTTACACCGTCCCGTGCTGAGAGCAGTGTGCCGCGTCGGACGCGCGTACCAAATCAAGAAAAGTGGCTAAACGACAAGATTTTCTTGATGATATATTCAGGTGGAAATTTTGCAGAAAACGGGCGTGTTTCAGCACGCAGCCGCTTGCGAAAAGAGCAGGCTGACAGGTGCAGACGCAAGATAATTTGAGGGCTTACTTATATATCGTAAGGCATATCGCTGATGGTCATTTCACGGCGCAGCATGGCTGACCAGTCTTCTGCTCTGATCCAGTCGCAAAAAGCCGCAATGGTTTTCACACGCCGGTAGCCGCGCGGCACAACCAGATAAAAACCCGGAATATCTTCTTCTTTCATGGTGCTCAGGGCATCAATGCCGAGCGGTGCGATCAGCCGCCCCTGACGCAAATCATCCATAGCATCAATGGCCGAAACCAGCCCCATCCCCATCCCTGCCAGAGTAGCGCGGCGCATGGTGGCGGCATCCTGAAACTGCACATCGCCTTTGGCTTCAATATCCTGCAAATCCAGATGACGCAGTACTTTTTGCCATAGATTGGTGGCCAGCACCGGATGCAGCAAAGTCATGCTCAGCAGATCTTCCGGTTTCCGCACCCGATGTGCGAGCGCCGGTGCACAGCAGATAATTTTCGGGTCACGCACCAGCAATGTCTGGTCGAATTCTGTCCACTCGCCGAAGCCCCATTGCACGGAAACGTCGATATCATCGCGGGAAAAATCAGGGATTTCTACCATGGTAGTAAGCTGCAAGACCACGCCGGGCATGGTGGTACGGAATTGCTCAAGGCGGTCCATCAGATAGCGGGTGGCAAAATAGGGGCTGGCATTGACATTGATGCGGTTGCGGTGACCGGTCTTGGTGACGCGACGCACACCTTCGGCAAATTCGTCAAAACCGGCCTGCACAAAATGCGCGAGCAGAATGGCTTGTTCTGTCGGGTCAACCATGCGGCCTTTACGGTCGAACAGCATGATCCCGAGTGTGTCTTCCAGCAGTTTGATTTGCTGACTGACCGCTTGCGGACTGACAAATAATTCGTCAGCCGCTTTGCGGAAGCTGCGATAGCGCATCACCGCATGAAAGACGCGTAAAGCATTGAGCGGGGGGAGGCGTGGCACCCTGTCATTCATGGTCTGTGACCATGTTTATAACGACCTGATTAATGTGCATTACCTGCCTCCGCTCACCCTTATGCTTGCTTAGGTCTATATCATATCACAGCCTTTTCAAGGAAAGGCTTATTGGCAATCACGCGCTCATAACCGACTTCGGAGAGGTCGAGAGTACGGAACCCATTATAGGTGATCAGCTCGGATACAGCGCGTCCTGTTGCCGGACCTTGCTGCAGGCCGTGGCCGGAGAAGCCATTGGCGTAAATGAAGTTTTCCACCTCGGGATGACGGCCGACAATCAGATTATGATCCAGCACGTTGAAGTCATAATGACCGGCCCATTGGTTGACGACTTTGATCGCCTCAAAGGCCGGTGAGCGTTCTGCAAGAGCTGGCCAGATGATCTCTTCAAACTCTTCATAACGCGGGGTGAAATCGTCCCAGTCAACCGCAGGGTCTTCTACCGGCGGACAGCCGGTCAGGAAGAAGCGCCCTTCAGGACGGCAGAAAACACCGCTCGGATCAATCATCAGTGGCAGACGACCGCCATTGACCGTGGCACTGCCTTCCGGTGTCTGAGCGCAGTCATAGACAAACAATGTGCGTTTGCGCGGTTCAATCGGCACATCCAGCCCCGCCATACGGGCGGTGAGAGCAGCACTGACACCGGACGCATTGACGATTGTACCCGCCGAGATGCTCTGACCGGATTTCAGCTCCACACCGGTGACACGATTGCCATCGCGCTGAATGGCCACCACTTCATCAGTGATATAATCGGCACCGAGTTCACGGGCTTTGTTTTTAAAGCCATACATCAGGCCGGTATTGTTGAACCAGCCTTCACCGGAGCGGCCATAGGAGGCCAGCAGAATATCGTCGGTATTGAGATGCGGGAAAGCGCGGCTCAGTTCCTCACGTTCCCACAGCACCACATCGGCACCGCAGGCGATCTGCACTTCGTGATTTTCGCGCAAAGTCTGCACCTGATCCGGCGTATTGGCGAGGAACAGATAACCGCCTTCATGGAACTGCAGATCCGGCTTGTCACCGGCAACCTGCATCACCTCCGCAAAATTGCGGATAAATTCTGTGCCGAAACGGCTGATTTCCACATTAATCGGGTTGGAAAACTGGTTGCGGATCGAAGAAGATGACAGCGATGTAGCTGCGCGCACATAGGTCGGGTCGCGTTCCACAACGAGGATTGAACCGTTAAAATCAGGGTTCTGCGACAGGAAATAGGCAACCGAAGAGCCGATGACAGCGCCGCCGATAATCACAACATCATAATGCTGTTTCATGATTTTGCCTCATCATCAGGATGGCCGATATCGACGAACCAGCCACCGAGATAACGGGTGGCAGGGGCATAAGGGTCAGAGCGTTTGGTGCGGCTTTCGACAGCGGCACGATAGCTTTCCGTATTATCCTGCGGCTGATAGCCGAGATGACCCGCCTTGCTGTTATCAACCGGCGACACGCAATTATCCGACATGCCGAAACTGACGGTAAAGCCGACGCGCGGTGCGGTGAGGGCGGCTGAAACCAGACGCACGCAATCATCGAAAGACAGCCACGACCACAGCATGCGGCGGTCTGCCGGTTCAGGGAAGGATGAGAAAATGCGCAAGGCGACTGTCTCAATGCCGAATTTATCCCAATAGAGCCGCCCTAAATCTTCGACAAAACATTTGGAAAGACCATAGAAGCTGTCAGGACGGTGCGGGGCATCCGCATCAATATGCGTTTCCAGCTCATGATAGCCGATGGCATGGACGGAGGAAGCATAGATCACACGCTTCACGCCGTTTTTGCGGGCGGCTTCATAAATATTATAGCTGCCCTGAATATTCGAGCGCAGAATACGCTCCCATGACACTTCCAGCGGCTCACCGCCAAAATGCAGGATTACATCCACACCTTCCGCCAGTTTCATGATCGCATCGGCATCATCAAGATCGCAGATGACGGCTTCTTCATTCGGCTGCAGATCATTGATCGCAACGCGGTCGGTGAGACGCAATTTACGTGCCAGCGGAGCCAAGCCGCGGCGCAGTTCAGTGCCGAGCCTTCCGGCAGCGCCGGTGATAAGAATTGTATCAAAATCCATGATTTATGCCTTTGATGCCGGTTTCAGACGTGCAACAGCACCGGCAATACGCTTGATAGCTTCACTCAGCACCTCATCTGAGGTTGCTGTGGAGATGCGGAAATAAGGTGACATACCGTAAGCGGCGCCCGGTACAGCTGCGACATGGCCTTCATTGAGCAGGTAATTTGCCACCGCCGTATCATCACTCAGCACAGAACTGTCCGGACACTGTTTGCCGATCAGACCGGCACAATTGATGAAGGCATAAAACGCGCCTTCCGGCACACGCAGGCTCAGGCCTTCAATCGCATGAATGCCTTTGACCACCAGATCGCGGCGGCGCTGGAAAGCATCGCGGAAGGTGCGGATATGCTCCTGCGACCCTTCAAGTGCCGCTGCACCGGCGGCCTGCGCAATCGAGCAGACAGATGTGATCGACTGGCTCTGCACCGTGGCCATGGCTTTAATAAGCGGCAGGGGGCCAGCGGCATAGCCGACACGCCAGCCGGTCATCGCATAGGCTTTGGACATGCCGTTGACGATCAGACTACGGGTTTTCAGTTGCGGGCAGGCTTTGGCAAAAGAGATAAATTCCAGCCCGTCAAAGATGATGTGTTCATATATCTCGTCGGACAGAACCAGCACATGCGGGTGGCGTTCCAGCACCGCGCCAAGCGCTTTGAGGCTGGCTTCATCATAGACCGCGCCGGACGGATTGCCGGGGGAGTTGAGGAATAACCATTTGGTTTTCGGCGTGATTGCCTGTTCCAGAATTTCCGGTGTGAGACGAAACCCGTCTTCTTCACGGCAATGGGCAATCACCGGTTTGCCGCCGAGCAATTTCGCCATTTCCGGATAGGATACGAAATAGGGCGTTGGCAGAATAACCTCGTCACCATCCTCCAATGTTGCCATCAGTGCATTGAAAATGATCTGCTTGGCACCATTGGAAACGATGATCTCATCAGTGGTATAATCCAGCCCGTTCTCGCGGGAAAATTTGGCGACGATCGCCTTGCGCAATGCCAATGTGCCGAGCGCTGCCGTATAGAGCGTGTCACCGGCTTTGGCTGCCTGATAGGCAGCCTCGGTAATATGTGCCGGTGTCGGAAAATCCGGTTCGCCAAGCCCCAGATCAATCACATCAATGCCTTTGGCACTCAGTGCTTTGGCGGCTTGTGAAACGGCCATGGAGGCAGACGGTTTAACCGCTGCCAGCCGTGAAGAAATATAGGTCATTGTCTCTCCTCCGTGACATAACCCTGAATTTTATCCTGCTCGTGTGCCTTTGCGCAGCGCTGTGCGGGGTCGCCATAGCCGCCGCCGCCCGGCAGGTTAAGCACCAGTCTTTTACCTGCAGGCACATGCTGCCAGCCTTTAGAGCGCATTGCGGTGCCGTCATCGAGTTTTACGGAGCCCGCAGTTCCGTTTTTCCCGCCATTGCGGCCACGCGGCGCTTGTGTAACACGGTCAAACATCGCGGAAAAATCAAATTCATGATTATCTGCCGCACCGATTTCGATGACCTGTCCGAGACCGCCGCGAAACTCACCGTCACCGCCGGAATCCGGTCGCAATTCCTTGCGCCAGATGATCACAGGGCCGGTATGCTCAGTGGCTTCAATCGGCATCGTGTGAACACCGGACGGGAAGGCCGTTGCCGACAAGCCGTCAAGGGCAGGGCGCGCACCCATGCCGCCGGAATTAAACATCAGCACTTCGGCATTCTGCCCGCTTTGTCCAGCCACAGGGCGCACGGAAATATGAATATTCCACAAAGCGCCTGCACCTTCAGCCATAATCTGACCCGGCAAAGCCTTGGCCAGTGCTCCGAATACCAGATCCGGCACCATATGACCGATGACATGCCGCAGACTAACCGGCGCAGGGCGTTGCGCATTGAGAATATTGGTCTCGGAAGACACGGTGAAGAAAGCCAGCGAGGCCGCATTATTCGGGATTTCCGGTGCCAGTACGCATTTCAGCGCATAGGATGCATAGGCTTTGGTATAAATGATCGGAACATTGATGCCCCAGCGGCTCATCGGGTCACTGCCGGTAAAATCCACATTCATCAGACCGTCTTTCATATCCACCACGGCGGCAAGACGGATCGGTTCATCATAACCGTCTGTCATCAATTCATTTGACCACGAGCCTTCAGGAAACTGCGCTAGACGTTCACGCATGGCATTGGTGGTGCGCGAGAAGATAAATTCGGACAGGTTATCGAGCGATGTCAGGCCGATCTCGCGCATCATATCGACAAGACGACGATGACCGACTTCGTTACAGGCGGAGAGGGAGTAGAAATCGCCGATCACCTGATTAGGCTCGCGCACATTGGCACGCAGAATGCGGATCAGGTCTTTATTGACCGCGCCGCGTTCGGCAAATTTCATAATTGGAATCTGGATGCCTTCTTCATAGACAGATTTACCATCTGCGCCGAAACCACGGCCGCCGACATCGACCACATGGGCGGTACAGGCGAAGAACGCGACCAGTTCGCCATTGAGGAAAGACGGCGAAACCATCGTGATATCATGGAGATGGCCGGTGCCTTTCCACGGATCATTGGTAACATAGGTGTCACCCTCGAACATCTCATCGCGCGGAATTTCATTGATAAATTCCAGCACAGCTTCGGCCATAGTATTTACATGACCCGGTGTGCCGGTCACTGCCTGTGCCAGCATCTGCCCTTGCGGATCAAACACACCGGCGGAGAGATCGCCTGCCTCACGCACCGAAGTGGAAAAAGCCGTGCGCAGCAAAGTCAGCGCCTGTTCTTCCACTACGGAAATCAGGCGGTTCCACATGACCTGCATGCGGATTTCATCTAATTCACTCATGCGGATTTTCCTTTTTTCACCAGCAGAATTGTGCCGTCATGCTGGATAACCGCATCAAAAGGCGCGGTCACAATGGTGGAGGTTTCGCGCTCGGTAATGATCGCAGGGCCGGTTATGCGGTCGCCGGTCTGCAAGGTGCCACGGTCAAAAATGCCGGTCGGCAGCATTGTGCCGTTACTCGGATCAAACACATCGCGTTGTAGCACTGGTGCAATGACACGCTCGCCATAGCTGACAGTGCCGCTTTGAGTGAAGTTTTGTTTGACTTCCACTTTCACCGACCATGTGACGATTTCAATTTCCGCGCCTTCAATCGGACGGCCGAAGAAACGTGCATAATTCTCAAGGAAACGCTCGCGGATTGTCGTCAGTGCCTGCTCATTAAACGGCGGCTGCGGTGCTGTGACCGGAATTTCCCAGCCCTGACCGGCATAGCGCATGAAGGCGGTGACTTCACGCTCCAGCGGCGCATCGGTGCCGCTGCGCACAAAGCTTTCCGCTGCCGTGCTGAGGTCTGCCAGCGTGGCATTAACCGCATCGAGATTGATACCGGCCAGCTTGGCCAGATGCGAAACCAGAGCTTCATAGCCGAACGGTGCTTTAAGGAAGCCGATAGCGGAACCGACACCGGCACCCTGCGGGATGAGACATTGCTCAACGCCGAGTTTTTCGCACAGACGGGCGGCATGCAAAGGTGCGGCGCCGCCAAAGGCGATCATAATATTATCGGAGATGTTTTTGCCGTTTTCCACCGCATGAACACGGGCGGCATTGGCCATATTCTCATCGACCACTTCGCAAATCCCGAAAGCTGCGGAAAGCGGTTTCAGATTGAGCTTGGCGCCGACATCTTTGTCGATGGCAGCTTCTGCATTCTGTACCGAGAGCTTAATCGCGCCACCGGCGAAATTATCGGCATCAAGTTTACCCAGCATCAGATCGGCATCGGTAATCGCAGGGCGGGTACCGCCGCGCTGATAGCAGGCAGGGCCTGGTTCAGAGGCAGCACTTTCAGGGCCGGTCTGGATGCGACCCATTGAGTCCACCCAAGCGATAGACCCGCCACCTGCACCGATTTCGATCATCTCGATCACCGGAATGGAGATCGGCATGCCGGAACCTTTGCAGAAGCGATAGGTGCGAGCGACTTCAAAAGTACGGGCGGTTTTCGGAACGAAATTTTCGATCAGACAAATCTTGGCTGTGGTGCCGCCCATATCGTAGGAAACGACATTCTCAATGCCGAAACGACGGGCAATATCAGCTGCAAAGATTGCACCGCCCGCAGGGCCGGATTCCACCAGACGCACCGGAAATTCAGAGGCTGTATCAACGGAAATCAGACTGCCGCCGGAATGGATCATGAAAACAGGGCAGGTTGCGCCCATTTCTTTGAGCCGTACCTGCAAACGCGCCAGATAATCGGCCATTTGCGGGCGCACATAGGCATTGGCGCAAACAGTGTTGAAGCGCTCGAACTCACGCATTTGCGGCGAAACTTCTGCCGAAATGGAAATCGGCACAGAAAGCTTGCGCTGCAAAATCGCACGGGCACGGCGTTCGTGCTCCGAATTCATGTAGGAGTGGATAAAGCCGATGGCGACTGCGCCGAAACCACCTTCCAGAATGGTGTCGGCGATTTCTTCCAGCTTTACCTCATCCAGCGGCTGCAATTCCTGCCCCTGCGCATTCATGCGGCCTTTGACCGTAAAGCGATGTTCACGCGCAACCAGAGGGGCAGGGAGTTTCAGATTGAGATCATATTGCTCGAAGCGGTTTTCACTGCGCATTTCGATCACATCACGGTAGCCTTCGGTGGTCACAAAAGCTGTCTTGGCACCGCGCCGTTCAATCAGCGCATTGGTGGCCAATGTGGTACCGTGAATAACAATATCGAGCTCGGCAGGGCTGATGCCTGCCTGTTCCGTGACAATGCGGATACCGTCGAGAATTGCCTGTTCCGGCGCAGTATAATTGGTCAGAACCTTGGTGGAGTAGAGCGTTCCGCGCATATCCAGTGCGATATCGGTGAATGTGCCGCCGATATCTGCACCAAGCCGGATGTCGTTTCGGGATGTCATGCCATTTCCTTCGCTGCCAATGCGGCGGCGCGCATCTGGCTTAATGTCTGGCGGGGTGTGAGGGCTTCCGGTGAAATATTCAGTTCCAGCACCGCGCCGGTTTTTGATGCTGCTGCACGTTCAAAAGCGGCCGCGAAATCTGCCGTGGTTTCCACTCGCTCCGCATGAAAACGGTAGGATTTTGCCAATGTCACAAAGTCCGGATTTTCCATTGTGGTGCCGGAGACGCGTGCCGGATAATGCTTTTCCTGATGGGCGCGGATCGTGCCGTAAATCCCGTTATTGAGAATGAGTATAATCGGCTGCGCACCGGCCTGCATGGCGGAGCCGAGTTCCTGACAATTCATTTGGAAATCGCCGTCACCGGCAAAGCAGACGACCATACGCTCAGGCTCGGCAACTTTGGCGGCAATAGCTGCCGGAACACCATAGCCCATAGCACCGGATTGCGGGGCGAGCAGCCGTGCTTTGGTGCCGAATTTTGCAAACTTATTCGGCCAGACAGTGAAATTGCCTGCGCCATTGGTCAGGATCACATCTTCCGGCATGCGGTCGCGCAAGTAAGCCATGACTGCAACCATATCCACTGGTGACGGCTGGGCAGGGGCATCAAAACTGGCAAGATAGGCATCACGGGCGGCTTTGCGCCAGTCTGCCCATGCACCGCTGACCGGTTGCAGGCTTTGGGCAAAACTGTTCGGACAGGCGTGAATGCCCAAATCCGGCACATAGATTTTGCCGATTTCCGCATCGGACGGATGCACATGGATCAGCTTCTGCTGCGGCACCGGTACATTGAGCAATGTATAGCCGTCGGTGGTCATCTCACCGAAACGGACATTGATCGCCAGAATAAGATCGGCATCACGGATCAGCGCTTTGACATGGGGCAACATGCCGACACCGGCTTCGCCCACAAAGGCTGAAGAGAAATTGTCAAACTGATCCTGATAGCGGAAGGCAGCAACCACCGGAATATCGGACTGCTCGGCGAAATTTTGCAAAGCTGCACGACCAGCTTCAGTCCAGTTGGTGCCGCCCATCAGAATGACCGGTTTCTTCGCGGCTTTCAGCATTTGCTGTGCTGTCGCCATTGTTTCTGCCTGCGGGGCAGGGGAGGCGATTTTAGCCGGTGCGGTCAGAGGCGCTTTGTCTGTCAGGCTGGTCAGCATATCTTCCGGTAGCGCAATCACCACGGGACCCGGACGGCCGGTTGTGGCCACTGTCCATGCGCGTGCCAGAATTTCCGGAATACGCTCGACCTGATCGATCTGTACCGCCCATTTGGCAACTGTGCCGAACATGGCGCGGTAATCGATTTCCTGAAAAGCTTCACGGCCGGTCATATCGGTGCCGACCTGACCGATAAACAGCAGCATTGGTGCGCTGTCCTGCATGGCCGTGTGCACGCCAATGGAGGCATTTGTGGCACCGGGGCCACGGGTAACAAAGCAAATGCCGGGGGTGTTGGTTAGTTTGCCGTAAGCGGCAGCCATAAATGCGGCACCGCCTTCATTGCGGCACAGGATATAATCCAGCTTGCCTTTGGTGTCGTGAAGTGCGTCCAGCACTGCCAGATAACTTTCTCCCGGAACACCGAAGCTCTTACGCGCACCAAGCGCGATCAGGCTTTCTACAAGGAGTTGTCCCCCGTTGCGCATTATGCCTTTACCTCCCGACATATAAACTCGCAAAAGCCGGAAATACGCATGACCGGCGGAGATTATAAATGCATGTCATGTCACGATCAAAAATCAAGAAAACACGTTAATCGACAAGATTTACTTGTCTGAATGGCTGCGCAAAATATTTTGTGTCATTTGTTTGACATTCAGGCACTTTATGAGCCGGTTGATTTGTATCGGATCAAATCTCTGGCAGAAACAAAGCGTTGCGGATGAGGGGCATAATGCGCTCAGGAAATGAAAGCGGATCACTGACAAAACCGGCACAGGGTTCCTGTGCTGAAGTTTTCCGTGTGTTTCTTAAACTCGGGCTGACATCGTTTGGCGGGCCGGTTGCACATCTGGGCTATTATCGAGATGAGCTTATCGTGCGCCGCAAATGGATGGATGAAGCCGGTTATGCCGATCTGGTTGCCTTATGCCAGTTTTTGCCCGGCCCTGCGTCCAGTCAGGTCGCTTTTGCGCTTGGTCTTTTACGCGGCAATGGTCTTGCCGGTGGTCTGGCGGCTTCACTGGCCTTCACACTACCATCAGCGCTCCTTCTCGTAGTTTTTGCTCTGGGCGCGGCATCATTAACCGGTGTGTATGCAGAAGGCCTGCTGCATGGTCTGAAACTGGTTGCCGTGGCAATTGTTGCGCAGGCGGTCTGGGGTATGGCGCGCAGTCTGACACCGGATAAGCCCCGCGTTTTCATTGCGCTTTCAGCAATGGCGCTTGTGGTTTTTGTGGCGGGAGCAATCGGGCAGATCGCCGCTATTACCGGCGGTGCCATGCTTGGCCTGTGGCTTTGCCGTGGCAATGGTGTAGCTGTGACCGGCAATCTGAAATTTCCTGTATCGCGCAGAGGCGGCTTTATAGCTTTGAGCCTGTTTGCGGTTTTATTCGCATTTTTGCCGGTGCTGACCGCTGTTACAGGATATCAGCCTGTTGCTGTGTTCGATGCTTTTTACCGTGCCGGTTCGCTTGTTTTTGGTGGCGGGCATGTGGTTTTGCCGCTGTTGCAGGCAGAAGTTGTGACACCGCAATGGGTGAGCAAAGAGGCTTTTCTGGCAGGTTATGGGCTGGCGCAGGCAGTACCGGGGCCGTTATTCACATTCGCAGCCTATCTCGGTGCAGTGATGCAACCGGAGCCAAACGGCATTAGCGGTGCTTCTATTGCTCTGATCGCGATATTCTTGCCGGGCTTGCTGCTTGTTTATGGCATGCTTCCGTTCTGGGACAGGCTGCGTTTGCGCCCGACAGCACAGGCGGCAATGCGTGGTGCCAATGCAGCGGTTGTCGGCATACTCGGTGCGGCACTGTATAATCCGGTATGGACAGGGGCGGTTTTTACCAATCAGGATTTTGCGCTGGCACTGACAGGGTTTTTATTGCTCACAGTCTGGAAAGTGCAGCCCTGGATTGTTGTCGTTTTGATGGCCTTTGCAGGAATGATGATGCCGCTTTTGCCGTTGTGATTGAGGTAGCAGATGGTTCGTTAAAGCTTAGAATAATCCTGACAGGTTCTTTGCAACGCTATACTAGCTGGAGTTAAACCGGATGTGTGGCTTTCTTTGTCGGGTATGATCGGAATTTAGTGTGAAATTAGAGATACGTCTGGCGGCGAAAGCTGAGAAATCAATCATAAGCGCTTTCATGACGGAATATTTCGCTGAAATGCGCACTTACGAAGAGACAGACGATGATTATCCGTATCTTGATTTATACTGGTCAGAAGCAAACAGATGGCCATATCTGATATCTTTTGAGGGAAAAGATATTGGTTTTGCCTTTATCAATAACTGGTCACCTTCCGGTAAAGGCACGGACTATTCATTTGCGGAATTTTTCATTCTGAAAGCTTATCGCAAGCAGGGACTGGCACGCTATGCAGCTGCTGAGATTTTGCAAATGCATAGCGGGTTTTGGGAACTGCGCATCGCGCCAAAAAACACAACTGCGCTCCATTTCTGGCAGGCTGTGATCAAATCAGCTCAAGCTGAAAATGTAGAAAAGCTTGAAATTGAAGAGGATCTGATTTACCGCTTCCGGCCATTATAGCGGCAGCTTTTACGCTGATTTTTGTTCTGCTCCGTAGTTTCGGGAACTCTCAATACCTATATGCGTTCACACTATAACTGACGGGAGTTTGTTATGAGCGTGAAAAAGCTATCAATGGCCGCTATCGGCCTGTTTGCCGGATATAAATTATACAAAGCCGCTAATCCTAAAATTCCTGATAATGTGGTGCCGGTTACCGGTTTCGAACTCAATCGCTATTTGGGGAAGTGGTATGAAGTCGCCCGTGTAGAAAACCGGTTTGAAAAAGGTCTGATTAAAACCACGGCTGAATATACACTCAATGGTGACGGTACCGTAAATGTGCTGAACAGCGGTGTCGATGAAATCTCCGGCCGGCATAAGCGTGCATCGGGGACGGCTGTTTTTGTACGCGGCCAATCTGAGGGCGCATTGAAGGTATCGTTTTTCGGCCCGTTTTATGGCGGCTATAATATAGTTGCTTTGGATGAGGATTATCGCTGGGCAATTATTGTCGGATCAAGCCCGAAGTATTTTTGGGTTCTCTCCCGTACGGCTGAAATACCAGAGGAGTTAAAAGACAGGGCGATTAAGGTTGCATCTGGGGTTGGTGTTGATCCTGATAATATTAATTGGGTACAACAATTTTAAAAATAAAAGCTGTCCTGATCTTTTTTAAGACACAATCACTGTCTATATACACAGCATAGACATTGCTAAGCAGCGCGTTTCTCACAGCGCTCGCAAATGTCTTCATTAATTTAAGCTTTTGACCACGGATGTACTGGCACTGGCAATTAATTGATGAGTAGGAAGGTCGGTGCATTTTTGCCCCGGCCTTTTTTATTGTCTGCATTTGAAATTTTACAACTCTGCATTGTGAAATGCATGAGGAACTATATCATCAGATCGGTATGTTGTTTATTTTATATTTATGATGATAGAGTATATATAATTATGATATTGAATATAAATGATAATTTAATATCATTTATTATGTTTTGTAAAAAATATTGCCTATGTCTTTAATTAATTATCATTACCTGTTGCTATTTTACTATATGAATAATTGTCTTCTATAATGTAAAAATAATTATCAATAAATAAAGGGGACAATCATGAAGAGTATTATTCTGGCCTCCGTGCTGGCATTAACAGCAGGCTCAGCCTTCGCTGCCGATGCCGTTGTATATAATGATCCGGCACCTGCAGTTGTCGACACCTTCTCCTGGACAGGTGGTTATATCGGTGTGAATGCCGGTTATGCAGGCGGAAAATTCAAAACTGATTTCAACGAATTGCTTGGCGACGCTTCACTCAGAGGTAATGCCAGTGGTTTTATCGGCGGTGTTCAGGCCGGTTATAACTGGCAGTTTGACCAGACAGTTGTTGGTATTGAAACTGATATTCAAGGTTCGGGCGTGAAATCCGATTTTGATGTCAGTGTTCCGGGCGGTACATTGGTGAACCTCGGAACCAAGGTTAGCTGGTTTGGTACAACACGTGTCCGTCTTGGTTACACCCCGGTCGATCGTTTTCTGGTCTATGCAACCGGTGGTGTTGCCTATGGTAAAGTTAAAACCTATGCGAACAACTATTTAGATGGCTCATCCCAGTCTGACACCAAAGTCGGCTACACGGTTGGTGCCGGTGCAGAATACGCTATTACAGATAACGTAACGCTGAAGACCGAATATCTCTATACCGATCTTGGTAAGCTCAAACTGGATTATGTTGATCTCGACAGAAGCTGGCGTATTGGTGAAGCCAAATCGCAGTTTCATACAGTTCGGGTTGGCTTGAACTATAAATTCTGAGCTTTTGGCTTGGTTTTTACTAACCCCGCTTTGGCGGGGTTTTTTATTGTCTGCTTGGCTTTGGCAGGCTGAGCCTTTGCGGCTTTTAACTTTTCTGCTTCTTCAGCGGCTTTTTTTGCTTCCAGAAATTTGTCTGCACATTTGTTTTTAGTCATTGCTGCATTGAGCTTCGCCTGACCTGTTTCATCAATGAGGGGCTTGGCGGTTTCGATGTTTCGGCACCATTCCAAGTCCCTTACCTGTTGCGACACGCAGCCAGTCAGTCCGAGAAGAGGGAGTGTAAATGTCAGGCTGCGGATAAGTGAAATTCTGGTTCGTGCGCTCTCGGTCGTTTGATCCATGTTTCGCCCCTCAGTTATGTGCAGGAATTGAACAGCGACTTGCATAGTAAATCAAGAAAAATTCACTTGATGAGTGCCGACACAATCAAAGCGGCATTTGTACCAATGCTGATTAACGGCCGTTTCTCATAACGAACTGTTTGCAGGTTGCTGTGAAATCTTCCAGCAGTTTAACCTGATACCCGAACACAAGTACTTCACCTTTCCCGCGGGTAACAAAACCATCTTGCATGACAATTTTTTGGACACGTTTTATTTCAGTGTATTTTACGCGGCATGTAGAGCCCGGCGTTGCTCTTTGCGTGAAAAAGGTTCCGTCACTGAGCTGGATGCGCGGTGTAGAAAATTGAGCGTCCTTTTCTGCTTGACGGGATTGCGGATCTCTTTCTCTTTCGGAGGGGAGGGTTAATCTGCTGACGGTACAGGGCAGGTGAGATCGCCTTCTTCGCAGTTGAGATAATCTGATAATTGTTTGTTACGTGCAGTTGTTAATTGGGTTCTGCATGTTGCAACCATCATTGAATGAATACTTCCGCCGGATGTTGTCGATGTTGCGAAGTTACATTCTGCGTCTCTGAACTTCATCCAAAGGCGCTGTGAGCTTACCAATAATTTCTTGGTTTCCTCATCATCGGCCAAACGTTTTTCTATCTTTTTGTAGTTTTCGTTAAGTTGCTTATCAACCTTGGCCAATGCATCACTGGCGCATTTGGTCATTGTTGACTGGTCTTCAGCTTTGTCGCAGTCAGTAGATGCATAAGCTGGCAGCGATATAAATATTGATCCGAGAGTAACCAAAGTAACTAACTTCATTTCCACCTCCCTATATTATCTGATGATTGAAGCGTGACTTTCATTTCAAAGCAAGAGGCATTTACAGAAGAGGTTTAGGAATGAAGAATAATCAGTAAAGAAATGCCGGTCTTATATACGTGAACTTCAGGTGGCAGTGAAATCTGTGTTGTTTCTTAAGCCTTCTAGAAGTGCATCACTATCCGCCGTATTTCATGTACTTGCCCACATCCCAGACATTCAAAATCACGGCAATAAAATCCGTCCCAGGCGTGTGAAGTAAGGGGGGATTTATCTGTTCACCAAAGCGTGATCAGATAAAAATGAGCTGTTTAATCAGAATTATTCTGCTAGTGCTCTGCACCATAGATTGCAGCATAGAAAGCTTCAAAAAATGGATTGGGTTCCTATCGTCTTCGGTATCTTCAAGCTTGGTGTATTAGGCGTTTGCATGTTCTTCGCTATCAAGTGGCATTATGATAAAGATAAGGAAGAGGCGCAGAGAAAAAGAGAAGAAGCGCAGATGAGCGGTGAAGCAAGCGGTCTGTAAGAACTCGCTTTATCGCACTCAATCGTAGCAGATCAGGGTAGTAAAAAGCTCAACAAGGCAGATTGGGAAAACGACTTGTCAGGTCGGGTTATTGAATAATGCATGTGCCCGGCCAATCACTGCATTGGCGGTTAGCACAACCGGATATGATCGTTGCGATCAGTATAATAGAGCAGGCGACGGATATGGCTCTCATGAAGCACCTGTGCAATCGGTTGTTTAGCAAAATAGCATGAAATATCAGGCTCAATTGAGAGCTAAAGAAAAACGCCGTCACTCCCGCACTGATACGATGACATAATCCTCATATATCTCAACATTGATCAATGGCGTTCCATTGAGAATTGCTTTTTCTGTGCCATCATAAAATTTACCTTTGGCGGCCATGCGTTCGAAACGGGCACGGTTTTCTTTAGATGAGAATGTGTAATCAGCTTCATCTTCCTGATCGCGCTTGCCATAGACGTGAAAATTCGCACGATCTTGCCGGATAATCGCAGCAGCGGATGTCAGGCGCTTTCCCGCTGAATTGAAATGATCTTCTGCACTTAACCGCGCATAATATGTTTCAAGTGGTTTTTCTGCTCCATGGGCTGAAACAGCAGATGCCAGCAATATACCTGTAACAATAATTCCCCGCATATAATCCTCTTGATTGGTTGCTCGGTGCTATTTCCGCAGTGACTATGTAATGGGCTGCCACTCTCTGAAACACTTATTTGGCTGAAGCAATCAAAACTGCGGCTCTCTCAGAAAGATAGCAGCCTCTGCCCCGCAAATAGATGAGGGCTTTGCAGGTCATGTCGCGATCCCCTGTATTCCCGATGAATGTATTGAAGGTATCGTTGAACTCTATGACGATGTTTTCAGTACGCCATGCTGATCGGTAATCAACGCGTGAAATAACCGAATATGGTTTGTGGCGAAGGCGGAATAACCGATACTCTATCTTGTCAGGATGGAGCATCAGTACGGGTTTCATATTGTTGCTTCCCCATGCAAGCCACGGAAGCGCTTTCCAGCCTCCAAATGATGCTTTGAGAGGGATGTTCAGGGAGGTTTGCATACTGATCTGAAATGGCCTTGATTGAAGAATTATTCTGCAGCTGAGGCCATATGATAGGCAACCAAAGCATTTGCGTGGCCATGGCCAAGTCCGTGTTCGGATTTGAGTATAGCTACCATTTCCATATGTTTTTTACCTTTTACCCCGCTTAAAATCTCTAGCCAATGACTGACTGGTTTTCCGTATGTTTTCTCAATGGACGGAAAGTATGAAGCAGGGCCTTTTACATTCTTATCTGTGGTCATGATGTTCCCTCTATAAGAGCAAATATTATTGTTGCGAGGCTGCTCATTTCATTCATCTTACGATTTTCTTGATGAATGAAAATCGGTTGCTAAATCGTAATATTGCGGAATGATATTTGTCTATCGAAACGTTGGTCTGGAATTTAGTGCGGAGATTCATATGCCAAAAAACTTAAAGTCAGAGGCAGATCAAAAATATCATTTTTCCGAGCAGGCGATTCATTATCTCGGGAAACCGTTAGAGTCCCTTACCGAAAAAGAAATGCGAATTTTTAAGCGCTTGGTTGATCGTCAGACTATTGCGCGTAACGTGAATGTCGCATTCGATGATAAATTAACAATCGGGCAGCGGCTCGCCGATAAAGTAGCCAAGTTCGGTGGTTCGTGGACGTTCATTTTTATCTTTGCTGTTCTGCTTGCTTCATGGGTAGGCTTTAATTCGCTTGCTGCGATCCGGGCATTTGATCCTTATCCGTATATATTTTTGAATCTCATACTATCTATGCTGGCTGCGGTTCAGGCACCTGTGATTATGATGAGCCAAAACAGACAGGCCGCAAAAGATCGTATGGATGCAGGTCATGATTATGAAATCAATTTGAAAGCTGAAATCGAGATATTAGCTTTGCACGATAAGCTGGACAAGGTTATCTCAACTGAACTGAGTGCGCTGATCGAAAAGCAACAGCAACAGATTGATCTGTTATCGAAATTGGTGTTGGGGCAAAAGCCATAGAACACTAACCATTTCATATCGTTGGTGAAGAAGAGAAGCAGGCGGCTCGCTGAAACATTCTCAATTTGCCCGTCGACAATGGCCTTGGCTGTTTTTTGGTGTTTTTATTGAGCCTTTAACGACGCGCTTCCGTTGCCATACGTATGGCAAGGCCAGCGAGTACCGTACCCATCAGCCATCTTTGTATAACCAGCCATGTCGGACGGCTGGCAAGGAAGGCTGCGATTGAACCGGCAGCGATAGCGATCATCGCATTGACAGTCACGCTGATGATGATCTGCGTAAAGCCGAGGGCTAAGGATTGAACGAGCACACTGCCATGATCGGGGCTTATGAATTGTGGCAGGAGCGACAGATACATGACTGCGATTTTGGGATTGAGCAGGTTCGTCAGAAATCCCATCATAAAAAGCTTACGGGGACTATCCTTTGGCAAATCCTTCACTTGAAACGGCGATCTGCCTCCCGGTTTTACCGCCTGCCACGCTAAATAGAGCAGATAGAGCGCGCCACCGAAACGCAATGCGTCATAGGCGTAGGGCACAGCCATGACAATCGCTGTAATGCCGAGCGCAGCGCAGAGCATGTAGAACACAAAGCCGAGGGCAACACCGCCGAGTGAGATCAGCCCTGCCGTACGGCCTTGGCAGATCGACCGCGAGATGAGGTAAACCATATTTGGTCCGGGCGTGAGCACCATGCCGAGTGCGATGAGCGCAAAAGCAAGCAGACTACTTATTTCGGGCACCGGGACACTCCTCTGCTTCTTCCTTATTCCCGCAGCTGGGAATGACAGAATTTCAGGAAATTCAATGAATGATCTTAAAATGTTTCATTGCGTATAAGAGTCAATACAGATTCGAGAGCCTGAGGTTGCTTGTGAACTGAACGGAAACCAATCTGCAGGGAATGATGTATGAGCTCGCTTGCACGGATTATGCACGAATCTTTGTGCTTTGTTCCGTGCGTTCATGCAGAATTGAAAAAAGCGCCCGAATGAGGCGCTTTGCATTTATTTGAATTCTTTAGGAAAACTGGTGCTGCGAGAGAGGATTGAACTCTCGACCTCTCCATTACCAATGGAATTTCTCTCTTTTGATAAGGCGCTGAATTTACATTGAAATAGAAGCTTGAAAAATCGCCTTGCACGGATAATGCACTAAGCCGCTTTGGTGGCGTGTGATTTTTTGCTCCAGCTAATAAGCCGTCCCTCCCATTTAATCGGGTCTGAGTACCAGATAAATTCGTTCCATCCGGCAGCAAGCTTGATGCTGTTTACTGCTTCAATCAAAGGCTGTTGCGGCACTGCCGTGTAAAGTCTGCTCATATCGTCGGCAGCGTGACCAAGTATCTGATCTTTGATGTATGGGTGTACTCCATTGATCACAAGCTGAGTGCTGAAACTATGTCGAGCTGTATAAGGTGAAATATCCTTGATGCCAGTTCGCTTGCGCGCTCCCGTAATTGCCGTTGCCAGCTGGCCGCCGTATTCTTCGGTCAGCGGGTATGGTTCGCGCTTATGAGTTAAAAACATCTGACCGGTACGCACTTTCAGAGCAGTGAAAAGTGGTACAAGATAATCGTGGATTGGTACGCCGCGCTTCTCTCCGATTTTGCTGCTTTGAACAACAAGCCATCGGTTATTGATGTCAACGTCTTTACTCTGGAGAGCGAACAGCTCAATCGGACGCATGCCAGTTAGAAATAGTGCTGTCATTACCATTGCTGGTGCCGGTGACATGCCTGCAATAAATGCCATGGCGTGATCATATGATACTGGATGAGCGCCAGAGCGATATTTCTTATTGAGGATAGCTGTGCCTTTTGCTTTCTTCGGTCGTGACCATTGACGAGGCTCTGCCCATTGGTTTCGTACAGCGTGGTTCCATACGGCAATGAATGGGGCATAGCACTGGCGAACCAATGTTTCCGGCAAACAGCCCGGATAGAGTTTGCGTGCGGCTTCATCCAGATCGCGCTGCGTAATGGTGTGGAGCAGTTTGTTGCGGAAGTGTACAGCAAGCCCGACCGGCTTTTGTGTTTTCTTCCGGATTTCAAAAATGAAACGGTCGGAGCCGCCGGAGCTTACAAAGGCTTCTGCTGCTTCTTGAAAGGTGACAACGGCTTTCTTTCCATAAACGCTTTCATTTAATAGGCGAACCTCCGTTTGGACGCGAATTGCTTCCGCTGCTTGTTCATCGCTCGTTCCTGTAGATTCATAAATGCTTTGTCCTCGCACTGTACCGCGGATGATCCAGTTACCTTTGTCTCCGCGTCTGAATTTGATGAGGGGCATCGCATTGAATCCCATATAGCTAAAAGGTCACTGTCACTAAACAAAAGGTCGCGGCCATTTATGGAGCAAAGGCCACTTTTGCGCGCTACCTTTGCAACTGACCGGCTGTTCATTCTCAAATATTCTGCGGCTTCATTTAGCGTATAAACACGGCCTAGAGGTCCGGTGGTGTTTTGCATCACACCCCACCTCCTTGCGCCAAGGCTGTGCGGCCTGCGAGGAAGCCTAGGTTATGTAGTAGATGGGCATGACGAAGGGCTGAAACAGCTCTATCTCCTGATGCAAAGAGGGTTGTGCCGTTTGACGGCGACTTACCTTCACTCCCATCAGGTCTTATGAACCGAACCTTACCGGCGATGAACAACACTGCATCAGCTCTTGCTGCTGCTTCCTGCCACCAAGGCGCGCTTGTTCGATCAGGTGTGAGGGCTATCCCATCTGCGTGAGAAAAGAATTTATCAAGCCAAGGTTTTAGGCTATTCCGTCCGCCAAATGGCGGGTTCATCCAGATAAAGCCATGCCAGTTCCGTTCGAGTGAGGCTGTGTAGATCTTATGCGTTGCCGGAACGTGCGTGTCATAATCTGCAGGGTGCGCAACATCTAGATCGAAACTTACGCTTAGAGCGTCAAATATGAATTTAGGCGTGTACCATTCATCTGATACACCAGCTGTTTCCCAGTGGCTCATTTGCGTGCCTCCGAGGTCGTGGCTACAGGTACAAACATCGCGCGTGGTGGTAGTGTTTTAGTGAGCGCTGGCTTTGGTCGTTTCCGGCCTGCCAGCGCAGACTTTGGTCGTATCGCGCCGTTGGCCTTGTCACGCTGCCGGTCTGACTTGCGAATGGCCTTGATATCTCCGGCTGTCTTTTCAACATGGCAAACACGGCAGAGCAGGCGGCCATTAGCAACCTTTGCTTCGCCACCAAGAGCACAAGGCAGAATGTGATCCACTTCGCCTTCACCGGTTTTGAGCATGGCAGAGCATTTTTCACACTCGCCGTTTGCACGAGCGATGATCTTTGCCTTGTCCTTACGGGAGAACTCTATGCGCTTGCTCATGACTGCACCTCATTGAAGTTGAGGGTCGATAAAGCTGCCGCCAGCTCATCAGCCAGAATATCTGAGATACGGTCATTCAGGCGCTTTTGACGATTGGCCAATACTTCCGGTGCGTTCATCAGGTCAGTTGTTGAGCGGATATGAGCCTGTGCCAGCTTTTTGCTGCGTCGAAACTCATAAGGAGCAGTAAGGGGAACTGTCTGCATCATGCTGCTCTCCTTTCATTATTGAAAACCACACTGTTCTCAGCACCCCATGCCGACATGAATTCAATCAGATCGGTCATTTCTTGCTTACTGAGATCGGATGATGATTGCCCATATGGAATGAAGCCACGGCCATCGAGCGCCGGCAGTAGCCGCATTTCACGGCCACAAGCATGCATGAAGATGACTTTCCATTCGTCAGTTGTGTAATCAGTGCCGCGCTTTCGCATGACTGCTGCGATATCCGTGAGCATTGCCCACATGCGGTCATTTTGAGGTGTGGTACGCTTTGGCATTTTGAATTCAATACGCATGCCACGCGGTGCTTTGCGTAGCCAGTTGATAGCCTTTTGAACCGTCAGATCATTATGGAGTATGAGTGTCCATCTGCTCATGCTGCGGCTCCTGTATCGATTGCGGCGAGGCAGCGCTCCTTGATTTTAAGAGCGACATCCTGCGCATGATCATCACCTTCGAGAACTGATAGCGGGTCATGTGACGACCAGATGTCCTCGAGTGTTTCAATGTCGCCGGCCACAGAGAGCGCTTCCTCTAGCTCGGTGAGAAAAGCTGTACTATCGAATGGATCTGTTGGGGCTTCATGATCGGTCGACATGATTGGCGGCGGCGCCATAACCATGGCGTGAGTTATGACTTCCGGTGAACGTTCAGCTTCATCCGGATCAATGATCCCTGCAAAGCCGAAAGCGTAGCGAGCACATTGAATTGCAGCTTTGTGGCGAAGCATACGCTTTGGCCACTTTTGCCATGGCTCGGTTGGTCGCTTACATTCGTCCATATATTCGGTGACGACTGTCGGACGATTGCGGTCTTTACGGTAGATGGAGCATTTGACCGCGATCAGATTACGCTTGTCGTCAAGCCCATCTTCAAAATCTATGCCGTCACACTGCGGATGTGAGTTGATCAGATTGAACCAGCCATCCACGCCAACGATTGGCTGAACACCGCCACCCTTCTTCGGGAAGGCATAAATCTCGCGGGTGATCGGATTGAGCCCGTATTCTTTGGCCACCATTAGAAACGCTGCAAACTCTTCATTGCTTGCTGTGTTCGGCATGCAAGTGGCTTTAACGGTATCTGCGAAAGCCTTAGGCTCCATCCCGTACTGAGAGGCCATAGAGGTAATCAGTGATTGTTTGGCTGCAGGAATAGTTGTGACTTGTGTCATGCTGCTTTCTCCGGCCATTTTTCATTGGCGTGCCAGTAGGCATATTCGTGATAGGTGATTGGATATTTGGCGACATACGGCCATGCCTGATCGATCTCGACTGGTTGGCCTGCTATCTCTGCTTTGAAAGTGCCGTCATGCTCTTTCCAGATGGCTGCCGCAATGAACGGGCGCTTGATTGGCGCCAGATATTTGTTCAGTCCGCGACGGTCACGGATTTTAAAGTACCCACACTGAGGCTCGCCTTCGTGAATTGGCATTTGCCGGCCGTCGAGCAGATTGCTCCACCATTGATAATCCGCATTCACGTCAAAGCTCCGATATAGATGACCATGACTGTTATGAAGATGATGATTGAGACGAGGGCGCAGAGATCCTGAATAATGCCTTCCATTATGCTGCCTTTCTGCGCTGAGAGAGTTTCGTAATGGATGAAGCTTGGACTGACGCCATGGCGGTCTTGTCGTAATCACGCACGACTTGGACAACTCGCTCGAGTGCGAGTTTGGTGTTGCCTTCATCCCAATAGGCGTTCCAGACGAGTGTCATGAGTTCCTCATCCATTACGCAGCCCTCGGAAACTGAACTTCTTCATCTTCAATGAGACGTGTTAGGAGGTCGTCGTCGCGCTCAGCTTTGTCCGCGATCATGTGAACGAGAAACTGCGAGGCGCTTTCGCCTTTGGACAGGTTTGCACCGTCAACATAGACCGCGTTCACTTCAAGAACCGGCTTGCCGTTATCCCAGATCAGGGACACATCGACTTCACATTCAAAATCCTGAAACAGTGTAATGCCGAGAACTTTATCGCTCAGATCGGTGCAAAACGGGTATCGCATGTTTCTCTCCATCGTTTAGCGGATCGGCGGGTGCTTCTTCGCGCTGTTGATGGATTGAATGTAGCGTTAATCGCTACAAATGTAAATAGTTATGTAGTGATTTTCGCAACAAATATTTTTATTGTTCTTGCCCCACACCCCAGCCATGCTAGAATCAAGACAGCAAAAAGCCCGCACGAGGCGGGCGACCATAATTAATAGTTAATGATGATTAGGGGATGCGCATTAACCATGTTACTCTGTCCTTGCCCTCTCTGCGGAATACTCCCAAAAGAGGGCGGGAGGATACTAAAGTGAATAAATCCACACAGAGGAATGTAATCGACAAAGCAGATATTTCGATTATCAATAATGCGCTTTCAGAAATCTGCGCCGCCTCATTCATTGAATTAAAAAGTGAAGAAGGGCAGGCAATAGCGAATTCCGTTGTTCGCGAATACATGGCCGGCCATCATGATCCGAAAGAGCTTGTAGATTTGATGCTTAGGCGAATTAATATGGCCGATAAGTTAAAACGAAAACGTGAGCGGATTTTAGAGCACTAGATCAAACGCAAGTCCTGAGCGCCGGATAACCGGCGCTTTCTGCATATTCAACTTATGCAAACTTTATCAAATTATTTCTTCTCGCTACTCGCGAATTTTCTCGTCATAGAGTTATGTACCGCATAGGTCTTGAAAGCTGGGCGCTTCTCTATAATTCGTTAGAAAATTTTAACGCAATGGGAGGGAAATATGTCAATCGCAGCAAGCAAAAACAGCTCAGTAAAGAGGGATATGAGGTTAATTAATCTTGCCGTATCTCATGTTTGCTCAGTGACCGATATTAATCTGAGTAGCAGGAAGGGCCTTGCTTTACAGAAGGAGGCCATACATCAGTATTCAATGGGGCATAATTCTCAAATGGATCTGGTTGATGCACTACTTATTGGGGTTCTTAAGGAAAAGCTACGGGGTGCAAAAAATGCAAAACGCAATCGCAAGGCGGAGTTATTAGCACTTAAGCGCAAAAGAAAAGCGCCGGAGTGACCGGCGCTCGTGGTGAGGCGCATACTTCAATCATCCGTATAAAATCTAATTTATCTGATTTAATAATATAATTAATAATTAAGCTGATAAATAGGTTTTTATCCTAATGAAGTTAACAGAAATTTCTGGAATACGCTTAGAAGCTATGCTATACAGTGTTTGGCAGCCAAGCGCCGGATAACCCAAAGCATTCGAAAGATTGCAGGCGAGAGATCGCAATTATGGGCCGGGGGGCTGCTTTTTTATTTCCATATCTTCATCATTTTAATTTGATCCTTTGACAGGTCGCACTCCTCAAATTTTGGCAAAGATTTTATACCATAGCTCAGGAAACTTCCTTTCCGCTGATAGGTCACTTGCTTCAATATTTCTGCATAACGCTCTTCGCAGTTTCCATATAAATCAGGCTCAACACCTGATGCGACCGCTGAAGCGATGATATCCGCAAGCTGTAATGATGCATTCTTACTATGATCTTTAGCTTCTACAGCCTCGAGGTCGATCACAGGCCAGTGAATTCGACAGTCTTCCGCATTACTGCTTTTTAAGAGGCTCATATAATATCTAAAATCCTGATAGTTCATGCCACCACGGCGGGAAAAGGTAATCGCTACCTTCCCATTGCCTTCGGGGACATGCGGACGCATGTCTCTACATAACCAAGATATACGCTCTATTAGATGCCGACATAAATAGAAATACAGTTGGTTTTTGGCCGTGTAGATACCTTCTGGTATTTTTTCTTTGCACGAGAGGATACTAATAGACCTGATGGGCTTACTCGATAAGGCTTTAGCAGCTGCGAGTTTTTGACCGTGATTTAAGTTAGCGAAATGCAACTCTCTGCCTTTCCTGTCAGGCATTTGCGCAACTATCTCATCCCGCCACTTTACAGCCTCTAGATGGTATGATTTTCGGAAAACTATTGCAGAAATCACCAACCAACGCGATGAACCTCCACGCCTTGAAGGAACGCGAAAGTTTTTAAAACCATCATCCCCAGATTCATCAATAAAGGCGACATAACTGTGTGACACGTTGGATTTACCTAGCCTATAAATGTTGTGTGTCTCGTAATTTAACTACTTTATAGTATTGAGCAATACCTGCAAATTTTCAGCGGTGCATTTGACAATTTAGATATTATCTGATCCTCACTCACGAGTGCGCGATTGTATGTATAGAGCTTTAAATAGAGGTATTTCCACAAGCCAGAAACCCGGCATTTGTGTGCCTTCCCACGATTCCACTACATTTCGCCGCCTAAGATTAATTATCATTATTAGGCGTGCCCAACTGCGCTCTTAGCATCCCAATTGCCATGTCTGATGCACGTTTAAAATCAAGCTGTGGGCTTTGGTCTATTTCAAGCAGTGTTAGTGCTTCTGTGTAAATCTCGGTGATTTCGTTATCGGAAAATATGCCTTTGCGCCGCAAGGCAGATACTAAGGCGCTTATTAAAGCACCGGAAACAAGTTGACTGGCGGTTACCCCGTCCATGCGTGGGTCTGGCTGCATGATTATCTACTCCTTAAAATATTCTCCACAGACATCATACGCTTAATTGTGGGCGTAGATAGTCGGTTGCACCACATATAGTGTATCCTTAACCATCCGTTAAAAATCTGTTCGCTTGCGTTAAATCGTTCTTGATATGTTCACTGTATCTGGTCAAGATAAAGCTGAATCAGTCGCTGGGAGTTTGCGTAATGGCTGAACTGTTTGTGGTGCAGAGTTTTAATCAGGCTAAAGGCTGCTACTCGCCTGATGCTCATATTAGTGCACTTGAGAGTTGCAATTTAAATCGATTTTTTAACTAATAAATTACCAATATTTTCTCTAAAATTTTAGTATAGTTATTAGGACTTTCATCTAAACTGTTGATTATCAATTTATATTATAATTCCAAATGTATAAGGTGTTTCTTGGTGTCTTGTGTTGTATTTTTGCTATATTGAATAGATGTATTTTGACGTATTCTGAATTCACTTCAATAAATAGGGGTGAATTATGAAACGTATATTATTAGCTTCTACCGTTCTTTTTGCTGCAAGCTCAGCCTATGCTGCTGATGCAGTTGTGTACTCGGAGCCGGCGCCAGTTGTCGCTGACACCTTTTCATGGACTGGCGGATACATTGGTCTGAACGCCGGTTATGCTGGAGGAAAATTTAAGCACCCATTCGCTGCGCAATCTTATGACACAGGTGAGTGGTTTGATATCGCAACGGGCTCAGCAAAAATCACATCGAGCGGTTTTATTGGTGGTGTACAAGCCGGTTATAACTGGCAGTTTGACCAGACAGTTGTTGGTCTCGAAACAGACTTTCAGGCTTCTGGTCTGAAGGGTGAAGTTTCTGGCAGCCTTACTAATGGCTTTGACGTTATTGGAGCTGAACTGGGCACCAAAGTTAAATGGTTCGGTACAACTCGTGTTCGTCTTGGTTATCTGCCAACAGAACGCTTCATGATTTACGCAACTGGTGGTGTGGCTTACGGAAAAGTTGAAACCTACGGGTCTCTTAATTTTGATGGTGACGTGGTTGGTTTCTCCAATTCCAAATCACGTGTAGGATACACCGTTGGTGCTGGCGCTGAATATGCTATCAACGATAACTGGACAGTAAAAAGCGAATACCTCTACACCGATCTAGGCAAAATGAAATTCAGCCTTGGTGACGAGGACGTACGTATGAACGTAACAACAAAAGCGCCGTTCCATACTGTGCGTATTGGTGTGAATTATAAGTTTTAATTCGTCCCCGCTTATGAATGAAGCCACCCTCATCGGGTGGCTTTTTTTATGTCTACCTAAAGCATTCGCGGTAATTATTTCGTTTGTAAAACTGAAATTCGTTCTTGATATGTTCTAATTTTCTGGAATGATAGAGGTTTGTGGGAACGGAGATTCTGATGCTTTCACGGCGTAGCGTTTTAGGTGGAATCGTAGCGGGAAGGCGATAAACGTCAGCTTTATGATGAATGAATCGCGCATACTTCCCCCAGAGTAATGCTCCCACTAACGCCAACGTGATTTCAATTGGCGGCAACGCAATGATGCCTTGCGGCTGGATATTTTTCATTCATTATTGCAGCTATATCTTCACATGCAGCCATATCGTTAGCGTAGCCGAAAATCAGAGCGACTCGATCTTCATAGCCAAATGAGCCCTTGGCAAGCCAAACGTCATTTGACGAGCCAATCTTTACATAGCTGACAAACCATTCAAATAATGTTCGGCTCGTATCGCTGCCTAAGCTGCATCCAGCTATGGTTAATAATAGAGCTGCTGTTATAATTATCCGCATGCTTTCCCCTCAAAGTAATGCTTTTTTCTAAAGCGATGATGCCCGATTCAAGGCGGTGTGTCATGCTGGTCTAAGGTATAGGGATGGTGCTTTTCGCCTATATGTCGAAACATCGAATTTAGCGAAGGGCAATCATCCAAAGTGGGACAGCGATAAGGATGAGTAAAACAATGATCATGCTTAGCATGTAGAATATGCCGATTATGTCCTGCCTTATCCAGCGGACGTAATAAGGTAGCGATTCAGAGGCGAGCGGGTCTACGCTGTATGCTACCAGCTTGCGATCATCATCTTCAATTCCGCGATTTACAAACGAATTTACCCACATGCGCGCATTATCTCCGTGCTATATGGCCGCAGATACGGCCGATGATTGCTTAATCTCACATATCCAGCATTGTGCGCTTCACGCGGCCAATAATTACAGGCTCGTGATCTGGAAAGATTGGTTCGTGCACTGGGTTGGTTGATACCGGCTCAAACCTCATTGGGTCGGCTCGGAAGCGCTTGTAAGTCGCATTACCCTCATGATCAGCGATGACATAGCAGGCGTTAGTGACGAGGCGCTTATCGTTTCGATTTATAACTATGACGGATTCTGGTGGTGATATGCGATCCATTGAATCTCCGGTGACACGCAGCGCGATCCAGTCCCCTGTAGAAAGCTCAGCAACAGAGATAGTGCTTAGCGCCTCATCAGATAAATCATCACGTAGGAGTGCTCCAGCACTCACTGTAGACAGGAGCGGCACCTGAACGACAGGATGAGATTCAGGAAGAATTGGGAAGCCCGTAATGTCAGCGATTGCTAAGGCTTCATTGGTGCTGATATCTCGCCCATGAGCCATTTTGTTTACGATAGAGCGATCATCTGCGGAGATGATTTTACGGGCAAAAAGCTCTCGTGCCATCGCTGATTGCGACATGCCTGAATGCTCAAGTGCATCGCGAATCCACTGATTGATGGGGGTAGATGCAGGTGTTTTGTATGATGCTTGTCTTGCCATAGTATGATTGTAGCTATTTGTTGCCATACAGTCTGTTGCGTTTATCGCTACAAATTCCCTTGCATGTGTTGCTATTATCGCTACAATGCTATTTCATGGAACCAGCTTGTAAAATAATCAAACTCTTGGGTGGCCCGAGCGCTGTAGCTAAAATTGCAGGCGTGCATCGAACTCGTGTGTCTAATTGGATGCGCCCTAAGTCCTCAGGTGGGACAGGAGGCGTTATCCCAATAAATCACATTAATAAATTGATTGAAGCGGCCTTTGAAAAAGGTGTTGCCCTTTCAGGTGACGATTTCCTGCCGATTTCAAGCAAAATTAAAGGTCGCGCAGCATGAGCCACGCGACCCCATTCATCAGTTTCATATCACCGGTCATTCCTCCCGCCGGTGAGGCCGAGGCGGTTCTTTGCCCCCGCTTGATCGTCTCGGCCATCAATTCCCGTCCTTTGGCGGTGTATCTGCGCATGTCTGTTTTTATTCAGTATACGCAGCGCAATCTTTCCCACTGGCTCCATGCACTGGTTGCTCCTTTTACGTCTCAAGTCGTCGCTGATTTGAAACGTAACAAAGGAGCCACCCATGAACGTGGGAATTTCATCCAAGAACGTGGATTTTTCAGCCAAGGAGCCGACGATGACTGATGTCGATATGGCCGCTTCTCTGCTGGACGAAATCATTGGTCAGCGCGGAGTACGCGAAACGATCAAGTCCATGCTGGAGCGGGCGTATTCAGATTTGAGTAAGCGCAACGGTGCGTGGACGCGCCGCAGAGTGAGGGCTGTCTTCAACAAAGAAGCTAGCAGGATTGAAAACAGAGAAATCGAAGAAATGAAGGCAATCCTCGATGGGAGAAGAAAACAAGCCGCATATCGCGCCGAAACCGCCCGTCTTGCTTCGTTGGCTGTCATTCAGTCGGCGGCACAAGATTGCGGTCAGCTTTAGAACTTGGGCTGCAGGTGCAGCCGAATGGATTTGCCCGGAGTTGAGAGAATGACAGAGGAATTGAAAATGCCCCGCTTCACCAAGCCGGTTCTTTCTCGTCTGGAGGGGGGGGCAACGCTAGTGCGTGAACATTCACAAGAAACTCGCGCCGTCGAAAAGGGCGGCGGGTATGTCTATTTCACATTGCCTGACTGCCGAACAGTGCCGGTCATCGTTGGCCGCTGGCTGATTGATAGTGGTCTTTTGCAGCCTGCTGGCGATGATCTGTTTGGCGGCTCTCAAACATTCAGGGTGCCGCATGGCGGTCACTCTTAATCTGCGCACTATGCGCACAATTGCCGAGGGACAAGTCAATTCCCTCAAAGATTTCATATCGCTTCACCGGATTAAGAAAACGCGCGGTGAAGCTTGGTTCATTCAACAGGAGGAGATTTTACAGCATCGCCGTCAGGTTGTGAGGTTGATTGATGCTGAAATCTCCCGCCGCCAAGAGCGCGAAAGTGAGGCAGCATGAAGCCTGTACTTATGTCAGTAACAACAGATGAATTTACCCTCTGGCAAGCTTATGTCGATGCTAAGGCCAAGGCTGATCACACCGGCGCATTTTCGGATGCCGTTGAAGCGAAGCGCTGCCTGAAAGCTTTCTACTGCTATGAAAGTCCAATCATTCAGAAAAACTTGGGTGCGGTATGACCATTGCACTCAACCAAACTGATTTTGTCATTGAAATTGAACAAGAGGTTCTTGGCTCGCTGATGCTGGGCGGTTTTGGCCGTGTGGCATCTATGCTGGAAGCCAGGCACTTCATTGAGCCCGTTCATCAGCATATCTATCAGGCAATCGCTTCGGCACATGAGCGCTATAATTCTGCGCGTCCTGATATTCTGGTCAAGCTGCTACCTCAAGCTGTAGCAGAAACACACGAACAGTCTACAGGGCAGGGTATTTCGCATTATCTTGCTCGCCTTGCCACTTCGTCAGTGCTTGGCTCTGCCAATATCGAGAAGAGCGCTAAGCAGGTTATTGAGCAATCAGCACGGTTGGCACTGGCAGATCAGGCCGAAAGTCTAAGTTCCGCCGCACGTGATCCTAATTCCAATCCTGCGGAATTAGTCACAAAGGCTGGTGTGATTTTTGATGATATCGTTTCTGATTTACGTCGAGGCTCGAAACGCAAGTCTCAAGTCTCTGTGTCTCACGCCGCATCAAACGCAATCATCGCGGCTGAAATCGCTATGGCGACCGGCACAGGTATTACCGGTTTATCGTGGGGATTGTCGGACATCAATCATGTGACCGGCGGCATTCATAAGCGTGATCTGACGCTGATTGGCGCTCGTCCGTCTATGGGGAAAACTTCTGTTGCAATGTCCGTTGCCTGCAAACTTGCCAAGCAGGGGCATGGTGTTGGCTTCATTTCGCTTGAGATGGATGCTGAGAAGCTTGCGGCCAGAGCAGTGTCTGATCTGGCCTATGACGATAATATTCGTATTCCTTATCAGGATTTAGTTACAGGTCGATTGTCTCAGCCAGACTTGTACGCATTGAAGCGCGTTCAGCAAGAAATGGACGGCTTGCCGCTGCTTATTGAAGAACAGTCCGGGCTTTCTATTTCTGATATTCGCGTCAAACTTGAAGTGATGCTGGAAGCCTCTGAAAAGGCCAGTCACAATCTTGATTGCCTTATGATTGACCACCTTGGGCTTATCCGCGCCAGTAATCGTTATTCCGGCAACCGTACAAATGAAATTGCGGAAATGACCGGTGCGCTCAAATCTATGGCACGTGAGTACAATATTTCTGTTGTGCTTCTGTCGCAGCTCAATCGTGCTGTGGAGAGCCAAGCCGATAAACGCCCTCAGTTGTCTGCCCTGCGTGATAGCGGCGCCATCGAGCAGGATGCCGATACAATCATCTTCCTTTACCGCGAGGCATATTACCTCGAGCGTGAAAAGCACGATGATTTCGAAAAAGAAATTGCCCGTCAGGACAAGCTGGCAGAAGTAAAAAACAAGCTTGAATTTCACATCGCAAAGCAGCGCAACGGACCGGTCACACAGGTTGATCTGTTCATTGATGTCGCTTGCTCTGCTGTCAGAAACGCAGCGAGGTATGAAGCATGAATGGCCTCCCATATTACAAGGCATATCCACGCGATTTTATCGAGGGCACCATCGGTATGGACTTCGAAACGAAGGCTGCTTACCGGCTGGTGCTTGATCTGATTTACATGCAGGGCGGTAACCTCCCTGACGATGCGCGTTACATATCCGGCCTGCTAGGATGCACAATTCGGAAGTGGAATTCGTTGCGCGGCACCCTTGTATCTATGGGCAAGATCATCGTGAGCGGCGAGTTTCTGACAAATGAACGTGCAATTATCGAGCTCGAAACTCTGAGAAAACTTCAAGATAAACAGGCTGAAAATCGTTCTCGTCCTAATAAAATCAAAGGCTTAAAATCACCACCGTTCGACCAATCAGAACCAGAACCAAAAGAAGCTAAAGCTTCTAACGCGCATGTGCGCGAGGCTGCTGCTGATCTTTCTCAAAAGCAAAATCTTGACCTCAGGGATTTAACGAAAAAGCTGACGGAAGCGGCGGAGGGTAAAATCCAGCCGCACGGTTCATTGGTTGTCGGGGCGATCTTGGAGCTGCTCAACAATGGCGTTGATCTGGAAACGGATATTCTGCCGACAATTCGCTCTGTTGCGTCCCGCATGTCCAAACCAGCCAGCTCTTGGGCGTATTTCGTCAGCGCAATCCGCGACGCCTTCAACGCCCGTGTCAAAGCCGGTACCGGATTAGCTAAGCCTGCAACGGTGACGAAGATTGATGTTTTCGCGCTGCCGAAGGCTGAGCAGGAACGCAAGCTTGAGTTTTTCCTTGAGCAAGCAAGGCTGCACCGCCGATGGAATCCACTGCTTGGTGCTCTTCCTTGGCAGGATGGTTGTCGCATCCCTGAACACTTGCTCAAGCCGAATGACGGGAAGGGCTGGCAAATCATCGGAGTGGCCGCATGACACCTCACGACCTTTTCCGCACAGGCTTAGACACCCAACAGATAGCCGAAGCCCTTTGCCTACATGAGGGCGAGATAGAGCGGCAGATACACGAAGAACGCACAAATAAAATTTTAGTAATTGAACGAAAGAAGCGAGGCGCGAGATGAAAACAGAAGTGGATTTTGGATGCCGCGGCTCCAGTGTTGAAGACGTGAGTATCTATCGCGGGATGAACCCTAAATTTGTTCAGTGGGTATGGAAAAAGCGTCGATCTAAACAGCGTGAACATAAAACTCAGACGCATAACAGCACCATCCCTGACGTTTTAGTATCAGCTGCGTTGCTTGTTTCCATGCAGTTCGAGACATTTGAGGAATTGCGGATGATGGCCGCTGATCTGTTCAATGTCCCAAAGGAAACTTTGGATGAGAAAAACAGAACTGTTCGTGTTGTTCGAGCTAAACATGCTGCCATTTGCGCAGCAAAAATCCATTGGCCAGACATTTCGCTATCTGCCCTTGGGCGAGAGTTTTTCGTGGATCACACAAGTGCGCTCCACGCGCTGCGGAAATACGGAATTTATACCAGTCAATCACAAACGAAATCAGCAGCATAAGGATTAAGCCATGAGTGACGATATTACCGGTGATAGCGCCCAGACAATTGCAGTCGGCCAGCTTCGTGCCTTCATCGAGCGCATTGAACGATTGGAAGAAGAAAAGAGCACGATCAGTGAGGACATTAAGGAAGTGTTCGCGGAGCTCAAAGGCTCAGGCTTTGACACCAAGGCTGTTCGCGCAATCATCCGAGCTCGTAAAAAAGAAGCACACGAGCGTCAGGAAGAAGAAGCGATGATCCAGCTTTATATGGACGCATTGGGAATGAGTTAACGCTGCAGACGTGTGCAGTCATTCTCTTTCGTACGGCTCTTCGTAAATCCAGGGCGCTGAGTTTAGAGGTGCATAACTATGTAGCCAATTGAGAGTTTCAGCATATCGTTCAGCCTCAACTTCAATCAATGCACCATACTTTACGCCACCAACAAAAGCCTCCTCACCAGTCAGGCAATCCATAACGATCCAGTCGTCACCTGACAAATGCCACTTCATAAAACGCTGCATACGCACTCGTTTACCCCTCAGATGATGTGGCAACAAGTTTCAATATTAGCAGTAGTTTATAGAGTTACAATAGATATTCAGCGCAGGGAAATACATATGGCGGCACCATCAAAAGAACAGCGAAAAGCAATCTCTCGCGGCGAGGTGGGAACCCTCAAATCCGATATTCGGGTGCATCGCGTTCCAAATCCGTATTATTCCCCGGATCATTCAGGCGAGAGCTGGAACCCGCCGAAGATCAAAGCCTATGTGAATATCAAGGAGAGTGCGGTTGGCACTCTCTATTCACGCGGACATATCAATGATGCACAATGGGCTGCGGCAGGCCGGTTCCGTCAATATTGGGAGCGGTCAGGTGCTAAAGGCACAATTGCCATAGACTATGGCCGTGAGCAGGTGGATGGCGGCAAGGGCATCGATCCGCTGCCGGACAGCATGATTGATGCGGTGCAGCGGTTAAATGAATGCAAGCCTGTGCTTGGTCGGAAGGCTTTTGATCTGATGATCAAGGTTGTCGGGCAGGGGATGGAGATTTCAGACATCGCCACGAGCCAGCGTGAGAAGACCACCTATAGCGATTATGTGAAAGACGGGCTTGATGCGCTGGCTGTGCATTGGGGGTATAAAACACAATAGGATGTTGCCCGCTTAAGCGGAATATACTATATTTTGTATTATGGTGATTTGCGTGTGACGACAAATCCGATTTGAGAGGCAGCCTAAAGGCTGCCTTTTTGATTCCGCGTTACGTGCTTCCGACAGTGCGCGGTCTTAGATTCTCGGAGCGCATTGGCAGAGTAGGTGAAAGACCCTTAGATGCCTTGGGGATGCGAAACTGATCAGTAGGTTAAGGCTTGCCAAAGCCGAATACAGCCCCAGATTTTTGAGGTAGCGCCTCAACAAAATGCCCGTATAGCATAATGGTAATGCCAGCAGCTCATAACTGCTAAGATGCAGGTTCAATTCCTGACACGGGTACCAATAATCCGCCTTCGCCTAAAGGTAGGGCAGCGCACTTTGAATGCGCCGGTCGTGGTTCGATCCCATGAGGCGGAACCAGATTTTATGATATTCAGT
>NZ_MOYL01000005.1:0-314661 GCF_001939785.1 Pseudochrobactrum sp. B5
CAACCAATCTCAGGGGCGAAGCTCTCTGCCGCTAGCAGCGCCGCCGCCCTCGTTGTGTCGCTATATAGACCCCACCAATCCAAACTGTCAACACGACTTTTCAAAAAAACTACACAAATCGCAAACTTTCTTTCCACAGGGAAAACTTTAAAAATTAAGCGAAAATTTACCCTCTTTTTCGCCCTCGGAAAACCGGATTCGGCAAATCAGCAAGCCCGCGACAGACACATAGATTATGACTTGCGTTTGATACCTGCCCTACTCTGCGCTACAGATAGAGAGCAATAACATTATATAATGCAGGGAACACCGCTTACATGCTCACTAAAAAAGGGAAATACGGCCTCAAAGCAATGGTTCATCTGGCAGAAGCCACACAGGATGACCTTATCTCTGTTGGCGAGATCGCCAAGGCACGTAACATCCCGCGCAAATTTCTGGATAATATCCTGACAGACCTGCGCGTTGCAGGCTTTGTTCAAAGCCGCAAAGGTAAAGGCGGAGGCTTTTGTCTGGCCAAACCGGCCGATCAGATTTCAATCGGCAATATTATCCGCAGCCTTGACGGCCCTCTGGCCCCCCTCCCCTGCGCGAGCAAGACAGGATATAAAGCCTGCGAGGACTGCATCGAAGAAGACTGTAAAATTCGCCGTATGATGCTGGAAGTGCGCGAAGCCATCGCCAGCGTGCTGGATAAACGCACACTGGCAGATGGCTATAGCGATTTGTAACGGGAATTACTGCAGGCAGGTCTTCAGCGATGTCGCCAGATTGCGGATCAGCTGCGGATAAAGTTCCGGCCCGTCCTGAAGATCAGCCCCAAGCGGATCAAGTACGCCTGTTTTAGCTTCCGTTCCTTCAAGCACGGTCTTTACCAAAGCGGACTCAAATTGCGGCTCAGAGAACACACAGGTCGCCCCCAAGGACTTCACTTTGGTCTGAATTTCACGAATACGCGCTGCACCCGGTGCTTTTTCCGGATTGACCGTAATTGAGCCTGCCGCTGAAAGCTCGAAACGACGTTCGAAATACTGATAGGCATCGTGGAACACAATATAAGGCTTGGTGCGCACCGGCTCCAGCTCCGCCGCCACATCTTTTTGCAGCGCATCAATCTTATCGGCATAGGCTGCCGCATTCGCCTGATATTGCTTGGCATGCTCCGGATCAGCTTTACTTAAAGCTTCCGCAATCGGCTCCAGCATCAGCTTGGCATTTTGCGGATCAAGCCAGAGATGCAAATCATCATGATGATGGTCATGCGCCTCACCGCCCTCACCATGGCTGTGCCCGCCATGATCATGCGGTTCAAAATTGCCGCTTTCACGCGCAGACAGAATTTCAAGTCCTTTTACCTGATCCAGTCGCACAACTTCAGCCTTAGAACCAAGAGTCTCTAATGGCTTTGTCAGATAAGTTTCCATTTCCGGCCCGACCCAGAAAATGACTTTTGCTTTTTCCAGTGCACCGGCATCAGACGGCTTCAGATTATAGCCATGCTCTGATGCAGCGCCTTTAACAATAAGATCCGGCTCCCCTGCCCCCTGCATAACAGCAGAAACCAGTGAATGAATTGGCTTAATCGAAACCACGACATCGCCTTTTTCCGCCGCAACAACAGCATGCGAAGAAACAGACAACAAAGCAGATGCCAGCAAAACTCGGATAACAGACATAAAACCTCACAGAAATTGCTATTAATCACTGCCAGCGATTGAAATGACAGCATATCGGAACAATATGTTATAAAGTTACATTATTGCGTAATGCTATAACGTATGAGATAACTCGTGACAAGAGCAGGATCTGCTTTTCTATCATTCCGAAAGCGTACAATGCATCATCCATTATCAGCTGCCGCCAGCGGACAGACATCTGACATTCTTCTGCGCCTTGAAAATGCAGGGATTGAGCGGAACGGTCGCTGGCTTGTCCGCAACATTGATCTCACCCTGCATAAAGGTGAAATTGTTACGCTCATCGGCCCTAACGGCTCAGGGAAAAGCACGACCGCCAAAATGGCATTGGGTATTCATAAGCCTGATGAAGGCGCGGTGAAACGCGAGAAATCCCTGACCATCGGCTATGTCCCGCAAAAAATCTCGATTGATCCGAGCCTGCCGTTAACAGTTGAGCGCATGATCCGCATGACTGCTCCTATAAAAAAAGAAGCAATCGAAGCAGCTCTGGAACTTGCAGGCATCCCGCAACTCATCAAAGCACAAGTTGTCCATCTTTCCGGCGGCGAGTTTCAGCGTGTGTTGCTTGCCCGAGCATTTGCCTGCAAACCGGATTTGCTGGTGCTGGATGAACCATTGCAGGGCGTTGATTTTGCCGGTGAAGCCGAGCTTTATGAGAAAATTGCAAAATTCCGCGATCAGACCGGTTGCGGTGTTCTGATGATCTCCCATGATCTGCATATTGTTATGGCCGCAACAGACCGCGTTGTCTGCCTGAACGGGCATATATGTTGCAGCGGCACGCCGGTTGATGTGGCGGCCAGCCCTGAATATGCCAAACTTTTCGGATTGCGCACTCCGCGCGGCATGGAAATTCCGCCCTCGCTTGCAGTCTACACGCATCATCATGACCACACCCATCTGGCTGACGGACGGGTACAACATGCAGACGGTACGATAACCGATCATTGTCACCATGATGACGGCCATCATCATGAACACTGCGAAGACCACAACCATTCCCAAAGCGGTGGACACAATCATGCTTGATGACTTCTTTATACGCGCCATGCTTGCCGGTATCGGCCTCGCTTTAATTACCGGCCCTATCGGTTGTTTTATTGTATGGCGGCGCATGGCCTATTTCGGCGACACGATGGCTCATTCGGCATTGCTTGGCGTTGGCCTTGCCATGCTGTTTGACCTGAATATTATGGTTTCCGTCTTTCTGATCGCCTTTAGCATCGCGATGCTGCTGCTCGTCCTGCAAAAACGCCACTCACTTTCAGCCGATTCATTGCTGGGCATACTCTCCCACGCCACATTGGCATTCGGTCTGGTGCTTGTCGCCTTTATGACATGGATCCGCTTTGATCTGATGTCACTGCTGTTCGGCGATATTCTCGCGGTATCCGTCTCCGATCTTATCGCCATTTACGCCGGTGGCGCATTGATCCTTGCCGGTCTGATTAAACTCTGGCGACCTTTGCTTGCAGCGACCATCAGCGAGGATATTGCACAGGCTGAAGGTCTGCAACCGGAACTGCACCGCACTTTATTTATGATTTTGCTGGCGCTGTTGATTGCCATTGCCATGAAAATCGTCGGCATTCTGCTGATTACCGCTCTGCTGATTATTCCGGCAGCCACGGCACGCCGTTTTGCATTATCGCCGGAGCAAATGGCCATCTATGCGGCTTTTATCGGTGCCTGCTCGGTTATTGCCGGTCTCTTCGGCTCATTAAATTATGACACACCGTCAGGACCATCCATAGTCGTGGCTTCTGTGGTGTTTTTTGTTATAAGCTTGCTCCCATGGCAAAAACTCAAAGCATCTTTGCCGGTTGCGCGCGATAAGGAGACTTCATAATGACCGCTCATACGCATACAGGAACTGCATCTGCGGCAGCGCGCGCTCCGAAACTCACACGTAATCAGAATCTCGTATTGGAAGCGCTTGCAAAGGCTGAGTTCCCGCTCAGCGCCTATACAATTCTCGACCAGTTGCGCGAGGAAGGCTTCCGTGCACCACTGCAAGTCTATCGTGCACTGGACAAATTACTTGAATACGGCCTGATCCATCGCCTTGAAAGCCTGAATGCTTTTATTGCCTGCGCCCATCCGCACCACCATGAGCACGGCCATCTGCATGGTATCGCAGCTTTTGCCATTTGCGATAAATGCGGTTTAGCTTCGGAATTTTCTGAGCCGGAGATTGAAGATTGCGTGCAGCACTGGACGCAGAAGAACCATTTTCATCCAACGAAAACCACTCTGGAAATTCGCGGTCTGTGCGCAAGTTGCGCGCATAACTAATCAGGAACAACAGAACACCCCGCACAAAAATGCGGGGTGTTTTTGCCAATCAGCCCTGTAAATGCGATGTATCCGGCAAAGGTATAATGCCGAGCGACATCGCCACCGCCACTGCAGATGTGCGGTTGGCACAACCCAGTTTGATCTTGGCATTTTGCAAATAGGTCACCACTGTCCAGCGGGCGATGCTGAGAATTTCAGCAATTTCACCGTCAGTTTTTCCGCGTGCTGCCCATTTGAGGCAATCAACCTCGCGTGGCGTCAGAGAAACCAGCGACTGAACTTCGTTCTTTTGTGATGAATAGTCGCTCACCGCGGATAATACAGATTCATGTAATTGCGCAGTCGCCTGTAAAAAATCCTTTTCCAGCAGACGGATCAGATCTTCGGCATTGAGGTCGTTTTTGCCCTTTTTCGTGTCAAACGCATAAATAGTATGGGCATCCCCGCTGCCATTCAGCCGCTGTGTCACCATAATAAATGTATCGCCAAAATTATGCGCTCTCAAATCATCGACATAATTCTGCAATGCCGGTGTATTTTGTTTGTGACTGTAAATCTCTGTAATGCTGACACTATGAGGCAGCTCGGGATCAGACCATTTCTGATGAAAAAGCGGATCAATATCAAAATAACTTTTTGCAGCGTAATTCACGATCCAGTCTGCCGGAAATGTCGACACCACAGTCTTGATATTATCAGCCATGCCCGCATCCGCATGCTTAGGCGTAATATGCGTAATATGCTTGCAGGAAAGTTTTTTACGAACGGCGATATATGTTTCCAGAATAGATGAACAATATTCTTTGCCAAAGAAACTGTTTTGAAATTCCGGGAAATGGATAAATTCAAATTCCATGAAAAAATTCCGTTTTAAACACCTGTAATAATCAGCGAAATGAAAACATAAAAATCAAAGCGCATAAAAACGCGCGAATATGAAAATGATTCGAAAATAAACGCACATGATTTGCGCGCCTCTTCTCAACTAAGACATGAATGCAGCAAAAATACTATTTCAACGCGATGACGCAAATAAGATAAAACAACAGTGATCCGCTGCGACGAATCTCCGGTCATCCCCTCCCTCTGGAAACCGGCCCAAAACACTCTTCTGCAGAACTTAATAATTAAAAATCAGTGCCTTAAAATTAAGATTATTTCACCGCCAAACAGAATCTCATTATCCGGCACAGTTATTTTATTAAAATGTTTTTGTCACAATGCACAATTACCAACTAATTGCCCGCTCATACTATCCGGTTAACGACATTTGCGGCTAAGCCTATGAATCCTTTCTGATATTCAGAACCACGCCGCGCAGCCGGATTATCATCCGATAAAAATCAATATATTCAAGAGATTAAGTATATTGTTGTTTTTTATTCATTTCCTTCTCTCTAAACTGCAACATTCAATTGATTGCGATAAAAAAACATGGTTCACTTCTGCCCGGATAAAGAAAAACGATAGCTGTCATGGTACTTTCATATGACGCGCCTATCGAAAAAATGCGAGGATGCCTGAAAGCAGGCCTCCCGTAGCTTTAAGGGGAGTATGTCAATGCTTAACAGAACAACACGGCTGTTGTCCCTGACAACAGCGATCGCTTTTGCCGGCACCACATTATCCGTGGCAGCTCCGTCAGAAGAACTGATCGCCGCCGCGAAAGCAGAGGGTCAGCTGACCACAATCGCCCTTCCGCATGACTGGTGCGGCTATGGTGAAATCATCAAGAGCTTCAAAGACAAATACGGCATTCAGGTCAATGAACTGAATCCGGATGCAGGCTCCGGCGATGAAATCGAAGCAATCAAAGCGAACAAAGACAATAAGGGCCCTCAGGCGCCTGACGTGATCGATGTCGGCTTTACCTTCGGCACCACTGCGAAAAAAGATGGCCTGCTCCAGCCTTATAAAGTATCGACATGGGATTCGATCCCTGATGATGCCAAGGATGCTGAAGGTTACTGGTACGGCGACTATTACGGCGTATTGGCTTTCGAAGTGAACAAAGACATCATCAAAGATGCACCGCAGGACTGGGCTGATCTGCTCAAGCCTGAATTTGCCAATGCCGTTGCGCATTCCGGCGATCCGCGTGCATCCACACAGGCAATCCTGAGTGTGTATGCTGCTGGTCTTTCCCTTGGCGGCAAGCCGGGTGAAGAAGCAGCTCAGAAGGGGCTGGAATTCTTCCGCGACGTGAATAAGGCCGGTAATTTTGTACCTGTCATCGGCAAGGCCGCTTCACTGGCACAGGGCTCGACCCCTATCGTTATCCGCTGGGACTATAATGCTCTGGCAGACCGCGATACGCTGAACGGCAATCCGGAAGTTGAAGTTATCATTCCGAAAACCGGTGTTGTAGCCGGTGTGTATGTACAGGGCATCAGCGCCTATGCACCACATCCAAATGCAGCCAAACTCTGGATGGAACATCTCTATTCCGATGAAGGCCAGATCGGTTATCTGAAAGGCTATTGCCACCCGATCCGCTTCAACGCCATGGCTAAAGAAGGCAAGATTCCTCAGGAACTGCTCGACAAGCTGCCACCGGCAGAAGCTTACCAGAAAGCTGTCTTCCCGACCTTGGAAGAACTCGACAAGTCTCAGGCTGTCATCACCAAGAACTGGGATAGCGTAGTCGGCGCGAATGTTCAGTAAGCTGAACAGCTGAATGCTGCTGTTACGGGCGGCAACACCCGCCCGTAACAGGTTTTGCAATTTGCATTTTTATACGACACATATCATCATAAAAAATAACTCAGCCGGCACCGCAATCTGAACATTGCTGTATGCCTGCAGATTTCAGCACCTCAATCTGCGAAATCTTTCAGCCGCAGACCATAAAAAGCAAAAATCATATGAGCCTGTCCAGCAATGGCATAACATCTGACACGCCCCCTGTGCGACGCGCCCAGCGCCGTCTGCCTTTAGAGTGGCTCGGTGTTGCCCCGTTTTTCGCCTTCGCAATTCTGTTTCTGCTCTGGCCGACCATGTATCTGGTTGTCGGTGCATTTCAGGATAGTCAGGGTAATTTCACCCTGCAAAATATTATAGATCTGTTTGAACCCGGCATCATGAGCGCCTATTGGGTCTCGATCAAAATCAGCTTTGCCTCCGCTTTGGGTGGCGCTGTGATCGGCTCGTTCATGGCATGGGCGATTGTACTGGGTAAACTGCCCCGTTTTCTGCGCCCGACTGTGCTCACATTCTCGGGTGTGGCATCCAACTTTGCCGGTGTGCCGCTGGCTTTCGCCTTTCTTGCCACGCTCGGCCGCACCGGTTTCGTTACGATTTTGCTGCGCGAATGGTTCGGCTTCAATCTCTATGCCACCGGTTTTAACCTGCTGAGCTTTTTCGGCCTGACACTGACCTATCTGTTCTTCCAGATTCCGCTGATGGTGCTGATCCTCACTCCTGCGCTGGATGGCCTGAAAAAAGAATGGCGTGAGGCTTCATCCATTCTCGGTGCCACGACATTCCAATATTGGCGCATGGTGGCCTTTCCGATTCTCTGGCCAAGCCTGCTCGGCACCAGCCTGTTGCTGTTCGCCAATGCCTTTGGCGCCATTGCAACAGCCTATGCGCTGACCGGTTCTTCGCTGAATATCGTACCTATCCTGCTTTACGCGCAAATTCGCGGCGATGTTCTGCACAATCAGAATCTCGGCTATGCGCTGGCACTCGGCATGATCCTGATTACCGGTATTTCCAATCTGCTTTATATCTGGCTGCGCATGCGTGCAGAACGGTGGCAGAAATGAAGCTGAAATATTTCATTCCAAAAACCCTCGGCGCATGGATCGCCTTTCTGATCGGCGCGATCTATTTCGTTGTGCCGCTGATCGGTACATTTGAATTCTCTCTGCGCATGCGTCGTGGTGAATATTCTTTTGATGCCTATCGTGTGGTGCTGACTGACCCGAATTTTCAGGCGACATTCGGCTATTCCATCATGCTGGCCATCATGACGATTATTTTCGGCGTGTTGCTGGTGGTACCGACTGCCTATTGGGTGCGTCTGCGCATGCCTTACTTGCGTCCCGTCATCGAATTTATCACGCTGATGCCACTGGTTATTCCGGCGATTGTTATCGTATTCGGCTATTTGCGGATTTATAACTCGTCCTCATGGCTGCCATTTACAGGATCAACGCGCGCAACCGATATTCTGCTGATGTTCGGCTATGTGACGCTGGCGCTGCCTTATATGTATCGCTCGATTGATACGGCCATGCGCACGATTGATGTTCGCACTTTAACAGAAGCCGCGGAAAGTTTGGGCGCAGGCTGGCCGACCATTCTGTTCAAAGTGATTTTCCCGAATGTGCTTTCCGGTGTTATGAGCGGTGCGTTCATTACCTTTGCGATCGTCATCGGCGAATTTACGCTGGCTTCGCTGCTCAATCGTCCGGCTTTCGGCCCTTATTTGCAGCTTGTCGGTGCAAACCGCGCTTATGAACCGTCAGCACTGGCAATCATTGCCTTCGGCATTACATGGCTGAGCATGATTATGCTCCAGCTTGTCACCCGCTTCTCCAAATTTAAGACAGCAGGCAATTAAGTCATGGCTTTTCTCAATATCAATAATCTCAAAAAAAGCTTCGGCGCCAATACTGTTGTCCATGATTTCAGTCTGGCGGTTGAGAAAGGTGAGTTCATCTCGTTTCTCGGACCATCGGGCTGCGGAAAAACCACCGTTCTGCGTATGATTGCCGGTTTTGAATCACCCGATCAGGGTGTGATCGAAATCAACGGTCAGGATGTGGTCGATCTCAAACCGAACAAACGCAATATCGGCATGGTGTTTCAGGCCTATGCCCTGTTTCCGAATATGACTGTCGCACAAAATGTTGCTTTTGGTCTGCGGGTTTCAGGCAAGCCTAAAGCCGAGATTGATGCAAGGGTCAAAGAGATGCTGGAACTGATCCGCCTTGAGCATCTGGCAGACCGCTTCCCCTATCAGATGTCCGGCGGCCAGCAGCAGCGTGTTGCCCTTGCCCGTGCCTTGGCGACAAAACCGCAGGTTCTGCTGCTCGATGAACCGCTCTCAGCACTGGATGCGAAAATTCGTATTTCATTGCGTGAGGAAATCCGTGCTATTCAGCGCCAACTTGGTATCACAACCGTATTTGTTACCCACGATCAGGAAGAGGCACTGTCTATTTCCGACCGGATCGTGGTCATGCATGAAGGCAAAGCCGATCAAATCGGTACGCCGTTTGATATTTACAACCGTCCGGCAACGCGCTTCGTGGCATCATTCGTTGGTACGCTGAATATGCTGGAAGCCCGTGTGGCAGATCCGCAGCAAAATACTGCGGATCTTGGCGGCACAACTATCACCGTGCCGCAATCATTGGCATCTTACAACAAAGGTGATGCTATCACTCTGGCTCTGCGGCCGGAAACCATCAGCCTTGATGCCTCCCCTGCCCGCGACAGCAGCGTTGAAGTCATTGTACAGGATGTGCACTTCTTAGGCTCGGTCATTCGTACCCGTGTAACACTGGGTGCAAATCAGCTGTCTTTCGACAGTTTCAACAATCCGGCGGTGCGCCCGCCGCAGCATGGTGACAAAATCACTGTCCATTTTGCTGCGCAGGATTTATTGGTTCTGGGCAAATAAAAATAAAGGCCGGACTTGATAAAAGTCCGGCCTTTTTCTTGTCCTGTGACAAGGTGCAATTACAGCCCATCGCCCCAAGGGCCGTGGAAATCGCCGTCTTTGTCGATTCTTTTGAAACCATGCGCCCCGAAGAAATCACGCTGTGCCTGAATAAGATTGGCTGAACCGCGTCTTTGGCGGAACCCGTCAAAATAGCTGATCGCAGAGCTCAGTGCCGGTACCGGCACACCGGCAGTCACCGCAGCTGCCACAACCTGACGAAGACTTTGGGCAGCCACGCTCATTTGCTCAACAAATGCAGGTGCCAGAAGCAGATTATCCACCTCACCCGCAGCAAAAGCCTCACCGATTTCATCCAGAAACTGTGAGCGGATAATACAACCGGCACGCCAGATCCGTGCAATCGTCGCCAGTGGCAAATTCCACTGATGCTCTTGTGAAGCCGCGGCCATCACCGCAAAGCCCTGCGCATAGGCTGCAATCTTTGCGGCCAGCAATGCTTGCTCCAATGCGTCAATAAAAGTCTGATCCGCCTTGATCGATCCTGTCTGTACCGGATCGCCATAGGCATTTGCCAGTTTTTGTCGTTGCGCAATCAGGGAAGAGATTGAGCGTGCAGCAACAGCGGCTTCAATACCTGTCGCCGGAACACCGAGAATCTGACTTTCAATTGCCGCCCAGCGTCCGGTACCCTTTTGTCCTGCAGCATCCAGAATAATATCAGGCACCGGCTTTCCGGTTTCAGGATCAAGCGCTTTCAGCACTTCTGCCGTAATCTCAATGAGATAGGAATTCAGCGCACCTGTATTCCATTTTGCAAAAATCGGCGCGATTTCTTCCGCCTTCAAACCGCAAACATCACGCAAAATGCCGTAGATTTCCGCAATCATCTGCATATCGGCATATTCAATACCGTTATGAATGGTTTTGACAAAATGCCCCGCACCATCCGGCCCCATACGGGCACTGCATGGTTCGCCTTTATAACGAGCAGCTACCGCATCCAAAATCGGCTCAATACGCGCATAGGCTTCAGGCGTACCGCCGACCATCATGGACGGGCCGTTACGCGCGCCTTCCGCACCACCGGAAATGCCCATACCGACAAAAGTCGGGTCGTTTTCGCCGAGTGAATTCAGGCGGCGCACCGTATCGCGGTAATCGGAATTGCCGGAATCAATAATGATGTCGCCTTTTTCCAGAAAGGTCTTAAGCTTGGCCATTTCCGTATCAACGGGGCTGCCTGCTTTAATCAGCATGATAATCGGGCGCGGCTTGGCAATATTCTGGCTGAGCTGCTCCATGGTTGCACAGGGAATAATGCGTTCCTGCAACTCACCGCTGGAAGCATAAAACTTTTCTAATACCGGCGCTTCACGGTCATAAACTGCAACCCGATATCCTTTTTCAGCAATATTGAGCGCCAGATTAGAACCCATGACGCCAAGCCCGATCAGTCCGATATCTGCCAGTTGCATTCTGTTTTCCCTATATGTGAACTATCCGGCAAAATAGCCGGAGCATAATTCTTCGTTCTATATAGGTATGCTATTCAAAACCGGTTTCAACTGAAAGCAGAGACTGACAGCTGAAACCGGTTATTTTTCTTTAAATTCCGCTCTATTCAAACAGCAATGGCCTGACGGTCAGCAATCAACTTGCCGGTAGCAGTCAGCACACCGGATGCACCGTCCAGATAATTTTCTTCCAGCTCCAGCGCCAGAAAACGGTGACGTTCCACAGGCCCCGGCATAGCCAGATCAGCCATTTTATTGCCGGTAAAACCGAAACGGCCATAATATTCAGGATCACCAACCAGCAAAATCGCCTTATGGCCAAGCGCCTGCGCATTGTGAATAGCCTGACGCATCAATGCAGCGCCGACACCCCGCCCCGCATAAATTGTCTCAACCGCCAAAGGCCCCAGCAGCAAAGCAGGCACAGCTTCTCCGCCGGCTTTTTTACCGGCAGAAATATGCCAGAGCCGGACACTGCCGATCATCACGCCATCCGCATCGCGGGCAATCAATGCCAGCCCATAGGCAGGCACGCGTTTACGACGCAGCTTTTCCGATGATTTGCGCTTGCGGCCCTCACCCATCACACGGTCGAGCAAAGCCTCACGTGCACTACTGTCCGCAGGCGTTTCATGAGCAATACTAAACGAGACCGGTGCCGGAGCAGTGATTTGCGCGGCTGACAATTCAGCCGTGGTTCCGGCCGCAACAGAAGAAGCAGACATCAGCGTGAACCTTAAAGCATTTGCGTGAGGCAAATGCGCTAAAACAAAGCGGTAAGGGACATTGTTTCCTCACACATATGGATGAGGATAAACACAAAGCAAAAATTTTATTTGACAAAACCGGTGGAATTCTTCCACCGGTATCATTCGCAATGTGAGGCTGAATATGCGTCCCTGACGAGACGCATATCAGTATCAGATCACATAGGAGCGCAGCGGTTCAAAACCGTTAAACGCAACAGCCGAATAGGTTGTTGTGTAAGCGCCGGTGCCTTCGATCAGCACTTCATCGCCGATGGTCAGCGAGACCGGCAGCGGATAAGGTGCCTTTTCATACATCACATCGGCGCTGTCACAGGTCGGGCCTGCCAGAACGCAAGGTTCCAGAGTATCGCCGTCACGCGGAGTCACGATCTGATAACGGATCGCTTCATCCATGGTTTCAGCCAGACCGCCGAATTTACCGATATCGAGATAGACCCAGCGATTGTCATTGTCGGCTTTGCGGGAAACCAGAACCACTTCGGTTTTGATCACACCGGCATTGCCAACCATGCCACGGCCTGGTTCGATAATGGTTTCCGGCAGACGATTGCCGAAATGACGGCTCAGCGCATCGAAAATAGCTTCGCCATAGGCCTGTGCGGTCGGGATATCTTTGAGATAACGGGTCGGAAAACCACCGCCCATATTGACCATGCGCAGGTTAATGCCTTCTTTAGCCAAAAGATCAAACACGCCTTTGGTATCGGCCAGAGCACGATCCCAAGCAGTCAGATCAGTCTGCTGTGAACCGACATGGAACGATACGCCATAGGCATCCAGACCCAGCTGATGGGCTGCACGCAGCACATCAACAGCCATTTCCGGAACGCAGCCGAATTTGCGCGACAGCGGCCATTCAGCACCTTCACCATCGGCCAGAATGCGGCAGAACACGCGGGAACCCGGAGCCGCACGGGCAACCTTTTCCACTTCTGCAACGCAATCAACAGCATAGAGGCGAATGCCATATTCATAGGCGCGTGCAATATCGCGCTCTTTCTTGATGGTGTTGCCATAAGAAATGCGGTCAGGTGTTGCACCGGCATTGAGTGCCATTTCAATTTCCGCAACCGAAGCTGTGTCGAAGTTCGAGCCCATGGAGGCGAGCAGCGACAGAATCTGCGGTGCAGGATTTGCCTTTACCGCATAGAAAATGCGCGAGGCTGGCAGAGCCTTTTCGAAATGTTCATAATTTTCACGCACAACGTCGAGGTCAACAACAAGGCAAGGGCCTTCCGGACGTCGGGTGGCGAGAAAGTCGATAATGCGCTGTGTAGCCATCCTGATCTCCTGAACTGCAATAAGCAGTAAAAAGCCGCATCTTCATATCATTTGCGATGCGAAAGCCTGCCCCCGTGCAATGACGCACAAGGTTGAGCATGGTTTCAAAGGACTGATGAGCAAATACCTGCGCATACACGCATCAAAAGCCATCAGAGGGACAAACTGCCTTACGGCAAATATGAATCAGCTCTTCGCGCAACCGGCCTTTGGAGATGCAGGAAACACGGAACAAATACATATGCAGATGGATCAACGCCCTGAATTTAGCGTTTTTCCGCTTTGTCTGCCTTGGCTTGGAATGGGAAAAACCCGGTTCCGCACTTAGGGCAATGAGGGTGTGCCTCTTTGAGTTCCCGACCTGTGGAGAGCCGGAAGACACCAGAAAGGCCCGCACCGTCGTTGCTTCAAGATGTCCTCGATCCGTGGTTGGCCATCAGATCGACTGGAGCGGTTAGGTCCAGGTTACCGTACCGGGTCATTCTCCATTAAGAATACCGGCGGACACCCACAGGCACGTGCGACTTTGGGCAAGGGCGATATAAGATGATTTATGTGTCCACACAATGACAAATTTGAGCCGATTTGATTTTTTTTGGTTAATAAATCACTTCTTTATTCAAAATACGGCGCAGTGCTTTATGTAGATGATAAAAACAGGTGTCTTATTGATTGCAATGCAGCGAATCACTTTGATATTTCTGAGACATTTTGAATATTCAGGATCGCGATATATGGTGCGGTTTAGTCGCTGATCTGGAGGGCAGAGCTTATGGACACACTCACACGGATGCGTGCTTTTATTGATGTTGTGGAGGCCGAAGGTTTCTCAGCAGCTGCGCGCAAAATTGGTCGTTCCAAAGCCCTTCTGTCCAAATATGTCCGCGAGCTGGAAGATGATCTGGGCGTGCGGCTACTGAACCGTACAACTCGGCAATTTTCGCTTACCGAAAGCGGCCACACTTATTATCACCGCGCAACGGAGATTTTGCGCGAACTGGATGATCTGCAAGACTCCATCTCCGAGAGCAGCGGCGATGTGCGCGGCAAGATCAAACTGACAGCCCCGCGCAGCTTTGCTGATGCCTCACTGGGCATGTCACTGATTGATTTTTGTGCTGACCATCCGGAGATTGCGCTCGATATCCACCTTGATGACCGGTTTGTTGATCTGGTTGAGGAAGGCTTTGACCTTGCCATCCGCATCACCCGCTTGCAGGATTCATCGCTGATCGCCAAAAGGCTGAGCGCATTTCACACTGTTGTCTGCGCCTCGCCTGATCTGATCGCACGGCTGGGTATGCCGGAAACACCGGAGCAATTGCGGGAAATGCCCTGCATTATTGATACCAACAGCCGCTCCCGCAATAATTGGCAGTTCCGCAATCAGGACGGCTCGATGATGACAGTCGCCATCCGCGGCCCACTGGAGGTCAACAGCCCGCTCACCACCATGGCAGCGACTGTCAAAGGTCTGGGCTTCAGCGTTCTGCCGCGTTTTGTCGCCGATGGTGAGTTGAATAAAGGCACACTTGTGCCGGTGCTCCTAGATTATATGCTTAATGACGGCGGCATTTATGCCGTTTACCCGCACCGTACCTATCTGCCTGCCAAAGTACGCCTGCTGGTCGATTATCTCGCCAAATGGTTCAAAGATAATCCGTGCAAAGAGCTGACCAATGACGAGGCGTAAAACCCGTAGACTGTCGTCGTAGTTTTGCCTCACTCATTCTCCAAATTCCGAACCAGCATTGACCGCTCAAAAGAGTGATTTTCGTTTCCATGACCAGCAGCAAAAACAAGTCTTTACTGAATGTCCTCGGCCTGACCTGCCTCATAACAGGGCTGGGTGTTGTCGCGGCATCAGCACATCCGCATGTTTTTGCCGAAGCCCGTCTGGAAATCACAATCACACCGGATCGCTCCGTTGAGAAACTGGCGCATGTCTGGCGCTTTGACGACCTGTTCTCGTCAACCGTATTGATGGAGTTCGACAAGAAAGGCACGATGAAACTCGACAGCGCCGAGTTGAATGAACTCAGCACAACAATCGACACTTCTATTGCCGAGTATAAATATTTTCAGACAGTTACGCAGGATGGCAAAGATATTGCCATGAACAAGCCTGAGCATCTGATTGCTGATCTGCCGGATAATCAGCTGATCGTCCTGTTTGAAAGCAAGCCGGAAAAACCGCTGAAACTGGAACCCGGCCATAAAGTCAGTTTCGGCGTCTATGACCCGACTTTCTATACGGCAATTGATTATCTGAAAGACGAAGATCTGGTGGTGAAGGGCATGCCATCCGGCTGCAGCTCTGCTGTTGTGCGCCCTGATCCCGATGAGGCGCTTGCCCAGAACCAGCAAAGTCTGACACAGGCATTCTTCGACGAAGCCGCGGCGATGACCAATGACGTGTCAAAATTCTTCGCCACCCGAATAGAGATCACCTGTAAATAACAAGTCACCGGCCAGCGCATAAGGATTGGCCAAAGCTCAAATTTGTTACGTTATATCATCAGAGGCATTCCGGCATGAATCACGCAAAGCAACACACTCTTACTCTGCCCCCGTTAAGAGCCTGTGCTTTGCTGCTGACCATATGCACCTGCCTGATATTTGTGCTTCACAGTCAGGCATGGGCGCAATCTTCATTAGGTATCGGCGCCAGTGAAGTCACATTGCAGCCAACCGGCCCTTTTGCAAAGCTGATATTGTGGATTAATGCCGAGCAAAAACGCTTCTATCTGATGATGACTACCGCCCTGAAAGCGATGAAGGATGATCCGTGGGCTGCGTGGACATTGGTCAGCCTGTCTTTTCTCTATGGTATTTTACATGCTGCCGGCCCCGGCCACGGCAAAGCGGTGATCTCATCCTATATGATTGCCAATGAAACAGCTTTGCGACGCGGAATTTTTCTTTCCTTCATCTCATCCGTTTTGCAGGCACTGTCCGCTATTTTTCTGGTCGGCATGGCATGGTTTGTGCTGCGTGGCATCGGCATTTCAATGGGAAAAGCAGGACGCGGCATGGAAATAGCCAGCTATGTGCTGGTCATTCTCTGCGGGATTTATATCATCTTCCGCAAGCTTCGCTCAAAGCCGCAACGTGCTCCTGCAATAGCGGTTGAAACAATGGCACCGGCTCCCGTCTGGCAAGGTTCACTCTCAGCCTCGGCAACACAAAAACCATCGGCATTGAACACATCCATGCGGCTTAAATATCAGCCTGCCAATGCAAAGCCGGCTGTGTTTGACCATGAGTTTTCAGGGAGTGGTGCCAATTGCACAGCCTGCGGTCACAGCCACCTTGCTGATCCGTCCACTCTGAGTGGTGATTTCAACTGGAAAACCGCATGGGCAGCGATTATCGCCGTCGGCATACGCCCCTGCTCCGGCGCGATTATTGTGCTGACATTCTCAATGCTCAACGGTCTGATGCTGGGTGGTATTCTCTCTGCCTTTGCCATGGCATTCGGTACTTTCATCACCGTCGCCTTGCTCGCAACACTGGCTGTCACCGCTAAAAATACGGCGCTGCGCCTGGTCAAAAATCCGCTGATGTCAGCACGGCTGCAAACGGCGATTGAAATCGCCGCTGCATTATTCATCATTCTGACAGGCGTGCTTCTGTTGATTGCTGCCCTGAGTTAATTCTCTTTGTGGTGTTTTCGCTGTGATTTCGCCCGCAGCCAGAACACCACAAAAAAGGCCATCACAAAGACAACCGCAATCAGTGCCGCCAGCACATGGCTGTAAGGCCCGACCGCCAGCATGATGATCGGCATGGAATAAAACAGCGCGCCGAAAACCACCATAATCAGTGCGGCGGCTATAGCGGAATTGCGCGTATCCTTCTTATTCTGCTGTGGGGATGCCATGCGCTTATCTCCGGCCTGTATCGGCGTAGAAACTTTCCAGCTTTTTGATCTGCTGCACGTTCGCGTCAAAGTTTTCAGGGGCGAGCCAGTTTTGATAAGCCTGTTTCAATGCAGGCCATTCGCTGTCGATAACCGAATACCATGCAGTGTCACGGTTTTTGCCTTTAACAATCAGATGCTGCCGGAAAATACCTTCAAACTGAAAACCGAAACGCTCCGCCGCACGCTTTGACGGCAGATTGTCATTATTGCATTTCCACTCATAACGGCGGTAACCAAGCTCATCAAAAATATATTGCATGAACAGATACTGGGCTTCGGTCGCAGCCGGCTTGCGTGAAATCAGCGGCCCCCAATAGATATTGCCGATTTCAATACTGCCATTCTCGGCATCAATGCGCATCAGCGCCTGACGACCGGCAATTTTACTTGTCGCCTTGTCAATCGTGACGAAAAACATAGTCGTCTGGCTTGCGGCGGATTTCTCCAGCCATGGCAGCATCTCTTCGAGCGTTGCAGGCACTGTATCAAACAGCCATGTGAAACGGCTGTCCGCATCGGCAACGCTGGACGCCTCAAACAGCCCCTGCCCGTGCTTTTCAACACTCAGCGGCTCCAGCCGCACAAACTGCCCTTCAAGAACTTTGCGCTCAGGAACAGGCCGCGCTGTCCACTCTGACAAGTCCTGCATAATCATTCTCCTCTTCCTCAAAAGGAAATGACCATATTTTATGCAGATTGCAAACTTATTTCACTTTGCTGCAGTCTTGCGGCACTGCGATCTATCGACACTGCTTTGATAAGTGCAAAAACCTGCTCGCCGGTTTTCAGATTGAGATCCTGCACAGATTTGCGCGAAATACGGGACAATAATTGCACATCGCCCAATTGCAGGCGCAATTCCGCAAACGGCCCGTCATCGGTTGAGATTGCAGTAATCGTTACCGGAAAAATATTGCGGATACTGATATCCACCGGCGCAAAGCGCGACAGAGATACATCGCGCGAGCGGATACGCAGACGCACTTTCATCCCCGATTGCAATGCATGGTCTGTCAGCTGAAAATTATGCCCGCCAATGGCAATGTCAGCCATGGCATAGGCATCATCACTGCGGGTGACTTCCCCTTGCAAAAGCACACTTGTCGTATCGCCCGTACCATCAATCTGGCTGAAAATATCAAACACTGAACCGCTTTCCCGTACCCGTCCCTGCTCCAGCAGCACAAGCGTATCCGCCAGCCGCGCGACTTCATCCACCTCGTGACTGACAAAGACAATCGGCAGCCCGCTCTCGTCACGCAGACGCTCCAGATAAGGTAAAATTTCCTGACGCCGCGCATGATCCAGCGATGACAGAGGCTCATCGAGCAGCAGCAGGCGCGGTACCGACAGTAATGCCCGCCCGATCGCCACACGCTGTTTCTCACCGCCGGACAATTGATGCGGCTTGCGCTGTAATAAAGCGCCGATGCCGAGCAGCTCGGTTATTTCCTCAACCTTACGCTCCGGCTCACGTTTACCTGCCCATTGCGCATAGGTCAGATTGCGCAAAACACTGAGATGCGGAAACAGACGGGCATCCTGATAGACATAGCCGATATGGCGTTCTTCAGGACGGAGATTGATGTTTCTGGCGCTGTCAAACAGCACCAGATTGCCAACGGCAATACGTCCTTCCTCAGGGCGCAGTGTTCCGGCAATCATCCGCAGCAAAGTGGTTTTACCGGCACCGGACGCACCGAATAATGCTGTAACGCCGGTCTCAGCACGAAAGGCCGCCTCAACGCGAAACCCGCCATTGCCGCCTTTTACATTGAAATCAAGGGTATTGAAGCTGATTTGATGTGTCATTTACCAGCTCCGCTCAACCGGCGCTGCAACCATTCGGACAGCACCACCGCCAACACAGACAGCACAACGGAAACCAGAATAAGCTTCAGCGCAGCGGCATCACCGCTCGGCGTTTGCATCAGCGCATAAATCGCCAGCGACAGGGTTTGCGTTTCGCCCGGAATATTCGAGACAAAAGTTATTGTAGCGCCAAACTCGCCGAGCGCTTTGGCAAATCCCAGCACACTACCGGCAATAATGCCCGGTATCAGCAAAGGCAGCGTCACAGTCATAAAGGCTTTGATGCGCCCTGCTCCCAGTGTGCGGGCAGCTTCTTCCAAGCCCCTGTCAATATTTTCAATCGCCAGCCGCATCGGGCGGATCAGCAATGGCAGTGCCATCACACCGGCAGCCAAGGCTGCTCCCGTCCAGCGGAAAGCGAAGGTAAAATCAAACCATTGCAGCAGCAAACTGCCGATAGCGCCGCGCGTGCCAAACAGCACCAGCAGAAAATATCCGGTTACTACCGGTGGCAGCACCAGCGGCATTGTCAGCACCGCCTGCAACAGGCTTTTGCCGGGGAAATTATAGCGTGCCAGTATCCACGCAAAACCAAATGCAACCGGCAAGGCTCCGAGGATAGCAAGCCCTGCTATCCTCAAAGACAAAGCGATAATTTCCATTTCCGGCATTGCCATCAGTCAGATCAGAGCCTTATTTTGCTTCTGCCGCAGGCACAAAGCCCTTATCGGCAATGATTGCCTGTCCGGCATCGCTGCGCAGAAATGCAAGAAACGCCTTGGAGTTTTCATCAGCTTGGCCTACCAGTGCCGCAGGATAAAGAATTGGCGCGTGGCTGGATGCAGGGAAACGATAAACTTCTGTCAGTTCCGGCACCTGTGCACGATCTGATGCATAAACAATACCGGCTTTCACTTCACCTCTGGAAACATATTGCAGCGCTACGCGCACATTTTCCGCGAAGACTGCATTGGCAGAAACATCACCCCAGATGCCGAGTTTTTCAAGCGCTGCCTTGGCATATTTACCCGCTGGCACATTTGACGGATCGCCCATCGAGAAACGACCGGCTTTGAGGATTTCAGCAGCTTCTGCCGGTTTTGTATCTTTGGCACCGGCGATAACCAGCGCATTACCGGCAATCACAGCACGACTGTCATTTTCGATCAGCTTACGTTCCTGCACATAATCCATCCAGTCGAGATCGGCTGAGATGAAAATGCTAGCTGGCGCACCGGCTTCGATCTGCTTCGCCAGCACAGAGGAAGATGCATAGGATGCGGTTACTTCCGCACCATTTTCAGCCTTAAATTTCTCTGCTGCCGTATCAATCACATCTTTCATGCTGGCCGCAGCAAATACGACAATCTTTTCTGCCGCTAAGGTTGGCAGGGCAGTTCCGGCAAGCAGGCCAAATGCAACAACAAATCTGATCATGATATCCCTCAATATTTTCAATCATTATATTTCATCATGCATAACGATTCCTGCCTTATGCTTCAAGCAAATAAAAAAGGCCCTCCGAAGGGAGAGCCTTTTGCAAAATAGTCAGCTGAGAAAATCTCAGTCACCGATATGCTGCTTGGCACCACGCTCTTTCGCCAGCAGAACCTGACGCTGGCGTTCCGCATAACGGGCACGGTCAGCATCGCTGCGCTCATGATAACAAGTGTCGCAGGAAATACCTTCCTGATAGAATTTCGACAGTTTGCCCTCAGGCGTTACCGGATTACGGCAAGCGCGGCACAGTTCTACATCGCCTTCCACCAAACCATGGCCAACGGAAACACGTTCGTCAAAAACAAAACATTCGCCTTCCCAGCGTGTATCTTCCGCAGGCATATCTTCGAGATATTTCAGAATGCCGCCTTTGAGGTGGAAGACATCATCAAAGCCCAGACCTTTTACAAAAGCCGTTGCCTTCTCGCAGCGGATACCGCCGGTGCAGAACATGGCAATCTTCTTGCCTTCCAGTTCATCGCGGTGGTCTTCAACCCATTGCGGAAACTCGCGGAAAGTCTTGGTTTTCGGATCAATCGCGCCTTTAAAAGTGCCGATGGCATATTCATAATCATTACGTGTATCGATGAGGATCGTGTTCTCATCGTCGATCAGCGCATTCCACTCCTGCGGCTGCACATAAGTGCCGACGCTCTGCAACGGATCAATCCCGTCCACACCCATGGTCACGATCTCTTTCTTGAGACGGACTTTCATGCGGTTAAACGGCATCTGGCTGGCTGTTGAATATTTCAGTTCGATATTCTGCTCACGCAAGGCAGGAATAGCTTCAATGAAAGCAATCAGCGCGGCAATGCCCGACTGCGTTCCGGCAACGGTGCCGTTCAGTCCTTCAGCAGCCAGCAACAAAGTGCCTTTGATACCCTGCTCATCACAAAGCTCAGTCAGCGGTGCCTGATAGGCTTCAAAATCCGGAAAACGCGCAAAACAATAAAGCGCAGCAACAGTGAAATGTGCTTCACACATAAATAAACCTCAATAGCTGGTCGCCTCGCAAAGGCGCTGCCGTGATATTCCGCCTGAGCACCCTGAGGGTCAGTCAGACAGCCGAAAACAGATTAATCTGCCTGCCAGTGCTCTAACGCCGCTGAGGGTCAATTTCAAGATCAGCATCAAATTTTGCTGCCATGAAGCGACAATCTATCCCCGCCCTCACTACGCATGACACAGTGCAAAGGGTATATCAGTCAGGAGAGAGTGCCATGTTTCGCGCAGAAATCAGAATGCTGTTTTCAGAAGCAGGACAAGCGCATCATCTCGATCCCGCAGCCCTTGCCGCTGTCGCACAGACAGAAAGCAGTGGCATTGTCACCACGCGCATCAATGGACGTGATGAACCACTGATCCGCTTTGAGGGGCATTATTTTGATAAACGCCTCAGCCCTGCCGATCAGGCAAAAGCCAGAGCGCTGAAGCTCTCCTCTCCCCGTGCCGGAGCCATTCCCAATCCGGCGGATCAGGCAGCACGCTGGCAAATGCTGGACAAAGCCTGCCGCATCAACCGCGATGCCGCTTATGAATCCACATCATGGGGTGTCGGACAGGTTATGGGTGCCCATTGGCACTGGCTCGGTTATGTGTCCGTTGCTGAAATGGTTGAAACTGTGCGCAGCGCCGTGCCGGAGCAGATTGAACTGATGAGCCGCTTTATCGTCTACAGCAATCTGCGGGATGTGTTGAACAAGCACGACTGGCAAAAATTCGCATATAGCTATAACGGCCCGCTCTATGCCAAAAACCGCTATGACCGGAAACTGGCTCAAAACTATGCGCTGTATCAACCCTTGTTTCCCGCCTTCACTCCCCCTGATCAACGAACAGCATAGACAAAATATCTTCGGAACGTTAAATCGATTATAACAATAATTCCGAGGGTGAGATGTCGCAGAAAACCGAAAGCCTGATTCCCGTCATGACGGGACAAACCGTCATCCCTGTTCTGCTGATTGATAAAGCAGCAGATGCCGTGCCACTTGCACGCGCTCTGGCAAAAGGCGGTCTGCCTGCCATCGAAATTACCCTGCGCACCAGTGCGGCACTGGATGCCATCCGTGCTGTGGCAGAAGATGTGCCGGAAGCCATTGTCGGCGCCGGAACCATCCTCAATGCCACTCATTATGAGCAGGCTGTCGCCGCCGGTTCAAAATTCATCGTCAGCCCCGGCGTAACAGATGCTATTCTGAAAGCCGCAGATAACAGCCCCGTCCCTCTGCTGCCGGGTTGCGCAACAGCAAGCGAAGTGATGAGCCTGCGTGAGCGCGGCTATACTCATGTGAAATTTTTCCCTGCGGAACAAGCAGGCGGCGCGGCCTATCTTAAAGCCCTGTCCTCCCCGCTTGCCGGTACTTTCTTCTGCCCGACAGGCGGCATCAGCCTCAGCAATGCCATGAATTATATCACCCTGCCGAATGTGCTGTGCATCGGTGGCTCATGGATTGCTCCTAAAGAGCTGGTCAATGATGGAAAATGGGATGAAATTACAGCGCTGGCAGCCGCAGCCGCCGCGCTCAAATCCTGATCAACATTAAAACTCAGGCAATAAAAAAGGGAGCTCAAAGCTCCCTTTTTTCATTCTTGTACCGATCAGTTGATCTTAGAGAATTTAGCAATCGGAATGAAAGTCACAGCATTGCCTGTAAAGCGGTTTGCATTACCGGCAGGCAGGTCTTTCTGGAAGCCGGCTGTGTAAACAACGGTTGGTGCCTGACGCATGGCATCATTCCGCAGAACCGGATTGGACACCGGTACAACTTTGGCTACAGGTTCATTCGAAATCGCAACTTCTGTCGCGGCATCGGCAGGCTGCAGCACTGCATTGGCAGCCGCTTTTGTAACTGGGCGATCTGAACGACCGGCTTTAGCGGTTGTCCGTACAGCGTCAGCACCAGTTGCTGCGGCAGTATTCTCGCCGTTTACGACCGGACGGGAGGACGGACGGCTGTTGCGTGTATCCTGTGGCATAACCATAGCCACCTGCTGTTCCTGAGCCTGCGGACGCGGAGCAGGAATAGATGCAGTGTGGTCACTATTGCTCAGCAGATCAGCAATCGCATCCTGACCGGCTTCAGCACGGGCAACGGAGACTTCCTGAGCCTGAGCCTGGGTTGGGCGCGTTGCCGGAACAGCAGCGGCCAAAACGGTATTGATCGCCTGTCCTGCGCCCTGCGGACGCTGTACCGGAACCGGCACATATCCGCTCAGCATAGCACCGGTATTTGCAGTTGTGTCAGCTGCAACCAGCGCGGCAATCTGGTCATTGGCAGGCTGGGCCGGTGCGGAAGGCGCACCTGTGGCACCCGCAAAAGCCTGCGCTTCAAGTGTATTCGGCGGTGGCGGCGCCATAGCCAGCAGCACTTCGGCTTCCGACTGCGGACGCTTCACCGGAACCGGCACAGCAAAAGCCATTGCCGCCTGTGCATCCGGTGTCATTTCCACACCGGCCGAAGGGCGCGGTGCATTCAGTGGCACCGGTGCATCGCGGGCAGGCAAAGCAGCAATCAACGCTTCCTGCGGCGCCTGAGGCTCAGGCTGTGCAGGTACAGCACGGTTCGGCACTGCCGGTACCGGAGCCTGACGGGCAGGAACTGCGGCAGCAGGTGCTGTACGTGCCGGACGGGCAGTTGCTACAGCACGGCTGGAGCTTTCACCATTATCTTCTTCTTCATCCGCACCGCCGCCAAACAACATACCGAACAGAGATTTGCTCTTCGGCTTGGCAGAAGCCATCTGGATTGTACCGCCATTGGCCTTACGGGCTTCATAGGCAGCAAGCGCCTGTTCATAACCCGGCAATGGCTTGCCATCGGTCGGAACGTGAATTGTTTTACCGTCAGGGAACACAGCCAGCAATTCGCGGCGGCTCAGGCGCGGCCAGTGACGCACACTGCCGACATCAAGATGCACAAACGGTGAACCGGAAGTCGGATAATAACCAACGCCGCCGATCTGATAGCGCAACGCGGTGTCACGCAGCTTTTTCAGCGGAACACCCGGAATGAAAAAATCCATCGCCTTGCCGAGCGTATGCTGGCTGCTTTTGGCAACGCCGCGGGTACGCGAACGCAGCATGGAGTTCGTCGCCGGTGAACGATAGGCGGAAACAACAGTAATATAATCGCGGCCACCGGCGGTCTGATAGACCTGCCAGACCAGATCGAACAAACGCGGGTCCATCTTGGTCGGCTCATTGCGGCGCCAGTCGCGCAGGAAGACATTCAGCTTCTTCAAACCATCCGGCAGATAGCGGCCGTTTTTCTTGAACGTGATTTCTGCACGTTCACCGGTATGCACAAAATGCAGCTTCAGTGTACGGGTTTCGGCTGCAGCCTGAGACGGCGCGAAAGCTGTAACAGCCGTGAAAACAAGTGCCAGCTGCGCGCTGAGTTTAAAAACCCTGCCTGCCCAGCCCGCCAGTTTAGATGTTTTGCTGTTTTCCAATTTCGAATGCCTTACCGTTTACAGTCACGCTATTCAGATGAATATCGGATTTAATGGTTAATAGACACTTATTGAACAGACAATGAGTTTTCAGCATGACAAAAAAAACGCATTCGGGAAGGACTTTCCATCATGGTAAAGAGTTTATGAACAGATTTTACAGCCTGAGGAAGCATGATTTTATCTATACACGCGCTCAGCGGTGCAAACAGTACTCTGTGGCATATATGCACCATCTGATTGAAAATATTTAATTTTCAGAACAAATACGGTGATATTTCACGATTTCCGACACCTGAAAAACAAAGAACACCAATCAGAAAATTCATATAATATTTCAGCAGTATAATAGGCCTTAAGCACATAAAATTTATCGGATTTTACTCACATTGTTTCGTCAATGTAACGCAATGTGATGGGATAAAGAGCCTCATTTCGGGAACCAAATCGGTTTTGGCTCTGCTTTTGAGTCGAAAAAACACAAAATTGCACCAGCGCCACCTGATCCGGCATGCTGATTTCACCCTTTTATATCTTAACAGCGCCTGTCAGCACCCGACTTTGATCCCGCAATTTCAATACTGCTGAAACGCATGAAATCTGCACAGGAACATCCTATATAGACTGCAGCATTAAAAAGAATCGTATGAGGTTGAACCGCAATGAATTTACGCAACCATGCAGAATTTCTCCGTATGCCTGCCGATGCCCCGCAGGCACAGGTTTCCGCAGCTTCCGAGCTGAGCAATCTGCCATGCTGGAACCTCACCGATCTTTACCCTGCACCGGACAGTGCGGAACTGACCCGCGACCTGCAGCTTTCAGCAGAGCGATCAATTGCTTTTGAGAATAAATGGAAAGGCAAGCTCGAAGCTGAAGCCTCCAAGCCTCAGGGCGGTAATTTTGCCAATGCGATTAAAGAATTCGAACAGCTTCAGGAACTGATGGGACGCATCTATTCCTATGCCGGTCTGCTCTATGCGGATGACACATCCAGCGCCGCCAACGCCAAACTCTATGGCGATGTGCAGCAGAAACTCACCGATGCAGGCAGCCATCTGATCTTCTTCTCGCTGGAACTCAACCGTATTGATGATGCCCTGCTCGACAAGGCTATCGCTGAAAATCCTGCTATCGGCCATTATAAGCCATGGCTGATCGACTTGCGTAAAGACAAGCCTTACCAGCTGGATGACCAGATTGAGACATTGTTCCATGACATCTCTGTCACCGGTTTTGTTGCCTGGAACCGTCTGTTTGACGAAACCATGAGCGGTTTGCGCTTTACCATCGACGGTCAAGAACTGCCGATTGAACCGGTGCTCACCATGTTGCAGGATGCTGATGGTGCAACCCGTAAAAAAGCCTCGGATGCATTGTCCAAAACCTTTGGTGAAAATCTGCGCCTCTTCACGCTCATCACCAATACATTGGCTAAGGATAAAGAAATCTCCGACCGCTGGCGCGGTTTTGAAGATATTGCCGACAGCCGTCACCTTGCCAACCGCGTTGAGCGTGAAGTTGTCGATGCACTGGCCAGCGCTGTGAATGATGCCTATCCGCGTATTTCCCATCGCTATTATGCGCTGAAAGCCAAATGGCTCGGCCTTGAACAACTCGATAACTGGGATCGCAATGCGCCACTGCCGGAAACCCCGCAGGTAACTATCGGCTGGGATGAGGCAAAAGCAACTGTGCTGGATGCCTATGCAGGTTTCGCACCGGAAATGGCCGATATTGCCCGCGACTTCTTTGACAAGAACTGGATTGATGCGCCGACCCGCGCAGGCAAGGCACCGGGTGCTTTTGCCCACCCGACTGTGCCTTCCGCACATCCTTATGTATTGCTCAATTATCTGGGCAAGCCGCGCGATGTTATGACCCTTGCCCATGAACTCGGCCATGGTGTGCATCAGGTTCTTGCTGCCAAACAGGGTGCGCTGATGGCTTCAACCCCGCTGACACTGGCAGAAACCGCCTCCGTCTTCGGTGAAATGCTGACCTTCCAGTCCCTGCTTGCTAAAGCAAAGGACAAGCGCGAGCGCAAAGCAATGCTGGCGCAGAAGACCGAGGATATGATCAATACGGTTGTGCGCCAGATCGCCTTCTACCAGTTTGAACGCAAAGTTCACACTGAGCGCAAAAACGGTGAACTGACAGCCGAACAGATCGGCGAAATCTGGATGGAAGTGCAGCGTTCAAGTTTAGGTCCGGCAATCCGCCTCAATCCGGGCTATGAAAGCTTCTGGACTTATATTCCGCATTTCATCCACTCGCCGTTCTATGTCTATGCCTATGCTTTCGGCGATTGCCTCGTGAATTCGCTCTATGCGGTTTACCAAAACAATCCTGAAGGTTTTCAGGACAAATATTTCGATATGCTGAAGGCTGGCGGTACCCGCCATCATAAAGAACTGCTGGCACCATTCGGTCTGGATGCTTCTGATCCGGCCTTCTGGCAGCAGGGCCTGTCAGTGATTGAAGGCATGATCGACGAACTGGAAGCGATGGAAGACTGATCGCATTATGGTTGAGCGAGCAATGCCTGCATCTTCTGAGCCTTTCATTCTGTTTCGTGACGATGTTGAACAGCAATCCATGCTGTTCAACAGGCCGGAACAACTGATTATTATTGAACAGGCTTCCGATTTTGAGGCAGGCTTTGCCGCGCTTGAAGCAGCGCACCGTCAGGGCAAATGGCTTGCAGGTTATTTCAGCTATGAGGCGGGTTTTCTGCTGGAGCCCAAACTGGCTCCCCTGCTGCCGGAGGAACGCCATGTTCCGCTGATTTGCTTTGGTGTCTTTAGTGAACCTCCGGCGGATATCCCTGCCGGAAACCGGAACAGTAGCACCAATGCGCATCTTTCTGATTTTCATGCCCATTGGTCGGAAACAGACTATCAGCAGCGTTTCGAACGCCTGCATCGTCATTTGCGTGAAGGTGATTGCTATCAGGGCAATCTGACATTTCCGATTTCAGCACGCTATCACGGTGAGCCTGAGGCGCTGTTTGCCGATCTCAGCAACCGCCAGCCTGTGCGTTACAGCGCATATGTCAATCTGACTGCGCAAGACAAGGCACCGCTTATTCTGTCGCGCTCACCGGAACTGTTTTTTCAGGTCGATAAAGACGACTGGATAGAAACCCACCCGATGAAGGGCACCACGCCGCGCGGGACAACACCACAAGAAGATGATGCCTTGCGCGATTTTCTCATCCATGACGAAAAAAGTCAGGCCGAAAATCGCATGATCGTGGATTTGCTGCGCAATGATATTTCGCTGATCAGCGAAGTCGGCAGTCTTTCTGTGCCTAAACTCTTCCATGTCGAGCGCTATCCAACTGTGCACCAGATGGTTAGTCATGTGCGGGCGAAGCTGTTGCCCGATCTTACTTTGCGGCAGATCTTTGCAGCTTTATTTCCGTGCGGCTCGGTGACCGGCGCACCGAAAATCAGCGCCATGACGATTTTGCACAAGCTTGAACAACAGGCGCGCGATATTTATTGCGGCTCCATCGGCTGGATCGCACCATCCGGTGAAATGCGTTTCAATGTCGCCATTCGCACCCTGTCGCTCTATCCTGACGGAGAAGTAGTCCTCAATGTCGGCGGCGGTGTCGTCTATGATTCAACGGCAGAAGCGGAATATGCCGAGTGCCTGCTGAAAGCCCGCTATGCGACCGGTGAGAACACAGTCTCCGGCACCCGAGAGTGAAACATGCAAGACCTGAATTTTGGCCTGATCGAAACATTGCGCTTTGAGCCTGCCAATGGTTTTCTGCGTCTTGAACAGCACTTACAGCGTCTGCAACAATCTGCGACGCAACTCGGTTTTGTTTTTGATGAAGGTGCTATCCGTGCACAATTGCAAGCTCACGCAAACAGCCCTCATGCCTTACGTGTCCGTCTTTGCCTGACGGCAGACGGTACAGCAGACATCATTACCGCAATCTTTCAGCCTTTGCCGCCGCAAATGATCTGGACACTGGCAAATGCCGAAACCCGCCTGAACAGCGCCGATGAGCTGCTGCGCCACAAAACAACACGCCGCACGGCCTATGAAGCCGCGCGGGCGGAATTTACACCTGCACAGGCTGATGAAATTCTGCTTTGTAATGAAAAAGGCGAGCTTTGCGAAGGCACGATAACTTCGCTCTTTGCGGATATGGGGGATGGTATATTGCTGACCCCGCCGCTGGAATGCGGGTTGCTGAATGGCGTCTTGCGGCAGGAACTGCTGCAACAAGGCAAAGCCAGAGCCGCCGTTCTCACGCTTCAGCACTTGCAAAAAGCGCACCGGATTTTTGTCGGCAATTCTCTGCGCGGCATGATACGAGCGCAATTAGCCGATGCATTCTGATATCAGCAGCTCTTTAAATTACACCATTATAAAATATAATGTTTTTGCTGTCTGAGACCAACAAAACCGCTCCACACACAAAGATGTGAGGTAAAAAAGCAACAGATACAAGGCTCTTCATGGTTAAGGAACCTATAAAGCTCTTGTATTTGCCCGCATTTACATACATCAAATTATTATAAAATTTTGCAGAATCCCGGGAGAGCTCGCTTATGAAAACATTCCGCACGGCCGCATCCCTTTGTCTGGCTGCCACACTCGCTGCCTGTACCACATACGGACCAGTCAATGGCGGCGGCGGCAACACCATGCCGACCCGTCCGGCTAATGCCGGTATTGATGGTGGCTGGGTTGATGCCAATGGCATTACATCGAATTTCAACGGCGGCGTTTTTGAAACCCGCACAACTGACACCAATGAAAAGCTGGCAGAAGGTAATTACCGTTACCTGTCACCGCGTCTGGTGGAAATTGACATGCGTTCGATCGTACGCGGCACCACATCCAAAGTGAATTGTGCACAGGTTACTCCGTCGCAGCTCAATTGCACCACATCAACCGGTTCGCAATTCTCGCTGACACGTAAAGCCTGAAATTAGACAAGAAAATATACAAACGCCCGCGGCTCTGCTGCGGGCGTTTTGCTATTCCTAGAGTATGTCGCAGCTAAATTGTCTCATTTAGCGTCCGCGAACATACGACAATTAAGTGAATCTAGAGCGAACGCTATGAATTCAATTAAACGCGACACGCTCTAGCTCTCTCCGAACTTGGGAGATGCAAACAGCATTCGTCATATTACTATGCTATTCTGCCCCGACAAATGTCTACGGAGAGAGCTATGTCCGGACTGTTCAAGATTCTGTTTTGCAGCGCCAGCCTCGTGAGCCTGTCACTGCCTGCCTATGCCGATTACACGCTGACAATTCTGCACACCAATGACACGCATTCCCGCATTGAAGAGGTCAATAAATATGACGCGACCTGCTCGGCTAAGGAAAGCGCAGAGCAGCAATGTTTCGGCGGTATGGCGCGGCTGAAAGCGGCTATAGATGCAGAGCGCGCCAAGGGCGGCAATATGCTGGTGCTGGATGCCGGAGATCAGTTTCAGGGTTCATTGTTTTTCACCACCTATAAAGGCACGGACAATGCCGAATTCATGAATGCCATCGGCTATGATGCGATGGCACTCGGCAATCATGAATTTGATCTTGGGCAGGAAGGGCTGGCGCCCTTTTTGGATAAAATCAAACTGCCGGTTCTGTCTGCCAATATTGAAACCGCTGCCGGTTCACCGATCCACGGCAAATTCGCACGCTATCTTGTCAAAACAATTGGCAATGAAAAGATCGGCATTGTCGGCCTGACCACACCGGACACAGTGGAAATTGCACGTCCGGGCAAGGACATCCGTTTTCTTGATGCCAAGGAAACATTGCAGCGCATGATTGCAGACCTGAAGGCAGAAGGCGTGAACAAGATCATCGCCCTCACCCATCTGGGTTATGATGCGGATCAGCAATTGGCAGCAGAACTGGATGATGTGGATGCAATTGTCGGCGGACACAGTCATACATTACTTGGCGATAATGCCTTACGCGCTTCCGGCCCCTATCCTACTCTCGTCAAAAACCCGTCCGGCAAGATGGTGCCGGTCGTCACGGCCTATGCCTATACGCAATATCTGGGCAGGCTGGTGCTGAATTTTGACGATGCGGGCAATCTCACATCAGCCTCCGGTGCACCGCTCCGGCTGGATGCCTCCATCAAGCCGGACGCAGAACTGGCCAGCCGCATTGCGGAAATGGCCAAGCCGATTGAAGAGCTGAAAAACCGCCGTGTCGCCGAGACAACCAAGCTGATTGATGGCTCCGCTGTCAGCTGCCGCACGCAGCAATGTCCTATGGGCGATCTGGTCACCACTGCCATGCTCGATCGTGTCCGCGATCAGGGTATCACTGCCGCGCTGATAAATGGCGGTGCATTGCGCGCTTCGATCAAGGCCGGTGACATCACTATGGGCGATGTACTGGTGGTGCTGCCGTTTCAGAATACGGTTGCAACATTTCAGATGAAAGGCAGCGATCTGCGATCAGCATTGGAGAATGGTGTCAGCCAGATTGAAAAGGGCAGCGGCCGCTATCCGCAGGTTGCAGGCATAAAATTCACACTGGATATGGCTAAACCTGCCGGACAGCGCATTACCGCTGTCGAAATGCAGGATGCGGAAAGCAACTGGCAGCCGCTTGATGATAATAAGCTCTATGGCATTGCCGCAACCGATTATCTGCGCACAGGTGGTGACGGCTATGACATGATCGCCCAAAAAGCTGAAAAAGCCTATGATTACGGCCCTTCACTCGATCAGGTTGTTGCTGAATATTTGCAGGAACATTCACCCTATTCAGATGCTGCACAGCCCGCAGCAAAAATGCCGGTCTCTGAGGCTTATAAAATCAAACAAGGCGACAGTTACTGGTCGATTGCAGAGAAGCTCTATGGCAATGGCACAGAATGGAAACGCCTGTTCCGTCAGAACCCGACTTACAAGCCACGGAAACTGCCGGTTGGCGCTGTTTTGAAAACCGGAGCACCTTCCCAATAAAAAACCACTTTAAATTTGAGTTTTCTCATCATGTTATGGTTATGTTCTGGTCATGCCGGACATAATACTGTTATGATAGGCAAATTTTGTTCGGCAGCTTTCGCGCACGCAGATACAGATTGTATTTGTTCGAGTGAAAGCACCGCCCCCTCAGGATAGAGACACAGACATGCATGATAATGTGATGAGCCAATCCGCGACTTCCCAGCCGGTTTCAGCAAAACCTGTTCTTGAAAAAACAGGCGTAATGCTGATCAATCTGGGAACACCTGATGGTACTGATTACACATCCATGCGCCGCTATCTGCGCGAGTTTCTGATGGATTCGCGTGTTATCGAATGGCCCAAGGCGATCTGGTATCCGATCCTGTTCGGTATTGTGCTCAATACACGCCCGAAAAAGTCCGGTGCCGCCTATGACCGCATCTGGAACCGTGAGCGCAATGAATCACCTTTGCGTACCTTCACGCGTTCCCAGAGCGATCAGCTCAGCGCCCGCCTCTCCGATCTCGGCAATGTGGTTGTGGACTGGGCAATGCGTTATGGCCAGCCATCGATTGAAGATGTGCTGACACGCCTGCGCGAACAGGGTTGCACCCGTATTGTCGCCTTCCCGCTCTATCCGCAATATTCTTCTTCCACCACCGGCAGTGTAATTGAAAAACTCAATGACGCACTGAACAAGCTGCGTTTTATGCCTGCCGTGCGTACAGTGCCGTCATACCAGCATGAGCCGGTCTATATTGATGCGCTGGCACGCTCGATTGAAGACCATATTGCCAAGCTGGATTTTGATCCGCAGGTCGTGGTTGCCTCCTATCACGGCATTCCGCAGAGCTATGCACGCCGCGGCGATCCTTATCCGCAGCAATGCCTTGAAACCACGCGCCTACTGCGCGAGCGCCTTGGCTGGGATGAAACCAAGCTGATCAGCACGTTCCAGTCGCGCTTTGGCCCTGAGGAATGGCTCCAGCCTTATACGGATAAAACCATCGAGGAAATGCCGAAACAGGGCATCAAATCCGTTGCCGTATTCAATCCGGGTTTCGTGGCCGACTGCCTTGAAACTGTTGATGAAATCGGCAATGAAGCGGCAGAATCCTTCCATGAGAATGGCGGCGAAAATTTCAGCCATATTCCGTGCCTCAATGACACAGAACTCGGTATGCGCGTGATTGAAGACCTCGTACGCCGTGAATTGCAGGGCTGGGTCTGAGACTTTTATAAAATAAGACCATCATCATTTCCGGCATTTTAAAAAGGAAACAGAATGGAATTCGGTGCCAATATCGCCCTGCTGATTTTAGCTGCAGTGGTTATTTTCACGCTTTATGCCGGTATTAAAATTGTGCCTCAGGGTTCCAATTTTACTGTCGAGCGTTTCGGCCGTTACACCCGCACTTTGTCGCCGGGTCTGAATATGATCGTCCCGTTTTTTGATCGTATCGGCGCGCGTCTCAATATGATGGAACAGGTACTGGACGTACCGACACAGGAAGTCATTACCCGTGATAATGCGACCACATCGGTTGATGCTGTCGCCTTCTTTCAGGTGCTGAATGCGGCACAGGCTGCCTATCAGGTTTCCGATCTGCAATATGCAATCCTCAACCTGACCATGACCAATATCCGTACCGTCATGGGTTCGATGGATCTGGACGAATTGCTCTCCAACCGCGACACCATCAATGATCGTCTGCTGCGCGTACTGGATCAGGCGGCGCATCCATGGGGCATCAAGATCACCCGTGTTGAGATCAAAGATATCAATCCGCCGAAAGATCTGATTGATTCCATGGCGCGCCAGATGAAAGCCGAGCGTGACAAGCGTGCACAGGTTCTGGAAGCAGAAGGTGACCGCAATGCGCAGATTCTGCGCGCTGAAGGTTTGAAACAGTCGCAAATTCTTGAAGCGGAAGGTAAGCGCGAGGCTGCCTATCGTGAAGCGGAAGCCCGTGAGCGTCTAGCAGAAGCGGAAGCCAAAGCGACAACCATGGTGTCCGAAGCGATTGCGCAGGGTGATGTGCAGGCGCTGAATTACTTCGTTGCACAGAAATATACCGATGCGCTTTCCGAAATGGCCTCTGCCAAAAATCACAAGGTCATTATGATGCCGCTGGAAGCCTCGTCGCTGATCGGCACATTGGGCGGTATTGGTGCGATTGCCAAAGAAGTCTTCGGCAATAATTCGGATTCCGGTGCGAATACTACTACCACCCAAGGCGCACAGGCCGCTCGTAAAGCACCTGCCAAACCGGCTGCCCGCAGTGAAGGTACAACCCGCAGCGGCTCTGCTGATTATGTCTCGGTTCCGAACCACATTATCGGCAATCGTGTACCGCCGACAGGATCACGCTGATGCCGGATATGCTCGCAGCATTGGGGATATGGAACTGGGTCGTCCTTGGCCTTGTTCTGCTGTTTCTGGAACTGGTGACACCGGGTGTCTTCCTGATCTGGATCGGTTTTGCTGCTCTGGTTACCAGCCTGATTGCGTTTACCGGCCTCGGCTTCATCGACAGCTGGCAAGCGCAACTGCTGCTCTTCATGGTTCTGTCCGTGATCTTTGTGCTGATCGGGCGCAAATATTTTAATCCTCGGGTGCAAAACAGCGATGAACCGCTGCTCAACCGCAGAGCCGATCAACTGATCGGCATGCGCACCACATTGGAAGAGCCGATTATCAACGGCCATGGCCGTGCACGTTTTGATGATACACTCTGGCGTGTGACCGGTCCTGATCTCCCCGCCGGTACAACAATTATCGTGCGGGAATATCACGACGGATTATTGCAAGTTGAAGCAGTGAAATAACAAAAAAGGCGGCTGATAAGCCGCCTTTTTATTATCCTGCAGAGAGCGTTTAAGCCACACCGGCACGCAGCAGATCGTGGAAATGCACCAGCCCGACAGGACGGTTATTCTCAGCCACAATCACCGCGCCGATACGCGCTTCATTCAAAAGTGCCAGTGTTGAACCGAGCAGCTGGTCAGGGCTGACAGTCTTCGGTGTACGGGTCATAATATCATCGACTTTCAGCGTCGCCATTGGCCGGTCGACATTGCGTGTCAGGTCGCCATCCGTGATGATACCGGCCAGTGTGCCGTCTTCATTCTCAACAATCACACAGCCGAAATGCTTATGCGAGTGAATGCGCATCGCTTCAGGCATTGGTGTGCCAATTTTGACCAACGGCAATTCCTCACCGCGATGCATAATATCTTTCACATGAGAAAGGCTGGCACCCAGTGAGCCACCCGGATGGAATACACGGAAATCGCTGGCGGTAAAGCCGCGTCTTTCCAGCAGAGCAAGTGCCAGTGCATCACCTACTGCCAGCTGCATCAAAGTCGAGGTGGTCGGTGCAACACCATGCGGACAAGCTTCAACTGCTTTCGGCAAGAGCAACAGCACATCGGATTCACGGCCGAGCGTGGAATGCTCACCGGAAGTCAGCGCGATCAGCGGTACTTTGAAACGGCGGGAATAGCTGACAATACCTTTCAGCTCCGCAGTCTCACCCGACCAGGACAGGGCAAGAATAACGTCATTGCTGTTAATCATGCCGAGATCGCCATGATTGGCTTCTGCCGCATGAACAAAAAACGCAGGGGTTCCGGTGGATGCAAAAGTTGCCGCCAGCTTGGAGCCGATATGGCCGCTTTTTCCGATACCGGTCACAACAACCCGTCCCTTCATAGCGGAGATAGCCTGAACTGCCTGTTCAAACGGCTCTGCAAGCCCGTTTTGCAGCGCATCTTCAAGAGCGGTCATACCGGCTTTTTCAACTGCGATTGTATTCAGGGCGGAGCGGATAGCTGGGCTGTGGCTGCTCAATGGACTTCTCTCACTTCATTCATCCGGTCAATAGTGCTTCTTCTATATAGAAACCGGAGCTGCATTCTGCAAAACGAATTATGAGGTAAAACTTTACACATTCCCTGTCCAGCCTCCCTGCTTACAGAAATACAGCACATATTTCCCTGCGATTAATAAAGCACAAGCTGAAAAGCTGAATAAAGCCAGCCCATTACAGCAAAAGAAACTTTGTATTAACCATGATCCTTTACCGTCCTGTAACAAGCCTGCTCCGTGCAGGCATTCTCAGTTGCGTGCACAACTCTTGGCAGGACAATGGAAAAAACAGCCAAACCGGCTCATTACGCCCCGCTTTCCCTGTACGGGCTGCGTCAGGCAGCTCTGCTGACGGGCGTTGTGCTGTTTTCATCCGTGCCCATATCCCAGGCTCAAACCGTGCCCTCCGGTGCTCAAAATGACGCAATTGCCGATGTTATTGCGCAGAGCGAAGGCACTGAAAATATAACTTATGATGCCAATGGCCGTATCGTTGCACAGCCTGTAATCAATCCTGCAGTTCCGGCTGCACGCCCTGCTGCCGACAGCGCTGTTCCTTTGAGCGAAGATATCAGCGGCTTGCGCACCGGCCTCGCAGATGCAGGCAGAGCCGTTCGCGAAGGACGGGAGAATATGCCGGAAGGCGCCCTTGAAGGCCGTCCGCGCGCGCCTTTTGAAGCGGATCCATTTGAACCGCAGGGCATTCGCGCCGGAAGTTTCATCTTACGTCCGTCGCTGGATCAGGGCATCCGCGCCACCAATAATGCCGATAACAGCGCAACCGGAACCAGCGGTGTCTTGTCCGAAACCGCATTGCGGCTGAATGCCCGTTCAGACTGGGCAAGCCATCTGGCCACTCTGGATGCATCCGGCATCTTCGAAAGAAATCTCTCCGGCCAGTATGTTTCCAATCCGCGCGGGCAGATTGATGCCGCATTACGGCTGGATATGAGTGATGAAACCCGTCTGAATTTCGGGCTTGGTTATTCTGTCAATCGTGAAGATGCGTCCGATCCGAACGGTATCAGCGCAGCACGAAGCCGCCCTCTGGTACAGAGCCTGAATGCGCAGGCCGGTATTGAGCGCGATATCGGCAAGATTTTTGCCAGTGCGATAGCACGGGTAAACAATACCCGTTACGGCAAAGCCAAATTATATAATGGCGACCAGCTGGATCAGAGCGACCGCAACAATACCTATGTCAGCATGACATTGCGCGGCGGTTTTGAGCTGAGCGCCGCCATCCGCCCGTTTGCGGAAGTTGAAGTGGGTCGCCGGCTTTACCAGAACGATAATGGTCTGGATCGCAATGCAACCCAGCTCGGGCTTCGTACCGGTTTGCAGATCAATACCGGTGAAAAACTGAACGGTGAGTTTTCTGTCGGTTATATAGGCGCACGCAGTGCAGATGACCGTCTGCAAGATACCGGCGGCCTGTCGGTGGATGCAGCGATGAACTGGTCACCGCAGCGCGGCACCGATGTCCGCTTTGGTCTGCGCACTTATCTCGACAGCAGCCCGGATATTGGCGGCAATTCATCCATTTTGTATCTCGCCAATATTGATGTCACCCGCATGATCCGCGCCGATCTCAGCGTGAATGCCCGCTTTGATGCTTCTATCCGTGATAATCGTGACGGCAGTGGTACCGATTATGGTATGGGCGCGGAAATCGGGGCGACTTATTGGTTCAACCGCTTCTTCGGTGTGGATGGCAAATTGCGCCATGAATTCATCAACAGCGATGTGGCCAGCCGTAAATATAGCAGTAACAGCGTCTATCTCGGCGTAAAACTGCGCCGCTGACATATTAATCCGCAACAAAAAAGCCGGTCAGTGACCGGCTTTTTTATTTAAACTTAAGAGAGTTTAATAGTTTTCAGCAGTTCATCAATGCTGACTTCGACCAGCGGGCGGATATCATGGCGCCACAGGGCAAAGGCCACATTGGCCTGAATGAAGCCCTCTTTGGAGCCGCAGTCAAAGGTACGACCCTGATAATTAAAGCCGTAGAAATCCTGATCTTTCGCCAGTTTCAGCATCGCATCAGTCAGCTGAATTTCGTTACCGGCACCCTTTTCCTGTTTGCTCAGCAGGTCGAAGATTTCCGGCTGCAGAATATAACGGCCGTTAATATAGAGATTTGACGGCGCGGTGCCTTTGGCTGGCTTTTCAACCATTTGGTTGATTTCAAAACCATTGCCGATTGCATTGCCTTTACCGACAATACCATATTTGTGCGCTTCTTCCGGATCGCATTCCTGCACAGCAATCACATTGCCGCCGGTCTGTTCGTAAAGCTCAACCATTTCCTTGAGGCAGCCTTTTTTCGACTGCATCACCATATCCGGCAGCAACAGTGCAAAAGGCTCGTCACCAACGATCTCGCGGGCACACCATACTGCATGGCCAAGGCCAAGCGGCACCTGCTGACGGGTGAAACTGGTCGTACCAGGCTGCGGTTGCAGGCTCTGCATATGGTTCAGCTCATTGAGCTTACCGCGTTCCTGCAGCGTTGTGTAAAGTTCAACCTGAGCATCAAAATAATCTTCGATCACCGCTTTATTGCGGCCGGTCACAAAAATCAGATGTTCGATACCCGCTTCGCGCGCTTCATCAACCACATATTGAATGACCGGCTTATCAACAACGGTCAGCATTTCTTTCGGAATTGATTTTGTGGCTGGTAAGAAACGTGTCCCCAGTCCGGCGACAGGAAAAACTGCTTTGCGGATTTTTTTAACTGAACTCATGTCACTTCCCGTTTTGTCCGGTTTCAACCTACATCAAACAAACCTAAGCCGCCGGTTATAATTTTTTCTATTATCAACCTGTACTCTAGTCTCTTGCTAAACCTGATCTATAAAAGCCATTACAGCCAAACTATGAAAAAAGCCTGCATTTTCTAAAAGTTACGGTCACATTTCATGTGCGATTATTAACGCAGTTGAGCGTCTCTCATGCCCGAACAGGAGTTTCTTCACGTCCGGTTCATCAATGATGCAGTAATTCAGACAAGCCGAAATTACGCATATGCAGATCATTCATTGTCTGATTATTATCTGCACTGTCTTAACAGTTTTTTGCCGGTTCTTAATTCCGGCACTGCATGGTAAACTAAATGCTAACTTCCGTGTGGCATAAACAATGAACCTAGACCATTTCCCGCAAAATTGTGAAGCGATTTTGCATCTGGATAATGCGGCTAAAACCATTACCCGAGCGTAGTGAGCACCGGCAAACTGAACGACGCTCTTGATTGATTGCATTTTCGTACCCGCAACAATGCCCATGTGCATTGTTAGAATGCGAAATGCTAAAGTTTATATTCAGGGAGAAAAGCATGCTTCGAACCCATATTTTCAAAAGCCGCTTCTGGAAGACCGTAGCAACAACAGCCTCTGCGGCTGCTTTGTCGCTTATTCTGACAACCGGCTATGCATCTGCCGATGCACAATTTCGCAAATGGGTTTCCGGTTTTCGCCCTGTAGCCCTTCAGAACGGGATTGCTCCGGCCACTTTTGACCGTGCTTTTGCCGGTGTGAATGCTATTGATCCGGAAGTGCTGCAAAAAGCGCGTTATCAGCCTGAATTCACCTCCCCTGTCTGGGAATATATCGACAACCGTGTCAACGAGCATTCTATCGGCACCGGTCAGGCCATGGCGCGCAAATGGGGCAAAGCCCTCAATGCGATTGAAAAACAATATGGCGTAGACAAAAATGTGCTTCTGGCTATCTGGTCGATGGAAACCGGCTATGGCGAGATGATGCAGCGCCCCGATGTGATGCGCGATGCGATCCGCTCGCTGGCCACACTGGCCTATGCCGACCAGCGCCGCGCCAAATATGCCCGCACGCAGCTGATTTCAGCGATGAAGATTCTCCAGACCGGTGATATTGACCGCGGACATCTGAGCGGATCATGGGCCGGTGCAATGGGGCACACCCAGTTTATCCCGACCAGCTATCAGGCCTATGCGGTAGATTTTGACGGTAACGGCAAACGCGACATCTGGAATTCCGTGCCGGATGCACTGGCAACAGCTGCCAATCTTCTGCGTAAAAACGGCTGGGAGCCGGGCCGCACATGGGGTTACGAAGTGGTTCTGCCTGCTTCGGGTAAGTTCCCGTCCGGCAGCCTGAGCATTGCTGAATGGCGCCGTCTGGGACTGATGCGCGCCAATGGCCGTCCGTTCCCGAGTGATGCTGAAAAAGCCACGCTGAAAGTCATGGATGGCCGCAGTGGCCCTGCCTTCCTGATGACCAAGAACTTCTTCGTTATCAAGCGCTATAATAATGCGGATAAATACGCTCTAGGCGTGGGTCTTCTAGCTGACCGCGTTGCCGGTTATCAAGGTTTGGTGCAGGACTGGAACCGTCCTTTCACACCAATCTCCATGAAAGAACGTGAAGAACTGCAAACGCATCTGCGTGCACTCGGCTATTATGACGGCAATATTGACGGCAAAATCGGCTCAAGTTCACGTAAGGCGATTGAGGCCTTCCAGCAGCGCAACGGACTGTCACCCGACGGCCATCCGAGCAAAGAAGTGCTCAGCGTTCTGCGTCGCCGCTAAATACGACTTATTGTCAGGCCGGTTGATCCGGCCTGATCCTTTATACTGCCGCATATATGCGTTTTAAACGGCAGATGCAGCAGAGGGCTTAAGGGTTGAAACCCGTTATGAAAGATCAAACAGTCACACAGAACAAGATCAGAGCGGGCTTGCTCAGCCTGCAATCCTTAACTGTGGCTTTCGGCCTGACCGCATTGCTGGCAACTCCCGCCACTGCACAGACACAAATGGCAGAGCCGGACAGTGCCCCTGCTCTCATTGCCCAGCAATATCCGCAGCAACAAAAACGCCGTACATTGCTGGATATATTATTCGGAAATCCCGCACAGCCCAGACAGCAGGAAGTCACCCGTCCTCCGGTTCAGCAGCCGCAGCGGCGCTCGGCACCGGTGAAGAAAAAGCCCGTTGTCACCAAGCCTAAACCAGCCATTATTACACCGCCGCAACCGGAAGCCGTCGCAAAGAATCCCGATGCGCGGAAGATTATGGTTATTGGTGATTTTATCGCCGGTGGTCTTGCAGAAGGGCTGACAGAGACCTTTTCCCAAACCGCAGATTTGCAGGTTATCAACCGGACCAATGGCTCATCAGGCTTTGTTCGTCAGGATTATTATAACTGGAGCAAAGAACTTCCGGCCATTTTGACTGAGCAGAAACCTGCCGTCGTCGTTATGATGATCGGGGCGAATGACCGCCAGCCACTCACGCAGAAAAGCGTCAGTGTTGCAGCCGATACGGATGAGTGGAAGAAACTGTATCAGTCGCGGGTTGATGAATTTCTGCAGGTCACAGCGAAATCCGGTGTGCCTGTTGTCTGGATCGGCCAGCCGCCCTATCAATCTTCTTCACTGTCTCAGACCATGTTGTCGCTGAACAAGATTTATAAGACTGCGGCAGAACAAGCCGTCACAACGGAAGATACAACACCTCAGGTTGTTTTCGCCGATGTATGGGACGGTTTTGTCGATGATAAAGGCAGCTTTACTCAGACCGGTGTTGATGTGAACGGTCAGACGGTACGCCTGCGCGGCAATGACGGAATTAATATGACCGCAGCCGGCAAGCGAAAACTGGCTTTCTATGCGGAAAAACCATTGCGTCAATTGCTGAAACTCTCATCACCGGATGCTCCTGTTTCACCTGACAGTAAAAGCAATGAACCTATGGCTTTGCCGGTGCAGAAAGAAATCACCCGTATCGGGCCAATGAAACTCAATGATCTGGATCAGTCCGGTGATGATACATTGCTGGGTGATACAACAGTGATCAGCAAAACCGCTGCTGCAGCGAACAAGCCTGCTATGAAAGCAGCTCCGCATGGCCGTGCGGATGATTTCAGCTGGCCACGCCCTTAAAAAAAGCCTCAAGAGCGGCTCCGGTTAAGATTAAATAGCTGGAGCCGCTCTATCTTTTAGTTTACGCATTATCCTACGCAAAACCGCTTCACACTTTTGCTGGAAATGCTTTAGCGAGGCCTTTCTTCATTCACGCAGGCAACAGACTTGCGCCCATCAATTGCAGATCAATAGCTCTTGCAGCCTGCCGCCCTTCACGGATTGCCCAGACGACCAGTGACTGACCGCGACGCACATCACCCGCTGCAAAGAGTTTTGGTATAGATGTGTGATAATCCGTCTCATTGGCCATCACGCTCTCACCGCCACGGGCATCTTTTTTCAGCTTCAGTCTGTCACCGAGTTCCGGCAACACGCCTTGCTTGGCAGGGCCGCTGAAACCAAGGGCAATGAATGCCAGATCAGCCTGCAAAATGAATTCAGAACCGGCAATTGGCTTGCGCCGTTCATCCACTGCACTGCAAAGCACATGGGTCAGTTGACCGTCTTCGCCGCCAAAGCCAAGTGTTGCCACCTGAAACTCACGCATAGCGCCTTCCGCCTGACTGGACGAAATACGGATCTTTGTCGCCCAATAAGGCCACACGCCGAGCTTATCTTCCCGTGCCGGTGGTTCAGGACGAATATCCAGCTGCGTGACCTGCACTGCGCCCTGCCGGAACGCCGTACCCACACAGTCAGAAGCCGTATCGCCACCGCCGACAACCACAACCCGTTTGCCTGCTGCCGAAATACTGTCTTCCAATGCCCAAGCACGCGACTGTTCATCTTCCCCTGCAACGCGGCGGTTCTGCTGCACCAGATAAGGCATGGCATCATAAACGCCGTTTAAATCAGAACCGGGCAAAGCCGGATCGCGTGGTGTTTCCGCCCCGCCGCAATAGAGCACGGCATCATAATCTTTGAGCAATTGCTTGACCGCAATATCCTTGCCGATTTCCACACCGCAATGGAAAGTCACGCCCTCGCCTTCCATCTGGGCGATACGACGGTCAATCAACTGCTTTTCCATTTTGAAGTCAGGAATACCATAGCGCAGCAAACCACCCGCACGGCTTTCCCGCTCATAAACATCCACACCGTGACCAGCCCGTGCGAGCTGTTGTGCAGCGGCCAGACCTGCAGGACCCGAGCCAATAATCGCGACACGTTTTCCGGTCTTAACAGCCGCGATTTGCGGTTGTATCAGACCCAGTTCGAAAGCCTTGTCAGCCAGTGCCTGCTCAACGGTTTTGATCGCCACCGGCATATCTTCCAGATTAAGCGTGCAGGATTCCTCGCACGGTGCAGGGCAAATCCGCCCTGTAAATTCCGGAAAATTATTGGTGGAATGGAGATTGGCAATCGCCTCTTCCCACTGCCCCGCATAGACCAGATCATTCCAGTCCGGAATCTGGTTATTCACCGGACAACCGCTGTCACCGCTTTTATCGCCATGGCAGAACGGCACACCGCAATCCATGCAGCGTGCTGCCTGTTTCTGCACTTCCGGTTCACTCATCGGCAGAGTGAATTCACGAAAATGCCTGATGCGATCCGATGCCGGCTGATATTGCGCAACCTGCCGGTCGATCTCCAGAAAACCTGTAACTTTACCCATTTTAAAAACCTGTTCTTTTCTGAAGTGCGGATTATTCTGCGGCAACCGGATTGCGCAGAAGTTCCATCTCTTCCAAAGCACGGCGATATTCGACCGGCATGACTTTGACGAATTTCGGACGATACTGTTCCCAGTTATCAAGGATCATCCGTGCCTGTTGCGACCCCGTATAATGATGATGATTGGCCAGCAACTGTGCCAGACGTTCCTCATCGTGACGGGTCATATTGCCGGAAACATCCACGCGGCCTTTATGCATCAGATCACCGCCGTGATGATGCAGCTTTTCGAGAATGTCGTCCTCTTCAGGCACCGGCTCCAGTTCGACCATTGCCATATTGCAACGCTGGGCAAAATCACCGGCTTCATCCAGCACATAGGCCACGCCGCCGGACATACCAGCCGCGAAATTGCGACCTGTTTCGCCGATCACAACCACCACACCGCCGGTCATATATTCGCAGCCGTGGTCGCCCACGCCTTCAACAACCGCAACGGCACCGGAATTACGCACAGCGAAACGCTCGCCCGCCTGTCCGCGAATATAACATTCGCCTTCAATCGCGCCGTAGAGCACAGTATTGCCCGCAATAATCGCCTCATCGGCCTTGAGCCGGCTGTCTTCACTCGGACGGATAATAATCCGCCCGCCGCTTAGGCCCTTGCCGATATAGTCATTGCCTTCGCCATGGAGTTCAAAACTGATGCCATGTGCCAGAAAGGCTGCGAAAGACTGCCCCGCAGTACCGTTGAAACGCACCTGAATCGTATCTTCCGGCAGACCTTTGTGGCGGTAACGGCTGACCAGCGCACCGGACAACATCGCCCCTGCCGAGCGATCCGTGTTTTTAATGCTGCGGGTAATCGTAACCTTCTCACGATTTTCCAGTGCCGGTGCGGCAGCTGCAATCAAATCACGATCCAGCACATCATCAATCGGATGCTGCTGCAATTGTGTATGGCGCAGCTGTGCCTCATCGCCAGCAATTGCCGCATAAGGGCGATAGAAAATACGGCTGAAATCCAGACCCTGTGCCTTCCAGTGATTAATCGCTGCCTGTTTTTCCAACAGGTCAGATCGACCGATAATTTGCTCCAGTCTGGTAAAGCCAAGCTCGGCCAGCAGCACGCGCACCTCTTCGGCCAGATAGAAGAAGAAGTTGATCACATGCTCCGGTGTGCCTTTGAAACGCTGACGCAGCACAGGATCTTGGGTCGCCACACCAACCGGACAAGTATTGAGATGGCATTTGCGCATCATGATACAACCGGCAGCAATCAGCGGCGCGGTGGAGAAACCGAATTCATCCGCACCCAGCAAAGCACCGATAATCACATCACGACCGGTACGCAAACCACCATCGACCTGCAATGCAATGCGCGAGCGCAAACCATTGAGAACCAATGTCTGATGCGTTTCCGCCAGTCCTGTTTCCCAAGGGGAACCGGCATGTTTCAGCGAAGTCAGCGGCGATGCACCGGTACCGCCGTCATAACCGGAAACGGTGATATGATCGGCACGTGCCTTGGCAACACCGGCAGCAACCGTACCGACGCCGACTTCCGACACCAGCTTGACCGAAATATCGGCTTGCGGATTGACATTTTTCAGGTCGAAAATCAGCTGTGCCAGATCTTCAATGGAATAGATATCATGATGCGGCGGCGGTGAGATCAAGCCGACACGCGGGGTGGAATGACGTGTCTTGGCAATTGTCGCATCCACTTTATGCCCCGGCAACTGACCGCCTTCACCGGGCTTGGCACCCTGCGCCACCTTGATCTGGATCATATCAGCATTGACCAGATATTCCGTGGTCACACCAAAACGTCCCGATGCCACCTGTTTGATCGCCGAGCGCTGCGGGTTTGGTGAACCGTCACGCAGCGGGTAGAGACGATCCGGCTCTTCACCACCCTCACCGGTATTCGACTTGGCACCCATCCGGTTCATGGCAACGGCCAGTGTTGTATGTGCTTCACGCGAGATCGAACCGAAGGACATGGCACCGGTTGAAAAGCGCTTCACGATTTCAGCCGCAGGCTCAACTTCAGCCAGATCAACCGGCCTCTTTCCGCGTTCACCCGCGCGTTTTAAGTGAAACAGGCTGCGGATGGTTTTGGCTGCCGCAGAACGGCTATTGAGCATTTCGGAATATTCCGCAAAGCTCTTCGGATTGTCATTGCGCACAGCATGTTGCAGCTTGGCCACCGCATCCGGCGACCACATATGCGCCTCACCGCGGATACGGTAAGCATATTCACCACCCGCAGGCAGCGCGCCGGTACCGCCGATTTCTTTCACAAAGGCTGTGTTGTGCCGCAACACAGTTTCCTGTGCCACTTCATTTAAGCCCACACCTTCAATCATCGAAGCTGTGCCGAAGAAATACCGGTCAACAAAATCCTGTTTTAAGCCGATGGCATCAAAAATCTGCGCACCACAATAGGACTGATAGGTGGAGATGCCCATTTTTGACATCACCTTCAGCATGCCTTTGCCGATCGACTTGATATAACGGCTGACAATCTCACTGCTATCCACCTCCGGTGGAAAATCGCCACGCTGATGCATGTCGGTCAGCGTATCAAAAGCGAGATACGGATTGATCGCCTCGGCACCATAACCGGCCAGGCAGCAGAAATGATGGACTTCGCGCGGCTCACCGCTCTCGACCACCAGCCCCACAGATGTACGCAGCCCCTTGCGGATCAGATGATGGTGTACGGCAGCCGTTGCCAGCAAAGCCGGAATAGCGATACGATCTGCTCCGACCTGCCGGTCAGACAGAATGATGATATTATAGCCGCCATGCACCGCCGCTTCCGCACGGTCGCACAGACGTGCCAATGTGCCATCCATACCCGCCGCGCCTTCATTCACCGGATAGGTAATATCCAATGTTTTGGTATCAAAACGGTCTTCCGAATGGCCAATGGAGCGGATTTTTTCCAGATCAGCATTGGTCAGGATTGGCTGGCGCACTTCCATACGCTTGCGCCGTGATGTGCCGACCAGATCAAACAGGTTTGGCCGCGGCCCGATGAAAGATACGAGGCTCATCACCAGTTCTTCTCGGATCGGATCAATCGGCGGATTGGTGACCTGCGCAAAATTCTGCTTGAAATAGGTATAAAGCAGTTTGGCTTTGTCCGAGAGCGCGGAAATCGGCGTATCCGTACCCATCGAACCAACCGCTTCCTGCCCCGTTGTCGCCATCGGTGCCATCAGCAGTTTGGTGTCTTCCTGTGTGTAACCAAAGCTGCGCTGACGCTCGATCAGACTGACATCACGGCGCAGAGCGCGTGGCTCCACCGGTGCCAGATCTTCCAGCACCAGCTGCGTGTTTTTCAACCATTGGCGATAAGGGTGAGCGCTGGCGATCTGGGATTTCAGCTCGTCATCACTGACAATGCGCCCCTCTTCCAGATCAATCAGCAGCATACGCCCCGGTTGCAATCGCCATTTTTTGACAATCCGACTTTCATCCACCGGCAGCACACCCGCTTCCGATGCCAGAATGATCCGGTCATCATCCGTCACGAGATAACGCGCAGGGCGCAGACCGTTACGATCCAGCGTCGCGCCAATCTGGCGGCCGTCGGTGAAAGCAACGGCGGCAGGGCCATCCCAAGGTTCCATCAAGGCGGCATGATATTCGTAAAATGCCTTACGCTCATCCGCCATCAGCTTGTTATTGCCCCAGGCTTCAGGGATCAGCATCATCATCGCATGACTCAGGCGATAACCGCCCTGCACCAGAAATTCGAGTGCATTGTCAAAACAAGCCGTGTCCGACTGGCCTTCATAGGAGATCGGCCAGAGCTTGGAAATATCATTGCCGAACAGCTCGCTATCAACCGAAGCCTGACGCGCAGCCATCCAGTTCACATTGCCGCGCAGCGTGTTGATCTCGCCATTATGGGCAACCATACGATACGGATGCGCCAGTTTCCACGACGGGAAAGTATTGGTTGAAAAGCGCTGATGCACCAGTGCAATCGCACTCTCAAAACGCGGATCGGCCAAGTCTTTGTAATAGGCACCGACCTGATAGGCCAGAAACATGCCTTTATAAACAACGGTACGGGCAGACATGGAGACAATATAGAAACCGTTGTCACGGCCTTCTGTCTCGTGGAAAATCCGGTTAGAAATCACCTTACGCAGCACGAACAAACGGCGCTCGAAATCATCATCACTGGCAATATTCGGATTGCGGCCGATAAAGACCTGACGATGCACCGGCTCGGTTGCGGCAATATCTGCGGCTTTGGACAGTGAACTATTATCCACCGGCACGGTGCGGAAACCGAGCAATGTCTGGCCTTCTGCGGCGATCACTTCCGTAATCACCCGCTCCAGATGCGCACGCAGCTTCACATCCTGCGGCATGAAAATCTGGCCGACAGCATAATGTCCGGCATCCGGCAGATGAATACCGGCTTTTGCCATTTCTTGTGCAAAAAACTGGTGCGGAATCTGCACCAGAATACCGGCACCATCGCCCATCAGCGGGTCGGCACCCACGGCACCGCGATGCGTGAGATTTTCAAGCATCTGCAAGCCGTCCAGCACAATCTGGTGCGACGGCACATTTTTCATCTGCGCAATAAAGCCGACACCACAGGCATCATGCTCATGTCGCGGATCATAGAGCCCTTGTTTCTTGGGCATAGTTCGGGATGTTTTGGCGGTTTTAGTCGATGTTGTGGTTTTGCCGCCTTTTTCTGTATGCGTATGAGCCTGAAATGCCCCAACAGAATGCGACTTGATCAACATCGAAACCTCCTTAGACCCGGTACAGGGCCATGTGCCGGCTCAGGCGTGCGGCACCAACCCGTCCTCCAGACGGGATAAAGACCGGAGCTGAAACAGCAGAATTGTTAAATGAGTTTGTGAAAATGCCTGTCCGTGCAGCGCACCAAAGGAAGCAGACAGCATAATACATCAGATTAATCATTGACCGGCCTCCCTAGTTGCTAAGCACGCTATGGCGTGCGCATGAACGGAATGCTCTCACCGGTTATCGCAACGGCTGTTTTGATTGCCATCGCGGAAAACAGATGAAATCATAGCATGAATTGCAGCAAAATTCGCCGGATTTTCCTTAGACCGAACCCTGCTCAATAGGTCAGCATTGCTGCCCTATCATTTTATTGCAGAATATTTTTTGCTCTACAAGCACGAAATATTCAATTTTAAATCGATTTTTTGTAATTTTATTGCGCAATCAATTTCATCATATGAAAAAACAAGGATTTAGCTGGCAGCACCAGACGCAAATCAGAAAAACTGCGTCAATGTGACCACACCGAAACTTGATATCAGGTTTCATTCGTGTGTCAGAAAAAACCAGCTATAAACACGCATCACATTAAACTGCCCCCTCTAAACGATTTGCAGTTTAGTTCTTAGTCCTGACGCATACGGAGCTCTTGATGTTCTTCGCTTCCGATAACTGGGCCGGTGCCCATCCTGATATTAATGCCAATATTACTGCTCATGCCGGTGGTTTTGCTGCTTCCTATGGTGCCAGCGAAATCGACAAAAAGGTCGAGCAGCGCTTCAACGAATTATTCGAGCGTGAAGTTGCGGTTTATTTTGTCGGCACAGGTACAGCCGCCAATTCTCTGGCGCTGGCCAGCGTTAACCGTCCGGGCGGTGTATCGCTTTGCCATCGTGAAGCCCATGTGATCGAAGATGAATGCGGCGCACCGGAATATTTCACCGGCGGCGCCCGCCTGCATCCGGTAGACGGCGCTCTGGGCAAAATGGATCCGGCAAATCTGCGCAAGGAGCTGAAACGCTTCAACCCTGCCTTCATCCATGCCGGTCAGCCAATGGCTGTGACCATTACGCAAGCTACCGAAATCGGCACGCTATATTCGCTTGATGAAATTGCCACGATTTCGGCGATCTGCCGTGAGCATGATCTGCCGCTGCATCTTGATGGCGCACGCTTTGCCAATGCTCTGGTGACGCTGGATGTTACACCGGCAGAAATGACCTGGAAACAGGGCGTGGATATTGTTTCTTTCGGCGGCACCAAAAACGGTTGCTGGTGTGCGGAAGCTCTGGTGTTCATGAACCCGCAACAGGCGAAAGACCTGCCTTTCATCCGCAAACGCGCAGCACAGTTATTCTCCAAAACCCGTTTCATTGCTGCACAGTTTGATGCTTATCTCAAAGATGATCTGTGGCTCAATCTTGCCCGTCATTCCAATGCCATGACAACCAGAATGGCAGATGCCATCAAAACTTCCGACAAAGTGAAGCTGGCATGGCAGCCGCAGGCCAATGAGATTTTCGCCATTCTGAAAAAGTCAGACAGTGAAAAACTACTGGCACAGGGCGCAGTATTCCATGACTGGAACCCGCCACACAGCGCTGATCCTATTGCTGAGGACGAAACTTTCATTCGTCTTGTTACCAGCTTCGCCACTACGGAAGCCGAGACAGATAAATTCGTCAGCCTGATCAAAGCTCTTTAAACAAAAAAGGGCAGGAAATTTCCTGCCCTTTCTTCATTCAGTCTATAAGCAATTTAGTTGCTGCTGATCGCCTTTGCATCAACGGTTTTAGCATCGATGCTTTGCGAAGTATCACCCGAAACACTCGTCACATTAATCTTGCGTGGCTTCAGTTCTTCCGGAATCTCACGCTTGAGATCAATATGCAGAAGGCCGTTTTTCAGGCTCGCACCGGCGACCTCAACATGGTCAGCCAGATGGAAGCGACGTTCAAACGCACGCGATGCAATCCCGCGATAGAGGAATTCTTTTTCACTGTCCGCTTCATCGGCAATCTTGGTGCCTTTGATGGTCAGCTGATTGCGGTGCGCTTCAATTTCAATCTCATTCTGATCGAAACCGGCCACAGCCATGGTAATACGGTAGGAGCTTTCACCGGTGCGCTCGATATTATAAGGCGGATAAGCCTGCGCACTTTCCGGCTGGCCGAGACTGTCCAGCATCGTGAACAAACGGTCGAAACCAACGGTTGAACGGTAAAGCGGAGAAAAATCAAAATGACGCATAAAATGCCCTCCTTCAGAGCGACGTTGCGTTAAAAGACTGTCTGAAAAACTCCCGTTATCGGCGAGCCTTTCTCGTTTGCGCAGCCCCTTATCAGGCGGCTACACCAATGATCTGGTATTACAGAAAACATATTTCAAGGGGGCAATTCCGGCATTTACAATTTGTCTTCCGCCCGCCATGATCCCGCTATATGCAGACCATATAAGAAGCATCGAAGCTTCACCGGCACGCAATGACAAGAGTAGCAGTAATGACAAATCCGTATTTTGAGACAGAAAATAACAAGGTCCCCACAGGATTGCAGGCAGGCTATTTTCAGTCAGCCGACGGGTTTGAGCTGCGCTATGCTTTTTGCCCCTATGCGGAAGATACACCGCGCAACGGCACTGTCATTTTGCTCCATGGGCGCAATGAAGCCTTTGAAAAATATTATGAAACGATCAGTGATCTGAACCGGCGCGGTTTTTGTGTTGCGACAATGGACTGGCGTGGTCAGGGCGGTTCTTTTCGCATTCTCAAAGATGCCGCGCGTGGCTATGTCCGAAAATTTTCCGATTACCGCAGTGATTTCGAGATTTTTCTCAAAACCATCATCATGCCGGACTGCCCGCCGCCCTATTATATTCTGGCACATTCAACCGGCGCATTAATCGCCTTGCAATCGCATGAAATGCTGCAATCGCGTATCCGCCGCATGGTGCTGGTTTCCCCTTTTCTCGGGCTGGCGCGCAGCATCTTTTCAGACCGTCAGCTTAGGCCGCTTGCCACATTGCTGGCATCATCCGGTTTTGGCAGCCGCTATGCTGGTAAAGTCCCTTTGCAACTGCCGCCGGAGAGTTTTGACGGCAACCCGCTTACGCATGATCAAACCCGCTATCTGCGCAATGCCGCAATCACCCGCGACCACCCGCAACTGGGTATCGCAGGGCCGACAATCCGCTGGCTGGCGCAAACACTCAATGCCATTCACAGTATCAACAATCAGCAATTTTACGAGAATTTTGCGATCCCAACGCTGTTTATCGTTCCCGGTGCCGACCGTGTTGTCGATGGCAAGGCAGCAATGCGTCTTGCTGAAAAACTACGCAGTGCCTCTCTGATTACCATTGACGGTGCGCGACATGAATTATTGCAGGAAAGCGATTTCTATCGGGAGCAGGTCTGGGCAGCGTTTGATGCATTTATACCAGGATCAAACGCGCCGGAACAAAATACTGAACCGGCGCTGATTGAAGCATAGGTCGCTATAGTCAGGCGTTCAGTAGTTTCAGAGCCTGTTCATGTAGAGCTGCTGAAGAAGCAGCAACAATATAGCCCCCCTTCTCCGCAGGTCCGCCGTCGGCCTGCGTAATAACACCGCCTGCCTGTTCAATCACCGGAATTAAGCCCATAACATCATAGGGCTGCAAACCGCTTTCAATCACCAGATCGGCAAAACCGGAAGCCAGCATTGCATAGGCATAGCAATCCACACCATAACGGGACAAACGCACCTGTGCTTCCAAACGATCAAACGCTTCACGCTGTCCGTCTTTGAACAAAGCGGGTGACGTTGTGAAAACCGTTGCTTCCGACAAATCTGTGGTCTGGCGGGTTTTCAGCTGCACATGCCCGCCATTGCCTGCATATTCCGGCCCGCTCCAGAACGCACCATCGCCCAGCGCATAAAACATCTCATTGGTGAACGGCTGAGACATCATGCCGATACGGGCATCGCCATCAACCATCAGGCCGACCAACGTACCCCAAACAGGCAGTCCGGAAATAAAAGCACGGGTGCCGTCAATCGGATCAATTACCCAGATATGGCTGCTGTCGAGATTTTCGCCGCCAAACTCTTCGCCCAGAATTCCGTGATCGGGAAAATGCTGATTGATCACTTTGCGAATGGCTTTTTCAGCTTCGCGATCCGCTTCGGTTACCGGATCAAAACCGACAGTATATTTATTATCGATTGCGATTTTTTGCCGGAATCGCGGCAGGGTTTGTTCGGACGCTGCCTGTGCAACCTCTTTTAAAAACGACGAATTCACCACGAAAATTCACTCCATTTCACAGCAGGATTTTAGCATTTCGACGAAATTTCGGCGATATCTCTCATCAAAATGCTTGAGCTATAGCTTTTAGCCAAAGTATTTTGATGAAATATATCAATAAGTTAATTTGATTGTAACTTCAGAAAATTCAGAATTTTCATAAAAATGTCTGATTTTTCCGAATTCCGAATTGACCGTAACTCACCGGCAAAATAAAATAGTTAACGGACAATATGTCTGTTTTCGCCCGCAAGGGCGTTTCCTCCCTAGATTTTGGACCGCACTTTTGTGCGGTCTTTTTTTATGCGCGTTTCATTCTGCGGCCTGCGGTTTCTGTAAAAATACATAATCCGGCAAGGCCGTCAGATCTGCCATAAATTGCGTCAGATCACGGCAAAGCCCCGTAAATGACGGCAGGCACTCAAGGCTGTTTTCGTCGACATAGAGTGCGCGGTTCACTTCAATCTGCAAAGCATGGAAATCACGATGCGGGCGTCCGTAATGTTCGGTAATATAACCGCCGGCATAAGGCTTATTATGCGCAACATTATAGCCCATATTTTGCAGCAGCTCGATTGCCGCCCATGACAGGGCATCAGAACAGGACCGTCCGAAACGGTCACCGATAATGAAATCCGGCCGCCCTGCAATCCCGTTCTGACCCGCATTATCAGCCATATCCATTCCGCTCGGCATCGAGTGGCAATCCACCAGAACAGCATAGCCAAATTGTGCCCGCGTATCGCTCAGCAACTGTCCGAGCACATGATGATATGGCTTGTAGATGGTTTCGATCCGGTCGAGCGCCTCACATAATGGCAGTCTGGATTTATAAATATCCTGACCTTCGCCAACGATTTTAGCGATTGTGCCTAAACCGCCTGCAACCCGTGTCGACCTGATATTCGCATAAGACGGCACAGGCTCGTTAAACATTTTCGGGTCGAGCTCATAGGGCTCACGGTTCACATCCAGATAGGCACGCGGGAAATGCGCACGCAGCAAAGGCGCGCCCAGCGGCACGGCCATGGCGAATAACTCATCCACATAGCAGTCTTCCGACTGACGGATATCATGGGGGCTGAGACGGGATTGCTGCAAAAATGCCGGCGGATAATAATTGCCGCTATGCGGCGAATTAAAAACGAACGGGATGCGCTGTTGCGCCGGAGCACAGACTTCAAAAGGAGTGATTGTCTGAAAATCCCGTTGCAGGCTCATTCTTCACTTTCATATACTGCAAAGGCATATGCCCGGATTATTTGGCCGGATAGCCGGTTCATTTCTCAAGCCTAACTGATAATCCGGAAAAGCAAAGCCGGAATTGTCATATTTTGCCAGAAAATACCGGCAGCAGGCATTCAGTTTATTATTTAAGAACAATTTCACACCATGACACATGACATTTTCTTGAACTGCCCTATATGGTATTTTTAACGTCGTTCTTGCCTGTCAAAATGCATAGGCAATAAAACGCTTTTGCCCTGCCGGTCGCAGTGACGGGGCAGATTAATGGGAATGATTCATCCGATATTTACCAAAGCAGCGTCTTATAGGATCAGATTGAATCGCTTTTCTTGCCATTTTGTCACCGCAATATCATGCTGGGGACACGCAGATAAAAAGCGTACAGACATTCGGACGGACCAATGAAAAGAATTCTGCTTGCTGAAGATGATAATGATATGCGCCGTTTTCTGGTGAAAGCACTGGAAAAAGCCGGTTATCATGTCACCCATTTCGACAATGGAGCCAGCGCCTATGAGCGTCTGCGCGAAGAGCCTTTCTCTTTGCTGCTGACGGATATTGTTATGCCTGAAATGGACGGAATTGAACTGGCACGTCGTGCAACCGAAATTGATCCTGACCTCAAAGTCATGTTCATCACCGGTTTTGCTGCTGTTGCCCTCAATCCTGATTCAAACGCACCGCGTGAAGCCAAGGTATTGTCCAAGCCGTTTCACCTGCGTGATCTCGTGAATGAGATCGAGAAAATGTTGCTGGCAGCCTGATTTCAGGTATCGGGATAAGCCTGTTGAAAAACAACAGGTAAAACAAAGTTTTTTCTCTTTATTCTTCAAAAGGGCATTGACGCGCGCGAGCCAATATGGTGTATGCGCGTCATCGGATGGGCGTATAGCTCAGCGGGAGAGCACTACATTGACATTGTAGGGGTCACAGGTTCAATCCCTGTTACGCCCACCATCCGAATTCATTGATTTTACTTTTGTATTTCATGCCTCAAGCTAAACTACAATTGCACTCATTTTTCCAACAAGTTACAGATTAGGGGCATTTACTGCACCTTTCCATAGCAGCTGTAAGATGCACTTTTTCATAGAGTTGAAGCAGACAAGCTGTCACTCATAAACTGGATAAAATTATCAAGCACACTGGATTGAACCTGCATACGCGGACGTATCAACCAGATATTAAACTTAATCTCAGGTTCAAATTTTTTGACAACCAGCTCTCCATCCCGATAACCGGCTGCACTTATCGGGTCAACCACAGATACGCCCGCCCCTAACGCCACAAATGAACAGGCGGTTTCTGATTGACCTGTCTCAATCTGCATTTTGCGCGGTATCTGTAAATCATCAAAAATTTTATCAATCAGCATACGTGACTGATCCTGTGGTCCCAAAGATACAAAAGGCTGACCGGCAAGATCCTGTGCTTTGATGCTTTGTTTTTCTGATAATGGGTGCCCGACCGGCAGAATGCATACTGCTTTTAATGTCTGCAGCGGTATGCTTTCAATTTCATCCCTGTCCCCCGGAATAAAACTGATCCCGAAATCCAGCTGATGGCTTGCAACAGCATCAATCAAACTGCGTGAGCGCATGCTCTGCAAATGAAAAACTATATTGGGTCTTTCAGCAGCATAATCTGCAACAATTTCAGGCAGGACACGGCGAGCGATTGCCGGAAAGGCACCCAATGTAAGCGCTCCCCATTTCTGTTCTCTCAGAGCAGTAGCAACGCGCGAAACACGGTTCACGCCGGCAAACATTGCCTCAACCTCTACCAACAGCGCTTCCGCCTCTCTGGTCGGGTGCAAACGCTTTCCTTTGCGTTCAAAAAGGGAAAAACCGCAATAAAACTCCAGCTGATTGATCAGCTGACTGACTGCCGGCTGAGAAATACAAAGTAATTCTGCGGCCCTGCTGACACTCCCCATCGACATAACCGCTTTAAACGCCTCAAGCTGCCTGATATACACCGCCCCTCCTTATTAGATTTCCTTATAATTATCTTAGAAAATAGTATTATTAATTATATGATATTGTCGATAGGCTTTGAAGAAAGCATTTCGTGGTCATCCGATTTTGTGATGCCAATAATGAAAATGCACATACCAAAAGGGGATTTTCATGCGTGCTAACTTACTTGCCAAACTTTCATTGACAACCGTTCTTTCCGGACTGGCATTGTGCATGGCAGCTCAAGCGGATCAGCTCGATGACGTAAAAGCCAGAGGGAAGTTAATCGTCGGCATTAAGAACGATTATGTACCTTTCGGATTTTTAACCAAAGAGGATGAGTTGAAAGGTTTTGAAATCGACCTGGCGAAATATGTCGCCGGAAAGATTGTCGGTTCTGAAACAGAAATTGAACTTGTGCCGGTGGTGGCTTCCAACCGTATCGAGCTTTTAAATGCCGGTCGTATTGACCTGATTTTGGCAACGCTCGGCGTTAATAAAGAGCGCGCAAAAGTTATCGATTTTACCGAAGAATATTACAATATGGCGGGCATTGTACTGCTTACCCCCAAAGAAAGCACAATCGCCAAATGGGAAGATGTGCGCGGGCAGAAACTCTGCGGCATGCAAGGCAATCTTTACAATCGTACCCTGACCGGAACTTACGGCGCACAAACTGTTCTACTCACCGGTACCGCGGACATGTTCAAGGCATTTCAGAACGGCCGCTGCAGCGCCGTTGCCTTTGATGGTCCTATCCTCCAGCAAAAATTGTCAGATCCTGAATGGGGCGCAAAGTACAAAATCGCGCTGGATACATTTGATTACATTCCGATTGCGGGCGGCGTACGTAAAAACGAACCGCGCTTTCTGGAAGAGGTCAACAAAGCCATTCTCTCTGCAGAAGCAGCAGGCCTGCTCGTTAAAGCAGAAGAAACCTACGATATGGGTTCCAGCGAATACGTGATCAAACGCGCAGCAGACGCCAAAGCTGCCGGTCATTGATCTGCACTGAGAACAAAACCGGTTATCACTCGCGAACATATCTGTGTAGCCAAACTGATAACCGGTAAATTCATCGGAAATAATTCATGATATTCGGTCTCGATTTTGAATGGCTGGCAGATCCGCTCTATCAGAGCTGGTTGTTTGAGGGCTTGAAAACCACGCTCGCAATCACTGCTCTGGGCACTATATTAATGCTGATTATCGGCATTGCCGGAGCAGCGATCACTCATTTTAATGTCCCTGTTGCCCGATCTCTGACCATTATCATGATCGACTTGTTCAGAAACACGCCGCCTCTGGTGCAGTTGTTTTTTCTGTATTTCATGCTGTCTGATTTAGGCATGACCTATACAGATGCAACGACAGGAGAACGGGTGCCTCTCTTATCCGGTTTTGCCTGTGTGGTCATTTCACTGGCTTTGTATAATGGATCAATTGCTATTGAGATTATACGCTCAGGCATCAATTCCGTACCACGTCAGACAGTCGAGGGCGGGCGGAGCATGGGCTATAGCCGATTGCAGATTTTTCGCTGGATTGAACTGCCGATCGCACTGCGCATGACCATTCCCAATATGACCAGCAATGTTGTGAGCCTGATCAAGACATCTGCGCAGGCAGCGCTCGTTGCTGTAACTGATATTATGTTTTTTTCCACTCAGATTGCATTGGAAACCTTTCTCAACCTCGAAGTGATGATCGTGCTGTGGCTGATCTATCTGACCATAACCACTGCGGTCGTTCTGCTCGCCAAACAAATCGCAAAAGTCTTTGCAATTCCGGGGTTTGGTGCAGGAGAAGTACAATGAACAGAGACGCAATCTCCGCTATTCTTGGTTTTTTCGGGGTTATCATCACGCTGCTGGCTATTCTGTTTATAAGTTACGGACAGGCAAGCGGTGCTGCTATCGGCGTTCTTATCGACCGCTCATCACAGCTACTCACCGGTAGTGCTGGTTTCACCGGTTTTGGCGGCGGCTTCTCCGCAAATGTGATTATCAGCATTTTTTCGATGATGATCGCTCTCGTGGCAGGGTTTTTCCTTGGCGGCGCGATGGTGTCGCCTAACCGGCTGGTCAGAACCACTGCCATATTGATCATGAATCTGCTGCGCTCCTCACCGTGGCTGGTCGTGCTCTATGCGATGCTTTATCTGCTGCCATTTCGCATGACGTTTTTCGGCGCCAGCATCTTTGTGTCACCATTTCTCAAGGCTGTCATAGGTTTGTCCCTGCCCGTTACCGCCTATGTTGCGGAAGGTTTCCGGAACGGAATCCGTGCAGTGCCGGATGGTCAGTGGGAATCTGCCCGTGCTCTCGGCTATCGCCGCGGTCAGATTTTACGCTCCATTATTCTGCCTCAGGCACTGCCAATGATGCTGCCCAACCTGATGACCACCTATGCAATGCTGTTTATCGGCACGAGCCTTGTGGTTGTTACCGGCACATCAGATGTCCTCTCCATTGGCAAAACAGTCATTGCCAGTGACGGCGATGAATATGCGACGGCAATCTATCTCTACATTCTCCTGCTATTTTTTCTCTTCGCCTATCCGTTGGCGACCTGGACGCGTGCTCTTGAGCGCCGCCTGATTAAAGGCAAATGACATGACCACATCCTCCACACCAATCATCAAAGTCGCTGACATCTATAAAAACTATGGTTCTGTTGCGGTGCTGAAGGGCATTTCAATGGATATTCAGAAGGGTGATGTTGCCTGCATCATCGGCCCTTCTGGTTCAGGAAAATCCACACTTTTGCGTTGCCTGAACGGCCTTGTCCCAGTTAACCACGGCAGCATTCGTGTCGGCAATTTTCAGGTTGAGAAACTGCGCTCTGAAAAAGAGCTGGTGCCGTTGCGCCATCAGGTTTCAATGGTGTTTCAGCAATATAACCTGTTTCCGCATAAGACCGTTCTGCAGAATATTATGATGGCACCCATACAAGTGCTGAAACACAATGCGCAGGAGGTGCGGGAGCGCGCGGTCAGGCTTCTCGCCAAAGTTCAACTGTCAGGCAAAGAAAATGCGTATCCGGGAGAATTGTCCGGCGGCCAACAGCAGCGTGTAGCCATTGCGCGGGCACTGGCGATGCAGCCGGAAATTATCCTGTTCGATGAAGTAACGGCCGCTCTTGATCCGGAAATGGTGCAGGAAGTCCTCAATGTCATCCGCGATCTGGCAGCTGAAGGAATGACCTGTGTGCTTGTTACCCACGAAATGCGTTTTGCGCAGGAAGTGGCCGATCAGGTGTTTTTCACCGATGGCGGCATCATGGTCGAGCGTGGCGAACCGTCAACATTCTTCAGCCAGCCGCGTGACCCGCGCCTCAAATCTTTCCTGTCCAAAGTTCTCTGATTAATTCTCGGGAGGAATTTATGCAGACTTACAAAATTCTGGTGCCGGATGCGCATCTGCGCGATTTGGCAATTGAAAGTGCCGTTTCCGGCGACCGGTTTGAGTATCTGATTTATGATGAGACTGATCCTTCTGCTATTCCGGAACGGCATTGGCGGGAATGCGACGGCATTCTGGTCTGGCACCGTATGCGCATTGCCCCGCAAACAGTTGCCCTGCTGGACAATTGCAAGCTTATTGTCCGCGTTGGCGTAGGCTTTGACAATGTGGATGTCGATGCGTGCCGGAAAGCCGGCATTGCCGTATCAAATGTTCCGAATTACGGCACAACAGAAGTGGCAGATCATGCCATTGCCATGCTGCTTTATCTGACACGCGGTCTCGGCACCTATGAGAAACGCCTTAAAGCTGATCCCGTCAAAGGATTTGTCGCAGAAGGCGCCCCTGTTGTACGGCGGCTGCGCGGGTTGACATTCGGAGCTATCGGCCTCGGCCGCATCGGCACTGCAATCGCACGTCGTGCTGCGGCCTTTGACATGAAAATTGCCTACTACGATCCCTATCTGCCTGAAGGGCATGAACTGGGTATCGGCTTTGAGCGCAAGCAAACGCTGGAAGAACTGGTATCGACATCTGACATTGTCAGTCTGCATGTACCATTATCTGCTGAAACCCGTTCCATGATCAATGACACCCTGCTGGCACAATTCCGAGACAATGCTGTTTTCATCAATATTGCGCGCGGCGGTCTGGTGGATATTGATGCGCTTTATCGTGCTTTGCAGAGCGGACGCCTAGCCGCTGCCGGACTCGATGTTCTGCCGGTTGAACCACCGTCCCCTTCTCCCGCCTTGCTTGAAGCATGGCGCAATGATGAAGCGTGGATTGCAGGACGGTTCATTGTATCGCCTCATGCGGCTTTTTATTCTGAAGCCGGCTATGTCGACATGCGCACATTCTCAGCTGAAATTATGCTGGATTTTCTTCTGCGCAACAAAGTCCGCAACAACGTCAATCCCGGTTGGGAACAATACAACCACTGACATACAGTGTGCCGAGGAGTGTGCCACAATGGCATTTCAAAAAGTAAACGCCCCGTTTCAAAAACTGTCTAGTGCTGCTCTTGATGCATGGCGCACCATCCCGCCTGCAGTCGCTTCCGACTGCCTGAACCGGACGCAGGCAATGAGCGCTGCGATCAAACCCGTCTCAACGGGCATCACACTCTGCGGTCAGGCGCGAACCGTTACTGCTATGGCGGGAGATTGCGGCAGTATCTGTGAACTGATTGGCGTAGCAGAGGCCGGTGAAGTCATTGTGGTTGATGCCGGTGGCGTAGAAGACACTGCGGTATGGGGCGGGATCATGACGGCAGAAGCAGCCCACCGGAAACTTGGCGGTGCAGTCGTTTTCGGCGCTATCCGCGATGTTGAAGAAGTTCGGCAACTGCAATTCAACATGTTCTGTAAAGCGATTGTCCCCCGTGGTCCGCATCATGGCTTTGGCGGCATCATTGACGGTGCTATTTCAATGGCCGGCGCCGTTGTTCACCCCGGAGATATTGTGCTTGGCAATGATGACGGCGTGGTGATTGTCCCCTTGGAACGAGCGGAAGAAATACTCGCGGCCGCACAAGAGCACATCGAAAAAGAAAAAGCTTGGCTCGACGGCATACGAAGCGGACAAACGATCCAGCAAATGTTCAAGATGCAAACTTCTGCATCAAGGTAACAATATTATTTTCAAAAATATGTAATATCAATAATTTTTGGAACTGACATTAAATATTCACATGTATTATCCATGTCAGTTCCAACAAAAATATTACTATTTTATATATACTTATAATTAGAAATAAAAATAAGAAATATATTGTAACTATGGTAAAATTTCTTGATAAGCAAGATTATCACTGTACTGATTACATAAGTTGCGACCTGCTTCGCGGGCAATTGTTGCAACCAGCGTAATTAATCGCGTTGCCGATGCCTCCAGATACATCGCACTATAATTTGTGGCCGGAAACATTGTATTTGTATTGAGAACTTTCAGCTCCCCCTGCCGCAGTTCTTTTTGGATAACAACCGGCGGAAGAACCGAAATACCAACACCCGCAGAGATCATATTGATGGTTGTAGTCAGAGAATTGGAATAATGCACCGTTGCATCTTTAATACGATCTTCTGAAAAATAATTGATGATTTGCTGATGATTATGTGCCCCTCGTTCATAGGAAATAATCGGATAGTTCAGCAAATCTTCACGTGAGAACAAATCTTCAGGACTAATAAGAACATCAGGTGTCCGGCTGATCCAAAACATGCCGAATGTGCAGATGTTAACACTGCGCAGTGTTGCCGCTGTGTCGGGACGTATTGCAAACACAATATCCAACTCACGTTGCTCAAGTTGTTGTGTCAGGACTTTGGAGGAATCTGTGGTAATTGAAATTCTGATTTTAGGATAACGCTGACGTAAAATATCTAAAACATCAGGCAAAATTGTCATTGCCAGGCTCGGAACAATACCGAGTTTAAGCTGTCCTTCGACACTGTTTTTGGGGCTAACGCTTTCAACAAGGTTGTGATAGCGCAGCACAATATCCCGTGCACCTTCAACAAACACCTCCCCTTCGGCTGTCAGGCTGACGTCACGGGCATCACGCTCAAATAAACGGAAGCCGAGTTCTTGCTCGATTGCACCAATGCGATTGGAAATTGCAGCCGGTGTCATGTTCATGCGCGCCGCAGTGATCCGGAAATTGCGCAATTCCGAAAGCCAGATCACCGTCTCAAGAAACCGGATATTCATCGATATGCAGTCTCCCCTCCGCATATTATGTGACTGAATTCTTATGTCTTATTTTTTAATATGATCCTACTGAGAAATAACCGGAGCGACCGACTATGAAACTGAATGGCCGCGCCGCTCCGGTTCAGATTTTTATACCGCCATACGCGCTTTGACTTTGTCGGAAGCGCCTGAAACTTCGCCGAGTTTCAGGCCGGTTTTGACGGAAGCCTCACGCTCTTTGCCGCGTTCCTGAATAGCCAGCGCTTTGGTTGCAACTTCGTTGACTTCGCCATGCGGCAGCACAAGCACACCGCTTTCATCAGCAAGAATGGCATCACCCGGATTGACGACCACGCCACCACAGGAAACCGGAATATTGATCCCGCCGCCCAGATCGTAAAGACGGGTGGTGATTGGCGAAATACCGCGTGCCCACATCGGGAAGTCGGAATCCTCAATCTCGGTCAGATCTGTGCACGGCCCGTCGACAATACCAGCCACCGCACCTGCAGCTTTAGCGGCAATGGTCACTCCCCCACCCCAGCAGGCATAGCGGTCATCTCCCATACGGTCGACCACCAGCACATCGCCCGGCCGCAGCATACCGGTGATATGATGCAAAAGCGTTGAATCCGGCCCCGGAATGGCAATGGTTACGGCAGTGCCAACAATCCGGCGCTTTGGCAGCAGCGGCTGAATGGAATGGTTCATAAAACCAAAGAAACGCCAGTGACCGACAGTTGCCGTTTCCACACCGGACAGCAAATCCAGATCAGCCTTAGCCACCTGTTCAGGCATCGCATTAATAACATACATGATGGGATTTCCTTACACTGCACAGGCTTCGTGACGTTTGCCTAACCGGCGGTGCTGCACCATCGGAATTAAAGCACGAACGCGGTTGATCTGCTCACGATCAACTCTGGCTGTAACAAAACCCACACCGTCTGATGCGCGGGCAACGACATGCCCCCAAGGATCACAGACTAGAGAATGTCCGTATGTATGACGTTTCTCACCGCCGCTCACCACCGCGCCGGTCTGTCCGCAGGCGACAAAGTAAGTCTGGGTTTCAATGGCGCGGGCGCGTGCCAATACTTCCCAATGGTCTTTGCCCGTTTGCAGTGTGAAGGCGGCAGGCAGAATGATGATATCAACACCAGCCTTTTCCAGCTCAAGATACAGTTCAGCAAACCGGATATCGTAGCAAATAGCACAACCGACTTTGAAACCGTCGAGGTCATAGACCACAACATCTTCACCCGGTTTCACCGTTGCGGATTCTTTATAGGCTGTGCCATCCGGTGCCACGATATCGAACATATGGATTTTACGATAATGGGCGACTTCTTTACCCGAGCGGTCAAAGACAAAAGTCGAATTATAAATCCGTGCCTCGCCGTCAACTTTCTCCATGATCGTACCGGCATGAACAAAAACTTTATGCTCACGGGCAAAATCCTGCGCCATTTTATAGGCAGCACCATTTGGTGCGGTTTCAGCCTCATTCAGCTTGCCCTCAGGACTGCCGCCATAATATTCAAAATATTCCGGCAGAACGATCAGATCAGGCGCATCTGTACGCACTGCATCTTCCATCAGTTTACGGGTTGTAGCCAGATTGGCGGCTTTATCAGCCTGCGGATTGGTCTGGATCAAACTTACTTTCATCATGCTCCTCCAAGCTCATTGAATAGAAATAAAATCAGGCAATAAGCGCTTCTTTTTTAAGCGCATTGACAGTGGTCATCATGCCCTGACGCAGGGTCATATTCTGTGTGGCGACGACCAGCATTGATGCGCCCTCATCCAAGGCAAAACGGCGCTCGGCTTCTGTCCATGCAGGCATGATCCATGGCTTGCCCGCATCACGGGCAGCTTTGGCGCAACGGCGCAGATCAGCCTTGTCCGCATCATTGAATTCATAAGCACCGCGACCACGGGCAAGTGCCAGATCAGAAGGCCCCGGGAAAAGACCATCGACCGTATCCAGCGCGATGATCTTTTCGACATCAGCAAGGCTTTCAGCCGTTTCGATCATGGCGTAGCATTTGGTTCGCTTATTCTCTTTTTCAAAGGCATCAGATGCAGGACGGCTATAGCCGAACACGCGGCCACCGGCATAAGAACGCGTACCGGTCAGCGGATATTTCGCTGCTTTGGTGACCTCTCTGGCATGCTCCACACCCAGAATATGCGGAACAATCACACCATCTGTGCCAAAATCGAGCACCTGCTGAATAGCTTCTGTGGTCGGTGCCAGCACCTTGGTCAGTGTCGGCAGGCCATGCGCTTTGGTGAAGGCCAGAAACTGATCAAGCGTGCCCAAGTCAAATGTGCCATGCTCCAATTCCAGCACGAAAGATGTGAAACCACAGGTTTTAGCAATCTCAAGATATCCGAAATGCGGCTGCGACATCCAAAGGGCGATATTTTCCATTTTCGAGACCTCCTCGTCTCTTCATTCATGCAATGCGAATGCGGTTATTTGGTATTTTCAGAAGACTTGCCGATGGTTCGGGAAAGGCCGAGCGTGCGTTCAATCAGGAAAATGATCAGCAAAGTTGCGATAATCAGCACCACAGAAATCGCGGCGGTCATCGGATCTGTACGGCTTTCCACATAGTTGAAAATCTCGACCGGCAAGGTAGTCAGGCGCGGTCCTGTGATGAACAGCGAGATCACCACCTCGTCAAAAGACAACAGGAATGACAGGGCAGCACTGGCCACCAGACCCGGCATCATCAACGGTAAGGTAATGCGGCGGAACACTGTGAATGGTGTAGCGCCTAGCATCGTCGCAGCTTCTTCAACGGAGGGTGGCAGGGTTGAAAAAGCTGTGATCATAATGCGGATCACATAGGGTGTGGTCACGATCAGATGCGCGATAACAAGCCCTGTAAAAGTACCGAGCAGCTGCATTCTTACAAAGACCAGCAGAATGGCCAGACCCAGCACGATTGACGGCAGCAGCAACGGCGCAGTGAAAATGTTGAGCAAGAATTCCCGCCCACGGAACTCATAGCGACGGATCGCATAGGCGGCCGGAATACCGGCTATCAGCGACAGAACAGTCACCACGCTTGCAACGCCAAGGCTGATCCACAAAGCATTGATTAGCGCCTCGTGATGCAGCATTTCACCATACCACCGCACACCCCAGCTTTGCGGCGGAAAGGTCAGATAATTATCATTGCTGAAAGACAGCGGGATCACCACCAGAATAGGTGCAAGCAAAAAAAGGTAGAGCGCTGCAACCAGAATTTTAAACGGCAGTTTCATAGTACCAATCATGAGATTTCCCCTGCCGGTTAATCGATGCGGCGGGCAATGCGTGAATACACGACCAAAGCCAGCCCGAAGATGATGAGAACGATGACGGATGTTGCTGCCGCACGCGGCCATTCAAGCTGGATAACCGCTTGATCATAAATCTCGGTTGCGAGCATGAAGACACGACCACCGCCAAGCAGTTTCGGTGTGATGAAAGAGCTGATTGCCAATACGAAGCACAGCAGACAACCCAGCGCCACACCGGGCAAAGTCAGCGGGAAAATCACACGGCGAAAACGGGTGAAGCTATTGGCACCAAGTGAAGCGGCAGCCTCTTCCAATGTCACATTCAGGCGGCCAAAACCGGCAATTAATGACAGCGCCATATACGGGATAAGGATTTCCACCATACCGATGAAAACGCCAAGCGTATTATTGACCAGACGAAACGGTTCTGAAATCAGACCCGTGCTCATCAACATACCATTGATAAGCCCCTGATCACCGAGCAGCACCATCCAGCCATAAGTTCGCACCACGCTGCTCACCAACAGCGGTGAAACGGTGATGACAAACAACAAGTTACGCCATACCGGTGATACACGATGAAGAAACAGGGCAATCGGATAAGCGCAGACCAGTGTCATCACTGTAATCAATGTGCTGATCCAGAGAGAGTTGAAAATTAGCTCCCAGTTGAAACTGTCAGTGAAGAAGCTGAGATAATTCTCCAGCGTGTAATTGTCGGTCAGAACCCCGCCGCTGCGGCTTTCCAGAAAGGAGATCTGCGCAAGATTGGCTACCGGTACGATGAATGCGATCAGATTGATCAATGCCATCGGCAGTAAAAGCCCGACGGCAATCAGAGGAAACCAGCCGCGCTTCGGTTTCACAAGATTATTGGATGCAGAGGTAAGTGCAGTCATTGCTTACCTCCGAAAACCAGCATGTCTTCCGGCTTCCACTCGCACAGCAGCTTATCGCCAAGCTGGAAACCATGGCCACCACTGGTCGTCGGCACTTCAACCTTCAGGCAGCCGCCATTAATCTCGATTTCATATTGAACAATATCGCCGATATAGGTAATCCGCGCGACCTTACCGCGGGCGCTATTGGTGGTCACACTGATCAGCGACTGGTCACGGTTAGGTGTCAGGCTGATACGATGAGGACGGATCGCAATCTGCCCCTCACCGGAAGTCGCACCATGAGTGTTACAGCGATAGACATTGTCACCCAGACGGCAGGTATTCTCTGCGATGATCTGGCAGATATGCACATTGGCGCGTCCGACAAATTCCGCCACAAACAATGAGGACGGGCGCTCATAAATTTCTTCCGGTGTGCCGAGTTGCGCCAGTTTGCCATTATGCATCACACCGACCACGTCACACATGGTCAGCGCTTCCACCTGATCATGGGTCACAAAAACAGTTGTGATATTCATACGTTGCTGAATTTCGCGGATTTCGATGCGCATATCATCGCGTAATTTCGCATCAAGGTTGGAAAGCGGCTCATCAAGCAGCAAAATGCGTGGTCGGATCACCAAAGCACGGGCAAGTGCAACGCGTTGTTGCTGGCCGCCGGACATATCTTTCGGTTTACGGGGGCCATAACCGGGCAAGCGCACCATTTCCAGCGCTTCCTCAACCCGTGCCAGTGCTTCATGTTTAGGCACGCGGCGCATATCCAGCCCGAAAGCCACATTCTCTGCTACGGTCATATGCGGAAACAGCGCATAATTCTGAAACACCAGACCAATGTCTCGCTGATGTGGTGGTTTGCGGGAGATATCCTCGCCATTGATATAAATATTGCCGTCTGTGATCGGCAATAATCCGGCAATCATGCGTAGAGTTGTAGTCTTGCCACAACCGGATGGCCCCAAAAGCCCGAGAAGTTTGCCTTTGGGCAAATCAAGATGCAGATCATCAACGGCCTTATAGTTGAGACCATAGAGTTTTGAGACGGCTTTGAGTTGCAGAAATGTATTGTCTGTCGTCATGTCAGAACCCGAATTATTCTGTGCCGTTCCGCCTGATAAAGATCAGGCAGAGCGGTTTTGCAGTCATAAGAAATGGAAATCTGTGCGCTGAAAATCAGCGGCCGGCAGGGATGATCTGGCGACGCCACGGGTCCAGAATTTTGCCGCGGATATCGCCGATCGTCATCCAGTCCACAGGAATGAGCTTGTCACGCTGTTCAGAATTCATCATCGGGATGCGGGCGCGTGTGGCCTCATCAACTTCGGCTTTGGTATTGGTCGGTGCATAGAACATCATCTTGGCAAAACGCGCCTGTGCCTCAGGGCTGAGTGCATAATTTATGAAAGTCTTGGTTGCGTCCTGATTTTTACCGTTGGCAATCGCACTGATCACATTAATCTGCGCTGCTGTACCCTCGGAAGGCCCTACAGAACCTAGCTTACCGCCGGTCTGATCATAATAAAACTGCGCACGGGCATTATAACCGATCGACAGGTTCGCGGTGCCATTCGCCACCAATGTATAGGCGTCAGGTTTTGGCTCCCATGTCTGAACCAATGGCGCCAATTCTATAAGCTTTGCCACAGCAGGTTTGATGGTTTTTACATAGTCAGTTTCACCGGCGAGCCGGTTGGTGATGATTGTTAGCAAAATAGCCTGAATATCACCGCCACCCTGCGCGGCGATAATGACTTTGCCATTTTGTTTTTTATCCCACAGCGCTTCCCAACTGGTTGGCCCTTCCGGAAAAGCATCGTGATTATAGATCAGTGACAATGTATCGAATGTAATCGGAATGGCTTTACCGGCAAGCTCTCTGCCAATATCTGCCAGATCGGCGTAATTGCTCAGATCAGCAGTATTTAGGTCTTCGACCAGCCCTTCATCACTGGCGATTTTAGCAACGGAAAGATCATAAATAACCGCATCAGTTTGCGGAGAGGACTTTTGAGCGCGCATATTACCAAGTGATGTCGCGGCATTCTGGACACCGTAATAGGTCACTTTAATATCCGGATGTTCTTTCTGGAAAGGCTCGATAACAGCCTGAATATAATTATCCTGAAATGCACCGCGATAGCCCATCACGGTAATATCAGCAGCCATCGCTGGCAGTGCCACCCCCGTCAGGGCAGCGGCAGCTGCCAAAATCAAAATACGGGATGCCTGATATTGAGATTGTTTCATGTTCTTCCCCTTTGTTTTTTTCAAAGGTGCAAAACATCAGGCTTATCGTCCAACGACTTATTCTTACCGCCTGTTCGATTTTGGTTTATGCATGTTGCTTATGCTTGTCAGAATTATGTTTTTTGCCTGTCAGTATCCATCTTGGCCGCATAATTTATATAACAATCCAAACGCAAATAGATTGGCCAATGATCATCCATGATGTCTCGTGACACTTCAATGGCACAATCAAGCACTCGCACTCTCAGGTTTGAGCTTTTTCTCTCTTCCTAGGAGCAATGTTCCCACCTTTTCTATTGGTCATTAAAGAGGCAAAAGGGCAATGGTCTGTCCGTCAACAGCTATTCATCACGAAAAATAAGCTTTACAGCTTCATGTGCTAATCTGATAACCTTTAGTAACAAGATTATTCGTGCTGAAATCCAAGGAGTGAATGCCACATCCGGCGAGCAATCACTACCGCAACCTGCCCCCCCAAATCACGTTTCAATACAGCACCATATCTGTAGCATTACATTATGTAGCGTCTAATAAAGATTCATTTTCACCTTCAATTTATCTAGGTAAAAAAACAGAATAGATCATATTTTTTCAATAAACTTAAAATAATACGCATTTTTATGAGTAAAAAAGATTTTTAAAGTGACAATAAATTGTTACTTTATGTTATTATAAAAATTCTCAGCACAACTATCTGTTTGGGGATTACGGGGAAATTATTTCACGTGCAGATAGCTGGGAATCAAAGTCGGGGTCACAGGGGGAATTGTTTTTGGTTTCAAAAACGCACCGGAAAATTTGCATCGGTACGATCACAAAAGATCGCCCCGTTATGCTGCAGAAATTGCTGATGTCTTATGCCCGGCTGATTATTCCTGAGGGGATACAGGTCTGTTTTTTAATTGTAGAAAACAATCATGAGAAAACAGTCTGCTCGATTATCAATGACTTTAAGGCAAGAGTTTCACCTGCTGAAGTCGTCTATACTGTTGAGCCGGTTTTAGGGATCGCATCCGCCCGAAATCACGTGCTCAATTATGCTGTTGATCATGGTTATGATCTGCTGACATTTGCCGATGATGACGAGCAGGTAGAGCCGCAATGGCTCATGGAATTGCTGAAAGAACGCGATTACCACAATCTTGATATTGTCGGCGCACCGGTACGTTTTGCACCACCCGAAGGCAAATTGTCATTATGGCAAAGAATTGTCTGGCAGGGTGTTGATAAAATGAACAGTAATGCGGAAAGCCGCTCAATCAAAAAACGAGCTAACGGCAAAGCCGGACAAGTGAAACTTGCGACCGGCAGCTGGATGGGCAATCTCGACTTTTTCCGCTCAACCGGATTGCGCTTTGACGCAGCTTTAGGTCAGTCTGGGGGTGAGGACTGGCAGCTATGGGCCGAGGCAAAAGCCCTTGGCGCTAAAACAGGCTGGACGCCGCACGCTATTGCCTATGAAACCGTTCCTACCTCGCGTTTGAAACTGGGCTATTATTATCGCCGCAACCGTGATATTGCCAGAGCAGCCCATCTGGAGCGCATGAAAAATCCGGAAAAAAGTATAATATGGCGCACCTTCAAATCCGTTCTTTCGCGTGTTTATAAAGTGCTTGTCGGCAGCTTATTACTGCCCATCTATCGCGAAAGAGGCCTGCTAACGATCGCTGCGAATTTAGGCAGTCTGGTCGGCTTTATCGATGGAGCCCGTGGCAAAAAATCCATGCATTATGTTGATATTGACGGCTACTGATAACCAGCCCCTGCCCAAAAAGTAAAAGCATCTGCCTATGACAGTTCCGATCCTTGTCTATCATCATATTGCGGCTGTCGGCAGCAGTGTCCCTTTTCGCAGCCTGTTTGTGCATCCTAAACGCTTTGCAAGCCAGATGCGCTGGCTGAAAAAACTCGGTTATCAGGGGCTCTCTGTGCGGGATGCCATGCCGTACATTAAAGGAGAAAAAACCGGAAAGGTTGCTGTCCTGACTTTTGATGACGGCTTCCTGAATGTACTGGAAAATGCCGCACCGGTTCTGGCAGAGTGCGGCTTCACCGCCACGAATTATTTTGTGGCCAACCAGATCGGTGGCAGCAATATCTGGGACAAGGCAATCGGCATTCCGGAAATGGCATGTATGTCCGTTACGCAAATGCGTGAATGGGCAGCATTGGGACATGAAGTCGGCGCCCATACGCTTGATCATGTCAATCTGAATGACACACCGGATGAAGAAGCCCGCCGCCAGATCAGTGAATCAAAATCACGTCTGGAGGGCATGCTGGGCGCAGAGGTTCCTCATTTTTGCTATCCCTACGGTGCCAATAATCAGACGCACCGCGTAATGGCACGCGAGGCAGGTTTTCAAACTGCGGTCACGACAATTGCCGCGCGTGCAAAACCAAATGATGACCCGTTTGGCATTCCGAGAATATATATCCGTCGCAATCATACATTGCCGGAATTTTTATACCGTGTGTATTTCCGCTAAAGGCAGCAAACAGCATATTTTCAGATAATTAACACCTGCAATTATCGTCAGTTTGTTCTGACGCAAAGACGCATTCCGCCACTTCATTAAAGTCCACTGCATAACCGCTGAGCAGCCTGCTGCTGCAGCACCTGACTTGCAGTGAGCACCTTATATGAACCGCTTTCATGATCGTCCGGCATTTTTCATCAGAAAACTGATCCTGCTGTTCTGTCTTCTGTTAAGCGGCTTCATCAGCCTGCAAACGACAGCCTTTGCCGCTCAGCTGGATAAGTATCTGCCTGTGCTAAAAGTGCAGGAACTATTTCAGGATGCGGATCGTATCGGCACGCCGCAAGGCGAACCACCGATTGCGCCGGTTTATAAAAATCAGGATTTGCTCGGCTATATTTATCTGAATTCGGATTTTACCAGTTCAGTCGGCTATTCCGGCAAGCCGATCCATATTCTCGTTGGTATTGATACCAAAGGTATCATTCGCGGCATCAAACTTGCCGACCATAAAGAGCCGATTGTGCTGATCGGCATTCCCGAAGCCAAAGTGGTTGCGGCGCTCAACTCCCTCATCAACAGCGATTTCAATGCCGTTGCATCCGGTACAGCCAAACCGCCTCAGGTCGAGATTGTCAGCGGTGCCACGGTCACTGTTCTGGTCATGGGCGACAGTGTGGTGCGCTCGGCTGTCGGACTGATCCGTAGCGGCCGTCTGGGCAATCAGCTTGCTGCCGGACAAGTCGCGGCACCGCAAGAAACCCGCACTGTTGATCTGTCGAAACAGGATATCCGTGACTGGCAGGAACTGACCGGTGACGGCTCTGTCCGCAGCCTGAAGCTCAGTGTCGGCGAAGTAACGCAAGCCTTCCTTGATGCCAAACAACCGCGTGCGGCAGAAAACCCTGAAACATCCGCTCCGGAAGACCAGTTTATCGAGCTCTATGTCGCGCCGGTATCGGTGCCATCCATAGGCCTCAGCCTGCTGGGACAGGCCGGTTATGACCAGATGCAAAAACGGCTTAAACCCGGTCAGCAGGCCGTACTGGTTGCCGGTGATGGTGCCTATTCCTTCAAGGGATCAGGTTACGTACGCGGCGGTATTTTCGACCGTATCGAACTGTTGCAGGACGGTCAGGGCATCCGTTTTCGGGATAAAAACCATACGCGCATCGGCAATATTGCTGCTGAAGGCGCACCGGATTTGCGTGAAATCGCACTGTTCACGGTGCCGGAAGGTTTCGCTTTCGACGTAACAAAGCCATGGGAACTGCAATTACTGGTACAGCGTGGCTTTGGTGCCCGTGACAAAGCCAGCATCTTCTATGACCTCGGTTATACACTTCCCGACCAATATGTGACCATCACCGCACCTGCCAAACCTGTCCCGGCTCCCGTGCAGCCTGCACAAGATGCTGCCACTGCGAATAATCCGCATGTCAGCGCACCGGTCGGTGAAGCATCCATGCCTGATTTCTTCGGAGAAGATAATCCGTTGTGGATCCAGATGTGGCAGATGAACAAAATCAATATTGTGATTACTGCCTTCGCCATTCTGGTACTGGTCGCAATCTTCTTCTTCCAGAACCATCTGGTCAGACGTCCGCGCTTCTTCGCATGGGTCAGACGCGGCTATCTTCTGTTCATCCTTGTCTGGCTTGGCTTCTACACCAACACCCAATTGTCGGTCGTCAATGTCCTGACTTTCACCAATTCGCTTATCACCGGCTTCAACTGGGAATTTTTCCTGACCTCCCCGCTGACCTTCCTGTTATGGGGCTCGGTTGCCGCCGGTCTGCTGTTCTGGGGACGCGGCCCGTTCTGCGGCTGGCTCTGCCCTTTCGGTGCGCTGCAGGAACTGAGTAACAATCTGGCACAATGGCTGAAAGTACCGCAGGTCAAACTGCCATGGGGCCTGCATGAACGCCTGTGGCCGATCAAATATATTATCTTCCTCGGCCTGTTTGGTCTGTCGCTCTATTCCGTGGCTCTGGCCGAAGTTTTCGCTGAAGTCGAACCGTTCAAAACTGCAATCATTCTGAAATTCGCCCGCGAATGGCCTTTCGTCATCTATGCTCTGACCTTGCTGACTGCCGGTCTGTTCATTGAGCGCTTCTTCTGCCGCTATCTGTGCCCGCTCGGCGCGGCACTCGCCATACCCGGCCGTATCCGCATGTTTGAATGGCTGAAACGCTGGCCGGAATGCGGCTCGCCATGCCAGCGCTGCGCCGTTGAATGTCCGGTGCAGTCTATCCATCCGGAAGGCCAGATCAATGTCAATGAATGTATCTACTGCATGCATTGTCAGGAACTCTATCACGATGACCAGCGCTGCCCGCATATGATTCAGGTGCGCGTCAAACGTGAGAAATTCGCTGCCCGCAACGCGCCTTATACGCCACCGGCAGAGCGTACCGGCAGCCAGTCAAAAACCATCATCACCCATAACGGACAACCTGTTACCGGCGCATCCGCACCGGACGCAGCATCCTGAAATTTTCAACTGGAGACAAAGCAATGTCTGAGCAAGAAAATAAGACCCGCATGAACAGACGGCAATTACTCGGCACCTCGGCTTTTGTAGCCGCTGCCGGTGCCAGCGGCATGGGCGGTGCGCTTGTCATGGCCGGCGCACCGAAGCAGGCCATGGCGGCATCCGCATCCGGTTCAAGTGCGGAGGTAAAACCGGGGGAACTGGATGAATATTACACCTTCTTTTCCAGCGGCCAGAGCGGTGAAGTGCGTATTGTCGGCCTGCCATCCATGCGCGAGCTGATGCGCATTCCGGTTTTCAACCGTGACAGCGCCACCGGCTGGGGGCAGACCAATGAAAGCCTGAAAGTGCTGACCGAAGGCATGCTGCCTGAAGACCGTGAGTTTATGAAAGACCGCGGCGGCGTTTTCGACAATGGCGATCTGCACCATCCGCATCTTTCCTTTACCGACGGCACCTATGACGGCCGCTATCTCTATGCCAATGACAAGGCCAATACCCGCGTCTGCCGTATCCGTCTTGATGTGATGAAATGCGACAAGATCATTCAGCTGCCGAACCAGCACACGGTTCATGGCCTGCGCGTGCAGAAATATCCGAAGACCGGCTATGTCTTCTGTAATGGTGAAGACCGCGTGCCGATCCCGAATGACGGTAAAAATCTGACAGATACCAAAAACTATCATGCGATTTTCACCGCCGTTGACGGCGAAAGCATGAAAGTTGCGTGGCAGGTCATGGTCAGCGGCAATCTCGACAATGTCGACTGTGACTATCAGGGCAAATATGCTTTTGCCACTTGCTACAATTCCGAAGAGGGCGTGACACTGGCCGAAATGATGGGCAGTGAGCAGGACTGGATTGTTATCTTCAACCTGAAACGCATTGAAGAAGCGGTTGCCAAAGGCGAGTTCAAGGAAATCAACGGCGTGCCGGTGATTGACGGACGCAAAGGCTCCAAATTCACCCGCTATATTCCGGTGCCGAACAGCCCGCATGGTATGAATACCGCACCGGACGGCATCCATATTGTGGCCAATGGTAAATTATCGCCGACCGTCACTGTTTTCGATGTGCGCAAATTTGACGACCTGTTTGATGACAAAATCAATCCGCGTGATGCCGTTGTGGCAGAGCCGGAACTCGGTCTCGGGCCTTTGCACACCGCCTATGACGGCAAGGGCAATGCCTATACGACACTGTTTATCGACAGTCAGGTCTGCAAGTGGAACATTGAGGATGCCAAACGTGCCTTTAAGGGCGAAAAGGTCGATCCGATCCGCCAGAAACTTGATGTGCATTATCAGCCGGGCCACAACCACACCTCAATGGGGCAAACCAAAGAGGCTGACGGTAAATGGCTGATCTCCCTCAATAAATTCTCCAAAGACCGCTATCTCAATGTGGGCCCTCTCAAACCGGAAAATGACCAGCTCATTGATATTTCCGGAGATAAAATGGTGATTGTCCATGACGGACCAAGCTTTGCCGAACCGCATGACGCAACAATCGTACATCGCTCCAAGATCAATCCGGTCAATGCCTGGAATCGTGAAGATCCGTTCTTTGCCGATGCTGTTGCACAGGCAAAGGCCGATGGCGTCGATCTGATGGAGGCTGCTGAGGTCATCCGCGACGGTAATAAAGTCCGCGTCTATATGACCTCTGCCGCACCGGCCTTCAGCCTTGAGGAATTCACCGTCAAACAGGGCGATGAAGTCACTGTCTATGTAACCAATATTGATGAAATCGAAGACCTGACCCATGGTTTCTCGATCATCAATTACGGGATCAATATGGAAGTGGCACCGCAGGCCACCGCCTCAGTCACCTTCATCGCCAACAAGCCGGGCGTGTGGTGGTATTACTGCTCGTGGTTCTGCCATGCCATGCATATGGAAATGAAAGGCCGTATGCTTGTTGAGCCGAAAGGCGCTTAAGCATCATGCAGCATCAGCGCCATAAGGAAAAACGCAATTCCGCAGCTTTACCGGAGCACAGAGCGCCCGCAATGAAGCACTATGCTTTGGCCACGGCTTTGTGTTTTTCCGGCCTGCTGCCCGCTATGATTTCTCCGGCACTGGCCGGAGAGATCACCGTATCTGCCGGACAAAATCTGCAGACCGTCCTTGATCAGGCACCGGCGGGGGAAACGATCCGCCTGCTCAAAGGGCGGCATGACGGGTCAGTCGTCATTGACAAGACAGTCATGCTGGAGGGGGAAGCCGGAGCCGTGCTTTACGGCTCCGGCACCGGCAATACGATTACTGTCAATGCACCGGAAACTATCATTCGTGGGTTGGAAATCCGTGGTTCCGGCGACAATCTCTATGATCTCAATTCCGGTATTTTCATCGCCAAAACTGCTACCGGCGCGCGCGCGGAGAATAACCGGCTGATTGATAATCTCTACGGTATCTATCTGCATGGTGCCAAAGATTCCGTAGCCGAAGGCAATGAGATTATTGGCAAGCGCGGTGTGCGTATGGCGCAAACCGGCAGCGGTGTTTCCATCTGGAATGCACCGGGTGCCAAAGTGCTGAATAATATCATCCGCTATGGCCGTGACGGCATTTATACCAATGCCAGCCGCAAGAATATCTTCCGTGGCAATCTCATGGAAAATGTGCGCTTTGCTGTCCATTATATGTACACAAATGATAGCGAAGTCAGCGATAATATCTCGCGCAATAATTCTGTCGGCTTTGCCATTATGTATACCAGCCGGCTTAAAATTACCGGCAATCTTTCAGAGGGTGACCGCGATCACGGGTTGCTGCTAAACTATGCCAACAGTTCCGTCATCACCGGCAATCGGGTAATCGGCAAAATGCAATCGGCTGACCGCTGGATGGATGCCGGTGTACAAAGCGCCGAGCACGGCATGCCAGCACCGGAAACTGACCCGTCTGCAGAGACTGGCAACCTGCGACTGGGGCCTGAGAAATGCGTTTTCATCTACAACGCCAATAAGAACAAGTTCACCGGCAATCAGTTTGAAAATTGCAGAATCGGCATTCATTTCACGGCCGGTTCCGAAGGCAATGTGATGAGCGGCAATGCCTTCATCAACAACCGCAATCAGGTCAAATATGTCGGAACCCGTAATCTCGACTGGTCGGCCAAAGGACGCGGTAATTTCTGGAGCGACAATCCCGCCTTTGACCTCAATGGCGACGGCATTGCTGACAGCCCCTACCGGCCGAATGATCTGATCGACAAAGTGCTGTGGACAGCACCGCAGGCCAAAATTCTTATCAACAGTCCGGCGATCCAGACGATCCGCTGGGCGCAGACGCAATTTCCCGCATTGATGCCCGGTGGTGTCATTGACAGCTATCCGCTGATGAAACCGCCTGCGATGCCGGTCAAATCCGGAGGCGAAAATAAATCATGACTGAAACTGTAAAGCTTGCCGGTGTTACCAAAACCTATGGCACATTCAATGCCATCAGCGATGCGTCCTATGTGCTGAATGCCGGTGAAAATATTGCCCTTGTCGGCCATAATGGTGCAGGCAAAACCACAATGATCAAGCTGATGTTGGGACTGATCCGCCCGACACATGGCAAAGTGCTGGTGCTGGGTGAAGATCCCGCAGCCGGACAATTTGCGGCACGGCGCAAGCTTGGCTATCTGCCCGAGCATGTCTCCTTCAATATGGCGCTGACCGGACGGGAAACTCTGTCCTTTTACGCCAAGCTCAAATCCGTTCCCGTGAAGGAAACCGCTGCGCTGCTCGATCATGTCGGCCTGTCCCATGCGGCAGACCGCCGTGTCGGCACCTATTCCAAAGGCATGCGCCAGCGGCTGGGTCTGGCGCAGGCTTTGCTCGGCAAACCCGCTGTGCTGCTGCTGGATGAACCGACAACCGGCCTTGATCCGGCCTTGCGTAAAAACTTTTACGATCTGCTGGAGGTTATGCGTGCGGAAGGTACCACTATTCTGATGTCCTCTCATGCGCTCACTGAACTGGAAAATCGTGTCGGACGGGTGATTATCGCCAATCGCGGTAAGGTCATTGCTGACGGTTCACTGGATGATCTGCGCCATATTGCGCGTCTGCCGGTGCGTATCCGTGTCAGTTTAGCCGAAGGCGAAACTGCACCCCACAGCACCGGACAATCCCTGCGGATTGGCTGGCGAAAAACCGGCTTTGCAAGTTTTGAGGCGGATGTTTCCGCAGAAGATAAAATGCAGGTTCTGAACTCCGTTATCGCTCAGAACCATAACATCACGGATATTGATGTCATGGCACCGACACTGGATGAGCTTTACGCCCATTTCCTCACAGTTAAAGAGGCCGCGGAATGAAAAATCTCATTCATATTGCCGGTAAGGAAATTCAGGAAGGGTTGCGCAACCGCTGGGTGCTGGCAACCACTCTGCTGCTGGCTGCGCTGGCACTCAGCATGAGCTTTCTCGGCAATGCACCGACCGGCAGCACCATCGGTTCCAACCGGCTGGATGTGGTGATCGTCAGTCTCTCCAGCCTCACTATTTTTCTCATCCCGCTGATTGCACTGCTGATCTCTCATGATGCTGTTGTCGGCGAGATGGAACGCGGCACCATGCTGTTACTGCTGAGTTACCCGATCGGGCGCAAACAGGTCATTCTTGGCAAGTTTCTCGGACAGCTCACTATTCTCGCTTTCGCGACCCTGTTCGGCTATGGCAGCACTGCCGTAGTGCTTGCGCTGACAGGCGGCGGCATTGATGCGGCAAGCTGGCTGGCTTTGCTGTCGCTGATCGGCAGTTCCATCTTGCTCGGCGCGGTATTCATCGCCATCGGTTTTTTCGCCAGCACAATCGTGCGTGAGCGCAGCACTGCTGCGGGTATTGCTATCGGTATCTGGCTGCTCTTTGTGCTGATCTATGACATGGCGCTGCTTGGTTTGCTGGTCTTCGATCAGGGACAAATGATCGGCACTGCTTTGCTCAATATTTTGCTGCTTATCAACCCGACAGATGCCTATCGCCTGCTCAATTTCGGCACAGGCGGTGCCGGTGCCCTCACCGGCATGGGTGGCGTTGCGGGTACCACAACTCTGAGCGCAGGTGTCCTCACTCTGGCGCTGGGACTATGGACTGCCATTCCGCTCGGCCTTTCCATACTCATCTTTTCAAGGAAAGAACTATGAGACTGATCTCCCTTTTCATCCCCGTCATTGCCGCTCTTACCCTGTCCGCCTGTTCGCCTGAAAAACAGGCCGAGACACCGGCTCCGTTTGCACTGACGGAAGCGGCCATGGGGCGCTATTGCGGTATGAATGTTCTGGAACATAGCGGCCCGAAAGGTCAGATCATTCTGCATCCGGCAAGTGAAGCCATCTGGTTCTCCTCTGCCCGTGACACGCTGGCTTTTACCATGTTGCCGGAAGAGCCGAAAAATATCGCGGCAATCTATGTCTCCGATATGGCCAAAGCCCCAAGCTGGGAGCAACCGGGCGCACAAAACTGGGTTGATGCGAAAAAGGCTTTTTTCGTCATCAACAGCAATGCCACCGGCGGCATGGGGGCTAAAGAAACCGTGCCCTTCTCTACCCGTGAAGCGGCAGAGCAATTTGCCAAAGATAAAGGCGGCGACATCGTTACCTTTGCCGACATTCCGCAGGACTATGTTCTCGGCACCTCAGACGCGCCAACTGAAGCACCAATGAGCACACATCACTAATCTCATGAATATTTGCACGGAGGCTGCCATGACAAGCCGTATCAATCGCAGACGTTTTATCGGTATCAGCTGTGCTGCTGCGGGTCTGAGCCTCCTGCCGTTTCATGCCGGTGCATCTGCACATAATAATGCTGTGATCTGGCAGGGCTTTGCCCTTGGCGCACCGGCAAAAATCATTCTGCATCATCCCGACAAGAGGGCTGCAGAAGCCCTCCTCCGGCAGGTTCGTGCGGAAATCGCACGTCTGGAAGGTATTTTCAGCCTTTACCGGCCAGACTCTGAACTTGCCTCGCTCAACCGCTCCGGTGCTCTGGCGATGCCATCGCCGGAGCTGGTTGAGTTGCTGGAAAAATGCCGTGATTTTTGGGAGAAAAGCGGCGGTCTGTTTGACCCGACCATTCAGCCGCTTTGGGCATGTCTTGCGCGGCATTTCTCCGCAGAACATGCCGCCGCCTCCGGCCCCTCCGCACAGGAATTGCAGCAGGCGCAGTCTTTAACCGGCTTTGATGCCGTGCGTTTCAGTAAAGACCGGATTGTCTTTGACCGCCCGCATATGGCCATGACCCTCAATGGTGTGGCACAAGGCTATATTACTGATCTGATTACGCAATTACTGGCAGACCACGGCGTGACCAATACGCTGGTGAATCTGGGTGAATATCGTAGTCTGGATAATCAGCCCGATGGTACGCCCTGGCAGATTGGTATTGCCGATCTTGAAACCGACCCGCAGCCCGATGCGATGCTGGAACTCTCCGACAATGCACTGGCCACATCCGGCGGTGCCGGTTTCCGGTTTGATCCGGACGGGCATTTCAACCATCTGCTCAATCCGAAAGCTGCGAACAGTCATGAACTGTCTTCGTCGCGTTATCAGCACCTGACAGTTATCGCGCCTGATGCAACTTCTGCCGATGCATGGGCGACAGCCTTCAGCCTGATGGAGCAGGCAGAAATCCGTGCAATCCTGCAAAATATGTCCGCAACTTCTGTCTATATAAAAACTGCAAAAGATGGTTTTCACCGGTTAAAAGTCTGAAAATGATAGCAATATATTGAATTGCACCACGCTTCACAAAGCTTTACTACTCATCCCACATTGATGAACACAGGGGCGGTCACGGCGACGGCTCTATAGCGTATCATGACTGCAAAGGGATGAGTATGATTGACCGGACGCTTGTCAGCGCATTGCCGATCTTTGCAGGCATGGAAGAAAGCGCTCTAGACAAACTGCTCTCCAATGCGGCTCAGCGCCCTGTTGCCAAAGGCGCTAAAGTCTTCGAGCAAGGTCAAAAAGCAACCTCATTCTACCTGCTTCTGCAAGGCCGGTTGAAAGTCATGCAGGTCACCGCCGGTGGTCAGCAGCTGATTGTGCGCGTCGTCCATCCCGGTGATTTATTCGGATTTGCTCTGGCAATCGGGCGCACAGAATATCCGGGCACACCGATTGCGGTCGCCGACAGTATTGTACTCGCATGGCCGATGAACATGATGAACAGCTTTTTGGAGCGCAATCCCACGCTGGCGATTAACGCCATGCAGATGATCGGCCAGCGGCTGGATCAGGCGCATAACCGTATCCGTGAAATGTCCACGCAGGAAGTGGAGCGCCGTATCGCTCATACGGTTATCCGGTTGGCACAGGAAGCGGGCATTCATGAAGGTTCTGATATCCGCATTGATTTCCCGATTTCGCGGCAGGATATTGCCGAAATGACCGGCACCACATTGCATACGGTTTCACGCATACTCAGCAACTGGGAAACCAGAGGACTGGTCAAAGGCGGACGGCAATTGCTTCTGGTTTCCAATCTGACCGGACTTAAAAGACTGGCCGAGCACGAAGACTAAAATACTCCACCATTTTTGTCCGGTTTTTCAGCCTCTTTGCGCCCCGACAAAGAGGTGTGTTTCAATCTGTCTTAAGAAACGGGCAGCCGCTGAAGCGGTTACCTTTTTTCGGAGACTGACATGAAACTTACCGCAACAAAACTGGCTCTGACAGCAGGCGTTTTCGCCCTCTTCACCCTGCCGTCTCTGGCTGCCGATATTGAAGTACACATGCTTAATAAAGGCGCAGAAGGCGCAATGGTCTTTGAGCCCGCCTATATCAAAGCCAATCCCGGCGACAACATCATCTTCATCCCGACGGATAAAGGTCACAATGTCGAGTCGGTCAAAGATATGATCCCCGAAGGCGTTGAAAAGTTCAAAAGCAAGATCAATGAGAATTACACGCTGACAGTTCAGCAGGACGGCGCTTATCTGGTCAAATGCACACCGCATTATTCCATGGGCATGGTCGCGCTGATCGTTGTCGGTGACAATCCGGCTAATCTCGATGCCATTGTGGCCGCGAAGAAGCCAAAGCCGGTGCAGCAGCGCCTCGAAAAAGCAATTGCCAGCGCACAAAAATAACAGCCCTGCCTGATGCAGGTTTGCATACCGGCCCGCATGTTGAGATGAGGACACCGCTGTGAACGCCCCTGATACCGCTGACCATCTGAAAAACGAAAACACCAAAACCAGAAAACCGGTGCCGCGCGGGTTAAAAATGACCGGCCCTGTGCTTTTCAGTTATGGTTTCAGGCCGTTTTTCCTCGGTGCCGGTATCTGGGCTGTGCTTGCAATGCTGTTGTGGATTTTATCCCTCACACTCGGCATGCCGCTGGGCGGTTCTTATGATGCACTCAACTGGCATGCCCATGAAATGCTGTTCGGTTTCGGTTCTGCGGTTCTGGCAGGGTTTCTGCTGACCGCTGTACCAAACTGGACCGGCAGCCTGCCGGTCTCCGGCACACCACTGATCATTCTTGCCGGTTTCTGGCTGGCGGGACGTCTGGTCTTTCTCTATCCCGATCTCATCCATTTCTATGCGGCAATCGCATTGGAAAGCCTGTTTCTGCCGTTATTGCTGATTATTTGTGCAAGAGAAATCATTGCCGGCAAACAATGGAAAAATCTGAAAGTGCTGATCGGTGTCACGCTTCTCACCATCGCCAATCTGATCTTCCATTATACCGTGATAACCGATGGTGATATTGCTTTTGCCAGCCGTATCGCTGTCAGTGCCTATGTGTTGCTGATTATGATTATCGGCGGCCGTATCGTGCCGAGCTTCACCCGCAACTGGCTCAACCGCAATCAGAAAACACGTTTTCCTGTACCGTTTAACCGCTATGATGCACTTTGCATCATCACAGGCGCATTAACGCTTCTAAGCTGGATAGTTGCGCCGGAAACGCCGGTCACACTCGTGCTCGCCAGTCTGGCTGCGATCTTGCATATTGCGAGACTGGTACGCTGGCGCGGCTGGGAAACCGCACCGGAAAAACTCCTGCTCATCCTGCATATTGCCTATGTTTTCATTCCCGCAGGTTTTATCGCTATCGCTTTGTCTGCAGCGGATATGCTCAATGCCTATTCAACATTACATATCCTGACTGTCGGCGCTGTCGCGACCATGATGCTGGCGGTGATGGGGCGTGCCACTCGTGGGCACACCGGCAATGCGCTCAACGCATCTCCGCTCACCATTCTGTCTTATGTCTGTCTGATTGCCTCAGCACTCCTCAGACCATTTGCGGAAATTGTTCTGAATTATTTCCATACAATTCTGGCAGTGTCGGCGCTGTTATGGATCGCGGCCTTCGCCCTTTATGTCATCGAATATGCACCGATGCTGCTGCAGGATCGCCGCCAGCGGGCAGAATAAGAACAAATCAATGAGTGCCGGAGCGGATCATCATCCGGTATGCTTCGCCGCTGGCATCAAAATTTCCGACCCATTGATGACCTGCATTTTCCAGCTCCGGCAGCAAGAAATACGGCTCGGCTGAAAACAGCGCGAAGATCACAGCGCCTTCTTCAATTCTGCCAAGCAGGCGCAGGATTTCTTCCGTAACAGTCTTCTGATCCGGCAATGAATAATCCAGATAATGCATCGGATCCGGCCAGATTTCCGGCACCACGGTTCGGGCAGACAGGCTGACAGGCTTTATCTCTTCTGCGGTTTCTTCTGAAATTGCCGGAGAGAAAATGACCTCCCAGTCACCACCGGTAATTTCACGGGCAGCGCAGGAAAAACCTTTCCGCTCCATGACCTGAAACAACGGCACCGGACGGAAAGTTGCAAGCAATCTGAGGGATTGCCCTTCCTGCAAGCCGGAAACAGTCTGCATAATCAGTGGAAACGGCTCACCGCCCTCGCGCAGCACCGGCCGTACATCCAGCTCAACTATTTGCATGTAAATCCCCCGTCATAGACAGAATCTTGATTCCGGTGCGTTTTCAGGAGGTCAGTTTAAACCGGAAGTCTTCAGAGAATAAACAAACCATGTGTGAATTATAATCATGGTTTGAGGACAGGATTTTGTTCTGTCGCAAATTGCTCGAAATAAGAATTAGCTTTTTAAAATTACGCTAAAATACACAGTGAGGTAAGCACGGGCATATCGGTGACCGCGCGTAAAAGCGTGTGGTTTACACCAATTAAGAGCGTAAACCACAAAGCTGATTAACCGGCGGCCATCACTGAATGCGCCTGTCCGGTTTTGTTCAGGTCAGGAATAACGACGATATCACTGCCATCACGCACATTATCATACAGATGCATCACATCCTGATTGACCATGCGGATACAACCGGAAGAAACGGATTTACCAATGGTCCAATATTCAGGCGAGCCGTGAATACGGTAGATCGTGTCACGTCCGTCTTTATGGATATAATGGGCACGGGAACCGAGAGGATTTTGCAAGCCCGGCCCCATACCACCATTGGCGATGCTGTAAGGTTCAAGCGCCGGATTACGGGCTACCATTTCATCCGGTGGTGTCCAGCGCGGCCACTTACGCTTATAGGCAATTTTCGCACGGCCGGACCATGCATAACCGTCTTTACCGACGCCGATACCGTAGCGAGTTGCACGGCCACCGGATTTAATGTGGTAGAGATATTTATTCGGGGTATCGACGATAACCGTGCCCGGCTTTTCATCCGTGATATAATCAACTTCCGTACGCCAGAATTTCTCCGGAATTTTCGACACATCGACTTCAGGAACCTGATAGCCTTCATCCCACACTGCATAATACATTGGCGGAGTGACAGGCTTGATTTTGTTGGCTGCAAGATCAGCCGAAGGGCGCTTGGTTTCACCGGTGGAAACGCAACCCGTCAAAGCAAGAGCACTGGCTCCAAGCAAGAAATGACGACGGGAGAATGCAAATTCAGACATTTATAGCTCAATCTTCATTGGAATTGACCCCGAACTATCATGTCTGTCCTTAAGTCAGGCTTAAGAGCAGTCACGGGATCTTTCACTTCATTCATTTATCTTTTCTGATTTACTGAACGCGGGAGGCTGCGTTTTTCATTCAGCAAGTCTGAAACCTGAGAAACCACATCTATGACAACAACATGGTAAAAACAGAATTAACGCATGAAATAATAAGTTTTCTGGATGACCTGTGGCATTTATAACAACATGTAAGTTTGTCAATTACATTCACTCCCAGATGAGAGGACATTGCATGACAATTAACGCAGTGATTGAAAAATATGACGGACGGGACTTACGCCTCAAAACGCGTATTCTTGAAGTTGATGAAGATAGTATTCATCCATATGTCCTCATCGAAGGGAGTGCCGATACATTAAGAAAATTGGCGGAACTAATACTGGCCCTACCCGACGATAATATTGCACGTGATTTTCAAATGGGACCGAATGCACCTGGTTGTGCTCATTTTACAAAAGATTCAACCATCGGCATTTATATTAATTGCGTTGATTGACGGCCTGTCGGTTGAATAAATACACCTATTTTATTTTTCTTATACAACAAAGCCCTCTGCATTTCAGGCAAAGGGCTTTGTTCATTTCGTACTTATGTCAAAGTTCAGTTCTTGCCGTAGCCGCCACCGGTCGGGGTAATAATGGTGAAAGCCTCACCGGCTTTCAGAACTACCTGATCGCAGCCTTTCAGCACTTCAACAGCACCGTCCTGACGGCGGACTTCATTGCGTCCCAGCTGACCGTCCTCACCACCTTCAAGGCCAAACGGCGGTACGCGGCGATGGCCGGAGAGAATCGCAAATTCCAGTTCTTCCAGAGCGCGGATGGTACGGTGTGTACCATTACCCGCAGTCCATTTACCGCGGCCGCCGGAATTTTCACGGATATGGAAATCTTCCAGCATCACAGGGAATCGGGTTTCCAGAATTTCCGGATCGGTCAGACGCGAGTTCGTCATATGGGTATGCACAGCATCGGCACCGTTGAAACCAGGGCCTGCCGGCGCACCGGAGCAGATGGTTTCGTAATACTGATATTCATTATTACCGAAGGTCAGATTGTTCATCGTACCCTGTGCCGCAGCCATGGCCTTGGTTGCACCAAACAGACAGTTGGTCACAGCCTGACTGACCTCCACATTGCCCGCCACAACAGCAGCAGGATAATGCGGTGACAGCATCGAGCCTTCCGGCACAATGATTTTAATCGGGCGCAAACAACCGGCATTCATCGGAATATCGCCGTCAACCAGCACGCGGAAAACATAAAGCACGGCGGCACGGGTAACCGGCTGCGGGGCGTTGAAATTGTCAGGACGCTGTTCAGACGTACCGGTGAAATCAACCGTCGCTTCACGCTTCACACGGTCAATCGTTACCTTCACTTCAATCTTGCTGCCCTGATCCAGTTCATAAGTGAACTGACCATCCGGCAATTGATCCAGCACACGGCGCACGCTTTCGGCAGCATTATCCTGCACATGCCCCATATAGGCTTTCACAACATCCTCACCGAAATGCACAATCATCTTGCGCAATTCAGCCACGCCTTTTTCATTGGCGGCAATCTGAGCTTTCAGATCGTTGACGTTCTGGGTGAGATTACGCACCGGATATTTTGCGCCATTGAGCAAATCAGCCAGCGCTTCTTCGCGGAACTGCCCCTGATCGACCAGCTTGAAATTGTCGATATAGACGCCTTCCTGCTCAATATTCACCGCCAGAGGTGACATCGAACCCGGTGCAATACCGCCGATATCGGCATGGTGACCACGGCTGGCAACCCAGAAACGGATTTCTGTCTGCTCATCATCGAAGACCGGCGTACACACGGTCAGATCCGGCAGATGCGTGCCGCCATTATAAGGCGCGTTAATCAGGAACACGTCACCCGGTTTAATCACCGGATTCTCACGGATAGCTGTGGCAACAGAGGCATCCATCGATCCCAGATGCACCGGCATATGCGGCGCATTGGCAACCAGATTACCTGTCGCATCAAAGACCGCGCAGGAGAAATCAAGACGCTCTTTAATATTCACCGAATAGGCAGTGTTCTGCAAAGTCACGCCCATCTGTTCAGCAATTGACATGAACAGATTGTTGAAAATCTCCAGCATGACCGGATCAGCTTCTGTGCCGATGGCAACGCGCTTCGGCAGCGCCTTGATGCGGGTCAGCACCACATGGTCATGCTCGGTCAGGCGTGCCTGCCAGCCATCTTCAATGATAATAGTCTGGTTTTTCTCAATGATAATCGCAGGACCGGTTACGGTCTGGCCGCGCTGCATGGTTTCACGCACCACAACAGCTGCATCATGGAACGCACCTTGTGAATAGAAGCGTGTCTGACGGTCAGCCTGCGCTTCAGTTGCCTCACCAATATTGCCTGCTGCCTCGCCCTCACCGGCACCACCGCCGACAGTTTCGAGTTCAACAGCATCAATGACCAGCGCTTTATTTTCCGCAATGAAACCAAAACGACGCTTATGCGCAGCTTCAAATTCGGCACGCAGGCGCGAAGCCGCATCAATAGCCGGATAAGTTGCCTCAACGGAAAGCACGGTATCTGTGCCTGCATAACGGATATGGGCACGCAGATGCTTGGTAATAACCTGCTCTTCCACGCCCTGTGCGGTGAGTTCCGCCACGCATTCTGCGGCCAGTTCTGCACCAAGACGCTGCAATTCTGCAGGCGCATCCGCATCAAGATCAACACCCAGCGCCTTCTGACGAGTGGCGCGAATATCTGCCAAGCCCATACCATAGGCGGACAGCAGACCGGACATCGGATGCAACAGAATATTCTTCATGCCCAACGCATCAGCCACCAGACAGGCATGCTGACCACCGGCACCGCCAAAGCAGCTGAGTGCATAACGGGTCACATCATAACCGCGCTGTACGGAAATCTTCTTGATCGCCTCAACCATATTGGCAACAGCAATACGGATGAAACCGTCTGCCACGCTTTCCGGTGAACGGTCGTCGCCGATTTCATCGGCCATCTGTGTAAACAATTCACGCACGCGCTCAACATCCAGCGGCTTGTCCTGATCGGGACCAAAAATCGAAGGGAAATAATCCGGAATCAGTTTGCCAAGCATCACATTGGCATCGGTGACGGCCAGCGGGCCACCATTACGGTAGCAGGCAGGCCCCGGATTGGCACCGGCAGAATCAGGACCAACGCGGAAACGACCTGCATCAAAATGCAAAATAGAACCGCCGCCCGCTGCAACAGTGTGGATCAGCATCATCGGCGCGCGAACGCGCACACCAGCCACTTCGGTTTCAAAAGCGCGTTCATATTCGCCGTCAAAATGCGCCACATCTGTTGATGTACCGCCCATATCAAAACCGATCACCTGACCAAAACCAGCAGTTGCACCGGTACGGGCAAGTCCGACCACCCCGCCGGCAGGGCCGGAGAGAATCGCGTCTTTACCCTGAAACATATCCGCAGCCGTCAGACCGCCGGAGGACATCATGAACATCACGCGCGCACCGGTGCGTTCTACGTCGAGTTCGCGGGAAACCTGTGCCACATAACGGCGCAAAACCGGCGACAGATAAGCATCAACAACGGTGGTATCGCCACGGCCAACCAGCTTAATCAATGGTGACACTTCATGGCTGACGGAAACCTGTTCAATGCCGATCTCACGGGCGATTTTGGCTACAGAAGCTTCATGGGCAGGGAATTTATAGGCATGCATGAAGACGATTGCGACGGCATTATAGCCTTCAGCTTTCAGGGCACGCAGCGCAGCTTCTGCCTGAGCCAGATCAAGAGGCAATTCAGTGCTGCCATCGGCCAAAACGCGCTCATCAATCTCGACAACGCGGTCATAAAGCGCTTCCGGCTTGATGATTTCAGTCGCAAAAATATTCTTGCGTTCCTGATAGCCGATGCGCAGCGCATCACGGAAACCTTTGGTAGTCACCAGCGCCAGCTTTTCGCCCTTGCGCTCCAGCAGCGCATTGGTGGCGACTGTTGTGCCCATGCGCACTTCACCGATTGCACCGGTCGGTACCGGCTCACCGGTTTTCAGCCCCAGATGCAGGCGGATACCCTGAACAGCCGCATCCTTATAGGCAGAAGGATTCTCTGACAGCACTTTGCGGGCGTGGAGCACACCCTGCGGGTCACGACCGATAACATCCGTAAATGTGCCGCCACGATCAATCCAGAAGTCCCAAGCCCCTGAAATCTCTTGTGTCGCTGCGCTCATTATCGGCTCCCTCACAAAATTATGCCGTTACGCTGAATGTTTATTGGAAAACATAGTTTCATTTTATTGACAAAATGTCGATAAGATGGTGACATAAAATACACAGGATTGGGAGACTGGCAATATGAGCAGGAAAAAATCGCCGCCACCGGCAGATCATAATGACGAGTCATTTATGGCCGAGGTCAGCCTGCCTAAGCATTTGCGCCCTGTCCCTTCCATCGGCCCTATTGTCTCTTCCGCCCATCTGGCAGAAGGCGGCTCCACCGCTTTATCCGAAGTGGAATATGGTTTAATTCTTGCGTCCCATGCATTTTCCCGCTGGATGGTACGCTGCATGGCTGCTGCAGGTTTGCCGGGCCTCTCCCCGATCGAAATTCTGATCCTGCACTCGATCCGTCATCGCGGACGTGAAAAGAAGCTTGCAGATATCTGTCTGGTTCTGGATATTGAAGACACGCATATTGCGACCTATGCCCTGCGCAAGCTGGAAAATGCCGGCTTGCTGACCACCGGCAAGGCCGCAAAAGAAAAGACCGTCCGTATTACCGATAAAGGCGCTGAAGCCTGTGCGCGTTATGCGCAAATCCGTGAGCGTCTGCTCGTGGATTCCACAGCCAATGCCCGCCCTTCGGAAGAAACCCTGTCGGAAGTTGCAGCTCTGCTGCGCTTTATGTCGGGTGCATTTAATCAGGCAGCCCGTTCTGCCATTACACTATAAGGATGACCGGAGTGAACGACGCACAGCTTCGCCAAACAGCTGAAACCCAGCCACTGCTGGAAGTCAAAGATCTCTCGGTAGAGTTCGGCACCGCCCGCGTGGTGGACGGATTGAGCTTTTCCGTTCGTTCCGGCCGCACAACGGCGATTGTCGGCGAGTCCGGTTCCGGTAAATCCATTACCTCTTTGTCGGTGATGCGTCTGGCAGATATGCTCGGTGCAAAATTCCCTGAGGGCAAAATCCTGTTTACCGGCTCACAGGGACAGATGAACCTGCTCGAAGCCGAACAGAAAACCATGCGCGGTATTCGCGGCAAAGAAATTGCCATGATCTTTCAGGAGCCGATGACCTCGCTCAACCCGGTTTTCACCATTGGTGACCAGATTGCCGAAGTGCTGATGCTTCATGAAAAAATGAGCAAGAAAGCCGCCCTGAAAGAAGGCCAGCGTCTGCTGGAAATGGTACGCCTGCCGGATGCGCAGGGCATGCTCAGCCGCTTCCCGCATCAGCTTTCCGGTGGTATGCGCCAGCGCGTGATGATTGCAATGGCGCTTGCCTGCCGCCCGAAACTATTGATTGCCGATGAGCCGACCACCGCCCTCGATGTAACCATTCAGGCGCAGATTCTGCATATTATCCGCGATCTCCAGAAAGAACTGGAAATGGCTGTGATCTTCATCACCCATGATATGGGCGTTGTTGCGGAAATGGCGGATGATGTGGTGGTGATGTGGAAAGGTAAAAAGGTTGAGGAAGGCGCGGTCAGCGATATTTTCGCCAATCCGCAGCATCCTTATACCAAAGTGCTGCTGTCAGCCGTGCCGAAACTCGGCAGCATGGCCGGTGAAGATTTCCCGAAGCGCATGCCGGTCACAATTCTGGAAGATAATAAGCCGGTTCTGGTCGGTGAAACCCGCATTCAGGACACTGCCCGTCTGGATCAACCACCGCTGTTGTCGGTGCGTGATCTGTCTGTCCGCTTTAATATCAAGAAGAACCTGTTCGGCCGCACCACCCATGTGTGCAATGCAGTATCGCAGGTCAGTTTTGATATTCATCCGGGCGAAACACTGGCACTGGTTGGTGAATCCGGTTCCGGCAAGTCCACCATCGGCCGCACAATTCAGCAATTGCAGAACCCGCTTTCCGGCGACATGCGTTTTAACGGCAAAGCCTTCTCGGAAATGAGTTCGGCAGAGCGCTTCCGCATGCGTCAGGAAGTGCAGTATATTTTTCAGGATCCGTTTGCCTCGCTTGACCCGCGCAAAACCATCCGCTTCTCGATTGCCGAGCCGATCCGCACACACGGTCTCATCCTGGATGAAGCCGCGATCACCAAGCGTGTTGATGAATTGCTGGAACGGGTAGGCTTGAGTTCCGCCGTTGCCGGACGTTATCCGCACGAATTTTCCGGCGGTCAGCGCCAGCGTGTTTGTATCGCCCGCGCGCTTGCTTCCAATCCGAAGCTGATTATCGCCGATGAGGCATTGTCCGCACTCGATGTGTCCATTCAGGCGCAGATCATCAATCTGTTTATGGACCTGCAGAAAGAGCACGGCCTCGCTTATCTCTTCATCAGCCATGACATGGCTGTGGTGGAGAAGATGAGCCACCGCGTGGCCGTGCTTTATCTCGGTCAGATCATGGAATTAGGCTCGCGCCGTCAGGTGTTTGAAACACCGTCCCATGATTATACCCGCCGCCTGCTCTCTGCCGTTCCTGTCGCCGATCCGCTGGCGCGCACCAACCGCGCAATGCTGGAAGGCGAAATTCCGAGCACGACACGCCGGATCGAGGACAAACCGCAGATCTGGCAGCATGAGGAAATCGCCAAAGGGCATTTCATTGCCCGCAGTGCATAAAATCTAACATCTGTTTCATTGTTTACAAAAGGGGAGTCGAGATTATGAAGCTTAAAGCATTACTCACAGCGCTGACTGTCGGCACAGCATTGTCCGCTGTTGCTCTGTCATCCGCACCGGCATTCGCCGCCGGTAAAATGACTGTATCCTCGCCGCAGGATCCGGGCAGCTGGGATCCGATTGACACATTTCTGGTCAACTGGGCATCTGTTGCCACCAATATTTATGACGGTCTGGTCTATCGCGGCCCTGATCTGAAAATCGTACCGGCCCTCGCAACCTCATGGGAAGAGCTGGACGAAGGCAAGCGTATCCGCTTCAACCTGCGTGAGAATGTAAAATTCCACAATGGCGAGCCTTTCAATGCGGAAGCTGTCAAATTCACCTTTGAGCGTCTGCTCGGTGATGAAGGTGCCAAAGGCCCGCAGCGCTCTAACTATGTTGCGATTGAAAAAATCGAAGTCATCGACGACAAGACTGTCGATTTTCACCTGAAAGCGACCGATCCGGTTCTGATGACCAAGCTCGCCGGTTACGGCGCGATGATCGTGCCGCCAAAATATATTCAGGAAAAAGGCGATGATTTCTTCAACGCCAATCCTGTCGGCACCGGCCCGTTCAAAGTCACCAGCTACAAGCCAAAAGTCGGCATTCAGATGGAAGCTTTTGCTGACCATTGGGGCGGCGCACCAAAGCTTTCTGAACTTGAATACCGCTTCATCACCGAACCTTCGACAGCCGTTGCTGAATTGCAGGCAGGCCGCGTTGATCTGGTAATCCCGCCGACAATTCCTATCGGCATGATCCCGACCATTGAAGCTGATCCTAATCTGGCGATTGTCACCACTGCCGGTCCGACTGTTTATTCGCTGCGTTACAATACCCGCGACGGTATTACCGCTGATGAACGTGTGCGTAAGGCGCTGATCCTCGGTGTTGATCGCGACACCATCATCAAATCCATTCTCGGTGGTCAGGCTGAACCGATTGCCAGCCTTCAGGGTGCGCTTTCCTTCGGGTATGATGCCGAAATGAAGCCGCTGCCTTATGATCCGGAAGGCGCGAAGAAGCTTCTGGCAGAGGCCGGTGTTAAGCCGGGTGCAACCGTGCAGATCGACATTCGCGGTAATGATGCGACATTCAACGAAGTTGTGCAGGCTGTTTCCAGCTATCTGCAGATCATCGGCATCAATGCGACCATCAAGCCATATGAAACCAACGTATTGCTGAATGACATCATCCCGCAGGGTAAAACCGGCGCGATGTTCCAGCAGTCATGGGGCGGCTGGACATTCGATTACGATAACACCGCTTATTCCATGTATCACGCCGGTGAAAAGTGGAACCCGTATGACAATGATGCGAAAATGAATGAGCTGCTGGAATCCCAGCGCGCCATCACAGATCGTGCCAAGCGTGAAGAAATCCTCAAGGAAATCGCGAAATACGCCGCCGACCGCGCATTGGAAATGCCGCTTTACAATCTCAAAGCGATTTACGGCATCAACAAGCGCGTGAAAGATTTCGTACCGGCACCGGACAGCCGTCTGCGCCTCACCGAAGTCAGCGTTGACTAATAAACAGACTAAACCGCGCCGGTTCTTTCATCGGCGCGGTAATTCCTTGATCTTATAAAGGATAAGAATTTTGGCCGGATTTCTGATCAAACGAATTTTACAGGCGATCTTTGTCGTCATTGTCGTGACTTTGACCGTCGCTTTCGCAATCCGTATGACCGGTGATCCGGCGCTGATGCTCACCCAAGGTGCGGGCAGCGTAACCGAGGCCGATCTGGAGCGCATCCGTGAAGGTCTGGGTCTGAACCAGCCTTTCATCGTGCAATATATGAATTTCATCAAAGGCCTGTTCACGCTGGATTTCGGGCGCAGCTTCCTTGGCGGCACTCCGGTTTCCCTGCTGATTAAAGATGCCCTGCCTGCCACTTTGCTGCTGGCTTTTGCATCCATGGCCGTATCGATCATTATTTCGATCCCGCTCGGTATTAAAGCTGCGGTATCACGCGGCAAATGGGCAGATCAGCTGATCCGTATCCTGTCGCTTGTCGGCCTGTCCTTCCCGAACTTCTGGCTCGCAACCATGCTGGTGCTGCTGTTTGCCGTTGGCCTGCAATGGCTGCCGCCAAGCGGTATGGATGGGTTTGCCAGCTTCATCATGCCTGCGGTGACAATGGGGATTATCCTCACCGCTACCAATGTGCGTCTGGTGCGTACCTCCATGCTAGAGACCCTGCAGTCCCAGTATATTATGGTGGCACGCGCCAAGGGCCTGAGCGAAAACAAGGTGCTGTACAAACATGCACTGCGCAATTGCGCCATTCCGCTGATCACCTATTTCGGCCTGCAATTCGGCGGGCTGCTCGGCGGTATTGTGGTCGTTGAACGCGTGTTCAACTGGCCCGGCATGGGCACACTGGCTTTCGATGCGGTTTCCGGTCGTGACTATCCGGTTCTGCAGGCAAGTATCACCGTGCTGTCGCTTATGATTATCGGTGTCAATCTTCTGGTCGATATTGCCTATGGTCTTGTCGATCCGCGTATCCGGACGGAGTAGAAAATGGCCGCGAAAACTTCCTCTTCTCTGCTGTTCTCCCGCCTGTTCAGCCTTGAATTCATTCTCGGCGTCGGCCTCACAGCTATTATCTGTCTTGCCGTGCTGTTCTCCGGCCTGTTGTTTCCCGGCGGTGCGGACAAGATCGATCTGATGGCGCGTCTTACGCCGCCATTCACCAATATGTCCCATATTTTCGGCACCGATCCGCTCGGCCGCGATGTGCTGGCACGCGTAGTCACCGGCGGTAAAATCTCGCTGCTGGTCGGCTTCGTCTCCGTTGCCGGTGCCGTGGTTGTCGGCGTTATCATGGGTCTGATTGCCGGTTACTATCGCGGTTTCTGGGACATGGTGGTGATGCGTTTTGCCGATGTGCAGCTCGCACTGCCATTCATCCTGCTGGCCATTACCTTTATCGCCATTGTCGGCGGCGGTCTGATGAACACCATCATCCTGCTGATCGTATCCCAATGGGTACAATATGCCCGTCTGGTGCGCGGTTCGGTACTGGCGCTGCGTGAGCGTGAATTCATCCTCTCCGCCCGTGCAATCGGTGTCAAAGACTGGCGCATTATTTTCCAGCATCTGCTGCCGAACCTGCTTGGTCCGGTGATCGTGCTGATGACGCTGAATGTTGCCAATAATATTCTGCTGGAATCCAGCCTGACGTTCTTGGGGCTTGGTGTTGATCCGACCATTCCGAGCTGGGGCGGCATGTTGGCCGATGGCCGTACTTACTTGCAAACCGCATGGTGGGTCAGTGTTTTCCCGGGGTTAGCAATCTTGCTGACAGTTCTTGGCCTCAACCTTCTGGGTGACTGGCTACGCGACAGCCTTGATCCGACAGGGAGAACATCACGATGAGCATGATCTTTGAAAAAAGCTTTGAGCGCAGTCTCGATGCACTTGTTGCCCGCTTTTCCGATGCGTCAATGAAAGGCGCAACGGTTGAGGCATGGCTGTTCGATGATCTGCAAAGCCGCAAAGCTGCGGAAGCAAAATTGCAGGCACTTGGTGTTAAAGCCAAGCTGCATAGTGCCTATAAGCCGCTGGTGCATTGCTTTCTTGAAGATGTGAACTGCAGCAATCTCAAGCACATCAGCATTGCCTATCCTGCCCATGAAGCTTGTGCAGCCAATCGCTTTTTGCTGGAAACCTATCCGCTGAGCAAACTTGTTGGCGATGCAGAGGTGGATTTCAAGCCATCAGGCAAACAGGATTTCACCTATCAGGTGACCCTGACAGATAAAAACGGCACCGTTACGCAACACGAGGTTTTCGCACCAAACCGCACCCATCAGGATGCGGTTGGCGAAACCTTATTGTCGCCGACCGGCTGGTTGAAAGTCACCCATCAAGGCACGACCAAATCCGAGCGATTTGAGACAGATTTTGAACAGCTGTTCCATGCCGGTATTGCAGCAGTAGCTAATCATGCATGGGGCGATACAGAGCCTTATTTTGAAGAGCTGAATATTGCCGTCTCGCTACCAGTTAAAGATCAGAAGCTAACTCACGCGGAAGAAGCAATCAGCCTGACAGAAGCGCTGCACGAAGATTTCTACTTTGCATTGTTGGAAGTGTTCCAGAAAAAATCCGGCCGCCCGCTCGGTGACCGTGGTTTGCAGCCGGGGCAGATTGTGCCGGAAATCACTTACGCAGATGCAGCGCCTTCTATCTGCATCTCTGTCCGCGCTTTATCGACCCAAAACAGCACCGGCGAAAGCCAAACGCTTGCCACCGCACAGGCACCACTCTTTGCAGCACAGATCGCACAGGAGCTGGAACTTATTGGTGGTGAGGCTTTTGAGGCCAAATCCCGTTCCGGCCGCAGCGTTCTTGGCCGCTATATCAAAGGCACTGATGAGCCGATGATTATCAGCGGCGGTCAGCATGCCAATGAAACCACCGGTGTGGTCGGTGCATTGCGTGCAGCTCATGAGCTGAAATCCCGTAAAGGCGCGCATTTCACCATCTCCCCGCAGGAAAATCCTGACGGCTATGAGCTGCACCGCCGTCTCTGCGCTGATAATCCGAAACATATGCACCATGCGGCGCGTTACACCGCTATGGGCGATGATCTGGAATATCGGAGCGGCGAGAAGCTCTGGGAAAAAGCCATCCGCACACAGGCTGAAGCGCTGACCGGTGCCAAGCTTCACGTGAATCTGCACGGCTATCCGTCTCATGAGTGGACACGCCCGCTCTCCGGCTATATTCCGCGCGGTTTTGGCATGTGGACATTGCCGAAAGGCTTTTTCCTCATCGTCCGCCATCACTCTGACTGGGCACAGCAGTCCGAAGAGCTGGTTGATCATGTCACCCGTCATCTCTCGGCTATTGACGGTCTGGTGGATTACAACAATGCGCAGATCGCCTTGTTTGAAAAACATGCGGGCGAAACCGGCTTCCGCATCATCAACGGCTTCCCTTGTCTGATCGGCGTTGATGACCGTCATACGGTACCGCTGACGCTGATCACCGAATATCCGGACGAAACCATTTACGGCGAAGATTTCATTCGCGGCCATACGGCGCAAATGGAGACGGTGCTCTCAGCCTATGAGGCACTGCAAAAATTATCCGCCAAATGGTACATTGCATGAATAAAAATCCCGCCACTTCAACAAAAGCGGCGGGATTTTTTAATTTATTATACCAACAGGTAAAAATGCCTCATGGCACCCCGCTTTACTTCACCCTGCTGACAAAATAGGCTTTCCTTGCTTCTGATATTTCAGCATCGGCCATCAAACCAATATCTGAATAAAACCAGAGACATATAAATAATAATCCGGCCTTTTGCTTTCCTGATCAGATGCACAAGACAATCGCAGTTCCGGCTCAAAACAGTCCGGAAATGGTGTGTGTAAAGAGGAGAGACCATGCCTGAGACTCTGATTTCCGTTGATCTTTCACAGTCCGCTTATGACAATGAGAACCTGCATAACCGCTGGCATCCGGATATTCCGATCAATGTCTGGGTTGATCCCGGTGATGACTTTCTTGTCGAGACTGTCGACTGGACCGGCGGTGCGATCAAGAACAATGATTCCGCTGAAGATATCCGCGATGTCGATCTGACAACGGTGCACTTTCTCTCCGGCCCTATCGGTATCAAAGGTGCCAAACCCGGCGATCTTCTCGTGGTCGATATTCTCGATGCCGGAACACTCAAGGGTCATGAATGGGGCTTTAACGGCTTCTTCTCCAAGACCAATGGCGGCGGCTTTCTGACCGACCATTTCCCGAGCGCCCAGAAATCCATCTGGCATTATGAGGGCATGTTTACCCGCTCCCGTCACGTTCCGGGTGTCAGCTTTGCCGGTATGATCCATCCGGGTCTGATCGGTACGCTGCCTGACCGTAAAATGCTGGAAATGTGGAACACCCGTGAGCTTGGTCTGATCGCTCAGGAACCAAACCGCGTTCCGCCACTGGCCAATCCACCGCACGCCCGCACCGCACATCTCGGTTCGATCAAGAAGGGTGAAACCTTCGACAAGATCGCAGCGGAAGGCGCACGCACTGTTCCGCCACGCGAACATGGCGGCAATTGCGATATTAAAGACCTGTCGCGCGGTTCGAAAATCTATTTCCCTGTCTATGTTGACGGTGCCGGTCTCTCTATGGGCGACCTCCACTTCAGTCAGGGCGACGGCGAAATCACCTTCTGCGGTGCCATCGAAATGGCAGGCGGTTGGCTGCATATCAAAGTCGATCTGATCAAAGACGGTATGGCAAAATACGGCATTCGTAATCCGGTCTTCAAACCATCGCCGATGGTGCCGAATTATAAAGACTATCTGATCTTTCAGGGTATTTCTGTCGATGAACAGGGTCATCAGCATTATCTCGATGCCAATGTCGCCTATCGTCAAGCTTGCCTCAATGCCATCGAATATCTGAAGAAATTTGGCTATTCCGGTGCGCAGGCCTATTCGATTCTAGGGTCGGCTCCGGTGCAGGGACATTTCTCCGGCGTGGTGGATATTCCGAACTCCTGTGCAACTTTGTGGCTGCCAACCGAAATCTTCGATTTCGATATCAGCCCGTCGGCAGCAGGACCGAAGAAGTTCCTCGACGGCTCCATTGATATGCCGATTGCCTATGATCTTTGAGGTGAAACATGCCGGTTTATGAATATGCCTGCGAAGAATGCGGGCCATTCACAGCTCTGCGTCCGATGTCGGAATATGATCAGCCCTGCGCCTGTCCGGACTGTGAGACGTCTGCCAAACGCGTCATGCTGACAGCGCCCAATCTTGCATCAATGAATGCAAATAAGCGCACTGCAATGGCGGTGAATGAACGCAGTTCTCATGAACCGATCAGCTCAAAGTCATTAGGACACGGGCCGAATTGCGGCTGCTGCGGATCAAAATCCAAAAAATCCAAGGCAAAAGTCTCGGCAAACGGCGCGAAGAGTTTTCCTTCCGCCCGTCCGTGGATGATCAGTCATTAAATCTGCAAATAAAAAAGGCGGGTCTTCCCGCCTTTTTTACAAATTAACACCGCGATTGAATTTTGTTTCCATCACAATATTCGATGTAGTGCGGACAATACCCATCATTTCATTGATCTTGTTGATCTCGGCATTGAGCTTTTCCAGCGTATCCGTGCAGATGTGAATAATCAGATCCCAGTCACCGGAAATCGAATGTACAGCCTGTACCGCTGTCAGTGTTTTCAGCTGTTTGATAACATCAGGAAAATTCTTGTTGTTCAGCGCAGCAAAGGTAAAGCACTGGATCGGTGAGCGGTTCACATTCGAACCGAGGCGCACCGAATAACCGTCAATAATCCCGTTGGTTTCCAGCCGCTGGATACGCTCCTGCAAAGCCGTGCGGGATACGCCAAGCTGGCGCGCCAGAGACGCCACAGATTCACGGGCGTTTTTCTGCATCAACGCCAGTAACTGCTTATCCTTATCGGTCATTTGCATAGTCGTCATTCCGTGTCTTAACGATGCGCGCCCTTATAGCGGCCTTCCTGAAAGTAATCCATCAGGCGCAGATAATAGTAGACGCTTTCAGCGGCCAGCGGGCCGAAAATACCGCCATTCCATGTCAGACCATAAGGTTTGAACAGACGGATACGGTCGCTTTCGCCACTCACAGCTTCAGCCACAACACGTCCGCCGATAGCGGTTGTATTCATACCGTGACCGCCGAAAGAGCTGCATGCCCACACACCGCCTTCAACTTTGGCAATGTGAGGCATTTTATGGCGCGAATAGCCCATCAGACCCGACCATGCCTTTTCGATTTTCACATCTTTCAGACCGGCAAACACATCGCACATATCCTTGCGCAGAATTGCCGCGAGACGTGTCTCATCCTGCTCATTCTTGGTGGTAATACGCCCGCCCCAGAGAATGCGGTCCCCTTCCACCACACGATAATAATCGGATGAGCGACGGTCATCACCGACCGCATCAGTGGTGCGGATGAAATCCTGTAAACGACTGCCCAGCTTTTCAGTCAGTACAACATAAGTGGCGATCGGCAGGAATGAACGGCGCAGCTTGCCGAACTGGGAACCGCCATAACCACCACAGCACAACACCACATCATCGCATTGCACAGAACCCTGTGCGGTTTTCACCGTATAACGTCCTGTAGCACCGGCCTGTGGGTTACGCGTGAAAGACTGCATCGCACTGTCTTCAAAAATCCGGCCGCCTTTGGCGCGGATCAGATCAGCCAGCCCCAGTGCATAATTCAGCGGATGAAAATGGAAGCCGGTACTGTCACGCAGTGCCTGTTTATAGATCGGCGTATTCAGCTTCTGACGAACGGCAGCAGTGTCCAGATACTCATATTCATAATTGAAATGCTGCGCCATACGATCACGATATCGCTGCATCTGGTCCGCAGCCTCATAGCGCACAACGCTGAGCTTGCCTTTGACAATATTGCAATCGGGCAGATTATTCTGCTCAATATTCTCACGGACAATTTCCACGCCTTCAACCGACATGGCAAACAGCTTTTTTGCATCCTCAAAGCCGCTGCGTTTTTCAATCGCGCCCAAGCCTTCAGCCCAGCCGTTCAGACAGAAGCCGCCATTGCGCCCCGACGCACCCCAGCTCACTTTATTCGCTTCAATCACGATCACGGATTTATTGCGTTTCAGCAATTCCCATGCGGTTGTCAGACCGGCAAGTCCGCCGCCGACAATACAAACATCGGCCTGCAAATTTTGCTGCAAGCTTTCATAGGCAGAAGATGAAGCAACGCGTGTGGCGCTGTAATAGGTAGCCGGATATGAACTCATAATGATACTGCTTCTTACAGAAAATGCGTTTCAGTTTGTAAAAGACAATACCGGTTTCTGACTACGGGGGAAGTCCAGAAACCGGCATGCATAAACAGACTGATTATTTAAGCTTGGTATAATCCACGCCGTACCATTTTACGGACAAATCAGACATTGTGCCGTCTGTTTTCAGCTGTTCAAAGATCTCTTTAACCTTAGCTGAGAACTCAGGATCACCCTTGTCAACGGCAACAGCCAGCGGCTCGTAGAATGCCGGCTCATCTGCCAGTGCGCGGATCGGATAACCGCGCTTCACCGCATTTTCCACGGTTGGCATAGCGGAGACTGTCGCATCAAGACGGGTGCCGTCACCAAGACGCAGATCATCCAGCGGACCTACGCTGTCGCCATAGGTTTTAATATCACCAGGCTTCACGTCATATTTGAATTCAGGTACACCAACGGCATCAATCTTCAGGCTGCCATTGATATAATCTTCGGTGGTTGTGCCACCTTCAACACCAATGGTCTTGCCGTTCAGATCTGCACGCTTTTCAGCCTTGGAATCCTTATGCACGGTGAAAACATAGGGCGTGTAATAATAAACAATCGGGAAATCGAGCACGCGGGCGCGGCCTGATGTCGGGGTCATGGAACCTACAGAAATATCCCAGCGGCCATTCCAGTGACCGGCAGTAATAATGCCCCATTCAGGTGTCACAAAACGGGCAGTCGCACCCAGACGTTTGGCAACTTCGGTTGCAACGTCAATGTCAAAACCCACCAGCTTGTCGTCTTTCATGAAAGACTGCGGTGGCCAGTTCGCGGCAGTTGCCACAACCAGTTCTTTTTTGCTGGTCACGCGATCCAGCGTTTCACCGGCAAAAGCAGGCAGGCTGACAGTCAGTGCCAGTGCTGCAACGGCGGCGGATAAAATTGCATTCTTCATATGGTTTCCTCCCCAGAGCATAGCGCTAATCAAATGACCTCACCGGAATAAACGCTATGCGAACAACAATAGATAGTTGTGGTCAGAACGGCTGACCGCCCGTATTCATCAGCGCTCCTGACGCTTCATGCGGTTTTCCAGCACGGCCTGACAGCGTTCGAGAATGATCGACAAAATCCAGTACAGCAGTGCAGCAGTGATCAGCATTTCCAGATGGCGGAATTCTTCACGACCCTGCGTACGGGCAAGGAACATCAGCTCCCAGACACCAATCACCGAGACAAGTGATGAGTCTTTCAGCATCGCAATGAACTGGTTTCCTGTCGGCGGGATGATCAGTTTCATCGCCTGCGGCATGATTACTTTGCGCATAGTGGTGAACGGACGCAGACCAAGGGCACGGGCAGCTTCCCACTGACCACGCGGAATGGACATGATCCCGCCGCGAAAAATCTCGGTCATATAAGCGCCGTAGCAGAGCGACAGGGCAAGCACACCGGCGGGGACCGCATCAATGACATAGCCAAGCTGCGGAATACCCAGATAAATCAGATAGATCTGGATCAGCAGCGGCACGCCGCGGAAAAATGAAGTGTAAAATGAGGCGATAGCAACGGCAAAACCGTTCTGCGAAAGTTTGGCAACCGCACCGACAATCGCCAGTACAAAAGCAATCGCAATGGAAATCGCCGAGATATAAACGGTGGTGAATACACCCTGCGTAATCAGGAATGGCAGCTTCGACAGGATGAAAGTGTAAGACAGATCAAAACTGTAGAAGAAATACAGAGCAACAGAGAGCAATGCCAGCCAGACAACAATCGTCTGTATCTGCATCGGCAACTTACCGACAAGATTGATAATCAGCGTCAGAACCAGCGAAGTGACGGCTGCAACCGCAATTATGCCGCCCGATGTCTGCAATAATCCGGCCAAGCCCGTAGCGGCAGCATCGGCTGCGCCTGTCAGATGCCAGTTCTTCCAGACCATAAAAATGAAGGTAACAAGGGCGAATGCGCCCAAAAACCACGGTTTTTGCGTGATTTTATTTTTTTGTACTTTATCGTAATACATGCTGCTCTGCTCCCTGCCTCTATGTCTCCGTCAAAAAAGCGCAGGCTTCCACCCGAACATTTGCCGGAAATGACACAAAAGGCAGTCAAAATCACTGAAATAACAGTTATAATGCGATTCAAAGCAGCAGATTTAACTGCATAAGCGCATGATGAAGTCTTTAAAAGTGATTTCGCAGGTCATAAAAGACTGAAACACGGGTCAATGACCGTCATTTTCACATTATTTTTCGCCGCACATATCGCACGATATTAAACAGTGTTTTCAGGACACAGCGTTGCCGGTTATGCGACTTGATTTATCCCTGCCCGCACCATAAATTCGGCTCATGCAGCAAGAACCGGAACTGTCCGGCGCTTTGCTCATAATAATTTTAATCGTTCTCAGGGCGGGGTGTAATTCCCCACCGGCGGTAACAGGCGGAAGCCTGAAGCCCGCGAGCGCTTAATCGAATGATGCCAGCATGATCTATATCATCATCTTGCAGGCTCAGATTTTGGTTATGGCGTGCTGAAAATGGTGTTTTTCGAGAACCGGAGCGGAGTGTACTTTGAGTATATGAGCACCGGAAAGCGTAGAAAAACGACATTTGCAAGCCGTCAGAGACTAAATATGTCGGTTAAGGTCAGCAGATTCGGTGTGAATCCGAAGCCGACGGTCATAGTCCGGATGAGAGAGAGCGGGGCTGAAATGGCATCATGCGCGGTCACTTTTGCCGCCATTGTGTAATTTTCTTCCCGTAGCATTTCCCAATCCCTGGGGTAACGGCTTACGAGACAGGAAGAAAAACGTTGAGCCCAATTGCCTCTGTTCAAACATTAAAACCAACCGTCCGCGGTGCAGCACTCATGCTGGCAGCAGGAGCGGCTTATGCGGGCGTCAATGTCGCCACCCAATGGGCGGGCACACGCACGGGTATCCCTTCGGTTATTATTGCTTTCTGGCAATATGTCATCGCCCTTGTACTGACCTTACCGCTGCTGATCCGCGAAGGCGCACAAGCACTGCGTACCAATCATCTCGGGCTGCATATTATTCGCGTGGCGCTGGCTGCCGCCGGTGTGCAGGTGTGGATTTTCGCCCTCACCCATGTGCCGATCTGGCAGGTGATTGCGCTGTCCATGACCTCACCGTTTTTTGTTATTCTCTGTGCCAGATTGTTTCTGCGCGAGGCGGTAACACAGACACGTCTGCTCACAACTCTCGCAGGTTTCATCGGCGCATTGATTATCATTGCTCCGTGGTCTGACACTTATACAGTCTATTCCCTGCTGCCAATTCTCGCGGCGGCACTGTGGGCAGGCTATTCGGTGATGACCAAATATCTGACCCGTTTTGAAACAACAGCCAGTATCTCCATGTATATGCTGATCCTGCTCACACCGATTAACGCGGCACTCTGGGCTGCATCAGGTGTCGGTTTTCCGGAAATTGCATCGCCATCTATGGAAATCTGGTCAATCCTGCTCACCATCGGTGTACTGACTGCCATGGCGCAATATTTCCAGATCGCCGCCTATTCCGTGGCTGATGCTGTCTATCTGCAGCCTTTTGACGATCTGAAACTACCGCTGAATGTTATTCTCGGCTGGATCGTTTTTGCGGCCACCCCAAGCATCAATTTCTGGCCGGGTGCCCTGCTGATTGTCGGCGCATCGCTCTATCTGATGCGGCAGGACAGCGGGCGATCATCACCGAAAATACAAGCGGCAGAATAAACAAAAAACGGCGGGAAATCCCGCCGTTTTTTATTTGAACTGATATGCCCTTAATGGCCTGCCGCGTCTTTCGACACATCACCGGGCTTCTTCATCATCGTGGCAAAAAACGCCAGTGAGACAAACAACACGGTCAGGATCATAAACACGTCGATGAAAGACATCAGCGTTGCCTGCTGGCGCACCATGCCGGAGAGTTTCATCAATGCAATATTGGCACCATCCATACCCGCCGCATTAAATTTAGCAGTCAGATTGGCCAGCATTTCCTGTGCTTCGCGGTTGCCCCAGTTCAGATGTTCCGACAATTGCGCATAATGCAGATCACCGCGCCGCATCAGCATCGTATTAATCACCGCCAGACCAATCGCACCACCCAGATTACGCATCAGATTAAACAGGCCAGAGGCGTTTTTAATATGGGATGGATGCAATGTACCAAGCGCCAGATTGTTGATCGGCACCATACACAGCATCATTGAACAGCCTCGCAGAATTTGCGGTAGCAATAGTTCATAGAAGTCCCAGTCCGCTGTCAGCCCTGTCATCAGATAGGTACCGGCGGCAAAGCCGATAAAGCCGATCATCATCATCAGACGCGGATCCATTCGCGTTGAGAGAAAACCTGCCAGTGGCGCTGTCATAAACATCGCCAGACCACTGACAAACAGAGCCTCACCGATCATCAGCGCATCATAACCGCGGATACTGCCGAGATAGAGCGGATAAAGATAGGTCAGCCCGTAAAGCCCTACCCCCATGATGAATGAGAAGCTGGAGCCAAGTGCAAAATTCATATTCCTGAAGGCCGAGAGATCAACAATCGGCTCTTCCGCAGTAAATGCCCTGTAAAAGAACATCAGCGCACCGGCCACGAGCACAATGGTCATAATCACAATATGGCTGTCCTGAAACCAGTCATTGCGCGGCCCTTCTTCCAGCACATATTCCAGTGAGCCGAGAAATGCCGCCATACCAGCCAGTCCCCACCAGTCGAATTTAGCCAGCAGGGATTTATCACCCTTGTCAAAGTCGATCAGGTTCCATGCAGCAATTGCCACCAGAATTCCGGGCCCGACATTGACCAGAAACAGCCAGTGCCATGAAAATGCGTGCGAAAGATAACCGCCGATTGTCGGCCCTACAGTCGGCGCCAGTGTTGCCACCAGCCCGACAATCGGCGAGACGATGGAACGCTTGGACGGCGGGAAAATTGTGAAAGCCGCCGCAAACACACTCGGGATCATACCGCCGCCGATGAACCCCTGAATGGCGCGGTAGACGATCATCTGTTCGATATTGGTCGCAGTCGCACAGAGCACGCTGGCAGCGGTAAAACCCGCCGCCGAAACAGTGAACAGCACTCGGGTAGACAGCAGACGGCCAAGGAAGCCGGAAAGCGGGATCATCACCACTTCGGCAATCAGATAGGAGGTCTGCACCCATGAAATCTCGTCGGAACTGGCACCCAGTCCCGCCTGAATTTCAGCCAGCGAGGCCGACACAATCTGGATGTCCAGAATGGCCATAAACATACCGAAGACCATGGCCAGAAAGGCAAAGGCTTTTTTCGGATCAATTTTTTCTTCAGCGGCAGGCACTGCCTGCATGGTGGTTGATACAGCCATGGCTGAATACTTTTATTGTGCAGCCGGAGTGTTTTGCGGTGCTGTGCGGGTATCCACATCCACAACAACACTCAGACCTGCGCGTAGTTTACCGGTCGCCAGAGCCGCTTCAGGGATGGCAATACGCACCGGCACACGCTGCACAACCTTGGTGAAGTTGCCTGTGGAATTTTCCGGCGGCAGCAGGGAGAACACAGAGCCGGAAGCCGGTGACAGCGATGCGACTTTGCCTTCAAATGTCTCGCCTCCCAGCGCATCAACGGTGAAATGCACTGTCTCGCCGCCATGCAGATTTTTCAGCTGGGTTTCTTTAAAATTCGCATCAATATAGAGCGCATTCACCGGTACCAGCGCGGCAATACGCTGCCCTGCACTGACCAGATCACCTTTTTTACCGGTCAGATTGCCGACAACACCATCAAAAGGCGCACGCAATGTAGTGAAGGACAGATCGCGCTGCGCCTTGTCGCGTGCCAGTTCAAGACTGCGGGTCTGGCTTTCGGCTTCCTGATATTGTGCTTTCAAAACACCGATATTGGCCTGAGCCGCTGCAATCTGCGCCTGTGCATTGGCATCCGCCGCCTGTGCCTGCGCCAGAGCCGTGGTTGCGCGGTCAAGCTCCGACTGCGAGACAAAACGTGTATCATGCAGCTTGGTGATCCGCTCCATGGTTGCCTGCGCATTGGTCAGACCGGCAGCGGAAGATTGCTGAGAGGCACGCGCCTGTGTGAGACTGGCTTCTGCCGCAACAGTCTGTGCTTCAATCCGTGCCAGCGTTTTCTGCTGGCTGGCCAATGCCGCGATTTTCTCATTCAACGCAATCTGGTAATCACCCTGATCGAGCTGGAAAATAGCATCACCGGCTTTAACATGGCTGTTGGCACTCACCAGCACATCATCAATATAGCCGGTCACTTTCGGCGACATTGCCATAATATCCCCGTGAATATAGGCATCATCGGTCGAGACCATAAAGCGGCCTGTCGTCCACCAGTCATAGCCATACCATGCGCCACCGGCCAATGCCGCGAGCAGCAGAACACTCAGGATTTTACGCTTGCGCGATGGTTTACCCGATGCAGGCTTTGATGTTTCCGGCGCTGCTGTCTGTTCGCTGAAGGGCTGGGACTGCTCGGCGCGCAGCGGATCATCCGGCATTCTGTTGTCATCATTCTGCGCCGCTCGCTTGAAATCAACCGGAGCAACACTCTGGGTGTTGTCCTGATCGGACGAGGAATGATTCGACTGAACTGGTTTCGCAACGGGCTTGAGAGCGGACATAGCGGGGGCAACTTTCTGAGTAAAACAGGCCGTACTGCCAATAAACTTTATTGAATTTAGAGCATTTCCATTTTTGACTGGGTCAGAGGAAATGCTCTATCTATTTGTTTTTACGCATTTCCTGACGCAAAACCGTTATCCACTTTTGCTGGAATGCTTATTATTCCGGTAAGAAGAATTTCAAAAAGAACCGAAACCGGACTGAGAAATATCCCTGCATCTGTCTTCGTGACAGGCGCCGCATAACTCTTCAAACCGATCGGTTCGATGTTGACATAAAGCAAGAGAGACGGCATATCAATTGAAATCGCACTGATCGGTTCGAATTGATGATTTTTATCGTCGGCACATAAGCGGAAACACACAGACATGACAGACACCAAACAGGGACAGAATGGCCGTCACGGCGCCGGACAAGATCCGGCAAAGCGTCAGAAAATTCTGGACGGTGCGCAAAATGTGTTTCTGCGCATGGGGTTTGATGCTGCGAGTATGAATGACATCACCCGTGAAGCCGGTGTGTCCAAAAGCACGATCTATGTTTATTTCGAGAGCAAAGACGAATTATTTGAAACGCTTTGCGAGCAACATCGCAGCGTTTTATTTTCGCAGATCGGTGCAATTAACGGCAACGCCCTGTCCAGCAAAGAGAGCCTGATTGCCTATGGTGTGGCGCTCGTGACGCTTGTCACATCGGATATGGTTATCAGCGCCCAGCGCACTATTCTCGGTGTTACAGAGCGGAAACCGGAAATGGGTGTGCGCTTCTATGAGCGCGGCCCGCGGCGCGGCTTGATGGTGCTGAAGGCCTATATTGAAAAGCTGGCCGAGCAAGACATTATCCGTGTGCCGGATGTACAGCATGCCGCCTATCAGCTGGCAGAACTGTTTCTCGCAGGCATATATCGCCAGCGGCTGTTCGCTTATATGGAAGAAGCACCGACAGCAGAGCAAATCCGCTATAATGTGGAATCCGCTGTGAATATGTTCTTCGCGGCCTATGGCACACAACCGGACGCACCCGAAGCCCGATAACTTCGCCCCCTCCTCTAAACATCACAATGCCATAACTGTAATTGTGATTGCAGCAATGCAGATTTGCGCTACTCTGCCTCAAACAACAGTTTACGTTCAGGTCAATTAGAGCGCCGTGTGCCGGATTTGGCACACAAAGGTCGCTCTAACACTTTAAAATTAGAGCATAATTTTACCTTCAGCTGATCCAGGGTTAAGGAATTATGCTCTGAACAGGCTGTGTAAAGGGGGAGACAATGCATGGCGGTCGGAAACACATCACAGACAATCAATAATCATCATGCTGCAACAGTGATCTATATTTTACTCGCTACAGCAGCAATTGCGGGCGCATTGCTTGGCAGCTCACTCAGCCCTGAATGGCGCTGGCTGCATTATCTGACCAAGCCAACGGCTACGGCTTTCCTGCTGTTTCTGACTTTGCAGATTAAGCATCCTGCATCCCGCCATTATCGCAATGCTATTGCGCTCGGGCTGGCCTTTGCCATTGGCGGTGATTTCTTCCTCATGCTGCCGCAGGATTATTTTATGGCGGGGCTAATTTGCTTTCTGCTCACCCATTGCGCCTATATTTATGCATTACTGTCCGATCATGCTGCGTTCAAACCCGCTGTCTTTATCGGCTTTGCAGCCATTGCATTGCTGATTATTTCCGGTCTGTGGAACAGCCTGCCTGATGGCATGCATATTCCGGTCGCTATTTATGCGGTGGCACTGGCGCTGATGGCTGCACTGGCACTCAACCGCGCTATCAACATGACGATCGCCGACCGAAGCACAAAACAGGCAGCCAAGATTGCGGCTTTTGGCGGCATCTTCTTTGTTATCAGTGATAGTATTCTGGCTTACGGGCGTTTTCGTTTTGATATTCCGCTGAATCCGGTCTGGGTACTCGGCACCTATTACGCAGCGCAATGGTGCTTTGCCCGTTCTGTTTTAAGGGACACAAATGACTGAGCAACTGAGCACGAATTTTGCGATTTTGCGTGAAGCATGGCTGAAAAACCGCCCTGATGATCGGCAGCGCCGTGAAGATTTGTTGCGGTTGCGCACCGCATTTAAGGCCAGCCTGCCGCAGATGGCCGAAGCAATATCGCGCGATTTCGGGCATCGCTCCACCCATGAAAGCATGATGGCCGAAGCCGTGATTGTGCTCAAGGAAATCGACTTCTGTCTGCGCCATCTCAGAAAATGGATGAAGCCGCAAAGGCGTAAAGCCGGATGGCAGTTCTGGCCGGCGAAAGCAGAAATACGACATGTGCCGCTGGGCGTGGTTGGCATCATGTCGCCATGGAACTATCCGGTGAACCTTTCCCTGACACCGCTGGTTTCTGCACTTGCGGCGGGCAATCATATCTATCTGAAACCTTCAGAACATACCCCGCATACCAATGCCTATCTCAGCCGCCTGTTGCAGGAAATATTCCCGCCAGAGCGTGTATGTATCGCTCAGGGTGGTGCGGACATCGCCGCAGCATTTTCTGCCCTGCCCTTTGACCACTTGTTTTTCACCGGTTCCGGCGCGGTCGGTAAAAAAGTCATGGCTGCAGCTGCCCGAAATCTCACACCGGTCACTCTGGAACTTGGCGGTAAATCGCCTGCATTGATCGCCCCCGATGCCGATCTTGCTACAAGTGTCAGCCGCATCCTGACAGGTAAACTCTTCAATGCCGGACAAACCTGCATCGCGCCGGATTATGTGCTGCTGCCGGAGAATATGCTGGACGCTTTTATCGCAGAATGCAAAAGCCAGACCGCCCGTCGCTATACGGGGCTCGACCGGCAACCGGATTACACAGCCATTATCAATGAAGGTCAGTATAAACGCCTCACCCATTTGCTGGATGATGCCAGTATCCGTGGTCATAAGACCATTCCGCTTTTGACCCTGAGCGATATACAGAGAGCCGGAGAATATCATATTCTGCCGCCGATGCTGATTATCAATCCTGATGATAACTGTGCCATCATGCAGGAGGAAATTTTCGGCCCGTTACTGCCGGTAAAAACCTACCGCACTTATGATGAGGCCATTGGTTTTATCACCAGCCGCGACCGGCCGCTGGCATTCTATTGTTTCAGCAACAGTAATGAGACCATTGAGACTGCGCTTACACATATTGTGGCAGGCAGTGTGTGTATTAATGATACGCTCTATCAGTTCGCCTGTGCAGACCTGCCATTCGGCGGCGTGGGCATGAGCGGTATGGGGCATTATCACGGTGAGGAAGGTTTCAAAACTTTCTCCAAAGCCATGCCGGTGCTGCGAAAATATAATCCCGCGGCGACTGATTATCTGCATCCGCCCTATAGTCGCTTTGCCGATTTCATCATCCGTTTTCTGACACGGTAAAAACAAAAAGCCCCGCCTGAAACAATCAGGCGGGGCTTTTTCATTGCTCTGTTACCGCTGCTTAATTGGCAGGCTGCACCTGCATCATAGCGGCTGCACCACGGGCAAAATATTGCGGACGATACATATCTTCCACAAATGGTGCCGGATGCGCATAGGTGCCCGGTGTCACCGCCCGCACAATATAGGCGACCGTATATTCACGGGCATTGCCGCCGCTGCTGTTGAATGCCGCAACAAAACGGTCACTGCGGAATTCGCTATGAGCAACGGTCGTGTCACCGAGCCAGCCAAAATTGCTCAGATCCGCACTGTTCACAACGCGCGGATTATCAATTTCAAATCCGGCAGGCAGCAAATCCGTTATCAGCACACGGGAAGCCCAGTTATTCGATTCAGCTACTTTCAGAACAACTACATAGCGCTCATTCTGTTTCGCTTCAGAAACACTGATCTCTTCACCGTCGAGCGTGTAATAGCTGCGGCCAATGCTGAAACCGTCACCGCCTGCCGGTGGTGCTTCCACCGGCGCTGCAACAGTCGTAATCACAGCAGTCACCGGCCTGTCACCGGTATTACCCACAGTCACCGGCGCGGCTTCAAGCTGTTCGCCTGTCAGACGCTCAGACAATGCACCCTGACGGGCCTCACCATTGAGCAGCAAGGTCAGATTGGCATCTTCGTCCTTCAGCCCCTTGGCAGCCAGCAACAACCATGCCTGTTCTTGCGTGCTGGTATAGCGCGTTTCATTGCTCAGACCGCCAACCACTTTCACCAGTTCCGGCACAATGCTTGGTACCGGACGGCTTTCTGCGGCAAGAGCCAGAATGGCCGCACCGTCACGCAGGTGCGAACCGTAATCCGAACGCGCCCAGGAAATATTGCCTTTATTGGCAAGACGGAAAGCCGAAGCAAAAGCCTTCTCGGAACGTGCACCGTCACCATAAAGGGCAAGGCTTGCACCGAGCTGAGCACGTGCCAGCGGCGTTTCAAACTCACCCAGACGGGTATCCGCGTAGTAGCGCAGATCGGCAATGGATGCACGACGGTTACGCGACAATACATAGAAAGCATAAGCTATCGAATTGCCGTTATCCTTGATCGAAACATCGTAAGACAGTGCATTTTGCAGATTATCCAGTGCCGAAATCATCGGCTGCTGCGGCACATCAAATTTCTGCTCACGGGCGCGGGTCAGGAAATCTGTCACATAGGCATCAAGCCACAAATCACCGCTATCCGGCGACCAGAGACCGAAACTGCCGGAAGAGGACTGATTATTCAGAACCTTATAAATAGCTTCCTGAATACGCTTGTGCAGTTCTTCTTCACTGTCCTGCATCGGCATACCGGCCTGCTTGGCCAGTTCGCTCATATAGAGCAATGGCAAGGCACGGCTGGTTGTCTGTTCGGTACAGCCGTAAGGATAACGGTCAAGCGATGTCAGCAAGCCCGGAATATCAAAGCCGGATGCATTGGAAACATTGATGCTGACTGAAGCGCCGTCCATACGCTGACCCGCAAGCAGTTCTTTATTGATAACAAGAGAACCGTTAACCGCAGCCAGCGTTACTTCCTTGCGGGTCGTTTCCGGCAAAGACGATGCACGCACCGGCAGGATCAGATCCTGCGAAATGCTCAGACCGCTTTCATGGGTCAGCTGTACCGTCAGCTCTTCAGTCCCTGCACGTTCCGCTTTCAGCGGCAGTGTCAGATATTTCTTTTCGCCCTGTGCCAATGTCACCGATGCCGGTGCCTGTTCCTGCGGTACAGAAACCAGACCGGAACTGGCCACACTCACAGTGTAATTTCCGGCAGGGCCATCCGTATTGGCAATATCAAGACGCAACTGTGCCTGATCGTCCGGTGCCATGAATTTTGGCAGAGCGGCAGTGATAACCACCGGATCACGGATGATGACATCCGACTGCGCATTCCCGACAGCCGTCTTTGTCCAGGCTACGGCGCTGATGCGCGCAGTACCGTTAAACTGCGGAATATCAAAGCTGACATTGGCTTTACCATCGGCACCAACCTCAACAGGACCGGCAAAGAATGCCACCAGTTTTTCGGTTGGCGGCGAGCCTTCAGCGGCCATTTGCGCGCCGTCACCACCTGTGCGCAGACGACCCATCGTGCCGAGCGAACCGTCAATCAGTCGACCGTAAAGATCGCGGATTTCGAGACCGAGCTGACGCTGACCGAAATACCAGCCAGCCGGATCGGCCGGTTTGTGATTGGTCAGGTTAAGAATACCCACATCCACAGCCGAGATCATGACATAAGCCTGATCGCCGGATTTCAGACCGCCGATTGAAACCGGAATCGTCAGAGCCTGACGCGGTTCGGTTTTCTCCGGCGCTTCAATCCGCACCGAGAGCTTGCGCTCTGCCGGATCAACAGCCAGCCAGCGGATACCGATGGCACGTGCAGGCATACGGGTTTCCTGAGCTTCGCCCGGACGATAAAGGCTTGCGGTAATATAAGCACCGGCACCCCACTCACCGCTGACCGGAATTTCAACTTCCGTACCCTCAGCAGGAACCGAAACGGTTTTGGTCATCAGCAGACTGTCAGCACCGACAGTAACCAGCAGTTCACCGGCAAAACGCGGAGAGACTTTCAGCTTTGCGGTTTCGCCGTCTTTATAAATGTCTTTATCAAGCGCAACTTCCAGACCGTCCGGTGTTTCAGTCGAGCGTGCTTCAACATACCAACCGGCATCAAATTCAATGCTGGTCTGCGGGCCGTCAGGGTCAGAGGTCGCGACCTCAAGACGATAACGTCCCCATTCCACAGGCACCTGAATGCTGCCTGCAGTCTGCTCATCGGCAGAAACAGTACCGTCGGCGACTTTTTTCGTATAGCTCACCGGCTCATAGTTCCATGAGCTGCCGCTGCGATACCACTGATACTGGCGCTCGACTTTAACCAGCGTCCATTCCAGCCCTTCTTCGGCTACGCGCTTGCCATCAGCATCGCTGACAATCACCGAGAACTGCGCATTGCTGTTTTCAGGCAGGCTGTCGCCGTCAAATTCCGGCTTGATACCGATCATGGCGCTCTCGGATGCAACCGGCAAAGTCAGCTTACGCTCAACCGCACGGCCGCCACCTTCACGCATACGCACAACAATATCCGCATTCAAACGCTGCGTTGTCGCGGGCAGATCATTCAGCAGCACCGGAATTTCGGCCTTGCCCTGTTCATCCAGTTCCGGCAGATCATCCAGCGTAATACGTGTATCTTCCGGCTGATCCTCATCGGCCAGTCCGAAAACATATTTCGGGAACAGATCCCATGTCCGTGTCGGGCGAATATTGACTTCGCCTTCCAGTGTCAGACCGGCCGCTGGCGCACCATAAAGATAACGGCCGTCCACTTTAACCACAGCCGCATCACCGGCTTGAATTTCCTTCACATCCGAAGTCAGGTCAAATTCTGTGCGGTCGGGCACAAAATCCTCAACCAGAAACTGCTTTTCTGACAGCGGGGTGGCTTTCGGATCGCTTAAGATACGCAATGTCCATGTACCGCGCATGGCGTTGTTTGCCAGCGGCAATTCCACAGCATGACCACCGGCAGCCTGTGAGGTGCTGACAATCGCACGGTCTTCCACACCATCAGGACGCAGGAAAGAGAATGTCAGCGGCAGATTTTCAACGGCCTTCGCGGAGCCGTCACGCACCAGCGCGGCGGCATGAACGGTTTCACCGGTGCGATAAATACCGCGCTCGGTCCAGCCGTAAACATCCAGCGCACCCGGTGCAGGGCGACCGGTTACACCCCGATCCGAGAGGTCAAAACCGGCACGTTTCATATCGAGGAAAACATAATCTTCCTCATCGCCATTGCCCTTGGAGCGTGCGGTCAGAATGGCAGGCGCCATCGCTGCTGTGCCGCGCATCAGACCGGCGGTGAAGGTCGCGCGACCATCACCATCCGTTGTTGCAGTCCCCAGAACTTCATTATTCGCCGCCAGCAATTGCAGTTCCACGCCGCTCAACGGCTTGGCTGTTGCAAGGGAACGGGCAAAAACATTCAGACCATCTTCACCGGCAAAAGTTGCAAGACCGGTATCCGAAACCAGAAACCACTGTGTCGCCTGCGATGACCAATATTCCGAACGGTCACCTTCAGCCTTGGCTGTCATAATATAGATGCCGGGCTTACGCTTCGGCAGCGCTTCATCCACGGGAAAGGATGAGACGATTTCTTTGTTCAGCTCACTCTCAACATCCAGTTTGCCGGTATAAACTTTTTCACCCAGCGAGCTGACGATCTGCGATGTGGCATAGCCGTCAAGCTGACCGATGAAACTGATACCATCCATCGACTGGGTAAGAGCACGCTCCCCCACACGATAAACTTCCAGATCAATGGTTTTGACATTGATGCTGACAACAGGAATACCGCGGCGCATGGTGCTTGGCAGCACAAAAGCATCGCCGTTGAAACGTACAGTCGGTGCACGGTCACGCACATAGATATTAAGCGCAACCGGTGTTTCAATCATTTCACCGATCGCGGCAGGCAGACCGGAGCGGATACCGATGCGGTAATTTTTACCGTGCTGCAAACCTTCAATACAGATTTGCTTTTCTTTAGCTTCCAGACCTTTCGGGCTTGCATCATCAACAGTCACGAAAGAAGCGTAATCAATGCCGCTTTTCATCAGCGTTTCTGAAAGCTGGATACAAACACGCGGATTGGCGCTGTCGCTGTCCACCGTATGATCGACCACGCGGAAACCTTTACGTGTACGCAGGTCTTCATAAGCGGCACTGACCGCAGCCGAATTTTGCAACGCGAGGCTGGCTTTATAACTGTCGATAGCAGGACGGAAATTATCGTGCAATTCCAGCGCCTTGGCCAGATTGCTCAAAGCTTCAGCACGGTCAGAAACCGTACGGCTGAGCTGATAGGCAATAATAGCCGAAGATGTGGCAGCGCGTTTGATCTGCCAATTGGCATCATTGCTTTGTGCAGAACCAAGCGTCGCGCGGCTCAATCCCATCCAGACAGCACTGTTTTCTTTTGCAGCAGGCACAATACTGGCAAAATCAATCACTGATGAAGAAACACTGCCGGATTCGTAATTTCTTTGGGCAGCGCGCAGCAATTTGCTGACATCACCGGCAGGTTTTTCACCGCTGTTCAGCTTATTGCGATAGGTGCGTGCCTCATCCAGAACACTGGCCGGAACAAAGGTAATCGGTGCAGGTGCGGGCAATTCCGCTTCCGCAGCGGCAGCATCCAGCACTTTACCCGCTACTGCGCCTTCAAAAGCATTGAGCTGATTATAATCGGATTTCAGGAAGCACCATTTTGCTTTCACATTATAGGTGAAAGCACGGCATTCCTCATCTTTCAGACAAATATTCTCACACTGGTCAAGGCCGACATCCTTCACTGTGCGCAGATCAAAACCGGGATAATCACCGTTTTGCGTTGTTTCAATCGTCCTTGTTCCGTTTTGAGCAGTCTGAGCAATGGAAGCTTGAACAGACAGTGAAAGCGCAGCAGACAATATCAGGCCTGCAAAGACAGTACGCATCGACATCGGGATTCTCCGGTCAATTAAATTTGATTCAGCCATGAAACTTGTCCGGAGACTCTTGTCAAGTCAGACGCGCAGTCAGGACAACAGGAGCAAAAGCATTTTACAGATCAGATATGACAATACATGCTGTATCACTAATTCAGTATCATAAATTTTGGATGACCATGACCGGTTTTTATTCTAAAGAGGAAACAAGTCTTTAAGACGTTTGAAGTGCCGGAGCATGTTGTATTTGATTGCAGCCACCGCAAGCGCTCTGGATTTTTTAGTTTATCGCATGTGCGCGGGCGTTAAATGACAGCATTTAACTGCGGCATGCTTAGTGCGGAATGCTTCTATGGAATTGAAGTGGCTCGAAGATTTTCTCTGCCTGTCACAACATTTAAATTTCTCCCGCGCGGCTAATGAGCGGCATGTTACTCAATCCGCGCTGTCACGCCGGATCAGGCAGCTTGAAGCCTGGGTCGGCGTACCGCTGATCGACCGCTCCACCTATCCTATTCGTCTGACCCTTGCCGGACAAAGTTTTCTGCTCCGTGCGCATGATGCGGTCGGTCTCCTCACTCATGCCAGAGATGAGCTGAGCGCCCGCTATACGCCGATGATGGAAGTGCTGTCTTTTGCGACACTCAACACCCTGTCGCTCACCTTTTTTCCGGCACTGATGGCACGCATTGAAAGCAACGGCGATAATTTCCGCACTCGTTTTTCCGATCCGCATCCCTCATTTCTCGGCAATGTCTCAACCCTTCTCAACGGAAATTGCGATTTTCTGCTGACCTATGCTCACCCCTTGGTCAGCCAGATGGAAGATCTGAGAAATTTCCCTTATTTGTCTCTCGGGCATGAAAAGGTAATACCGGTTTCAGCGGCAGATGCCGCCGGCGAACCTCTGCACCGGCTGGGCAACCACACATTGCCGACAGAATATCTGCGTTATCGCGATACAACATTCTTTGCACAGGTTCTCGATCCGCTTGTGGAGCGTCGCGGTCTCAATCTGAATATGGTCTATGAAAACGGCATGGCCGTCGGGTTGAAAGCCATGGCGGTTTCCGGTCAGGGCGTGGCATGGATTCCGCAAAGCCTGATGCCGGATGAATGGAAACGCGGCATTCTGGTGCGTGCAGGCGTTCAGGACTATGATCTGGATGTGGAAATCCGTGTCTACCGCTCACAGCGTTTTCGCACGGATTATGCCGAGCGTTTCTGGCGGCGCGCATCAGCACTCGCCGCCGAAGACATTAACTGGTGGCAGAACTGAATAAGAATTTCAGTGCCTTAAGGTCTTTTGCTTCATCCAGTGCCAGAAGCTCTTCATACACACCGGCAGCATTATCCGATGCCCCGCAGCAATCCATGAATTTACCGAGGCGGTCAGCATCGGTGAAAGGCTCCTGTAAGCCACCGACAGCATAATTTCGAGATGCTGTCAGCACGCGCCCGTCATACAATTTCACGGTCACAACATGCGGGAGTTTGTCCTGTGCAATCCGCTCTTCATCCGCACTGTAGCTCAGCATTGTCACACGGTTCAGCAAGGCATCACTTGCATAGTGCTGCACAGCTTGCGGCGTAAAATCAGCAAGACTTAAATATCTCTGCCGCAATGCCCGTGCCACACAATATTGCATGGAAAAACGCGCCTGCATTTCATCGACCGGCTGCGGATAGGTCAGATTACGGTAATTGGCGATACCAACCAATGCCTCGACACTTTCCACATCCTCTGCCGTGAAACCGTGCTCACGCATCAGATCAAGCAAACCGTCAACGATCAGATGGGTTGAACCGCAACACGGATGTTTCTTCGGCATCACCCCTGCGGTCTCAATGATATGCTCTGCGTCAGCGATTATCGCTTCCGTTTTCCAGCCGCGGCGCTGATCTCCGGCAAACAGACTATGAAAACCCTGCGCACCTTCCAGAATATCAGGCCGTGCCTGCATCCCCGCTTTGGCCAGCAATGCGGCCTCCACAGCATTGCGTGCCGCCATGCCCGCATGAAACGGCTTAATCAGCGTGCCGAATTGGCCTTTGGTGCCGGAAGCATAGCTGACCGCAATGGTGATTGTCCGCGCTGTTGCCTCTTCATCCAGCCCGAGCAGATGCGCCACTGCTGCGGCAGTGCCGATGCTGCCAATGGTTGAGGTGCCATGCCAGCCTGCCGTATAATGCGCCTGACCAACGCCATCGCCAATCAGTGCCTGCGCCTGAAGGCCCGCCAGATAAGCATCAATCAGTTGCGCACCGGATGTTTTCTCAAAATCCGCAACAGCCAGCAAAGCCGGAACGATAACCGCTGAAGCATGGCTCATGCCGGGCAGAAAATTATCGTCATAATCCAGCGCATGAGCAGCAGTACCATTCACCAGCGCAGCCACAACCGGGCTTGCTGTTTTACCATTCACCAGTAACGCCTCTCCCGCGCTGCCGGTCCGGGCAAAAGCCTCAAACACTGTTTTGGTGCTTGCATCTTCACGCCCCGCAACCATACAGGCCAGCGTGTCGATAATCGCATCACGCGCCAGCAGACGCGCCTTTGCACTGGTTACCGGCTTTGCACAAACTTGCGCAATCGCTCCGGCAACCGTCATTTCCCCCTCCCGCATTTCCCTCACCCCTGAAATGCGTCGAAGATCAATTTCAGCAGGCGGCCGAATTTGTGCCGGTTGAGCTGGCGACCGGCAATGTCGGTATCCACCCGATGCACAATCACCATATCCAGTGCCGGAATGGTAATGCAGAAATGTCCGCCTGCGCCAAAGCCTGCATAGCTGCCCTTCGGTGTTACAACACCGGGAAAGAACACACCGTCCCGCTCCAGCCACCACATATAACCATAGGCACCGCGCGCGCCGGCATCAGAATAAGGCATTACGCATTCCTGCGCCCAGCCTTTTGGCAGCACGTCTTCACCATTCCAGCGGCCATGACGCAAATAAAGCTGGCTGAAACGCGCCAGATCGCGGGTCGACAGGCGGAACGGATAAGCCGCATGACGGCTCTCGGTGAAACGATCATGCCAGCCATCCGGCTTATCACCACTGAGTGAAAAATCCTCGAACTGCAGCGGCTTGGCAATGCGCTCATCAAAAGCCTGATGAACGGTCTTACCGGTCAGTTGCTCGAAGATTGTACCCAGCGCATTGAAATCCCAGTTATTATAGCACCAGAAGGTGCCCGGTGCATGGGAGTGGCGCTTCTCTTTAATCATGCGCATCCACGGCGTTTCATAACCCGCCGCATGATAAATACCGGAACGTGCCGTCAAAAGATCATAGACAGTTGCCTGTTTTTCAACTTCGCTCAGACCATCATTGTCATCGATGCCAAGTTGCTCAAGTGTCAGGCTCAGATCAATCGTACCATCCGCCACATCCTGCCCCATCAGAGCGGCCAGAATGCTTTTGCGGATCGAATGGCAGAGATATTTATGGGTAACATCGCCATAGGTGTAGATGATCTTGCCGCTCTGCACGATCATCAGTGCATCGGTCTCCTGGCTCTCAGCACAGGCTTCAACCGCCTGCAAACCCGCTTCAGACCAACCGGACTGGGCAGGATTTTGCACCCGTTCCCATTCAGCCGCCGGATTGGCCGCATGCTGATAACTCATATCTCTTCCCCCAGTTTAATTATGCGCCACGGCCTCAACGCTGGCCTGCAAAAATTCCTGCGTATAAGATGCGCTGGCACGGGACTGGCGCAGATCATCCGCCGTCAGTTCTTCCAGAATAATGCCTTTATGCATCACACCGACGCGTTCACAGATATGCGCAACCACTGCCAGATCATGGCTGACCATCAAATAAGTCAGACCGCGTTCACGACGCAGGGTTTTGAGCAGATTGAGAATTTCCGCCTGAACGGAAACGTCCAGCGCCGAGGTCGGCTCATCCAGCAATAGCACTTCCGGCTCGATAATCAGCGCACGGGCAATCGCCACGCGCTGACGCTGACCGCCCGACAATTCATGCGGATAGCGATACATGAAACTCGGCCCCAGACCGACAGCTGTCAGCACATCGCGGATACGTTCTTCCTTACGATCCATACCGTGAATGGTCAGAGATTCCGCCAGCACTTTATGCACCATCTTGCGCGGATGCAGCGAGGCATAAGGGTCCTGAAACACCATCTGCACGCGGCGGAAGAACGATTTGTCCCGCTCACCGGACAGCGATGTACCGTCAAAACTGAAATTGCCGGTATAATGCGGGATCAGGCCAGCCAATGCGCGCAGGATCGTGGACTTACCGCAGCCGGATTCCCCGATCAGACCATAGGCCTCACCACGGGCAATATGAAACCGGGCTTTCTTGACCACTGTCGAGCGCTTGCGCCCCTTGCCGAAGCTGACAGACAGATCAGACACATCAACCAGCGGCTTTGTATTCTCACTCATAATATCCGCCATTATTTCTGACCTCCGCTGAGGGTTGCACCTGAAAGCCAGCTCGGATCACGCTCCGGCACTTGCAGCATATCCACTGGATGGTCGAGACGCGGCAGGCTGGCAAGCAGAGCCTGCGTATAAGGATGCTGTGCTTTGTGCAGTTCTTTGGCAGGCAGGTCTTCCATAATGCGACCGGCATACATCACCAGCACGCGGTCGCAGAAATCCGCCACCAGATTTAGGTCGTGGCTGATAAACATCAGGCCGGTGCCGGAACGGCTTACAAGCTCGTCCAGCACGGTCAGCACCTGACGGCGCACCGTGACGTCCAGCGCCGAGGTCGGTTCATCGGCAATAATCATATCCGGCTCAGGGATCAGCATCATCGCGATCATCACGCGCTGCCCCATACCGCCGGAAATCTCATGCGGGAACAGGTTCATCACCCGCTCCGCATCACGGATATGCACGGCTTCCAGCATGGTCAGTGTGCGCTGACGGGCTTCCTGCTTATTCACCCGATGATGCAGCCGGTAGGCTTCCATAATCTGATCGCCGATACGGATCAGCGGATTGAGCGAATATTTCGGATCCTGCAAAATCATCGAGATTTTATTGCCGCGCACTGAGCGCATCTGGCGCTCGCTGGCACCCAGCAAATCAACATCGCCGAATTGCAGTTTCTTGGCTTTAATCTGTGCTGCTTTCGGAGTCAGTTTGAGGATCGAACGGCCGGTCATGGATTTACCCGAACCGCTCTCCCCTACGATACCGACTTTCTCGCGCCCGATGGAAAAGCTGATGCCACGCACCACATCGATTGAGCGGTCAACACCCGGAAAAGACACCCACAGATCTTCAACTTCTAACAGAGGTTTGGTCATTTGATTTATCCGTTCCTCTTATCCGTTACGCGGGTCAAGAACATCGCGCAGACCGTCACCAAACAGGTTGAAGGCAAGGCTGGCGAGCAGAATGGCACAACCGGGCATGGCTGCGAGCCACCACGAGGTCATCATGAATTCACGGCCGCTGGAGAGCATCGCACCCCATTCAGGGCTTGGCGGCTGCGCACCGAGACCGAGGAAGCCAAGGCCTGCGGCTGTAAGAATGATGGATGACATATTCAGCGTGATACGAATCACCACAGACGGGATACACATCGGCACAACGTGATGCCAGATCACACGCATGGTGGAAGCACCCTGCAAGCGGATGGCAGCCACATAGTCGGACGAGCGGATGGTCAGAGTTTCCGCACGTGCCAAACGGGCAATCGGCGGCCATGCAGCCAGCGAGATCGCAATCACCGCATTCTCAATGCCGGGTCCGAGCGCCGCAGCAAATGACAGCGCCAGAACAAGACTTGGAAATGCGAGGAAAATATCAACAATACGCATCAGCGCCGTATCAACCCAGCCGCCCATATAACCGGCAGTGGTGCCGACAATCAGGCCGATTGGTGCAGCGATAATTGCCGTCAGCGTCACGATATAAAGCGTGATGCGCGAACCATAGACCAGACGGCTGAAAATATCGCGGCCCAGTTCATCGGTGCCGAAATAATGCGTCCATGACGGCGGCTGCAAACGGTTGGCCAGATTATTCGCACCGATATCATAAGGCGCGATATAAGGCGCAAAGATCGCCACAGCCACCAGCAACAGAATAACGAACAGGCCGAAAACTGCGGATGTATTGGTCAGAAGCTTCAGCCAAGAGCGGCGCAATTGCTGCACATTGGCCTGAAGGGCGGAAGAAGGCACCGGCGCACGCAGCCATTCACGGAATGACGAAGTGTTAGGTGCGGAATTGGAAGTATCAGTCATAAGAGCACCTATCGTGTACGCGGATCAAAGACGCGGTAAAGCAGATCGCTGATCAGATTGATGACAACGAAGAGAATACCCACGATCAGCGTACAGCCGACCACAGCATTCATATCACCGGCCATCAGAGCATTGGTGAGATAACGGCCAAAACCCGGCCATGCGAACACGGTTTCTGTCAGCACAGCACCTTCGAGCAGGAACGCATAGGACAGCGCCACAACCGTCACCACCTGCACGGCGACATTGCGAAATGCATGTCCCCAGACGGTGCGCGACCATGACAGGCCTTTCACGCGGGCAGTGATGATATATTCCTGATTGAGCTGCTCGATCATAAAGCCACGGGTCATACGGCTGATATAGGCCATAGAACCGAAAGCCAGAATGAGCGCAGGCATGATGATATGGCTGAAGGCATTGCCGAATGCTTCCCACTGTCCCTGCATCGCACTATCGAGCAACAGGAAACCGGTTGTCGGCTCGACTGAAAACTCATGAATGAAATCAATACGACCCGGACCACCGATCCAGCCAAGACCGGCATAGAATACCAGCAGCGCCATCAGACCGAGCCAGAAGTTCGGTGTAGAGTAACCGAGCAGGCTGAGCATACGCACCAGATGATCCAGCGGTGAATTGCGGTACATTGCCGAGAACACGCCGAGCGGAATACCGAAGCCGGTACCGATGATAATCGCAACGGTTGCCAGTTCGATCGTGGCAGGGAATACGCGGCCGATATCTTCCAGCACAGGACGGCCGGAGGTCAGCGCATTGCCGAAATCAAACATCACGGCGTTTTTAATATAAAGACCATATTGCACAATCAACGGCTGATCGAGACCAAGCTTGCGATACATCGTATCATAGGCTTCCTGAGAGATATTATCCCCCAGCATCGCGATCACCGGATCAAGCGGCAAAAGACGGCTGATGAAAAAAGTCAGCGTGACCAGACCAAGCAGCGTAATCGCCACGGAAATGATCAGGCGTGCGGCGGCGGCGAGAAAGAGAAGAACGGGATGAGGTTCATGATAGACCTCATTGTCAAACTCCGTATCTTGCAAAGTTTCGGGCGTCGTCATGGCAATGTTTCCGTCAATATCGGGAAAAGGAGAATTTGCAGCACACGGCTTTCAGCACCGCAAAGGTGCCGGTAAAATAAAGAGAATGTGCTGCAAACCTGACTGAATGCCGGAATATCAATTCCGGAAGTTACCTGCCGCCGCAATGCAAGCGGCAGGTCTTTCGCAGTCAGTTATTTAGCGGCTGTATCATAATAGGTGCGGAAACCGTTCCACTCCCAATTCGTGATACCCTTGTTAATACCGGCAACATTATAGATCTGGAACATATAGGCCTGCGGGCCTTTTTCCATCATCTCTTTCTGCAGGGCATGATAAAGCTCGACACGCTTGGCTTCATCTTTTTCAAACAGGGCAGCATCGACTTGCTTGTTCACGGCCTCATCAAAATAGCTCGCGCGCCAGCTCGGATACATGGTCTGCTTGGCTTCCATGCGGTTATCCGGATTGAAAATCTGACGTGAGGCATTGCCATGCGCATCCGGCACGCCGGTCGCCCAGCCCATCAGCGAGGTCTGGAATTCACGGCCACGAATACGGCTGAACAGCTGGGCATTGGCCATGCGTTCGATCTTGATTTTCACACCGGCTTTGGCTGCAGCATCCTGAATACTCTGCGCAATCGGTGCAGCATAAGGAGCGGTACCGATAAACATGGTGGTTTCAAAACCATCCGGATGACCCGCTTCAGCCAGAAGCGCTTTGGCTTTTTCCACATCCAGTGTGAATGGCTGGCCTTCTTTTTCATCCAGCGCACCGAAAGCACCGAGCTGCACAAAGCTTGCACGCGGCACGCCGACATTGTGCATCACAGTCTTTGCCAGACCGTCATAATCAATGAGATAGCGCATAGCGAGACGCACTTTTTCATTGTTGAAAATCGGGTCGGCATTGTTGAAGTTCCAATAGAACAAGGTCGGCTTCAAAGCGCGGGAAACCGCCACTTTATCCTGTGCTTCCAGATCTTTCAGATCTTCCGGTGTCAGATCACGGGCAATATCAATATCGCCTTTTTCCAGCAGCAGACGCTGCGTACCGGCTTCCGATACGTGGCGGATCAGAACCTGTTTCAGCTTCGGTGCTTCACCCCAGTAATTATCACTTGCCTGCAACAGCACAACTTCTGCAGGGTTCCAGCGCATCAGCTTATATGGGCCCACGCATTCTGTGCGGGTGGCCAGATATTTATTGCCCATATCGCCTTCGACCTGATTGGCCGTCAGCACTTTCTGGTTGAGCAAAATTGAAACACGGTTTGCAGCAATAGCTGACAAGATGAGATTGACCGGATATGGCTTATCGAGCTTAAAGACGAGCGTCTGATCATCCGGCGCTGTAATCGCAGTATCAACATTGTCTTTGACGAAACCATATTCCGTCAGTGTTGCAGCATTACCAAAACCGAGTTTAACAACGCGTTGCATTGACCATGCCAGATCACCGGCAGTTGCCTTGTCACCATTGTCAAATTTCAGGTCATCGCGCAGATGGAATGTAATCTGCAAACCATCTTCCGACACGTCCCAGCTTTTCGCCATACGCGGCAGAATTTTGGTTTCATCTTTCGGGTCAAAATCAACCAGCGGATCGCAGGTATTTTGAATAATTTCATTGCTCACCACTTCGCCGATCTGAGCCGGATCGAATGTGCTGATCGCATCAATATTCCATGCCATAACCAGCGCATTTGGCGGTGATGCAGCTTCCGATGCAAATGTTGCACCGGCGAGAGCAGCAGTACCGGCAATCATTGCCAAAGCGGAACTGCGGTTCAAAAACTTATTGGTCTTCATCTTTATCCCCTGTTTATGATTTTTCAGTCTTGATAAAGGGCATGGCGGCGATGCACCGCCATGCCAATTCATTTATTCCGCCACTTATTCAGCAGGTCGCGGTTGCAGCGGCGGGTTCACCTCTGGCGGGATCGGGCAGGTATAAGGTGTTTTCGCCATACGTGCCTGATGATCGGCCTTGGCAGCATTGAGAATGCTCTCATCCTGCATCACATCCAGCGCGGTTCCGGCCATAACTTTAGCCGCATAGACCATGCCTTTATGCGCGGCAGGCATTTTGCCCTGTGCTGTGATCTGCCATGAGTGACCAGGTGAGCCGATCGCATGGGTGGCAACACGTGCCTGTACAGTCGGCACTGCCCAGCTGACATCGCCCAGATCGGTGGAACCGATCATCGGCACGCCGGTCTGTTCGCGCGGCAGCACATAATCACAAAGCGGTGCATTTTCAGCGAAAGGCTGACCAACGCGCAGGTAATCGGTTTCGATATCTTCTGCAGACAAAGTTGTCTGAATTTTTGCAGCAAAAGCACGGTCAGCATCATCAAACGGCACGCCGCCGAGACGCTCCATATTGGAATGCATAGCGATTTCCAGCGGCGTATTACCGAGCAGATTGGACACCGCACTCATGATCGAAATATCGACTGTGGTTTCAGTCATCATTGCAGCGCCCTGCGCTACTTTTTTCACGCGTTCATTGAGCGAGAACATGCCCGGCAGATCGGTTGCACGGATTGCATAACGCACTTTGGCTTTGGCCTGTACTACGTTCGGTGCAATACCACCGGCATTGAGATAGGCATAATGCAGACGGCAATCAGCCGGAATATGCTCGCGCAGATAATTACAGCCAACGCTCATCAGCTCAACCGCATCGAGAGCAGAACGGCCGAGATGCGGTGCAGCAGCGGCGTGTGATGCACGGCCGGTAAATTCAAAATCCATACGGGTATTGGCAAGCGACTGGGCATCATCCACTTGCGTGAACGAAGCCGGATGCCATGAAATGGCAATATCCACATCATCAAAAGCACCGGCGCGCACCATGAACGCTTTGGCAGCACCGCCCTCTTCCGCCGGACAACCATAATAACGCACACGGCCTTTTTTACCGTTCTGTTCCAGCCAGTCTTTCACAGCCGTTGCTGCGAGAAGCGCTGCGGAACCAAGCATATTATGGCCGCAGCCATGGCCGTGGCCTGTGCCCGGAATCGGACGCGGTTCGGCAATACCGGCCTCCTGTGACAGACCCGGCAATGCATCATATTCACCGAGGATCGCGATAACAGGCCCGCCTTCACCGGCCTCACCGATCACGGCAGTCGGAATACCGGCCACATTTTCCGTGATTTTAAAACCCTGATCGCGCAGCATCTGAGTATGCTCGGCGCAGGATTTATATTCCGTATAGGCAATTTCCGGCATACCCCAGACGCGGTCGCTGAGTTCCTCGAACTCACGCTTTTTCGCATCAACCAGATCCCAGATCACCTCACCATTTTTCATGGTGTTCCTCCCGATTATCATGTCATTTGAATACAGTTTCAGGAACAGGCCTCCACCCGCCCCTGAAACCGTGTTGTCTTTACAGGTTTTCGTCGATGAAGCGTCCCAGCGCATCAAACACTGTGTGGCGGTTTTCAATCCGCGCAAAACCGTGGCCTTCATGCGGAATGCGCAGAATTTCCACCGGCTTGCCCAAGCCACGCAGGCAGGAATAAACCATCTCGCTCTCGCAAGGCGTTACGCGCGGATCTTCCAGCCCGTGCACCACCATCAGCGGTGCCTGTACTGCTGCCATTTTATGAATTGGCGAGAAGCGCTCAAGCGCATCTTTCATCGTCGCCACATCACCATATTCCACTTCGCGCAGAACTTTGCGCCACGGGCCGGTGGTCTCCATCAGCGTCAGGAAATTGGCGATGCCGTAATATTCCACGCCGAGTTTCCACAAATCCGGATACTCAGTGAGAGCAGCCAGCACCATGAAACCGCCATAGGAGCGACCGAACACACCGATACGGCTGTCATCAACATCCGCACGATTGCCGACAGCCAGACGCACGGCTTTGAGATCAGCCACGCTGTCCATGCGCAATTCGCGGTCATCAAGATGCTGATAAGGGCGGCCATAACCGGTACTGCCGCGAATATTCGGCGCAATCACCATGATGCCGCGTGCCAGCATATATTGAATGTCGGCGCGGAAATCCGGCTTCCACTGGGCTTCAGGGCCACCGTGAACAATAATCATCACCGGATAGCCGCTTGCAGGCGCAGCAACAGTTGGCTGATAGACGAAGTAAGGAACATCCAGTCCGTCAAAGCTCGCAACACTGGTCACAGTCGGTTCAATAAAGTCCGGCAGAGCGGTTTTTGCCTTTGGTGCATCGGTCAGACGGCTATAGGTGCCTGTAGCCACCTCACAGCGCCAGATATCACCGGAGGTTGCCGCACCTTCCGCAGGCATCACCAGTGCCACACCATCCTGCGTCCATGCCACAGATGCAATTACACAAGGCATCGGGGTTGGCAGAGATTTCTGCACTTTGCCCTGACGGTCAATAATAACGATCTCGCTCCAGCCCTGACGGTTCAGCACCAGCGCCACGCTCTGCTGATCCGGCGCAATAGCCAGAGCTTCCACATCCTGTTTTTCAAAACCGGCAATTTCAACAAGTTCATTGCTGTCATGGGCTTTGAACATCACGCTGGAATAAGCACGCCCCTGATCAGAAATCAGCAGAATACCGGAATTATCCTTGAGGAATTTCGCAGCCTGATAGGAAGCGCGTCCCTGATGCGGCAGCATATCTTCATAAGCGCCACTTGCCAGATCGAGACGACAGAAATTCTGATCCGTCATAGCGCGGGTACAGTCATTGACCAGCAGCGCCGCACCATCCGGTGTGAAAGCTGCCGGTGTGCGCCAGCCGGTACCCTGATAGACACATTTGGCTTCACCTGTTGCGACCGTCATCACATAGAGATCCATGTGCGTGCGGTCACGATAATTGGCGGAATAGGCAATCTGTGTGCCGTCCGGCGACCAGCAGCCCCAGCCATGCACCACAGTTGCGTCAGTGGTCAGCTTACGAGGCTCACCTTCCGCATTTTCAATCAGCCAGAACTGATGACGCTCATCACCACCCCAATCGGTGCTGATCAGCAGATCGCGGCTTTTCGGATTGAAGGACAGCGTGCCGACAGGCTCCGGCAGATTGGTCAGCTGCTTCGCTTCGCCACCGGCCAAAGGCTTGATCCAGACCTGTGCGGTGCCGCTTGCATCGCTCAAAAATGCCAGCAATTCGCCATCCGGTGAGATGGCCGGTTTTACGGCTTTGCGGATATCCGTATAGAAGGACATTGCAACGGCGGAAGGATCGGATTTCAGTGTATCAAACATGAAGCTGCCCGTTATTTTAAAAGAAAATTATGCGTGAACCGGTGCTTTGAAGGCCTCAGCCAGACGCTCGGAAGCATCGGCAAGAGCGCCAGCCATAGGGCCGGTTGTCGACTGATGATTAGACAGAGTAACAATGGTGAAATTGGCTTCCGGCCATGCGGTTTTCAGCTTCCATGCTGTCACCATCGGGGTCACGGTATCATAACGCCCCTGCACAATTTCTGCAGGCAGATGGCGGATACGGTCGAGATTATCCAGCAGTGCATTGGCAGGCATGAAGGCACCGTTCATGCAATAATGCGTGAAAATACGAGAAACAGCTAAAGCCGCATCACTCTGCAACAATGTCGAGACGTGCTCGGCGCTTGGTTCCAAAGTCTGAGTGCGGGCAGAGAAACCGCGCAAGCTCTGTGCCGCTGCATGCTCCACCACCGGATCACCGCAGGTCAGACGCTTGTAATAGGCGCTCAAGAGATCATCGCGCTCATCTTCAGGCACAAATTCTGCAAATTCCTGCCAGTAATCAGGAAAAATCGTTCGTGAACCGTGGAACCACCAGTCACTGTCTTCGCGATCACCAAGGAAAATCCCGTGAATGCGGAAACCAAGGCAGCGCTCCGGATGTGCCTGCCCATAGGCCAGCGACAGGCAGGAGCCCCACGAACCGCCGGCAACCAGCCAGCGCTCAATGCCAAAATGCTCGCGAATGCGTTCAATATCTTCAATCAGATGCTGCGTGGTATTTTCGCGCAATTCTGCAACAGGGGTCGATTGTCCGGCACCGCGCTGATCAAGTGTAATCACGCGATAGGTATCAAGATCAAAGCTGGCAATCTGCTTGGCCGATACACCGGCACCCGGCCCGCCATGCAAAAATATCGCCGGAATGCCATCCGGATTGCCGTAATCATAAACCGCAATTTCATGAATATCGCTGACTTTCAGACGAAAGCTGTCACGCGCCTGACGCAATTCTGCCACGGCCCATCCTCCTGCTGCTGTTTATTGAAACAGCACTTCGTTCACCACTCTTGCGTCTGAATTGATTTGCCTCTTTGCGGCATTTATTTTTTAATTTCAGACGTGAAATTTATAGGCAGTGAACAGCTTTCAAGGCCAATGCAATTTCCGACTACCTATACCAAAACGGAATAGTTTTGTTCAACATCGCATAAAAATCCTCAAAACCACTCTTTTCGACAGCTATTCATTCGAAGAAAGCTATTGAAATTTATGGGGAAATAAAAAACTCCGGCATTGCTGCCGGAGTTTTCAATCAACCTGAAGTCTCAGATTTAGCGGAACAGGATCAGAGATTTCTCAAAGGTTGTCCACACACCCCAGAGTATCGGGATACCCACAGCGGCCCATGCAAGAGCAGCTTTGGCATCCAACCCGCCTGTGCCGATGCCGAAAGAACCGCTCGGCCCTGTCGCTTCCGCTTTTGTGGCTGCTTGCAGTTTGGCAACTTCTGCATCCGACATAAACCATTTATCGCCCAGCGGTCTGATGAAGAAATTTGCAATCAGACCAAGCGCCAGCATACCGGCCAGAATATACATCGTATAATCATAGACCTGCGCACGCGGCACACCGGCAGCAATCTGGAACTCACGAATATAATTCACCACAACCGGCCCGACGATACCCGCCGTTGCCCATGCGGTCAGCAAGCGTCCGTGGATTGCACCCACAAATTGCGTGCCGAAAATATCCGCCAGATAAGCAGGCACAGTCGCAAAACCACCGCCATACATCGACAGGATGATACAGACCATCACCACAAACAGCGTGACCGAGCCCATATGCGCGGCTGTCGGCAGCAGTGTATAAAGTGCAATGCCAAGAGCGAAGAAGGTGAAGTAAGTGGCCTTACGGCCAAGGCGGTCAGACAGGGAGGCCCAGAAAAAACGGCCGCCAATATTAAACAGCGAAATCAGACCGGTAAAACCGGCAGCAATCGCAGCAATTGCAGCCTTTTGCTCGGTGCTCAGTTCGGTAAATGTCAGTCCTGCCTCACCGATCAATTTGCCGCCGAAAATTTCCTGCAACATTGGTGAGGCCATGCCAATCACCCCGATACCGGCAGACACATTCAGACACAGCACAGCCCAAATCAGCCAGAATTGCGGGGTCTTGTGCGCATCACGCAAATGGACGTGACGAGTGGTGATCATAGCCTTTTTGGTCTGCGGTGCGACCCAGCCTTCCGGCTTCCAGCCCGCAGGCGGAATACGGTAGCCAAAGGCGCCGCCCATCATGAATACGAAATAGCCTGCTGCCATCACCAGAAATGTCTGCCAGACACCAATGGAATCCGGTGTTTTGAAATGTTCCATCAGCAGATCCGCCAGCGGTGCACCAATCATAGCACCACCGCCAAAACCCATAATCGCCATACCGGTCGCCATACCGCGGCGATCAGGGAACCATTTGATCAGCGTGGAAACCGGTGAAATATAACCAAGGCCAAGGCCGATACCGCCGATAAAACCGGCACCAACCCACATCAGCCATAATTGGTGGGTCATCACGCCGAAAGCGGCAATCACCATACCGCCGCACCAGCACAGCGCGGAAACAAAACCGGCTTTACGCGGGCCTACCCGCTCCAGCCAGCCGCCCCAGATCGCAGCGGAACAGCCGAGCAGAACAAAGAACAGCGTATAAATCCAGCCAAGATCAGCCACACGCCAGTTACAACTGGTGGTAAACAGGGCAGTCAGCAGGCTCATATCGGTACAGGCACCTGCCGCATCACCGCCCAAAGCACGGCTGAGCGGCAGCCAGAACACGCTGAAACCATAAGCCATGCCGATACACAGATGGATTGCCAAAGCAGCCGGCGGCACCAGCCAGCGGTTAAATCCGGGTTTGGCGATAATCCGCTCGCGGTCGAGAATCCCCGGCCCGCTCAAACCTCCCAGGGTTTGATCTGTTGCACTCATGTCAAAATCCTCCCTTCTGCGAACGCGCCGCAGCCTGCCCATCTCCCGTGAGCATCCCTTAATTGTCAGAATGAAATTATTTAAATGCTGAATCATTTCAGCCGGATACTGGACTGTATCCGGCTGAAATTGCGTATTATGAGACCGGACGTTTAATCAGTGGCGCGGCCTCAAGCACCAGAGGATGCAGCCCCTCTCCGCCTGCATCAATCAGATTAAATAATTGCGTACGCATACGTGGTTCCCAGAACATATTGATATGTTTGGCGACACCCGCCGCCTGATCGATCTGCGTCTGCGAGCTGAAAAATGTAGCGATCTGCGATGCCATCATCGGAATACGGCTGTGATAAGTATGTTCACTCATAGCTTAGCTCACCGTATCCAAAGCTGTTTCAATATGGCGGCTGGCATCAGAATGTTCACGATATTCCTGCTGCCATTGTGTCGGACCGTTGGACGCGCTGATCTGCACCGCAGTTACCTTATATTCCGGGCAGTTGGTCGCCCAGTCCGAGAAATCGGTAGTCACCACATTGGCCTGTGTCATCGGGTGGTGGAAGGTCGTATAGACCACACCCGGTGTCACACGGTCTGTGACCAGCGCCCGCAAAGTCGTTTCACCGGAGCGGCTGGCGATCTTCACCCAGTCGCCATCACGCAGACCACGCACTTCCGCATCATGCGGATGGATTTCCAGACGGTCTTCCGCATGCCATGCCACATTTTCGGTACGGCGGGTCTGTGCACCCACATTATATTGCGAGAGAATACGCCCTGTGGTGAGCAGCAGCGGGAAGCGCGGGCCCGAACGCTCGTCAGTTGCCACATATTCCGTGCGCATGAATTTGCCTTTGCCGCGCACGAAATGGTCAATATGCATCACCGGCGTGCCGAGCGGTGCTTTAGCATTACATGGCCACTGCACGGAACCTTCACGTTCCAGCAATTCATAGGACACATTGGTAAATGTCGGTGTGGTCATGGCGATTTCGTCCATGATCTGCGACGGATGCGTATAGTTCCAGTTCAGCCCCATTGCACGGGCAAGGTTTTGCGTCACTTCCCAGTCGGCATAGCCGTTGGTTGGTGTCATCACCTTGCGCACGCGGTTGATACGGCGTTCCGCATTGGTGAATGTGCCGTCCTTTTCAAGGAAGGTCGAACCCGGCAGGAAAACATGGGCGAAATTGGCGGTCTCATTGAGGAACAGATCCTGCACCACCACACATTCCATAGCCTCCAGTCCGGCGGCCACATGGCGGGTATCCGGATCGGACTGCAGAATGTCCTCACCCTGAATATAGATGCCCTTGAAGGTGCCTTCTACCGCCGCATCCAGCATATTCGGAATACGCAGACCCGGTTCATCCTGCAGGATAACACCCCAGATATTTTCATAAATCTCGCGGGTTGCAGGATCGGAGATATGACGATAGCCCGGCAATTCATGCGGGAATGAGCCCATATCACAAGAACCCTGCACGTTGTTCTGACCACGCAGCGGGTTCACACCCACGCCCTTGCGGCCGATATTACCGGTGACCATAGCAAGATTGGCAATCGCCATCACGGTGGTGGAACCCTGACTATGCTCGGTTACACCAAGACCATAATAGATTGCACCATTGCCACCGGTTGCAAACAGACGGGCAGCGCCGCGCACTTCTTGCGCCGGAACACCGGTCAGCAGCTCCACAGCCTCTGGGCTGTATTGCGGCTGGGAAACAAATTCCACCCAATCACGGAACTCTTCATTCTCGCAACGCTCGCGGATGAAGGCATCATCCTGCAGACCTTCCGTTACAATCACATGCGCCAGCGCCGTCATGATTGCCACATTCGTGCCCGGACGCAGTGCCAGATGATGTGCCGCCTCAATATGCGGCGAACGCACCAGATCAATACGACGCGGATCAATCACAATCAGCTTGGCACCCTGACGCAAACGCTTACGCAGGCGCGAGCCAAATACCGGATGGCCGTCGGTCGGGTTGGCACCGATCACCATTACCACATCACTATGTTCAACACTGTCGAAATCCTGTGTACCCGCAGAGGTACCGAAAGTCTGATTCAGACCATAGCCGGTCGGCGAGTGGCAGACACGCGCACAGGTATCAACATTGTTATTACCGAAACCGGCACGGATCAGTTTCTGGACAAGGAAGGTTTCTTCATTGGTACAGCGTGACGAGGTAATACCGCCGATGGAGTTACGCCCGTACTGGGTTTGCAGGCGTTTAAACTCGCTGGCCACACGGCCATAGGCTTCTTCCCATGACACTTCGCGCCAAGGATCGGTGATCTTCTCACGGATCATCGGTTTGAGAATACGGTCTTTGTGATGGGCATAACCATAGGCAAAGCGGCCTTTAACGCAGGAGTGACCGCGATTGGCCTTACCGTCTTTATACGGAACCATACGCACCAGTTCTTCGCCACGCATTTCCGCTTTGAAAGAACAGCCGACACCGCAATAAGCACAGGTAGTGACTTTGGAATGTTCAGGCTGACCGATTTCGATCACCGATTTTTCTGTCAGCGTCGCCGTCGGACAAGCCTGTACACAGGCACCGCAGGATACGCATTCCGAGCCTAAGAAGCTCTCATGCATCCCCGGTGAGACGCGGGAATTAAAACCACGTCCTTCAATAGTCAGCGCAAAAGTACCCTGCACTTCCTCACAGGCACGCACGCAGCGTGAGCAGACAATACATTTGGACGGATCATAGGTGAAATACGGATTGCTCTCGTCTTTCGGCATCCATTTTGCATTCAGCGCACCGTCATTACGGCCTTGTTTGAACACATGGTTCGCGCCGTCCTGACCATAGCGCACATCACGCAAGCCCACAGCACCGGCCATATCCTGCAATTCACAATCGCCATTGGCAGCGCAGGTCAGACAGTCCAGCGGATGATCGGAGATATAAAGCTCCATCACGCCTTTGCGCAAAGATTTCAGACGGCCGGTCTGGGTATGAACCACCTGCCCTTCCATCACCGGTGTGGTGCAGGAAGACGGTGTGCCGTTGCGGCCTTCAATTTCTACGAGGCACAGACGGCAGGAACCAAATGCATCCACCATATCAGTGGCGCAAAGCTTCGGAATGGCAATACCGGCTTCCATCGAAGCCCGCATGATCGAGGTGCCTTCCGGCACGGTCACCTGATTGCCGTCGATGGTCAGGGTCACCATTTTGTCCGAGCGTGAAACAGGTGTGCCGTAATCGATTTCTTTAATTAAGCTCATCTTCTGTCACTCCTATTCCGCTGCCTGCACGAAAGTCTGGTTTTCAGGGCGCGGGCGAAAATCCTCTTCAAAATGCGTCAGGGCACTCATCACCGGATAAGGGGCAAAGCCGCCAAGCGCACAAAGGGAGCCGAATTTCATTGTCTGGCAAAGATCTGTCAGAATTTCGATCTGCGTCTCGGGTTCTGAACCGGCTGCAATTCTGTCGATCACTTCAACACCGCGTGTCGAGCCGATACGGCATGGGGTGCATTTCCCGCAGGATTCAATGGCACAGAATTCCATCGCAAAACGCGCCTGTTTCAGCATATCTGCCCGATCATCAAAGACCACCAGACCGGCATGGCCGATCAGACCGTCTTTGGCCGCGAAGGCTTCATAATCAAACGGTGTATCGAACAATGCGCGCGGGAAATAAGCACCCAGCGGCCCGCCAACCTGAACCGCCTTAACCGGACGACCACTTGCGGTACCGCCGCCGATCTCATCGACAATCTCGCCCAGTGTCAGGCCGAAAGCGGTTTCAAACAGCCCGCCATATTTAACATTACCGGCAATCTGTAACGGAATTGTACCACGGGAGCGCCCCATACCAAAATCACGGTAATAGGCAGCGCCCTTGTCCATGATCACCGGAACAGAGGCCAGTGAGATCACATTATTGATGACTGTCGGTTTGCCGAACAGGCCTTTATGGGCAGGCAATGGCGGCTTGGCGCGCACCAGTCCGCGCTTACCTTCAAGGCTTTCCAGCAGAGCGGTTTCTTCACCGCAGACATAGGCACCGGCACCGGTGCGCACTTCCATATCAAAGGCGAAACGCGAGCCCATCACTGATGCGCCGAGCACACCGGCTTTGCGGGCAATCTCGACGGCTTTTTCCATCATCGCAATCGCATGCGGATATTCGGAACGCGTATAGAGATAGCCTTTGGTCGCACCCACTGCGATACCGGCAATCGCCATACCTTCGATGAGTACAAAAGGATCACCTTCCATAATCATACGGTCGGCAAAAGTACCGCTGTCACCCTCGTCAGCATTGCAGACAATATATTTACGCGCACCTTGCGCATCGTGAACGGTTTTCCACTTGATACCGGTCGGGAAACCGGCACCGCCACGGCCGCGCAGACCGGAATCCGTGACCTGCGCCACAATATCTGCAGGCTGCATGGCAATCGCGTTTTGCAGACCTTTCAAGCCGTCATGGACGCGGTAATCTTCCAGCGACAAAGGATCGGTCACACCGCAACGGGCGAAAGTCAGACGGGTTTGTTTTTTGAGAAACGGGATTTCTTCGGTCAGTCCCAGCGATAGCGGATGGTCTTTGCCCTCAAGCAGGCCAGCGTCAAACAACGAGGCCACATCAGATACATCCACAGGGCCATAGGCCATACGGCCTTTGTCGGTTGCCACTTCAACCAGCGGCTCCAGCCAGACCATGCCACGGGAGCCATTGCGTACGAGCTTGATATCCAGACCGCGCTTTACGGCTTCACCGGCAATGGCATACGCCACTTCATCGGCACCGAGTGCCAGAGCGGCGGCATCACAAGGCACATAAATTGTTACACTCATGCCCGTGCCTCCGCGATCATTCGTTCTGCCTTACCTTCATTCAGGCGACCGATCAGCCGGTCATCCACTTGCGCCGCAGGCGCACAGGCACACAGACCAAGACAATAAACCGCCTCAAGCGTGATTTTACCGTCGCCGGTTGTTTCCCCCCAGCCGATACCGAGCAATTTTTGCACCGCTTCTGCCACGCGGTCGCCGTCCATAGACTGGCAAGCCTCAGCGCGGCACAGCCGGATCACATGGCGACCGGTCGGCGATGCACGGAAATCGTGATAGAAAGTCATAACGCCGTGCACTTCCGCGCGCGACAGGTTCAGTGCCTCGGCAATCAGCGTCAGCGTTTCCGCCGGTACATAGCCGAATTCTTCCTGTATGGCGTGCAAGACAGGAAGCAGCGGGCCCTCAACGGCTTTATACTCATTGATAACATCTATCGTGCGCCCGGCGACATCAGACTTTTGAGATGACGTGCCTGCGCTTCTGGTAAAAACTGAATCCGAGCCTGACATTGACGTCAAAGCCTCCCGCAAATTTCTATTTCTGTTCCCCATCTTAGAACAGATCAAAACTGCGCCCCTGATTCAATAGGGCAAAACCGTCAGTCAATAGAAAAAACCTATCAAGTGAGTGGCATCATAATGCGCGACAATGCTCTTGCTTCATGCAGCAGAGCCGCAATCAGCGGTGTGTGCGGTTCACGCTGCGCGGCAATCAGCCCGACACTATGGCTGGCCTGCGGCTCAACAATCGGAATAGAGCGGATCGGCTCGCTAAAGCCCAGAATCTGGGAAAGATTGAGCGGCATAATGCTCGCCCATTTGCCTGTACGGATGTGAGAAAACAGCACAATCATGGAATTGGATTCCAGCGTCGGCTGCACGGTTACTCCCGCCTGCGCCAGATGCTGATTGATAATCCGGCGGTTCTGCATATCGCTTGTCAGCAGACAGAGCGGTAAACTGCCGACTTCCGCCCATGTGACATTTTCACGCTCCGAAAACCGGCTGCCGACCGATGTAATCAGCTGATAGCTCTCACGATAAATCGGCACCGCTGTCACTTTTCCCAGCGGTTCATTGTCCAGATAGCTGATTCCGGCATCAATATCGAAATTGTCCAGCGCCGCCAGCACTTCAACAGACGTGCGGGAAATGATCGTGAAAGTCACATCGGGATGCTTCTCGCGGAACGGTGTTGTCAGTTGCGAGACCATCGCCAGTGCGGTGGGAATTGCCGCAATACGGATATGTCCGCCAAGGCCGAAACGCGCTGCCCGCATTTCCTCTTTCATCGTGCGTGCATCACCGACAATGCGCCTTGCCCATTCCAGCACACGCTGCCCTTCCGGTGTCAGCCCCTGAAAGCGCGAGCCGCGCTGCACCAGCATCACCCCCAGCATATCTTCAAGCTGGCGGATACCGGCAGAAAGCGTTGGCTGGGTAATGCCGCAATCTTCTGCCGCTTTGCCGAAGTGTTTTTCCCGCGCAAGCGCAATGAAATATTCCAGCTTGTCGATCATGGTGTTCCCCGTTATTTTCTGCCCTGTTATATGCAATAATATAAGAGCGGTACAATCAACCGCTCAGAATTATGCCTGCGGATACAGGCGGAGACAGCTTTTGGCCGAGACCCAGCCCCTTAAAAAACCGCGCTTGCATAAGACGCTCATGGTCTTGAGCGGTACTGCAATCGCTCTGGCTGTGACATGGGCCAGTCTGGAAATTCTTGACAAGGCTTTTCCGCCACCGCTGGAAGTGGTCAGCCAGACATCCAAAGAAGTGATGGATCGCGACGGCAATCTGCTGCGTGCCTTTGCTATTCCGTCCGGCCACTGGCGGCTCGCTACCACCCATAAAGATGTCGATCCGCAATTCATCGAAATGCTGATTGCCTATGAGGATCAGCGTTTTCGCGACCATGGTGGTATTGATCCCCGCGCAATGGGGCGTGCAGCCATACAGCTTGCCAGCCACGGGCGCATTATCTCCGGCGGTTCCACTCTGTCGATGCAGGTTGCCCGTCTGATTGAACCGCGCACGGAGCGTTCCTTTATTGCCAAGTTCCGCCAGATGCTGCGCGCCGTGCAAATCGAACGCCGCCTGTCGAAAGAAGAAATCCTTGATGCTTATCTGACGCTTGCACCCTTTGGCGGCAATCTTGAAGGTATCCGTGCCGCGAGCCTTGCCTATTTCGGCAAGGAACCGCGCAGGCTCACAACCTCAGAAGCCGCTCTACTGATTGCCCTGCCGCAATTGCCCGAGCGCCGTCGTCCCGACCGCTATCCTGACAATGCCCGTGCCGCCCGTGACCGTGTGCTGAACCGCTTGGCGGTAGTGTCGCTGATCGGCAATGACGAGGCCGACCGTGCCGCACATCTGGCTGTTCCGAAACGCCGCTTGGCCATGCCGGCCCTTGCCCCGCATGTCAGCGAAACCGCTTTGCGTAAAGATAGCCAAGCCAATGTGCATCATGTGACGCTCAAGCGTTCCGTGCAGCAGGCACTGGAAACCGTGGCAATGGATTCCGCCAAGCGCCTCGGGCCTAAAATCTCCGTGGCCATGGTCATGGCCGATGCTGTGACCGGTGAGATTATCGGTGAAGTCGGCTCCTCGGATTATTTTGATTCCAGCCGTTCCGGCTGGATTGATATGACCAATGTGCAGCGCTCCCCCGGCTCCGCGCTGAAACCCTTCATCTTCGGGCTGGCTTTTGAAGACGGTCTGGTGATGCAGGAAACCATTATCGAAGACCGGCCAACCAATTTCTCCGGCTATCGCCCGCGCAATTTTGATATGAGCTATCAGGGCGATGTGACGGTACGTGAGGCGCTGCAACTCTCGCTCAATGTGCCGTCCGTGCGCCTGCTCGACAGTGTCGGTGCCACACGCCTGATGGTGCGGATGCGCCGCGCAGATATTAAAACCACATTGCCACCGGGGGAAACACCGGGTCTGGCTATTGGTCTTGGCGGGCTTGGCATCAGCCTCAAGGATCTGGTGCAACTTTACACCGGCCTTTCCAATCGCGGTAAAACCGCCGTCATTTCCAATGGCGTGGATGACCGGATAAAAGATGACAAAAGTGCAACCTCCGGTGAGCCGCTGCTGCAACCCGCAGCCGCATGGCAGGTGGCCGATGTGCTGGCAGGCGTTAAACCGCCGTTGGGGTCACTCCAGCGCGGTCTCGCCTATAAAACCGGCACCAGCTACGGCTATCGCGATGCATGGTCGGTTGGTTTTGATGGCCGTTATGTGCTGGGTGTCTGGGTTGGCCGTGCCGATAATGGCGCCGTGCCGGGTTTGAGCGGTTATGGCTCCGCCGCACCGATCCTGTTTGAAGCTTTTTCCAAATCCGGTGTCGGCTTTACCCCACTTGCAGCCCCACCGGTCGGTACAATGCGGCTACGCCAATCCGAGCTGCCGGTATCGTTGCGGCGCTTTACACCCTATCTCGCACCACTAGTCAGTGCGTCCGTGCGGGAATCCGCACCGCAAATCCTGTTTCCGCCGGAAGGTGCGCGGGTTGAGCTGACCAACCAGCCTGACGGCACCACCGCACCGCTGGCATTGAAAATGCAGGGCGGCCGTGCACCGTTCATCTGGCTGGCCAATGGCAAGCCGCTGGATAAAGCCTCCCGCAAGCGCTCCGGCCTCTGGCAGCCCGATGGTGCAGGCTATTCCACACTGACCGTGATTGACGCGGTTGGCCGTGCCGCCAGTGTGCGCGTATTCATCGATTAAACCCAAACTTATATCCGCATCTCATAACGCCCGCCATGCGCCACGCATAGCGGGCGTTTTTATGTGATGAATTTCGATTCCGCACAGCTGCAACTTATTACCAAACGCACAATGCTAAATATAAACATATATTTATCTGCGATAGTTTTATTCGTGATTTAGCAAAATTACGCAAAAATATTCTAATAAAACTTAATTCGTAGACGAAACTTCCTTGTTATCGCACACCATTCTGTGAAGAATATGCTCACACAATCCGCCTGCCTCCGTTTGAGAGAAAACAGGTATGAGATTTGTGAGGCAAAACCGTTAAGCGAGACACCGCTTAATGACCAAAATTATAAGGAAAACAGCAATGTCGTTGTCAGATATCGCCCGCGTCAAAACCTTAATTTCGCGCCGCACCGGCATGAAAATGATGCTGCTTTCCGCTGTTGCCATGAGCGTTGCATTTGCTGCACCTCTGTCGGTTCAGGCACAGGACACAACTATCAAAGTCGGCATCATGGGTGGTGAAGACGAAGATGTGTGGAAAGTTGTTGCTGAACAGGCTGCAAAAGAAGGCCTCAAAATCGAAACCGTCATTTTCAACGATTACACCCAGCCGAATGAAGCGCTGGAGCGTAAAGAGATTAATGCCAATGCGTTTCAGCATGAGCCATATCTGAATGAGCAGATCAAACAGCACGGCTATAAAATTTCCGTTGCCGGTTACACTGCCCTCTGGCCAATTGGTATTTATTCCCGCAAAGTTGAAAAGCTGGAAGATCTGAAAGAAGGCGCAATCGTCGGCGTTCCGAATGATCCGACCAATGAAGGCCGTGCCCTGCGCGTTCTCGAAAGCAAAGGTCTGATCAAACTCAATCCGGATGCAGGCATTCTTGCAACTCCGATTGATATTGTTGAGAATCCGAAAAAGCTTGAAATCAAAGAACTGGATGCCGGTGTTGTCGGTCTTTCCATTGATGATCTCGATGCAGCCATCGTCAACAATAACTGGGCAGCCAAATCCGGTCTGGATCCTGTGAAGGATGCTATCGGCTGGGAAGCAAAAGAAAACAATCCTTACCGCAACTTCATTGCCATCCGCACTGAAGACAAGGATGCAGCATGGGTGAAACCGCTTGTTGCAGCTTTCCAGAACGAGCCGGTGAAAGCAGAACTCGACCGTGCGTATAAGAGCACAGGTATTCCTGCCTGGGAATAAGAGCTGTCAAACCAAGCTTAAACCGCGCATAGTAACGGTCCGGATTTATCCGGACCGTTTTGCACTCTGAGCATTGCCATTTTGCTCCGTTATTATTGCCTCAATTTAAAGAAAGAGCTCGAGCATTTTCATTTTAAATTAACTCTTTGAAAATGCTCTATCTACTTGTTTTTACGCGCATCTTTTCCGAAAACCGCTTCGCATTTTTCGGGATGCGCTCCAGAGGATAAAGTGAATACTTCAGTTTCAACAAAGAATATGCAGCAAAAGCTGCCTTCCGCATCCGGTCAGCCTCCCGTGACCGGTGACGAAGTTGTCAAACTTTCCAATATTAAACGTATGTTCGGCACAACACCTGCCGTGGATGATATTTCTCTCTCGGTTCAGCGCGGTGAAATTCTCGGTATTATCGGCCGCAGCGGCGCGGGCAAATCGACACTGATCCGCTGCCTCAATGGTCTGGAACGGCCGGATAGCGGCTCGGTCATCATTGAAGGTCAGGAAATCACCGGTCTCACTGAAAGCCAGTTGCAGCCGGTGCGCCGCCGTATCGGCATGATTTTCCAGCATTTCAATCTGATGTCGGCCAAAACCGTGGCGCAGAATATTGCCCTGCCGCTCAAAATTGCCGGCATTGCCAAACCGGAACGCCACAAAATCGTTGCTGAATTGCTGGAACTGGTCGGCCTGTCAGAGCGCGCGCAGCATTATCCGGCACAGCTTTCCGGTGGCCAGAAGCAGCGCGTCGGCATTGCCCGTGCGCTTGCAGCCAAACCGAGCCTGCTTTTGTCGGATGAGGCAACCTCCGCTCTCGATCCGGAAACCACCCAGTCTATTCTGGCACTGCTGAAAGACATCAATCAGAAACTCGGCCTGACCATTCTGCTGATTACCCATGAAATGGATGTCATCCGCAAAATTGCAGACCGTGTGATTGTGCTGGATCACGGGCATATTGCCGAAGAAGGCCCAGTCTGGGAAGTTTTTGCACGCCCGAAGGCCGATACGACCAAAAGCCTGCTGAAAATGCTGACCCCTGCACTGCCGGACAGCATTGCCGCACAGCTGACGCAGAACCCGCAATCAGCTTCAGAAGCGATTGTCCGTCTGCGCATCTCCGGTGAATCTGCACGCAGACCGCTGATCAATGATATTGCCGTCGCTTCCGGTCTCAATGCACGCCTCGTTCATGGCGGCATTGATACGATTCAGGGAGAACCGGTCGGCACATTATTCCTTGGCCTCCCCGCCCATGACCAGACAGCTTTGCAAAAGGCTGTCGGTTTTCTGAAGACAATTTGTGATGAAACGGAGGTTGCCGGATATGTTTCAGTTCCTGACACCCGCAATGCTTGATCTGCTCTGGCGTTCGTTAGGCGAAACTCTGATTATGACGGGTTTCTCCAGCTTCTTCACATTGCTCTTCGGCCTGCCGCTTGGTCTGCTGCTGATCCTGACAGACCGTAACGGCCTGCTTCAGAATATTCCGGTCAACCGTGTTATCGGCGCGATCGTCAATGCGTTCCGTTCGGTACCATTCATTATTCTGCTGGTTGCCCTCATCCCGTTCACACGCCTGATTATGGGCACTGCACTGGGCACATGGGCTTCCATCGTGCCGCTGTCGATTGCCGCTATCCCTTATTATGCCCGTATGGCTGAAGTATCACTGCGTGAAGTTGACCACGGCCTGATTGAAGCTGCCCGCTCCATGGGTGCAAGCCGCTGGACGATCATTAAAGAAGTGCTGATACCGGAATCCATGCCGGGTCTGATCGCAGGCTTTACAGTTACCATCGTCACGCTGATCGGTGCATCCGCAATGGCCGGTGCGATTGGCGCAGGCGGTCTCGGCGACCTTGCTATCCGCTATGGCTATCAGCGTTTCAACTATCCGATCATGGCCGCTGTTGTTGCCGTTCTGATCGTGTTTGTCTGCCTGATCCAGTGGATCGGTGACAGGCTGGTACAAAAAGTCGATAAACGCGTTGTTAAACGCTAGAGCATTTCCAGCAAAAGTGCGCAGCGCCTTCGCAGGGAAATCAGTTCACTGGACTGATTTCCTTTCCTGCTTCGATGCGTAGGATAATGCGAGAAAATAAAATTTAGAGCGGCTCCGTTCTAAATAAAAAAGGCCGGTGAAAACCGGCCTTTTCTTTATCTCTTTGTCAAGTCAGCCGTGTTTCTCATGAACACCGACTTCAACCGTATTACCGTCCGGATCAAAAACCAGAGCCGCGAAATAACCCATCTCCTTCGGCCCCTGATAGGACGGTGCACTGCTTTCCCGTCCGCCGGATCTGAGTGCAGCCTGATGAAAAGCCTCAACCTGCTCATGACTTTTGGCGCTGAATTTAAGGTGTAAATGCTGACCCGGCTGTGATGCAGAATCTGCACCATTTGCAGATTTTGCCGCAACAATCCGCAAGAACGGCAGAGGACTGCGGGCATTCCCGCTGACAAAAAACAAATTATCCGCCGTCTGCAACACCCTAAGCTCCAGTGCAGCCATGCTGCCGGAGTAAAACTGATAGGATGCCGGAATATCCCGGCTCTCAAAGCCGATATGGTCGAATAAAGACATAGCCAATAATATAGAGAGCTTCAGAAATAAGAAAAGAGCCGCCGGATACTGAATCCTGCGGCTCTTTAACTTGCTATGCTCTGCCTATTTAGGTCTGAACAATTACCGTGTACGGCTCAGACCATCCTTGGCAGGCTTATATTGCGGATCAAGCTGCACCGCGCGGGCATAGGACGCCGCTGCACGTTTCTTGTCACCGCGATGCTCATAGACCAGCGCCTGATTGGCCCAGCTTTCGGCAATCTTGTCATCCAGCCCGATAGCCGTATTGAAGTCATCAAAGGCATTGTCATAATCGCCGAGCGCTGCATAGGAAATACCGCGGCCATTATAAGGCTCCGGCGCATTCGACTGCAGGGAAGCCGCGGCAGAGAAATCCTCAATCGCCTGTTTGTGCTGACCGCGTGCCTGATAGATCAGACCACGATTGTGGTAAGCGCGGCCATCGGTGGTATCCAGCTGGATTGCGCGGTTGAAATCCGTCATCGCTTCATCCAGACGTCCTGCCTGACGATAGACATTACCGCGCCCGATATAGGCTGCATCATATTGCGGATTGATCTGAATGGCGCGACCATAATCCTGCACAGCCGCCGCATCATTTTTCAGATAGCGCTGGATCAGCGCACGATTGGCATAGGCCTGATAATAATTCGGATCGAGCTGGATCGCCGTATCAAAATCCTTCATCGCCTCGCGATAGCGCCCTGCTTTACCATAGGCTGAGCCGCGCACATTATAGCTTTCAGGATTACGCGGATTGCTCTGAATGACAGTTGTCAGCGAACCGATATTCTCGCTGGAACCCTGCGCAAGATCAACCGGCGTAAGCATGGAATTGGAAGTGCTCTGACAGCCCGCCAAAGCCAGAACTGCACAGGATGCTGCAACCAGCAAACCTTTATTCAAAGAAAGGCGCTGTTCACGCAAAGTCAATTTCACACTTGCCAAAGATCCCATTCGCGCACTCCTCAAAAGCAGTCTTGTGGCCTGAGATTCCGGCCTGTGCTCTGCACAGTATCTGACGGAAAATGGTAAGACTGCATATATTTTATGACATGCCAATGCACTCAGCCCATACAGAAAAAGGCGGAAGTGAATACTCACCCCACCTTAAAGCTGTTTTCCAGCGATGCAAACATATCTGTATGGTCAACTTTTACAATAAAGCTTCATATTACATCAGTTTTCAAAAACCGGCATAATAAGCCTGAAAAGCTGGCCTGAACGCAAAGCAAAACGCATGACCCTGAGATCATGCGCTGCTTAATCAGTATATCTGATCAGAAACGACGCAGCCTGTAGCCACGCGTTCAGTCTAATTAACCGGTCGCCAAACGACCCGTTAATTAGCGGGCCGCTACGCGACTTGTTACTTAACGAGCCGCTACGCGGCCGCCGCCTACCAGACCTTCACGCTGTGCGCGCTTACGAGCCAGCTTGCGTGCACGGCGAACGGCTTCAGCCTTTTCGCGGGCGCGCTTTTCAGATGGCTTTTCATAATGACCGCGCATTTTCATTTCGCGGAAAATACCTTCACGCTGCATCTTTTTCTTAAGAGCGCGGAGAGCCTGATCAACATTATTATCGCGTACGAGTACCTGCACGTGTAATCCCGTTCCGTTTCGGTTAGATTTTTCAGTTTAGCCTGAAGGCACCGGTGAGCCCCGAAGAAAAAACAGTCTGGCAGTTCCGGTGAAGGAGCCGTCTTATGGCTGAGAAATCTTAAGACTTCGCAACGGCCTTCCGATGCAAATTCGAGTGCCGTTTAACAGTATCCGGCGCGATTGTCCACACAGAATCCATAACACAGCGCCCGATCAGGCCTTATCAACCTCATTATTACAGTTTTAACCGTAAAAATCACGTTTTATTTGCATTTTTCTTTGCGGACATTGCATTGGTTTTAATCTGCAAATGCAAAATTTACCCCGTATTTCACAGAGATTCTCTGTCGCTTTTTCCGCTAATTTTCATGCGGAATGAAGTGAGTCCTTCGCGCTGACATCCCGCCGCGATGCGAGAGCTTTTCAGCAAACAAAAACCGCATGATACGCCAAAACCCGTCGCAAAATGGCAAAGTCAGTGTCGGCATATGGTTTAACTTTAAACCAACAGGCGGAAAAAATCTTCCGCGCCCAGATAAGGGGACATTATGCGTAAGTTTTCAGTATTTGCAGTTGCCCGTGAAGCACTGCGCGGAAATAAAGGTTGGGAGCCGCAATGGGCTTCGCCGGAACCGCGTGCCAGCTATGATGTGATTATTGTCGGCGGCGGCGGCCACGGTCTGGGTGCCGCCTATTATCTGGCCAAAGAACACGGCATCACCAATATTGCAGTACTGGAAAAAGGCTGGATCGGTGGCGGCAATACCGGCCGTAACACCACTATCATCCGCTCCAACTATCTCTATGAAGAGAGCATGAATATCTATGAGCATTCGCTCAAGATGTGGGAGAACCTGTCACAGGATCTCAACTACAATGTGATGTTCTCGCCGCGTGGCGTGCTGATGCTGTCGCATAATATCCATGACAAGCAATCCTTCAGCCGTCACATCAATGCCAACCGTCTCTATGGCATCGACAATGAATGGCTGACACCGGAACAGGCCAAAGCCTATTGCCCGCCGCTGAATATTTCGCAAAATTCCCGCTATCCGATCAATGGCGCAGCCTTGCAACGCCGCGGCGGCGTTGCCCGTCACGATGCAGTGGCATGGGGCTATGCCCGCGCAGCTTCTGATCGCGGTGTGCATATTATCCAGAATTGTGAAGTGCTCGGCATTCGTCGTAATGCGGACGGCAGTGTCAGCGGTGTTGAGACCAATCGCGGCTTTATCGGCGCCAAGAAAATCGGCGTTTCCGCTTCCGGTCACTCCTCGGTCATCATGAATATGGCTGATGTGCGCGTACCATTGCAAAGCTCCCCGTTGCAGGCACTGGTTTCTGAACCGATGAAGCCGATTGTGCCATGCGTGGTCATGTCCAATGCGGTTCATGCCTACATTTCTCAGTCGGATAAGGGCGAGTTTGTTATCGGCGCCGGTACCGACCAGTATAATTCCTATTCGCAGACAGGCGGCTTGCAGATCATCACCCATACACTGGATGCGATCTGTGAATTGTTCCCGATGTTCCGTCGCGTAAAAATGATGCGTCAATGGGGCGGTGTGACTGACAACACCGTCGATCGCGCACCGATCCAGAGCAAAACCCCTGTACCGAACTTGTTCGTCAATGCAGGCTGGGGCACCGGCGGCTTCAAGGCAACGCCGGGTTCCGCCCATTTGTTCGCCCATCTGATCGCCCGTGGCGAACCGCACCCGCTGGCCGCAGGCTTTACGCTTGATCGTTTCCGCACCGGTCGTCTGATCGACGAAGCCGCCGCCGCCGCTGTTGCGCACTAAATAAGGATAGCCAATCATGTTACTGATCCATTGTCCTTATTGCGGCGAAGACCGCTCGGAACTGGAGTTCCGCAGCGCTCATGATGCCCATATTGCCCGCCCGACCAATATAACCGAGCTTTCGGACGAGGAATTCGTTGAGTTTCTCTATTGGCGCGACAATCCCAAAGGTGTGATCTTTGAGCGCTGGCGGCATATTCACGGCTGCGGCCGCTTCTTCAATGCGGCACGCGACACTGTGAGCGACAAGTTCCTGCTCACCTATAAAGCCGGAGAGCCGAAACCGGATCTGAGCCAAATCGTACAGACGAAAAGTGTTGCGGCCAAGGAGAGTGGTAAATGAGCGGCTCAAAACGCATACCTGGCAAAGGCCGTCTGACCCCGGCGAAAACCGCCCGTTTCACCTTTGACGGCAAGACTTATACAGCATTGGCAGGTGATACTGTCGCCTCGGCTCTGCTTGCCCATGATATTCACCTGATCGGACGTTCGTTCAAATATCATCGTCCGCGCGGTTTTCTGTCCGCAGGGCCGGAAGAGCCGAATGCTCTGCTGGATATTTCCCGCGACAAAGCCCATCGCCAGCCGAATGTGCGTGCAACCGTGCAGGAAGTTTTCGACGGCATGTATTCAGAATCGCAGAACCGCTGGCCGTCTTTGTCTTTCGATATCGGCGCAGTGAATGATCTGTTTTCGCCTTTCTTCGGTGCAGGCTTCTATTACAAGACTTTCATGTGGCCGAGAAAGGCGTGGGAGAAGGTCTATGAGCCGATCATCCGCCGCGCCGCAGGTCTGGGCGTTACACCAACCGAACCTGACCCTGACCGTTATGCAGGCCGCTATGAGCATTGTGATGTGCTGGTTGTCGGCGCAGGCGTGGCGGGTTTAAGTGCTGCGCTCGCTGCCGCACGCACCGGTGCCAAAGTCATTCTCTGTGACGAACAGCCTGAGGTCGGCGGTGCCCTGCATCATGAAAACGGCACAAAGATCAATGGTCAGGATGGTTTTGCATGGGCGCAGATCACTGCGGCTGAACTCAATGCCATGCCGAATGTGCGTGTCCTCACCCGCACCACTGCTTTCGGTTACTATAACCATAATTTTGTGGCTCTGGCAGAACGGGTTACAGACCATGTTGCCTTGCCTGAGAAGAACACCGCGCGTGAGCGCCTGTGGCAGGTGCGTGCCAAACGCGTGATCCTCGCGAACGGTTCGATTGAACGCCATATGGTATTTGCCAATAATGACCGTCCGGGTGTAATGCTGGCTTCGGCTGCCCGCACTTATCTCAATCATTTCGGCGTGGCTGTCGGCTCGCATGTTGGTGTCTTCACCGCCCATGACAGTGCCTATGAAGCCGCCTTTGATCTGAAAAATGCAGGCGTTGATATTCCGGTGATTGTCGATGCCCGCGCTCATCCGGGTGAAGCCGTGCTTACCGAGGCCCGCCGTTTGAACATTCCGGTTCTGACCAATCATTGTGTGCTGAGTGTTGGCGGCAAGCTGCGGGTCAAGTCCATGACTGTTGCCACCAATGGCGCGAAATCAGGCCGCAAATATACGATTGATGCGCTGATCACCTCCTCCGGCTGGACGCCATCGGTGCATTTATTCTCGCAATCACGCGGTAAGCTGCGCTTTGATGATGCCAAACAGCGCTTCCTGCCGGATGTTTACGCACAGGACTGCATCTGCGTCGGCACCTGTAACGGCACCGACGATTTGCAGGCAGCAATTGATGAGGCCGTTGCAGCAGGCACATCTGCCGGTACTGCAACCGGCGGCAAGGCATTAGCAACCACCACTGTCAGTGCAACAACAGCCTATAGCTGGAGCGGCGGCATGGTCGGCACCACAGCCGGTGCAGGCCCTGACAGCAATGTGAAGGCGTTTATCGACTTTCAACATGATGTTTGCGCCAAGGACATCCGCAATGCCGTGCGCGAAGGTATGCACTCTATCGAGCATATCAAACGCTTTACCACCAATGGTATGGCATCCGATCAGGGTAAAATGTCCAATATGCACGGGCTGGCGATTGCCTCGGAAGCGCTCAACAAGCCAATCCCGCAGGTCGGTCTCACCACCTTCCGCCAGCCTTATACGCCGGTGACGTTCGGCACACTCATCAACTCGTCCCGCGATCATCTGTTTGATCCGGCGCGTCAGACTGCGCTGCATCATTTTGAGGCTCAGAACGGCGCGGTTTATGAGGATGTCGGCAACTGGAAACGCGCATGGTATTATCCGCAGGCCGGTGAAACCATGCATGATGCGGTGTCCCGCGAATGTAAAACTGTTCGCGAAGTCGCTGGTATTTTCGATGCTTCCACCTTGGGTAAAATTGAAGTTGTCGGCCCTGATGCCGCTGAGTTCCTCAATCTGATGTATACAAACGCATGGGATACGCTGAAACCGGGTCGCTGCCGCTACGGCATCATGACCGGTGAAGACGGTTTCGTGATGGATGACGGTGTGGTCGGTCGTATGGCACATGACCGCTTCCACGTCACTACAACAACCGGCGGTGCACCGCGTGTCCTCAACCATATGGAGGATTATCTCCAGACCGAGTTCCCGCATCTCAATGTCTGGCTGACCTCCACAACGGAACAATGGGCGGTGATTGCCGTTCAGGGGCCGAAAGCCCGTGAGATTATCGCGCCATTTGTTGAAGGCATTGACATTTCCAATGAGGCCTTCCCGCATATGAGTGTGGCGGAAGGTAAATTCTGCGGTGTACCGACCCGCCTGTTCCGTATGTCCTTTACCGGTGAGTTGGGCTTTGAAATCAACGTCCCTGCCGATTACGGTCAGTCTGTGCTGGAAGCCGTCTGGGAGCGTGCGAAGGCCATAGGCGCCTGCCTCTACGGCACGGAAACCATGCATGTTCTGCGTGCTGAAAAAGGCTATATCATTGTCGGTCAGGACACAGACGGCACTCTGACCCCGCATGATGCAGCGGTTGGCTGGGCAGTTTCCAAGAAGAAAACCGACTTCGTTGGCATCCGTGGTATGCGCCGCCCTGATCTGGTGGCGGAAGGCCGCAAACAACTGGTCGGCCTGCTGACCAAAAATCCGAACACAGTGCTGGAAGAAGGCGCGCAGATCGTTGCCGATCCGAACCAGCCAAAACCGATGAAAATGCTCGGTCACGTCACCTCTTCCTATTGGTCATCCAATCTCGGGCGCTCCATTGCCATGGCTGTGGTGCATGACGGATTTAATCTGCACGGCAAGACCCTGTTCGTGCCGATGCTGGATCGTGTGATTGAAGTTGAAGTAACCGGCCCCGTCTTTATTGACGAAAAGGGAGAGCGCCTGCATGTCTAACTCCGAAGCAAGCGCACAGCGCATCACAGTTCTGGGCAACAACCGCGCCGGTAATGGTTCAGTACAGATCATTCCAGCTGAACCGGCGGAACGCATTTCGCTGCGCGCCCGCGCCAATGATGTTACAGCACTGTCCAAAGCCCTTGGCGTCACCCTACCGCAAAAACCGAAACACAGTGCCACCAAAGGCACGCGCTCGGCATTGTGGCTTGGCCCTGACGAATGGCTGGTGATTGATACCGGCGGACAATCACCTTTTGCGGATTTGCAAGGCGTTGAAACCTTGCATGCCGCAACCGATGTATCCCACCGCAATATCGGCATCATCATTTCCGGTGAAGGCGCAGAGGCAACAATCAATGTGGGCTGTCCGCAGGATTTGTCGCTGGCCGTTTTTCCGGTCGGCGCAGCCTCCCGCACGATTTTCGGCAAGGCTGAGATCGTACTTTGGCGCTTGTCTGAAACAGAATTCCGGCTGGAATGCTGGCGCTCCTTCGGCACCTATGTTTTCGGCTTGCTGAGCGAAGGGGCATTGGACGCAGCCGTCTGACGATAACCTCAACGTCCTGAAACTGTCATAATTACACTTTAAGCACCGCGTCTTCTAAAAGGCGCGGTACTTTTATTTTGAGCAAGCATAATAGCTTTAATGTGATTGTTCATTTACAGCAGACCGCACTAAAGCATCTTCTGCGCCGTATTGCCCTCTTCTGTTTTGACAAGCACCATTTTCATGACCATTAAAAAACGTCTCATCATTAATTTCACAGGTTATGAAGGGCTGCACCCTAAGGCAGTGCGCGTGCGTCATCGCAAAATTATGAGCGATTTTGACAAGCTGTGGGGCACAAAAACCAGCCTGTCTCCGATGGCCGATGCAGATCACGGCAGCGGCACCATGCAGGTGACAGCCAAAGGCGAGAACTGGGAAACACAAAGCGAATTCTGCCAGTTCGGTACCGCAGATATTTTTGATGAATATGCAGCACGATCCCTGCCACACCGTCTGTTCACCGGCAGCCGCGCTTTTCTGAATATTCTCTTCACCGGCACCTTATGGCGTTATGGCCGCACCAGTTGGCGGTTTGTGATGTTTTTCATGTGGCCGTTTCTGATGGTGCTGGCCATGCTGGCCTTAACGCTCGGCATCACAGCAGCGCCGGTACTGGCCGGTTTCTCACCACTGCATATGCTCTGGTCGCTGCCGCTGGCTCTCGGTATTTGCTACGCACTGATACGGGCGCTGGATGAAAAACTTTTCATCTCCTATCTGCTCGACGACTGGTCAGCCGCCTATGACCGGATTTATGACAAGAGTTCCAGTCTGCGCCAGCGCAAACAGATTTTTGCCCAGATGTTGACAGAAAAACTGCGCAGCAGTGAGGCTGATGAAGTCATCATTATGGGGCACAGTCTCGGCACTGTACCGGCGATTGAAGCGCTGGCTGAAGTCTGGCGCACCGAGCCGGAACTCCTGCGTAAACAGCCGGTCTCTTTGCTTGCTGCCGGCTCCTGCTTGCTGATGATTGCTCTGCATCCGCGCGCTAAAGCCTTGCGCGAGGATGTAAGTGTATTACTGAACGATAGTCCGGTTTTCTGGGCTGAATTTCAGGCGCTGACGGATATCATCCATTTTTACAATTCAGAGCCTGCCAAAGCACTGAAAATTCAGACGAACAATCCGCCGCTGATCCAGCATATCCGGTTCAAACATATTCACTCTCCTGTCCGCTACAAACAGGCCAAGGGCAATTTCTTCAAAATGCATTTGCTGTTTATTTCAGGCAGCCAGAAGAAGAACGCCTATGATATCGGCATGTTCCTGCACGGGCCTTTCGCGCTCAAAACCCTGCTGACCGATTACCCCGATCAGCCTGCACCGCTGGATACATTACACTAAAACGGCACTGCCTCGTTTCTGGTCAGCACGAGGCGAAAATGGTGTTCTTCGAGAACCGAAACGGAGCGTACTAAAGTACGTGAGTATCGGAAGCGCAGAAAAACGCCATTTGCAGCCCGTTCTGGCCGGAAACTTCACTCAGCAGGTGGGACGACAGCGATGGTCAGCCACCGCGCTGTGAGAGCCGGTTTGACCATACCTTCCACTTCCAGTGTCACATCATAATGATTGACCACACGGCCGGAAGGACGGATATCCGCATCAGCCAGTTTGAAACGGGCGCGGACGCGGGTTCCGGTTTTGACCGGCGACATGAAACGCACACTGTCAAAACCGTAATTGATGCCCATGGTTGCGCCCTGCAGCATCGGCAGTGCTTCAAAAGCCAAAGTCGAGAGCAATGAAAGCGTCAGAAAACCATGGGCGATTGTACCGCCGAAAGGTGTTTCCGCCGCACGAACCGGATCCACATGGATATATTGATGATCATCCGTTGCATCGGCAAACTGGTTGATCATTTCCTGTGTGACCACACGCCACTCGGAGCAGCCGATTTCTGTGCCGATCGCTTCACGCAGCTGATCCAGAGTGATCGCATCTTTCATTGCTATAGACCTTTATGATGGATTCGCACTTTCAGAGAATGTTATTCTCTATCTCTTTCCAGCTGCTATAAACCGCTTTTGCACCTTTTTCCAAAAGCTTTTCCGTGTGCCCGGCATAAGTATGCCCGCCGCCGGTATAACCGATTGCTGTCATACCTGCGGCAACAGCCCCCTCCACACCAAATGGTGAATCTTCAAACACCACACAACGTGCCGGATCAGCACCGAATTTCTCTGCGGCAAACAGGAACAAGTCCGGTGCCGGTTTACCGCGCTTGACCATAGTGGATGAATACAGAGCGCCATCGAATGCATTAATCAGACCGGTTTTTTCCAGACTGAAAGCAATACGCTGCGGTGAGGAAGACGAGGCCACACAACTGCGGGTCTTCAGGCGTTCCAGAACACCGGCAATACCGTCACAAGGCTGCAAGGCTTCAGAAAATACCCGATGTGTTTCCGGCCAGATATCATCCTGCGCTGCATCCGGCAGATAATGGCCGGTGAGGTCACCAATCAGGCGAATAATATCCGCCTGCTTCATTCCTACACCCTTGGCTACCGTACCGTCAGGAATCGGCATATTATGACGGGCATAAACATTATGGAAAGCCAGCGCAGCCAGCGGTTCGCTGTCGACCAGCACACCGTCACAGTCAAAAATCACGAGATCCCAGTTATTATTGGTTACGCTGTCCAGCACTTTGAACTCCTGCTCTGTCATGCCGCACGGATGCAGCCCCTTAGTAATTGATATTTAATCTAGAGCGGTTTACGCACATGTTAAACTATAGTGATCGCTCTAGCTTTTTTAGTAATCGCATTATCACGGCCATCAAGTTGTTCCAACTTGACTGTGAAATGCTCAGGTCTTTTATAACTGTCATTATCAGGCGGGTTATTCTCCCGCAAAACACTATCTCCGGAGAACAAACATGGCCACCAATGTCGCACTCACCGGCTTAGCTCGTGATATGAAAGCCCGCGCCGATACCGGTAAACCCATCCGCATCGGCCTGATCGGCTGCGGAGAAATGGGCACCGATATTGTGACCCGTGTCGCCCATATGCCCGGCATTGAAATCGGCGCGATTTCGGAAACCAATCCGCAACGCGCCCTCAAAGCCGCCGAGATCGCCTATGGTGAACAAGGCCATGCCCGCGAGGTTGGCACCGGCTCTGATCTGAGCCTCGCGCTCGAAGCGCATAAAATTGCTGTTACCGATAATGCAGACCTCATCCTCAATAATGACCTGATTGACGTGGTGATTGATGCAACCGGTATTCCTGCCGTTGGCGCGGAAATCGGTCTGCGTGCCATGGAGCACGGCAAACATCTCGTAATGATGAATGTTGAAGCTGATGTGACAATCGGCGCTTATCTTAAGAGCGAAGCCGACCGTCTTGGCGTTGTCTATTCGCTCGGTGCCGGTGACGAACCGTCATCCTGCATGGAACTGATCGAATTTGTCACCGCGATGGGGCATCCGATTGTTGCTGCCGGTAAAGGCAAAAACAATCCGCTCAATATTGATGCGATCCCTGATAATTACATTGAAGAAGCCACGCGCCGGAATATGAATGTGCGCCTGCTTGTGGAATTTGTGGACGGTTCCAAAACCATGGTGGAAATGGCGGCTATCGCTAATGCCACCGGGCTGGTACCGGATAAAGCCGGTATGCACGGCCCTGCAGCAACCCTCGACCAGCTCTCCTCAACGCTGATTCCTGAGAAAGACGGCGGCGTGCTCTCCCGTGTGGGCGTTGTCGATTATACGATCGGCAAAGGCGTGGCTCCGGGTGTATTCGTGGTTGCGGACATGTCCCATCCGCGTATTAGTGAGCGTATGGAAGACCTAAAAATGGGTAAAGGCCCTTATTTCACCTTCCATCGTCCGTACCACCTGACCTCGCTGGAAGTGCCCCTCACCTGCGCCCGTGCAGTGCTCTATGGCAAAGCCGACATGGTACCGCTGAGCAGACCGACCGCAGAAGTTGCAGCCGTTGCCAAGAAAGATATGGCGGTTGGCGAAACCCTCGATGCCATCGGTGAATATTGCTACCGTGCATGGATCATGACGGCCGGTGAAGCCCGCGCAGCCAAAGCCATTCCATGCGGAATGCTGACCGGTGCCAAAGTACTGAAGCCGATCAAAAAAGGTGAGCTCATCACCTATGACAATGCGGCTCTGCCTGCCGGTTCCCGCCTTGCAGAACTACGCGCTCGTCAGGACAAGCTGGTTTACGGACAATAAGCCAAGGGCAACGGAATCTCTTATGCAGCAAAGCGCGCTAACCTGCTGACAGGCTGTGTTTTTGCCCGAAAAGGCGTAAGAAAAGCAGCATTAAACATTGCTCAAATCGCAATAAAAAAGGCGGCTCAAAAGCCGCCTTTTCTTTTATCTGCCGAATTGCGCTGGTTTAATCCAGCGCTTTGACGATATTTTCGACCATCTTCTTTGCATCAGCAAACAGCATCATGGTGTTGTCACGGAAGAACAATTCATTCTCCACGCCCGCATAGCCGGAGCCCATGCCGCGCTTGATGAACAGCACCGTTCCGGCCTTATCCACATCAAGAATAGGCATACCGAAAATCGGAGACTGCGGGTCTGTTTTCGCTGCCGGATTGGTCACGTCATTCGCACCGATCACGAAAGCCACATCGGCCTGCGCAAATTCGGAGTTGATATCTTCCAGCTCGAAGACTTCATCATAAGGCACGTTGGCCTCGGCCAGCAGCACGTTCATATGTCCCGGCATACGACCCGCCACCGGATGAATGGCATATTTAACTTCTACGCCCTCTTCCTTCAGCTTATCGGCCATTTCACGCAGCGCATGCTGTGCCTGTGCTACCGCCATACCATAACCCGGTACGATGATGACTTTGGCGGCATTCCTCATGATGAAAGCCGCATCATCTGCCGAGCCTTGTTTGACCGGACGCTGCTCGACTTCACCCGTGCTACCTCCAGAAGATGTATCACCGCCGAAGCCGCCAAGGATCACAGAAATGAACGAGCGGTTCATGCCCTTACACATGATATAGGACAGGATCGCACCGGAAGAACCGACCAGCGCACCGGTGATAATCAGTGCCAGATTGCCCAGCGTAAAGCCGATACCTGCCGCTGCCCAACCGGAATAGGAGTTGAGCATAGACACAACCACCGGCATGTCTGCGCCGCCTATCGGGATAATGATCAGCACACCGAACAGCAGGGACAACAGCACAATCGCCCAGAACACCAGATGGCTTTCTGTAATCGCCAGCACGATCACCAGAACCACAATGCCGATAAACAGCGCCGCATTGATGATATGCCGTGACGGCAGCATGATTGGCTTACCCGACATACGACCATCCAGCTTGAGATAGGCAATGATCGAGCCGGTAAAGGTAATGGCACCAATGGCCACGCCGAGCGACATTTCCACCAATGCCTGTGCGTGGATTGACCCCACTTCACCGATACCGAAAGAATGCGGTGAGTAGAGAGCCGCAGCGGCCACCATCACCGCAGCAAGACCAACCAGCGAGTGGAAAAATGCCACCAGCTGCGGCATCGCCGTCATGGCAATACGCTTGGCCACAACGGCACCGATACCGCCACCGATTGCCAGCCCAAGCACAATCAGTGCCAGTCCGCCAAAAGACGGTTGCGCCAATATCAGCGTGGTGACAATGGCAATGCCCATACCGAGCATACCGTAAAAATTACCCTGACGGCTGGTTGTCGGATGAGAAAGACCGCGCAATGCCAGAATGAATAACACGCCGGAAACGAGATAAAGAAAGGCTGCCAGATTAACGCTCATGTTTCAGCCCCTCACTTGTCTTTTTTCTTATACATGGCGAGCATGCGCTGGGTGACAAGAAAGCCCCCGAAAATATTCACGCTTGCCAGCACCAAAGCGATAAAGCCGAAACCGGTTGCCCAGCCGGAAAGGGAAAGACCGACGGCCAGCAGCGCACCGACAACGATCACCGAAGAAATCGCGTTGGTCACCGCCATCAAAGGCGTATGCAAGGCAGGCGTTACCGACCAGACAACGTAATAACCGACAAAAATCGACAGCACGAAAATCGCCAGCTGAAATACAAAAGGATCAATCACACCGCCGCTGGCAACATGCACAGCATTGCTGATTGAATCTGAACTACCCAGACCTTCCGCAGCCTGACGCAGGTTTTCAACCGCCTTGTCGAGACCACCCAGTGCCTCTTTCAAAGAATCCGCACTCATGCCTCATCCCCCTTATTTCCGGCTTCATTTACGGTTTTCTTACCTGCACCCGTTTTGGTTGCCGGTTTTGCAGCAGCCGGTTTTTTCGGGGCAGCTTTTTTGACCGGAGCTTTCTTCACAGCAGGCTTAGGTGCTGCTTCAGCTTTATTATCAGCAGCAACCGGTGCTGCTTTCGCATCAGCAAAAGCCGGATGCACAATAGCACCCTGATGGGTCAGCACCGTTGCTTTCACCAGTTCATCTTCAAGATTGATGACAACCTGTTTGGTCTCTTTGTCGATCAATGTCTCAAGGAAAGCGAACAGATTGCGCGCATAAAGCTGTGAAGCCGAAGCAGCGATGCGACCGGCCGTATTCATATGGCCGATAATTTTCACGCCGTCTTTTTCGACAACCTGTCCCGCTACCGCACCTTCAACATTGCCGCCACGCTCAACAGCCAGATCAATCAGCACCGAGCCAGGCTTCATGCTGGCAACCATCTCAGCACTCACCAGACGCGGCGCAGCACGCCCCGGAATAAGCGCTGTGGTAATCACAATATCCTGCTTGGCAATATGATCAGTAACCAGCGCTGCCTGCTTTGCCTGATAGTCTTTCGACATTTCCTTGGCATAGCCACCGGCAGTCTCGGCCGCTTTGAACTCCTCATCCTCTACAGCGACAAACTTAGCACCAAGCGATGCCACCTGTTCCTTGGCAGCAGGACGCACATCAGTCGCCGTCACCACAGCACCAAGACGGCGCGCGGTCGCAATGGCCTGAAGACCGGCAACCCCTGCCCCCATCACAAAAACTTTGGCTGCTGGTACTGTGCCGGCAGCGGTCATCATCATCGGCATGGCACGGCCATATTCCGCCGCGGCATCAATCACCGCCTGATAGCCTGCAAGATTGGCCTGCGATGACAGCACATCCATCACCTGCGCACGGGTAATGCGCGGCATAAATTCCATGGTAAATGCAGTCAGCCCTGCCTGCGCAATGGCCGCCACACTGTCCTCATGGCCATAAGGATCAAGCATCGCGATCAGCACGGCACCGGTTTTGTAATTTTTCAGTTCAGCGGATGAAGGACGGCGAAGTTTAAGAATAATATCCGCGGTTTTAATATCGGCGGTCTTACCGATCTGCGCACAGGCATCGGCAAAAGCCTGATCCGTAATACGCGACGCAATACCTGCACCGCTTTCCACGATTATCTTAAATCCGTAACCGATCAGCTTTTTCACGGTTTCCGGCGTTGCCGCCACCCGTGTTTCACTCGGATCAGTTTCAACGGGAATGAATATTACCTGAGACAAAACTGCCCTCACTTTCCCTATCCCCAAAACTCACAAAATCCGTACCGGTCTCCTCCGGAACAACATTTTGGACGGGCGCAGTAAATCACGGAAAAAGCAGGCTGCAATACTCTTTATGCAAAAAATTTCTTATGTGATCGAAAATACGCAATTATGGAGAGATTTTTGCTCTGAACAGGGCGCAAAAAATTATACCGCCAAACTGGCGGTATAATTTATAGATTCCATGCCGTTCTGAAATGAAGTTTTTCAGTCTGCCTCTGACATGTCTCAGGCAAAGAAAACTGCCGCTGCCATAATCAGCGCGAACAGAATAACACCCGAGAACCAGCCGGCAGCAAAAAATGCAAATGCCATCGCGATCATCAAAGCGGAAAGCACAATCGTTCCCCATTTTACCAAAAAGGTAAAACCATGATAGGTACGCTCATGCTCAGGATAATCCATCTCTGCGCCAAGCTCTGCAGGACCGTGCTGAATTTCTGCCATTTCTTTCTCCCTCCCCAAAGATATCTTCCTTTGCGGCCGTCTTCCGGTTCAGAAATCTTATCTGGGCACAGTTGACACAGTTCTGAAGCAATAGGCAAGCTTCACTTCACCGCCAATGTTGCGACAATCTGCTGCAAGCCGATGCCATTTGCAGCCAAGTCGGGCGACTTTTAGATCAGATACTCAGATAGTTAGATCCCCAGTCCGGTATATTTAGCCGTCGGTAGAATGGTCAGCGGAACATTGCCTGCACGAACATCGGCAAACATATTGCGCCGCTCATGAGCCTGAGATTTAAAAAACGGAAAGCGTACGGCAACCGCATCGCGGATTGAGCTGACCGCCGCAGCGCCTAAGCCCACCTGAATACCATAGCCTTCATGATCGCGCGGGTCTGCCAGCATTTGCGAGCCAAAGATGCGCTTATAGAAAGCCATATGCTCCGGCTTGACTGCGGCAAGGCAAAAACTTGCATTGAAATATTCTGACGCCATCGCGGCAATGCGCAATGTCAGATAGGGAATGGCGGGAAATTCAGCGAGATAGGCAGGATCCGCAGCGAAACGTGTCGGATCAACAAAACTCATATTATTATCGAGCATCGGCCCCAGAATATCGGGAAATAATTTGGCGCTGGTACCAATGCGATGCTCTGCCGTAATGTGATGAACACGGAGCGTACTGACCAGAATACCGTCTATATAGACACCGTAAACATAGGCCTGATGATCACGGTCGACTTCATCAATAATGGTGCCAAGAAAATTGTCGTCCATGACATTGCGCGTCATATAGGAACGATAACGCAGCCGGCCGACCTCTTCCAGATCTTCCGCGTGTATAACCCGCCGGTATTCCACTCGATCCAGAAACTCCAGCATGTGCCGGGCAAAGTTCGAAAGGACTGGTGCTTTCGCAACCGGTTGAGAGACCGTCATCTATAATGTCCGCCACCAATAAACTAAAGCTCTGGTGCAGCCGTTTCATGAATATGCCACGCTTCATATTCCGTAAAATATACAGGAATACACATCCTATTTTAAACCCGCCCCCTATAAGCAAAATCTAAAATAAAGCGTAATTTCAAAGCACTAACCATTCCGGCAAATGTCTTATGTCCGGAACATAATATATTCAGGAAACAGCAATAGCCCTCACGGGCATCACCTTGCATATCTGCCCGCTGATTTGAGGAAACAAATATGCTGGTAACCATTTCTCTTTATGTGTGACAAAAAGCAAGGGTCCAGACCGGCACAATTAATCTTTTTTATATCTGCCGCGAAATGAATGCATCGCCGGAGACAAATATCACCGGCATATTCTCAGAAAGAACCGCTGATCAGGAAGGAAGTTCGTCCGCCTGCACTGCCTCCGCATGATTATTCGACATCACGGAGAGAGAGCGCCCGAGCTGCGCACTGATCTCATCGGCACTCAGTGGTGCGCCGAGCAAAAAGCCCTGTACCAGATCTGCACCGCCGGTTCCGCGAATCAGTTTCAGCTGCTCCTCAGTTTCCACGCCCTCAATGGTAACGCCGAAACCAAGCTCATGAGACAGCTGTGTCACACCGCGTAAAAGCATAAAGGCCCGTCTGTCCGTCACAATATCGCGGACGAAAGAACGATCAACTTTGACCTTTGTCAGTGGCAATGTGTTCAGATAGCTGAGACTGGAATAGCCGGTACCGAAGTCATCAAGAGCAATGTTAATGCCTGAATTTTTCAGCCGCTGCAGCATTTCGCAGGTTTTGACGCGGTCGCTGATAATTGCACTTTCCGTCACTTCAACTTCAAGCAGGTAAGACGGCAATTGCGCTTTCTGCAAAGCATCAACAACCATATCGACAATGCCGGAATTTTTCAGATCAATGGCAGAGAGATTGACCGACACGCCGATCTTATGCCCCCAGCCCGCGCAATCCTGACAGGCACGGTTCAGCATGAACTGCGTGAGTTCTGTAATAATCCCCATCTCTTCGGCAAGCGGAATATAGTCCGCAGGCCCGATAGGCCCGAATTTCGGATGATGCCAGCGGGACAGCGCCTCAACCGCCACAATACGCAGAGAATTCAGGCTGACAATCGGCTGATAGACAACTGTCAGACTGCCTGCATTGATTGCCTCTCGCAGATCATTTTTAAGCTTCTGCCGTGAGCGATATTTTGTATCCATCGCTTCCACGAAAGCAACCCAGCGGTCATGTTCGCTGCTTTTGGCCTCATAAAGCGCCAGATCGGCATTCACATGCAGGCCACGAAGATCGACATTCTTCATAATATCAACCGCTACACCGGCGCTGATATCCAGATAGATCTGCTGGGATGCAAATTCATAAACACCGCTCAGATAGGCCGTGACCTCATCCATCACCGTATTAATATGCGAGCGGTCTTTAATGCCCTGAATGAACAGAACAAATTCATCGCCGCCAAAGCGCGATGCCACAAAACGCTCGGCATCAAGCTGGCCGAGACGCTCCGCAAACTGCCGTAACAGCTCATCACCGGTGTGATGACCATATGAATCATTCACATGCTTGAAGTGATTAAGATCAATAACGGCAAGCGCAACGAGGTCGTCAGGCTTATTTCCTGCGGTCAGAGCGCGAACCAGCGTTTCAAAATAGAAACGGTTCGGCAATCCGGTCAGCCCGTCATAGCGCGCCATATGCTGGATCTGCGCTTCGGCCTCAATACGTCCTGTCACATCATCAAAAATCAGCACCGCCCCCTCTTCGCGACGCTGATTACACATCACCTCGATGTAGCGATTATTGCCGAAATGAAACACATCGCGCTGACGGCGGCCTTCCAGCAACTCGTCAATCCGCATACGCACATTGTCCAGCTCGTCACGCGGAAACAATCCGTGCTTGCTGCAATAGCGCAGAACAACTTCAAACGGGCGGTTCAGAAGGCTGATATTTTGCGAGATATTCAACATATCCCGCACCTGCTTATTGACCACAGCAATTGATGCACGGCCATCCAGCATCACCAGACCCTGAGGCATATTATTCAACGCCGTATCAAAGCGGCTTACAACGGTGCTGAGGCGGCGCTCATTCATCACGGCTGCAAATAGTGACTGACGCAGACCATTGGCCATTTGAATATTGCTGAGAAAATACGGCACCAGCAATGCACCGATAATCACATGATAAATACTGTCGACCAGAATAAATCCGAACAGAACCGGCACCAGAGCGCATACCGACATCATGACAACGGCATTACGCGACGCATAATTACGGCCGACAATTGAAACAACGGAGGCAAGAAGAATAGACAGGCTGGCCAGTTCGGCAAACGGATCATCGATCACATAGGTGCTGTAAAAACAAAGCAGCCCGAGGATCAGGCAGATTGCACAGGCACCCAAAAGATAGTGCATTTCCCAGCGATTGATTTTGTCGTGGGTGAGTCTGCTGAAATCCGCCCTGTCAAACACATGCATATCATACATGCGGATACTGGTAGTCAGCGCGAACAGGCCGGAGAAGATAACAAAGACAATGTCGCCGGTTTTAAAATAAATAACCATGCAGGCCAGCATATGTGCGGCCAGTCCGAACCAAAGTGTTTCCCGGTTGCCATAAAGCGCTCTGACAAATGACAGGCGAACGTCCACCGGAATGTTGGTCTTAAATAACCATGTCATTTGTCACTGCTCCCCCTCGCCGGGGAAGAATGACAAAAATACTTTAAAAATAAGTTTCAAATTTTTCTACTTCTGAGTGTTTTTACATTAAAATCAATGCCATAGGTTGCTACCCCCTTTGATAGGATTATTATCGCCGGGAACTATAAAAATATATTTAAAAATTATGATATTCGTAAGTTCTACAATAAAGATATATCCCGCAAACACAGCGCTTTCAGCCCGCGCAATCAGACTGTCCGCTGATCCCGCCTGAAAATCAATCCGCCAACAGTCGCAGATTTCACCCCTGCAGGCTGTGTCCGCCATCAATTGTGATGGTTGTGCCCGTCATATAACCGCCCGCATTGGAGGCAAGCAGCAACAATGCGCCTTCCAGATCACCATTTTCTCCAAGCCGGCGCATCGGGTTCTTCGCTTTAAGATAATTACTTGCCGGTCCTGTCATAAGCTCCTGATTAATCCCTGTCGGAAACCAGCCCGGAGCAATGGCATTCACGCGAATATTATGTGCTGCCCATTCAAGTGCCAGAGCCCGCGTCATCTGCGCCAAGGCTGCCTTAGACATGGAATAAGCAACAGCGCCTTTCTGCGGCATGTTTTTCAGAATACTGGTGGTGTTGATGATCGCACCGGCAATTTTGGCCTCAATCATCCGTCGTGCAGCTTCCTGCGCGACATTGAACGCCCCGACAACATTAACCGCGAAAACCTGCTCCATCATCTCGGCGGTTGTTTTCAAAGCACTCGCTTTGCAGGCAATACCGGCATTGTTAAACACCACACTGACCGTACCGAAATGCTTCTCCGCTTCGTCAAAGGCGGCAGCAATATCCGCACTGTCGGCAACATCAGCACAAATGTGTAAAATATCCGGCTTTACAATCTCGCAATCAGCACAGGAGGTCACAGGATGGCTGCGCGCGATGGACACAACTTTTGCACCATGTGCAGCAAGTGTGTGCACCATATGATGCCCCAGCCCTGACGAACCGCCTGTCACCGCAATAACTTTATCTTTGACAGAAAATATATTCGGATGATTTGCGGACATCGCCCTCTCAATCAATTACTTTGCCGTCATACACAGCGCAAAATTTTACAATAATTATTCCCAATCACGCCGCTTTACAGTAGACAAATTCAGGCCGCTGAAAACTGACAATCCGGACGGTATTCCCGCTCCTGTTTTGCATTTTTCCGGCTCTTACAGAAACGCTGCCTCACTGCATAATCGTAAAACTAACCAACTGCCTGCGACTGCGCAACCACGACAAGGCCTGTTTATCATGCAAAAATCCCGCCCTCTGATTGCTGTCACCTCTGACATTCGTGATATTGACGGCAATAACTGGCACGCAACACCTTCGGAATATATTACAGCGCTTACGGAAGTCGCTCAGGTCACACCGCTTCTGGTGCCGAATATCCGTGACAAGGTTGACCACGACGCCCTGTTCGCGGCGGTTCACGGTCTGCTCATCACCGGTTCCCGTTCCAATGTGCATCCGGAGCATTACGGACAGGAAGCCACAGAACAGCACGGCCCGTTTGATCCGGACCGCGATGCGACCACCCTGCCTTTGATCCGCGCTGCACTGGAACGGGGTATTCCCGTGCTTGGCATCTGCCGTGGTTTGCAGGAAATGAATGTCGCGCTTGGCGGTTCGCTGGCCAATGATATTCAGGAACTCAACGGCAAGAACGATCACCGCGCACCGGTTTCCACAATTCGTGATGAGCGCTATGCGATTTCGCATCCGCTGGAGATTGCTGAAAACTCATGCCTTGCTGCGATTCTGGAAAGCACTGCAGTTAACACCAATTCTGTGCACCGGCAGGCGATTGACCGCCTTTCCGACAAGCTTGAGCCGCAAGCCGTAGCCGAAGACGGTACGATTGAAGCAGTTGTTGTGAAGGACGCACAGGATTTTGCGCTCGCAGTGCAATGGCATCCTGAATATTGGGTGCGCTCCGATGCACCTTCAGCCAAAATCTTTCAGGCATTCGGTGATGCTGTGCGCAAACATGCCGGCAAAGCAGAGTAAAAAATATACAGTGTTACAGATCGCGGTTCTGAAACCCGCGATCTGTATTTCAGAACCGGTATTTCAATCCGCCGCTTAAAGAAAAAGACTGGAATTTCATTCCGGCTCCGTCCGGAAAATATTCCACGACCTCTCCGCTGGTCAGATTATACATTGTTGTATCAGCAGTTTTGTTGAAATAGCGCTCATAATTACCGGCGAGGAAAAATGACGTCTGCGCAGTATAGGCATATTCTGTACGCGCACCGACGGACATGAATGCCAGGCCATCATATTTCTCAGTAAAACGCAGGTTCCGCCGCCAATGATGATCTTCATCTCTGGATTTAAAGGCCAAACCACCCCTTGCCTGCACTGAGAACGTCCACTGTTCAAAGCTCTTACTTGCTTCCAGCCCTAAAAATGCTGTCGGATAACTCTGTTCATAACTGATAGTGCGTTCACCATCAGGAATATCACCGGCATCATCACGAAATTCATTCCGACTATAAATATAGCTGCCACCATAGGCATCCCATTTCACATTGGTATATTTAAAGCCGCCATGCAGATTAATCAGCGCTGTTTCATTGAGGCGGAAATCATGCCCCAGCGCCAGATCAGCCGTTATATAGCGGTTAAGCTGTGTATCGGGATGGATTGAGCGATGTGACCACGCATCGGAGCCATAACCGGCTGGCGGATCCATCAGCCAGTCATAATCTTTCATCCGGTTATTGCCGCTGAAACCGACCATCACATTGCCTGCCAGCGTCCAGTCATTATCAAATACGGCTTTGGCAGTTGCGGTCAGAACCGGAGCATCCGTCTTCCAGATCAGATGGCTGATCTTCTTGCCGGTATTATTATAAACCAGCTCGTCTCCTTGCAGATGGATGTAACCAATTCCGCCCAGAAAAGAAAAATCGGGATTGCTGATCCGTATATCTGTGACTTGCGTGGGATTTAAATCTGCGGCACCGGCCGGCAAAACTGCAATTAACAAAAACTGACTGCAAATAACTGCTGATACAGACTTCACAACACGCCCCCGCCTATGAATACAGAGCGTATTTAGAATATAATTTTACAAAATTTCAAATACTAAAATACTGAAACCTGCCTGTTTATGCGTATCAGGCAGGTTTACTTGTCGACTGACGGATATGTAATTCCGGTTTGATCAGCGGCTGATCGCTATGCATTTCAACACCGTTGAGCTGATCCAGCAGCGCGCGCGCTGCCTGACGCCCGACTTCACGCTGGCCGTTCCAGACGGTTGTCAGTGCCGGTGTAGCAATTGCCGCCTCTTCCAGATCGTCGTAACCGGTCACAGAAATATCTTCACCCGGCACCAGACCGGCACGGGCAATACCATTCATCAGACCAATAGCGACCAGATCATTCCAGCACACAGCTGCCGTCGGCTTGTCTTTCAGTGATAAAAATTGCGGTGCCACTTCAAAGCCGCCCTGCTTGGTGCGCGGCCCCGGAATACGCCATTCCGGCTTTACAGTCAGACCGGCTTTTTCCATGGCATTAACATAACCCTGATAGCGGTCGCGACCTGTAGAGGTCTGATCCGTGCCGCCGATCATCGAAATGCGTGTATGTCCGAGTGAAATCAGATGATTGGTCGCAAGGCTGATGCCATAGGCATCATCGCCGCGAAACACCGGCACATCCGCACCTTCCACATTACGGGCGATCAGCACCACCGGCAGACCGTTATTTTCTGCCAGTTCAATATCTTCCGCAGGCGTACCGATAGCCGGAGACATGATTACGCCGTCCGCGCCGAGCTGCAAAAGCGTGTCCACAAATGTGCGCTGCTTTTCCAGCTGATCATAATGATTACTGAGAATGAAAGTCTGGCGGGAGCGATCCAGCTCCGTTTCAATGGAGCGCAGAATTTCCGCAAAAAACGGGTTCATAATATCATGAACCACAACACCGATAATGCCGGAGCGCGATGTGCGCAGCGATGCGGCACGACGGTTATAAATATAACCGATGGCGCGGGCATGTTCCTTGATACGGTCGCGGGTCTGATCCGCCACCAGAGGACTGTCACGCAAAGCCAGAGAAACCGTGGCCGTTGACACGCCAAGCGCATCAGCAATGGTTGAAAGTTTGATCTTCTGGGCCAAAAGCCGTCCGCCCCTTATTCAACAATCATATTCACCGGAACCGGCAGTTCTGCGGTATAGTTATCTTCAGTAATCTTAGTTAATCAATATCTAGAATATAGTTTAACAAATAGCGAGACAGTTTTTAGCAACTTATCCGGCAAATTATTCAATACGGAACACAGAGCCACCCTCACCTGCATTGTTCCGTTTTAATCGGCATCATCATCAGCCAGATCATCCGCCGTATCGGCTTCATCACTGGCAGCAGTACGCAACGGGCGACCGGCAGCAACAGCATTCAGATTATTTTCCATCCGCGACAGCAATTTCAGCAGAACTTTCCGTTCTTTCTTTTCAAAACCGCGCAGGCAGTCTTTTTCAGTTTTACGCACCAGCTTTTCAATCACACGGATAACATCATGCCCCTGATCGGTCAGAAACACATGAGTCTGGCGCTGATCGCTTTCCGATGCCTGTTTGGTAACAAAACCCTGTGCCTGCAAACGGCTGATCGTTTTTGTCACTGTCGGGGGACGCACGCCCAGACGCTGCGCCAGAATACCGGGCGGCAGGCCGTCTTCTTCGGCAAGTTTCAGCAAAACCGCATCCTGCCCCGCATATAATCCGTGTTCCAGCAGCCGTGTGGCTAATATCGTGCGCATCATCCGCGCATTGTGCTGTAACGGCTGAAGAATAGCAGTTTTGCCTGACTTGCTCATATGCACCCTACCTGTCCGTTTATCATTTCATAAACAACCTAATTGAAGGTGTTATGACTGACAAGCAGCAGTCTGGCCGCAGCTGCAAGTCAGGACAACGGGCATAAAGGCGTATTTAGAATAGCCGCAGCCACACTCACCCGTTATGATGCCTCTCACTTGCACATATCAGAGGAGAAATATTTTGCCGGAGATCACCCAGCACGCCAGTTCCGCCCTTTCTGACAGAGTGCCGCAAACCAGCGAGGCTCTCGTAACTGAGCCGCTGCAGGACACTATTCCTGAAAATCTCATTGCTGTCTTACCGCTGGGTGCCCATGAGCAACACGGACTTCATCTGCCTTTTGAGACAGACACGATTATCGCCGAGGGCATAGCTGCCCGTCTGGCAGAAAATCTGCCGGAGCATATTACCGCGCGCTTTCTGACAACTGAGCCGGTTGGCTATTCTGTTGAACATATGGATGTGGAAGGCAGCCGTACGCTGGCTTTTTCTGAAGCAGTGAACCGCTGGATCGGCATCGGTGAAAACCTCTGTGCCGCCAATATCCGTAAGCTGGTTATCCTCAATGCCCATGGCGGCAACTCCCCTTTGGCGACCATCGTCGCCACAGAATTGCGCGCACGTTTAGGCATGCTGGCCGTGGCAACCCACTGGACACGGTTCGGCATACCGGAAGATCTCATCAGTGCAGAACAAAAACACCTTGATATCCATGCAGGCTATATCGAAACCTCTGTCATGCTGGCCTTGGCACCGGAGCTTGTGCAGATGGATAAGGCGCAGAATTACATCAATGAACAGGCAAAATTCATTGATGAGTTTCAATATTTGCGTGCCTATGGCCCGCACGCTTTTGGCTGGATGATGAGCGATCTGAACAAGCAGGGTGCCGCCGGCAATGCTTTACGCGCCAATGCGCAAGATGGCGAGAAAATCATCGCTCATGCAGTGAGCGGCCTGACCGGCCTGATGGATGATGTCCACCGGTTTGATATCTCGGTCTTTGGGCAATCGCCTGCACTCTGAAAACTGAGAACAATCACACCGAGGTGATTGCTCTATATAACTAGTCTGTTCTATAGAATTACGGTTTCGCAATTCTTATATGCACAAAGATTTCAACACACAGACCGTTTCGGCTCCCGCCATCACCTGTCCGATCCGGTAAAAATTCTGACAATGAAGAGGCACTCTACCCATGAGCGATAGCCCTGTAGCAGATCAGGTTGCGACTGGCGCAACCACACTCCCTAAAATTCCGGTTACCGTGCTGACCGGCTATCTCGGCTCCGGCAAGACCACCCTGCTCAACCGTATTCTCAGCGAAAACCACGGCAAACGCTATGCTGTCATCGTTAATGAGTTCGGTGAAATCGGCATTGATAATGATCTCATCGTCGAGTCCGACGAAGAAATCTATGAAATGAACAATGGCTGCATTTGCTGCACCGTGCGCGGCGACCTGATCCGCGTGGTTGAAGGTCTGATGCGCCGTCCGGGTCGTTTTGATGCGATCATTGTGGAAACCACCGGCCTTGCCGATCCGGTACCGGTTGCCCAGACATTCTTCATGGATGATGATGTGCGTGCCAAAACCCAGCTTGATGCTGTGGTCGCCCTTGTTGATGCCAAACATCTGCCGCTACGTCTGAAAGACAGTAAAGAAGCCGAAGACCAGATCGCTTTTGCCGATGTGGTTCTGCTCAACAAGACCGATCTGGTTAATGCGCAGGAACTTAGCCATGTCGAAGCGACAATCCGTGCCATCAATCCGCATGCAATTATTCACCGTACCCAGCGCGCAGAAATTGATCTGACGAAAGTTCTCGATCGCGGTGCTTTTGATCTCCAGCGTGCGCTGGAAAATGATCCGCATTTCCTCGATCATGATCATCCGGATCATGTTTGCGGCCCTGACTGCGATCACGACCATGGGCATCATCACCATGACCATGGGCATCATCACCATGACCACGGACACGACCATCACCACCATCATGATCACGACCATAGCTGCGGCCCAGATTGTAATCATGACCATGGGCATGACCACGGCCATGCTTCAGCGATCCACGATGTAACGGTTATGTCCGTATCCTTGCGCACCGGCGAGCTGGATGCTGCGAAATTCTTCCCGTGGATTCAGAATGTAACGCAGGTTCAGGGGCCGGATATTCTGCGCCTCAAAGGTATCATCGCTTTTGCCGGTGACGATGACCGCTATGTGGTACAGGGCGTGCATATGATTATCGAAGGCGATCACCAGCGTCCGTGGAAGCCGGACGAAAAGCGCGAAAGCCGTCTGGTCTTTATCGGTCGTAATCTGAATGAGCAGGCACTGCGTTCCGGCTTCGAGAAATGCAAATAACCATGCCGACGATTGCCCCTATTGATCTGGGAAGCCACTGCCTAAAAGCCGGCTTCCTCAATGATAATGCCTATTATGCACTGGCCGATGGTACACTTCATTGGCTGGATGAAGCGCATAAAACTGTCACTATGCATGACGGTTTGCTCTGCGTTGCACCAACGGCTGACAATAAAGCCCTGATCACCGGCGGTGAAGACGGACGCATCTGTCAGACTGACGAAAAAGGCAATGTGCAGGAACTGGCTGTTTTGCCGCGCAAATGGATCACTGCGGTTGCCAGTGGCCCTCATGGTGCAGTGGCCTATGCTTCCGGCCGTACCGCATGGGTGCGTGAAACCAATGGCAAAACCACCGAATTTGCCCATGAGCGCAGTGTTGAAGGCGTTGCCTTCGCACCCAAAGGTCTTCGCCTCGCCATTGCCCGTTATAATGGCGCGACATTACATTGGGCAGGCACTGCCGGCAAACCGGTTGATCTGGAATGGAAAGGCGCACATACCGGTGTGATCTTTTCACCGGACGGTCGTTTTCTGATCACCACCATGCAGGAAAATGCTCTGCATGGCTGGCGTCTGGAAGATAACCGCAATATGCGCATGACCGGTTATCCGGCCAAGGTCAAAGACTGGTCATGGAGCCCTAAAGGCAAATGGCTGGCCACTTCCGGTGCTCCTGCGGCAATCATCTGGCCATTCGCAGGCAAAGACGGTCCGATGGGCAAAGCGCCGCTGGAACTTGGCCTGCGTGGTGACACAATGGTTACAGCCGTTGCCTGTCATCCGGTCGAGGATATCGTGGCTGTCGGCTATCAGGACGGAATGGTACTGCTCTGCCGCTTTGCCGATCAGAAAGAAGTGCTGCTGCGTCGTCCGGGTAAAGGCGCCATCAGCTCAATGGGCTGGGATAAAAACGGTACGCGCCTCGCCTATGGTGCGGAAACCGGTGATTGCGGTCTGATTAATATTCAGTGGTAACAAAGAAAAAGCGGCTTCAGAGCCGCTTTTTTTTAAAACATCTAAGATCGAAATTACTTCTTCGATTGTTCCAGTGCCTGCTCGCTCTGAGTGGCCGGTTCCTGTGCTTCCGGCAGGGCTTTCAATTTATCCGTTTTGTCTTTGGCCTTTATCGTCACAGCCTGCGACATTGCAGGTGCGCCATCCGGCCCCTGCCCCGAGAGCCATGCAGTCACCAGCGACACGTCTTTCGCGCCGATCATATGACCGGCCTTCACCACGCGCGCATCCACTTTTGCACCGCTGGTACGCAGCAAGTCCGAGAGTGCGGGCGCAAAAGGCGCATACATCTTGTCATCGGCGCCGGTCACAACGAGCACCTTAGCTTTACTCAGATTAGCTGTCGGTGTCTGATCCAGCACCGGCATAGAGCGCATCAGAACAGCTTTTTTCACCAGATCAGGATGCAATATCATTGTGGCGGCCAGCAGATTGGCACCATTGGAATAGCCGACAAAAGTGGTGCGGCTCAAATCAATCTGATCGTCTTCAGAGAGTTTGGTCAGGAAACTGACAAAAGCATCCGCTTCATTACGCACATCTTTCTGGTCGAATTTTACCGGCGTAATGCGGGCATACCAGCGTGTGCGGCCTTCCTGCAAAACCCGTCCGCGGATACCGAGCAGCGTGGCACGCGGCCAGACTTCCTGCGCAAACGGCACAAGACTGGTTTCATTACCGCCGGAGCCATGCAGCAGGACAATCGTTTCACCGCTGCCGTTTTCCGGCTTGGTAAAGTGATAAACAAATTTCTGACTGCGGGAAATTGCCTCTTTTACCACCTTGCTCACATCTTTCGCTGCTTCAGCAGCATCCGCTTTAGGATTACGCATGGTCAGCCCCGCGCCTGTGGCTGGTGTCATTATATCTGATTTCTTCATAAATGCTGCATTACCGGAAGCTGTTTCAGCACGGGACGGCGCCTCCTGCGCAAGCACAGCCTGCGGCAGAAACGAGATCAGCATAGCTGCCACAGTGGCAGAAGCGGAAAAAGAGAATAATTTGTTTACCATAGGAGAAGTTTTGCCGGACAAATATTAAAATAATCTAACAAGTCGGTAAATTGATGCATTGCGTGCCTGTAAAGGCGCATTTTACGGAGAGTTGCAATTCTGGCAAGCTCAAAACAGGCCACTCTCTAAATCTCAATCGCGGCGAAAACATGCCATCAATAATTATTTTAACTTCATGCCGCATAATAAAAATCTTCAACAGATATTCCGCCTCATCAGCAATACCGGAACCAAATGACATATAAACCAGCTCTGGTCTTCTTAGCACTTCTGGCTCAGGCTTTTTTCAGTCTGGTTCTGATTATCATCACCGTCTGGGGCAGTCTTGCACTCCATTATCAGCTGACAGAATCGCGCCTTCTCACTTATGCTGCAATCGGCATATGGGTGCTGGTTGCGTTGGCAGCACTCAGCACACTCTGGTTCACCGACCTGCAACATTATCGCAGAGCCGCATTTATCAGCTTTGCAATCCTGTTCGCAATTTTGCTGATCTGGTGGCACGGCATCAAACCATCGCTGAACCGCGACTGGGCACCGGAAGTCGCACAAACAGTCACCGCCGAGTATAATGGCGATGTGGTGCGGCTCGATCATATCCGTGATTTTGACTGGCGTACGGAAAAGGATTTTACCGTTAACTGGAAAAGTGCCGATTATGATCTGAGCCAGATTAAAAGCGTTGACCTGTTCTTGTCCTATTGGGCAGGGCCAGCGATTGCCCACACATTGGTCAGTTTCGGATTTGAAGACGGGAGACAGGTCGTTTTCTCCGCAGAAATCCGTAAAAAACGCGGACAAGCCTTCTCTGAAATCGGCGGGTTCTTCAAAGATTTTGAGCTGGCAATGATCGCGGCAGAAGAAAGCGACATTATCTATCTGCGCACCAATGTGCGCGGTGAGCATGTCTATCGCTATCACGTGGATATTGAACCGGAACAAGCACGGCAGCTTTTCAGACTATATACTGATACAGCCAACCGCCTGAGCAAAGAAGCCGGTTTCTATAATACACTGACCGCCAATTGCACGACCGTTGTCTTCGACATGGCAAGAATACTCGACCCGTCGATCGCACTTGATTATCGTGTGCTGCTCTCCGGCTATCTGCCAGAATATATGTTTGAAAAACAACTGATTGTAACGGCTGAGACCAATACGCAGTCAATGCGTCTCAATGCGGATATCAGTGCGCAGGCAAAGGGCAGCCGCGAAGGCTATTCACAACGTATCCGCACTATGGCCGTGCCTCAGGCTCAGGCGGCAGAATAAAACACCGGTGCCGCAGCCAACAGCCTGCGGCACCGGAAAAACCAGAGCGTGTTGCGTTTCATTGAACCCACGGCTCTCGCTCTGTTTCTTTATTTTAACGCATGTCTTTATCCCAAAACCGGTGTCCACTTTTGGGAGACGTGTTTTAGTCTAGAGCAGCAGTTACGATGAACTCTACTTTGTAGCCCGGAGTTGCCAGATGGGCAGAACCGGTTGCGCGTGCCGGTGTGTTTGCAGGATCAACCCATGCTTCCCAAACCGCGTTCATTTCTGCGAAATCTTTCATATCATCCAGCCAGATAATGGTCTGGAGGATTTTGGATTTGTCGGTACCGGCAACAGCCAGCAGACGATCAACTTCAGCCAGTGCAGTTTTGCACTGTTCAGTCACGCTCGCATTTTCTGTGCCAACCTGACCGGCCAGATAAACAGTGTTGCCATGGACAACCGCACCGCTCATACGCTTGCCGGATTCGAAACGCTTAACAGACATAGTTCTTCCTCTCATTGTAAATTCGATAAAGCCTTATAAGCATCAAAGCGCGCCAAGACTATTTGTCAGGGTCAAGAAAACGGAAAACAGCACATATTTTTTCGGAATAATGTGAGCAATCCTTATGCTGACTGAATATTCCGCTCCATTCTTGACTCAAAACCTGCCTGCATCTATAAGCCGCCCCACGTTCAGATATTTTTTGCAAGGTCGTTCATCGACCGCGTCTGAACCAGCTCCTGTTAAAAAACAGATTTAAGAAGGGCCGCACACCGCGGTATTAAACAAATGAAGCGCACATATCAGCCATCTAAACTCGTCCGCAAGCGTCGTCACGGTTTCCGTTCGCGCATGGCTACTCCAGGCGGTCGTAAAGTTATTGCAGCCCGCCGCGCACGCGGTCGCGGCAAGCTTTCTGCATAATTGTTGCTCCGCGTAGAGCGGTGACACAACAAGCAAATAAGCAGACCAAAACACTCCGCCTTCGCAAGAGAGCGGAGTTTTTGGCTGTTCGTAGCGGGGAAAAGCGTCGCGGCAAATATTTCCTTCTGGAAGTAAAACAGCGCGATGAAGCAACCAGCAAACAGGCAAAAACCGGTGAAAACCCGCGTGTCGGCTTCACCGTTACCAAGAAAAACGGCAATGCGGTTATCCGCAACAGAATCCGCCGCCGCCTGAAAGCCGCCGCTGCACTCAATGAGGCCGCAATGGCTCCGCAAACTGATTATGTTATTGTTGCACGCAGGGAAGCGTTAAACGCCCCCTTCAGCGCACTGACCAGAGAGCTCTCAAAGCGGTTTAAATGACCGTTTCTCAAAATAGGCCTGAATTATATTGTCTCAGCGTTCGCTTTTCTGAATGGCTCGTATTATAAGGCAGGCACTTAACTCTGACAGGTATGGGGCATATTCTGCACAGCGCTCTGTCAGCCAGCATATTATACGCTAGGACAGCGCAGCGATTTTGCGCACTTAGCTGTAATGAACTGACAGGAACCAGGACCCGTCAATGGAAAAAAATCGTAACTTCTTTCTCACCATTGGCCTGTCGATTCTGATTCTCACGCTCTGGCAGGTATTCTATCTGGGGCCAAAGACTGAGGCTCAGAGAGAACAGGCACGGATTGAAGCGCAGAATACTCAGAATGCGCAGGCAACATCCGCCAATGGTGCAACATCTGCCAATATCCCGCAGGGCAATGCGCCTCAGGCTGGTATTCCGGGTCAGACAGCAGAGGCTCAGGGAGCAAAACCTGTTACCCGTGAAGCCGCGCTGACTCAGAGCAAGCGTATCAGCATTGATACACCGCGCGTCAGCGGCTCGATCAATACTGTCGGCGCCCGTCTCGATGATCTTTTCCTGAAGGATTATCGCGAAACCGTTGATCCGAAATCCCCTGAAATTGAACTGCTTGCACCATCAGGCGTGAAAAAGGGCTATTTCGCTGAACTCGGCTTCTCCGGCAATGATGCAATCGGCACCGTTCCGGGTCCTGCAACCGAGTGGAATATTGAAGGCAATGACAAGCTCACCCCTTCAACACCGGTAACCCTGACCTATGCCAATGAAAAAGGCATCCAGTTCAAGCGCGTGATCTCCGTGGACGAGAACTATATGTTCGCCGTTGAGGATACGATCACCAACCCGACTGATGCTGCCGTTTCGCTCAGCTCCTATGGCCGCGTAACCCGTTTTGAAAAGCCTGAACATGCCAGCGGTACTTATGTATTGCATGAAGGTCTGATCGGCGTTGTCGGCGATCAGGGTCTGCAGGAAATTTCCTATTCCAAGATCGAAGACAACAAGAACATGCCGCTTGCCAAAGCAACAGGCGGCTGGCTTGGCATTACCGACAAATATTGGGCTGCGACACTGATTCCGCCGCAGAACGAAAGCTTTGAAGCACGCTTCTCTTACTTCACTGACGGCACACCGCGTTATCAGGCTGACTTCCTCAGCGCGCCTGTAACCATTGCCGCCGGTCAGAACGCTGTCATCAAGAACCATGTTTTTGCCGGTGCAAAAGAAGTTGCCAAGATCAAAGAATATGAAGAAAAGCTCGGCATCAAGCAGTTCGAACTGCTGATCGACTGGGGCTGGTTCTACTTCATCACCAAGCCGATGTTCTACCTCATCGACTGGATCTATAAATTCTCCGGCAATTTCGGTGTTGCTATTCTGGTGGTTACCGTTCTGCTGAAAGCCCTGTTCTTCCCGCTGGCCAACAAGTCCTACAAGTCGATGGCCCGCATGAAGATGATGCAGCCTGCGATGCTGGAAATCCGTGAGAAATATGCGGATGACAAAGTTAAGCAGCAGCAGGAAATGATGCAGCTTTACAAGCGCGAGAAGATCAACCCGCTGGCCGGGTGCTGGCCGGTGCTGGTGCAGATTCCTGTATTCTTTGCGCTCTATAAGGTTCTCTATGTCACCATCGAAATGCGTCATGCGCCGTTCTTTGGCTGGATTCATGACCTTGCTGCGCCGGATCCGACATCGCTGTTCAACCTGTTTGGCCTGCTGCCTTGGGATGTTCCTGCATTCCTGATGATCGGTGTATGGCCGCTGATTATGGGTGTCACCATGTTCCTGCAGATGCGCATGAACCCGACCCCGCCGGATCCGACACAGGCTGCAATCTTCACATGGATGCCGATTATCTTCACATTCATGCTGGCTGCATTCCCTGCAGGTCTGGTTATCTACTGGGCATGGAACAACACATTGTCCATTCTCCAGCAGGGCATGATCATGAAACGTCAGGGTGCCAAGATCGAACTTTTTGACAACCTGAAAGGCATGTTCAAAAAGAAAGAACCTGCGGCACCGGCGAAAACCGATAAGCCTGCCAAGAAATAAAACAAACAGAAAAGCCCCCTTTACGGGGGCTTTTTTATATCTGAAGCGCATTGACGGTTGACAAAAGCCACTGAAAGCTCAATGCCATAAAGAACAGTGTTATGTTGCAATGACACGGATATAAGCCACAGGAAGAATTGAGTGACCGAAGCAGAACTGGCCGTCGCAAAAGAAGCAGAGAAATATGCAGCACTTGTTGCCGAGGGTAAGGCTCTCTTCAACAAGCGATGGATTTTTATCCGCGGCGTGCCGTCAATGAAATTTCTGCCGCCGGAAGGCCCTGTTGAAATCGCTTTCGCCGGTCGCTCCAATGTCGGCAAATCCTCGCTGATTAATGCGATTGTCGGCCAGAATGGCTTGGCACGCACATCCAACACGCCGGGTCGTACGCAAGAGCTCAACTATTTCGTGCCGGATGGTTATTCCGGTGAAAATGGTGACTTGCCGCCATTGGCACTCGTTGATATGCCGGGCTATGGTTTTGCTGAAGCGCCGAAATCCATGGTCGATGCATGGACACGACTGGTTTTTGATTATCTGCGCGGCCGCACCACACTGAAGCGTGTTTATGTGCTGATTGATGCCCGTCACGGCATTAAAAAGAATGATGCGGATGTGCTGGATCTATTGGATAAAGCCGCTGTCTCCTATCAGATCATTCTCACAAAAATCGACAAGATCAAGGAAGCAGGCGTCCCGCGCCTGATGGCGGAAACACAGAAAGCGATTGCGCGCCGTCCGGCCGCTTTCCCGCAGATTCTCGCCACATCCTCCGAAAAAGCCATCGGCTTTGATGCAGTGCGCGCTGCGATTGCCCTGCTGACCAAGGAATAGGAACCACGCAAGGTGGTTTCTTTATCACTCACATAACCCTTCATGCCGTGGAGTGCTCCATGACCGCGACAAGCCCTGAAATCCAAGCACAACTCCTCTCAGCCGCCCTGCCCTTCATGCAGCGCTATGAGAATAAAACTGTCGTCGTCAAATATGGCGGTCATGCCATGGGCGATGCGGCATTGGGCAAGGCCTTTGCCCGCGATATTGCGCTGCTCAAACAATCCGGCATCAACCCGATTGTTGTTCATGGCGGCGGTCCGCAGATTGCTGCAATGCTTGGCAAGCTTGGCATTGAATCCCGCTTTGAAGGCGGTTTGCGCGTTACCGATGAAAAGACGGTTGAAGTGGTTGAGATGGTTCTCGCCGGTTCAATCAACAAAGAAATCGTGGCGATGATTAATGCCGAAGGCGAATGGGCAATCGGCCTGTGCGGCAAAGACGGCAATATGGTTTTTGCTGAAAAAGCGCACAAGACCTATCGTGATCCGGATTCCAATATTGAGCGCGTGCTGGATCTGGGCTTTGTCGGCGAGCCGGTTGAGGTTGATCGCACCCTGCTCGATCTGCTTGCACGCTCCGCCGTTATTCCGGTAATTGCGCCGGTTGCACCGGGTCGTGACGGCAATACCTATAATATCAATGCAGACACCTTTGCCGGTGCGATTGCGGGTGCGCTGAGCGCAACACGTCTGCTGTTCCTCACCGATGTGCCGGGCGTTCTGGATAAGAACAAAAACCTGATCAAGGAATTGTCGGCTGCAGATGCACTGGCACTGATTGAAGACGGCACCATTTCCGGCGGCATGATCCCGAAAGTGGAAACCTGTATTGATGCAATCCGCCGTGGTGTGGAAGGTGTGGTTATCCTCAATGGCAAAACCCCGCATTCCGTATTGCTGGAATTGTTTACGGAGCACGGTGCCGGCACACTTATTGTGCCGTAACTAACAATGCACACTTATTGTGCCATGAACTAAAGAGCACGCTTATCGTGTCGTAAACTAAAAGACCTTATAAAAAAATCCCGCAAATTGCGGGATTTTTCTTTGATCATTTCCAGCAAAAGTGGGAACCGGTTTTGCGTAGGATAATGCGTGAAAAAAATGTCTTATTGCCATAATAATAAGAACAGAATGCCGGTAACAATCAGGATACATCCGGCCACTTCCATACGGTTGATCCGTTCTTTGAAAATGAACACTGCCGAGATGAAGGTAAAAACCAGCTCAATCTGCCCAAGCGCACGCACATAAGCCACCTGCTGCAAGGCCATGGCTGTAAACCAGCCCATAGATCCCAGCACGCTGGACAGGCCAACCAGCGATGATGAGCGCCATGATTTCAGCACCAGAACAATTTCATTCTTGTCCTTAATCAGCATCCAGACCAGCATGAAAGCTGTCTGGAATGTCGTCACACAGGCCAAAGTTACCGCTGCCTGCATAATCGGGTTCGGGCCATCCAGCGAAAGCGCTGCGGAGCGATAAGCCACGGCGGAAATACCGAACACACCACCCGAAGCAATACCGATCAAAGCTGTACGGCTGACCAGAGCTTTAAACAAATTGCCCCAGCTCAGCGGCATACGTGCGACTGAAATCAGCATTACGCCCAGCACACCGACAATAATTGCCAGAACGGCACCAGTTGTCAGGCGTTCTCCCAGCAGGATCAGACCAAAGATTGCCGCCTGCACGGGCTCGGTTTTGGAATAGGCCGTGCCCACTGCAAAGTTGCGCAGGGTAAACAAATAAACCAGCATGATAGTGGCGAAGATCTGTGCCAGCCCGCCGACAACACTCCAGAACAGGAATGCGCCGTTAAGTTGCGGCAAAGCAAAGCCCGCAAAGAAATGCAGTCCCAGCACATAAAGAATGGCAACAGGAAAACCATAACCAAAACGCACAAAACTGGCGCCTCTGGTGCCGAGCTTGCCTTGCAGTTTCTTTTGCAGTGTCGTGCGCACATTCTGCATAAAGGCAGCGGCAATTGTAATCGGTATCCAGAGTTCCATGATTATGCAGTGCTTTTCTGTTTTGTAGAAATATATCAGGCTCTGTTTGCCCTGCCCCGCCGCTAATTACAAGCCACCCGCTTTATACCAAGGCGATAAGATGCTGGCGCATCACGCCTTGAAAAAGTTCAATCGCCACTCGGGCTTAACCCAAACCCCATGAGTGATACTCATGGGGTTTGGGTATTAGCGCTTAAGTGCCACAATAAATAAAGGCTGATCTTTACAAAACTTCGTGGCATAACACCTGCATGACCAATTTACCTGAACCGCGCCACTTCGCCCATGTCACTGACTGGGTGTTTGATATGGATAATACGCTCTATCCGCACGACACTAATCTGTTCTCGCAGATTGATGTGCGGATGACATCTTATGTCTCGGAACTGTTGCAGCTGCCACGCGATGAGGCGCGCAAGGTTCAGAAGCGGTTCTATCAGGAATATGGCACCACCCTGAAAGGGCTGATGGAATGTCACAAAATTGACCCTGACGACTTTCTCGCCAAAGTGCATGATATTGATTACACGTGGTTGAAACCCGACCCGCTTCTGGGTGAAGCCATTGCCCGCCTGCCCGGCCGCAAATTCATCTATACCAATGGCGATCGCAAACATGCAGAAAATGCGGCAGCACAGCTTGGTATTCTCGACCGTTTCGATGATATTTTCGACATTGTTGCCGCACAGCTGGTGCCCAAGCCGGAGCGTGCACCTTATGAGCTGTTTTACAAACAATGCGGAATTAATCCGCAAAAAGCAGCAATGTTTGAAGATCTGGCACGCAATCTCACAGTGCCAAAATCCACCGGCATGCGCACAGTTCTGATTGTGCCAAATAATTTTGAACCGGATTTCAGTGAGATTTGGGAAAGCGACCCCGCCTTTACTGACAGCGTGGATTTTGTCACGGATAATCTGACAGAGTTTCTGACTGCGCTGCACCCGTAAATGCATCAACCCGTGCACAGCAAACGCCGTTTCACTTCACTGGAAGCTGTGATCGATGCAGCCGCGCACCGGCTGCTCGATCAGTTACCACAACATGGTCTCTCCGGTGCACTGGTTGAGTTTCTGGTTTTCGGGCTGAAACAGGCATGGGCATGCCTGTTCGGCGGCGTCATGCTCGGGCTGATCATTCTCAGCAAATATCTCTGGGCAGACGGCTCTGCCCTGCCGCAACTGATCACACGCTATGATTTCCTGTTTCTGTCAGCCATCACCATTCAGTTGCTGATGCTGCTGTGCCGCTTGGAAACCTTACGTGAAGCCAAGGTCATCCTGATTTTCCATATTGTCGGTACGGCAATGGAAATCTTCAAAACCCATATGGGGTCGTGGATTTATCCGGAAGAAAATCTGTTCCGTATCGGCGGCGTGCCGCTGTTTTCCGGCTTTATGTATGCGGCAGTAGGCTCCTATATGGCACGGATCAACCGGATTTTTGACATCAGACTGGCAAACTATCCGCCATCACCACTGACTTTTGCACTCGCCACCGGCATTTATATCAATTTCTTCAGCCATCATTATTTACCAGATATGCGCTGGCTGCTTTTCGCAGTCACAGGGCTGATGTTTTGGCGTACCAGCATGCATTACCGCGTGTTCCGTTTTCGCCATCGTATGCCGTTGCTGCTGGCGTTCTTCCTGACTTCCCTGTTCATCTGGATTGCCGAAAATATTGGCACATGGTCACGCGTCTGGCTCTATCCCGGTCAGCATGACCAATGGGTGCCGGTCTCCCTGTCCAAGCTCGGTGCATGGTATCTGCTGATGATTATCTCTGTTGTGCTGGTGACAATTATTCATCCGCCGAAACAGCCGGACGACAGGCAATAAAAAACGCCGGTGCGTTTGCACACCGGCGTTTTAAATTCTCGCGATCAGCACTTACAGATCATAGTGATCTTTCACCACATTCCATGCCTCATCGGCCGTATCCACATAATGGAACAGCTCCAGATCTTCCGGCGAAATTGTGCCCTGTTCGGAGAGATACGGAATATTGATCGCTTTCGTCCAGAACTCTTTGCCGAACAGCACCAGCGGCACACGTTCCATCCGGCCGGTCTGCATCAATGTGAGTGTCTCAAACAGCTCATCCATGGTACCAAAACCACCTGGGAAAACGGCAAAAGCCTTGGCACGGAACAGGAAGTGCATCTTGCGCAATGCGAAATAGTGGAAGTTGAAGCACAATTCCGGCGTGACATAGGCATTCGGCGCCTGCTCATGCGGGAGCACAATGTTCAAACCGATAGACGGCGCACCAATATCAGCGGCACCACGGTTCCCCGCTTCCATCACACCCGGCCCGCCACCGGTGACAACAACGAATTCACGGTAATAGGTTGAAGCCGAATATTCCGAGCAGCGGCGGGCAAATTCACGCGCTTCTTCGTAATAGACGGAATTAGCTTCGAGATTCTTTTTCTGAACTTCGTTTTTCGCAGCCCATGCCTCGCCGCCCGGCTCCGGAATACGCGCGCCGCCGAACAGCACGACAGTCGACTTGATACCGCGCTCTTCCATAATCATTTCCGGCTTCAGCAGCTCAAGCTGCAGGCGGATCGGGCGCAGTTCCCGCTTGGTCATAAATTCCGCATCACTGAATGCCAGCTTATAGGCAGGCGCGCGGGTTTGCGGTGTATCCGGCACCGCAGCGACGCGCTTAACAGTTTCACCGGAATTGCTGAAAGGTGTCCAGCCATCTTTCTCAAGCGGATTCATGCAATATCATCCTGTTGTGGCAGCGACATCAATTATAAAAAAGCAAGCCACTGTTCGTGTTTCCATATTAAGTGTCTGAATCAAAAATCGTCAGGCCGAGACGAAAAGGGTGATTTCGAGAACCGGAACGGAGCGTACCTATTGTACCTGAGTACCGGAAGCCCAGAAATTGCCCTTTGCAGGCCGGCATGGCGACTTTTAGATCAGATACTGAGGCATATAGTGCAAAAGCGGCAATGCCAAGATTGACCATGCTTTGAGCATAGCCTAATCATTTGCCGAAAATATTCCGTAATCTGTATATTTCGTCAGGCATTTCGTCTGAATGACGAAATAAATGCGATTTAATTCCGTTTCAACACCTCAGGAGCAGTAATATGTCCCAGCCTGATCTGTCAGCTCTCGAAAAAATTATCACAAAAGCTTTTGATGAGCGTGACACAGTCTCGGTATCTACCACCGGAGAAATCCGTGATGCCGTCGCACAATCCCTCTTGCTGCTCGATCAGGGTAAAGTACGTGTTGCCGAAAAACAGGCAGACGGTAACTGGACAGTCAATCAGTGGCTGAAAAAAGCAGTTCTGCTTTCCTTCCGTCTTAACCCGATGGAAATCATCAAAGGCGGCCCGGGTGAATCCGTCTGGTGGGACAAAGTCGCTTCCAAGTTTGACGGCTGGGGTGCAGATGAGTTTACACAGGCCGGTTTCCGCGCTGTGCCAAACTGCGTCGTGCGTCACTCCGCTTATATTGCACCAAATGCCATTCTGATGCCGTCTTTTGTCAACCTCGGCGCTTATGTCGGTGAAGGCACGATGGTTGATACATGGGCAACTGTCGGCTCCTGCGCTCAGATCGGCAAGAATGTCCATCTGTCCGGCGGCGTCGGCATCGGTGGTGTGCTTGAGCCGCTGCAGGCTGAACCAACCATCATCGAAGACAATTGCTTTATCGGCGCCCGTTCGGAAGTTGTGGAAGGCTGCATCATCCGCGAAGGTTCGGTGCTAGGTATGGGTGTCTATATCGGCAAATCCACCAAAATCGTCGACCGCGCTACCGGCGAAATCTTCTACGGCGAAGTACCGCCTTACTCAGTTGTTGTTGCAGGTACTATGCCGGGCAAACCGCTGCCAAATGGGGAAGCAGGCCCGAGCCTTTATTGCGCGGTTATCGTCAAACGCGTTGATGAAAAGACCCGTTCTAAAACATCAATCAATGATCTGCTGCGCGATTAAAAGCAGCTTTTCAAAAACAACAAAAAGCGGCGGGCCTCAAGCCCGCCGCTTTTTGTTTGTTATACCGTCAATTAACGACGGGTGCTTGCAGGAGAATGATCGTCAAAGCCGTTAGCAGAACCGTCACTATAGGTTTCAGTCTGTGTGCTGGTTACAGTCGCATTCGCAGTTACGAATGTCTGGTCGGCACCATACAGATTATCTGGAATACCGGCATTTGGATTTTCAGCAAAAGCAGCACCGGCAGTCAGAGTAAGAGCGGCAACAGTCAAAGCAATCTTTTTCATTTTCATATTCCTTCTAAGGCCGGCCATTTTCAACGGATCAGTTGGGAGGTCTGTTCGTCAGACGTTGAAATCCGGCTGTCATTCATAATGTTAATGTTATGCGGAGGAGGTGCCGGCTAAATTAGCCGTTATAGCTGGATGGTGAATTATCACCGAAACCGTGAGCCGAACCGTCTGTAAAGGTTTCAGCCTGCGTGCTTTTCACGGTTGAAGTGGTAATCACAGGTGTCTTGTCATTGCTGTACAGATCATCAGGAATACCGGCATTTGGATTTTCAGCAAAAGCAGCACCGGCAGTCAGAGCAAGAGCGGCAACAGTCAAAGCAATCTTTTTCATTTTCATATTCCTTTTATAGGCCGGTTATTTTCAACGGATCAGTTGGGAGGTCTGTTCATCAGACGTTGAAATCCGGCTGTCATTCATAGTGTAGATGTTATGCGAAGGAGGTACTGGCTAAATTAGCCGTTATAGCTGGATGGTGCATTATCACCGAAACCGTGTGCGGAACCGTCTGTAAAGGTTTCAGCCTGCGTGCTTTTCACAGTTGAAGTGGTAATCACAGGTGTCTTGTCATTGCTGTACAGATCATCAGGAATACCCGCATTTGGGTTTTCAGCAAAAGCTGCTCCGGCAGAAAGAGCAAGTGCAGCAACAGTCAAAGCAATCTTTTTCATTTTCATATTCCTTGTTCAATTTATGTGAACGTGCTTGGGAGAAGCGCCGTTCCGATGACCCTGAGATAGGAGCCATTGTTTAGGATTTCAACTCACATAAATTTTACGAATAAATAAAAATTCTGACACAATCTTTCCTTGAAAAAACAACGAACACATATCAATATAATAAAATCAATAACTTAGCAGTTTAAAAATTCGGCAGATATTTCAATATTCGCTGTATCGTTCTCTAAATAGAGACATTCCGTTCGTTGTATCGTTCCTAATTGATGAACAATAACAGTTTTATCACAATATTATTACCGGCTGTTACAGTGCTGTTTTTGGAATTAGATACCGGCAAATCACAGTGTGACTCATCAAAGATAGATTCCAGATGCGCCAGCTTGCGGCATCTGCTAAGCCTTGTGCATGATGACCACATTTGATCCCGCTGAAAATCTCGCTGCTCTTATCCGCTGCCCGTCAGTTACACCGGCAGAAGGCGGAGCTCTCACAACGCTGCAGGCAATGCTGGAACCGCTCGGCTTCAAAATCGAGCGTCCTGTCTTCACCGAAGAAGGCACGCCGGACATAGAAAATCTCTATGCACGCCTCAAAGGCACAGGCCCGCATCTGATGTTTGCTGGCCATACCGATGTCGTGCCGACCGGTGATCTCTCGCTCTGGAAGCACCCGCCTTTTGCAGCCGTTATTGAGAATGGTGAACTCTATGGTCGTGGCGCAGTCGATATGAAGGGTGGCATTGCCTGTTTTGTTGCCGCAACCGCCCGCTATCTGAAAAAATTTCCGGATCGCAAGCCGAATATTTCTTTCCTGATTACCGGCGACGAAGAAGGCCCTGCAATCAACGGCACAGATAAATTACTGCATTGGGCAAAAGCTAAAGGCGAAAGCTGGGATGCTTCATTGGTTGGCGAGCCAACCAATCCTGACCGCTTGGGTGAAACAATTAAAATCGGCCGCCGTGGCTCTGTCACCGGCACGGTAACAGTGCATGGTACGCAGGGGCACGTGGCTTATCCGCATAATGCGGATAATCCGGTGCGCGGTATTATGGCTCTGCTGAACAGCCTGCTGATACCGGCCTATGATCAGGGTACAGAGAATTTTCAGGCCACAAATCTGGAAATCACTTCGATTGATGTCGGCAATCCGGCAACTAATGTCATTCCGGCAAAAGCAATCGCCTCATTCAATATCCGCTTCAATGACACATGGACAGCCGATACTCTGCAAGACGAAGTTACACGTCGTCTGAGCGATGCTGCACAGGACAATCCGTTCCGGCAGGATAAATCGGTGCCACTTCACTATGAGTTACAGTGGAGCGAACGCCCGAGCCATGTATTTCTGACCCGCAATGACAAGCTGATTGACTCTCTGAACGATGCGATCAAAGCAGTGACCGGCAAACAGGCCACACTTTCCACATCCGGTGGCACATCTGATGCCCGTTTCATTAAAGATTATTGTCCTGTGGTGGAATTCGGTCTTGTCGGCCAGACCATGCATATGGCCAATGAGCGGACGTCACTGCAAGACCTTGAAAATCTCACCGCAATTTACGAAAAATTCCTTGAGGGCTTTTTCGCCTGAGTCATTTTACTTCGGGTGCCTGTCGTGAAAACACAGGCACCTCTTTCGTCGTCACTTATACAGGTTGCCCATGCCCAGTTTTGAAGAGATTCAGTATTATTTCTCCGCAGTCTGGCGCACCATGACCGGCCATCCGGAAGCATTGAATGATCTGAATACGGATGCAGACGGTTTCTGGCGGTCTTTTTATGCAATCCTGATTTCTCTGCCGCCAATGCTGATCGGTTGGGTCGAAATCGCAGCCCGCCTTACAGAAGGAACAGAAGGCAGCGACGCTACAGCATTGCGCCTTATCAATACGGTCAAGCTCGGCGCTATTGATATGATTGTCTGGCTGTTACCGCTGCTGATTATCGGCTTTCTCAGCCGCAGCCTTGGCCTTGAACGCCGTTTTTCTACCTATGTAGTCGCTACCAACTGGACCACCGCGTTATTTGCGTGGATTTATGCCCCGCTTTCATTCCTCAATCTGCTGCTGCCGGATTTGTCTCCGGTCTTCGCAGGCATCGGTTTCGGGCTGTTTCTGGCGACATTGGTGCTGAGCTACAGGCTCACCCGTGCAGCATTGCAACGGCCACATAGTTTCGCCGCGCCATTTTTCATTTCTGTAGTGTTGGGCAGTATTATGCTGACAATCATACTGCAAAATCTGGCAGGTTTTATGCCTGCTCTATAAAATCAGCGGATAATCCGCACCGATCATATAGAGGCCATGGGCAGGTGCCACGACACCGCAGGCTTTACGGTCACGCGCTTCCAGTGCCGCCACCAGATCATCATTGGTCCAGCGGCCTGTCCCCACTTCAGAAATACTGCCAACCAGAGACCGCACCTGATTATGCAGGAAAGACCGCGCAGATGCCCGCACCTCAATCAACTCGCCATGGCGCTGAACATCCAGAAGATCAAGCGTTTTAACAGGGCTTTTGGACTGGCATTGTGTAGAGCGGAATGTCGTAAAATCATGCAGGCCGACAAGCAATTGTGCGGCCTTGTGCATGGCATCCGTATCCAGCTTTTTCGCTACCCACCAGGCACGGCTGGCTTCCAACGCCAAAGGTGTGCGACGATTGATAATGCGGTAAATATAATGCCGTCCCAGCGCACTGAAACGCGCATCAAAATGATCCGGCACTTTCTCGACATTAATCAGAAAGACGCTCTCTTTATCCAGTGCCAGATAGGCATTGACGGCATCGCGCACTTTGGATGCGCCCCAATCTTTGGTCAGATCAACATGGGCTGTCTGTTGAAAAGCATGAACGCCGGCATCGGTACGCCCTGCAGCCCCGATTGAATTGCTGTCACCGCAGAATTTGAAAATCGCGGCTTCAATAGCCCCCTGCACCGTCGGCGCATTATCCTGCCGCTGCCATCCGGCATAGGGTGAACCATCATATTCAACTGTCAGGCGATAACGCGGCACTCAATTTTCTCCGAATGCAGAAGCATAAATCAGTTTACCTTGCAAAGGCGCAAGAGTGGCTGTGTTCGTGAGGTGCTTTGCCTGCAAATATTGAGCCGGATAAACACTCTCAAGTCCGGCAGCATCGGCAACGCTGTAACCGAAGCGCCCGTAATAGGCCGGATCGCCTAAGACAATGCTCAGAACCTCACCTTGCTGAACCAGCAGCTTGTGCGCAGCTTCAACCAGTGTACTGCCCAGCCCCGTCCGCTGCATTTCCGGTGACACAGCAAGCGGTGCCAAAGCAACAGCAGCCAGACGATTGCCGGACTGTTCGACCCATAATCTGGAAAACAGAATATGTCCGGCAATTTGACCGGCAATTTCCGCAACCAGCTCCAGCACAATGTCACCATCAGCGGCCAGCTTGCGCACCAGTGCTACCTCATCAGTCCCGTCAAAAGCAGCGGCAATCACACCATCAATCGTTGAGCGATCTCGCTCTCTGACAGGGCGGATATCCGGCTGCTTGACGGGAGAATGACTCATGGCAGAATTGTACCGGTTGCGAGCTTAACGCCATTGCAGAATTCTGCAGCGCTGACAGCCTTGCCACCCGCTTTTTGCACCAGCGTCAGCGCAATTGCACCCTCACCACAGGCAATCACCAGCTGACCTTCCAGCACCTCACCGGCTTTGCCAGCGCCATCAGCGATCACCGAGCGCAGCACTTTCACGCGTTCAAGCTGACCATTGATTTCCATCTCGCACCATGCCCCCGGAAACGGGCTCAGGCCACGGATACGGTTATGCACGGCCTGTGCAGGTTGCGACCAGTCGATACGCGCTTCGGATTTTTCAATCTTGGAGGCATAGGTCACGCCATCTTCTGACTGCGGGTTGAGCTTCAGGCTGTCACGCTCCAGTGCAGCCATAGCACGCACCATCAGATCGGCACCGGTAATGCTCAAACGATCATGCAATTCACCGCAGGTCATATTCGGAGTGATGGTAATTTTCTCGACCATGGCGACAGGACCGGTATCCAGCCCCTCATCCATTTTCATAATCATCATACCGGTCTCGGCATCGCCTGCCATAATCGCGCGCTGGATCGGCGCAGCACCACGCCAGCGCGGTAGCAGCGAAGCGTGACCATTATAGCAGCCAAGTGCAGGCGCTTCGAGAATAGCCTTTGGCAGCAACATGCCATAGGCAACAACCACAGCGACATCCGCATTCAGATCACGGAAAATCTGCTGCTCTTCTTCGCTTTTCAGGCTTTTCGGGGTGAAAACAGGAATACCGAATTCTTCCGCTTTTTCATGCACCGGCGATTTTGTCAGTTCCAGACCACGACGACCGGCCGGACGCGGCGGCTGGCTATAAACAGCCACAATTTCATAGCCCTGTCCGATCAGCGCTGTCATCACCGGAACAGAAAATTCCGGCGTGCCCATAAACACAATACGTAACGACATAGACTATCCTACCTACACTCTCTGACCTGACCGTAATTCAGCTTGTATTTCAGATTTTTTTACCTGAAGCCGGCACATGGGTCTTGGCCAGTTTTTTGAATTTCTTGATCACCATATCCCGCTTGAGCTTGGAAATATGGTCGATAAAAAGCACGCCATCCAGATGGTCAATCTCATGCTGCAGACAGGTAGCCATCAGGCCCTCTGCTTTGATTTCCTGCGGTTTACCGTCCAGATCCTGATAGGTCACGCGCACACTCGCAGGGCGTTCCACTTCCGCATAATAATCAGGGATCGAGAGGCAACCCTCTTCATAGCTGCTCGGCTCATCCGAGCGCTCAACAATCACCGGATTGATAAAAACATGCGGCGCAGGGGCGTCGCCCTCTTTTGCCAAATCAATCACCACCATACGGATCGGCTCAGCCACCTGAATTGCAGCCAGACCAATACCCGGCGCATCATACATCGTGGCAAACATATCATCAGAAAATTTACGCAAATCCGCATCGAAACGCTCAACGGGTTTGGAAACCTGACGCAAGACCGGATCAGGAATAAAAATAATCGGCTTAATGGTCATCACAGTGATCCGGTGTTGCAAATGATTGAAAATATCTGACACCCGCGCAGGCAGGCACAATCGGAATGATGTCCGATCTAATCTCTCAGCACTCCGCCGTCAATAAATTACATGAGATGAATAAAAATTTGTTCACGTTTTATTCTTATATTTGCCGCGAATCGTGTAATCTTTATCTATGGAAACATTATCTGCTTCAGAAATACCGGCATCCTTTGCAGGTGCTCTCGGCCTCAGCCCCGCTCAGCTTTTGCTGGCGGCGGGCGGTTTTGTACTGCTCATCATCCTCCTGCTGTTCTGGCTGTCCGGCCGTAACAGCAGAACGATGTTGCATGCACAATTCCAGTCGGAAGAGCGGGCGCGCGAGGCAGAAATGCAAATGCAGTCGATCCTGAAAAGTCAGGCAGAGATGCAGGGCCGGATGCAGACAATGGCTGAACTTTTCGGCGCCAGACAGGCAGAACTCAACAAATCCATCCGCGACCGGCTCGACGGCATGACCAGTCATCTTGGCCGCAGCATCAATGAACAGACCCGTTCAACTCATGAAAACTTAAGCAAGTTGCAGGAGCGGCTGGCGGTGATCGACACCGCCCAGAACAATATCCAGTCTCTCGCCGGTCAGGTAGTGCAGTTGCAGGCCATCCTCGCCAATAAACAAACACGCGGCGCTTTCGGCCAGTCGCGGATGGAAGCAATCATTGCCGACGGTCTGCCAATGGGTGCCTATGAATTTCAGGCTACACTCTCCAATGGCATGCGCCCTGATTGTCTGGTGCGGATGCCCAACGGCACAGCCTCACTGGTGGTCGATGCCAAATTCCCGCTGGAAAGCTGGAATGCATTGAAGGCCTCTGAGACACCGGAAGCCAAACGTCATTATGAGCAGCTTTTTCGCCGTGATATAGAAGTTCATATCCGCGATATTGCCGCCAAATATTTCATCAGCGGAGAAACACAGGATACGGCTTTTCTGTTTGTGCCGTCAGAATCGATCTTTGCGGAAATTCACGAAAATTTTGAGGTGATTATTCAGCGGGCACATCGTTCCCGCGTCGTTATCGTCTCGCCTTCCCTGCTGATGCTCTCCATTCAGGTCATCCAGTCTGTGCTCAAAGATGCGCGGATGCGGGAACAGGCGCATCTCATTCAGGGAGAAGTTGTGCGGCTGATGGATGATGTATCGCGCCTTGATGAGCGTGTGCGCAAATTACAAACGCATTTTTCTCAGGCCAGCCGCGACATTGACGATATTCTGATTTCATCTTCCAAAGTCACCCGCCGCGGCGCGAAGATTGAGGCATTGGAACTGGGCGATAATCCGGATAATCACGAGCAGAAAAAAGCGCCTCAGCAACAGTCTTTACCGCAGAACGGTGCCCCTTCTGCACCACGCTTTTTATAGGGGGCAATCTCGCGGAATCTATCTCTGAAAACGGGATTATAAACCTTTGCAAAACAGATCATAACACCAGTTCACCGCCTGCTAAAACCTTATTTTATGCAATAAAATTAACTATTTAAGCTATCTGCGCCATAATAAATAAAGACGAAACCGGCAATCCGCGCCTGTTCAGTTCACATATATCCGCCTCGAAACCGGAAAGCCGCAGCGGAATCTCTGCCTCACATTATGCCCGCAACACTTTGCCCGCCAAATAAAAAAGCCGGACGCACGCGGCATCCGGCTTTCATTTTTACGATAAAAATCAAATATTTACATCTTTATTTCTTACTATAAAGGCCAGAGCCTGATCAACCCTTCATTGTCTCACGAATACGGGCAACCAGCGCATCACTTTCCGGAAAGCCGTTTTCGCTCTTGCGATCCCAGACCACCTTATCATTCAGGCGAATGATGTAATTGCCGTCGCCACCCGGAATAAGTGCGATCTCACCGACTTCATCACCGAATGCCTGCAACAATTCCTGAGCCGCCCATGCAGCACGGAGCATCCAGTTACACTGGATACAATATTCAATGGTAATACGTGGTTTAGCAGTCATATCGAAATATCCTATATTAAGTAGAGCTTTCCCGTTCATATTGAATCGTTAGAACCACTCTACTCTTTTGTTTTACGCATTTTCCTACGCAAAACCGGTTCCCACTTTTGCTGGAAATGCTCTAAAACAAACCCGCCTGAAGGCGGGTCTGCTCGAAATCTCTGAAGTGATTATTCATCACCCATTTTAAGCGCCTGAATAAAGGCTTCCTGCGGAATTTCCACCTTACCGAACTGACGCATGCGCTTTTTACCTTCCTTCTGCTTTTCCAGAAGTTTGCGCTTACGCGAAACGTCACCACCGTAACATTTCGCCGTCACGTCCTTGCGCAGAGCCGAGATCGTCTCACGCGCAACAATACGTCCGCCAATTGCCGCCTGAATCGGAATTTTGAACATATGCTGCGGGATCAGGTCTTTCAGCTTCTCACACAGCACGCGGCCACGTTTTTCAGCGGCAGAACGGTGTACCAGCATGGAGAGCGCATCAACCGGCTCGTCATTGACGAGGATCGACATCTTCACCAGATCACCTTCTTTATATTCCGACAGATTATAATCGAAAGATGCATAACCTTTGGAAATCGACTTCAGGCGATCGTAGAAATCGAACACCACTTCGTTGAGCGGCAGTTCATAGGTCACCATCGCACGCGGGCCGACATAAGACAGATCGACCTGAATACCGCGGCGTTCCTGACAGAGTTTCAGGATCGAACCGAGATAATCATCCGGCGTCAGAATCGTCGCTTTAATCCACGGCTCTTCAATGGACGTGATTTTCACCACATCCGGCATATCCGCCGGATTGTGCAGCTCCTTCACCGAACCATCGAGCATATTCATGCGATAGACAACGGAAGGTGCGGTAGCGATCAGATCAAGATCAAATTCGCGGGAAAGACGTTCCTGAATGATTTCAAGATGCAACAGCCCGAGGAAACCGCAACGGAAACCAAAGCCCAGAGCAGCCGATGTTTCCATTTCAAAGGAGAAGCTCGCATCATTGAGACGCAGCTTACCCATGGCAGCACGCAAATCTTCAAAATCAGCCGCATCTACAGGGAACAGACCGCAGAAAACCACCGGCTGCGCAGGTTTGAAACCCGGCAGCATGGTTGTTGTCGGACGCTTATCCTCGGTGATCGTATCACCGACGCGGGTATCTGCCACTTCCTTGATCGAAGCAGTGATAAAGCCAAGCTCACCCGGCCCCAGATCTTCAACAGCCACCATTTTCGGTGTGAATACGCCAACGCGTTCCACCGGATATTTGGCACCTGTGCCCATCATGCGGATGGTCTGGCCTTTTTTCAGCACACCGTCGATGATGCGAACCAGCACGATCACGCCTAGATAGGTGTCATACCAGCTATCCACCAGCATGGCTTTGAGCGGTGCATCACGGTCGCCTTCTTTTGGCGGCGGCAGGCGCTCAACAATCGCTTCCAGCACATCCGGAATACCCAGACCGCTTTTCGCGGAGATTTCCACAGCATCCGATGCATCGATACCGATCACATCTTCAACCTGTTCTTTCACGCGCTCAGGATCAGCCGCAGGCAGATCAATCTTGTTCAGCACAACAACCAGATCATGATTATTGTCGATCGCCTGATAAACATTGGCCAGCGTCTGCGCTTCCACGCCCTGAGAAGCATCTACCACCAGCAGCGAACCTTCACAGGCCGCCAGCGAGCGGGAAACTTCATAGGCAAAGTCAACGTGCCCCGGGGTGTCGATCAGGTTGAGAACATAGTCCTCACCGTTTTTCGCACGATAATTCAGGCGAACGGTCTGCGCCTTGATCGTGATGCCGCGCTCGCGCTCGATATCCATCGAGTCGAGCACCTGCTCTTTCATTTCACGATTATCAAGGCCGCCGGTTGCTTGAATCAAACGGTCGGCAAGTGTCGACTTCCCATGATCAATATGGGCGACGATGGAAAAATTCCGGATATGGTCAAGTGGTGTGCTCATGCGCGCGATTTAGCAGCAGATTTGCGCAAAGGCAAAGGGGATTCATGCAAATCGGGGCAAAACAAAGCTTAAAGTGTAATCTTTCGGGGTATGGTGCATTATGTCCCCTTTGCGAAACGGCAAAAAACCAGTAAAGCGTGACCCCAAAGCTGGCAGAACGCGCAAGACATCGCGGGGCAGCACTGGAAAGTTCACTGCATAGAGATGGACACATCGCTAGCAGTTATCATGCCGCAATAGGACCGGCGCAGGAGACAGGTCATGGACACGCAAACGCTTAATCACCGCACAACACCAAAGCTGGTTACAGTTTTCGGTGGTTCAGGTTTTGTAGGGCGTCATGTTGTTGATGCACTGGCACGGCGCGGTTACCGTGTGCGCGTTGCCGTGCGCAAACCGGAAGTTGCTTGTTACATGCAGCCGCTTGGCAATATCGGTCAGATCCAGCTGGTTCAGGCCAATATCCGCCATCGCTGGTCAATTGAACGTGCCGTCAAAGGCGCGGATTATGTTGTTAATCTGGTTGGTATTCTGGCTGAAGGCGGCAAACAGCGTTTCAACACTGTTCATGCCATCGGTGCAAAACATGTGGCTGAGGTTGCTGCCGCTGCCGGTCTGCCACTGCTGCATATGTCGGCACTCGGAGCAGATCTGAAAAGTGCATCCGAATATGCCCGCACCAAAGCCGAAGCAGAACGTCAGGTACTGAGCGTAAAGCCGGATGCAGTTATTCTGCGCCCGAGCGTGATTTTCGGCCCTGAAGACCAGTTCTTCAACAAATTCGCCAGCATGTCCCGTTTCTCTCCGTTCATGCCTCTGATCGGCGGCGGCAAGACCCAGTTCCAGCCGGTTTATGTCGGCGACGTGGCAGAAGTCATTGCCCGTGCAGTTGAAGGCAAATTGCAGGCAGGCAAAGCCTATGAGCTGGGTGGTGCGGAAGTGCTGACCCTGCGTCGTTGTATGGAAATTTCGCTGGAAGTGATCGGCCGCAAGCGCGCTTTCATCAACCTGCCTTGGTGGGTTGCCAGTCTGCAGGGCAAAATTCTCGGCCTGCTGCCAAACCCGCCGCTGACCAGCGACCATGTTAAATTGCTGAAGAGCAATAATGTGGTTTCACAGGAAGCTGCAGATGCCGATCTGACACTGGAAGGTCTGGGCATCAAGCCGCAGGCAATTGATGCAATCCTGCCATCCTATCTCTGGCGCTACCGTGTGCTGGGTCAGTATGACAAGGCAAGCCTTGCCCGCTAAGCCATTCATAAATTGAATAAAATAAAGGCCCCTCGCGGGGCCTTTTCTGTTTCTGATATTTGAAGTTTAACCCCAGACCATCAACGCGGCCAAACCGGCAGAGCCGACGATCAGTCGCCACCAGGCAAATAATGCAAAACCGTGACGGGATACATAATCCAGCAAATAACGCACAACAATCACACCGGAGATGAAAGCCGCAACAAAGCCGATACCAATCTGCGCCATATCATTAGTCGAAAGCAGCGCATGATTTTTATAAAGATCATAGGCAAAGGCACCGGCCATTGTCGGCATTGCCAGAAAGAAAGAAAATTCCGCTGCGGAACGCTTATCCGAGCCCATCAACAAAGCACCGACAATGGTCGAACCGGAGCGGGACACCCCCGGAATCATTGCCAGACACTGCACAAGACCGATCATGAAGCACATTTTCAGCGGATATTGCGTCACATCATTATAGCGCGGACGCAGCGGCAGACGATCCACCCACAGAAGAACAAACCCGCCGACAATCAGCATCGAACAGACCAGCACCGGCGTTTCAAACAAAACCTGCTTGATATAGCTATGTGCCATTGCGCCGATCACGGCCGCCGGTAAAAAGGCCAATATGATTCCGGTTGCGAAGCGCCTTGCACCCGCATCCCGAGGCAGATCAGTCAGCAGCTTCCACAAACGTCCGAAATACACACTTAAGATTGCGAGAATAGCTCCAAGCTGAATCAGCACCTCAAAAGTGCGGCCGGTTGATTCAAAGCCAAGAAAATGTCCTGCCAGCAAAAGATGGCCTGTAGACGAAACCGGCAGAAACTCGGTCAGACCTTCCAGAAGACCGAGAATCGCAGCCTCGAATATTGCCCATGCGTCCATAATGCTGAATACCTTTGTCTGCGTTATATAAAAATTGCTGCCGGTTCTGACAGGCTTTAAACATCTGATTTATGCAGACATCCTGTCAGCAAGCTGAACATGAGCAGAAAAACAATCGCCCTGCCTTAAATTCAGCCTGTTGAAATGTTTTTACTCAAAATGCAATGCATCTTTATGTAACTCACCCGTCCTAACCAATTATTTATAGGAAGCCTGTATAATTACGCAAAATGCTCTACAACCGCATTTTTATTGCGTCTGATGTTTTAATCTAACCCCTCATCTGCCGCTCAGGCTTAACCCTCTGCCGGACCGGAACCTTCTGTAAGGTCTGACTCTTTTGCAGATCGGCTACAAGCTGGCAGATTATTCAGTCCGATTACCGGCTCACCGGTGGCAATGTCCCAGACCATGCCGCTTCCAAGCCACACCTGAAAGTACTATCGAACCACATGCTCACGCTGTTTCACCATCCGATGTCTACAACCTCCCGTTATGTCCGTCTGATTCTCAATGAATATGGCGTGGAAGCGGAAATGATTGAGGAACGTCCGTGGTCACGCAGAAAAGAGTTTCTGGCACTCAATCCTGCCGGAACTTTGCCGGTTTTGCTGGCCGAAAATGACTGGCCGGTTGTCGGTGCCACAGTGATTGCCGAATATATGGATGAAACCCGAGGCGCACTGAAGCGCAATCGCCGTCTGCTGCCGGAAACCCCGATGGAGCGCGCTGAAGTGCGCCGTCTCGTCGACTGGTTTTTGATTAAATTTGAAAATGAAGTCACCCGTCATCTTGCCCGTGAACGCGTGTTCAAATTGCAGATGTCGCAGGAAATGGGCTCATCCGCGCCGGATTCCACAGCAATCCGTGCAGCCCGTGCCAATATCCGCCAGCATCTGCGCTATACAGACTGGCTGGCCGCGACCCGCAACTGGCTGGCCGGTGATACGCCAAGCTATGCCGATATGGCAGCGGCTGCCGGTATTTCCATTCTCGATTATCTGGGGGAGATTGAGTGGGCAGAACACCGCGCTACCCGCGAATGGTATGCGCGCATGAAATCCCGTCCTTCTTTCCGTCCGCTTCTCGCTGATCGTGTGCGCGGCATTTTTCCGGCATCCCATTATGGCGACCTCGACTTCTGATCGCGCACCAAAGAAACCTCTGCCGAAAAGCGATGAGCCTCCTGCTGTCCGTCTAAAGCGCTTCTTAATGGAAGAAGCCGCAGCGGTCGGTTTTGACGTTGTGGCGATTACGACGCCGGACGCCATTCCGCAGGCACCGCAGCGGTTGCGCTATTTTCTGGATCACGGCCGCCATGGTTCCATGGAATGGCTGGAAGAAACAGCTGACAGGCGTTCGAACCCGTCTGAGCTTTGGCATGAAGTACGCTCCATCGTCATGCTGGCGATGAATTACGGCCCTGACCACGACCCGCGCACTCTGCAAAGCAAAAAAGACTGCGGGGCGATCTCGGTCTATGCGCAGAACCGCGATTATCACGATATTATCAAAGGCAAACTCAAACATATGGCCAGCCGCTTTGCGGCACGAACCGGCCATGAGGTGAAAGTCTTTGTCGATACGGCTCCGGTGATGGAAAAGCCGCTGGCAGTTTCCGCAGGTATGGGCTGGCAGGGGAAACATACCAATATGGTGAGCCGCGAATATGGCTCATGGCTGTTTCTCGGCTCGATTTTTACCACTGCGGATCTGGAACCCGATACCGCAGGTAAAGACAGTTGCGGCAAATGCCGCGCCTGTCTTGATGCCTGCCCGACAGATGCCTTTCCTGCCCCCTATCAGATTGATGCGCGGCGCTGTATTTCCTATCTCACCATCGAGAATAAAGGCCCTATCCCGCACGAATTTCGCACCATGATGGGCAACCGTATCTATGGTTGTGATGACTGTCTGTCGGCCTGTCCGTGGAACAAATTCGCGCAGATCTCCAGAGAGGCCAAATTACAGGCACGGGAGGAGCTGAAAGAACCGGCTCTTGATACTCTGCTGCAACTCGATGATCCCGCCTTCCGCTCTCTCTTCAGCGGCTCGCCGGTCAAGCGGATCGGGCGTGACCGCTTTATCCGTAACGTGCTGATTGCAGTCGGAAATTCAGATAATCCGGCCTATCTCCCAATTGTTGAGCAATTACTGAGTGATCCCGCACCGGTAACCCGCGGGGCTGCTGTCTGGGCACTATCTCAACTGGCTGATGTGCAGCAATTTCTGCATCAGAAAAACCAGCATCTTCCCCTTGAACAAGACGCGGAAGTGATCGAAGAATGGCTGACTGCCGCAGTGCAAATTGAGAGAAACAAATAATGCATATTTTTCTGTTCGGCTCCGGCTATTCCGCTCATTATTTTATCGAAGCACTCAAGCAAAATCCGGCAGCAAAAATCAGCTCAATCACCGGAACTGTCCGCCGTCCGGAACAGGCAGAAATTTTACGCAAAAACGGTATCACACCTGTTTTCTTTGATGCGGAACAAGGCCTCAGCGCAGCATTGCGCGATGAATTGCAACAGGCAACCCATATCGTCTCGTCTGTCGCGCCATTAACCGGCAGCGCGGATGAAACAGACTCGATCCTGCGGCTGATGCCGGAAGGCCTGCCCTATCACGCGCCGAATGCGCGTTTCATCAGCTATCTGTCCACCATCGGTGTTTACGGCGATTATCAGGGCGCATGGGTGGATGAAACATCGGAGTTAAAACCGCTTTCTGCCCGCTCTGCCGCCCGTGTGACCGCCGAAAAGGAATGGCTGGCGCAGGTAGAAGGCACAGATATCGCCTGTGCCATATTACGGATTGCCGGAATTTACGGCCCGTCTTTTCAGGGGCAGGCACGCAATGCTCTGGCCAATATCAAACAAGGTCGCGCCCATCGCCTGATTAAAAAAGACCATGTTTTCAACCGTATTCATGTGGAAGACATTGGCGGTGCATTGGCACATCTGGCGCTGAACAATCAGGGTGGCATTTATAATCTTGCCGATGATGAACCGGCACCGGCACATGAAATCATCTCCTATGCCGCAGAATTATTGGGTGTCACCCCGCCTCCGGCCGTCGATTATGAAACGGCTGAGCTTTCTCCGATGGCGCGCTCTTTTTATCAGGAATGCAAACGGGCTTCCAATGCCGCATTGAAAGCAACCGGCTATCAGTTGCTTTATCCGGATTATCGGACAGGGTTGAAAAAACTTCTGCAAAGCGGCGAAGGGCTCTGAACCCGCCGCGACTGTGATATTTTTACGCTTGTCAGCCAAGGCAACTCAGTCGATGCTGTCCGCGAATTTATAAATGACCGGAACCTGTTCTGATGACGTTTCGCCCCCGTATATTATCCGCATTGTTTTTAAGAGTTGGACTGGCTGTTGCCATTTCAGGCAGTGCATTATTTTCCGCACAGGCTGATGCACCGGCCAAACAGGCTTTTGGCTCGGTTAAACTACCGTCAGTCACTGCACCGGAATCCTACGGTTTCTATTCCAAAGGCTGCATCAGCGGTGCGGTTGCATTGCCGGTTGACGGGCCAAACTGGCAGGTTATGCGTCTGTCCCGCAACCGCAACTGGGGTCATCCGAACCTGATTGCGCTTCTGGAGAAACTCTCCCGCGATAGTGCTAAAACCGGCTGGAACGGCTTGCTGGTCGGGGACATTTCCCAGCCACGCGGCGGCCCTATGCTCACCGGCCATGCTTCCCATCAGGTCGGTCTGGATGCCGATATCTGGCTGACGCCGATGCCAAACCGCCGCTTCACCAATCAGGAGCGTGAGGATGTGAGCGCGGTTTCCATGCTCAAAGCAAATTCGCTCTATGTGGATCAGAACAAATGGACGCCGTCACGCACGGCACTGCTCAAGCATGCGGCCGGCTATCCGGAAGTAGAGCGGCTTTTTGTGCATCCCGGCATTAAAAAACAACTCTGTGAAACCGTAACCGGTGACCGCAGCTGGCTGGCTAAAGTGCGCCCTTACTGGGGGCACCATTATCATTTTCATGTGCGCCTGCGCTGTCAGGCCGGATCACCGGATTGCAAACCGCAGGAACCAACCGGCAAAGATGACGGTTGCGGCAAATCCCTCGACTGGTGGTTTACTGACGAGCCGTGGAAACCGGCAAAACCTGCCAAACCCGGTGAGAAACCAAAACCGCCAAAGATCATGATGGTCTCGCAACTGCCGCAGGCCTGCGCATCCCTGTTGAATGCACCGGCTCCGGCTTCTGTACAAGACGTGACTTTTGGCCTGAAGAAAGGCGGCAATGCCAGTGCCTTTGCACCGGAACAGGCACCGGCATTTGTGCCATTGCCCGCGCAGAAACCGTAATCGCAAAATCTGTCACACTATTGCGCTTTTCTTCAACCGGCGCATCCGATATAGAATTAAAACGATTTAGAGGCAGAGCAGACAGCAATCATCGCTTGGCTCTTTCTCTGCAACAATAAAACAAACATTCAGAGTGAGAAGCAGTATTAACAATGCCTAATATCGATCCGAACTTTGTTTTTCCTGTCCTTATCGGTGATATCGGCGGCACCAATGCCCGCTTTGCTATTCTGGTTGATTCCTACGCTGAGCCAAAAGAATTTCCGGTTCTGCTGACCAAAGATTTCGCAACGCTGGAAGATGCAATCCAGACTGTCGTTCTGGATCACACATCCATCCAGCCGCGCTCGGCAGTGATTGCCATTGCCGGTCCTGTCGAAGGCGATGAAATTCCGCTCACCAATTGCCAGTGGGTTGTGAAGCCGCGCCAGATGATGGAGCGCTTCAACCTGCAGGACATCACTGTCCTCAATGATTTTGAAGCACAGGCACTGGCTGTTGTCTCCCTCGACGATCACCATCTGGAAAATATCGGCGGTGCAGCCGCTCATCCTAACGGCAAACGTGTGGTTCTGGGTCCCGGCACAGGACTTGGTGTTGCAGGTCTGATCCGCTCGCGCCAGACATGGGTTCCGGTTCCGGGTGAAGGCGGCCATGTGGATTTTGGCCCGCGCTCTGAGCGTGATCTGCAGATTTTTCCGTTTATTGAAAAGATTGACGGTCGTGTTTCTGCAGAGCAGCTGCTTTGCGGACGTGGCTTGCAGCATATTTACAAGGCAATCTGTCAGGCCGATGGTGTAAAGCCGTCCCTCGTTACACCGGCTGAAATTACCGATGCGGCGCTGGACAAAAGCAATGCACAGGCTGTTGAGACTTTAGAGCTTTTCGTGATCTATCTCGGCCGTCTCGCCGGTGATCTTGCCCTGATTTTCATGGCACATGGCGGCGTTTATCTATCAGGGGGCATTCCGCAGCGCATTATTTCCGCCTTGCGCACCGGCAGTTTCCGCGCAGCTTTTGAAGATAAAGCACCGCATCAGCTGATCCTCAAATCCATTCCTGTCTATGTCATCACCCATCCGCTGGCAGCTATTGCAGGGCTTTCTGCCTATGCACGCACCCCTGCCCGTTTTGACATTCACACAGATGGCCGCCGCTGGCGCTAATTTCCAGAGCGGTTTGTATTCAGATTAGATCACGGTGTTCGCTCTGGATTCTTTAGTGGCCGCATTAACACAGCCGCCCAATAATAAGTCATAAACCTTATTGACCATGCTTTCGCGCAAAGAGCATGGTCAAATGCTTTATACAGCTTTATAGAAAAGGAATGACGACAGGCGCAACAAACCCTGCCGATGCTTACAGATAACCAGCAGCAGGATTTTCCCTGACCGTGACTTTATTTAAAAAGAAAAAAAAGATTGATCCCGCAGAGACCACACAGATGATCCGTCGTGTGCTTTCTGAAAATTTTTCCGATCATAAATTATCCTATGCCAAAGCCATTGCCGGCTCCCTGATGATTTCCGGCGCTACCGTTTTTGTCGGCTATATTATGCGCGATGTCATTAATGACATTTTCTACAAGCAGCGCGCCGATCTGATCGCCTATATTGCCGGTTCTATCCTGCTCGCTTTTGTTTTGCGCGGATTGGGCAGCTATATTCAGGCGGTACAACTGGCCAAGATCGGTAACAATCTGGCCGCGATCTATCAGAAACGTGTCTTCGCGCATCTGATGAAGCTGGGGTTGAATTTCTATAATGATCACCGCTCCGGTCATCTGGCAGCGCAGATCAATCAGAATATCGGCGGTATGCGCGATCTGATGAATATGACAATCACATCGCTGGCGCGTGATGCGGTGATGCTGGTCGGCCTGATCTGTATCATGGTCTATCAGGAACCGTATTTATCGCTTTATTCGTTGCTGATCGCACCGCCGCTGATTCTGACCGTGACCTATGTGTCACGCCGCATCCGCACGGTCACGCGCGAGGTTGTGCATCTGAACTCCCATCTGCTCGGCGCCATGCAGGAAACCACACAGGGTATCGCCATTGTGAAAGCTTTCACGATGGAAGATCAGTTGCGCGGTAAAATCAACGGGCTGATCGAACTGGCTGAAACCCGTTCCAACAAAATTGCCAGCGTTTCCGAGCGTGTAACTCCGATTTCCGAGATTCTCGCCGGTATCGCTATCGCTTCCGTCATTGCTTATGCCGGTTACCGCGCCATCGCTGAGCAGCAGCCACCCGGCACAATGTTCGCCTTCATCACTTCGATGATGCTGGCCTATGACCCTGCGCGCCGCCTTGCGCGTCTGCAGGTCAGTCTGGAACGTGCGCTCGTCAATGCCCGTATGATCTATGAAATTCTTGATCTGCAACCGGCACAAAGCGATCGCCCCGATGCTGTTGAACTAAAAGTGCAGAACGGAACTGTCCGTTTTGAAGATGTCCAATTTGCCTATCATGCGCAGGGCACACCTGAGCATCAGCAGGTTCTCAAAGGCGTCAGCTTTATCGCAAAAGCCGGAGAAACAACGGCCATTGTCGGTGCGTCCGGAGCGGGTAAGTCCACATTGATTGCGCTGATCCAGCGTTTCTATGATGTCAATGACGGGCGTATTCTCATTGACGATCAGGATATTGCCGGTGTGACTGTCAATTCACTGCGCCATTCCATCGCCTATGTTTCGCAACAGCCATACCTGTTTGAAGGCACCATTGCTGATAATATCCGCTATGGCCGCCCCGATGCGACAGAAGAAGAAATCATTGAGGCGGCGAAACTCGCCAATGCCCATGAATTCATTATCCGTCAACCGCAGGGCTATGACAGTCCTGTCGGTGAAAACGGTGTGACACTTTCCGGCGGTCAGCGCCAGCGCCTTTCCATTGCCCGTGCAATCGTGCGCAATGCACCGATCCTGCTGCTCGATGAAGCCACATCCGCCCTCGACAATGATTCTGAAAAACGGGTGCAGCAGGCTCTGGAAACCATCATGAAGGACCGCACCACGATTGTGATTGCCCATCGGCTTTCCACTGTGGTCAGTGCGGATAAAATCATCGTTATGGAAGCGGGTAATATTGTTGAAGAAGGCCGCCATACCGATCTCATCTCCATTGAGAACGGGATTTACGCCCGCTTCTACCAGCTGCAATCCGCACCTGAGAATGAAACCCTGATCGGATAAGTCATGACCTCAACTGTTTCAGCCATGCAGACTTCTTCGTCCCCGATGCGCCTTGTTGTCACCGGCGCAGGCGGGCGTATGGGAAAAGCACTCATTCGTGCCATTGCGGAAAATCCGGAGACTGTTCTTTCAGGCGCGATTGTGCGTGAAGGCTCGCCGCTGATCGGACAGGATGCCGGTGAAATAGCAGGCTGCGGTAAAAACGGTGTCCTCATCTCTGCCGATCCGCTGCCGGTTTTTGCAGAGGCGCAAGGCGTGCTGGATTTCACCACACCCGCTTCGACGCTGACCTATGCAGCACTTGCCGCGCAGGCACGCATTGTCCATGTGATCGGCACCACAGGCTGCTCAGAGGATGATGAAGAAAAGATCCGCGCCGCCGCCCGTCATGCGACAATCATCAAATCCGGCAATATGAGCCTCGGCGTCAATCTCCTGTCTGCTTTGGTGGAACAGGCCGCACGTGCGCTCAGCCCTTCCGCTTTCGATATTGAAATCTTCGAAATGCATCACAAGCATAAAGTCGATGCCCCTTCCGGCACTGCCCTGCTCCTTGGTGAAGCGGCAGCAGATGGCCGCGGCATTACACTGAAAGATCACAGTGTTCGTGTGCGCGACGGCCATACCGGCGCACGCGAAGACGGCACAATCGGTTTCGCTTCTTTGCGCGGCGGTTCTGTTGTCGGGGATCATTCTGTGATTTTTGCCGGTCTTTCAGAACGCATCACTTTATCCCATCAGGCACAGGACCGCTCCGTTTTCGCACAAGGTGCGGTAGCAGCGGCATTATGGGGGCACGGCAAAAAACCGGGTCTTTATTCAATGCGTGACGTTCTCGGCCTCTGACCCAGTTTTTATTTGTCTATCTAACCGGAGATAAACTTATGTCCCGCACCCTTGTTCTTGTCCGCCACGGCCAAAGCGAATGGAATCTGAAAAACCTGTTTACTGGCTGGCGCGATCCGTCCCTGACCGAACAGGGTCATGCAGAAGCCAAAGCCGCAGGCCAGCGCCTGAAAGATGCCGGTCTGAAATTTGATATTGCTTACACATCCGATCTGTCCCGTGCACAGATCACCTGCCAGCATATTCTCGACCAGCTTGGTCAGTCTGATTTGCAGACCATCCGCAATGTTGCGCTGAACGAGCGCGACTATGGTGATCTTTCCGGCCTCAACAAGGATGATGCCCGCGCCAAATGGGGTGAAGAACAGGTTCACGTCTGGCGCCGTTCCTATGATGTGCCGCCTCCGGGCGGTGAAAGCCTGCGCGATACCGGCGCACGCGTCTGGCCTTATTATCTGCACACAATCCAGCCGCATGTATTGCGCGGTGAAAAAGTGCTGGTTGCCGCTCACGGCAATTCCCTGCGTGCTCTGATTATGGCTCTGGAAGGCCTGACCAGCGATGAAATCATTGCGCAGGAGCTGAATACCGGCGTACCGATCATTTATGAACTGAATGCAGACAGCACGATCGCTTCCAAGAAAGTGCTGAGCGCATAATCAGAGCCATTCGCTCAGAGTGATTCAAAGCCGGATACATCCATGTGTCCGGCTTTTTTCTTTGCATAATGTGGAAAACAACACACGTCTAAGGTGTTGAAATGATTTTATTTTCCATCCTGAGACGAAAAAACAAAAAAACTTCAAAAAAATACAAATTTTCTGCAATTTTCGATGAAATGCCGTTGACATGAATCACTCTGCCCTTTAAACGGTCACTCAACGCCCAGATGGCGGAATTGGTAGACGCACCAGCTTCAGGTGCTGGCGCTCGCAAGGGCGTGGAGGTTCGAGTCCTCTTCTGGGCACCATATAAAGACTACTACCAAGGTCTTTAACAAAAACACCCGCGCAAGCGGGTTTTTTTGTATCTGCATTTCATCCGCACAATATCCCCCTCTCCTCAGCAGGAAACACGTATGGAAACTGTCGCAATTGACAATCGCAGCGAATTTGCTTTCTGGGCTATTCAGCGCGCGCAGGAAATCGTTACACAGCAAGGTGCCGCACTGGCAATGGCAGCACGCGATATGAATGAAGAAGAACTGGCCAGAACTGCAGCCGATCTCGGCTCAGCAATTTCCGACGCCTTGATTGATGTTTTCGACGGATTAATGGTTCAGGAATAATTCGGATATTTTTTATCAGATTATCCCGTTTCCTTTTTTGTAAGAGCGCACTAATATTATTGTAACATCTGCTGGCGAAACGAAAAAACACCAAACACGACCAGCAGCACTGCCGTTTATACGACCCGTCTTCGCATGCCACCTTTCTTATAAAACAGAAATCTGGAACATATCTTGATCAGTCAGAATGCTACCCGGCCATTTGAAATCCCTGCGAATGAAGCTGAACGTCTTGTATCTGTTCGCAGCCTGCTTCCTTCTCAGTTCACAATTACAGATGAGCTGAACATTCTCACAACGCTTGTCAAAAATATTTTCCACGCAGCATCATGCGCCGTGACGATTATTGATGAAGACTGGCAACGCATCGCCTCAACGGCAGGTATCAAGGCGGAAGATTGTCCGCGCGAGCAATCTGCATGTACCTATGTCGTCAAATCCGGCCGTCAGTTTATTGTGCAGGATATGACGCGCGATCCCGCTTTCAACAGCAAAAACTATGTTACCGGCGATCCGTCCTTCCGCTTTTATGCAGGGTTTCCGCTGGAGATTGATGCAGGGCTGACATTGGGTGCCTTGTGCATCATTGATACAAAGCCACGTACACTGAGCGATGATGATTGTGAGGAGATGCGCCGCTTTGCCCTTCTCGCCAGCGCCCTGCTCCGGCTGCAACGCAAGAATGTTGTTTTGCAAAATGACAAAACCAATTTATGGAAAAATTCTCTGACTGATCCGCTGACGCAGCTCTACAATCGCCGCGCATTGAAGGAATATGTCTCGCCGTTTCTCCGTCAGCATTTTGATGCAAAACGTTCTGCCGGCATCCTGCTGCTGGATATGGATAATTTCAAAACTATCAATGATACGCACGGACATCCGGCCGGTGACAGATTGTTGCGGCAGGCAGCAGAAAGAATCCGTTCCGTTCTGGGGTCTGATGATATTCCCGTCCGTATCGGCGGCGATGAATTTTGTATCATTCTGCCGGAAACACAAAGCGATGATACGCTGAAAACGATTGCCGACTGTCTGGTTGATGCATTCCGCATCCCGTTCAAAATCAACGGGCATGATATTCATTCAGCCGTCAGTATCGGCACATTGCTGGTACCCGAGGACGGCCGCACCAGCGAGCAAATGTCCCGTCATGCAGATAAAGCACTTTATACAGCCAAAGCCCGTGGCCGAAATTGTGCCGTCCGTTTTGACAAGTCGATGCTTTAGACCTGTTTAAACCGCATTCCTGGACTATAAATATACGAAAGTATCATCTGCGGGTTTGGCAAAAATCACGCATGATATTGCTCGGGGGTGCTCAGCACCCTATATACACGATCTCTGACTGCACTATTCCGGCACCTTAACAACATCCGGAGATGCTCTAGTGATCTGCAATGAGGAAACTGCGCTTGCGTAAGAAATTGCATGACAGGAAATTACCCCAGACGGTTCTGAGAGCAATACGCAACCGGCGCGGCTACCGGCCGCTGGCAGATAATAATCCGAGCGGCGATACAATCGTCGCCTCTTACAATGTCCATAAATGTATCGGCATTGACAAAAAATTCGACCCCGAACGCACGGCTCAGGTCATCTCCGAACTGAATGCCGATATCATCGCTATTCAGGAAGCCGATAAGCGTTTTGGTGAACGCCACGGCCTGCTCAATCTGCAACATCTGGAGAGAGACAGCGGCTTAGTGCCGGTGCCGATCCAGACTATGTCGCCCAATGGCCATGGCTGGCACGGCAATCTGCTGCTGTTCCGGCAGGGGCTTATCAGAGATATTCACCAGCTGAAACTACCGGGTGTGGAGCCGCGCGGTGCCGTGGTTGCAGATATTGATCTGGAAGAAGGCCCGCTGCGGATTATTGCCGCGCATTTCGGCCTGCTGAAACATTCCCGTTCCCGTCAGGCAGAAACCCTGCTCTCGATGATCCGTGAGGATAATGAGCGTCCGACCATCCTGATCGGCGATCTCAATGAATGGCGCGTCGGCAAAGGCTCCTCGCTGGCAACTTTGCAACCGGTGTTCAACCTCACAGCGGGTGCTGTTCCGAGCTTTCCATCAAGATTTCCGGTATTGGCGCTGGATCGTATCCTCAGCAGCCCGCAAAAGCTTGTTACCTCGGTCGAAGTACATAACACGCCGCTTGCCCGTATCGCATCAGATCATTTGCCCATCAAAGCCCATCTCGACCTCAGAGCACTGGACTTACCCAATCCGATGCAAGCGCGCTTTTCTGCTTAAAGATAAGGCGAGCCCAGCCAGACAATACGCTCCAGCAAACGGCGGGAGAATGGCCGCGCCTTGAGATCGGCCAGCTTGACACCTGTCCCCAGCGCGACATGCTGATCGATGCGTCTGGAAATGGATTTTGCCGTTCCGGCATCATAGACTTCAAGATCGATCTCAAAATTCAGACGCAGAGAACGCGGGTCAAGATTGCTGGAGCCGACATAAGCCCAGACATCATCGACGCTCATCAGCTTTGAATGATTGAACGCACCTTTAGCGCGCCAGATCCGGCAACCATCTTTCAGCAACTGGTCGAACTGCGCCGTCATCGCCATATCTACCAGCACCAGATTATTCTGCGCAGGCACAACAATATCAACAGTAACGCCACGCCGCGCAGCCGTTACCAGCGCACTGACCAGTTCACGATCCGGCAGCAGATAAGGCGTCATGATACGGATATGTTTTTCAGCGACGGAAAAAGCGCCCATCATGATTTTATGATTGGTTTCAAGACTTTTATCCGGCCCCGAAGGCACAGCACGCACCAGCAGTCCTTCACCGGGTGAAAAAGCCGGTGGCGTCACAGACCATGCAGCACCGCTCAGATGCTCATCAGTGGTAAAGCGCCAGTCCTCGGATGCCGTATTGAACAAATCTGTCACAACCGGCCCTGTGAGACGGAAATGTGTATCCTGTGCCGCATGATCGCGGGCAAACTCTGTCGTAAAGCCCGCACGGATATTCATGCCACCGGTAAAAGCAATTCCCCCGTCAATAATCAGAATTTTACGGTGCGTGCGCAGATTGGCATAAGGCAAACGCAGCCCCATAATCAGCTTGCCGTTAAACACCTCTGCCTGCACGGTCTTGGAGCGCAGCAAACCAACGATACTCGGCGTGGAATAACGGGCGCCGACAGCATCCACCAGCACGCGGACCTCCACACCGCGGATAACGGCCTTGCCAAGCGCCTCGGCAAATTGCTTGCCGATTTCATCATTATCAAAAATATAGGTTTCCAGCAGAATGCTGCGTTTTGCTCTGCTAATCGCTTCCAGCATGGCTGCATAAGCGATATCACCGCTCTGCAAAACTTCAATATTATTGCCCGATGTCAGATTACAGCGGCTGACAACATCGCCCAGCCGTTTCATCGCAATAAAATTATTGCCGCTGGCATCGCGCACTTCATCCGGCGAGGCATCATAATGCGACAAGTGATAAAGCTCGATATCGGTCATACCCGCACGCTGCATACTCAGCGAGGTTCGTCTGATACGGTTCACACCGGCAATGGCATAGACCACGGCACCGATAATCGGCGACAGCATGATAACGCCGACCCACCCGAGAGCGGAGCGGACCTCCTCTTTGGTCATCGTCGCATGAATGGCAGCAATCGCACCGATAATCAGCGAAAAACCAAGCACAATATGCGGCCAGTAAACCGGCCAATATGAAATCAACGCGTCAAACATGCAGGCAAATTATCAGCAATCACCGAGCTTTGGCAAAAGAATTTCGCGCCTGATTTATAATACACAGCTCTTAAAAGCCGTATACTCTCATAGCCGTCTTTGAGAATATATTCGCAACACATCCATCTGCCGCATTTGCAGCTATAACAACAAAAAATATCTCTCATCAAAACACCTCCCTTTGATCTTTTCAAACCAAAGGGAGGCAACATTGCAAATTATTGAAACAACTCCGAGCCTGATAACAAGCAATCAGCTCAGCAGCGAATTATATAATAAACCGGTCATCAAAATGATGCCTGTTTAACCTTTTGGAACTTCGCCGTTACATCTCCTGTCAGATTAAAATTATCGGGCTTGAGGAACATGACAGGGGCTCCTTTCGCCAGATTGAACTTGTTCAAATCCGCCCAAACAACGTTCAGACTGGTTGTCATTTCAAAATAGTAGCGTTTTTTTGCCAGGTTAGAGACCGTACGATACTCCGTATTATACTGTCCAGAATCCTTATACGGTGCACCAAACGGTACTGAAACATTTCGCGCAACGGACAACATGGTGGAAACCGCTTCATGATCGGTTTTAGGCTCCGGTATAGTACGGAGATAATAGGAGGCACGCTGGAACCGATCTGTCGGGCTTACATTTCCGGGAAGTGGCGTTTCTCTGCTCGCATTAGAAAAATCAAGCTTTTTTAACAATGCAAGCTGTTTATCGTAAGAAGGATCATTCGTCACCACCCGATAATCAGGATTGTGATAAACAACAGCCTTACCATTTATATATTCAACAATAGCAGAGTCACCGGCAGCATCCTCCAATGCCAGATGAACGGTCGCTTTAGTGCCCCCGTTCACCTCGACCATCACGGGCTGAATTTTATCAAGCAGCATAAGCGCCTCTGAAACCGTTGCTGCACTGTCAAGCGCGTATTGAGCCCAAAGCGCCGCCTGTAGTCCGGGCTTACTTGTGTCCCGCGTACCAAAATCAGTCGAAGTTAAATAGAGAAGATGCGCTCCCAGACCACGTTCATTGAAACCATCAACCGTTCCAACGCCAAACATCGTGGTGACCATGCTTCCATATTTGGATGTCCATTTCAGCGGATTTTTCGCAACAACAGTTTTATGATCGAGTTGCCCCCCATTACGAGATATACCCCGCGGGAAAACATTAATAACCGGCTCAGTCGTAACCGGCCAATCCGTCGTACGCCCTACTACGACACCAACTTTATTGTTCCAAAGGAGGCGGGTACAGGCCTCTGCATTGAACGCAGGAAATAAACTGAACGGGACAATAGCTGTAGCAATGGCAATACTGCTTGAGAGCACTTTGCAAAATGTTTTTTTCATCTAGTAAATCCAGTTATTAAAATTAAAACAAACATGACTTAAACTTAAAATTTTGTTGTTTAAGCTGTCAGGCATCCAGAACATGCAGAGCTGTTGCAGTCTGTGGGAGTCAAAGCGATCATAGTCTGCCTGTCTGGAGCACAGACAGGTATACCCCGTATCGATAAGGTTGAAATCTCCAACTTAATGCCAATTAAAAATTGAAACCCACCTGAAAAATGGAGGCAATTACAGCATATCCATTTTAAAAACACAGAGCAAAACCTGCATTTTCCAACCCGTTTTTCAGCCGCATTAAAGATCCTGATTTTAATATAGTGAAGCAGGATCACATTATAATCATTTGAATTTTGCAATAAATTTAATATGATCATCTTTTAATAAGAGTTGCGTTACTTCATCAACAGGATGACACTCATGTCTTTATCATCAGATATTAAAACTCCGGCGCAAGCCATCAGCTCCCTCACTCATAAATGGGGCTGGTTTATCGTTCTGGGCATTGTCATGCTGATGCTCGGTGGTATTGCTTTCGGTAATCTCGTTTTTGCGACCGTGGCATCGGTCTATTACGTAGGTATCACTATTCTGATTGCTGGTATTGTTGAAATCATCCATGCATTCAGTGTTCAGACATGGAAGAGCTTCTTCTTCTGGATGATCAGCGGTGCGCTTTATGCGGCAGCCGGTGTTCTGACCTTCCTCAACCCGCTGCTCGCATCCAGCATTTTCACAATCTTCATCGCCGCCGCACTGCTTGGTTCGGGCGTGTTCCGTATGTGGGTCGCGTTTCAGAGCCGCAGCGTTAAAGGCTGGGGCTGGATGCTCGCCGGTGGTCTCATCACTGCCCTCGCCGGTATCGTTATTGCAATCGGCTGGCCAGTCAACAGCCTGTGGATTCTCGGCATGTTCCTTGCCATCGATCTGGTCTTTCAGGGCTGGGCAATGATCGCACTGGGCTTTGGCCTCAAGACCATGCGCGGCTAACGCCATCCATAAGCAATAAGGGCGTTTTCTGCTTTCAACGGCAGAAAACGCCCTTTTGCATTTCAGGTCGACGAACTGCCGCGATGCTGCTAGAAGGCAGCACCTATTCAATCAAGATCATCCGAGCTCTTTATGCCTGAACAAACGACCCCCGCCTCGCATCGTCGCACATTCGCGATCATTGCGCATCCGGACGCCGGTAAAACCACGCTGACTGAAAAACTGCTGCTATTCGGCGGTGCTATTCAGCTTGCCGGCGAAGTTAAGGCAAAGAAAGACCGCATCCAGACCCGTTCCGACTGGATGAATATTGAGCGCGACCGCGGTATTTCCGTTGTCACCTCGGTGATGACCTTTGAATATAAAGACTGCATCTTCAACCTGCTCGATACACCGGGTCACGAAGACTTTGCCGATGATACCTATCGTACGCTTACAGCCGTTGACAGTGCTGTCATGGTGATCGATGCCGCAAAAGGTATCGAACCGCGTACGCTGAAACTGTTTGAAGTCTGCCGTATGCGTGACATTCCGATTGTCACTTTCATCAACAAGATGGACCGTGAAGCCCGCGACCCGTTTGAAATTCTCGACGAGATCGAAGAAAAACTGGCGCTGGATACCGCGCCCATCACATGGCCGATCGGTTCCGGTAAAAGCTTTGCCGGGACCTATGATCTGCACAATAACACCATCCGCCGTCAGGATACCGAAGAGCAGCCGACACCGGTCAGCGGCCCTGACGATGCGCTGGCCGCCGGTCTGCTGCCGGAAAATGAACGCGAAAACTTCATTGAAAGCGTGGAAATGGCGCGCGGCGTCTGCCGTGAGTTTGATCTGCAGTCGTTCCGTGAAGGTCATCTGACACCGGTTTATTTCGGCTCTGCGCTGAAGAAATTCGGTGTGCGCGATCTGATTGAAGCTTTCTGCGATTACGGCCCGAGCCCGCGCGCGCAGGATGCCGATACCCGCCGCGTTGAAGCCGATGAAGAAAAAATGACCGGCTTTGTCTTCAAAATTCAGGCGAATATGGATCCGAACCACCGCGACCGTATTGCCTTCCTGCGCGTCTGCTCCGGCAAATTGTCCCGTGGCATGAAAGCCAAGCTGGTGCGTACCGGCAAGCCGATGAGCCTTTCCGCTCCCCAGTTCTTCTTTGCCCGCTCGCGTCAGATTGCCGATGAAGCTTTTGCCGGTGACGTAGTTGGCATTCCGAACCACGGAACCCTGCGCATTGGTGACACGCTGACCGAGGGTGAAGACCTGCTGTTCCGTGGCGTACCAAACTTCGCGCCGGAAATTCTGCGTCGCGTGCGTCTTGATGATGCAATGAAGGCCAAGAAACTGCGCGAAGCTCTCCAGCAGATGGCTGAAGAAGGCGTGGTGCAGCTGTTCCTGCCGGATGACGGCTCTCCGGCGATTGTCGGTGTGGTCGGCGCCCTGCAGATCGATGTGCTGACTGAACGCCTCAAGATCGAATATTCATTGCCGGTCGGTTTTGAAATGTCGCGCTTCAGCCTGTGCCGCTGGATTTCTTCCGATGATCCGGCAGAGCTGAACCGTTTCATCGCTACCCATCGCGCTGATATTGCTCATGATCTGGATAATGATCCGGTCTATTTGACGCCAAATGCATTCTCGCTGAATTATGAAGCGGAACGCTGGAAGGCGATCAAATTTGCCGCGATCAAAGATTATCAGGTTCGCGACATTAAGAAGTAACCCCAAAAAAATTCGCGCAACCGGTTTCTGCTGTCATCTTCTGCGGATGGTCTGACAGAACCGGTTACGCGGCAGCCCCTCTGCGGCTGAACTTGTTTTTATGAATGCACAGTCTCGCCGTGCAGATTGATATCGAGACCTTCGATTTCCGTGGCCTTGGACACTCGCAGCCCCATGAATATTCTGATGACAAAAACAATCAGGGCAGTCATCAGCGCCGTATAAAGCATGGTCACCACCACACCATAAAGCTGCTTGAGAACCGTCGCGCCTTCCGAGAGCGGATTAATCGCCGCATCTGCAAACAGGCCGGTGAGAAGTGCGCCGATAATACCGCCGACACCATGCACACCAAAAGCATCCAGACTGTCGTCATAGCCAAGCCAGTGCTTGAGCTTGACTGCCGCGAAATAACAGCCTGCACCGGACGCCACGCCGATCATCAGCGCCCCTGCCGGATTAACAAAGCCTGCAGCCGGTGTAATCCCCACAAGACCAGCCACCGCGCCGGAAATAATACCCAGCACACTCGGCCGCTTTGTCGCCAGCCATTCCACAACCATCCAGCTCAGCGCAGCCGCAGCAGCGGCAACCTGCGTATTCACCATGGCTACTGCAGCAATACCATTCGCACCACCGGCAGAACCGGCATTGAAACCAAACCAGCCAACCCAGAGCAGCGATGCACCAATCAGCGAATAGACCAGATTATGCGGTGCCATATTCACCTGTCCGTAGCCGTCACGCTTGCCCAGCATCAGCGCCACAACCAGACCGGCAATACCCGAATTGATATGCACGACCGTGCCACCGGCAAAATCCAGCACGCCGTCACCACCGAGAAAACCGCCGCCCCACACCCAATGCGCCACCGGCACATAGACAATGAACAGCCACAAAATGGTGAAGATCAGCAGAGCAGAGAATTTCATCCGCTCGGCAAATGCACCGACAATCAGTGCAGGCGTGATAATCGCAAATGTCATCTGAAAGGTGATAAACACATATTCAGGAATTGTGCCGGTCAGGGATGCCGGTGTGACACCCGCAAAAAACGCTTTCGACAAACCGCCGATAAAAGCATTGGCGCTGCCGCCGTCACTGAAAGCCAGCGAGTAACCGGCCACCATCCACAATACGGAAGCCACACAGGCAATTGCAAAACTTTGCATAGTGGTTGCCAGTACATTCTTACCGCGCACCATGCCGCCATAAAACAGCGCCACACCCGGTATGGTCATCAGCAAAACCAGCACTGTGGAGGTCAGCATCCACGCGGTATCACCGGTGTCAGCCACAGCTGTCGCATCCTGCGCAAATGCCTGCGCATATGGAAAAACTATCAATACAGCCAAGGCACCGAATGCAGCTTTGAATGCATTGCGTGCTGATAATCTGGGCTCTCTGAAAATAAGCATCAAAATCTCCCGTATCTGCCGGAAGCCCCGCAACAGGCAGGCTTCTGTGGCTCAACAGAGACAAAGCAATTTTCATGCCAAACTGTGAAAAATCATTCATCAGGAGCAGGGTTAAAATAATAAGCTGCTGATTTTTATTTAAAAATATTTCCGCTTAAAAAATGGATTTTTTAACGACAAGTAATATTGATATTCGTTGAGCACAAAGAGCAGACACTCGTTAAAAGCAGGCTTGCCTAAAAATAAAGCAGCACATATATGCAAGCCTTATTTTTAGGCAATCAATTTAAGAATAATTATTCAGCTTAAAGAAGCAGCAATCTTTTCAGCCAGCCGCAATGCCACTTCATCCTTATCCAGCAATGGCCATTCATCCACACCGTCACGGCTGACTACCAGCACCTGATTATGATCGCCGCCCATCACGCTGGAACCATCCTCGGCAAAGCTCACATTGTTGGCAACAATCCAGTTTGCACCTTTTTTATCCAGTTTCTTGCGGGCATTTTCGACCACATTTTGCGTCTCAGCGGCAAAACCAACAACGAGACGCGGACGCTGTGCGTGATGGCCGATCGTCGCCAGAATGTCGGGGTTTTCCACCATCTGCAAAGACGGCGCCGCTTCACCTGCCTGTTTTTTAATCTTCTGATCCGCTGCATTGGCTGTGCGCCAGTCTGCAACAGCCGCAACCATCACCGCCGCATCAGCAGGCAATTGCGCCTCAACCGCATCGCGCATTTGCCGCGCAGTTTCCACATGGATGGTTTTAACACCTTGCGGATCAGAAATAGTCACCGGCCCTGCTACCAGCCGTACATCCGCACCAAGCCGCGCCAGAGCCGCAGCAATCGCATGCCCCTGCTTGCCCGACGAGCGATTGGCAATATAGCGCACCGGATCAATCGGCTCATGGGTCGGACCCGATGTGATGATAATCTTTTTGCCCTTTAATGGCAGATATTGAGGAGATAGCAGCAATTGTTCGATCTTCACCACGATCTGCAAAGGCTCGCTCATACGCCCTGTACCGGCCTCGCCCTTCTCAGCCATCTCACCGCGTTCAGGGCCGATAAAATGTACACCATCCTGATGCAGAATCTTCACATTGCGTTGCGTTGCCGGATTGCTCCACATCGCCGGATTCATTGCAGGCGCTATCAATACCGGCACTTTGCGCGCCAGCAGAATAGCCGCTGCCAGATCACCGCCCAGCCCTGCCACCATCTGCGCCATACGATCAGCCGTCGCAGGAGCCACCACAATCAGATCGGCATCACGCGCCAGCCTGATATGGCCGACATCCTGCTCATCCTCACGGGAAAACAAATCCGTATAAACATGGTCAGCAGCCAAAGCACCGACAGACAGCGGCGTAATAAAAGCCTGCGCGGCCTCTGTCATCACCGGCCGCACCTGCGCGCCACGCTCTTTCAAACGACGGATCAGATCCAGCACCTTATAGGCAGCAATCCCGCCGCCGATAATCAGCAATATCCGCTTGCCGATCAAGCTCTGGGCAACAGGGTCAGATGCCGGAGCCAAAGGCGCAGACACCTGCGTTTCACCCGACAACAGAACCCGCACTTCTTCTTCCATAGAGCGGCCATTGGCTGCCGCCTGACGGCGCAGAGCTTCTTTTACATCTTCATCAAGATTGCGGATTGTGATGCTGGCCATGATAGAGCATTCCTAAGTTATCTTAAATGTTAGGAAATGCTCTATCTATTTGTTTACGCATTTCCGGACGTATCGAAGCGGGATAAAAATCAATCCAGTGAATTGATTTTCCCGCGAAGGCGCTTCACACTTTTGCTGGAAATGCTTGTCTCCAACAAAAAAGCGATACTCCTTTCAGAATATCGCTTTTAAATTCAGATTTGCAATCATTTATGCAATCAATGCAATCAAAAGAGTAATTTTACCGTCAGGATCACCACGCAGACCGCTATCACAATCTGGGCAATCCGGCCTGAGCGCGTATGCCGTGCTTCTGCTTTGCCGAGAGCCGCAGCGGTCGCATCATCAAAACGCAGACCATTGGCAGCCATATTGTCCAGTTCACCGGAAAGCCGCTCCAGCCGTTTGGTCAGCTCCGGTGTCTGACGCATGAAATGCAGCAATGCCATGCCACTTTCTTTTACATCAGCCGCAATACCGACAGGCCCCAGATTTTTACGAATCCAGCCACCGACAACCGGCTCTGCCGACTTCCACATATTGAAATTCGGATCGAGCGTGCGCGACACACCCTCAACCACAACCATAGTCTTTTGCAGCATAATCAGTTCAGCACGGGTTTCCATGTCGAAAAGCTCTGTTACTTCAAACAGCAGAGTCAGCAGCTTCGCCATGGAAATGGTTTCTGCAGGCTGTCCATGGATCGGCTCGCCGATTGCGCGGATTGCCTGCGCAAAGCTCGCCACATCATGATGATGCGGCACATAGCCCGCTTCAAAATGCACCTCGGCCACACGGCGATAATCGCGCGTGATAAAACCATAGAGAATTTCCGCCAGAAAACGGCGCTGCTGCTTATTGAGACGGCCGGTAATGCCAAAATCCACTGCAACAATTGTGCCTTTTGCATCCACAAACAGGTTGCCCGGATGCATATCCGCATGAAAGAAACCATCGCGCAGCGTATGGCGCAGGAAGGACTGGATTAATGTGCGCGCCAGTTTCTGCAGATCAAAACCGGCAGCACGCAGGCCATCGACATCCGACATTTTGATGCCGTCAATCCATTCCATGGTCAGTACATCACGGCCGGTGCGCTCCCAATCCACGGCAGGCACACGAAAACCTTCGTCACCCTTGATATTTTCGGCAATTTCGGACAATGCCGCCGCTTCCAGCCGCAAATCCATCTCGATGCGCGTGGTTTGCGCAAGCGTTTCAGCCACCATGACTGGACGCAAACGGCGTGTCACCGGCACAAAGCGCTCCTGCAAGCGCGCAACCATGAAGAAGCCTTCGAGATCCTGCGCGAAACGCTGACGCACGCCCGGACGAATGACTTTAACGGCAACTTTGCGCGTACCGCCAACAAATGCCGGATGCACCTGCGCCATAGAGGCGGCAGCAATCGGCGCATCAAATTCCGTATAGAGATCATCAATTGTGCGGCCGAGCGAGCCCTCAACCGTGCGCTTTGCAGCCTCTTCGGGAAAAAAATCCATCCGGTCCTGCAAAAGCTGCAGATCATCCGCAACTTCTTTACCAACGAAATCCGGACGCGTCGCCAGAAACTGACCGAGCTTTACATAAGAAGGCCCCAGCCGGTTCATTGCCCGCGACATGCGTTCTGAGCGCGCTGTATCGCGCGAGCGTTTACGCGCCAGAGCCCCTGCAACACGGTGAGCAAAAGCAGGTAAACCGCTCAGGCCTTCTGCCGGCAATGCGCTGATTACACCTTCACGGGTCATCACCCAACCGGCATGGATCAGTCGGAAACTAGCAGCAATGCGGCCCATAACTCACTCACTTTACAGAGCGCATTCCGGAAATCCTGTAGTAATTTCCGGAATTAAAATGCGCGGGAAATAATAATCAGATTTTCCAGCCAGAATGCAGGCTGGCAATACCGCCGGTGAAATTACGCCATGTCACGCGGGAAAAACCAGCCGCTGTGATCATATTGGCAAAATCCTGCTGTTTCGGGAATTTGCGGATGGATTCAACCAGATATTTGTAGGATTCCGCATCACCGGTCACCATTTTACCAATGGCCGGAATGGCATGGAACGACCACTGGTCATAAATCTTATCCAGCAGCGGCATTTCTACTTCGGAGAATTCGAGGCAGAGGAAACGGCCACCCGGTTTCAGCACGCGGAAGGCTTCTTCCAGCGCCCAGTCAATATGCGGCACATTGCGGATACCGAAAGCAATCGTATAGGCATCAAAGGAATTATCGTCGAAAGGCAGTTTTTCGGCATTGGCCTCGACAAAATCCACATTATTCAGCAGGCCTTTTTTAGCCGCACGCTCCTGCCCGACAGCCAGCATGGAACCGTTAATATCCAGCACAGTTGTATGCGCCTGACGGTCTGATGCTTCAACAATACGGAAGGCAATATCACCGGTACCACCGGCCACATCGAGCGAACGCCAGTTCTGAATATGCGACGGGATTTTCGGTGGTGCCAGCCAGGCAACCATCGCATCTTTCCATGCACGGTGCAGACCGGCGGACATCAGATCATTCATCACATCATAGCGCTTGGCTACACTGTGAAAAACTTCATTCACCAGCCCCTGCTTGGATTCCTCATCGACTTTCTGAAAGCCGAAAGAATTCTCCATACCACCATGGGCACCGACACGGCTCTCATCTGCACCCTGATCCACGGTAGAATTTTCGTGTTGCTGGCTCATTTATTTATCCTGTCCTGCCCGCCCAACTTACCCGTCGGAACCAAAGCACTGCATAGAGACCCGAAACTGCAAATTTCAAGCTATGCCTGATGAAACATCTGCCCAGTAGCATATAAAGGCTGGGCGCGATGTTACAAGCAAATACGGCAAAGTTTGATATGACTTAACAAAATTTGCGCCGCAAAGCGCCGGTAACAATGATTCTTTTAGCGCATAAAACCCGTCACAGTTTCGTGTAGCTCTGCGCATTCATCCATAAAGCCTGCATTCTCTTTGAGAGAATTGTATAAAACGGGATAAATTTAAGCCCTGCTGCTTTTCCATACCCGTATTTTCGCTTATTGCGGTCTGGAAAATTCATCGGCTTCGGCTAATAATGCAAAAAATAAATTTTGAAAGCAGCGGGATATTATGAGCGTTACGGTAGTTAGTCATCCGCTTGTTCAGCACAAGCTCACCATTATGCGCATGAAAGAAACTTCAACCGCCAGCTTCCGGCGGTTGCTGAAAGAAATTTCCCTTCTGCTTTGCTATGAAGTGACCCGCGATCTCGATCTGACAACCACCATAATCGAAACGCCGATGCAGCCGATGGAATCGCCGATCCTCGACGGCAAAAAACTGGTTTTCGCATCCATCCTGCGTGCAGGTAATGGTCTGCTGGAAGGTATGCTTGATCTGGTGCCTGCGGCACGCGTTGCCCATATCGGTCTCTATCGCGATCACAAGACTTTGCAGCCGGTGGAATATTACTTCAAAGCACCGGAAGATATCGTCAACCGCCTGATTATTGTGGTTGATCCGATGCTGGCAACCGGCAATTCCGCCGTTGAAGCGATCACCAAGCTGAAAGAGCGTGGCGCAAGCAATATCCGCTTCCTCTGCCTGCTGGCAGCGCCGGAAGGCATCAAGCATTTTGCGGAAGTGCATCCGGATGTGCCGATCTACACAGCGGCCATTGATGAGAAGCTGAATGAAGACGGCTATATTGTTCCGGGTCTTGGTGATGCCGGTGACCGTATGTACGGCACCAAATAACTAAAAAGCGACCGTATGGTCGGCACCAAAGACAAAATAAAAACGGCGCTCAAAGCGCCGTTTTTTATGCGCTTACGGTTTCATAAATCACCGGATTGAGTACCGGTTTAGTATCACTCAGCATCATTGCCTGCTGTACCATCTGCACAGCCTGATCGGCTTTGTCTTCCGTCTGCGCATGAACCAGCGCCAGCACATCACCGGATTTGACTGCACTGCCCAGCGGCAAAATATTGGTCACACCGACAGAAGGGTCGATCTGATCCTGCGGGCGCATACGCCCGCCGCCCAATGCGACAACACTCATCCCGACTGCGCGTGTATCAAGAGCACTGATATAACCATCGCGCTCAGCACACACCGGCACCTGAAGAGGCGCAACCGGCAGATAATGCGCTGCTCTTTCAACGAAGTCTGCAGGCCCGCCAAGGCCTGAAACCATACGGCCGAATTTTTCTGCTGCACGGCCATTATCCAGAGCCGTTTGCGCTTTTGCCAAACCATCCGCAACAGTTTGAGCCAGCCCTGCCGTTACCAACATATGGGCGGCAAAATTCAGCACAACTTCCGCGAGACGCGACTGCCGTTTGGCACCGGTCAGAAAATCAACCGCATTGCGCACTTCCACCGCATTACCGGCGCAATCGGCTAATGGCTCATTCATATCAGTAATCAGCGCACTGGTCGGTAACCCCGCACCATTAGCCACCTGCACCAGACTTTGCGCCAAAGCCTGCGAAGCTTCAAATGTCGGCATGAAAGCACCGCTACCGGTTTTCACATCCAGCACCAGCCCGCCAATACCGGAAGCCAGTTTTTTCGAGAGAATAGAAGCGGTAATCAGCGGAATGGATTCCACCGTTGCCGTCACATCACGCACGGCATAAAACCGCTTATCCGCCGGAGCGAGGTCGCCGGTCGGGCCGATAATCGCACAACCGCAATCGCGCACAACTTTGTCGAACAAGGCTTTATCAGGATAGCTCTGATAACCGGGAATGGCATCCATCTTATCCAATGTGCCGCCCGTATGACCAAGGCCGCGACCGGAAATCATCGGCACATAGGCACCGCAGGCAGCAACAATGGGTGCCAGCATCAAAGACACATTATCACCCACACCGCCTGTCGAATGTTTATCCACCACAGGTCCGTCAAGATCGCGCCATTCCAGCACATCGCCGGAATATTGCATGGCCGTCGTCAATGCCACAGCCTCATCACGGGTCATACCATTGAAATAAACCGCCATGCCAAAGGCAGCAATCTGCCCTTCACTCACACTGCCATCGGTAATACCGCGCACAAATGCCTTGATTTGCTCCGCGCTCAAAATCTGTCTATCGCGTTTTGCCCTAATGATTTCCTGTGACAGCATAGCGGCACCTTTTTAACGATCAGCCGATTTCGCCAACCAGTATCTTGATAATTTTTTGCAGTTTCTGGCCGCCCAAAGGCGCCATAGTCTTGGTTTCATGGTGGGAGAGTTCATCCCCGCTCATGCCTGCACCATAATTGGTGATGACCGAACAGGCGGCAGCCCGCAGCCCCAGAAAACGCGCCAAAATCACTTCCGGCACAGTGGACATGCCCACAGCATCGGCACCCAGCACCCGTGCCATGCGGATTTCTGCCGGTGTCTCAAAAGACGGGCCGGAGAACCACATATAGACACCTTCATACAGCTTTTCACCCGCTGCACGTGCCGCATCGCGGAAAGCCTGCTTCAGCTCTGCATCATAGGCCGCTGTCATTCCGGTAAAACGCGCATCCGTATGTTCACCGATCAGCGGGTTCATACCGGAATAATTAATATGATCGTCAATCAGCATCACGCTGCCTGGTGCCACCTCCTGCACCACAGAACCGGCGGCATTGGTCAGGATCAGCGTTTCAATGCCAAGCGCTTTCAGTGTCTCCAGCACTGGGCGCATCGCCGCTGCGTCACCCTGCTCGTAATAATGCGCACGTCCTGCCAGCACCATTACCAGCCTGCCCATTAAACGACCGACAACCACTTCGCCCGCATGACCGCTGACGCCGCTTTTCGGAAAGCGAGGCAGATCGGAATAACGGATATGCACCGGATCATCGAGTTCGCTGACCAGTCCGCCAAGGCCGGAACCCAGCACAATAGCAACTTTCAGCGTTTCACCGGCGAAAGCTTCATTCAAACGAGCGCGTAAAATCAGAGCGGCTTCAGTCATGGCTTTACCCAATCACATCGGTCTGAAAACTGAATGGTAGCAATTCGCGCATCGTCACAGTCTGCACAACACCGGAACTGTCACACAAATGCAGTGGCACATCGGCACCCGCAAATTCTGCCAAGCGCTGACGGCAACCGCCGCAAGGTGAGCATTTTTCCAGTTTCTCAGCCATCACCAGAATTTCGGCAATCTCGCCGCCGCCATCCATCACATAATGCGACAGCATGGTGGTTTCAGCGCACCAGCCTTCAGGGAAAGAAATCACCTCAATATTGCAGCCGGAATAAATCCGCCCGTCTTTGGTGCGCAATGCGGCACCAACCGGAAATTTCGAGTAAGGGGCATGGCATTTCTGCATTGCAGCATAGGCTGCATCAAATAGATCCTGAGCCATATCAGCCCCTCCTCAATTTTAAATCTCAACGCTCTTTTACGTAAGGAATCCCACCCGCTTTCGGCGGAATGGCTTTGCCGATAAAGCCAGCCAGCAGAATAACGGTCAGAATATATGGCAGAGCCTGCATGAACTGCACCGGTACATCACCGATCAGCGGCAGCGACTGGCCTTGCAGACGAATGCCCAGCGCATCGAGAAAGCCGAACAGCAAACAAGCATACATCGCCTGCACCGGACGCCATTTGGCGAAGATCAGTGCGGCCAGAGCAATATAGCCTTTACCGGCAGTCATATCCTTCACAAAGCCTGCGCCCTGTGCTGTCGCCAGATAGGCACCGGCCATACCGCAGAGCAGACCGCAGATAATCACCGCACGGTAACGCAACCATGTCACCGAAATACCGGCTGTATCCACTGCCGCAGGATTTTCACCCACCGCACGCAGACGCAGACCAAAGCGGGTGCGATACAAAACCCACCATGTCAGCGGCACCATCAAGAAAGCCAGATAAACCAGAATGGAGTGGCCGGAAATCAGCTCCGCATAAAGATAGCCGACAACTGGCACGTCCTTAACGGCTTCCGCACCCGGAAAATTAATAGATGTAAAACGGGCGCTGTTTGGCAAAGACGGTGTACGCCCCCCCTGTCCGAACCATGCCTGACCGAGAATAATTGTTGTACCTGCAGCGATAAAGTTGATCGCCAGACCGGAAACAATCTGATTACCGCGATGGGTGATCGAGGCAAAACCGTGCACCAGCGACAACAGCATCGAAACCAGCAAAGCCGCACCAAGACCGACAAGGGCAGAACCGCTGATGGCAGCAACAGTACCGGCCGCAAAAGCACCGGCCAGCATTTTACCTTCAAGACCGATATCAACAATCCCTGCGCGCTCTGAATAGAGCCCCGCAAGACAGGCAAACAGCAAAGGCGCAGACAGGCGCAAAGTTGAATCAAGCAGCTGAATAATAGTTACATAGCTATCCATGGCGCTTACTCCCCTGCTTTCGTGGCTGCACCGGCAGCATTTCGCGATGCAAAACGCATGAAAAACCGCTGGAAAGCAGGACGGAACATATGCTCCATCGCACCGGCAAACAGGATCACCAGACCCTGAATAATCACAATCATGTCGCGGGAAATATTCGGCATATCAAAAGCGATTTCCGCACCGCCCTGATAAAGCATACCAAACAGGATCGCCGCCGGAATAATCCCCACCGGATGCGAGCGCCCCATCAGCGCCACAGCAATCCCCACAAAACCGGCACCGGCAACAAAGTCCAGTTGCAGGCGATATTGCGCGCCCATCACCGGATTAAGTGCCATCATACCGGCCAGCGCACCGGAAATCAGCATGGTGATAATAATCGTTCTCGACGGGTTGATACCGGCATATTCAGCGGCACGCGGGCTATGCCCCATCGTGCGGATTTCATAGCCGATTTTAGTACGCCAGATCAGCAGCCACACCAGATAACAGGCCAAAAGCGCCAGCAAAAAGCTGATATTCAGCGGTGCCGAACGGATTTCCATACCGAACAGGTTCATCAGCCAGTCGAGTTTCGGCAGTTGTCCACCTTCTGCAAAGCCACGGCTTTCCGGTGCCATCACACCAATCGGCTTGATGAAATTGATAATCAGATAGACCATCAGACTGGCGGCGATGAAGTTGAACATAATCGTGGTGATCACGATATGCGAACCGCGCTTAGCCAAAAGCCATGCCGGTATCAGCGCCCAGAGCGCACCGAAAATAGCACCGCCAAGCAATGCCGCAATCATGGTAATCCACCACGGCATGGATGCATCCAGCCAGAGACAGATCAGCGCCACGCCAAGACCACCGATATAAGCCTGCCCCTCACCGCCAATATTGAACAGCCCGCAATGAAAAGCGACGGCAACAGCCAGACCGGCAAAGATAAAATTCGTGGCATAAAACAGCGTATAGCCAATGCCTTCACCGGAACCGAAGGCACCTTTAACCATCAGCAGTGCCGCATCCAGCGGATTTTCTCCGACAAGCAGCACCACAAGTCCGGCAACCAGAAACGCAACCAGCAGGTTCAGTGTCGGGATCAGACCATAATCCACCCAGCGCGGTAATTTTGCAAAAGGCTGGCTCATGGCAACATTCCGATCACGGCGTCAGTGGTTTTTACCTGCGCATATTCGCCCTGCAATACTGCAAGTGTCAGCGCATGCACATCTTCCGCGCTCCAGAGACGGCCCTGCAGGTCGGTGCGGTCTGTACTGGCAACCGCGTTTTCCGGCACAATCACCTCAAAACCGAGATTAGCAGCCATGCGCACTGTTGCATCAACGGAATTTTCAAGCAGCACACCGCCGACAACCAATGTGCGGATTTGCAACTCATCCAGCACATCCATCAGGTCTGTACCGATAAAAGCGCTGTTGGTACGTTTATCCACGACCGGTTCACCGATCTGCGGCTCAACTTCTGCTTTGAATTCATTGCTTGCCGTTCCCGCGCGATAAGGCGACTGCGGATCGGTTGAATCATGGCGCACATGCACCACTGGCAGACGGCGTTCGCGCCATGCTTCCAGCAGGCGCTGTAAATTTGCCTCTGTCTGCGGCTGTCCGCGGCGACCCCATTTCGGATCATCAATAGCCTTTTGCATATCAATGATGAGCAATGCCGGTGTTGAGCTAATCATCAATGCAGGCCCTTTTCGGTTTTCTTATTATCTTCATTCTGAATACCCGCCATCAGCAGGCCGATTTCCCCCTCACCGGCTTCCGGCCCGCACTCGCCGACAACACGTCCGGCAAACATCACCAGAATACGGTCGGACAGCGAGCGGATTTCGTCCAGCTCAACAGAAATCAACAGCACGGCCTTACCGGCATCGCGCATTTCAATAATTCGTTTATGAATAAATTCGATCGCACCGACATCCACGCCGCGCGTAGGCTGCGCTACAATCAGCACATCCGGATTGCGTTCCATCTCACGCGCCAGCACGATCTTCTGCTGGTTACCACCGGAGAAATTCGCAGTTTTCAAACGCGGATCGGCAGGGCGGATATCATATTGCGCAATTTTGCCCTTAGCATCCTGCATGATCGCTTCAATATTCAGGAACGGGCCTTTGAGATAGCGCGGATCATCATGATAACCGAGAATGGAATTTTCATATTCCTCATAGGCCAGCACCAGACCCATATGGTGGCGGTCTTCCGGCACATGGGCGAGACCACGGCGGCGCAATTCTGCCGGATGCGCATTACCGGTCACATTGACCGGCAGGCTGTTCAGCATCACCACACCGCTCTCGGCACGGCGAATACCGGCAATGACTTCGATCAGTTCTGACTGGCCATTACCGGCAACACCGGCAATGCCGACAATCTCACCGGCGCGCACATCAAAAGACACCGTATCCACGACTGTGGTTTTCTGCGCATTACGAACAACAAGGTTCTTCACCTGTAATACAGGCTCACCGGGTATCGCAGCCTGCTTGTTCACGCGCAGCAAAACACGGCGGCCAACCATCAGTTCGGCCAGTTCTTCCACGCTTGCTTCAGCGGTTTTGCGGGTGGCAACCATCGTGCCCTGCCGCATCACCGAAACATTATCTGTCACTGCCATAATCTCGCGCAGCTTATGGGTAATCAGAACAATGGTTTTGCCCTGATCTTTCAGCTGCCGCAAAATGCGGAACAGATGGTCAGCCTCGGACGGTGTCAGCACACCGGTCGGTTCATCAAGGATCAGAATTTCCGCGCCGCGATACAGCGCTTTCAGAATTTCCACGCGCTGCTGTAGACCAACCGGCAGATCTTCGACCACCGCATCAGGATCAACATCCAGCGCATATTCTTTTTCGAGCGCTTTCAGCTGCTCGCGCGCTTTTGCAATGCCGGCGGATAATAAAGGCGCACCTTCCGCACCCAGCATCACATTTTCAAGCACTGTAAAATTATCAACCAGCATAAAGTGCTGATGCACCATACCGATGCCCGCAGCGATTGCCGCATCCGGATTGGATATATGCACCTGCCGGTCATTGACTTTGATTGTGCCTTTATCCGGCTGATAGAAACCGTAGATAATCGACATCAAAGTCGATTTTCCGGCGCCGTTTTCGCCGATAATCCCGTGGATGGTTCCCTTTTCGATCCGCAGATCAATAGCACGGTTTGCGTGCACAGCGCCGAAACGCTTATCAATTCCTGTCAGTTCAAGTGCAGGCTGCGCCATTATCCCATCCGTTAATCATCGACATCGCATTGCCGGAGCATTTTTATCAAATAACATATCGCGAACATCAAATGAAAACATCTGACATGTTCTGCTTTAACTGATTCCGCCACGCAGTTAACAATATATGCTATTGCATAAAGCTGTGTGTAAACCACCACAAAGCCGCATTTCACCCCTCATAATAGCGTGAAATATCACTTCCGTGCACTATATGAATACAAAACACCCTCTGATCTGTCAGGAAACCACCCATGTCTGAAAATCTGTCCGACCGGCTTACAGAGCTGGAAATTCGCAATGCGGAACAGGAAAAGACAATTGAAGACCTGTCCGGTGAGATTGCCGAGCAATGGAAGCTGATTACCGCGCTGAACAAAAAGCTCAGCGCGCTGACTGATCGCTTTCTTGAGCTGGAAGAACAAACAGCGCCGGAAGTCTCCGTGACCAAACCGCCCCACTGGTAAGACACAAAGAAATTTAAAATGGAAAAGGGCAGTGTCACCACTGCCCTTTTCTATGAATAGCCCTACCGGATTAGTAAGGGCACTTATTGTCTGTGGTGTAGTCATGCACCTTGATTTTACCGGAGATGATGTCGGCTTTTGCAGCTTCAACCGCAGCCTTCATTTCAGGTGTAATCAGCTTGGCGTTATTTTCGTCCATCGCATAGCTCACACCATCATCTTTCAGACCCATCTGAACGATACCGGCTGTGAATTTATCAGCGGCAACATCTTCAAAAGCCTTATAAACGGCAGTATCAACACCCTTGACCATCGAGGTCAGAACATGACCCGGATGCAGGCCGTTCTGGTTGGAGTCAACACCAATGCCGAGCTTGCCCGCATCAGCCGCAGCCTGCAACACGCCGATACCGGTACCACCGGCAGCATGATAAATCACGTCAGACCCCTGATCGATCTGGGCTTTGGTGATTTCGCTGCCTTTAGCCGGATCATTCCACGCGGCAGGTGTATCGCCGGTCCAGTTATTCAGAACTTTTGTGCCTTCTTTACCGGCTTTTGCGCCACCGGCATAACCGCAATAGAAACGACGGATCAGCGGTACATCCATACCACCGACAAAGCTTACAGTGCCGGTTTTAGAAGCCATCGCTGCCAGCATACCAACCAGATAGCCGCCTTCTTCTTCTTTAAAGACAACGGAGCGCACATTCGGTGCTTCCACGACAGCATCAATGATTACGAATTTCGTATCCGGAAATTCCTTTGCAACTTTCTCAATTGCGGAAACAGCCGAGAAACCGGCAATCACAACCGGTGAGTTGCCATCCTGTGCAAATTTACGCAGAGCCTGTTCACGCTGCGCATCGTTCTGAATTTCAAATTCACGATAATTAGTACCGTGATCTGCTTTATATTTGGCAGCGCCATTATAAGCGGCTTCATTGAAAGACTTGTCAAATTTTCCGCCAAAGTCATAAACAACAGCCGGCTTCAGTTCTGCCGAATAAGCTGCTGAAACACTCAGGGTCGCGGCCAACAGGCCCATAACGATACGCTTCATTACCACTCACCTCCGATAGCGCAGTAATTCTGCGCGAGAAAATATCCACCCGTGTTCGGTAAATTATGCTGTTTTTTACCGCCCGCTCAGATTTTAATAACCGGCAATCTGGCACGGTCCGGAACTTTTTTCATCTTAAATTTATGCGCTTACACATATTTCATTGCCGGAACACACCGCGCCGCCCTTAAATCACGCAGGAAACGCCTGTACCGCGCAAGCCGCAATAACCCTGAGGGTTTTTCGCCAGATATTGCTGATGATAACCTTCAGCATAATAAAAATCAGAAGCAGGCAGAATTTCCGTCGTAATTGCGCCAAGACCACGGGCGGTCAGCGCCTGCTGGTAAGCTGCTTTACTCGCTTCAGCAGTATTCAGATCTTCATCCGAATAGACATAAATGCCTGAGCGATATGTTGTGCCGATATCATTACCCTGCCGCATACCCTGCGTCGGATCATGCTCTTCCCAGAAAATCTGCAAAAGCTGTGCCAGCGTCACCTCAGCCGGATCATAGACCACCTGCACCACTTCATTATGCCCTGTCAGGCCCGTACAGGTTTCCTCATAGGTCGGGTTTGGCGTCAGACCGCCGCTATAACCGGCAGCGGTGACATAAACACCGGGCACCTGCCAGAACAAACGTTCCACGCCCCAGAAACAGCCCATACCGAACAGAATTTTCTTCATATTATGCGGCCATGGCCCGTGCAGAGGAAGTCCGGAAACAAAATGGTCTTCGGAAGTCGCAATCGCCTCAGTACGACCGGCAAGCGCCTCGTTACTGGTCGGCATACGCAACTTGTGTTCGGGATATTGTCTGAACATCATCATAGTCCCTGTCTGATGCATTTCCGGCTTAAACAGCAACAACGGAAATGCTGCATACTTGTTAGTTTTAACGGCAGGCAGCCGGAACAGGCTTACACAACTCTGTACTCTTAACGTGCATAAGATTTACGCCCGATCGTTCCGACAGCAAAACACACTATACTCAGCACTAAAAATAAGAACCATCCGGGCATATTCAACACCGAAACCATCCAGCTGTCCCAAAAGCCGTTCCAGAAGACCTGCCGTATAAAACCGGCAAAAGTAGCCAAATATTCAGGCAGATAATCCTGCAAACTCTGCAGAAACGGCGTCACAACCAAACGAAGCTGCGCAATTGATCGCGCAATATCAAAAACAGCAAATAACAAGCTGACACCCAACGACCAGAGCGCCAGAAAATTAAAAAATACACGCATAACAACCCATATCCGTCTTCTGAAATTCAGAACTCAAAAAACAACTCTGACTATCATTCTATCACAAGGAGCTTTCCTGACAGACAGGCTATTAAATTTTTCTAATATAAAATTATAATTCACGGAAAAGTCTGTAACTTCCCTCCGCCGTTGAGCAAAAACATTTGTCCTTTCGGACATAAGATTCGACCAGTTTCGTCACGAATTTCAGCCAGATCAGTCCAAAACACTCAAAACCAAGCTCTGGCGGCACGAAATTCGACGATATTTTCCACAGAGCTTCAAAAATATTAAAATCAATAAATTCAATATGTTAAATAAATAAAGCATCCGATTTTTCATATAATTTCACTGTTTTCTGCCTGTAAAATCAAATGAATTCAGTGAAACACGAAATAATGGTTGAACATCCGTCTTTTATAGCTATATTTCGCGCCGAAACGGTCGTTTAACAGCTGACCACTGTTTGAAGATACGCCGTTGTGATTGATATCACTTATAAATATCAGTCTTGAGTGGAGAGGTGGCCGAGTGGTTGAAGGCGCACGCCTGGAAAGTGTGTATACGGGGAACCGTATCGCGGGTTCGAATCCCGCTCTCTCCGCCATATTACCGTTCCAAGCCGTTGAAAACATTGATTTTCATCATCTTCCATAATATTATGGTACAAAAGGTGGTACAAAATCATTGAAAAAATACTCCCCTGACATTCCCCATTTGTACGTCCGACGAAAGACTTTCGTCTTTCGCCTTGTCATACCTGCACATCTGCGCAGCCTTGCAGGGAAATCAGAATTCAAAGCTTCACTGAAAACCAAAGACCTTTCAGTCGCCATGAAGCAATATGGCGAAGTCGAACCATATTATCAAAGCCTTATGGAAAAACTTCGCAATGGTGAAGACCTGACCAACTATTCAGAGCTAAGCTACGAAGAAGTTATGCGTATGGCACAAGTCACCGGACGAATTTACAAACCGCTTGATCAGCTTATCCAAAATCCAGCACAATTAATGCAGACCCACAGCGAATGGACAAAAGCAGGCAAACCGAAAGGGCGCGAATTTTCAAGCTACTTTGGCACAGCCGAAGCTACCATGAAGCTGTCCAATCTAGTCGCATTCTACGAAGATGATCAGGTGCATATGCTGAGTTCTTTAAACGACAGAGAAAGATCAAAAAAACTAACCCCATTGAAGAATGCCGTTACGCAGTTAACGTCCTTCTTAGGAAAAGATATCGATCTGTCCTCCTTAGATCGTCAGCAGGCACGAAATTTCCATAGACACTTAAAGCACAAGATTGCAACGCAAGAAATTAAAGCAAACACCGCTAGTAAATATATTACACACTTACGCGTCCTTATCAAAACCTACAAAATCGCACATGATGACGAAACAGAAACTGTCTTTGATGGACTAAACTTCCAAGCACAAGAGAATGCGCGACCTCCGTTTACAATCGACTTCTTAAACGAACGCTGGTTCAAAAAGGATGCATTCACACAATTAAACCCGTGTGCAAAGGCACTTCTTTTTGCTGTGATAGACACGGGTTGTTCATTTAAAGAACTCTGTGGCCTCGATCCAGAAAAAGATATCCGCCTCAACGTCGCTATTCCACACATTATCATTCAGGGAAATGAACATCGGCAGTTAAAGACTACACATCGCAAACGTACTATCCCGCTCACAGGGTATTCCTTGCAGGCCTTTAAGACTTTTCCAGCGGGTTTCACACAGTACGCGACAGACAATGGCCCATCAAATGCATCAGGTCTGATAAATAAGTATATGCAGAACAATGGGCTTTTAGAAACCGATCAACACTCCGTCTACAGTCTACGCCACACGTTTAAAGACCGCTTGAGAAAGCACGGCATCCCTGAAGAACTACAGCACGACTTAATGGGACATAAAGATCAAGGAATGGGTTCCCATTACGGAAATGGTTATCCGCTAGAAGAAACCGTGACATATTTACAACGAATGAGTGCCGATTGGAAATATCTCTCTTTGAATGATAAAGAAAATCGACTTTCTAGATAAATACTTTTGTTAGCAGGCTCTGCAGGTCATTCACCCTCATCGCACAACCATTCGTGATGAAGACCAAAGTCAGGACTGCATAACAGAAGGGACATCGATGCATTGATCAATGCATGATAAATACAAACACATTGACCTTGATAACTATAAAGCATGCCTGCAAGAAGTCGGGGATATGCTCAGAAAAAATAATGATCATAACGGTTTTCGAAAAATCACTGCTGAATGGAACGCAGTCAAAGCCTATGAAAACTCGATGATTGCACCATGGGATTAATACGCTTCCCGTAATTCATGCGTATTCGTTGCCTGATAATACCTTCCGAAGGCAACACTCAGCAAACCACTCTCATCGATAAATACCAGACAGAGGAACTTTGCCTCTGCAGCATGAGCACATGTTATTTCTGGTCGGTGCAGCAAGATAAATACAACGTAGATGTTCGGCAAAAGTACTTTACTGCTTCCTGCATACTTGCCTCATCACACAGTAAAGTTCTCTTTGTTGTTCATAACAGAGCAAAAAAGCAATAGAACTAATATCACCATAGCCCAATGCGTCCTGATAAATCAGGGTCACATCATTCATTACTTCTGAAAAGAATTGAGATCAATGTATGAGCGGCACAAGCTATTTCCAATAGCAAGTATCGAAGGCAAAAATGCATCGAGAACGTGGAAATAGATTTCATTTACATTCAACAGTTCAAGGATTTCCTTGCACTGATGGTATACTATTATGAGAAACAATATGAGAAAAGTATTTTTACATGAAGAATTAGTAACGCACATTCCGAACTTGATGAATGCATACGGACGATTTCAGTACCATTCAGAACCAGACAAAATATGGTCACTGGGGAATGAAATTGATCACCAAAAACACGTTTACGAACTCACCGCACACTTTAACAACACTGATAGAAGAACGACTGAATTACAGTTCGGTATGGATAAGATGTGCTGTGACTTTCACAGCCATTTAAGTCGCTCACTACTGGGGAACAACTGGACTATTACTAAGAACCTTCATAAGCAGCCAATGCTGGTATGCTTCTTTGATCACGAAGGTACAAGACAACGTCAAAGCCTAGCCCGCAGCGTATACCCACATATTCATGGTCTGTTGCTCATTCATGATGCCACCTTCGAAAAGTTTATAGATATTACAGAAAAACGCCCCAACGAACGACGGTACTTACTGCAAAAGCCATGGGCTTTCAAAGAAGTGTCATTCAAACCGACGTTCAACGGCGTCGAAGGAATGAAGGAGTTTGTAAGTTACGCGTTGAAGTTTGACAAATCCAGTGCGAAATCTGGCAACAACCTGTTCCCATGGGATATCTATCCAAAATCCAACAAGAAATGGAACTCCGCTCTGAACGAAATTCCAGAGAACGAACTGAGATATTATAGCAGTGCACTGAAGCGATACCGGAATTAATCATCAATAGACATCATCGCGCAACCATAGCAGCGAATAAATACTCAGTGGGATATAATTGCAAAATACAAGATTTCCGATATTTATGGGGCATTAACAAGGACTCGGTGCAATTCCGAGTGGCTCTTCTGGCCGCCTATCCGCCAGACAACACTGCAACGGCATTCTTAAAAGCCAAATTTTCAGTTCGTTGCATCAGTGTGTAAAATTCCCAATGCTAAGATTAAAAGAATACCGCAGTCAGTGGTTTTCAAACATTCGTGGCGATATCTTATCGGGTATCGTTGTTGCTCTCGCTCTTATTCCTGAAGCGATAGGGTTTTCTGTTATTGCAGGCGTGGACCCCAAAGTTGGTTTGTATGCTTCATTTGCAATTGCATGTGTGGCAGCTTTTACCGGTGGTCGCCCTGCAATGATTTCAGCGGCTACAGCGGCCACAGCTGTCGTCATGGTATCACTCGTTAAAGAACATGGACTGCAATATCTTTTCGCAGCCACAATCTTAATGGGTATTCTTCAGATACTTGCCGGAGCATTAAAGTTGGCGCGGGTAATGCGTTTTGTTTCCCGTTCCGTCATTACCGGCTTTGTAAATGCACTGGCCATTTTGATCTTTATGGCTCAGCTACCGGAACTGATCGATGTTCCGACACAAACCTACTGGATGATTGCAGCCGGACTGGGGATAATCTATCTTTTCCCTTATCTGACCAAGGCAATCCCCTCGCCATTAATCGCAATTGTCGTACTGACGTTCATTGCATGGTCAACTGGTATGGAGTTACGGACAGTCGGTGATTTAGGGGAACTCCCTTCAGCTTTTCCAATTTTCGCCTTGCCACAAGTACCCCTCACCTTCGAAACTCTGCAGATCATATTCCCTTATTCCGTAACACTGGCATCTGTTGGCTTGCTTGAATCATTGCTGACAGCTCAAATTGTTGATGACATGACTGATACGCCCAGCAATAAAAATCAGGAATGCTACGGACAAGGAACAAGCAATATAGCTTCTGCACTTATCGGCGGAATGGGTGGCTGTGCCATGATCGGCCAGTCCGTGATCAATGTGTCGTCAGGCGGTCGCGGCAGACTCTCAACATTTGTAGCAGGCGCGTTTCTTCTTTTCCTGATTGTTGTGCTTAACGATCTTGTCAAAATCATTCCAATGGCAGCACTTGTTGCAGTAATGATTATGGTTTCAATCGGAACATTTTCTTGGCGCTCTGTGCTTGATCTGAGACGCAATCCGCTGCCTTCTTCAGTCGTCATGATTGCTACAGTTGTAACAGTCATTACAACGCATGATTTGGCAAAAGGCGTCATCGTTGGAGTGCTGTTATCAGGCATATTCTTTGCTGGAAAAGTTGCTAAACTTTTTACTGTTACCAAACAAAGCGACGAGAGCACAAACACACTTACCTATATGGTTGAAGGACAGATTTTCTTCGCTTCAGCTGAGAGTTTTATCCATTCTTTCGATTTCAGCAGCACACACGCTCTTATCATGATTGATGTCAGCCGAGCGCATTTGTGGGACATAACTGCTGTTGGGGCTCTTGATAAAGTCGTCTTAAAGCTTCGATCTTCCGGAGCACAGGTCGAAGTACGCGGTTTTAACCGTGCAAGCGCAGATATGATCGACAAGTTTGCTCTGCATGACAAAGCAGAACGACAAGCCGCCAGTAATTCGCTTCATTAAAAACAATGCTGGCATAGTCGAAAACTATGCCAGCACTCCCCCTCAGGTAGCCCCCCCTAATAATTTATCATTTGTGTTGACACAGTCCATATATCTATTATTCTAGATATATGGAAAATGAAACAGCAATCACTGCACTCGCAGCCTTAGCACAGGCCACACGACTGGAAACTTTCCGGTTGCTGGTCAAACACGAACCGAACGGTTTACCGGCAGGTGAACTGGCACGTGTATTGGATGTGCCCCAGAATACAATGTCAGCCCACCTGTCCACGCTGTCCCGCGCAGGATTGATCAAAGGAGAACGTCAGAGCCGGTCAATCATCTACCGTGCTGATCTTGATACATTTCGGGAACTGACGCTTTTCATGATCAAGGATTGTTGTGGCGGCAGTGAAGAACTCTGCACTCCCCTTATCCGGAGTCTTACGCCCTGCTGTACGTCAAAGGAGCAGCCGGATCATCCAGTCTGAATCCTCCTGCATAACAATCTGAAATTCACTGATTATCACAACTGAATAAGGCCGGTTTCGCTCCATGGCATAAAACCAGCCAAGGAAAAGCCATGTCTGTCTTTGAACGATATCTGACACTCTGGGTTGCCCTATGTATCATCATCGGGATTGCCTTGGGGCATCTGTTTCCCACAGCCTTCCATATGGTCGGGGCAGCAGAGATTGCCAAGGTCAATATACCTGTTGCCATCCTGATCTGGCTGATGATCATTCCCATGCTGCTCAAAATCGACTTCTCAGCGATGCGTCAGGTCGGCCAGTATTGGCGTGGCATCAGTGTGACACTCTTCGTCAACTGGGCAGTCAAACCCTTCTCTATGGCCTTGTTGGGTTGGCTGTTCATCGGTTGGCTGTTCCGGCCATATCTCCCGCAAGACCAAATCGACTCTTACATTGCCGGACTGATTATTCTGGCCGCAGCGCCATGCACAGCAATGGTCTTTGTCTGGTCTAACCTGATTAAGGGCGAACCCCATTTCACCCTGTCTCAGGTAGCACTGAATGACGCGATCATGGTCATTGCTTTTGCCCCGATTGTCGGCCTGCTTTTAGGATTATCAGCGATCACAGTGCCGTGGAATACACTGATTTTCTCAGTGGTTTTGTACATCATCTTTCCCGTCATCATCGCACAACTGATACGACGACGCAGCCTGCTCTCCAAGAATGGTAGCCAGCCCTTAAACAAACTGCTGAAGGCATTACAGCCATTATCGCTGATTGCTCTTCTTGCCACGCTTGTTTTGCTGTTTGGTTTTCAGGGGGAACAGATCATCGCCCAGCCACAGATCATCGCCATGCTTGCTGTACCGATCCTGATCCAAGTCTATTTCAACTCCGGTCTGGCCTATCTCCTGAACCGGATGTCGGGCGAACAACATTGTATTGCAGGCCCGTCTGCCATGATCGGCGCCTCAAACTTCTTCGAATTAGCCGTTGCTGCAGCCATCAGCCTTTTCGGCTTCAGTTCCGGTGCCGCCCTTGCAACTGTTGTGGGCGTATTGGTGGAAGTCCCCGTTATGCTCTCCGTTGTCTGGATCGTGAACAGATCGAAAGGCTGGTATGAACAAGGCAATAATCAAACGAAGACAGGTGATATCTAATGTCCGTTATAATCTATCACAACCCACAATGCGGAACTTCACGCAACACACTCGCCATGATCCGCGCCAGTGGTGAAGAGCCTGTCATCATTGAATATTTGCAAACGCCACTATCCAAAGAACAACTCTCAGAACTTGTTGCTGCCATGAAAATTTCCGTGCGGGATTTGCTGCGGGAAAAAGGCACGCCTTTTGCCGAACTGGATTTAGCCAATGCGAAATGGTCGGATGATCAATTGCTGGATTTCATTGTGCAACATCCGATCCTGATGAACAGACCGGTCGTAGCGACACCTCATGGCACAGCCCTTTGTCGCCCGTCAGAACGTGTTCTTGATCTTCTGGAAAATCCCGCTGTCAACTTTACCAAAGAAGACGGGGAACAGATCACTTATGAGCGGAAGGACAGATAATCGTGACACTGCCCAATCTTGACCTGCAGGCGTTTCGCACACCCGATTACGATAAGCTCCAAGCACCTTTACTGACACATAAACCGCGCATCCTGCTTCTATACGGGTCGCTGAGAGAACGTTCTTACAGCCGCTTCTTAACACTGGAAGCACAGCGGTTACTGGAGTTTATGGGGGCAGAAACACGGATATATCATGCCGATGGCCTGCCATTGCCAGATGACAGTACTGCTGATCACAGCAAGGTTCAGGAGTTGCGGGAAGCAATGGTGTGGTCAGAAGGACAAGTCTGGACCAGTCCTGAACGCCACGGCGCAATGAGTGCTGTCATGAAATCACAAATTGACTGGATACCTTTAGCGGGCGGTTCTGTACGCCCGACGCAAGGTCGCACACTGGCACTGATGCAGGTTTCCGGCGGCTCTCAGTCTTTCAACGCTTTGAACCAAATGCGTGTCTTAGGTCGATGGATGCGCATGATTACAATCCCCAACCAATCATCAGTCGCCAAAGCATGGCAAGAGTTTGATGACGCCGGACGCATGAAACCCTCTTCATTCTATGAAAGGGTTGTTGATGTCATGGAAGAACTCATCAAATTCACTATCCTGACACGGGGCATATCTGACCACCTTACCGACCGTTACAGTGAACGAAAAGAAGCCGCAGAGAAACTGGAAACCCGTGTTTCGTTGAAATCCATATGACCGATCAGCGCCTTCCTGCTTATGCAATACTGAGCCTTGGCCTCACACAAATCATCGGCTACGGCACACTCTACTATTCATTCAGTGTGCTGGCTCCGTCCATTGCGCATGGCTATCAGGCAACAACGGAATGGGTCTATGGAATATTATCCATAGCACTGCTAGCAGGTGGTGTGCTGGCACCGTGGCTGGGCAAACTTATTGACCGCTTAGGTGCTGCACAAATTATGACAGTCGGCTCTGCTTTTGCAGCGCTTTCTCTCATCCTTTGCGCAGTCTCCCCCAATTCGCTGGCCTTCATTGTAACGCTTACAATCGTGGAGATTGCAGCCAATCTTGTACAATACGGCGCCGCCTTTGCACTGCTTGTGCAGATCAAACCAGTGGTTGCCCAGCGCAGCATTGTCTATCTGACACTGATAGCCGGTTTTGCATCCACCATCTTCTGGCCACTCACATCATTACTACTGCAATGGCTGACATGGCAGCAAATCTATCTGGTCTTTGCCGGTCTCCATCTGGTGATATGCCTGCCGCTGCATTATTCCCTGACACGCACCAGCAAAACAACTCATGATCAACGTAAGAATGACGGCAAAGCAATACCTTCTGTAGCTGGCGTACTGCCTTTGGCATTAAGACGTAAAGGTTTCGCAGTACTTCTAACAGCTTTCAGCCTGCAAGCATTGATATCCTCTGCAATCCTTGTTCATATGATCCCGTTACTGGCCATATTGGGCTTGGCAAAATCAGCAGTCTTTATCGGCGCTGTGTTCGGACCATCGCAAGTCGCCAGCCGCCTTATCAATATGATGGCGGGAAAAAACCTATCCCCCGTGAACTTAGCCGTCATCGCAGCCTCGTTCATTGCCTTATCCGTTATGATATTGATGATCGGCGCACCTTATATTCCTGCAGCAATATTATTCGCCTGCTTGTTTGGTTTCGGCAATGGTCTGTTCAGCATTATAAGCGGTTCCCTCCCGTTATATTTATTTGGAAGCGCCGGATATGGTGCGATGCAGGGAAAACTGATGTCTGCGAGATTGGTGCTATCTGCCATAGCGCCATTTGCCATGGCTTTCGCATTTAAGAATACGAGTGTTTACATCACTCTGGCGATAATCATCGTCGTATCGATAGCGGGAGGCGGTCTGTACTTCATAATAAAGCAAGACTTACAGAGCAGAGCTTTGAATTGAGCCTATTACGCACTTAGTCTGTAAGCTAGGCCACATAGCATAGCACATTTCCAATTATTTATATTTTCGCCCCGCCTTCATTGGCTGCGGTGGCAGTGCGTCTTTATCAGGAACTTCAAAAAGCTCACTGACTGTCACTTGCAGTGCATCAGCCAATGCTTCCAGTGTCGAAATCGTGACGTTCTCTGTACCCCGTTCGACCCTCCCTACATATGACCTGTCAACATTTGACTCCAAAGCTAACCGCTCCTGAGAGAAGCCTTTAGCCACGCGAAGTTTCCGTAAATTCCAACCGATAATCTGTCTTGCGTTCATAGAACGATTAACAGTATAGACGGCTTGACAATCGACGGACTGCTGGGCACATATTAATTTTCAGCACACGTTAGTGAATCCAATGGATTCACATAACAATGTCGGGGGCAAATGAAGTGCAGAGCGAAGCGATCAAACGTATCGGGTCAATCAGCCAATCAGCTGCAACCCATCAGAAACATACGCAACACGACTAAGGTCGGAAAACAAAGGTCGCTTCGATGGCATACCCAATTCAAATGATAGAACCAGTTACCCATAGAACAGCAGTTGGTTTCAAAGGAATTTCTTGGACCTGCTTATTCTTTGGTCCATTCCCCGCATTGTTTCGCGGTCACTTTGTTGGTTTCTTAGTCATCCTACTTGCCGTTCTCTGCACCTTAGGCCTTGCAAGTATTGTGTTTATGTTTGTTTACAACAACTGGCATTACAATTGGCTTGTATCAAAAGGTTTTAAACCAGCGGGCGCCGCTATGGGCATGGGAATGATGGCCAATCAGAACATGATCAATGTTCATGTTGCCGAGTCCAAATAATACCTAACCAGACAACTTTCGAACTAAACAACTCAAGCAGGGGCAATTATGAAAATCCTACTACTCGCAGCAAGTGCACTTTCAGTTTCAACCACATTTGCAGTTGCAGCTGACGCTATTGTAGCACCAATCAATGAACCGGCAGCCATTACGACAGATTCACCTCGTTGGTTTATTGATGCAGGCGTCGGTGGTGCATGGTCAAATGCAAATGCACTCCACTTCATCAACCCAATTGGCACAGCTTTTACTGACAATGTAGTATCAGGCGACCGTATCCACCTGAACGATGTTGATAAAAAAGACAGCTCCGTCGGAGCAGTATTTAGCGTAGGCTATATGCTGGCACCTAACTACTACGTTAAAGGTTCGTATCGTTATTTCGGTCAACACGACTATAGCGGAAATGCGACCTTCAGTGGCGATGACTACGATCAAGACCTTCGCGTTCGCGCACATGGAGTATTCGTAGGCGCAGGTTATATCCATGACCTCACAGACCGTTTTTACGTAGATGCATTCGGTGAAATCGGCGCGTCTTTCTTGAAAGCCTCTGCCAAGCAGGGCGAAAACCTTTATCCTGACGATTTCGCTTCATTCCCATCTAAAAGCCAGACAAACTTTGCTGGCGGCCTCGGTCTTGGCGTTGGTTATAAAGTTACAGAAAACGTAGACTTCACTGTTACAGGTACTTACCACTGGCTCGGCAAAGCTGAAACAAACAAGGCACTTAACGTTCAATATATGAATGACGGGGAAATGCTGAAAGCCAAGAACATTGGTGTCGCAGGTGTTACTGCCGGTATTCGTGTGAAATTCTAATAACTAAAATGGGCAGTTTAACTGCCCATTTTCATAACATGTTTTGGCATGTAAACCTTTCGCATAATCACAAGAGAACATCATGCATAAATTGCTATTGATAAGTGCCGCAACATTCATTGTTTCAAGCAATGCTTTAGCGGCAGATATAGGTGTTACCTTTGAATGGGGTCCAACAAAAAAGTGCTTTGATTCAAAGTCACCGCCAATCAAACTCTCCAATGTTCCACAAGGCACGGCAAAACTCTTGATCAAAATGATAGATCAAAATGCATCGAGTTTTGATCATGGCGGCGGCAGCGTAGCCTTCAAAGGACAGTCACAACTTCCTTATGGCGCCTTTAAATACAAAGGTCCATGCCCGCCATCAGGAACGCACTTCTATAAAATTACAGTAAAAGCTGTTGATGCATCCGGTAAGACTTTAGGCTCTGGTTCGGCAACTCAGCCCTTTGCAAAGAAATAATCTCCCCCTCCCCCTGCATATTACTGGAGGGGGGGTCATACACATTGATAATCCATAATAAACATTTACAACAAGACTTGCGTATTATTCTTCAGCCGCGAAAGGGTTGATCTGGAACATCCGGTTGCCTGTATGATGCTATTCCAGCTTTGGCCGCTTTCAAGCATTTTCAATATAGCCTGATTACGGGATTTATTCTCCGGACGCCCTTTATACAGCCCTTGCTCTTTAGCCTTGGCTATTCCCTGCTTCTGCCGTCTACGACGATCTTCATAGTCTTTACGGGCAATGGCCGCGATCATGTCCAGCATCATATTATTAATGGCTTCTGACATACGGGCAGTGAATTCATCTGTACTTGAAACGGCCATTCCCCATGATGTCGGCAAATCAAGAGCAACCACTTTAACCTGTCTGTCGCGAATTTCAGACTTCAAACGTTCCCAGTCCATAGCATTCAAACGACTTAAGCGGTCCACCTGCTCTATCAGCAAAATATCACCTGCCTGACAGTCAGATAACAGACGAAAAAGTTCCGGACGGTTTAGCGATGCGCCACTTTCATTTTCAATATACGTGGCTGCAATCTTCAGGCCTTTATCGCTAGCGAACCGAAACAAATCATCTTTCGCCCTGCTAGCATCTTGTTCTTTCGTCGATGCACGAAGGTAAGCTCTCACAAACATACGAACCACCATAAAGTTCCATTTACATGGTTCCATTATAGGTGGTTCGTTATAAGTAATCAAATGATATTTATGGAACCAAGATCAGTACGGTTCGCTTAAGGCATAGACAAATTGAACCACAAGAAACAATCAACAGATCACAAAGGATCATGTTTCTGATCGTTATTCTTTTTCCATTTTAGCCCACGTATGATCCTGATGTTCAATCTGAGCCATACAATCAAAACAAGAAATATTATCGCTGTAGTGCTCCAGCGCAGACAAATGTTCTTTATCAGTCAGGCGCTTTTCACAGTCATGTATTCTGTCCCCCTCACAAACCGGATTAAAGTAGCCTTTTAGTACGTATTTTTGCTTATCCGTCAGCGTATCAACCCCGCGTGCAACCGCCTGCGCAGCAACACCTTTAGCAGCATCACTTTCCAACAAATCCCTTTCGGATAAGATTCGTAGTATACTCTCTTTAATTCCCATAACTTCCTCCGCTTGTTACCTACGTACATTCTAAATAAAATATATATGATCAACATAGTTGATCATCACTTTGACAATCCAACGGACTTAGTCGTATGAACGTATCGAATCTCGCAGGCATTTATGCCATCGCATATCAACACGCGCCTGATCTTCCGTACCGTAGCACCACCCTGATTTTTCCAATGCCTGAACCACGGCACTCCGCCGTACACAAGCCTTCATAGTTTTTGGATCATCCGGATTACTCCCACGACAAATAGTTTCCTCAGCTTCCCATTGCATAATCAGTTTTTTCACACCCTTCACAAAGTACGAAATCTTTCCAGCATGATCTAACTCCGGTTTAGCGGCTGGTAGAGCTTCAAGTCCTTTTGCAGAACCATCCCACTCACATGCAACTAAGTCACGTCCATCAATTCGAATGTTCTTGCTCGACAATACATCAAGAAAAAATTGCTGCTCACCTATATCTTCAAATTCTCTGCAATCAGCTTTCACATAAAAACGCCCATTTCGAACCTTCTTCACCTCAGCAACCAGACAACTAACTTCCGGAAAGGAAAATTGACGCCCATTTTGTTCAATAGACAATTCGACAAAATCCAGCTCTCCTTTCTTAAGAAGGGTGCAGTCTGCCTTCGATGAAACAAAACTCCCTTCACTAATGGGCAATTGACTCTGCGCTACGGCACCCTCTGAATAAGTAAAAGTGAACAAAACGAACGACAATATGTATGAATAATTCTTCATCGAACACCTAAAAGCGATAAAAGATTGCTTTCTTTATTAATTCACATTTTATTTTTTGGAATCACTATGACAACAATAGGATACGATATTATTGGTGATATTCATGGAAATAGTACAAAATTACACAGTCTTTTATTTAAGTTAGGGTATACTAAGGCTAATTCTTATGGGTACACCCATTCCGAAAGGAAAGTAATTTTCCTTGGTGATTTCATTGATCGCGGACCGCAGCAACTTGATACCGTCCTGACGGCCAAAGCTATGATTGAAAACGGCTCTGCCTTAGCGGTAATGGGTAATCACGAATACAACGCCATTTGCTATGCCACGCCAAATCCATACGACCCCAAAGACTATTTACGCACCCATTCAGGGAACACTGGGAAAAAGAACTTCCAGCAACACGCTGCATTCCTGAATGGGGTGCAACATGATTCCGTTCTCTACAATGAACTTATTTCGTTCTTCAAGGCACTCCCCCTCTGGCTTGAAATTGACGACATCCGCGTCGTTCACGCCTGCTGGAATATGCAGAAACAAAAACAACTGAGGCCGTTCTTAACCAGCGACAACTGTTTGACAGAGGCAGGCATTATTGAGAGCGCCAAAGAAGGCAGCGTAGCCTTTGAAGCAACTGAATTGCTCTTGAAAGGACTGGAACTCCCCCTTCCCAGCGGCGTGAAGTTTCAAGACGCAGATGGTTATGAACGCCAATCTGTACGCCTAAAATGGTGGGACAACACCGCTAATGATTATGAATCCCTTGCGCTTTTGCCAAAAGCCATAACCCAGACCCTGCCAAGGGATATAATCCCAAACCTTGATGCTTATCGCTACAATGAAGATACTATGCTTTTCATTGGTCACTACTGGTTAACGGGCAAGCCAAAACCATTATCTTCCAATGTCATTTGCGTCGATTACAGTGCTGGTAAAGGCGGCGATCTCGTTGCTTATCGTCACGACATCGCGCAACCCTATTCAATCAATAACTTTATAACGTAAGCAATTTAATCGAGACTTGGACAAACAGCAAAGCATGGATATCGAAGGCATTACGCTTGTGATTCAATATCGTGATAATTCCCTTATATGCCAAGGCACAAATTCAGCATATTCTTATCTACCCCGCACGACTGGTTTCAACGATGTTGCTTCTGAATGCATCATCACCTAATCTTGCAATCAGCAACATATAGCGAGGGCCGTTATGAGAGAAAAAATTCATAAGCTTATCGTCGACGCCGTTACTATTGACCACACACTTAAAGAACCATTTTCAGCACATGATGTGCGTCGTATATGCCCCGGCTGGGGACTTCCCCGTTATTATTCTTATCTCGCTGCCAATTGCACTGAACATAGTATGGGAGAGGTAGCACTTTATATGAGGGTTGGGCGCGGAAGATATTCACTTAATAAATTCTCCCAACATACGGATACGAATTAGTATGCACTCATCCCGATTGCAAAGCCTTCCGTTCCCTTGCTAGTGTGAATGTCAAGACACACCTTACAGCTGCAGAACTAGCGTGTAGCATCATATAAAATGGCAATTGCTAAACTGTCTCTTGCAACTAGCTTCACAGAAGTACATTTCACCATAATACAAGATACAGTATATTCCACATGCACTAAAAAATGCATATCGCACCTCTCCATTACACTAGCATTTCAGCAACACTATATCTGACCATGTAATGGTGCGAGCATAGTCATGTCGTCTGGTTTTCATAGCCAGATAATCAATCACTACCCCCTGAACAAACCTGACCATCAGCTCGAAGGCCTTACGGCCATACACCAATTTGCTTTCACTTTTACAGGCAGATCAGCAAGGAGAATAAGAATGATACTTGAAACAGCGAAAGCGATTGCGCGAAAGTACCATCAAGGGCAGGTTGATAAAGCAGGCGTTGATTATTTTTCATGGCACTTAACCGCTGTCGCATCACAGATTAACGACAACGAACTAGCGAAAGCAATCGCTTATCTCCATGATATCATAGAAGACTGCGATATAGCACCAAAGCAACTTGAATCCGAATTAATGGCAGGCGGAATTACTGAACAGAGAGCTTTGACCATTTCACGCGTTGTGCAGCTCTTAACGAAGCCAGATGTCGACTACTTTGCTTACCTTGAAGCGGTCAAAGCTGACCCATTAGCGAAAATCGTAAAGCTTGCAGACCTAACCCACAATATGGATCGATCCCGCCTGAATTCCTTATCTGAAAAAGATGAAATGCGCCTTGCGAAATATGCAAAGGCATATGTTTTTTTGACTGATAGACATAACAATCCACAGCCAACACCGTAAGACAAACCTTCTACTTCAAAAATTCATCACAATTATGGTACAAAAAATGGTACAAAATTCATTTTTTGAATTTTCAATATATCTATAAAAATCAATATATTAATAGATTTAAATGAGAAAACAGAATCCCGCTCTCTCCGCCAGTTATCAAGTTTAAACATTTAATGCATCTGAATAGTTCACAAGTATCGGCTAGATACTCACCAACTCCCTTTGAAAACCGATAAATCTCTAAAATATAGCCGACCATACTTATTGAGGATCTATTAACATACATAACGTTGATTCAAACAATCAGCTCGCCTTAACTCCCACCCCTAAAAAACAAGGTTAAATTATTCTTAGGCCTCATTTTTACAATCCATTCAACTTAGACATATTTTATTTCAATTTTGACGACGCAGCTACACCTACTACTTTCTATACCCGCCAAAAAAGTAATCATACTTAGAAAGATCTATTTTTTCATCAATATAGTTTTGAAAAAAATTCGCCATTTCTTCGTCAAAAAAATATGTATCAAATATTGAATCATATGTATTTTTATTTAAAATCCTACGGATATCGCTTACAGAAATTTTATCAATCACATACTCTTTTATAAACTTATCACCGTCTTTCTCATAAATCTCGACAGACCAAGTTATGGCACTATAGTCTACATTTCCGCTCATAATCTTGTCCCCATACCTAAGGTTTAACCATCTAAGGCAATCAACGAAATTACCACTCTTTCATGGATAGAGCTAATCAAAGATCGATTCTAAAACACATCAATCATCTAGTGCGTTGATCCCGATATTTAGGCACCTTATGCTTTCATCATCAAGATGATTAACCGGCCAAAAAACTGGTATATGTAAGGCAATGATCGAACCAAGGCAGGTCAATCTCTGATGTCCGTTACAATTTATCATAACCCTGCATGCGGTACTTCACGCAATACACTCGCCATGATCCGCGCCAGCGGTGAAGAGTCTGTCATCATTGAATATTTGCAAACGCCACCTTCCAAAGAACAACTGTCAGAGCTTCTTGCAACCATGAAAATCCCGGTGCGTGATTTATTGCGGGAAAAAGGAACACCTTTTGCGGAGCTGGATCTGGAAAATCCCAAATGGTCTGACGATCAGTTGCTCGGTTTCATTGTGCAGCATCCCATCCTGATGAACAGACCGATTGTCGTGTCACCACGTGGCGCTGCGCTTTGTCGTCCGTCAGAGCTTGTTCTCGATCTTCTGGAAAATCCGGTTGCCAGTTTCACCAAAGAAGACGGCGAACAAATTACTCATGTCATTTCTCAATTGTGACCTGCAGACATAAAAAGGCGACCGGAAAACCGGCCGCCTCATGCACTGCATATCGATAATAATTATTCGAAGTCTTTATCGCTATAGAGCTTTGTTTTCTTCACTTCTTCAATGTTTTTCACACCACCCAGCATCATATTGATGGTCAGCTCTTTATTCAGCTGCTGGATCACGGAGTTGACACCTTCCGACCCGCCGAGATTAAGGCCATAAAGGATCGGACGGCCAACAGCGACCACATCCGCGCCGCTTGCCAGTGCCTTAAACACATGTGAACCGCGACGCACACCACTGTCGAAAACAATCGGAACGCGCTTATTCACGACCTTGGCAATCGAAGGCAGAACATCAAAAGAAGCAGGACCACTGTCGAGCTGACGGCCACCGTGGTTGGAAACCCAGATACTGTCTGCACCGGCTTTAATCACCACGTCAGCATCTTCCGGCGACTGAATACCTTTCACAATCACCGGCAGACCGGTCATGTCTTTTACATATTTAATATCGGCTGGTGTGAATGCCTGTTTGGCCTGTGCATAGATTTCACTGATGCCTGCACCTTTACCGGTTTTGGAACCATCATCATTCTGCTTGGCAAACAGTTCCAGATTGGCAAAGCCCAGCGGGAACTGGAAGTTATTCTTGATATCGTCTTCACGATAACCGCCGACCGGTGAGTCAACGGTCAGAATAATCGCCTTGGCACCGCTGTCTTTGGCACGTTTCAGAGTAAATTCGTTAAACGCTTCATTCTTGCTCATATAGAGCTGGAAGAAGAACGGATTACCGTCGGATACCGCAGCCACTTCTTCAATGGTTTTATTGCCATAGGTGCTCAGAGAGAAGATCGAACCCGCTTTTGCCATGCCTTTGGCCGTAGCGATTTCACCATCCTGATGTGCCAGCCCCTGTGCCGCCATCGGTGCCTGAATAACAGGGGTTTTCAGATCAATACCAAGATAATTAGTCTTCAGATCAATGTCTGACAATTCAATGCCCTGCATGACGCGCGGCATAATATATTTCTTGTCAAACACCGAGGTGTTGGAGCGCAGATTCTGCTCATTTTCTGCACCGCCACGAATATAGCCGAATGCGCCTTTATCCATATTGGCCTTAACCTGAGCTTCAAGTTCACCCAGATTGGTGATCTTGACAGGGCCTTCCGCGGTGCTGGCTTTATAGTCAGCGGCATGAGCAACGCCAAGGGAAAGAGCAAGCGCAATTGCGCTCAGCGAGACTGCATATTTTTTGCTAAGAAATGTTTTCATCGTACAAACTCCCGGCTTTGCGCCGATTGACTGTTTACTGTTTGACAGCTTCTGCCTGAATTTTCAGAGTGACCATTTTCTCCATGCCTTCTTTGACAAGGAAATCCACGCCCCATTTGGTGCGGTCGATTGTAACTTCGAAGTCACCGCCACAAACTTCAGCATTCAACATCGGGTTCTGGTAGCAGTTGAACTTGGTCGCCTTGAGCTGCACAGGATGTGTCTGGCCTTTGATAGTCAGATTACCGTCAACCGAAACCAGCTTGTTATCAGCGACATTCCACTTGGTAGATGTAAAATCGATTGTCGGATACTTCGCTGCATCAAGAAGATCAGCGCTTTTCATATGCGCATCGAAACCCTTGATGCCTGTATTCAAAGTATCGACAGGAATAGACACTTTCACAGAACCGGTCTGCGTTTCCGGTGAATAGCTGATGTCTCCTTTAATACCGTAGAAGCCACCGGTATTGGTGGAGGTATTAAAGTGATCAATATAAAATACTGCCTTTGTATGATCGGGATCCAGCTTATAGTCAGCCGCCTGCGCAGCAGAAACGGTCAGCAAAGAAGCAAGAAGCGGTAATATAATTTTCTTCATTTTTGTTATTCCTGTTTTAGGCATTCGATAATTAGTACAGCAAATGCGATCTTCAACCGGCGTGTGGCACAAAACAGAATGAGCCACTCTGCTTTGTTATCATCCGGTTCAAACCTGCATTTCGACATGCACTGTTTTCTGTGGTGGAGAGCTAGGGAATGAACTGAAAACCAGTTCCGCTCGTATGGCTAAACAATAAGCCTCTGGCGCGCTGCTGAGTAGAGCGGATTTTAATAAGCACTGTTCTAAAAACAGGACAATTATTCAGTACAGACTAATAAGATCAGAAATTCGACCTGTACGGATGATAAAAAAGCGCCAAAATGCGCTTTCTATAGTGGTAAAAGAGCTGTCAGAGCGACGTCTGTAAAATCTGCCGGATCTGCTCGAAATCCGTCATCGTATCAATATCGGCAAAGGCCGGTGCAGCGATTTCTGCAAATTCTGCCTGAGGCAAAAGACTGCGCGCTCCGCCCTCACCTGCAAGCGGCAAATTTCTCAAATGCTCTGTCAGGCACAAAGCCGGAGGGCCGCTATAATCACCGGATGAAGATGCAATCACCGGCGCTGTGCTGTGCGCAGCCAAATGCAATAAATGCTCAATATGAGAGTGCGGCACCAGCGGCATATCCGCAAGACAAATCAGCACCCGTGACTGCGCCTGAATTTCCGCCAGACCGCGATGCAGGGAGCCAAGCATGCCTGCCTCAACATCTTCTGTCAGCGCCAGCGTAAAGCCTGCATCCGCATAGGCATTCGTCCACGGCGCAAAGCTACGGCAGGTTACAATCCGTTTACCCCATGAAAACCCGTCAAGCACCTGCAATATGTGATGCGCCACAGGCTTGGTGCCGAGCATAGCATTCAGCTTATCGCCATCCGTATAGCGCGAACCTGCCCCTGCCCCCAGCACCAGAACAGCAACCGAAAACGCATCAACCATGACGCACATCCTTGGCTTGTTCTGTCTTACGCGCCATGATCTCTGCCAGAACCGATATAGCTAAAGAGCGTGCATCACGCACGGGTCCAAACAGGCCTATTGGCGCGGACAACCGCGCAATCTGCTCTTGTGAAAAACCGTCTTTCAGCAATTGCGCGCGCCGCACTTCATGGGTGCGCCTGCTGCCGAGACAGCCGATATAAAAAGCTGTGCCGTTCAATGCCTGCTTCAATAATGGTAGTTCCTTATCAAGATCATGCTGAAGAAATACCACGGCCGTCGCTTCATCTGTATCCGCAGGCAGTGTATCGCGCATAGCCTCGACATTCAGTGCTGTCGCAGCCTGGTAAAGCACTTCACTTTCCAGCCCCTGCCCCAGCAGCACAAGGCGCAATGCAGGCGGCAGAGCAACAGCGAACTGGCCTTCATGCCAGCCGGTGTTGCGCGATATTTCGGAACAGGTCAAAGACTGGTGCTGAGGGTGATAGAGCAATGCTGCACTCTGTCGGCGCGCATGATAGCCCAGCACCGCATCCAGTGCCTGCGTATCCCGCAGCACATGGATAGCCAGCACAATCCCGCCGCCGCAGGGCAGCACCACATCAAAATAGGAAGACCCTTTGCCGAGCCGCAATATTCTGTCCTGCTGCTCTGCCAACGCCTGCACAGCCTCGCGTGCAACGACACCTTCAACACAGCCACCGGAGACCATGCCGCAATAACCGCCATTCGCAGTAACGGCCATCATCGCACCGGCAGCACGGGAAGACCCGCCGATAATTTCCGTCAGCATAACCAGCGCGCAAGGTTTGCCCTGCTGCACAGTTTCATGCGCAAAACGCAGCACATCAATCGTCTGATCTGTATGAAATAAGCGATGCACATCGACTTTATCGGGTACGATACCATCGTCCATAGCAATGATGCCTTATAAAAATTATGTCTCAAAAACAGACCGGCGGATTTGCACCCGCCGGTTTAAACAAGTTGATTTAGTGGCTTGCTTTTTCTATGTCCTGCACGGTGATATTGGCAGGTTGGCCGCCCCATTCAGCGCGCATATAATTGACGAGATCAGCAATTTGCTGCTTTGTCAGCGCATCTTTGAAGCCCGGCATCGCCTGCATCACTTCACCATTGCCAAGGCGCTGTTCGGCAATACCATCCACAATCACATGGATCAGATTGCTCGGATCAGCCAGCATCGCACTGGTATTAGTGGTCATTGCCGGTGCAATATGCGGCTTGCCTTCACCATCCACACCATGACAACCGGCGCAGACAGCCATATAGGCATCACGACCGCTCTGACGCAGTGCAGCATCAATCGCAACCGGTGTCTGCTCAGGCGCTGCCGGAAGCTTGTCGCCGGTCAGATAGGTCTGAATAGCGGCAATATCCTCATCCGTCATATATTGGGATGAGTGCAGCAATACCGGATACATTTCCAGTGTCATTGTGCCCTGTGGCGACATACCGGTCTTGAGGAATTTACGCAGATCCTCAGCCGTCCAGCCACGGGCAGCAAGCGCTTCAGGCTTCAGGCTCGGACCTGTAATTTTGCCCAGCACACTGCCTTCATAGGCTGATGCCAGCTTCAGACCGCCGATCGCATTACGCGGCGTATGACATTCCTGACAATGACCGAGAACATCGGTCAGATAAGCACCATTGGCCTGTTCCGGTGTGGCATTGGCAGGCATTTGCAGCTTCGGATTGACCAGATTCCAGTAAGACAATGCCCAGCGCTGATTAAACGGGAAAGACAGGCCCAGTTCCGGATTGGCGCGTTTTACCGGCTGCTGATCCATCAGATAGGCATAGATCGCATCGGAATCTTCCGGACGGATTGTGTGATAGGACACATAAGGCATCGCCGGATAAACCCGTTTGCCGTCTGCCCGTACACCATCCACCACCGCATGATAGAAATCAGCCGATGTATAATTGCCGATACCGGTTTCTTTATCCGGCGTAATATTGGTGCCGTAAATCACGCCGAAAGGCGTTTCAATCGGATGACCGCCGGCATAAGGCGCACCGTCCGGCGACTGGTGACAGGCCGCACAATCAGCAACAGCGGCAAGATATTTACCGCGCTTGATAAGCTTGGCTTTATCTTCACCACTTACAGCCAGACGCTGTTCGGCCGCCTTATCATCATAGGCAGATTTTGCCGGCCAGAACGGTACGGAGGCCGCAACCACACCACCGACAACACCAAGCCCGAGAATCCATTTGATTACTGGTTTCATTTAACAAGCCCCGGCGTGTTCATGACAACATCATGCACCGCACTGTAATAACGGACATAGCCGGTGCAGCGGCAGATATGATCATTGAGGGAATCTTCGATGACCTGCTTCACGTCTTCTTTTGCCACAGGCTCTTTCTGCAAACGCTCCACCAGAACGGTAGCAGCATTCACAAAGCCCGGTGCGCAATAGGAGCACTGGAAGGAGAAATGATCGAGGAAAGCTTCCTGAATGGCAGAAAGCTTCAGCTGACCGTCTTCACCCTTGGTCGCGTGGCCTTCAACCGTGCGAATAGAACGGCCGTTGAAATAATGGGCACCGGTAATGCAGGTGCGCATTTCGCGGCTGGTACCATCCGGCTCGTCCACAATCACGGTACAGGCACGGCAAAGTCCCTGTCCGCAGCCAAAACGGCTGCCGGTCAGGTCTGCATATTCATGCAGGAAATCCACCATCGACAATTCTTCAGGAACCGTCATCGGTCCTACCTGCTGACCGTTGATGTTCAGCTTGATTTCGCGTGTCGGGATACTCATGACAATGCCTCTTTAATCTTTTCTTCCGTCAGCGGGAGTTCGCGCAGATATTTGCCAACGGCATGCGCAACCGCATTGGCGACCGCAGGAATGGTTGGAATCTGCACCACTTCTGCAATGCCTTTCGGATGATCTTCCTGTTCTGTAACCGGCAGAATATTTGCCGTCTGGTTCCAGACAGCTACATCCTTGCCGCGTGGCAGACGATAGCGGTTGAAGTTCCAGTCACCGCTGCCGGGACCGTCTTCATAGAGCGGCATGCCTTCATAAAGCGCATGACCGACCGACATTCCGATACCACCCTGCAACTGACCGGATACGAATTCCGGAACCAGCACACGACCGCAATCCATGGAGGAATGATGCGACAGAATTTTCACTTCGCCGGTACCGCGGTTAACACTGACTTCAATCAGTGCCGATGCCGGTGCAAAACGTGACCAGCTGGCATTATCCACCTGCGGGTCCATGTAATGCACATTGCGGCGCTCAATACGCTGCCACTGATCGGAACCGGTCTGAATTGCCAGACCGTCAATCGGACGACGACTGGTTTCACCGAGAATATCATAATCGGCTTCACCCCAGCCCCAGCGGTCAAAGGCGTGAACCATCGCACCGGTAATGCCTTTCAGCTCATAGGCTTTGGCAGCAAGTTCTGCCAACGTCAGCGCACGGCCATCGGCAAGCGTAAACTTCTCATCTTTCCACGAGGCAGCGGCTGCCTCTTCCAGCGTGACATTCCACAACGCCGCTGCCGCAGGCAGAATACCGCGCTCATAAATGAGACGACCTGCTTCATGGGTACCATGAGTGAAGTAGAATGCACTATTGGTTGCGCTCGATGCCGAAGCCATTGCCGGTGTCCAGCGCGGATCCGGCGACATCTCATCCTGATGGGCTTTATCCATCACAAACGGATTGAGCGTGGCAAACATTTCCAGCGGTGCCCAGTCAAGAGCAGCACTTTCAATCTCATCGGCCGGTTTACCCAACCAGCGCGAGCACATCAGTGCCTGCGTGCTAACCGCACCGGTGCCGATTTCCACGGCAATATGATGCAGACGAATTTTGCCTTCCGGTGTCAGAACAATCGAGGCTGCCACAGCTTCGTTCGAGTTACCGAAGCCTTTTTTAGCAATCGCATAGCCAACGCCGTATTTCAGAGCAGGGTTTTCTGCTTCGAACTCTGCTTTGCGCTTAGTGCGATTTGCCCAGACCGGATGCGCACGATCAGCTTCGATCATTTCACGCATACGGCACAGGCTCAGCGGGAATGCACCGGCAGAGCTGCGTTCCCCGTCCTGCAATGCATTGATCAGACGCAATTCCATCACGTCCACGCCCAGCTCTTCAGCCAGTTCCTCGACCAGCATTTCTGTACCGAACTGTGCTTCCAGCGAGCCGAAACCACGTACAGAACCGGACATCGGCGCACGGGATGAATGGGCAATGGCGGCAATATCGTTTTTAGGGAAGTAATAAATTCCCTGCGCCGCACCGGCAGCAACCTGTGTGACCGGTGTTGTATAGTTCTGACGGCCGCCGCCATCCAGTTCCAGATCAGCTGCAAGAGCCTGCATTTTCAGCGTCTTGCGGTTAATGCCGAGACGATATTTCATGCGCAGCGGGTGACGCTTGATCGCTGTCTGGAAATGCTCTTCACGATCCAGTGCCAAACGCACCGGACGACCTTCAGCAAAGAGTGCAGCAACAATACCGTAATAAGGGAACGGGCTGTGTTCCTTGGTACCGTAACCAACCGTATAAGCCGGATGGCCTTTCAGCTCGCGCACATCAAAGGTGCTTTTCTTGAGCATGGCAGCGGTGCCGGTCATCACCTCATGCGGGCTCTGGCTCGCCATAACAATTTCAAGCTTGCCAGATTTTGCATCATACCAGCAATTGCAATTGTCCGGCTCAAGCGCTGCCGCATCAATGAACGGCGAATAATATTCGCGCTCGATCACATGCCAGTCTTCAGGCGGCGTGTTCAGCTCTGCGCGAATACCCTCGGCATAAGCCATGCCGCGTCCCATTGCATCGCCAGATGCATCAGCTTTCGGCCAGTTGACATCATTCTTGTCATAGGTTGCAAAAACATAGCCGTCATCGACCGGATTAAACAGGTCTTTCTCGGCCTTAGCGCCACCTTCGCCCTCAACACGGACAAAGCGGAAATTGGCCAGCGGGCCCTGTTCAACAGGCGCGGTTGTTTCACCATAGCGGATGATCTCATCACGCTTGGTTTTATAAATGCGCTTGGCAACAGAGAAACGGGCAAAATCACGATAAATCAGGATTGCCAGCGGGTGACCGAGAAACAACGGTACTTCGCCTTTCGGCGACAGCATTTTCTGGCCGTAAGTATAAGGATCGTAGAAATCCAGACCGGCTTTAACCGTGTCTTCGGCGGTTACCAGATAATCCGGCTGCAGATCTTCACCCAGCAAAGACAGATCAATATCAAGGAACGGTGCATCGGCTCGGGTTGACCAGACCACGAAAGCATGCGCCTGATCTTTCGGCCAGCCTGTCATATCCTTGGCGCGGATATCACGGGCAAAAACCTTGGAACCTGTCACCTTTGCCACGCCGTCAACACGACGCTTGAGCTGGGTTGTGCCTTGCGGGAGCGGTAAGTCCAGAATCTGTTTTTCAAACAATGCAGCACGGGCTGCACGGATCGGAAGAATAGTGACCGCAATTCCGGACGCTGTAAACTTGAGAAAGTCCCTGCGTGTCGGTGTCATATGAATTACTCCCAGCGTTACTTACAATATTACAAAACAATCTTTGTCCGAACCGGCTCTTCCGACGAAGAAGCGGTGAATTCAGATCTGAATTTTACTGAAACTACTCAACATTACGTAGTATTAAATATCCGGAATTAGAGCACAGGCAGATTAAATCAATGCCTGCATATTTATCCGTCCGGATATAGATTTGGTGTATTTATGCCTTACTCAATCATCATTCTTCAAACGAAATTACCATCGACGAGAATGAGTGAAATCTGCGCAAACCCGACCAATATTCAGCTAATATAATAGGGCTAACACATTTTAGAACAGTTTCAAGATCACGAAAACGAGAACATTTAACACGTTGATTTTAAAGCGGTTTTCCATAAAAAATAGCCTTATATTCCTACGAATATAAGGCTATTTTTGACAATCGAATCTAAAAATCACGAACAATCAGGTATTTGGGACGTCAAAACAATTATACTTGAGTAAAACTATCCAGTATTATTTTAAAGCGACGGCTCTTCACCCGGTGCCAGCGTCATAACATCCGCCCAGTCGGGATGGCGGCGATATTGTGCCCGAACATAAGGGCAAAGCGGCAGAATGCGAAAACCATTTTTACGTGCATCTTCAACCATATAGGTCACAAGTGCGGCAGCCGCACCGGTACCGCGCATGGAATCCGGCCCGCCGGTATGATCCGCACTGATAACGCCGTTCGCGCGGCGGGTAAAAGTAATCTCGGTTTCGCCTTCAACACCGTCAACACGCGCCACATAGCGCCCGTGGCGTGTGTCTGTGTCTTCCTTGCTCATTCGAATATCAGTCATTCAACCCTCTCCTTTTGAACTTGTGGTCTGTCAGCTTGCCTGTTTCAGAGTAAGTGCTTCCAGCATATCCGCACGGGTAAACGGCGCACCGAAAACCGGTGTACCCGTATCAAACATCCGGCTTTCTATCAGAAGCCCCGCATCCACCGGATCAAACCCAATCCGGTCGATAAATCCGGCAACCTGCCTGCGGGCCTCCGCATCATTACCGGCAATGGCCAGCGCACGGCGTTGCGGGTCACCGCTTGGTCGGGCTTCCTCATCAATCTCATGATAGCCCATATGGTTGAAACTGCGTACCAGCCGCGACTGCGGCAGGAATTTCTGGATCACTTCGCTACTCGAAGTTCCTGTTTCAAACTCAGCAAGAGTTCCGTCTGTCGGTGCCCAGTAATTCATTGCATCAATAACGATTTTGCCCGCCAGCAGTTCCGGCTGCAGTTGACGATATTTGGACAAAGGCAGCGCAAGGATGACGATATCGCTTTCTGCAATCACGTCCTGCGCGGTTGCAGCAACGGCACCCGGCACCATGATTTCGAGCAACAGCGCAATCTCTGCCGGTGATTTGGATGTCGCAATCTTCACCGCATAACCCGCCGCAATCGCGCGACGGGCTATAGCGGTGCCGACACGGCCGGCACCCAGAATACCAATTGTTTTCACTTCGGTGATCTGCATATCAGCAATCTCCTGCTATTTGAAAGCGTATCCCGAAAAGTGGGAACCGGTTTTCGGATAAGATACGCGCAGAAACAAACGGACGGAGTATTTCCAACAATTCGGTTTAAACCGAAAATACTCAATCCACGCCAAGCTCCGCATCAACCAGAGGCTTCACTTTGGTTCCCAGCAATTCAATCGAACGCAGAAAGTCTTTATGCGGCATCTGCCCCACATCCATCTGGAAAAACTGGCGCATATGCCCGAGCTGTTTCTGCAAGGTGATAATACGTTCTGCAATTTCTTCCGGCTCACCGGCAAAAATCGCGCCACCGCCGCTGGCTTCACTGTCATAATGCGAGCGTGGCGGTGGTGCAAAACCACGGATTTTGCCCAGCTGTTCCATCACCGCATGCCAGTGCGTCCAGAAAAAATCCTTGGCTTGTTTGGCATTCTCGCCAACAAAACCCGGTACTGCGACCGAGACTTTCAGCTGCTCCGGAGCAATCTCAGCCTGAGCGCCCGCACGGCGGTACAACTCGGCCAAAGGTGCAAAACGCGCAGCCTGCCCGCCGATAATTGCATAGGAAATCGGCAGTCCGAGAATACCGGCACGCACCGATGAATGCGGATTACCACCGGTTGCCAGCCAGATCGGCAGCGAGCCGCTTTCAGGACGCGGCACAACCAGCGCCTCATTCAAAGCCGGACGGAATTTGCCCTGCCATGTCACGCTTTCGCTCTCATTGATCTTCAACAGCAGATCAAGTTTTTCCGCATAAAGCTCGTCATAATCATTCAGGCTATGACCTAAAAGCGGGAAAGACTCCGTCGAAGAACCGCGACCGGCTGTGATTTCTGCACGTCCGTTCGACACCGCATCCAGCGTCGCAAATTGCTGATAAATGCGTACCGGATCATCGGTGCTCAGCACGGTTACCGCGCTGCCCAGCTTAATATTTTTGGTTGTGGCTGCCGCAGCACCAAGAATAACCGTTGCCGCAGAAGCAGGCATTTCCCGTGTATGGTGTTCACCAATACCGAAATAATCCAGCCCCACTTCATCGGCCAGCTGAATGGCTTCCAGAAGGTTGCGTGTTGCATCTGCCGTTGAGCCCAGCTCACCGGTCTGTGCATTTTTCTGTACGTCGCCGAAACTATAAACACCAAGTTCCATAATACTGGCTCCTTTCAGTGCGGCATCTCAATGCCCGCACTTTGAATTTTCTAAATATGTGTCGCTGTCTGTTTATCAACCGGCTGTGCCGGTGCGCCCTTTGAGCAATTGCGCAAATGGCGTGACCGTCTGGCTGAGCTGCACACCGGAATCCCGCTTGCGCTGATCGCCAATATTCGGGACAAAACCACCGACACCGCTCTTTTCCGCTACAACCAGCGCTGCAAATTCACTGGCTGCACGTTGCACGCGCGAAGACAGATCATGTCCGGCTTCACCGCTGCCAAAATCTTCAGTCGCAGCGAATACACCGGTCGGCACAACTGTCGCCCGCAGGTAAGAAAATAACGGCCGCAAAGCATGATCCAGCACCAGCGAATGGCGTGCGGTTCCCGCTGTTGCCGCAATAATCACCGGCATATTGTTCAGTGCATTGGTATCCAGACTGTCAAACAGCATTTTGAACAATCCGCTATAGCTGGCGGTGAAAACCGGCGTGACCGCGATCAGCCCGTCAGCCGCAGAGATTTTCTCTTTAACGTCTGAGAGATGCGGTGTCGGAATGCCACCGGTCGCCATAGTCGTGGCCAAATCCATAGCCAGTTCACGCAGCTCGATGACCTCGATCTGCGCCTCTTCACCACGCGCACCGATTTGCGCGGCTGTTGCCTGTGCAATCTGATCTGCCAGCATACGGGTTGATGATGGCTGTGACAGACCTGCACTCAATACAAGAATACGACGTGTCATAATTATCTCCGTTCATTGGCAGGGAAGGAGCAGAGATATCCCTGCCCCTTAATCAAACCTGCCTCAGGCTGGCTGTTCTGCGCTTTCAACCGGAATGACCTTACGGTGTTTGCCGCCCTCGCCCTGTGCACGCAGGCTTGCATGACTTGGCGGATCGCTCGGAATATGCGCCGGACGCCGTGCTTCAAACTCTTTGCGCAATACCGGCACCACTTCCGTGCCGAGAAGCTCAATCTGTTCAAGCACCATCTCTTCCGGCAGACCGGCATGATCGACAAGGAACAACTGACGCTGATAATGACCGGCATAATCAGCAAAACTCAGTGTTTTCTCGATCACCTGCTCCGGCGAGCCGACAGTCAGCGGGGTCATTTCCATAAAATCTTCCATGGATGGTCCGTGACCATAGACCGGCGCATTATTGAAATAAGGCCGGAAATCACGAATGGCATCCTGACTGTTTTTCCGCATGAAAATATGCCCGCCAAGACCGACAATCGCCTGATCCGCACTGCCGTGACCGTAATGTTCAAAGCGTGAGCGATACAGATCAATCATCTGCTGGGTATGTTCCTTGTTCCAGAAGATGTGGTTTGCAAAGAAACCATCTCCGTAGAACGCAGCCTGTTCAGCGATTTCCGTACTGCGGATTGAGCCGTGCCATACAAATGGCGGCGTATCATCCAGCGGTGCCGGAGCCAGCGTAAAACCGCGCAAAGGCGTGCGGAACTGACCCTGCCAATCCACTGTTTTCTCACGCCACAAACGGCGCAGCAGATGATAATTCTCAATCGCCAGCGGAATACCCTCGCGGATATCCTTACCGAACCACGGATAAACCGGCCCTGTATTGCCGCGCCCCATCATCAGATCAACACGACCATCGGCCAGATGCTGCAGGATCGAAAAATCCTCCGCAATCTTCACCGGATCATTGGTGGTAATCAGCGTTGTCGAGGTCGTCAGCTGAATCTTGCTGGTTTTAGCCGCAATCCAGCCGAGCATGGTCGTCGGTGAAGACGGCACAAATGGCGGATTATGATGTTCGCCGGTAGCAAAAACGTCGAGACCGACTTCTTCCGCCTTCAGCGCATATTTCATCATCGACATCAGCCGCTGATGTTCGCTCGGGGTTTTGCCGGTTGTCGGATCAGTTGTTACGTCACCGACGGTAAAAATTCCAAACTGCATGAGTACACCTGTCCGTTTGTTCCTGTGTCAGGAATAAGCACCAAAGTGCGTTGTTGACAGAAACATAATCAGTTCAGATTTTTGCAGTAGTCAGTAGAATTGCACTAGACTGTCCTAAATATCAGACAAACTCTCATCATCAGCGCCACTCACCAGATTGGCCATCAGACGGAATGCCCCCGCAACCAGCCTGTCCATCTGGTGATGCAGCACAAGACTGGTATGCGTATGCCGCCCTTTGCCAATCCGTGCAGACAGTAGCGCACCGGTTAATGGCTGCTCATTAGCATCATGCATCGACAATAACGGCTGATAGGCCTCATCCCAATGAGAGGCGAAATACAGCCCGCGCTCTTTGTTCCAGCCCTGCCAGTCTTTATCTGTTATGCAATTCGGCCAGTTGAGCAATCTGTGCTCCGGTGCCAGAACGGTGACAGTCGCTGCGGGATCAGTCACCCGCCAGCGCAGTGAGGGCGAGCCGATTTTCAATGGACGCACTGGTGTTGTCTGCGGGTTCCAGCCATCGGTCGGACGATGATAAAGCGTCAGCAAATGACCGCCATTTTCAACATAGTTATGAAGGTGCACGGTTGCCTCAGCTAGATCGCGCCGCAGACCGAAGGCAAAAATACCGACAACGATACACGTAAACTGCTGCAAATCACCGGCCAGATATTTTGGCTCCAGTTCCGTTACATCAAGCCCCATACGGCTCAGCCACAGACCAACACGATCAGCACCACCACCGATATAGCCGATCTTTGCGCCCTGTGGCAGTTTCAGATCCAGCACCAGCACATTCAATAATTCCGGCTCGCGATACATCACCTGCCCGATATGCGGATAGGCAATTGGCGTCTGCCGCACTGCATCACGACCGGCAATTTGTGCTTGTAAGCGGAACAGTCCGGCTTCCCGTTTTTCCGGTGCATGAAGTGTCGTGCTATCGGCGCTCTGCACAACCGTCCAGCCACCGGTGCTGATAAAACGCACAGGCTGCGGATCACCACTGACAGTTACATTCACCGGCCATTGTGTCTCGCCTGCCGGATCAAGCGGAACAATTACCGCTTCCGGCTCAATCCGCACAGATTGGGCAGGCACCAGCGCAAATTGTTCCGCAAGATCAAAACTCGCTTTGGCCTGATAGTCAGAGAACTGTGCCGTTACCCGAAAATAGAATTCGCCATTACCACCAAGCGAAGACCAGACCGGCCGATAAAGCGGACTGAAAGCCGCCTCTGCTCCGGCCTTTATATCAAAGGACTGAGTGGTCGCGGTTGTCTCATGCACATAAGCCGCACAATGTTCCGGCAAAACCGGCTCAACCTGCGCCTGATATTGCGCATGATCAGCGCCAAACCGCACCTGCAACAAAGCTTCACCGGCAGGTGACATCACCGGCGGGTTCAGCTCCGCACTATCAAAAATCGCTGCAGCTTCAATCAGTGCTGCATCAATCTCGGTCTTTTTCCGCAACAGGCGATGATCCTGTGCATATAGAAAATCTGTTGGTGCATTAGCTCGGACAGTATCAATATTGTGCGCAGCCGATACCAGAGAAGCGATGATTGCATCACGGTCAGGGAACGCGGCAATGGCACTATCAATCGCTTTTTGCGCAGCTTGCAATGCTTGAACGATAGGTTCAGGCATCTCCGCATGAGCCGCTAAGGTTGCCAGATCAGCTGGCAGATTATCCAGAACGGAAACCTCCGCACCGGTCTTCTCTGCCAGCAACAGATGCAGTGGCCATTGCGTTTTTGGCTCTTCCGGCCAATGTCCCATACCCTGCGAGGCATGATAATAACGCGACCATTCCCCGATGCGGTCATAATCCGCACCCGTTGCCGGTTCGCGCTTGTCAGCATGGACAATCACAGTCGCTTCAGGTGGCGGCACTTCATCATCATAAGTATCGCCCCCGCCAGACCATGCAGGCAGATAATATTTGGTGACCTGCCAAGGCTTGAGCCCTTGCGCAAAATGCTCAGGAAAAGCCTGATCGTCAGCAGCCAGCGCAATCGCTCGTTCTGCCGCGCGGGTCATCGCACGGTGATGACCATGCTGACCCGGCACATCAAGAAATGTCGGAATTACAATATCCGGCCGCTCACTGCGATAGGCACGCACAAGACGCTCGACAATACGCTCCTCACCCCAGCGGTCAAAAGTCCGGTCACCATCTTTGGAAAAGCCAAAGTCATGTACCGCATCATCAGGCCCGTGACCAAGCCAGACAATATCGCAATCCAGTATCCGTGCGGCTTCTTCCATTTCACGGGAGCGCATCAGCCCCAATGCACCGCCGCGTTCTGGCCCCAGTGCATTCTGCCCGCCCTCACCCCTTGTGGAACAACCGACAATCACCCGCATACCCGCACCAAAACGGAAATAAGCCAGTAACCCGCTTTGCTCGTCATCGGGATGTGCGCCGGTATTCATCACTGTAACCACCGAGCGCAACCGGCTCAGCGCATGATGCAGGCGCATAAGAGCCGGTGCCGATTTTTGTCGTTCAATATGTTGGCGGTCAGTCAGCACCGGATGCCTCCTCACAAAGATGAATTACAAGTCAGCGAGCGTATCCAGTTTCGGGGTCATCGCTTCAAACAAAGGCAGAGCTGCGGCACCCAAAGCCGCCGTAAATTGCCCGGTATGACCGCGCAGCACACGCGGCAAAGCACGGCTGCGGCGACTCGCAACGGAAATCGGCAACTGCCCCATCCGTGCAATCAATCCGTCGATAATCGTATCGGGTAACATACCGCCCAGCACTACCGTTTCCGGATCGAGAATATTTTCGATCATGGCAATCATCGGCGCCAGATAGAGTGCGGCCTCGTCCATCCATTCCATCAGCACCGGATGGGCGCTGTCATGCAATTTCTGCAGATCATCAAAATCTGTTTCCGTCACGCCCGCCAAAGCCAGCTTTTCCCGCAGGACATACAGTGAGGCGTAGCGCTCCAGACAACCGGACTGACCACAGGGGCAGGCTCGCCCTTTTGGCGCCACCACAATATGTCCGATTTCACCGGCATTGCCGAAAGCGCCGCGAAACGGCACACCGTCCTGAATCATGCCAAGACCGACACCGGCGCCGAAATAGATCATCGCAAAAGAGGAAATGGCATGTCCCGCACCAAACAGGCGCTCTCCCACCGCTGCCGCATTCGCGTCATTCTCGATGGTAACCGGCTCACCGCAAGCCTCACCTAAAATGGCTGCCGCATCCACATCTGACCAGCCGGGCAAAGTGGTCGGCCCGACAGAAGTCATGCCTTCAATATCAAACGGCCCCGGCATCACCACCCCGACACCCAGCAACGGTGCGGAAAACTCCGCTTTCACAGTATCAACCTGTATACGCAACAAGCCAGAAAGCGCGTCAGGGCTGGTATCATGCACGGGTGTAATATGGCGGGAACGGGGTTGCCCTGTCAGATCAAGCACCGTCGTCACCATGTGATCGGATGCCATTTCAACACCCATCGTTACAGCGCCGTCAGGATTGACTGCGAATTGTTTAGGCGGCTGACCGCGGCCGGATTTGAGCCTTCCGGTCTCCATCAACAGATTTTCACAGACCAGTTCATCGACAATATTCGCAATTGCCTGAGCCGTCAGATGGGTCAGGCGCGCAATATGCATCCGCCCCAAAGAGCCGTGCTGACGCACAATATCCAGCACCACCCGACGATTGTGATCGCGGATTCGCTCGGGGTTTTTACCCAAAGTAATCAGCTGTGTGCCTGATTCTATGCCCGATTGTGTACCTGCCGGCTGTGCGCCCATGCTGCTCCGTCCTGCCCGTCTCAAAAAATGATAAGCGAGAGCCTTCATAACCGCAATAGATTAACTCAAGTAAATTATCTTATTGACAAAAGCCTGTAAAATAGTGACCGTAGAGGGCAGCTCTGCGGAGGAAAACGCATCTGAAGGGGCAAAGCTGCCAACCGGTCTTTGACGAGATGCAATTTCCGAACACTGATCGCTGACGCATGTCACCCCAAAACGGGCTGCCGTTTCGGAAACAACATGCACAAAACTGTATTTTTGCCTGATACCGGCAACAGCCGGAGGTCATAAGGGGAGGTTCACATGCGTAAACTATTATTTGCGGGATTGCTCGCAGGCTTCAGCACAATGGCGCTCAATGCAGCGCAGGCTGTTGAAATTGAATATTGGCAATATGTCTTTGAATCGCGCGTTAAAGCGATGGACAAGCTGATCGAGAATTTCGAAAAAGCCAATCCGGACATCAAGGTCAAGCACACCACCTTCCCTTATGATGATTATCAGACCCGCGTGATTGCCGCCAAAATGGCTGGCAACAGCCCTGATGTCATGCAGCTTTTCTACGGCTGGCTTGATAAATTCGTAGCAGGCGGAATTTTGCAGCCGCTGCCAACCGATACATTCCCGCATGATAAGATCGAAAGCGATTTCTTCCCGATCACCAGTGCGATGAAGCGCGGCGAAGACTATTATGGTCTGCCGACTGCCGTGCGCTCACTGGCGCTGTTCTACAACAAGAAACTGTTTGAAGAAGCCGGTCTGGATCCGAAAAACCCGCCAAAGACACTGGATGAACTGGTTGCAGCAGCGGAAAAAACAGCCAAGCGCGATGCAAACGGCAATCTGACCACCGCCGGTATTACTCTGGATATGGCCGGACAGGATCACCATTGGTGGCGTGAAGTGCTGATCCGCCAGTATGGTGGCGCGCCTTACACCGACAATGACCGCAAAGTCACCTATGATTCCGAAGCCGGTGAAAAGGCTCTGAAATTCTACACCGACCTGCAGACAGAGAAAAAAGTCGGCGAGTTGAAATTCATGGATGAAGGTCAGGCTGCGTTCCGTGCAGGCATGGCTGCCATGACTGTTGACGGTACTTTCCGCCTCGGCGCATTCCGTACCATCAAGGATTTTGAATGGGGCGTTACCGAACTGCCGGCCAATGCTGAAGGTGTGCGTTCCAACTATGCCAGCTATTTTGCAAACGGTATCGGTGCCAATGCAAAAGGCGAAAAACTGGAAGCTGCCAAGAAATTCCTGAACTATATCTCCTCGCCGGAAGCGATGGAAATCTGGCTCAAAGAAGTTGGTGAACTACCTGCACGTCGTGCGGTTGCCCAGACTGAAGCCAATCTGGCAGACCCGATCTACGGCCCGTTCCTCAGAGGTCTGGACTATGCGCACACCACCATGTTTGTGGATGAAGCAGCCCAGCGTCAGACCGCTATGGATATGGTGAACCGTGTGGTTCTGGAAAAACAGCCTGTGAAAGAGTCGCTGGCTGAAGCTGCAAAAGCAGAACAGACCATCATCGATGATGCGCAGTAATCTCTGAAAAGACGGTGTGCCGCTGTCATCAATCGGCGGCACACCGGAATATCGTTTCATCATCTTCAGACTGCATGAAACTGCGGATGAGTTCCGGCTCTCCGCCAGAATATTTCCGGTATGTGCTGAACCTCCGGCTATATTCCCCAAATTTGTTTGACGCATAGTCCCGCAAAACCGCATCGCATTTTGCCGGATATGCTTCCGTACCATAAGGTATTTTGAACCATGACTGTGACGGCTGCCCGCTCCGGTGATACTTTCTGGAACCGCCTGCCCATGCGCACAAGGCGGCTCATCTGGGTGTGGAGCTTTCTCGCCCTGCCTATTCTGTTTTACACGGTCATCCGGTTTTATCCCACGGTTGAGGCCTTCTGGCTGTCGCTGACCAACTGGGATCTGATGAAACCGCCGAAATTTATCGGCCTTGCGAATTATGAAAAACTGTTCGCTGATCCACAATTCTGGAAAGTGTTCAAAAATACATTCACTTACTTGCTTATCGGCACGCCGGTCAGCCTGTTTCTGGCTTTTGTGATCGCCTATTATCTTGATCGCGTGCGCTTCATGCACGGGCTGATCCGTGGTCTGTATTTCCTGCCGTTTCTCACCACTGCCGCGGCAATGGGCTGGGTGTGGCGCTGGTTCTATCAGCCTGCTCCGATCGGCGTGATCAATAATATGCTCAATACTATCGGCCTGCCGCAGCAGACATTCCTGCGCTCGGTGGATCAGGCGCTCTATTCCATTATGGCAACATCCATCTGGGCTGGTCTCGGCTTCCAGATCATCATTTTCATGGCAGGTCTGCGCGCTATTCCGAACACCTATTATGAAGCCGCCCGCATTGACGGCTTGGGTGAATGGGCAATCCTGCGCAAAATCACCATTCCGCTGCTGAAACCGACAACCGTGTTTCTGGTCGTCTTCTCGTCCATCGGCTTCCTGCGCATTTTCGATCAGGTCTATAACATGACCACCTATGATCCGGGCGGTCCGCTTGGCTCCACCAAGCCACTGGTGCTGATGATCTATCAAACCGCCTTCTCGTCTTACGCCATGGGCTATGCCGCTGCGCAGACAGTCGTGCTGTTCTCCATTCTGCTGGTTGTCTCACTGTTGCAGCTGTGGATCTTGAGGGAAAAGAAATGACCGCTGAAACCAAAACACCGGCACTCCCGTTTGCAAATATCCGGCCAGGCCGCGTCCTCACATGGACACTGCTGTTTATCGGCGGCATCATCATGGTCACGCCACTGGCCTATATGTTCTCCACCTCGTTCAAAACCGCCAGTCAGGTCTATGATCTGCGTCTGATACCGGCTGACCCGACAGTGCAGAATTATGTCACCATTCTGGCAGACGGCCGCTTCCTGCGCTGGTTCTTCAACTCGATGTTCGTCGCGGTTGTCGTCACATTATCCAATGTGTTCTTCGACAGTCTTGTCGGTTACACATTGGCAAAATTCCAGTTCCGTGGCCGCCACTTCATCTTCCTCGCCATTCTGTCAACGCTGATGATCCCGACCGAAATGCTGGTGATCCCTTGGTATCTGATGTCCAGCAAACTCGGCTGGCTCGACAGTTATTGGGGCATCATGTTCCCGGGCATGATGACGGCTTTTGGTACCTTCCTGATGAAGCAGTTCTTTGAAGGCGTGCCGAATGACTTTCTCGAAGCTGCCCGTGTGGATGGCCTGAACGAATTCCAGATCTGGTGGAAAGTGGCCATGCCGCTGGTCACACCGGCACTGTCGGCTCTGGCAATCTTCACCTTCCTCGGTAACTGGACGGCCTTCTTCTGGCCGCTGATCGTCACCACCAGCAAGGAACTCTACACATTGCCTGTCGGGCTTTCGAGTTTCGCGGTCGAGCAATCGATCCAGTGGGAAATGATTATGACTGGCGCCGCTATCGCCACCCTGCCAACCCTGCTCGTGTTCCTGTTGCTGCAGCGCTATATCGTGCGCGGCGTCATGCTGGCCGGCCTGAAGGGATAAGGATACTATAATGTCTGTAAACGATCCGCGCCTTGCCGATAAAAGCGTTTTCCCTGATCCGGTCTACAAGGAGACCGTGCTGAAACCGCTTTTTGACGGCGCTAAAACCCACCACGTGGAAAGCTTCCGCCGCATTGACCGCGCCCATCTGGTCATGTTGACGGAAACCGGCATTCTCGACGAGAAACAGGCATCGGCAATCGCCGGTGCGCTGGAGCAGATCGACCGTGATATTGATCCCGCATCGCTCACCTATACGGGTGAGGTTGAAGACTTTTTCTTCCTGATCGAGAAAGAACTGAAGTCCCGCCTCGGTGCGGATATTGCCGGTCGCCTTCATACCGCACGTTCACGCAATGATATCGACCACACGCTGTTCAAGCTCGGCCTCAAAGAACATATTGATATTCTGCTGGCCAAATCCCGTCATCTGCTCGATGCGATGATTGAAACTGCAAACCGCGAGCAGGCAACACTGATCGTTGCCTATACGCATGGTCAGCCTGCACAGCCTTCAACCTTCGGCCATTATCTGTCCGCAGCAATTGAAGTGTTGATCCGCGATATGCAGCGTTTTGCAACAGCGCGTGAAATCGTCAACCTGTCACCTATGGGCGCGGCAGCCATCACCACCTCAGGTTTTCCCATCGACCGCGCACGCGTGGCTGACCTGTTGGGCTTTGCCGCGCCTTTACGCAATTCTTACAGCTGTATCGCTGCTTCGGATTACATCACCTCAACCTATTCCGCGATTGAGCTGATGTTTATCCATCTCGGCCGTCTCATTCAGGACTTCCAGTTCTGGACGAGCTTCGAAGTTGGCCAGATCTATGTGCCGAATGCTTTTGTGCAGATCTCTTCGATCATGCCGCAGAAACGCAATCCGGTGCCGATTGAGCATATGCGCCATCTGGCAAGCCAGACTATGGGTCGCGCCCGCACTGTGCTGGATGTGATCCATAATACGCCTTTCACCGATATGAATGACAGTGAAGGCGAAACACAACAGATGGGCTATGAAGCCTTTGCTTCTGCTGGTCGCGTTCTCGATCTGCTGGCAGCCTTTGTACAGGCCATCCGTATTGATCCGGCACGTGTTGCCGACAATATCCGCCGTTCCTGCATTACCATTACCGAACTGGCAGATTCACTGGTGCGCATTGAAGGTCTGTCCTTCCGTCAGGCGCATGAAATTGCAGCAACCGTGGCTAAAGCCGTTGTCGCCAAAGGCGGCGGTCTGGCACAGGACGGCTATGAGCCGTTTCTTGAAGCCTTCAAACATGCGGCAGGCAGAGACCCGTCTTTCGACCGTGCAAAGTTTGAAGAACTGGTTTCGCCGGAGCATTTCATCGCTGTGCGTGATCGTTTCGGCGGCCCTGCACCGGAACCGATGGCACAGGCACTGACAGCATATCGCGATCAGGCCAATGCTTTTGCAAGCCTTGCAGACACACAAGCCGCAGACGAGGCCAAAGCCGCACGCGAACTCAATGATAAATTTCAGGCCTTGGTGGAGAAACGCTGATGGCAACGATCGAACTGAACAAGCTGGTGAAACGCTATGGCAAGGTTGAGGCCGTGCGCGGCATTGATCTGCAAATTGCCGACGGCGAATTTGTCGTTTTCGTCGGGCCTTCCGGCTGCGGCAAATCCACGACGCTACGCATGATTGCCGGTCTGGAAGACATTTCCGGCGGTGAACTGAAAATCGGCGATGAAGTCGTCAATGAACGTGACCCAAAACAACGCAATATTGCGATGGTGTTCCAGAATTATGCGATCTATCCGCATATGACTGTCCGTCAGAATATCGGTTTCGGTCTCTATACCTCCAAAATCTCCAATGCGGATAAGAATGCCCGTATTGAAGAAACCGCAAAAATTCTCGGACTTGAGCCATATCTGGATCGCCGCCCTGCCGCCCTTTCCGGTGGCCAGCGTCAGCGCGTTGCTATCGGCCGTGCGATGGTGCGCAATCCGTCTGCCTTCCTGTTTGATGAGCCTCTGTCCAATCTGGATGCGCAGCTTCGCGCCCAGATGCGTATTGAGATCAAGCGTCTGCACCAGCGCCTCAAGACCACAACCGTCTATGTAACCCACGATCAGGTGGAGGCCATGACCATGGCTGACCGTATTGTGGTGATGCGCGACGGAAACATTCTGCAGACCGGCACACCGACCGAGCTTTATGAAAATCCGGTTGATGTCTTTACCGCCCGCTTTATCGGCAGCCCGTCGATGAACCTGATCTCGGGCCGTAAAAACGGCAACAGCGTGGAATTCGCAACGGACGGCGATGTTCTGGTCGGTATCCGCCCGCATGATCTGATGGTTGTCACCGGCAATGATGCCTCTGCACCGGCAGGCATTGAACTGACCGGCACCGTCACCGCGGCTGAACCGCTGGGTCCTGAAACACTGGTGCATATTGATGTACAGGGCACCGCAGTAATCGCTACTGCATCGGGCAAATTCATTCCGGCCACCGGCAGCACGCTGACTGCACGCGCAGCCAGTGGCAGTCTCTATCTGTTTGACAAGGCGACAGAGAAAAGTCTGGGACGTCTATGAGTTTGAAAGACAATCAGCATCCGGCCGTTCTCAGCATCGGGCGGATTTACTGCGATCTGATTTTTACCGGTCTGGCAGCTTTACCGGAACCGGGACGTGAAGTCTTTGCCGATAATCTGAAAATGGCAGCCGGTGGCGGTGCCTATATCACCGCCGCGCATCTGGCGCATACCGGCCGCACAACCGCGCTTGTGGCACGGCTCGGTCTGGATGCTCTGTCCGCCGGTCTGGCACCGGAGCTGGAAGCCGCAGGCATTGATCTGCAATTTCTGGAGCGCTCGGCAGATGCCGGCCCTCAGGTGACTGTTGCCAGCGTCATCGGCAATGACCGTGCTTTCCTGTCACGGCGTGCAGGCACTGCACTGCCTGCAACATTGGATGCCGCGCTCAACTGGTCACAGGCTGGTCATTTGCATATTGCGGAATATGCAACGCTGCATGAGATTCCTGATCTTGTGCGCCGTGCCAAGGCACACGGCCTCACAGTCTCGCTTGATCCAAGCTGGGATGAGACCCTGATCTATGATCCGGCTCTGCTTACGGCTTGCGCAGGTATTGATATCTTCCTGCCGAATAAAGAAGAAGCACTGGCGATTACCGGTTTTGAAGATCCGCAAGACGCTCTCGATAAACTCGCAGAAACCTTTCCCGTCACCGTATTAAAAGGCGGTGCGGAAGGTGCATGGCTGCGCTCACATGAGCATAATCTTCACGCCAAAGCCGAGAATGTGCCGGTTATTGATACCACCGGTGCAGGCGATGCCTTCAATGCCGGTTTCATCAATGCATGGCTTTTAGGCGCAGATGCACAAACGGCGCTCAATGCCGGTATTCAGTCCGGCAGTCTGGCCGTGCAGGCAGCCGGCGGCACAGCCTTCTTACAAAAACAGGAGATCAGTCCGGTGGGCTGATCTCCCTCATTTACGCGATGCTTAAACCGCGTGTTGCAAAACACTTAAACCGCCGTCGATTGTCAGGCAGGTTGCGGTCATAAACGGACACTCATCTGAAATCATAAACACGGCCGCCATCGCGATTTCCTGCGTGCTGGCAATGCGCCCGCCCGGATGCAACCGCATGGTTTCAGCTTTTGCTGCCTCTGGGTCAGGAAAACTGTTCCAGTAATCCACATTCTTCTGCGTCAGCACATAGCCCGGTGCAATGGCATTCACTCGTATCTGCTGCGGCGCATATTCCAGCCCCAGAGATTTGGTCATACCCAGCAAGGCATGTTTCGCCAGCGGATAAGGAAATGTGTGCGGGATAATCGTGAAGGAATGGGTGGAAGCAATATTGAGAATAGCGCCGCCGCCCTGCTCAATCAAACGCGGCAGCACAGCCTTACAACAATTCCACGCGCCTTTCAGATTAACGTCGAAGCAACGGTTCCATGCTTCATCATCCATTTCCAGCGGTTTGCTGAAGACATTGATCCCCGCATTATTGACCAGCGCATTAATCTGCCCGATTTCCGCATCGGCCCGAATGAAAGCATTCTCAATCGCTTTGGCATCGGAAATATCCGCCTGAGCAAAGCCCACCGTAACGCCGCTTTCCCGTAAGGCCAGCACTTCTTTTTCCAGCAATGCCCCATCCGTATCAATCAGGAACAGCGCCGCACCTTCGCGGCCAAAACATTGCGCAATCGCAAGGCCGATCCCCTGTGCTGCGCCGGTGACAACAATGCGTTTTCCGATCAGACGATCAGCCATGATATTTATCCTTTTCGAACGCCCGCATTACCATTCAGCGAAACTGCCATCTTCGTGACGCCACACCGGATTGCGCCAGCGATGGCCGGTTTTAGCCCGTTCAATCACATAGGCTTCATCAACATCGACACCCAGACCCGGCCTTTGCGGAATAGCCACAAAGCCGTCTTTGTAATCGAAGACCTCACGATTGGTGATGTAATCCAGAATATCATTATCCTGATTATAATGGATATTCAGGCTCTGCTCCTGAATGAAGGCATTATAACTCACCGCATCAATCTGCAGGCAGGCAGCCAGAGCAATCGGCCCTAACGGGCAATGCGGCGCCAGTGCAATATCATAGGCTTCAGCCATTGAAGCGATCTTACGGCATTCGGTGATCCCGCCCGCATGGGACAGATCCGGCTGGATAATATCCACATAACCGCCGGAGAGAATATTCTTGAAATCCCAGCGGGAATAAAGACGCTCCCCCAGAGCAATCGGCGTGGACGTATGATTAGCGATCTCTTTCAGCGCTTCATAATTCTCGGATAAAACCGGCTCTTCAATAAACATCAGCCGGAACGGATCGAGCGCTTTGGCCAGCACTTTCGCCATCGGGCGATGCACGCGGCCATGAAAATCCGCCCCAATCCCGACATGCGGGCCAACCGCATCACGCACTGTACCAATCGTCTCGACAATCGCATCGATCTTGGCATAGCTGTCAACGATCTGTAGCTCTTCCGCTCCATTGAGCTTCAATGCTGTAAAACCGCGTTCCACCATTTCCTTGGCATTGCGTGCCACATCAGACGGACGGTCGCCGCCGATCCAAGAATAGACTTTAATCCGGTCGCGGCATTGTCCGCCCAGCAACTGATGCACCGGCACATTCAGTGCCTTGCCTTTAATATCCCATAGCGCCTGATCAATACCGGCAATGGCACTCATATGCACAGCACCACCACGATAAAACCCGCCGCGATACATGACATTCCAATGGTCTTCGATCAGAAACGGATCTTTGCCGATCAGATAATCAGACAGCTCATGCACCGCCGCTTCAACTGTCAGCGCACGCCCTTCAACAATCGGCTCTCCCCAACCGGAAATACCCTCATCGGTTTCCACTTTCACAAACAGCCAGCGCGGCGGCACAATATAGGTCGTGAGCTTGGTGATTTTCATTCTGTTACCCTTTTATAGACCTGATTTTTGAATGTGCTCAGGCTGCAAACGAATGGTTCCTGACAGGCTTTCAGCAGGCTGCAATATTTTCAGATCACCATAACCGTCACGGCAATGATCGCCCGCCATATGAGACATCGGCTCCAGACAAAAATAATCCGAGCGGGATTGCGGCTCCGGCACACCATGCGGCGCATAGAGAAAAAACCGGTCAAATAACGGGTCGGCACTCATGGTCAGAGCTGTATTCTGTTCCGGCCAGACAAGTGTCGCAGTGCCGTCCCAGCCCTCAAACCCGTTATTCACCCAATGATCGGGGATTTTTTTCATGCTGCTGAAATTCAGATCATCGGGAATATTGACGCGGTTTTCCGGTAAATAACCCGCACCTTGCGTCCACATTTTCTGCGCGTTGAGCTGTAGCTGCGTTTGCTCAGTCAGATGAAAATAAGGATGCCAGCCAAGGCCGAACGGCATGGCTCTGTCCCCTTTATTCGTCACACGCATGGAGAGAGTGAAACCGGTTTCATCCAATGCAAAATTCTGTTCCGCTTCGTAGATAAAAGCAGCATCGGCTTTGTCATAGGTAAAGCGCAGCACAAGCCGGCTCTCTGACTGCTCTGCAATCTGCCAGAGACCTTGCCAGCTTTCGCCATGAATATAGAGCGGATCATCATCTGTATTCGCCTGAAAATGATAGTCCCGCCCCTCAAAACTGAAGTGATTTTGCGGAATACGGTTGCCGAACGGAATAAGCGGAAAACCACCTGTTTCAACCGGTATTGCATCGGCATGTTTTGCTTCACGCAGCAAAGGAATAATCCGCCCCTGATCGTGCCACCACAAGCCATGTACCGTGCCGCCCTGACTAGCAATATGCGTTTCAAACTGTTGGTTTTTCAACGTGATGATGCTCATGGCAACCTCCGGTCAGATGATTTTGACATCGGGTTCAAACCTGCCCTGAAACGGCAGATCCATGATGAATATCGCCCCCACTGGCTCTTGCTGTCGCGCTGCGTCATCCAGCCCGACCCATGCGGATGTCACCAGCATCTGGCTGGCAGTTTTGCCGATAAAAGCAGGACAGCTCGGCTGAGAAACCGGCAGAGCAATTGAACGCAGAAAACTGCCATCCGGTGCATATCCGGCAATCTGCGATCCACCCCACAATGCAACCCAAAAATTACCATCCGCATCCACAACCGCACCATCGGGATTGCCTGCGGGAAAATCATTGAGGAACAGTTTCGGCTCCCCAACCGGCAAACCATTCTCAGGGTCAAGCGGCACACGCATCACTTGACGTAAAGCTGTATCGGCAAAATATCCGGCCGTGGCATCCGGTGAAAAACAGATCGCATTGCTGATCGTGATATCATCGTAAAGCTTGCGCAATTCACCTTTGAAATACCAGTAGATTGCGCCTGCACCCTGTTCAGCCTGCCAGCCCATTGTGCCAAGCCAGAATGCCCCTGATGGGTGCACACGCGCATCATTGGAGCGGGTCAGTCGGTTATCCGCTTCGATTTCACAATGCAGAGACAGGTCGCCCGTTGCCACATCGCGCAGATACAGGCCGCGCTCTGTGAAAAGGAGCTGGCGATACTCATCCACCCGCGCAAGGGCACTGGCGGCAAAAGGCAGATCATGTTGCCTGCTCACACCGTTTTGAAACTGATATTCGCAGAGTTTGGATTGCAGAATATCAAACCACCATGCCGTATCTGTATGCGGGTCATAGACCGGCCCCTCACCCAGCTTACACAAAGGTGCATTCAACGCAGCGGACACAAATATCTCAGCCATGCGCACCACCAAACACCTCATCATAGGCTGTGATTGTCAGACGGGCTTTTGCCTGCACGGTTTCCGCACTATCCCCCGATCTGTAAAGGCTGGAGCCTATGCCGAATGTCCGCACACCCACGCGGGCATAATCTCCGAAATTCTGGTCGGAAACACCACCAACAGCCCCGACAACAGCATCCTTCGGCAGAATGGTTTTAATCGCCGCGATGCCTGAAGGGCCAAGGGAACCGGCAGGAAAGAACTTCAATGCGGAAGCGCCATTGCGGATCGCCAGCAGAGCTTCACTCGCCGTATAACAACCGGGCATGGTAATCAGCCCGCAGGAAGTTGCATGGCGGATAACATCGGCATCCGTATTCGGGCTCACCATAATCCGCCCGCCAATATCTGCCAGCCGCTGTGCATCTTCTGTTGTCAGCACGGTTCCGGCACCGATCAGCACTTTGTCACCGAATAACCTCACCGCGCGCTCAATCGAAACCCACGGCTCCGGTGAGTTCAGCGGAATCTCAATAATCTCGAACCCTTCTGTAATCAGAGCTTCAAGCACCGGCTCAACCTCATCATTGCGGATACCGCGAATGATCGCCACCAATGAGCGTTTCAAATTCGGCCAGATGACAGATGACATTGTGCTTCCCTCTCCATCACGCATGATATGTTACCGGCCACACTCTGGCTGCCGCCACAAATAACCCCTGCCGGACTGCAATCTCGCCATCCAGCAGAGTGATGCTGAAACCGTTTTTCTCCAGAGCGGCCTGATACAACCGGCCGAGTTTCCCCGAAGCCACCAGCCCGATTGTACCCGCGCCATAAAGCTGTTTTGCCCTGCCCGCCTCTGCGCCGATCAACAGACCGGAAAGATGAGCGGCTCCCTCAGACTGCTCTTCAAAACCAAGCAGTTGTGCTGCACGGATACCAAAAATATCCTCGGCCATCCGTGCCGGTTCCGCGCATGTCTTTTCAACAGCACGGAGAAAAGCAGGTGTATTTTCATCAAAAGCCACACCCGTATCCACCGCATGTCTGAGAATAGAATGTTGAGACAGTACCGCAAAGAGTTCACCGCTCATGAAAGTCGCAAACTGCGTCACAACACCGTTTTCCAGCCTCGTCCATTTACTATGCGTGCCGGGCATACAGATCAGACCATCAGGCATCGATGTGGCAATACCCGCAAGCTGGGTTTCCTCACCGCGCATCACATTGGCTGCGGATGCATCACACTGCGCAAGTCCGGGCAAAATACGGATATCGCGTGTCTGGTTTTCTAATTTGAGCGCATAATCTGCCAGACCATCAAGCTGAGCAGGCAGGCTGATATAAGGTGCCTCCGCCCAGCCTTGCCGTGCACCGGCCATACCGCAGATCATAACCGGCAGATCCGGCCCCGCTTCCAGCTTATGCAAATGCTTTTCCAGCACCGGTGCAAAACCCGTTGAGGCACAATGCATCATACCTTCATCACTGCGGCTTTCCCCCAGCACATGCCCCTGTGCATTTGTCATCCAGAGGCGAAAACTGCTCGTTCCCCAATCGACCAATGCGTAAACAGCGTCACTCATCAGTGTTCATCCTCTGAAACCGATCATGTTTGAGCGCAGATTATCCAGCAGCACAGCAATGAGAAGAATGCAGCCGCGCACAACATATTGGTAAAATGCCTGAATATTCAGCAGGTTCATGACATTCTCGGCAATCCCCATAATCAGCACGCCAACAATCACGCCCAGCATTGCAGCACGACCGCCAGCCAGAGAAACACCACCAAGAACACAAGCCGAGATGACAGATAATTCAAGTCCTGTTGCCGCATTCGGCTGACCGGATGTGATACGCGATGCCAGCAAAATACCGGCAATACCGCAGACCAGCCCCTGCAGGGCAAAAATCCAGATACGCATGGAATCCACATTCACACCGGCTAGTCGCGATGCTTCGGGATTACCGCCGATTGCCAGCGTATTCTTACCGAAGACTGTGCGGTTGAGCACAAATCCGAAAATGACAAACAGCAGTCCCATCACCCAGATCGGCGTCGGAATGCCTAAAAATTTTGACAGTGCCAGCTGATAGAAAGACGGATCATTAATACCAACCGCACGGCCATCACTGGAGATCAGCGCCAACCCGCGCACAATCTGCATTGTCGCCAGCGTGGTAATCAGCGCATTGATACGAAATTTCGCAATCACAACACCATTGAACAGCCCGACGATAAAACCGCCTGCCAAAGCGGCCAGCAATCCGAGAAAAATAGAACCGGTAGCATTGGACGCCATCACCGCAATCATGCCGGTAAAGGCGACAGTGGAACCGACGGAAAGATCGAAATCGCGCGATGCAAGACAGAACATCATCGTGCAGGCAACAATGCCGATGGTTACCACCGATTGCAGAAGCCCGAGCATATTCCGTTCAGTCAGAAAATTAGGGACTGTCAGCGCCACCACTGCAAAGGCCAGCAGAAAAATCACCACAAGCCCTTGTTCACCAAGCAGAATTTTTTTAATTGAAACCATCGTTCAGGATACCTTTTGTAATGATCCGGCTGCCGTTTCAGCGACGGTCTTATCCGGTAGTGCCGCCGTGAGAATGGCGCGGTCATTAAAATCAGCACGATCAAATCCGGCGGCAATCCGCCCTTCGCACATCACCATAATCCGGTCTGAGATGCCCATGACTTCGGGCAGTTCGCTGGAGATCACCACAATCGCCATGCCGCTTTCAGCAAGCTGATAGAGAATTTCATAAATCTCTGCCTTGGCGCCCACATCAATACCGCGCGTAGGCTCGTCAATAATCAGTACCTTGATATTCTGCTCGGCCAGCCAGCGGCCGAGAATAACCTTCTGCTGGTTGCCGCCGGAGAGATTGACGATATTCTGTTTGCGCGACGGCGTACGCACCCGTAATTTTCCGATATAGGTTTCAGCCAGTTCCGCCTCTTTTTTCGGGCGGATCAAGCCAAACGGGGAAAAATGTCTGCGGGCAGAAATAGCGATATTTTCTTCAATCGAACGCCCCTGAACAATACCATCAAATTTACGGTCTTCAGGACAAAGGACGATACCTGCACGGATGGAACTGCGCGGATCATCTGCAGCTACGGTAACACCTTCAACATCCACCCTGCCGGTACGCCGGTGATCGGCACCATAAATCAGGCGGCTCATCTCGGAACGTCCGGCACCGATCAGACCGAAAAATCCTAAGATTTCACCGGCACGCACCTCAAAATTCACAGGCTCCGGTAATTTACTGCCGCTGAGATTTTCAACCTTCAGCAATATATTCTGGCGAATATCGCGACCGCGCCAGCCCCAGATATTATTGATCTCCCGCCCCACCATTTCAGAGATAATCTGGTCGCGGGTAACATTCTCAAGACTCGGATGATGGGCGGCCAGTTTGCCGTCACGCAGCACAGTCAGACTATCGCAAAGCTGGAAAATCTCATCCAGACGATGCGAGATATAAAGAATGATCTTGCCCTCAGCCTTCAGACGGCCGATCAGGCGAAACAGGATTTCGCTCTCCCGAGATGACAGGGATGACGTCGGCTCGTCGAGCGCGATGATACGCGCATCGAGCATCACAGCTTTGGCGATTTCAACCATCTGCCGCTCACCGATCGAAAGCTGTGCAACCTTGGTGGCAGGGTCGATATCAATACCGATCATCCGCAATTTTTCGCCGACAGCACTTACCAGCGCTTTAAAACTGATAATGCCCGCTTTGGCAGGAAAGCGCCCGAGCCACAGATTTTCCGCAACACTCAGTTCCGGCACCAGTTGCAGTTCCTGATGGATAACGATCACACCGGCATGAAAAGCATCGCGCACGGATGCATATTTCTGCACCACACCATCAATAATGATCTCGCCGCTATTCGGCTGCTGATCGCCGGAAAGAACACGGATGAGCGTGGATTTACCCGCCCCGTTTTCTCCCATCAACCCGTGGACAGCCCCTTGAGCAACACTGAAAGACACATCTGTCAGCGCCTTAACACCGGGATAGAACTTTGAAATATTTTTAAAGGTCAGAAAGTCAGCCATGCCGCACCTGTCTCTCAGCAGTGGTTGCACCACTTGAACAATAATTTCTGAGAAATGGGGGCCAGAACGCTGTATGCTCCGGCCCCGTGCAGAATTACTCGATGCCGAGTTCCTTGCGGACTTCCGCGTAATTATCGCGCAAGGCTAGCTGACCGGATGTCAGAATGAGCTTTTCAGGCTCTTTTCCATCCGCCAGCCACGCATACATATTCATCGCTGTTTCGTAACCATGACGCTTTGGCGAGATGATTACAGTGCCGTAGAAACCGGTCGGGCTAGGCTTTTTAAACTCATTAATCGCAGATTCCGCACCGCCGATACCAACCGCCACAACATTCTCTGACGGAATGCCAACGCTTTCCGTTGCGCGTACCGCACCAAGCACGGACTCATCATTGAGGCCAACAGCAACCCAATATTTGATATCCGCATTCTTGTTGAGAACAACAGTGGATGCATTCAGCGCGGCCTCAGTATCGGTTTTTGCCTGTGGCGCCGCAAAAATATTGGCTTCCGGCAATCCGTTTTCTTTCATAACAGAAAGCGCGCCTTCGACGCGGTCAACGGCAGTCGGCAACTGGTCATAGGAAACACGGATTGCACCGACATTCTTCCAGTCCCAGCCACGTTTTTTGACTTCTTCGCTGATGGCGCGGCCAACTTCCTCACCGATTTTGGTGGCGGAAATCCCCATATGCGCCACATCTTCCAGCGGCTTGCCATCCGCACCGACAAGACGGTCATCGACAGTCATCAATTTCAGACCATTGGCCTCGGCCTTGGCAACAATACCCGGCCCGAGCTTCACATCCGGCGTACAGATGATCACACCGGTAGCGCCCTGTGCAGCCAGATTATCCAGTGCAGACTGCACTTTCTCACCGTCTTCCGCACCGATTTTGACAAGAGTGAAACCTTTTTCCTTTGCCGCTACATCGGCAAATTTCCACTCATCCTGAAACCATGGTTCTTCCGGCTGCTTTACAACAAAGCCGATTTTCACATCCGCCGCATAGGCTGCAGATGCTCCTGCAACAGCCGTGAAAACCACACCGGCCATCATTCCGGCTAAAGCAGCCGTTTTTAAAAAGCGCATATCTTTCCTCCCAAAGATTGCACGTCATCTCAAGCTCCCACAGCCTTGTCATGACGCTGATGTCCTCCATCAACGGTCACGCTAAAACAAATCATCATACCAGTCAATAATTCTTGTATGATGATTTAAAATTGTTCATTATACATAATTAAACAACTGAGTGCCTTGCGGTTTCCGTCTGTCAAACCCTATGACTATGATCAGAGCCTGCATTAAAGCCGGAAACTGAACAACCGGATGGCCGGATTAAAACGAAAGAAAAGCCGTGACCGAAATGTCTGAGCAGAGCCTGAATGCCCCTTCCCGTACAACGCGGCCAAGGGTACAAAAAAGCATCACTGCGACGCTCGCCGCTGACATTCTCAATGGCCGCTTCAAGCCGGGCTCAATGCTGCCCCGCGAAAATGATCTGTGTGAAGAATATGGCGTCAGCCGCACGGTCATCCGCGAAACGATAAAAACACTGGAGTCCAAAGGGCTGGTGCGCGGTAAGCCGCGTATCGGCACAGTTGTGTGCGAACAAGACGACTGGAATCTGCTGGATCAGCAAGTGCTGGACTGGCTGGGGCCGCGCATCGTCGATCTGGATTTATTGCTCTGCGTTCTGGAAGCCCGCCGCGCGATTGAACCGGTCGCTGCCGAACTGGCAACACAACGCGCATCCGCCATGGATATTGCGGCGCTGGAAATAGCATGGAACCGGATGAATGAGGCGGGCAGCGATATTGAAGCCTTCACGCAGGGCGATGTTGACTTCCACATCGCTCTGTTGCGGGCAAGCCATAATCAGGTCTTTCGCCAGCTTTGCGGCATTATTGAAGCCGCATTGCGCTATACGCTTTACACATCCAATGATGCAGTTGCGAGCCGCGATGAGGCCATTTCCGAACATCTGGAACTGATTGAAGCCATACGGCTGCGCGATAAAGAACGGGCGCGCAACAGTTCCAATAAAATGCTGGATCTTGCTGCACGCGATCTTGGTATGAAAGACAAGTAAAACGGCCAGCACAATTGAGCACAGGCCTTATAAGCGAAAACAGCTCAGCGATTATGATAGGCTTCGGCAGCAGCACAAAATGCTGCCAGCAGATGCACATCGCCTTCCATCTGCTTATATTCCGGATGCCATTGCACACCGATGGCGAAGCTCTTTTCCGTGTGCTCAATCGCTTCAATAATACCGTCTTCAGCCGTAGCTGTCACACGCATCGGCGCTTTAACTGTGCGAACAGACTGGTGATGCGAGCTATTCACATGCTGGCCGGTTGTGCCAACCAGTTTCGCCAGCAAGCTGTCTTCTTCAATTGCAATACTGTGCCCTGCACGTTCCTTGCCACCGGCATTTTCTGTATCTTTCGAAACGGAATGTTCCAATGCGTCTGAGACTTCATCCGGAATATGCTGCACCAGTGTTCCGCCAGCAATAACAGCCAGCAGCTGATGACCGCCGCAAATCCCCAGCACCGGCATATCGCGCTCCAGCGCACCGCGCAGAACAGCCGCTTCAAATTCTGTCCGTGCCGGTTTCAGACGGATCGTGTCTGTGCGCGCTTCTTCGCCGAACATCGCAGGCGGCACATCAAAAGCACCACCGGTTACAACCAGCCCATCGATCATATTCAGATAGGTTTCAGCCAGTTCTGTGAGATGCGGCAAGGCAACCGGCGCAGCACCCGCCTCTTCAAGGCAGGACAGATAATTCTGGCGGATTGCATACCATGGAGAATCCGAAAATCCGCCGCCCTCTTCGCTGTCGAGTGTCACGCCGATGATCGGCCGGAATAGTGTTTTCTGTGTCATTGTGCCGTGCTTTTATAATGAAATTTCTGTGCCTGAATGAATACGTCCTGTTGAGCGAAAACAAGCGCTATTATCATCTGGCCTCATGCATTTTTGCGATCAGCAATCGCCTTACCTGCACATCATAGTCATACTTGTTTTTATTACATTTTCGCATTATATTTCAGGCAGTCGTCTTAAGGAGATTTATGCGCAGCATCCTTCATCGTTGATCCTCTGCTTATGCAGAGCCGCCTGTCACACACAGGCTCCAACGGCTTGCGCCCGACTTTCTCTCCTTATCAGGACAATTCCCATGATGACTCAGATCATGCTGCCATGTGTTGGCGGTTTCTGTGCACTGTTCGTCCGTTTCCAACAACGGAGACAGCCATGAATATTTCACGTTTTGAACGCCGTATTCTCGATATGCTCGCCAAAGGTGGCCGTATCGAACCGGAAAAAGACGACAATGGCAAAATTATTGATGTCGATTTCATCTCCCGCGAGGGCTGGTTTCTTGACGGTACAGATTTACAAACCTTCAAAAAACTGCGCGCCAAACGGCTGATCGCCTCGTTTAACGGCAGTGCTTACCGCATTTCCAAACAGGGCATTCAAAGTCTGCAAATCGCCCGCAATGCATAGATAAAAAGCGCAGCACATCACATGCTGCGCTTTTTAATTTTTAGTCTAATGACAGGCGCTGTGAACCGCTGATCTTGTTCTCCGCCCATTTGGAAAATTTGAGGATCGGATAACAATAAACGAAATAAACCAGCGCAATCAGCCCGTAGATAAACAGCACATCACGCGGGAAACGCAGCATCGACACTTCGCCCTGACGGGTCAGTTCGGCAATCCCAATCACCGAGAGAATGGCAGTACTCTTAATGATAATAACATAGACAGAGCTCATCGGCGCAATGGTCAGTTTCAGTGCCTGAGGCAAAATCACATGCCACAATTTCTGCAACTGGCTCATACCGACCGCTGTGGCAGCTTCCCACTGACCACGCGGCACGGCATCAATAGCACTGCACACAATTTCAGCCACATAGCAGGAAGTATAGAGCGACAGTGCCACAAAGGCCGCCGTGGTGGAATCCCAGCTCAGCCATTCAATCCCTGTATTTGGCAGCACGAAATAGAAAACATAGAGCTGCACCAGAAATGGCGTACCGCGCAAAATATGCACATAACCGCCAAAGAGCTGTGTCAAAACAGGAATACGGTAACTGCGTATAATTCCGATCACAGTCCCGATGATTGATCCCGCCAGAATTGCGACCAGCGAAACGGTAAAAGTTTCTTTGAACCCCTGCCAGAGAAACGGCATCACCGAGACTGTAAGCTTCCAATAATATTCAAACATCATATCAGCCTTTCGCAGCCCAGGCAGGACCTGCCAGCTTCTTTTTCACATGATGCGAAAGGAACAGCATCACACAATAGATAGCGAGATATCCGGCAGCGATTGTCAGAAAGCTCTCATTCGGGCGCACGCGCTCACTGTTGAGTAGCAGCCCCGCACTGGTGAATTCGAACACCGTAATCAGCGACAACAGCGATGTATCTTTAATCAGCACGGCCGTCTGGCCGAGCACAGGCGGGATCACATTGGCAAAAGCCTGCGGCAATACAATATGGATCAGCCGCTGTCCGTAACTCATGCCCACAGCTTTGGCAGCTTCAACCTGTCCGCGCGGGACTGAACCGATACCAGTACGGATAATTTCGGACATATAAGGCGTACAGTTAATAACCAGCGCGGCAATGCCAAGCCACATTTCCGGCCATTTGGCAGTAAACGGCAGCAGAACCGGCAGACCGAAATAGACCAGATAAATCTGCACCAGCAGCGGGGTCGAACGGATGAATGTGACATAAGCCTGTATCAGATTGCGCAGCACTTTCCACTGCGTAAACATGATAACAGCCATGATCGTGCCGAGCACAAAAGACAGCACAAAACTCACACCGGTTGCAATCAGCGTATTGCCCAGACCTTCTGCAAAGCGGTCGAGATACTGCGCAACGATGCGGTAATTGAAATAATCAAGAATGAATGATGACATTATCCGGTCCCGGATATTTCACGAAGGCAGACAGTCTGCCGCGGCGCAAAATATTTAAAACAGTAAGGCTCCTGCCCGCCCGAATGGCAGGCAGGAGATGGCTTCTGTTACTTGTGGTCTTTTTCCCACTCGGTGGTGTTCCACCAGTAATTGACCATCTGGTCGAGACGCTTGTCAGAGGTGATCAGTTCAACATAATTGTCGAGCCAGAACTTCAGATGCGCTTCATCAGGGCGCACGGCAAAGGCCAGCGGGTTTTTGACAATAATGCCGTCAAGAATTTTCAGATTACCAAATTCATTGACGAAATTGGTGACGTTGCCAAGATCGGAAACCGTTGCATCAATACGACCGGCAGACAATGCCTGTGCCACGGCAGCAGTACCGCCGGTGAACTCTTTCAGCGTTGCCTTTGGCATGAACTTTTTAATGGCTTCACTGTATGAGCTGGCCTGTGTCGAGCCGATATTCAGACCTTCCTGATTGAGGTCTTCCCATTTGGCCAGCGGTGAATCATTCTTCACGACTGCAACGGTTTCTTCGTAGAACATCGGACGGGAGAACAGCAACTGAGCCGCACGCTGCGGGGTCGGTGTCATGTCGGCGGCAATCATATCCACTTTGCCTGCCAGCAATGCCGGAATAAGACCTTTCCAGTCATAATCCTGAAACACGACTTTAACGCCGAGATCCTCACCCATCATACGGGCAAGTTCTACGGCCAGACCGGTTTGCTTGCCATCTTTATTGATGAAGCTGACCGGTGCACCCTGCGTCTGCACGGCAACACGCAACTCACCGCGCTTCAGAATTTCTTCCATAATGTCTGCTTTGGCAGTGCTTGCAGCACCGACAGACATAGCGGCCACACCCGCCAGCATTCCGATCGTCAGAGCGATTTTTTTCAGAAATTTCATAATGTTCTCCTCACTATTATATGGATTTACCCTTATTTACGGGCATTCATTTCCGTAACTTTCAACAGACGTCTCCCAACGTCTGCACACTCCCCTTAAAGCACCTGTTCGAGAAAATGCTGTGTGCGCTGATGAACCGGCTTGGAAAACAGCACATCCGGCGTTCCGGTTTCGACAATCTGCCCTTCATCCATGAAGATCACACGATCAGCCACCTCACGGGCAAAGCCCATTTCATGGGTGACAACCACCATGGTCATGCCGGATTTTGCCAGTTCTTTCATCAGATCGAGAATGCCGCCAACCATTTCAGGATCGAGCGCCGAGGTTGCCTCGTCAAACAGCATCACTTTCGGGTTCATCGCCAAGGCGCGGGCAATCGCCACGCGCTGTTGCTGGCCGCCGGAAAGCTGACTCGGATAATGCCCTGCACGTTCCGCAATACCCACACGCGCCAGCATATCCTGCGCAATTTTCAGCGCCTCCGCCTTGGAGCGCTTCAGCACCACAGTCTGTGGCAGAACCACATTTTCCAGCGCTGTTTTATGCTGAAACAGATTAAAATGCTGAAACACCATGCCAATTTCCGAACGGGCATGATTGAGATCAGTCTTAGGATCGGAGATTGCCAGATTATTGACGGTGATCGTGCCGCTGTCGATAGCTTCCAGTGCATTGAGCGTGCGCAGCAAAGTGCTTTTACCGGAGCCGGAAGGACCGATAATGACCAGAACCTCACCCTTCTCTACGGAGAAAGAGACATCGCCCAGTGCACGGTGAGCTTTGCCGCTGCTGGTCGCAGGATAGGTCTTGCTGACATGCTCAACTGATATAAAAGTCATTATTTCCCCTCTATAACGCTGTCTCTTACGGACAGTTTTGCGTTATCCTTATTGAATTCTGTTTATTTTTCGTCAGGCAAAAATCCGTAAAATGCGACAGCAACATCCCCTGTCAGGATAATTCTATCATCAGCACATAACTCGACCTGTAAAGCCCCGCCCGGCATTAAAACACGGAATTTTTTCTGATTTGTGCGCCCGCTGCGTACCGCCGCAACCGCTGCTGCGCATGCGCCGCTGCCACAGGCTTCAGTGAGAATACCGGGACGTTCATAAACCACCAGTTTCAGCAGCGCCTCGTCACCTTCAGACGGCAGCAGTTCAGCCACACCAATATTCGCCTGCTCCGGCAGATAGGTACTGTTTTGCACCACAGAGGCCTCAAGCGGCACATCCACGGCATCAAAATCCGGCACGAAATAAACCAGATGCGGATTGCCCATACTGACGGCAAAAGGTTCGGACAACGGGCCGTGGTTCAGACGCCCGTTATGGTTCGCAAGCGGCCCTGCCAGCGGAATGGCCTGCCAGTCTGTGACAGCAGGCGCCAGATACAGGCTGATACGCGGCTGCCCGTTTTCAGCCTCTGCCATACGGGCTTCGATCAAGCCACCAAGCGTTTCTAAAATGACGGAATTTTTGCCTGCTTCCTGCATCCAGAGAAAAGCGGCACAACGGCTGGCATTAAAACAGGCCGGAGCCTCCATACCATCCACATTATAAATGCGCATCCGCACATCAGCGCGGGCATTTTGCGGGGCTTCCAGCACCAGCAACTGATCGCCGCCGACACCGCGATGACGATCGCAAATCTGCGCAATCAGAGCTGCCTGCGGCCGGAAAGACTTTTCCCGACCGTCAACAAGCACAAAGTCATTCCCCAGCCCGTGGGTCTTGACGAAGAAAATTCCTGCTGCGCCTGTTTGCGCCGCTTCGGAATATGGCCTCATATTTCCCCCTCTCTTCGGGCTGCTTCGACAGCAGTCTCAGGAAACGGCCTCCCAACCGTTCCCTTTATGCTGGCCGGATCTTAGAGATCCCGTACCTCTTGTCTCCTTACGCGATCAAAGATCGCGTTCCAGCATAAGTGCATCTTCTACCGTCCACTGACGGCGAACCAGTCGGAATGTATCACCCTCAACCAGCACTTCCTGAATAAGCGGACGCGCATTATAGGTTGAAGACATTGTTGCACCATAGGCACCGGCAACACCAAGCATCACCAGATCACCACGCTCCAGCGCAGGCAAACGGTCGAATTCGCCGAATGTATCCGAGCTTTCGCAAACAGGGCCAACCAGATTAACCGGCAGAGTTTCCGCATCGGCTGCCGGTTCACGCACCGGCCAGACCGGATGCACGGCATCGTAAAGTGCCGGACGCATCAGATCATTCATCGCTGCATCAACGATGGAGAATTTGGCATTGCCCTGATTTTTGCCATAGAGAACTTTGGTCACCAGCGCACCGGCTTCGGCAATGATAAAACGACCCGGCTCCATCGTCAGTTCGCAATCAATATCACCAAGCGTATCTCGGATTGTCTGTGCATAGGCATCGACATCAATACCGGCAGAACCGTCATAGGAAACGCCGAGGCCACCGCCGAGATCAAGACGGGAAATATTCAGGCCTTTGGCGCGGATTGCCCGTGTCAGCTGTGCCAAGCGTTCAAAAGTCTGACGATATGGCGTGACATCGGTAATCTGCGAACCGATGTGAACGGCAATACCAACCACATTGATTTCTTCGCGGGCAGAGGCGGCCGCATAAGTATTCAGCGCATCAGCATAGGCAATGCCGAATTTGTTCTTGCTGGTGCCGGTGGTGATTTTAGGATGGGTCAGCGCATCCACATCAGGATTGATACGCAGCACAACGGTTGCCACTTTACCAAGCTGGCGGGCAACACGGGAAATCGCATCCAGCTCTTCGATGGATTCAATATTCAGCTGATGCACACCGGCATTGAGTGCCGCTGCAATTTCTTCATCGGTTTTGCCAACGCCGGAGAATACGATTTTATCCGCAGGCGAACCGGCCGCCAATGCACGGTGCATCTCACCGCCGGAAACAATATCCATACCGCAGCCTTCACCGACCAGCAAAGACAACAGCGACAGGTTGTTATTGGCTTTCACCGCATAGCAAATCTGCACATTGAGTCCGCTCAGCGCAGTGCGCAATCTGGCAACACGTTCACGTACAGCAGCAGCCGAATAGACATAAAACGGCGTGCCGTATTTTTCTGCAATTGCAGAGACAGCAACGTTTTCAACGCTTAAAGCCCCGTTTTTATAGCCGAAATGCGCAACATGCGGACGTGAGAACTCAGTGGTCATTCTACCCTCAAACACTCGAAGCGGAGGGTCTCACAAGACACACCGCTTCATCATTACTTACATCAAGCTATCAGACATCCATCTGCGGTCAAATTCATAATAATCTCTTTATTATTCATTTTCGATATGCTTAATACTGGAAAGGTCTTGCTGCCAAAGGGGAGATTTTATGCGTCTGACACACCGCCAGCTGGAAATTTTTCAGTCGCTGATGCACACCCTCAATGTAACTGAAACGGCAGACCATCTCGGCTCCTCGCAGCCAACCATCAGCCGCGAGCTGAAAGATCTGGAAGCAACACTCGGCTTTACGCTATTTCACCGTGATAACCGACGGCTAAAACCCACACAACAAGCTGCCGCGCTCAACGTGATTGTGCAGCGCTCCTTTGTAAGCATTGAAGAAATTGCCCGTACAGCACGCGCTATTCGCGGCGATAATTTACAACGCGTATCCGTTGCCTGCCTGCCCGCCTATGCCCATGCGATTATTCCGCAGGCCACCAAACTGTTTCTCAACGAACATCCGCAAGCCTCTGTGAAAATTCACTCGCTGGAAGAAAGCGCCCTCACCCGCGACCTGCTGAGCAAATTCTTTGATGTCGGCATGGTAGAAGGCAATATTACCCTCAGCGCTTCCGCAACACGCGAGCTTTATACCGGTGATCTTCTGTGCATCATGCCTGCCGGTCATCCGCTGGCGGATTATGATATACTCGATATTGAGCAATTCTCCGGTCATAACTTTATTTATTATTCCGATGAGGATTACTATCGCCGTCAGGTCGATCAGTGGTTCAGCAATGCCGGTATCAGCCGTAAACTTATGATTGAGGCAACCACCGCGTCCTCCATCGGTTCTCTGGTAACAGCAGATATTGGCATATCCGTCATCAACCCGCTAAGCGCATTAGCCTTCGAGGGACAAAATCTGCTGATCCGCCCGATCCGCCATTCTATCCCTTATTATGTGAATGTCTGGCAGCCGGAAGATATCCGCCGCGGTGCCCTTGGCGCAGAATTTGTGCAATCAATCGTCAGTGCCGTTGAAGAACGCGTTGCAACACTGCGACAGCGTAATCTATGCACATGAACATTGCAGTATCAGGATAATATTCTCAAGAAACGACATCACAGAGCAAGCAATACCAAACAGCGTCGTTTTTCCTGCACTTGCCTGCTTTCTTGTTTAAAAACAGAACTCTATAGTACGGCAAATTCGAACCAAAGAGGATTATCATGGTCAATCCGGTTTTCGCAGCATCCGGCATATCTGTTTTTGAAATCATGTCGAGACTGGCCGCAGAAACCGGCGCCATCAATCTCGGACAGGGTTTTCCGGAAGGGCTGGAGCCGCAGGAACTGATTGCCGCTGCAACAGATGCTCTGCATAACGGTTCCCATCAATATCCGCCGATGCTCGGCCTTCCTGCCCTGCGCAAAGCTGTGGCCGACAATGCCCGCCGGTTCTTCAATATTGAGGCCGATTGGGAAACGGAAATTCTCATCACTTCCGGTGCCACAGAAGCTCTGGCCGACAGTTTCTTTGCGCTGATGAATTCCGGGGATGAAGTGATTGTACTGGAACCGGCCTATGATTCCTATAGTCCGGTGATCCGCCGCGCCGGTGGTGTGGTTGTGCCGGTGCGTCTTGCGCCGCCCCATTGGGAATTACCTTTGCAAGCCCTGAGCGATGCGATTACCCCGCGCACGCGCATGATCGTTGTCAATAATCCGATGAACCCGATCGGCAAGGTTTTTACCCGCGAGGAACTGAATTTCATTGCGGAACTGGCGGTGAAGCATGATCTCACGATCATCGCTGATGAGGTCTATGAGCATCTGACTTTCGATGACAACAAACATATCTCGCTGTTTTCACTGCCGGAAATCCGCGACCGCGTGGTACGGATCGGCTCTGCAGGTAAAAGCTTTTCTCTCACCGGCTGGAAGGTTGGCTATATCACCGCCGATGCACAATTGCTGAAAGTGATCTCCCGCGTCCATCAATATATGACCTTCACTACGCCACCGGCATTGCAAGCCGCGGTAGCAGTCGGTCTCAATCTGCCGGACAGCTATTTCACCGGTCTGCGGGAAGAACTGGCCAAGCGCCGTGATTATCTCGATGCCGGTCTGCGTGAAGCCGGTTTTAGCATGGCTCCCGCTCCGGCCACTTATTTCGCGGTTGCCGATATCAGTGATCTCGATAAGGATGGTGATGATCTGGCCTTCAGCCAGCGCCTCACCCGCGAGGCCGGTGTCACACCGGTACCGGTGTCTTCGTTCTATTCAGAGCGTAACATCACCAGCCATGTGCGTTTTTGCTTTGCCAAAAAACTTGATACGCTGGAGACTGCCATTAACCGACTGCGCGACTGGCGTGAGAAACAGAGCTGAGCAATCTCAGCCCTTTGCTGCCTCTACTAAGCCTCTGCGAATACGGTTGAAAATCGTCCACAATAACAGGGCGATCAGCAGCGGCTGCAACCAGACCATCCATTGCGGCAAAAAGCCGTCAATGGCCAGCCAGCCACCGAGGATACCAAACAACAAGGCGCGGTCGCTCTTGCCCATCGGCCCGTCATAGCGTCGTGATGCACCGATACTCAAGCCCAGCAATCCGGTAAATTCGGTGAGCAATGCCAGCACAATAATCAGCCCCATCCAATGCGGCTGAAACGGTGCGATCCACAGAAACGGCGCAAACAGTGCAATATCAGAGACAAGATCACCAAGCTCGTTGAGATAGGCTCCCAAAATGCTTTGCTGGTTAAATTCGCGCGCCAGCATCCCGTCTATCGCATTCATCGCCATGCGGATAAACAGCCACACGGGAATAAGCCAGAACCATATTTTGTTTTCAGCAATCACAAGCCATGAACCGACTGCCACAGAGATCAGCATCGCCGCAATAGTCACCTGATTGGCGGTCACATCCCATTGTGCCAATCGGCTGACCAGCGGACGTAATAAATCCTGAAAACGGCTCTTAAGCTGATAAACAGACACGGTATAACTCTTTGCAAAATCACTTTTCTTAAACATCGTTTAGTCTAAAAGACTTACAATAAATAGCAAAACAACATCTATTCCTACGCCTACTTAAGAAAGACAGGCCTATGACTTCGGTAAAACGCGATTGCACTGAGCGGCATTTTATCAGCCATGACCGGCAGGAAATCTTTTTCCGCTACTGGCCAGCTTTAAGCGAAAAGCCGGAAGGCGCCATCGTTCTTCTGCATCGCGGTCACGAACATAGCGGCCGTGTCGCGCATATTGTCGAAGAACTCGGGCTGGATAATTACAGCTTCTATGCATGGGACGCTCGTGGTCACGGCCTGACCCAAGGGCAGCGCGGCTATTCGCCTTCCTTTGCAACCACGGTGCACGACCTTGACTGCTTTGCCCGCCATATCACCGAGACAGACGGTTTCGCCTTGCAGGATATGGCGCTGATTGCGCAAAGTGTCGGCGCGGTTATCGGTGCTACATGGGTGCATGATTATGCGCCGCCGATCCGTGCTATGGTGCTGGCTGCTCCGGCTTTTGACGTTAAACTTTATGTGCCGCTGGCCAAAGAAGGCATCTGGCTCTGGCAAAAACTCAAAGGCACATTCTTCGTCAATTCCTATGTCAAAGCCCGCTTTCTCACCCATGATAAAGAGCGCATTGCATCTTTTGAAAATGATCCGCTGATTACCCGCCCGATTGCCTCCAATATTCTGCTGGAGCTCTATGAGAATGCAGAGCGCATTGTCCGCGATGCCCGTGCGATTAGCACGCCGACACAGGTACTGATTTCCGGTCGTGACTGGGTGGTGCGTGATGCGCCGCAGCATCGTTTTTACGAAAATCTCGCAGGCCCGATTAAAGAGCGCCATGTGCTGAAAGGTTTCTATCACGACACATTGGGCGAGCGTGACCGCGCACTGGCTTTTGCCAAAATCCGGCCTTTCATTGAGCAGCAATTCGCCAAAAAACCGCAACAAAATTCGCTGCTTGATGCTCATATTCAGGGCTTTACCCGTGATGAAGCTGACCGTCTGGCTACCCCTCTGTCCATTACCAGTCCGCGCGGTGCTTATTGGGGTATGACCCGTGCTTCTATCCGTATTGGCGCATTGTTCTCGGAAGGACTGAAAACCGGCATCCGCACCGGTTTCGATTCCGGCTCCACGCTCGATTATGTTTATCGCAATGAGGTGAAGGGCTTAGGCCCCGGCGGCCGTTATACAGACAAGACTTTCCTCAACGCCATTGGCTGGCGCGGTATCCGCCAGCGTAAAATTCATCTGGAAGAACTGATCCGGCAGGCTGTTACCCGTTTGCAGGACGACGGCAAACCGGCACATATTCTCGACATTGCAGCCGGCCATGGCCGCTATGTGCTGGATGCACTCACCACCAAGGATGATGAAATTGCTTCCGTACGTTTGCAGGATTATTCACCGATCAATGTGCTGGCCGGTCGTCAGCTGATTGCGGAGCGCAATCTTTCCGGTAAAGCCGAATTCCATGAAGGTGATGCTTTCGACACCAAGGTGCTCGCTGCCCTTGGCGCAGATGCAGAAACTGCACCGAATCTGGCTATTGTTTCCGGTCTTTATGAGCTGTTTGCCGATAATGACCAGATCGCACAATCATTGGAAGGGCTGGCACAGGCGGTACAGAGCGGCGGATATCTGATCTATACCAATCAGCCTTGGCATCCGCAGCTGGAAATGATTGCCCGTGCGCTCACCTCCCATCGTGGTGGACAGGCATGGGTGATGCGCCGCCGCACGCAGAATGAAATGGATCAGCTGGTGGAGGCCGCAGGTTTCCGCAAGATTGAACAGCGCATCGACCAATGGGGCATCTTCACCGTATCGCTGGCGCAACGTATCGAGAAATAATGCAGCTTAAATCCGAAGTGCATAAAACAGATCCGGTATTGGTAAAGCGGGGCGTGCTGTGGTTGCTCCTGCTTGCCCCGCTGTTTTATGCCACTTACGGGCTGGCGAACTGGCTGGCATCGCAGCGTATTGCAGTGCCGGAGATTGTCTTTGACTGGGAACAGCAAATCCCGTTCTGGGGCTGGACGATCCTCCCCTATTGGTCGCTCAATCTGTTCTACGCTGTCGCGGTTTTGGTCAGCACCAGCAAACAAGAGCAAAACCGGCTGATCGGCCGCTATCTCACGGCGCAATTCATTGCCTTTGTCTGTTTCATCGCTTTTCCGCTGACCATCACATGGACGAAACCTGTCACAACCGGCCTTTCCGGCTGGCTGTTCACCATGCTCGGAAATTTCGACCAGCCGTTCAATCAGGCACCTTCGCTGCATATTGCATTGGCAATTATCATCTGGGAGCATCTGCATGACAGACTACCCGCACCTTGGCGCATGATCTGGCATGGCTGGTGCCTGCTCATTGCCCTGTCTGTTCTCACCACTTGGCAGCATCATTTCATTGATGTTCCGGCCGGTGCTTTGCTCGGTCTGTTTGCTCTGTGGCTGTTTCCCCGTGAAGGCGATGCCCCCTGGCAGAATTACCGTTTCACCCGTGATCCCAAATCCCGCAAATTCATGCGTATTTATGGTGCTGCCGGTCTTGCGCTACTTGCACTCACATTCACCGGCGGGCATCCGGCAATTCTGTTGCTGCTCTGGCCTGCATTGGCCTTGCTGATGCTGAGCTTTGGCTATAGCGGAGGCGGCGCAAAAATCTTTCAAAAGCGTCCTGACGGCTCCGTCAGTCTTGCTTCCTTTTGGCTCTTTTTACCGCTGCGCATCTTTTTCAGGCTCAACCGTATCGCATGGACATGGCGCGAACCGTCAGCGGTTAAAATTACTGAAAATCTTTATCTCGGACGTTTCCCGAAACACTCAGAAACACAAAATTATGCCTGCATCATTGATATGACTGCGGAGTGTATCGCACCACGCCATATCAAATCCCGCTGGCAGGCTTTTCCGCTGATGGATCTTGCAAAGCCGGAGCCTGTCCCCATGCAGGCCGCAGTCACGGCAATGCATAATGCGCCGCGCCCGACACTGATCTGTTGTGCCTTGGGCTATCAGCGCAGTGCCAATCTCATTGCCCGCTGGCTGGTCGAAAGCGGACATGCTGCGGACAGTCAGCAGGCCGAGGAACTGATCCGCAAAACCGGCAGGCCGGTGCGTCTTTATCCGGATCATCAATAAAACAGCGTCATTCACACAAATAAGAAATGATTGCGGAAAGTGCTTTTATTCTGTTACTTGCTGAATTTAATGTGAAGCAAAATAAAAACGACTGTTCTTCATGGCCGATCCGGACTCGCATTCAGTATTACAGATTTTCTCCGGCATGGTTCTGGCCTTTTTTTCCCGCGCCATTACCGGCGTGCGTCCGATCTGGAGCGGCACAGTCCCGTCCCGCAAACAGCGCATTTATTTTGCTAACCACACCAGCCATGGCGACTTCATTCTGCTGTCCTCCTCACTGCCCTTAGGCGAACGCGCAAGAACCCGCGCCGTTGCCGGTGCCGATTACTGGAACAGCAACCGCCTGCGCCGCTTCATTGCCACGCGGCTGCTCGGCACAGTGCTGGTGGAGCGCAACTGGATTGAGCGCAGTGAAGACCCGTTACTGGTGATGCTGCGTGCAATCGACAGCGGCCAGTCGCTGATCTTTTTCCCTGAAGGCACCCGTAATATGACAGACGATCCGCTGCTGCGTTTTCGCGCCGGTCTCTATCATCTGGCCAAAGCGCGCCCTGATGTGGAACTGGTGCCCTGCTGGATTGAGAATATGTCCCGCGTTTTGCCGAAAGGCACATTTCTGCCGGTACCGCTATTATGCCGTGTGATTTTCGGTGCGCCGCTGCAATTGCAACCGGATGAAGAGCGCAAAAACTTTCTGCACCGTGCACAACATGCCTTGCTGACCCTCAGCCCCCATTCCGACGGAGAACATCGTGACTGAAGAAACCAATCTTCTGCTGATCGGACTGGTTGTGCTGTTATCAGTCGCAAGCCTTGCTGCCACATTAATCAGCTGGCGCAGTGCCAAACCACTGCCTTCCACACTCAGCAATATCAATGCACGCATCCGTGCGTGGTGGATTATGATCGCCGCAATCAGCATCGCTTTTCTGTTTGGAAAGACCGGCGTCGTCATTCTGTTCGGACTGGTCTCTTTCGCAGCGCTTCGGGAATATGTGACCCTCACTCATACCCATCGCAGCGATCACTGGCTGTTGCTTGGTGCCTTCCTGATTGTTATTCCGGTGCAATATTATCTGGTCTGGGTGGAATGGTACGGGCTCTATTCCATCTTCATTCCCGTTTATGTGTTTCTGGCTATGTCGGTACTCACAGCGCTTTGGGGCAATACCAGCCGGTTTCTGGAGCGCATTTCCGAGCAGCAATGGGGCATTATGCTCTCGGTCTATTGCATCAGCCATGTCCCTGCGCTGGCGACATTGCATATTGAGGGTTTTGAAGGCCGGCAAATGCTGCTGATCGCCTTTCTGATTGCCGTTGTTCAGGGCTGCGATGTGTTGCAATTCATCTTCGGCAAATTATTCGGCAAACACCGCATCTCGCCAAAAGTCTCCCCATCGAAAACATGGGAAGGCCTGATCGGCGGTGTGGCCAGCGCATCTTTGCTGGGTGCAGCGCTTTCATGGCTCACACCATTTTCCCCGCTACAGGCAGGCGGCCTTGCAGCCATTGCCTGTATTATGGGTTTCTTCGGCGGCCTTGTCGCTTCAGCGATTAAACGTGACCGCGGCGTTAAAGACTGGGGACATATGATTGAAGGCCATGGCGGCATGATGGATCGCGCCGATAGTCTGGTTTTCGCCGCGCCGGTGTTCTTCCACCTGATCCGTTATTTCTGGACTTGAGCGCATCCCGAAAAGTGTGAAGCGGTTTTCGGATAAGATGCGCGTAAATCATAACTAGTCAGAGCATTTTTAATATTTGTCTAAACTGAAAATGCTCTGACGGTTACTGTAAAACAGCGCCGCGAAACAGGTTCCATGACGAGCGCCGTTCGGCCAGAAAACGCCCCGGCGGTGTGCCGACTGCTTTGCGGAACATCGTGACAAAAGCACCGGCACTCTCATAGCCCAGATCAAAAGCCACCGACTGGATTGACCGCCCCTGTGTCAGCAATTGCACACCGGTTATCACATGCAATTGCCGCCGCCAGCGCCCGACACTCATGCCGGTTTCATGGCTGAATAACCGGCTCAGACTACGCTCGCTCATGCCGATACGATGCGCCCATTCTTCCAGTGTCGCGTGGCTTGCCGGATCATCCAGCAAAATATCGGTCAGCTTGCGCAAACGGCTGTCCGCCGGTATCGGCAGATGTAATTGCTCCAATGGCGCAGCCACCAATTCATCCAGCAACACAGTGATGAGCCTGCCCTCTGCACCATCTTCATCATAGCAGGGATCAAAACCCGCAGCTTTTTCCAGCAAGCTTTGCAGCAAAGGCGAGACGGAAACGCTGCAACAATTCTCCGGCAAACCGTCCACAACGTCCGGCGCAACAAACAGACCGAAACCGCGTGCCTCGCCGGAGCTTCTGGCTTTATGAAATAACCCACCCGGTATCCATACAGCGCATTGCGGCGGCACAACCCAGACACCGCTATCCGTTTCAACTGTCACCACACCACTGGCGCTGAATAAAAGTTGCGCTTTGCGATGGGAATGACGCGGAAACTCCCAGCCATCAACAACCATCGATAAGCCCATGACAACCACGGGACGGTTTATCTGATCCGGCAAAGCATAATCAGGAAAATCTGTCGTGAAAAACATAAAATCACCGTTACTCTGATGATAATCCTAAAAGTTCATAGGCCTGTTTTATAGCCTCATCGCGGCTCTCCGTGACAATCATCGGATGCCCCCAGAACTTCCCGTAAATGACTGCAAAAGCTTTCGCCGCTAAGCGCTTCACTGCACTTGGCTCAACATAATACATCGCCTTCACATAATCTCGTAATTCGGCTTTATGCTGTTTCATCCATAGAGAAACGGCGCGCCGGTCTGCCACATTCTCGTTCGGATCCTTGTCAAAATCCGCAGCCCAGCCAAGAAAGACAAAAGCTTGTTTGCGTTGCAGGCATTGCTCAAAAATCTGCAATGTTTCTTCGATCCCCTGCTGGCCTGCACCGGAATAATCCATCCGCACCAGCGGAAAATCCTGAATATCAATCTGCATATCAGCCTCATAAACTATACGCCTGTTATCGGCGTTAAAATATGAGATAATTAGTATAGTTTTATCATGCTGGCGTCATTCTGTCATGGTGCCATAAAATATTTCATTCCGGCCAACACAGCGGTGACAATAAAAAACGCCGGTCTGACGATCAGACCGGCGTTTTTAAATTTCCGGCTGGCGTCCCAATCAGGTGATTTCAATATGCGGTTTCAGCGGCATATCATCATGCAAAGGCACAGTCTGGCGCTCGATCATACGATGAACGCGCGGTTTTTCCGGCCCTTTATGCAGCGACAGTAACTTCTCGGATACCGCAGCATCCGCATAGGTACGGCGCTGATTATGGCGGACATATTCCACCCATGTCGGCACATGATAAGTCTCTGTCCAAATGTCCGGATTTTCCAGATCACGCAGCAATGCCCATTGCTGTGCTCCGTCACGAATGCGGATACGGCGGCGCGCGGCCATCGCCTCCAGAAAGGCATGAACATTATGATGCTCGATATGATAATCCACCATCACCATAATCGGACCACTGCGTGGGCGGATATCCAGACGCAATTGCGGCTCGGAAAAAGAATTGAGTGGATCAAGATTGAGCTTGTCGAATTCCGGCAGTTTAAACACCAGACCAACCAGCGCTCCGCCTACCAGCGTGAAGGCTGCAACGCTTAAAGCCGTTTCAGCGCCGTAACCATCAGCCACGGACCCCCACAGCCAGCTACCAGCGGCCATGCCGCCAAAAGTAGCAGTTTGATAAAGCGCCAAAGCACGTCCCACCACCCAGCGCGGCGTGGACAATTGCACAGTCACGTTGAACAGCGACAAAGCCAGCACCCATGACGCACCGGCAGGCAGCAATAACAGGCAGCTTAAAATAACCGAATGACTATAAGACAGCAGATAAACGCTGATACCAAAAGCAATAAACGCACCGCGCACAATGGTTTCATTGGCGAATTTCTCGCGCAGTTCACCGGAGGTGAATGCACCGGCAATCGCACCAAGGCCGAATGCGCCGAGCATAATACCATAGGTCAGCGCCGTTCCCTGCACCAGATCGCGTGCAACCAGCGGCAGCAAAGCCAGAACAACAATGGCGGACAGGCCGAAAAGAAAACCGCGAAACATCACCTTGATCAGATTGGGCGACATGGAAACATAGCGAAGACCGGCGGAAACGGCACGACCAAAGGTCTCACGCGGCAGCGTGGATTGTGTCACCTGCGGCTTCCAGCGCAGCAGCGCAACAATCAACGGAATATAGCTGACAGCATTGATGATAAAGGCAAAAGCAGCACCGGCAACGGCCACGATAAAACCACCGATCGCAGGGCCGATACTGCGCATGGCATTAAAGCTCATGCTGTTGAGCGCCACCGCTCCCGGCAAATCAGAGCGTGGCACGATATCACCCATCGAGGCCTGCCATGACGGATTATGCAAGGCTCCGCCGCAGCCGATCAGGAATGTAAAACTCAGCAAAAGCCATGGCGTAAGCCAGCCCATATAGCCAAAAATCGCCAGCATCAGCGACACCAGCAGCATCATAAATTGGGCAATCAGCATGATACGGCGGCGGTCAAAATTATCAGCTAAAGCACCGGCAAACAGCGAGAAAAACATCACCGGCAAAGTGGTGGAGGCCTGTACCAGCGCCACCATATTGGAGGATTGCGCGATGGTCGTCATCATCCAGCCTGCACCGACAGTCTGGATCAGCCCGCCCAGATTGGAAGCAAGCGTTGCAGTCCATAAAGAGCGAAAAGCTTTATGTTTAAACGGGGCTAAAGGGGATACACTTTGCGACACCGCAGAATTTCCTATCTGAAGCAGATGCTCCATCATGCATGGTTCGGTGTAATAATCACACTGAAAAATTCAAACAGCCTGTAAAATCAATGTGCAAGCTGCCAGCGAACCTTATGCCCGTACCATAGGCAACATTGAAAAAAGACGTACTGGCTATTTTGACGCAACTGTGAAATTTTTTCTTCAAACAATAAAAAAACCGCCGGAACTTGTCCGGCGGTTTTTGTAATCAGACTATCTGGCAAAGATCAGAATTTGGCACTGGCACCGAATATAAAGCTGCGGCCTTTTCCTGAATATTCATTCTCACCCAATGGCCCCGACACAGCGACGCGGTAATTCCTATTGGCCACATTCTCAACCGAGAAGAACAATTCCGCATTTTCCTTCAGCTTATAAGAGCCATAGAGATCATAGAGAATATAGCTTGGCAGTGCGAATTTCTGGCCAAAATCTGTACCAAATCCGGCATAGCTGCTTTTGCCGAAATAACGTGCCTGCGCACCCAAAGTCAGTTTCTCGTCAAACACACGGAAACCTGCATCAAGCGTGCCATACTGATCCGGTATCATGAAGGCATCACCATTCCCTGCACCGGCACCCTCACCGATCGGCTGATCCGTCTTGGCTTTGGTATAAGAAACATTGGTATAGAAAAAGCCGAGATCGTAACTGCCTTCAATCTCCCAGCCATACATTTTGGTAATGCCCGGACGGTTGATCCACATTGCTGTCGGGCCGCGATTAGGCACATTAACAAAATCATTGACGACGAAATTCTCTATGGAATTGTGGAAGAAGCCGGTTTTGAGGCGGAACTTGTCATCGCTGCGCAGTAAACCGTCTTCTGTGAAGTTCACCCCGATATCCCAGCCTTTGCTATATTCCGGCTCAAGATTGAGATTATTGGCAATACCACTGCCGAGCCCTGCACCGATCGGGATCAGCGAGAAGAACATTTCCTGCACCGTCGGCGGGCGGGAAGTATGGGCATAGGTCGCATATAGCTCCAGCCCGTCATAAGGCTGCGCGGTCAGAGAGACTTTCGGCAACCATTTGCCGCTGCTGCGCTCAATATCCTTGTTGCCGCAGACAGGTCCGCCAGCAGGACAATCCCCTGTGCCTGCCGCATAGGCAGGCTGATAACCTTCAACATTCCAGTGGTCGTAACGCAGACCGCCGGTCAGCGTAAAAATATTCCACGACAAAGTTGCGTCGGTAAAACCGCTGGATTTCTTTAAGCTACCCGGAGGGTTCGCACCGCGATATCTGTTGATGACATATTCATCGCTGCCAAAAGACCCGCCATAGAACAGTTTGAGCTGTACATCATCACTCAGCATTGTTTTGCTGGTATTGGAAATGTCAAAACCATAGCCACGATCATCGGTTTTGCGTCCGCGATAGCTGCCGCCGGTCGCCGCATAATCCATATTGGTGCGGTTATAATAGGCATTCACCTTCAGATCGATCCAGTCATTATCATCCGGCGTATAGGCATAATTGGCCGTGTAAGACGCGTTCTTCAGATCCTGCTCGTAATTGGCATAGGTAAACCGGTTCTCATACCAGCGCGCACCAAGTTTAAGATTATGCTCGGCGGATGGTGCAATTTCAAATTTGACCAGCCCGCCCCCCGGACGGTTGGTAGCATCGCGCCCGCTATCGACATAAACACCGTCACCATTTTTAAATGTACCGTAAGACGTGCGTGCAAAAGCACCGAGAATACTGACATTGCTGGATTTATCATTGTTCAGATTGGCACGCGCGGCACCTGCCAGCATACCCGAGCCGCGGAACCCGTTGGTTCCGGCTTTCCAGCGTGTCAGCACGCCGACATCACGCCCCGGCAAAACAATATCGTCAAAATCAAGTGTGCGGAAATTTGCGGCGCCGCTCAGAGTCCCCATACCGGCGGCGCCTCCCACGGCACCTTTGCTCACATCAATGCCGCCAAGCAGTTCCGGCTGCACATAGAGCAAGGTACCGCCGGATGAAGCATGGCCTGCTACATTGCGGAATGTTTGCGGCACACCATCAATCATCGCATTCACACGGCCGAAACCGCTCATTCCGCGAATATTCACCTCAATGCCGGGCTGACTGGATTGCTGACGGGTGAATACACCGGGTGTCGAGCGCAATGCCGCTTGCAGATCGCCGCCAAAACGCTGCTGCAGCGCATCACTGCTTACAGAGCTGACTGGTGCGGGTGTGCGATATATTCCGTCACCCTGAGCAAATGGCCCGTTCAAACCACCGGTCACTGTAATTGTTTGCAGCTGTGTGGCACTCTCCGCAGCTTTATCTTTTGCCGCATCCTGTGCGGTTGTTTCCCGCTGCTGTGCCGCAGCCATACCTGTAAAAATTCCGAGACCGGCAATGCTCAAACCCGTAAGGCTCAAAATCGTACCGGCAAAAGATGCGCGCAGACAGTGCCTGACAACAGACATAGTACCCCCTTTGGCAGGCAGACGTCGTCTGTCCTGCCATGCATAATCATGACAAGTTTTGAAAAGCAGCAATTGAAGAGTAAGTTTCGCTCTTATGCCTCGGGAATAATAAACTTGATAAAAAGAGTCAAGTTTATCTTCATCACAATTTTCTGTGGGACAGTCCCAACATTTAAGTAAAAGATTCTAAAGGGTTTATCCCGCATAGTATGATTATCAACCAAGAGCCAAGCGACAGCTGTCAGCAGCAGAAGCGGGAAGCAGAGCAGGTATAATGCGCAGATGAATGTGCAGAATGTCAGACTCTAACGACGGGATAAACTGACCATGACTGAAATCCGATCCTTAGCAGAAGCGGATATACCGGTAGTCGCTAAGCTTTTTCAAAAAATATTCCGGAAAAGCGACAAGGAACCGTCTGCTGAACTGATCGCCTATCTTCAGCGGCTTTATATCCGTTTTGCCGGAGAGACGGTGCCAGCCTCCAAAGTTCTGCTCGATAAAAACGGCAATGTCAGCGGCTTTCTCGGCGTGAATTATTTTGATTATTTTTGTGAGGCGACCAATAAAACACTGCGCACCGCCATTGTCAGCACATTGATGGTTGAGGATCATCAGCATAATCCTCTGGGTGGTGTCAAACTGATGCGCAGTCTGCAAAAAGACGGTTATGATCTGATGATAACCGAAACAGCCAGTGAGGTTGCAGCAGCGATCTGGAAAAAACTGGATGCGGTTCAACTCACCAATTACAGCCTTGACTGGTTGCGGATTATTCGCCCGCTCGGCTTCATGACAGAAATCGCAGGCAGCAAGCTCAAACCTCTCGCAATGCTGCAACCCTTCGCCCGCAAATTTGATGATCGCAAACGCAATGCCATGCATGGCAAAAGCCTGCGCTGGTCAGCCACACCATCGGATTGGCCAACGGCTCAGCAACTGACCTGCACGGATATTGATGCAACAGAATTTGCTGAGCTCTACCAGCATTACGCGCAAAGCTTTTCCTGCCGGCCGCAATGGAATACGGAGCAATTGCTGAACCGTCTGGAAGATGCCGTGCAAAAGCCTGAATATGGCAAGGCCTATATGGTCAAAGCGGGTACTAAATCCGGCAAAAATCTCGGCCTTTTTCTCTATCACTTAGAGTCTGGCAAAACAGCGCGTGTGCTGGAATTCTTCAGTGACCCGAAAGCAGCAAGCCAGATGATTGATACGCTGATCCACCATGCAGCCTCCAACGGCGCTGTCGCCATTCGCGGACGCACACAACCGGATTTGATGGAAGCGATGCTCGGGAAACGCATTGCTTTCACTCATTTATGTTCAACGATGGTCTGGGCGCAGGATCCGGCTTTATTGCCGCCTTTTGTTGAAGGAAAAGCCTTACTGAACGGCCTTGCCGGAGAATTCTGGAACAGGCTCTATGCCAATCCGCTTTAAACACTGACAAAAAAAGCCGCCTGAAAAGGCGGCTTTCTCATTATGACAGGAAGTCCTTAACCGGCTCAACCAAGAGCGGCGGCTCATGCAGCGCTTTGGTGGTTTTGCGTTTAGCCGCAATATCCGCCCAGACATGCTGCACCTGATCTTCACCCAGATTGGTGGCTTTTGCAGTATTTGCCGCGCTGATATTGTGATTGAGCGCGTAAAGGCAAAGATCCATCAGATTATATGGCAGGGAGAAGTAGAACTCTTCCTGTGTCTGCGCCAGCGAGAAAGTATCCGTTGTCGGCGGACGCTGACGGATTTCTGCAGGCACACCCAGATAGTCTGCAAGCTGATAGACCTGCGTCTTATAGAGATGAGCAATCGGCTTCACATCCGCCGCACCGTCACCGTTCTTCACGAAGAAGCCCTGATCATATTCCAGCCGGTTCGGCGTGCCGACAACCGCAAAATTCAGACGATCCGCGTGATAATATTCAAACTGCTTGCGGGTGCGCTGCTTCATATTGGTAGCAGCAACAATGCCTAAATAGGCTTCCGGTGTCAGGCGGATTTTTTCCTGCAGACCATCCGGTGACTGCACCACCAGCGAGGAAATATTATAGCCGCCATTTTCAGAAGCATTATTGATCACCAGCTTCGACGCCCAGCCCTCTCCGTAAGCAGGCACAACCGAGCGGATAAAATCATCACGGCGGCGATAGCAGCCCATGGCAGCCAAGGCAGGGCCGATATCCTCAATCACTGTCTGTACACCAAAGGTGCCTGCAAGCTTTTGCCCCAGCGCCAGTGACAGCGGGTCGGAATCATTTTCCGGCATAAAAATACCGAAGACTTTATCCGCACCGACAGCGCGCACAGCCAGTGCCGTACTCACGCTGGAATCGATACCGCCGGAAATACCGACAACCAGACCACGGCGGCGCAGACCGCGCAGCTGACGACGCAAGGCAGCGGTGATTTTCTCCACCTCAGCTTCCGCATCAATCACCATCGTCTGTGCAGAAAATTCTTGAATCTTATTCATCCTGAAACTGCCTGTATTGTTTGGCCAATATTTCCGCCGCAAGACGACGGCTGACTTTACCTGTATCGGTTCGCGGCAATTCATCCGTAACCAGAACAAAAACCGGAACCATATAATCTTCCAGATGCTGGCGGCAGAACCGGATAATCTCCTTATCAGTCAGTTCTGCATCTGCGGTGGTCACCATTGCGGTGATCGCCTGCCCCAGCATTGTATCAGGCACACCGGCTACAACAGCCTCCCGAATAGCGGGATGCGTGTAAAGCACAGTCTCTACCTCTTTCGGCGGTACTTTTTCTCCGCGCGATTTGATGATGTCGTCCTTGCGTCCGACGAAATAATAATATCCGTCTGCATCCATACGCAGCAGATCACCGGTATGCAGAACCTTTTCCCACGGATTACGCCCGCTTCTCAGCACCGCAGCACTGGCCTCGGGATTGTTCCAGTAGCCCTGCATCACATTCGGCCCGCGTATCACCATTTCACCGGCTTCACCCACAGGCACCGGTCCGCCTTGTTCATCGATCAGATAAACTTCGCTATTCGGCAGTGCGATACCCACCGATTCCGGCTTCTCGCTGATCATATGCGGCGGCAGCCATGTGCAGCGTTTGCATTCTGTCATGCCATACATGGAATAAATTTCTGCATCCGGCACAATGCGTTGCAGAAACTCGATATGCGGCACCGGCAATTGTGCGGCAGTGTTGGTAACATAGCGCAGATCGGGCAGAAAACCGGATGTCAGATCACGCATCTGCATCATAATCGCAGACATTGTCGGTACGATAGGAAATCCGGTTACCTTCTCCGCGCGCATCATATCAAACACCGCCTGCGGAAAGGCAAAGGACTTTTCCAGCACCAGCGTTGCGCCGAGCTTCACTGTCATCAGCAACTGATACAGTCCGTAATTGAAAGACAGCGGCAATACAGAGAGGATAATATCATCAGCTGTATTTTTCAGCAGCCCTGTCAGAGAGGTCGCTGCCGCCTCAATATTGCGATGTGTCATCATCACGCCTTTGGGGCGCCCCGTTGAGCCGGATGTATAAATCAGCATGGCCAGATCAATATCAATGCCACCGCTGATAATTTCAGCCTGATTTTCCTGCGGCTCAACTGCAGTCTCGAATAGCAGATGCGGACGCTTGGAACGGCTCGGGCCTTTAACGGCAATCAAAGCCGGTATTGCAGCAAAAGCCTCAGCCTCATCAACAACCGGCAATAATTTAGCCTGTGTCAGCAGAGCAGAGGGCGTGCAGTCGTTCAGAATATAACCGAGCTTATCTGCTTTGGTTGACGGATTCACCAGTGTGAAAACCGCGCCGGCCTTCAGAATAGCAAAAACCGATACCGCTGCCTGCCAGCAATTATCCATGAAAATGACAACGCGATCCCCGCGCTGTACATTCTGCGCCCGCAGACTATGCGCCAAAGCCTCGGCTTTGGCATTAAATTCCGCATAGGAAAGACGTACCTGTCCGGTTACCAGCACAGTCTTGTGGCCGGTATTGTGTGCATGGAATTTAAGATGGTTCTCGATACGCATCATCGGACAGATTGCCTGCTATCAGGCAGCTTTGCGGGCAGTTACATAGGCAGTGATTTTTGACAGGCTGTCGAGATTAGCCGGAACAATATCTGCATCCGCCATTTTGATCCCGAAGGCCTCATCAATGAAAGCAATCAGTTCCAGCACGCCTGTGGAATCCATCACATCATTGTCGATCAGCGATGCATCATCTTCCAGCGCATAATCCGTGTCGCCGAAAAGAAAATTTTCAATAATGAACGCACGTAAGCGGTCTTTGATCGTATCACTCATGCTCATATCCTGTTTCGATCATTTCTGACACTCCCAGAGCTGCCGCAGCAACAATCTGAGAATACTCTAATGAAGTCCGTAAAATACTATACTTTATTCGCTGTCTTAACACATAACTTTGACAGTAAAGTCTATAAGATTCTTAAATTTTCCGAACTAGCTCAGTAAACTTGTAAATTTTTTCAGCCATATTTGTGTAGAAAGCACACCGACATAGGCTGTATTGTCACGAAAGCCAGTCAGACCTTGTTCTTTATTCTTATTGTATAATTTAGATACGGCTTTAGCGTTAAAATAGCCGCTTTCCTCAATGCGGTTTTCACTCATCAGGTCACGGACATATTCCTTCTCACCCTTTCCGGTGAAAGAATGACTGTCCGGCGCACGATAAGGCTGTTTCTGCCGCTGTAAAACTTCCGCCGGAACACGCTGTTTTGCAACACGGCGCAGCAGATATTTCTCGGTCAGCCCATGCAGCTTCAGCGACGGATGCAGCCTTGTTGCAAATTCAGACAGGCGACAATCCAGAAACGGAAAGCGCGTTTCCACACCATGCGCCATAGCCATACGATCTCCCTGACTGGAGAGAATATAGGATGGCAGCAGAAAACGACACTCCAGATATTGCGCCTGATGCAGCTCATGCCAGTGCCCGAACCGCTCCGGCAGTTTGGAAGCCAGCTCCTCACCCGCATCATAATCGCCGAGTTTCCGTTTCAGATCGCCGGAGAAAAACAATTTGGCAGCACTTGTCGCCTTAAAACGCGGCCGGTGCGAATAAAGCGGATCCGCCATATCAGTGCCGTGAATACCGAAAAAAGCAGCCAGAGTTTCCGGTGTCTGTGCTTTTAAGCCGGGCAAATAAGGATAGAGCTTGCGAAACAGTTGCGGCCTGATGTGCGATTGCGGTTGCCGCGCGCAAAAACGGCGGACTTTTGCCTCGCGGAAAATATCATAGCCGGCAAAGACCTCATCCGCGCCTTCACCGGTCAAGACCGCTTTCATGCCGCTTTCCCGCACCAATTGTGCAAGACGATAAAGCGGCGCCGGTGCCGTGCGCACCAGCGGTACTTCGGCAGCCTGAATAACATCGGGAAAAATCACTGCAATATCATCTTCCGCGATAGAGATCGAATGATGTTTTGTATGCAATGCCTGCGCCACCATTTGCTGATAGCGGCTTTCGTCATAATCCGCCTGCTCGAAGCCCACGGAGAAACTATGCAATTCACCTTTTGTCAGCGGCTGCGCAAAAGCAGCAATCAATGATGAATCCAACCCGCCGGAAAGATAAGTGCCGACAGGCACATCTGCCTGAATACGCAGATTTGTGGCATCCTGCAGCAAAGCTTCCAGTTCTTCTGCGGCAGCATCTGCATCATGAATGACGGCGGCATCATCCCGATCCGGATAATCCAGCGTCCAGTAACGCTGCATTTTCATGCCGTTTTCGTCACAGATCATCATATGCGCTGGTTCAAGCTCATAAATTTTACGGAAGGCTGTGCGCGGCGCAACCGGTGCCCAGAGCGTAAAAATCTGATCCAGTGCAACCGGATCGAGCTCCGCCTGTACTGATGGCACGCGCAGCAATGCCTTGATCTCCGAAGCGAAATATAACACCCCGTCCGCATGGGTGTAGAAGAGCGGACGCACACCCAGCCGGTCGCGGGCAATGAACATGCGCTTTAACTGCACATCCCATAAAGCAAAGGCAAAATCACCATTCATAAAGCGAAGGCAATCCGTGCCATAACGGGCATAAAGATGCAGGATCACTTCCGTATCGCTATGGGTGCGAAACTGTGCGCCCTGTGCTTCCAGATCACGGCGCAGTTCTGCATGATTAAAAATCTGACCGTTGAAAACCAGCACGTAGCGCTGATCGGCCATTGTCATCGGTTGCTGACCGTCGCTGATCCCGACAATGGACAAACGTTTATGCGCCAGACCTGCCCCATTCAGAACAACAGCGCCCTGCTCGTCAGGGCCGCGATGAGCAACGGCATCTGCCATGCGGCGCAGTAAAATCTCCGGCGCCTGATCTGTTTTTATCTGCCCGACATAGCCTGCTAATCCGCACACGATAACGCTCCCGCTGACATAGGCGGCAATAGCAACCGGAAAAATCCGGACTTGCCAGCAAAAGCCCGCCTGACATAATCTTGTATCGCAGAGTCTGCCTTGTGACCAAACAACATTTTCACGAACAGGGCAGCACGATAAGAAATGTCAGTTTAATATTAACAAACAGCATTTTGCACGCTCATAGATGAGAAGCACATGCAACGACTCTGCTTTCACAGATCTGTTATGCCTGTCCCTGCACCACAAAGCTCATTCAAAATTTTTATGCCGGACAACAATTAAAATCGCTGTTTCCGTTCACAATTACGAGGAACAAACAGCTATCTGACTGCTTTTAACTTCAAATCCCGATGAATTTGCTCTACAAGAACGCACGAAATCATTGCAAAAAATTCCATGTCTTTGCGTAATAAAGCGTCGGGCACGGACAGCGGATCATCGGATATTGTCGCTTATAACAATACACCTGACCGCTTTTGGTAAGGATATACAGATGCAGAAATTCCAGCTCTCCCGCCGTCAGACTCTCGCAGGGCTCAGCGCAGCCGGTGCCATGACTGTGCTGGGTGCTCCTTTTTCTTTAAGTGCCAGAGCCGAAAGCACACAGGTTAAAGCCGTGCTCGGTATTATCCGCCTTGCCAGTCAGGCACCAAGCTTCATCGCGCAGGAACGCGGCTATTTCAAAGCCGAAAACCTCGATATGGAATTCAAATATTTTGAAGCTGCACAGCCGATGGCCGTAGCCATTGCCGGTGGCGATGTTGATTACGGCGTTACAGCCATGAGCGGCGGCCTGATCAATCTCGCCGAAAAGAATGCGGTAAAAGTCATCGGTGGTTCACTGCAGGAAGAAAAAGGCCTCGCTGGTCAGATCATTCTTGCTTCAAACAAAGCCTATGAAGCAGGTCTCACCGAGCCTAAGCATCTGGCAGGCAAGAGCTTTGGCATTACCACTGCCGGTTCGTCCTTCCACTTCATGGCTTACAAAATTGCCAAGGCTAACAATATTCCGCTGTCTGAAATCACTCTGCGCCCGTTGCAGAAGGTCGGCGCTGTTGTCGGCGCTCTGACTTCCGGCCAGATTGATGCATGGGCTATTCAGCCAAGCATTGCCAAGAAGATGATTGCAGAAGGCGCGGCAAAGCAGATCGGGCTGGTCTCTGATGTTGCGCCGGATTATCAGGTGACAACTGTTTTCACTTCCACCAAAAATGCTGCGGAAGAACGGGCGAAAACAGAAGCTTTCATCCGCGCTTATTCCAAAGCCATTGATGATTACAATGCGGCTCTGGTCGACAAAACCGCCTCTGCGGAAGAAGTCGATGCGATTGCCAAGATCACCCATAAATATGTGGAAATGGATTTGCCGTTCGATCAGGCCAAAACCAATCTGGTCAATGGCGCAATGCGTATCAACAAGGGTCTTGCCCTGTCTCTTGCCTCTGTCACTGAACAGCTCAACTGGTTCAAAGACGAGAAGATGGTAAAAGACACCATCACCCCTGAAATGCTGTTTGACACCAGCTACGTCAAAACCATCTGATTTTCTATTCTGAGCCGGTTCTTTTGTTCAACCGGCTCCCCTCCGCGAAATATCAGGGCCCGTAGCGATCGAGTATTTCTAGCTTGTTTTAATTTATAGAAATACTCGATCTTTTTGTTATTACGTGTATCTTATCCGAAACCGCTTCACACTTTTCGGGATACACTTTAACCCTGCCGCCCTGACAAGAAGAAGTAAAAACTGCATGGATTTGCTGTTAAAAAATGTAGGCCACCATTACGGCAAGGTCGAAGTTTTGCGTGATATCACGCTTGAAATCAATCAGGGGCAGATCGTCTGTCTGATCGGCCCTTCCGGTTGCGGCAAATCCACTTTGCTCCGTTTTATCGGCGGTCTTGAACAGCCGACATCCGGTCAGGTTCTGCAAGTCGGGGAACCTTCCCCGTCCTCTCTCAATCCGCTGACCTATGTTTTCCAGCATTTTGCATTGCTGCCTTGGCGCACGGTTGCCGGTAATATCCGCTTGGTGCTGGAAGATCACAAATTATCCGCCAAAGAGATGGATGCAATCATCAGTGATGTGCTGGCACGCACCCGTCTCTCGGATTTTGCAGATGCCTATCCCAAACAGCTCTCCGGCGGCATGAAACAGCGCGTTGCCATTGCCCGTGCACTGGCTGTGCGCCCTGATGTCATGCTGATGGATGAGCCGCTTTCCGCACTCGACAGCCAGACCCGCGAATTGCTGATGGACGATCTGGTATCGCTCTGGACGCGCCAGCCTTTCACCGCTGTCTATGTCACCCATAATCTGGCTGAAGCCGTGCGCCTCGGCCATAAGATTGTGGTGCTGTCCCGCCGTCCGGGGCGGATCAATCAGGTTGTGACAATCGACACGCCTCTCGATCAGCGCCATCTCGCAGACCCTATACTGGATGCCAAGCAGCAGGAACTATGGGCTCTTATGCGCGATGAAGCGATGGCTGCGGATCAGGAGCTGCTGAAATGACAAAACCATCAGATAACCAGACAATCATCACCCGTCCTGTACCCTTTCGCGGCGGCGGTTTTGCACCGGTGAAAGTACGTTTCATAGCGCCTTTGCTGTTTATTTCCTTGATTGCACTGGCTGAAATCGGCACCCGCACAGGTTTTATTTCTAATCTGACCTTGCCGCGTCCTTCTGCGGTGCTGGGCACTTTCTATCAGCTCTATGATACCGGCCTGCTCTGGCAACATCTGTTGCCGTCATTGCAACGACTGATTGTCGGCGCATCTATGGGGATTTTCGCCGGTGTGCTGCTCGGCACAATGATCGGACTGTTCTCCTATGTCCGTGCCGGTCTGGTACCGCTTGTCGCCGCTATTTTCCCGATCCCGAAAATTGCTTTGCTGCCGCTGTTTGTGATCTGGTTCGGCATTGATGAAATGTCAAAATATGCGCTGATTGCATTCGGTACTTTCACCCCGACCGTCGTGGCAACCTATGGTGCGGTTGATAATGTGGATCGCAGCCTGATCCGCATGGGGCAAAGTTTTAATCTGCGCTGGTGGTCAATCATCCGCAAAATCGTGTTGCCCGGTGCCCTGCCCGGCATTCTGTCGGGCTTACGTGTTTCCATCGCCATCGCCATTATTCTGCTGGTTGCTGCCGAAATGCTCGGCGCGCAATATGGCGTCGGCGCCTATATTCTGGAAGCCGGTTCGCTCTATGATCTGGAGCGCCTGTTTGCCGGTGTTACTATCCTCTCCGTCATGGGACTGATTACCAGCTGGATGATCGGCAGGGTTGAACATTATTTCCTCAGCTGGCGCTGATCCGGCATAACAACAAAAAAGCGCGGACAATGAAACCTGTCCGCGCCTTTTTTGTATCTTGCTGAAGGGCTTATCCCTCAATCCAGCTTGCGCTGTTATCCGGTGACTGACAACCATAAGGCGGCAAAGTTTTTGTGCCGAAATTCTTTTTCAGCTGCATGCAACCCCAATGGCGGATCGGTGCAGGCATATAGGATTGCAGATCAATCCCAACTTCATCAAACGGATCTGTAGTATTGGTCACATAACTATACCAACGCTGTCCGGCAACAGCGATTGCAGCAATCACAACAATCAGAATAATTCGCAGCAGCTTATTCACGGGACCTCAAAATTTTATATTTTCCGCATAGCAAAGCAGCGGTTCAGAATGAGAAATCTGTTTGTCACCTAAATATCCCGCAAGCAAGAACAAAAAACCGGCAGCAATTTCTTGCTGCCGGTTTTTCCGATCACGCACCACACGCGATTATAGAGCATAATTCCTTAAACTTGGATCAGCTTAAGAAATTATGCTCTACTTTTAAAGTGTTAGAGCGACTTTTGTGCGCCCAGCGGGGCGCACGGCGCTCTAATAGCGGGCATCTTTCGGCTTTTTGCCATTCGGCCAGTCATTGACCTTACCGGCAAAATCCGGACGCGGCATATGTGTGAAATATTCAGACACATCAACCGCTTCCTGATCGGTCAGCACGCCACCCTGCCCGAGCATACCGTCCTGATGGACGCTGACCGGCATATTATATTTGACAAATGCCGCTGCCTTATAGGTACGCGCCATACCCGCACCAATGTTAAAGCTGTCATCGCCCCAAAGCGGCGGGAAGACATAATCACCGAACTGGTCTTTTTTGCCTTCACCGTCATTGCCATGACAAACGGCGCATTGGGTTGCATAAATCGCCTTGCCTTTGACAGGATCCGGCACCAGTGACTCATCAATTTTTCCGGCACCGGACACTTTCACCATATGCTCTTTCGGCAATCCTTGACCGAGCCATTTCATATAGGCAATCATAGCGCCCATTTCCTCGGACTTCGGATCAAGCGGCTTACCATTCATCGAACGCTGGAAGCAGCCATTGATACGCATCACCAGATTAACTTCCTTACCCGCACGCGGCATCACCCGCGGATAGAAATTATAGGAATTAATATAAGGCGCACCTTTATCCAGCTTACCCTGTGCCAGATGGCAGGAGTTACAATTCAGTCCCGCACCGACATTTTCCGGCAGTAAACGGGCTGTTTCATTGAGCAGGCGCTTGCCATACATAATGGCTTCCGCATCCGGTTCTTTGGCAATCAGATCATCGCTCGGGATCGTATATTTGCCAACGACTTTGCCTTCTGCATCCACCACATCATAGGTCGGCAGCGGCGGCGCATCCACCCGCGACGGCTTCACCAGAAATGTCCAGCCTGCGCCTGCAGCTGCGATTGTTACGACAAGTGCTGCAGCTGTACCGATCCAGAATTGCTTACTCATTATTTTGCCTCCGGAACATAATGCACAGGCTTGTGCTCAATCAGATGCCGCATGCGGGCAATATCGCTATCCTTGATGTGCGAACCGTGATTACCCCAACCATTACGGATAAAATTCAGAATATCCGCGATTTCCTTGTTGGTGAGATGGGCAAAGCCCGGCATCTTGAACACCATCGGATCATGCGGCGTGTCAGCCATCGCAGCACCATCCAGTGTCAGCTGGATCAGTGAGCTCGGATCTTCCGCAAAAACAATAGAATTACCGGCAAGAGCAGGGAAAACCCGTTCCGCACCACGACCATCCAGACGGTGACAGGCCGCACAATTATCCACATAACCAACGGCACCCGGAGCGGAGAAATCACCGGCACGCAGAGCTGCAGTTGTCACATCTTGCTTCGGTGTCCATTGCTGCGGATGACTGTCACGCGCAGGCAGGCTCTTCAGATAGCGGGCAATCGATGTCAGATCGTCATCCGTCAGATATTGGCTGCTATGGGCAACCACATCGGCCATACCACCAAAGGCGGCGGTGCGATCATTACGGCCGGTTTTCAGGAAGTCGGTAATTTCGGTTTCAGTCCATGTGGAAAGACCGGTGCCTTCATCACGCAGGTTCTTCGCATACCAGCCTTCAAGAACAGAGCCGGACAGGTAATTGCCCTTCTTGTCATCGCTGAGTGCAGTTTCCTGATAGCCGATACCACGCGGTGTATGGCAGGCGCCGCAATGGGCCAAACCTTCAACCAGATAGGCACCACGATCAATCATCGCATCCATACCGGTTGCCGAAGTAAATTCACGCGGCTGCGCAAAAGCGAGCTGCCAATAGGCCAGCGGCCAGCGCATATTCATCGGCCAAGGCAAAGTGGAAGCCTGATTTTCCTGCTCCACACTTTCCACGCGCGACATGAAATATGCATAAAGCGCTTTGATATCGTCATCTTTTACAACGACATAGGAAACATAAGGCATGGCCGGATAAAGCGCCACGCCATCAGGTCGCACACCACGACGTACAGCACGCTCGAAATCGCCGTAACTGTAATTACCGATACCGGTTTTCTTATCCGGCGTAATATTGGTGGAATAAATCGTGCCAAGCGGTGTCTGCATACCCAGACCACCGGCAAATTCCTTGCCGCCGGGTGCAGTGTGACAAGCAATACAGTCACCGGCACGGGCAAGATATTCACCTTGCTTAATCAGTGCCGGATCCTGAATATTAACGTCAGCTTCCTGTTTTGGTGCATACCAATGGTGCGATGTGACTGCGATAGCATAGCTTGCGCCAAACAAGCCCAGACCACATAGGACCAGTGTTTTAACAAGCTTCATGTTGAACTCCTGAGTCGTCTCTTCACCTCCATCTGAGACTGTCAGGAATGTTTCTCATTGATTCAGATCAATGACTTCATGCATTCACGATATTTACGTTCCAAAACATAGCCAATTACAAGAACAACAGTTTTCTATGGTGCAAATTCAAAGAAAATTATACCATTAACTGGCATTTACGCAGAAAAACCGCTCAGGTCACTGTGCCCCATTCTGTCCATGAACCGTCATACAGACGGACATTTTCATAACCCAGCAAATTGAGCGCAAGAAACAACACAGCGGCTGTCACACCTGAGCCGCAGGTTGTTACAACCGGCTTGTCTTTTTTCACACCCTGTGCTTCAAAAATTACCTTCATCGTATCAAGCGCTTTGAAAGCGCCGTCTTCTACGAGCGATCCGTAAGGCACATTGACAGAACCGGGAATAGAGCCGGAACGGACATTCGCACGCGGCTCTGGTACGGCACCGGTAAATCGTTCGGCCGAACGGGCATCCGTAATATGTGCTTTTGCATGTTTGGCAATCAGCACCATTTCTTCAATGAAGACAACTTTTTCACCGGCATAGACCGGTTTGAATGCAACAGGCTCTGGTGCGACTTTACCGCTCTCTGTTTCAAAGCGTTCAGCCTGCCATGCAGCAATACCGCCGCGCAGAATATGCAGTTTGTGCACGCCCATAATATGAAACAGCCACCAGACACGGGGCGCGGCAAACAAATCACCGGTTTCATAGATAACGATCTCATCATCAACGCTGATGCCCAGCTTGCCCACTGCATCCGCGAAAACTTCCGGTGAAGGAACAGTATGCGGAAAAGAAGAGCTCGGATCGACGATCTTATCCTGATCGAAAAAGACTGCGCCCGGAATATGAACCTGCTCAAATTCTTCACCGCAGATGCGTTTTGTCGCCGGCATATACCAAGAACCGTCAACGATTTTCAGACCGCCTGATTTCTGACGGTCTTTCACCCATTGCGACGATACAAAAATTTCTTCCGGAGTCATTTCATTCCCCATATGTCACTCATTCACACATAGAATATAAGTGTCTTTATCAATGGCAAGGAATGAATTGCAGAAATCTGTATGATCTCTGCACATTAGCTGTCTGTATCCGGTTACAGTGCTTCTTATGTCTGCGGGATTAACGCTCGCCGCCATATCCACGACGTTTCCAATCCTGAAGCGGCATAATATCAGGCATTCCGCCACCTGCCTCATACCAGGAATCGACAGCCCAGCTCTGTCCAGAGATATCTTTAATAACTGCAGTCCAGTGCGGATAACGGCCATCGATGAATGAACCGCGTGTCATTCGTTTAGCGACAGTATGATGCTTTAACCAACCGCGTGTTTCTAAGTAACGTAGGAAATTATCCGTGTTGATCGATTCATCAACACAATCCATCTGCCCTTTAATGCGGGCTTTGCCGAACTGCATTTTTGGTTTGTCACGAACACTGATAATTGCTGTGCTGCGCTCTTCAAATATTGCGACAGCCATCCGCAACGCTTTTCTCTCGTCATTTGCGCTACGAGTAGCCTTTTGTAACAGATTACGGATACGGCTCTCATCCTTTGAACTAAGCGTCACTTTGGTTCGGTAATAACAATCATAACCGTGACAGACACGAAAAGTTTGAGCTGATGCCATTTCCAACGGCAATATCAGGCTTACAAGAACACCGGCACACAATAGTTTAATCATTCAGGCACTCCGCATTCTTATAGAACCATCACAAATATCATTTTAATACTAAAAATTAATCCGACTGCCCAGAACCATAGCAATGCTTATAATCAGTAAAAGCGAATTTCTAAGTTCACTTTCCCCTCCCCCCTCTTTTCTCATTCGTATGTTTTAAACACAAAAAACTCCGCGCATATCTGCCGGAGCTTGGGGGGATTTATGAAATCTTGTTTCGGGATTGGTTTTTTGCGGGAGCATTTGTAGTTTTGTCTCCCGCTTTGTCGGCTTTGCCTCCTTGCGGGCCCCTGACTAGGCTTAAAATCTACGACCCGTTACCAAAAAAAATCCCGCTCGAAAAGCGGGCGGTTTGTTTTGTTGCGGGTTTGGCTATTTCCCGTTCGTCGTGCAATCGATATTGTATCGCTTGCTTTTCCTCCTCCGCCTTCAGGTTATGGGGCTGATGAGGTGAGAGCGTATAGAAATCGATTG
>NZ_MOYL01000006.1:0-294042 GCF_001939785.1 Pseudochrobactrum sp. B5
CCTCAATCGCTTAAGTAAGGATGAGGGAAAGCTATAAACTGCTACTCAAGCTGTCAGAGTAAGCGTTCCTGATAAAGGCTGCCTTCCAGACGCAATAGTGCCTCTTTCTTGGCTAGGCCACCGCTAAAGCCTGTTAGCTGACCATTGGCGCCGATAACGCGATGGCAGGGAACAATAATCGAAATCGGATTAATCGCATTCACACGGCCAAAAGCACGCGCAGAGCCGCGATGACCGGCACGTTCTGCAAGTTCACCATAGGTGACAACTGTACCATAAGGCACTTTTGCAAGCTCCTGCCATGCTGCCTTGAGAAAAGGTGTGCCAAGTGGTGCAAGTGTAAGATCAAAATGACGTCTCTCCCTTGCAAAATACTGATGTATCTGCTCGGCGACATGGGCCACAGCCGCATCATCGTGCTGTGTAACAGGGATTTGTGTATTGGCCGGATGAACGCGGCTGTCATTCTCAAAATCAAGGCGCATAACCGCGCCCTGATCATTCACAATAACGGTCAGCTCACCAATAGGCGTCCGAATACAACCTGAGTAAAAACATACCGGCATGAGCAATGTTCCGCTTGAATATTTTGAATGCATAAAGCAGTGACAATCTACCACTTTATGCCTGATGGTGCAGCGCCAGCAAGCGAGGGAAATAAAGGTAAAACTTCTTCTGCCGCTATAAGCACGTTAATGTCATCTATTTACGTGTCGTGCTCTTCTGCGCAATGTCACTGGTTCACGGTAACTTACATCACATGGCATTGGTATTGCGTGATCTAGATAGGTTCATGCTGAAGTATGTTGTTTGGAGTTTAATAATTTAGAAGTTATGATTATTTATAATTTCAGCTGTAACAAGCAGTAGGACTTTTTATGCCGAGCCAGCTTCAGAAAGAAATCAAGCGTTTAAAGCAAGAGTTGGCTGAAAAAGAGGAGCTTATAAAAGAGCAAGCTCAAACATTTTCACACTACAAAAAGATATATGGTCAGTCTTCTATCGTTGCACAAATAGGTATTTGGGAGTGCGCATTACCTACTGAGGAATTGACTTGGTCTGATTATACCTATGATCTGTTTGAATTGCCGCGAGGAACTCGACTTGATAGGTCTCATACCTTGGCTTGTTATACTGAAGCCTCTCGTGCGGAGCTTGTGAAGCGACGTTCAGATGCAATTGCTGCGCGTAGCGGTTTTACATTGGAAGCTGAAATAATAACGTTTGGCGGTAAGAGCCGTTGGATACGTATTACGGCATCAATTGAGTGTCAGAACGACATACCTGTTCGGATTTTTGGCATGAAACAAGATATCACTGATCAAAAACTGTCATTTGATCATATGATGTATCTTGCGGAATATGATCAGATGACTGGTTTAGCGAACAAAAGCCAATTCCTTCTAAAACTATCATCTGCCATTCAAGGAGATCAAGTAGCTAGAGGACATGGATATCTGTTGTTAATTGACTTGGATGGGTTCAAGCCGATCAATGATGAATATGGCCACATCGCAGGTGATGAATGTCTGAAAGAAATAAGTAATCGACTAAAATCGATTAATCACTCTTATAAAGAGATATTCAGAATTGGTGGTGATGAGTTTGCCATTATCACTACTGACAGTCAGGACATAAAAGCTGTTCAAAAATTTGCACAGCGCATTATTGATTGTTTGAGCGAGCCGTTCATATTCGAGAAGCAATTTCTGAAACTCGGAGCGTCAATTGGCATCGCAAGAATAGTTGGTGATTCAGTACCGGACGTGTTTGTTAATGCAGATACGGCTTTATATGCGGCTAAAGCGGCAGGAAAGGCCACTTATCGTTATTATAACCCGAATATGGGAAGTTGTGCAGTGCGGATTTCAGTGTGATCTTCTTCGCGTGGTAAGTGTGACTTTTAGCTGCAAATGGTCTGTAGGTGGTGTAAATCAACCCACTGAGAATGAAATTATCTTTAAATAATTAATTGATCTAATAAGATAAAATGGCGGAGAGGGTGGAAGAAGTTTCTCGTTTCTGCGTTTTCAATAAATACAAAGCTTTACGTCTTTGCCCTCCATGGCGGCGTATTTGAAATGTACCACATTTGTGTATCTCCTATAAGCTGAGCTGATATAGCAATCAATTTTGAAAATGCAAACATTTGCAACTTAAGTAAAAATTATTACGTTGAGGCGAAATTTTGCGAAATATTATGAATAGTTGTTGTATATAACAATAATTGAAATATAGATCCATTTTCCGCATGTTCCGCTCTAAATATGAGAATATTAAGTGAAAATTACATTATCGAACCAGTTTAAATCAGTTCCTCCTTTCGATACAGTTGATCTCCCTGAATTCTTAGTGATTGTTGGGCTAAATGGGACTGGAAAATCACAGCTTCTTGAGGCTATCCAGCTACAGATCGCTAACTGCGATGCGATCACTCTTTCTAGCGATATCATGGTAAATGAGGCACATCCAGGCATAGTGAGGCTTACAAATGCAACATTGACACTGCAATCAGATATGTTTGATTGCATAAGTTCAGCAGACAACAATATATCGCAGTCAGTTTTCGAAGTGCACCGCGAGGCCATGTCTAAGTACTTTGTTTCTAACATCAAGCCGTTATTCCAAAATACGAAGCTTAGCCAGCGAACAGGGGCTGAGCTTCTATTGATGCCTCGTGAGGAATTAATCAGTAGCTTGAAGGAACTTGAAGACAACGAAATATTGATTATGCAATTGGATCAGCTGTTTAATAACGTGAACCACTCGCTTTCACATAATTATAATAATACATCTTGCATTGCTTCACAAAAAGCTATTCAACGCGTCTCTAGTGTTTTGAAGATTGAACCTCGATTAGTAACCCTTGAACAGGTTAACACATATGGATCTTGGGGAGACCATTCTTTATTTAATTCATACCTACCACGACTTTTTGCCGGATATCGTACTGAACAGATTAAAAATGAAACATTAGCTGCTACAGCAGGCCGTCCAGCAGCCACCAATTGGCTTGACCTGGAGGAGTTTCAAAATAAATTCGGTCATGCCCCTTGGGAAGAGCTTTCATCTATTATGGAGACCCTTGGTCTTAATTATCGGTTCGCGCCTCCCGGCAAGCGCATGATTGATCCAGTAGTATTGTATTTTGAACGCTTAGATGATGCTAATAAACATGTTGAGTTTTCTTCACTTTCGGCTGGTGAAAAGGTGCTAGTGATCCTCGCGATCGCATTATTGAATATTGATCCGATCCGTGCAAGCGTTCAAAAACCACAGCTCCTTTTGTTGGATGAAATCGATGCATCGTTACATCCAGCTGTTCTTCATCAATGGATGTCGACAATTCAGGAAAAAGTCGTTGGAGAAATGAACATCAATTGTATCATGACTACACATTCCCCGGTTACCGTAGCCTTAGCACCAGAGGCATCACTGTATGAGATGAGCCGAGGAGATATACCATTAGCAAAGGTCTCAAAACGTGAAGCACTGAATAAACTCACGGTTGGCCTACCTTCTATGGAGGTCGATTTTACACAGCGCCGACAGATTTTTGTTGAAGCTGAAGTTGATGCCCAAGCTTATGATCGATTGCATACGCTTATGAAAGCAGACCTACAACTTGTTCGTTCCCTTAATTTTCTCTCCACCGGTATTAAAAATAAAGATGGTATTGAACAAGGTACAGGCTGCGCGGCTGTAGAAAAGGTTGTGGGACAGTTAGCCAGTTATGGTAGTATATCAACCTTTGGCTTGCTCGATTGGGATGGAACCCGAAGTGCAAAAAACCAAATTCATATACTCGCCAAAGGCACACACTATGCGTTTGATAATGTAATTTTGAACCCGTTACTTGTCGGATTGCTACTAATCCGAACCGGCTACCCTCCAGCTGAAGATTTGCCGAAATTCGTAGGGATTGATCAACTAAACGTAATTGATTTACAAAGAATAGCAGATGCTGTGCAATCGCAGCTTTCCTATCCGGATCATGCCCCTACTGGACAAGTAGAAACATTTTTCTCTCGCGGTCTGAAAATTATGACAGATAAAGCATTCTGTGAGTGTAATGGGCACAAGATGGAAGAAGCACTTCATAATGCATTTCCTTCGCTAAGGGCGTACACAAACAAAAAAGGGCAATTGGCACTTAAAGTAATTGATCTTGTTATTGGAGACTGCCCCAGCTTATGTCCGATGCCATTCATAGATGCATTTAAAGAACTTTCAAATGCTAATCCTTGTAATGAAATCTAATTATCCATATTCGCATGCGCTATAGAAGGTGTTTTGAAAAAAGACAATGCGACGATCTTTCTTAGATGGTTACTTAAGTTTGGACTTGCGGCTGTGGCTCAAATATTGTTGCACTAATATCGTGATTTCATAATAAAATTATCAAACGCCAAGAAAGATAATTAGATTTTATGAATGGCATTTTAGACAAGATTTTATGATCATGCGGGCGAGTTGATTGCGTTATGCTCGCCCAAAATCATTATAACCCCTGATAATTGCTAGTTATCCAAGCTGAAAAATATTTTCAGAGAGGCTATTTGCACATAATTGCACTCCGTTTGAAGTTCAAACCCAAAAGCGTCCTGCTCTGCCTCTGTATTTTTTTATTGTTCTCTTCCCCGTAAGTGAAAAGAGAGCGTATAGGCCTAATAAGGAAACGGGCTACATATGCAAGGTTTACAGACTGCTGCTGAATGTCGATTGCCTTTTATTCCGTTGAACTTATGCTAGGGTTTCCGAGTGGGCCTTTGGGGGGGATTATCATGGGAAAAACACGACCATTTTCTATTTATCTACTGAAAGAAGATTTCGAACCGGCGAATTCTCTGAGAGAAGATCACGATCTTGAGGTAGCCGAAGCAACCGATCTGCCAGAGGGTGCAGCGCTTTACATACTCAATGCCGCTCCGAAACCTCCCATGGTGGAGAGGTTATTTCGGCGTTACAGAACCTCTCGAGCAGCAATTTAAGGGGGCGCTCGTTTTTCTTCCGGTCGGTGGACGCTGGTTCGCTCTATCTTTCGGGCAGGTTTTCCATCATCTGAACGACGCCGCCTACGAATACGATTTTGGCCTAAGGGTAACGCTGAACAGCGTCGATCCAAACGAATTGAAGAGCGCCGACATGGTCGCACCCGGCGTAGCGCGCCGAAAAAGAACTCAGGTGCCGGTTTCGACCGAACTTACCTATCTTGATTTCGATGGAAATAGCGAAATCATCAAGAGTCTTACCGGCAGGGTTAAAGAAGAATATGAGGAGCTGTTCAAGAATGCGACTGGCTCGGTATCGCTAAAATTAAGTCTCAACCTCGAACCCAGCGAGTTACCGGGCATATGCGAGACTTTGCTCACTCTCTATAGTTCGGACGATTACAAAGACTTATTTCCTAACATACAGAATATATCGCCGGTCAACGATCCACTCAAAATCACCGAACTTGATAATTTGCTGTTAAATTCCCTGAGGGCGAAGGACGGTAAAGCCACACTGACGATCCCAGACATCATAGATTATCGGGATAATACGTGTTGCATCTTCCACGGTGATGGTCGAGCCAGCGATGTCTTCCCGGATATTTCGCTGGAGGAATTCTACCAATTTCTCGGACAAGACTATGATCTCGCCGGCATAACGGTTGAGAGCTTCAAAGACTTCCGAATGATGTTGACGGATGTCGATGGAGCGCCCGGCCGGACCTATAGCGTCTATCGTTCTCTGATTTGCGATGGAGAACCCGAGGGAGAGGGCCTCGTCTACCATTTGTGTGAGGGGAAATGGTATCGCGTCGAAAAAAGCTACATTGAACGGTTGAAGAACTATCTCGACGCAAAATGCGCAAACTCCGATCTACCACCTTACAATCACGATGCCGTTAAAGACGGAAAAGCCGTTTATAGCGAGGGAGGTTACAACGCAGCCATTCCTGGCTGGAACAATGCTTTTATCTGCCTTGACCAGACAGATATCAGCCCAGCAGGTAGCACGCAAATCGAGCCATGTGATATCTATACGGTTAGTGCCGACGCTGGGGCCTCATGCGGCCATCGCTCGTTCTTCTACCATCTTAAGATTTCAACCCGTTCTTCTCACCTGAGCCATTTGTTCAATCAAAGTGTCAATTCGGCTGACCTTATCTAGTTGGAGACAGTCTCTCGCGAAAAGATAAAGGCACTGGTGACGGAGAAGTTAAACGGGAACGATTCAGAAACATTTCTCGCGCCTCTCGATTCGTTCGACTTCAAGGTCGTTTTCGGCATCATCACACATAAGAACAGCAACGATAGATCGGATAATCTGCCGCTGTTTTCGAAAATCAGTCTTATGCGTAACATGCAGCAGCTTGATGTTCGAAAAATACCGTCCGTTCTAATGTTCATAGAAGACCAAAGTCCGAAGAAGAACGGTCATCCCAAGCACGAGAAAATAGTTATCGAGATCATAGAGCTGGACAACGGCAAGACCGAAGTAAGAGCGGTCAATGGTCAGGGATATGATCCTGCAATTCCGATAAAATCGTGTCCGAAAGAAGTCCGAGAAAGCCCCGCCGGAACGCGCTATAGGTTGATAGTGAAAAGAGCGGAGGACGGTGCGTTCTCAAGTTATCATGGCTGGCCATTTGAGATTGTCGAGTAACGGCTTCGTAGGATATAGATTGCATCGTTAAGGAGTGAATCGCCGGGGCTAATCGCCGCTTATTGAGTGAAGCGTCCGCATAAAACAGCCCCAAGTATTTGACAAACGGTTCAGTGCCGGAAATGTGGCTCCTGATCACAATTGACAACACGCCGCGCATTGAAATTGTTTTAAAACAATATGTTTTCATCTAACTAATTGATTTAATATGATAAACTGGAGGAGAGGGTGGGATTCGAACCCACGATGGAGTTGCCCCCACGCCGCATTTCGAGTGCGGGGTCTTTGGCTGAAATCTTGTGGTTATAGAGGTGAAGAGGGGCTTTAAAGAATGTGAGAGCTGCCGCTTGAGAGTAGGTTGATGCCGTTAAGCGTCTGCCGACTGAGGTCTTGTGCCTGTTATGTGCCCGCATTAAAGCAGTCAAATCTTCGGTAACTGGAGAAAGTCGTTTTTCGCTAGGAGTGTATGGAAAATTTTTATTTTGTTCATATTTAGCTTGATGAATAAGCACTTTCAGTATTTGTGTCATACAGATTGTTTGTCGTAAAAAATCGTGAATCAGATGAAACGCGGCATTAAATGTGAGTGGCCCGATAGATGTATGACTTTTACAATCTATTACAACAAAATTATCCATTAAGTTATAGACAACTAATAGCATTCAAGGACAATACTGTTTTCACAGAGAAAAAAATCACCACTAAATGCGTGCTAGTCTAGATTGAGTAGAGCGAAGGAAAAAGCACAACAAATAATTTTAACATCCAGATGGATTGTTCTGGGATTTGAGGGACGTGTAGCTTATAGCACTTCTTATGTCTGACCCTATTTCACGTATTTTGACACAATTAAGCATTGATACAAAGACTCTTTCGACCATCCTAAATTTGGGGCCGAATGGCGAGGATAAGCTTGCTTTTTGGCGAGAAAATCCTTCTAAAATGCCTAAAAAAGAAGCCGCGCGCTTACAGCTTCTAAGAACAGGCATTCCACATCGTTCACAAGCAGGAACCTTTAAGTTTATAGACCTCTTTGCTGGGATCGGTGGCATGCGCCTGCCTTTTCAAGAGTTGGGTGGGCAGTGTGTTTTTACGGCAGAATGGGATAGACATGCTCAAGCTACCTATGCAGCGAACTTTGGTGAGCCGCCGTATAAGACAGGTGATATAACGGCCACCAAGGCATGTGATATTGCAGCCCACGATATTCTTTTGGCAGGATTTCCCTGTCAGGCATTCTCTCAGGCGGGGCGGCGTGCTGGGTTTCACGATACACGCGGGACTATGTTCTTTGAAATTCAAAGGATTTTAGCTCATCATCATCCTGCAGCATTTCTACTTGAGAACGTTAAACAGCTCAAAGGGCATGACAGTGGACGAACACTGGAAACAATTCTCTCAACGCTTAGAGGAGATACTGTTCCCAATATTCCGGATAAGGTTCCAATGTCGGTTGAAGCACGCCAGAGTCTTGGCACGAAGTTGGATTATGAAACCGAGACGATTCTCTTGAAAGCGCGTGATTTCGGTGTGCCACAAAATCGTGAGCGAATCTATATCGTAGGTATTCGTCGTGATTTGGGTTTGCCCTTTGGGAGTGTTAGAGCATTGTTGAAACGCGTCGTTGAAAACTACCAACAATCAAGCCGTTTGTCAGACATTCTCGAAGCCGACAGTGATTATACACGCAGTTTTACAATTTCTGATCGTTTATGGCTAGGTCATCGCCTGCGCAAAGAGAGAAATCGCTTAGCAGGTAAGGGGTTTGGGTATTCTATTTTTAATCACGAGAGTGCTTATACCAATACAATCAGTGCAAGATATGCCAAAGACGGAAGCGAAATTTTGATCGAGCAGCCCGATGGAATAAACCCACGTAAACTAACTCCAGAGGAGACTAGAGCATTACAAGGTTTTCCGCGAAATTTTCGCATTGATATGGTTGGAAATGGACAGATATATAAACAATTTGGCAATTCTGTCGCTGTGCCGGTGATCCGAGCCATTGCGACAGAGTTGATGGCGACTTTGCGGGTCGCACATCCACCATTGCATTCAAAAGCTGTGTCTAAGGTTAAGCCATAATTATATCAGTTGATTTTGATTTAGCAAATTTAAGATTAACTTTTAACCGAATACAGATATAATTTTTGAAGTAAAGTATTCATTGAAAATATATCTGTGTTACCGGTTGATGTAGTAAATTTCTTGGAGACTAAAATGCAAAACCAAGGCGAAGAGCACAATTTTCTTAATAGGATTGTCGAAGATAATATAGAGATTCTAGCACTTCGTCCTATTTCAGCTACAGTTATACTGTTTAGTAATGCTGGGCGTGGTGGAAAAAGAAACTGGTTTGTAATTACTACGGCACAGATTCTTTCTTGCCTCGAAGATATTCGAAGTAATATTGATAGCTTCCCTACGACCTACAATGAAAAACAATGGAGGGGCTTATTTTCCGAGCATTTGTGTGATGATGTCGCTCGAACTTTAGGTGCAACGCAAACCTTACCAATGTTTGAAATTCTCGCGAAAACAATTCATTTCGCAAATAGTTCTGGGGCGAGAGTTTATAAGGTTATTGATCTAACTCCTGATGCACTTGACAGGGCAATTACGTCCCTATCAAATGTGAAAGTGTAAATTATATTTTAAACCCAAGCCCTTCTGCTTTTTTAAGGGTGGATAGTGCACGCTTACATTGCAGCTCATTAGGGATTTTTCTGGGGATAGCACTGCAAACTTTGAGTGCGTTAGCTTCATTCTCCGTAAACGCGCGTTTGGCCATACCCCAGTCGTAAAGTTTTTGCCAAAAATAGCCACCGAGCTCTATTACTTTAGTCTCACCTATCAGATTATTTGTCTCTTTAGTCGACTGAAGCCGTTCACGTGCGCAACTTTTGTATTCCTCAAGATCCATCGCAGCATTTTCTAAATTTCGGTCGAAATTGATTTCTTGTTCTTTCAAACGCTTCCAACACATGGCCTTCTTAGTCCATTCTCCGGTATGGCGGACGCTGGAATCACCATTGAGAATGACAAATTGTGCCGCCTCGCCCGTAATTGAAAGAGCTTCCTCCAAAGCATTTGGAAGAGCTTGAAGTTTCCAGACCTGATCCAGGTCCATAATTTGGGATCTGATGCTAAGATCGTGAGAAAGTTTGGCAATCGCATAAGCAACAATGTTTGCGCGATAACCGCCTTGATACCATTCTGCTCTCGATACCATTCTCTCAGTTTCGCGGAATACGATCGCCTTTGCCACAAGACGTTTGAACCAAAGTTCATCATAATCCTCACCAGACTCTCCCCATTTCTTTCCAGTGTTTTCTGCAAATTTCACAAAGCATTTTTGTGCGCCCAAGCTAACTACATCGGGCTGGGAGTCGAAAGCTAGGACGAATTTTGCTAGGTCTGTCTTGGTGAAGAAACAAGATTTTGGAAAATCGGTGTCAAATTTTTTGCGTGCAGCAATAGTAAGTTTGGAGCGAGCATCTGCATATTGGCCTCGAGCCCGTTCATAAAACCATTTGCGCTCGACGTAACCTCTGACACCTGCAGGGGCAAGAACTCGACGCGATAACTCTTCAACACGCACATGGAAAGGATGGTTAGCAAAGAAATCCGCGGCATTAACTTTATTCTGGGAGTTTGCATATTCCGAGATGCGAGGAACTACTTCTTCACTTTGTTCGCGCGAAACAAGATTGATTTTCATTTGAATGCGCACGTTTTTAAGCTGCTCTGCAGCCTCTTTACGCACGGAATGCAGGGAGGCAGTGGTTTGGCCGCCATTGACAATCTGCATATTTTCCGCAGAGATCATCATAGTGCCATTTTCCGTTGTGACTAGGTCAATTTTATCCGCAGTGACTGATAATCCGTTATTATATGCGAGAAACATATGCGGTTCTTCAATAATAGTCTTGCGAATTCCTTTGTTCACAGCACCTTTCGCTTGTAAGAAACCGCGCACATTGGCTTCTAATAGTCTTGGTCCCCATTTTTCATATATAGCGGCTAGGGTGCTTCCAGAAATTACGGCGAGATAGCTGTTGATAGAAGCGCCCAGTGCACTGCATTCTAAAACAGGAATAATCTCATTAAATTCATTTTCAAAATCGATGAATAGAGTTTCGCGAGCATTTCCTTGTTCAATAAATCGGCGCAGGCGAGTTAAGTCCCAGACGTTAAATATAACGTCTTTTCCATCAATCGACCCCATAGAACGTGTATCAACCTTGGAGCTTGCAATGCCGTTGGTTACGAAGAAAAGATTGAATTTTTCAATTCGTGTCCATCGTTTCCATATTAAATCAATCAGAGCTGCGCCTTCACTAGCTTCTTCAAGGGAGTCACGAAAGACTGGGTCGCGTGCAGCTCGCACGAACTCTACCAGTTGGTTAAAGGCCTTTTTTACATCAGCACTGCCGACAGCATGAGGTTCTTCACCGTATCCCATATCTATTAGTATTAAAGAGAGGATATTATTGCTTTCATTTGGATCGCCGCTGAAGCCAGTTACACCCAATTCAGCTGTTTTTGTGACTTTGTCTTGTGCAAGTTTGCGCCTTCTTTTACCGGAATAATGACTCCACGTTGCTCCTTCTATTTCACCCGCTTCTGCCAAAAGGTCCACAGATTTCGCAAAAAAGCTTTCTACAGCATAAGCGGAGCTACTTTCAGCATCGCTTTGGATATCCGCTAACAGACTCCGATGGAAATCAATAATTTCGGTATCCAGCATCAATTTAGCTCCAAACATTCTATAGGATCGGTATCACAGAGATACTGTTCGCAAGCGTCTATGGCGACGTTGTAGGTAATGCCCGAGACACCTAGAAGAACTGGTGGCACCACACGAGGGAAACCTTCTTTGACGTTGAAAGTTCGGCAACGAGTAATAATCCAGCGCCGTCCATTATAATCATCCATAGAATCATAGCCAACTTCAGCTAAGAGCGTTTCCATGCGAAGCGAAGCCTGAGCATGGGCGCGGCACATAGCCAATGTTTGATTAACATGATCATGTAGATCAAAGCCTTCAGGCTGCACCGCATTTTGGATATCATAGATACGAAGTAGCAATTTACCATTTGCAAAATTGGCTAGTTGCTCTTCCGATGATATCCGCACAAAAGGCTTGGCGCCTTCACGTTTAGCCTTTACCTCGATAACTAGATTGGGTAGTTCGAAATCACGCGAAGCGCCTTCTGGCCCACGCCAAGCCTCAACAGCAGCTGCGGGGCCGATGGTCTGTATGAGAGTTCTTAGGCAAGCAAGTTCGCCGACCAACCCTCTTTGTTGTTCGAGAGATAGACTTTCTGCACTTCCAGCTTTTAGCAAAAAATGCCAACGACGCGCACGCGCAATACTCGCATTGAAAGCGCTTTCCGCATCTTTACTCAGCTCTCCAGCTCGAACAATGTTTTGACAAAGAATACTAAAAATATTGCGATGGCTCGGATCCTTTAGAGCCACCATAAAGATAGGTTGAGGAAGCGCTTGGTAGGACAGATCCATATTGCGTAGTTTAGGAATGTCTTTTGGGGGAGGAAGTCCAAGGGGTAAAAATAAAATTAGCGCAGATTGTCCCGTTTCTAGGGAGGCCCAGAAATAATTATATTTTCCATCTTCTTCGACGCGGCGCATTTCACCACGCGGAAGAGACTTCCAAGGGTCATTAATCATTTTCGGTCTCGTCATCTTCGTCGTCATCAGGTTGACCAAACAATTCGCGCTGTTTGACCTTGTTAATCACATATTCGACACGCTCATCTGGGCGCGTAGAAACAGGGAAGCTGATCGCCCAAGCTACAACAGGTTCTTGCGGGAAATTGTCCGGTAGGACCACCTTTAGTTCATCGGGTCGTTTAACCGAAACAAAATAGAGTGCCAATAGTGGTCGCTGACGCACTTCTCGATAAATATAGCCAGGATAATTTATATGCTTGTTATCGATGAGATTTTTGTTGCTACGATAGCTGGTCTCGGCGTCAGTAATTTGCGCAATGGTAAGCCCGAGCTTTTCAACATTACGCGACGAAACTCGCATATTGTGTTTACCCAAGGAGATGATGTCTTGTGCAAGATCATCAGTATTAATCGAGCGTTCGATCGGAATAATGCCATGACCGATTGTCGTGTTGATAACGCCATCGGCCTTGGTGCCGATTAAAACATCCCAAGTGTCCATTTCATCGGCACGATTATCGATATATGTGAGCAACGGTGAGATCTGAGTTGTTATATTGGCATCAGAATTGTTCCACGCCAACAAAAATGGTTCAATAAGCTCGCGTTTGATGTGTGTGAGAAATTTGCCACCAGAGACTTGCGGAGTGCCTTGAATGTTGAAACCTTCATTAGTGAGGCGGTCAAGCAAGGCCAGCGCGGCAGTGTGATTATTATCGAGTTCATGGTTATTAGCGGGAAGGCGGGCTGTTTCTACAAAACTGTTTGATAAACCTACAGAAACAGTGCGCTCACCGGATCCGACCTTGTTTCGCGCTGTAATCATTAGGGCTGATGGATGACTGCGCACAGCTAAACCAAACTGCATTGGTGTGGCCCGTGATTTTTCCATACGCTTGAGCTCTCGATGCAACTCATCGGTTGCAGAAGCAATATGGGAATACCAAACCGAAGCTGCACGCGGCATCCAAATACGGCAGAGGTCTTCATAATCGGGCCGATAGCCGAACCACCGCCCCATTTGCATGAGCGTGTCATACATCATAGTATTACGGAGGAACCAAGTGATTGTTAGTCCCTCAAGCGTAAGGCCGCGCGAGAGAGAAAAGCCGCCGACGGCAATTATCGTAGCGCCTAGAGTAGAGTAATCAAGGCCATTGGCTCTAGAGTTGACTTCAACAACTCGAATTGCCGCGACCGCATCAAACATAGCTGCTTGGATCTCGCTCCAAGAAAAGCCTGCATTGTAGAATTCATTTCGCCAGACAACTTGAAGAGCAGCAATTTCTGAGTCTTTCAGCCCCCTTGCTCCCCGCGAACCATTGATACGTAGAGCATCTAGAATTTCGTTGACCTTTTCATGTATACGATTTCGCAGCAGGCTCTGCATATTGGTGAAGCGACTGGCATTCACGAGCATAGAAGCGTGTTTTTTCTCTTGTCCTCGCAGATTTCGTATAGTGCGTGTGATCATAAAGGCGCGGATTGCAGTGATCAGGCTATGTGGGATTGTGTCGAGAGCATCATGCTGTTTATGAATAATGGGGAGATGAGCTTCATTGTCTTCAATGTAGCGAATGTAATCGGGGCTCTCAGTGTCGTCCTCAGGGATTCCATCAATAAAGATTTTTTTACCGCCAAAATAGTTTGTTGGTGCGTCGAGACCAATGATAAAATTGCGTGGGAAGAGATCTTCACCGAGCATTTCATGATCTTGATCTGGATCTATAAAAATATTAGCAAATGGTGTTGCTGTATAACCAACATAACAACTACGATGAAATGTTTGTAAAAGCTCTCTAATCTGACCATTGATGCGAGTTACTTCATCTTTACCATACTTAGTATTGATAGAAGCATTATCCGCCTCGTCATCTATCAAAAGCATAGGCTGATTAATAGTCAGTGCGTCCCCTTCGGCGCTGTTCTCTTTAAGCCAAGAAATCAAATTCTTTAGAGTATTTGAATTCTTTTTAATAACTAGAGCGACTGGGACTTTATAAGAATCAATTTGGCTTCGGTTTGTTGTTGCAGTAGTTTTTTTAAAGTCTTGAAGTGAGGTCGTCAAAGTGACTGGGAAACGCCCAGTCTCAAGTAGACCAACACCTATCTCTCTGCGATTGGCTTTTCCAAAGCCGGAGCTGTCACGACCAATAAATCCTTCGTCGATACGCTGTTGAGTCTGGCTGCGAAGATTGTTGTGAATACCAGCAATGACAATAATTAGACGGTATCCTGCATCGGCAGCTTTACATAAAAGTCCAGTATAATTAGCAGTTTTACCACTTTGCACATGGCCCATCACCATGCCTTTACGCTGCCAATATGAACCGCTATGGGGATTGCCCATTTGCGACAAAATCTTTTCAGTAACATTATCCATTTCATTGACAACATCACGCGGTAGGCCTTGACCAATTAACAGCTGGCGATAACGTTTCCAATAGAAGGGGTCGATAGTTTTTTTTGCCTCATCAAGCCAAGGCATGACGCTGTCATCATGCAGCACTGCTGCCTCCGAGATGCGCACCCCATTGGCTGCTTCAATCCTACGTGCAACTTTTTCAATTTCATTTTCATTGGCCTTTGGAGAGACAAAAAGCGTCAACCCATTAAGAAGAGCACGTAGTTCGATCGAGGTCTTGCGCGGCTGGTTAATCAGTGCCTGTGATGCTGTTGCAAAAAGTGCATCAATCGCCTCTTGACTTTCATTATTCAAATTCATTCAAGATTTCCTCAATATGCGCTTCAGCTGATTTCCAGTTGTTTTTAAGGAGTTCGTTCGTTCTGAATAATGCGATAGCATCTTCTTTGGTATAATTTTGTGTTATGCAGAAATTATAAATAGCTCTGGCCTGCAAAATCAAAGCCGAGTGATCAGCATCTGTGGCGATAACTTCTGCTTCATTCCCATGCATGTCTGCATATAAAGTAGCCAAAGGAAGGCCTGCGCCGAGTAGCCTTATACAAGAGAGGAATTCCTCTCTTAATTCTTCTGGCAAACGCTCAGCGAAGTTCATTAGAGCGGGATGTTTTAAATTTGGCTCGAAGGATATTTTCCCTGCTCGCAATATTCTATCCCATAGAGGGAGTTGCTCGTCGGATACAAGTTTGCGCCCGCGTGTATGATAAACGCGTTTTGAATTACTCGAAATGCGTTCTAAAATACTTGATAAGCGTCTGCGAACAACTAGAGGCAATTGCGCGGAAGCTTTTTTGACGTCGATCTTCCATTCGGAATCCATCGAATTAGGAATATCAACACGCACTCGAGCAAGCTTAGTGAGTTCGGTTTGCTTGGCCAAGCCAAGCCAACTGCCTGCAATTATCAATCTTTCCGCACGATAGACATAAAAACCTTGAGTTTTTAACATGCCTTCCCCGCGTCCCAACGCTTCCCACTGCGCGATTGTCATCCTCTTATGGTGGGGTAGCGTAACAGATTGGATTACGACTTTTCCTGCCGCTAAAGGAAGAATTTCTTCAGGATCGGATTGTCGGCTAGGCAAGCTCTCTGCAAATGGATCGTGTGGTGTGAGTTGTTTACCATTGAGCGTTAAGATCATTCGCGGATTGGGGCCCTGCATGAAGCGGTGAAATACCAATTGCAAATAGTTAGCAGCCTTTGATAGAGCTTCGTTGAGAACTCTGGTGCGATCAGGATGGATGTTACGAAAGCCGCCATCTAGTCGATCGAGGTTTTGCCAGATCACAGCAGTTCCAGTTGCGCCGATTGTATGCGCGCCCAAGAATATTTGCCAATCCGAGATAAGCTCAATTTCCCATTTGTTGGTGGCTTTAACCGCATCTAAGTCCCAAGCGGCACAAGAAGTGACACTGTTTTTTCGGCTTACTACAGTCAGTGAGCGACATTGTGAGAAGCTTGCGCTTTTAAGGCCGAGACCGAAGCGCCCAAGATCCTTAGCGTCGCGTGTGTCGAGAGGGTTCTTTGTGCCAAAGCGCATAGCCTCTATCAATTCTGCTTCTGTCATCCCGTGGCCATCGTCAATAATCGCGATCCAAGGATTGGCAGAGGTCGTGTCGGCTTCGAGGGATATATTACGCGCACCAGCTGTAATGGAGTTGTCGATGACATCTGCCAAAGCGGTTTCAAGACTATAGCCGAAATCGCGCAGGCCCTCAATCAGGTTGGCGGCATAAGGAGTGACATCAGCGTGGCGCATTCTGGTAAACATCGCGTGTATTAAGAAAAATACTAAGGCTACTAATGTTGATCATAATGTATTCATCTAGATCGGCAAGAGATTTTATATGTGAAATAAATTCAATGGTTCGCATAAGGTGATGTTTTATTTGGTTCTGTAATTACTGAGCCAAATAAAAGAGACGCTCCTGCGAGAATGATGGCTGAGATGATAACTCTTACACTGTGTAGTGGTTCGTTCTCAGTCGTCCTAAATGAGCCCACATCATAGAGCTGTATATGTCATATTTGATGGATTTTCGCACCATAGGCACATGAGGCTGATGCCTTGCTTAATTGCTTAGGTAACTGGAAAACCACAAAAGGCACCTGAGAGTATCCGCGAACGCGGTAATTAGTAATTACAACATCTGTGCCTCACAAAGATACCAAGCCGCAGTGATAATTTTGAATGACTCGGATGTGTGGCGCAAAACTGATACTACAGTGTTTCGGGGCTGGATTGCTACGGAAGATCACTCGAAGCCACATAACGAAAACTATGGAGCTACATGCTAATTCCTGATAATGCTGTTCAGCCCAGCTCAACATTGGACGGTTTAGTTATCATTCATAAGACCTCCTGCTGGTGGCCTATTCGATGCGTATAAATTGACTGGCGAGGAGATCTGCCCAGTTAAGAATGGGAAAGTATCATTCGTCTGTATGCGTGAAACAGTTGTTGCATAAATTTTAAACTTCATCGAATGGGGGGGCAGCGATCGATCACATTCTCCGAGCTTTATTGGAAACCTAAGTTTGTGCATGTCTGCTGAAGTGTGCAGTAATGTCTACGGATCTTAAATGCTAGCTGGCTCTGCGTGGTGTTGATGCTTTAATCACTACATCGCATTTCAAAGCGTGTTAGGTAGTCAAGATGATCGGTTAGGCGAAAATGCTCGAGCGGGGATAGTAATGGCGAAGCAATAGGTGCAAAATCCTTCTTACCAATAAAGGTGCCTATTATGCGATCTTTTGCCGCTCAATAATTGCTCGCAGCCTAGCATGCCATTGAATATATCTTGGATGAAATAGCTCACAGTCTTTAAATTTGCTCCCAGCGCTGGTATCCAAGAATAGTATTTAGCAAACTGGGTCGATTATATTCATAGTATGATCTTAAGAGATATGCTGCTCACTTTTGTTTCTTTTCGCCTTGAACCTGATAGTCCACCCAGTAGTATACCAGTAGGTCAGAATAACATGTCGCCAACGGCTGCATCTCTTAATTGGCTAGCTGATCATATTACTATAAGCGAAATCATGAGCCAGATAAAATTTCACAAGCTTTAATTGCGGCAGCCATTTCGGTTCTGAAATGTTGTCTTTGCTCAGCTCCAAACAGGACAATGTTTAGCTCCGGTAGATCACCAGCAGATGGAACGTTTATTGTGATTGGCATCCCATCATACCAAGATCGGCCAATGCCGGAGGCTGTGCTGCCAACATCCATTGAGATATCAAGACCTTCTCCAATAGTTGCAGCTAATACGCTTCCGGTGAAGGGTGAGAATGCTCCAACAGATTTCACTTCGCCTTTTGTGCTGAAACTTTCGGCGAGCGATTTCCAAGGGTTTAGATCTTTTGGTATATAAAGATGGAGAACGTGTAATTTTTTGTCGTTGCATGACAGCGAGACGCGTGGTCGTTCTGTTATTATGCGTTCTGTCAGGTTTTGGTCGACCAGTTCACTGCGGAAACTCACTCTGAGTGCGTCAATAGTCGTTTCTGCCGTTGGCCCTTCAAGAAATAGTGGGATGTTCACCTGTTCAGCGTTTGAAACATTTATTGTGCTGAGAGTAATAGCAAGAACTGCAAGTGCTGATGAAACAGGCTTCATTTGTGCGACATTCATGATGGTTGACTGCACAAAAGGGAACCCTTCTCCTAGTGCTTGAATAGCTATTTTTAAAAGACCGGAAGTCCTTGATTTTGATAGGCAGGCTTAAACGGTCAACAACTAAACCCATGCCGCACGAAAGGGTTCCTTTTCGTCAAGAGGGGAACGGGTATCTTCATCTCGGAATAGCTGAATATTTATCTCTAGTTATCCGGAATGAGTGAGATGAAAAAAATAGGATATGCCCGTGTTTCAACCAGCGACCAAAATCTTGATCTGCAGCTCAGCGCATTGAAAACAGCCGGTTGCACGAGGGTTTATACTGATCAGGGTGTGTCCGGTGCTGAATTTGAACGGGATGGCCTCATCAAGGCGCTAAAAGCGTTACAAGCCGGAGATATGCTGGTTGTATGGCGGTTAGATCGTCTCGGACGGTCATTGGTGGATCTTATCACATTAATCAATGATCTCGCCGGGAAGAAAATTGAATTTCATTCTCTGACGGAAGCAATAGATACTTCAACATCCGGCGGTCGGCTTACATTTCATATTATGGGAGCCATGGCTGAATTTGAGCGTGCAATCATTAGCGAGCGCACCAAAGCTGGAATGCGAGTTGCGCGTGCCAGAGGTAGCAGGATCGGCCGAAAACCCTCATTGACTGAAGGCGATCGTATTGCTGCACGCTTGGCAATCGAAGAACATGGCCGGACGGTTTCGGCCGTTGCGGCGGACTATAATGTTCATCCTCGAAGCCTTATCCGGATACTGAAGCAAGATGCTTCGTAGGATGAGCGTTTAATGCGCTCTGGTTGACACATAACGAGTCATGGGCGCGTTCCAGCGGTGGTGTTGTGAAATTCATCATCGCTAAGCTGGTGCGCGCCTGCACCTTTTCCTGCGGTTTTTTGCGAGGAGGGGTGGATTGGTCATAATCATTTCGCTGGTTAAATATGGTCTGTAAATCCGCAACTGTTGCGGATTTATTTTTCTATTGGTGCAACCAGTATAAGTTGGACCTCTCAATTCGGGCAGGTCTGCGGAAGTTCTTCGCTGTGAAGCAGTGCTGATACCCACAGACCACCCAGACGCAATATACCGTTTTCATGTGCGTTTAAACGATAGGTGAGCAACCGAGCCACCTCGCCATAAGTGCGGGCCTGACGAAGCCAGATCAGATACTCATGACCGCAGATCTTGCGGAAACCCGGATCGTAATTCTGAGGAAACGGTTCAGTGTCGTCTTCGAGCAGTTTGCAGACATCACCGAGTGTTAACGGCACGCCGTCGTTAACATAAACACCGGAAGCATCACTATGGTCTACAAATGATTCAAACCGGTTGCGGAAAAGCCGACGTGTAGTGGTGAGATCATATTTCATTATTTCAGTTCCTTATAAACATGCATCTTCCTCGCCGGTATAGACGCGTTTAGTGATTGATTTTGTTGAGGTTATTCAGGTGAGCTTAACCGGAGTGCTTCTGCATTTATATGAGGAATGAAAGCCCTCATGTTTCCCGGAAGATGTAAGCGCTTCCTATGTTATTATTATCCTTAAAAGAATATAGAACCATAGAGAGCGCTTACATCCTCCGGTTCCAGAGGTTATGGCACTTCTGAAAGGATATCTCCGGCTTCAGAGAGGGCATCCTCTTTCCGCTTCCGGTGATTGGCTGTATTCGTCCGGTTCCGTTTCTTTTCCGATTCCCAAGCTGGCGAGGAAAAGCCGGTTAAACGTTCGGTTTCCCTCATCGCTTTCTGGCCGAATGTCCGACACTGTTTAGCTACAGGGCAATTTGAGCAGGGCGATGCTTTGACGTTGATTGATTCAAACACGCCGAAACAGCTGGGAAGTAAGTTTACTGCGTCCAGTTTCTTTTCAGGTTCAGCAGGCCAAAATCCATCACTGAATGAAGATAAGGCATCCTTCTCAACTTTCTCCCGGTCGTCTTCCTTTACAAGATTAAGCGCGGACTCAAGGTAGATATGCCGTTTTGCATGGACACGTTCAGCAATTTTTTCAGACATCAAACGAGGGGAATTTTCTAATACACTAAGCATAACCTCTCGAAACTGATTTTGTGCCGGAAGACTGAGATCGTTTTCCAAGCGATAATGAGGCATATCTCCTGCTCCACGGATCAATGCTGGTGCGCGGTCATTGTAAAATTCGTCAAAACATTCCAACCACGCTTCTTTATTCTTGGCCGATGGGTGGAGTTGGCTGGGGAGCATTGTCCAATATCGCTTCCGGCGTGACGAAAAATCGAAAGAAAACTCTATATATGCCTCATAGGGGAGGAAGAATTCGTCAGCTCTTTGCCGTGCCTTCCATAAAGCTGTAAACCATGCAGCTGGCTCGGCAGGAGTATAGGTTTGGGTGCCGTAGACTGTATTCGATTTCGCCACGTCTTCGTGCCGACGAAGATGGGCGCGTAACTTCTCTTGATATATTTTTCCGAACTGTAAGGTGAGGGACAATGGTGATGTGAACCTATAGTCAAACCACCTGTTCATCATCAGGGCGCTTTCGTTTTTCCACTCTCTCGGATGTAAAAGAGTGCGCATCTTAATTAGATCGTCCAACCTGCTAGATATCGCATCATTCTTTGTAGGCATAAGCTCTCCTTCGAATAAGCATGATGGCCTATTCGTTTAGCTATTGTTTTTTGGGAGATTTCCCTGATGCTTTCGTTATAGCGAGATTTCGTTTGAGATGACGCAAGTTGTCTAGTTTTTTAAGAAATCGGATCCAAGAGGTATTGAAGATCCTGCAAATTACATTGTTGCGAATAACAGGCAGACTGCAGGCGATTGCCCTTAAAAATCGAATTTCTTTGACTTGAGGTTTCTCTCAGGCGCGCTCCGCGGTGTCTATTGCTAAACATTGCTGCTAGATAGCTGACGCTCGCCAGTGAGCTTCTAAGCCGGTGTTCCGATATGGGAGGTTTCAGTCACAAAGATGCGGTGAAGCCAGAAGGCATCCCCATCACTTGGCTTGTATTTCTCTAGGACTTCGATTGCTGCGGCAGCATCAATCCGGCGGATGGTTTGAAGCGCGGTGCGATGAATGAGGAGGTTGCGTTTCACCGGAGCAGGAAAAAGATTGCAACGGCGCGTCTCTGACAATCGTCCAGATCATACAAACTATTTCGACCGGGATTTGCTTAGGAGGATCCGGCAATGAAATTCATATCCGGAAGATGGTGACAGATGGCGATTCACAGACTGATTTTCTGCTGCCGATAAAAGACTGAAAATATGTTTTCGCTACTGTGCCACAAGGGTTTTGAGCGATGGCAAACGCAGTGATCAGACTATGATGCTGGTAGATGTATCTACTATTCGGAATGCTGCACGGCGTATGGCTTTTTTGCTGATGGTGCGTGTGTAATGTTCACGTGCCAATGTTGACAGATTTCCAAAACAGCAAAATTTGGTCGAAAGTGACAACATGAGGTAAAACTCTGTCAACATAGCGCAACAAAAACGGGCGTTTCCATCAATGTTGACGCTGATTATGTTGCGCTATGTTGACAAAATCGAGCGTTTTCCGAGCACTATGTTGTCACTTTTTGTATCTTTTGGGTGTAGTGACAATATTATGTTTCCACTTCCGGATGCATTTACCCAAGGCGACCAACCAGCGCATCAGCACTCAAATGTGTGTAGCGCTTCAGCATAGATAGTTCTTTGTGTCCGGAGATCGTGCTGACTTCCATCACGTTTAGACCTAGCTCAAAGAAACGGCTGACGGCTTCGTGGCGCAAATCGTGAAACTTAAGATCAATGATACCGGAACGTTTAATGACGCGTTTCCATGTTTGATCAAAAGCGGAGATCGTCATCCCAAAGGGCATGGATTGATCTGCACTGTCATTGTGATGAAGTGACATGAGCGCTTCATATGCACGGGTTGATAATGGAACTTCCCGGCTTGTTCCGATCTTAGTCAGAGCTAATGAGATCACCCTACGGTTATGTGAGATATCGCTCCATTTGAGTCCCAGAAGCTCACCACGGCGCATCCCGGTCTCAATGGCTACAATGACTAGCGCACGAAAACATTCGACTCTACCGTCGTCACAGGCGGCTAATAAGCGCTGCTCTTCTGAGGCAGTCAAACGACGTGATCGGGCATTATTAATGGTCGGTCGCCGGATCATCTTCACGACGTTCTGGGCGAGGGGGTAGCCCCAATCACGCATTGCAACATCTAGGACGTGGCTGAGAATTGCAAGCTCGCGGACGGCTGTAGCGGGTTTGACTGACCGGAGACGCTCGTCCCTGAATGATGCAATATCTTGCTGAGATACACCTATGAGCGTCCGGTATGCGAGATCATGACGCTGAAGCACGCCGAGACGCTGTATCTCTTGAGTAGCGCCGCGTTTGGACGGCGATACTTCTTCAGCGTATCGCTTCATTAATTCGCCAAGTGTCGTGCTTTCAAGAATGCGTGTGTCTGGTGCTGAGCCGAACTTGTCAACTTGGCTCTCTAGTTCACGTGCCCACTTTTCGGCTTCGGTCTTTGTATCAAATGATTTGCATCGTGGTTTCATACCACGTCTGCGGACTTGTGCTTGCCAGCGTCCTCTGAGTTTGCGGATCGTTGCCATGTGATCTCCAATGGATATTGAAGATCACGCGTAGGACGCCCCCGATTGGGAGCCAAGGGTAATTCCAGAGCTGCGGTGGGATTGAATAGACCTCAGAATAGATTGGGTTGTTGGGCACTCATCGACCGCTCAAGGCGGTCATCCAAGCTAACATAATCGGTGACATACATAAATGACTTATGAACCCCCGTGATAGACGGCTGGTTGGTAATTATTGCTCTTCAGCAATTCTGTGTGCTTCTGCCAATGTTGTCGGGTTCAGCGTGCGCTGACGTCGCCATCCCGTTCCGGAGTCCTTTTCTATAATGAATCCAGAGTTACTCTCGAGAATTCGTATCGCTTTACCCTTCTTGCGAAGAACGGGGTGCTCATCGAAAGTCCAATCGTGCACTTGCCCCCTGATATTGTTAAGAGCAGCAGATAAATCTGCACACGACTGGTAGCGATCACTGGGCTCTGCGCGCAAACATTGTCTGATGATTGATATCAATGCTCTAGGAACGCTATCCGGAAGGCTTCCATAGTCCAATAGTTTGCCAGCAGTGATACGCTGCTCAATAATCTTGGTTGCGAAATCTTGTTGATCAAATCCCGTAAGCTCATCGTATTTAGCTTGCTGCCGAGCCGTAAGCCAATCCCGCTCGGAATAAGGAAGTGATCCGCCTAGGAGCTGATACAGCAGTATACCTAGCTGATACACGTCGCTGGACTTGAAGTAACTATTTGATTGAATGGTTTCGGGTGGACGGTAAATGAGAGAGTGTTTGGTTAAGCATTTGGCATAACCCTCTTCGTCACAAGGAACTACAGAGCCAAAATCTCCAATCATGTATTGATCATTATCGCAGAAGATATTTTGCGGCTTCAGGTCACGATGTAGAAATCCGTTCCCGTGCAAGAACCCTGCGCCAGCCGCGACCTGCATGGTAACGTCTATGGCTTCCTTCAAACCAAAGCGCTTGATCTCCAAAACATTATCTACGTCACCGTTTGCGCACAACGGCGTAACGAAGAAAGCGAAATCGTCGTTGACCTTGGATGCGTCATGCACTTTTACGATGTTTGGATGTTCAAGCTTCGCTAGTAGCTTAGGCTCCGCGTGATCACTTCCCTCCCAAAAGTAAAATTTAACAGCCACCTCTCGTTCGAGAATCTTATTGCAGCCCAACAGCACGTAGCCGTTAGCGCCCTTCTCGCTCTCAGAGGTAAATTCAATGTCCTTGGCCAGATGCTTTATAGCGTCATGAATCTCAACCGGGAGGTGATCTATATTGATCATCAAATAAGTCCCAGGGTTTTCAAGTATACACCAGCTGATAGGTAGGCATCTTTTTGGTATGCAGCTACTCTACTCGGAATGCCGCCGACATTTGTTTTTGAAAATGAGCTTATTGCTTGTGGCGAGATAAAAGCGATATTTTTATGGGCCAGTTGGAATAGCGTTTCAATTTTGAACGTTACTCCCGAAGATGCCATTGCTCCGCTGCTGGCACGCTTTTTCACAGCTATGACGTCTATAGCATTTTCATGAATGAATGATTTTACAGCCTGAAAAAAAGATTCAAGTTCGGCACTGTCTTCATGATTTTTGAGGATCAAACGTTTTGTCTTACATTCCACAAGAGCAGGAGCTCCTGCAGCCTCCTCGACAATGATGAGTATTGCTTCACTAGCTTTAATTTGAAGACCACAAACTTTCAAAACACGCTCCAACTTAGACCTGAATAGTCGCAACCTATGCAGTCAAGAGCTGAGTCGTCAATCGAAAGATGATGGTTCATTTTCTGAGGAATGAGTGGCTACATGTGCCACAAGCGTGGCCCATAATACTAAAATTAACAGTGGATCGCATAGCTGAAGTCAAATGAGCAGAATAAAGCTTTTATACTAATTGATTTAATTAAGTAAAATGGCGGGCCGAAGCCGACGAAACGGAGAACTACACCTACGCTATAACCCTCTAAATAAGGCCCGAGCGAATGGCTCCGGTGGAGTGCGAAGCGGTCGGCAGGCTTCAGGCTGCTGCGTCGGGTCGGCAGCCCGTCACCTAGTTTACGGCCTCGTAGGCAACACAACTATATTTGCGACAGCGAGGCCAGCCGCTCAGCAGCCAAACCTTGATTGTCGATGTTCCGCGCTACGAGTTCAGTAGGTAGTTTTGTTGCGGAAATGTTCTGACTTCTCTATACAGCGACAGAAACGGTGAATTCCGCACAGGCGATTGGTTCACCATCATTTCCGCGTGTGCGAGGGGCGAATGGAGCATGTGCTTGTAGCCGATACGAATCTCTTCTTCGAGTGCAAGCGCCTAGAAGAGCTTCCTTGGTCTGACCTCGCCGTGGATCCGGTTGTGATCGCACTGACCAAACCCGTTTTGGCGGAGATCGACAAGCACAAAAAGGGCGGCGGCAGAACACGCAAGCGGGCAATCGAGATTTCGGGGCGCATACGTGGAATGCTTGCGGCCCTTCCGCCGGAAGTCGTTATTCAGGAAGCCGGACCACGCGTCCTGCTCCGGCTGATGCCCATCGTCCAGCCCGCCCCCGAACTCGCGAGCTCACTTGACTACGGCATCAACGACGACCGGATCGTCGGAACTGTCGCCACCCTTTCGAAGGACGAAACATTCGCCTCCGTCAAGATGCTCACAGATGACAGTGTTGCGGCGTCCACCGCGCAGGGACTTGGGGTTTCCTTCTTTCTGATCCCGGAGAGTTGGAAGCGACCGCCGGAGCAGACGACCGAAGCAAAGCGGATCAAGGAACTGGAAAAAGATCTATCGATCTATAGATCGCAAGAGCCTGTCATTAGCATCGCGAACGTCTCCGGCGAGGCAACAGCGGCTAATGTGGTCCGCCGGATCGCATTGGCACTTGAGCCCTCCGAAATTGACCGACTGATCGACAAACTAAAAGCGCGTCACTCCCCAACGGAGGATTTCTCTGCTCCGGAAGCCGAGATTCAGGCCGATGGAACCGAAATTTCCTACGAAGCGCCGGATGCTGAAGCGATCAGGAAATACTCGTCCGAAGCCTACCCAAAATGGATCGACGCGTGCCGCTCAATCTTTGAATCGCTGCATAAGGGCCGCGTCGAACCTGAGGCCGAAGTGGCGCTAACATTTGGGGTCGCCAACGGTGGAACTCGACCGGCCTCGAAGATGCGCGTCTCGTTTGAGGCTGTCGGCGACATCGATTTGAGCCGTGACGCAGATGATCCAGACGATCACGAGGATGGGAATGATGACGATGGGCAACCCACACTTCCCCCCATTCCTAGGCTGCCCGCACCGCCTGTTCCGCCAGCGGTTCGACGCATCGTGAAGCGGCCGCCTTCTGCGGCGAAAGGTGTTGATATCGCTACACTGAGAATGCCCGGCAGTGGTCTGAGGATTTCTGAGTTGGAGAAGGCTTCGCGCGGAGTGATGAGCGGTCTCGGTCCCCAACTTGCAGCGATACATAGCGCGCAGTCGATGTTTGACAACCTTCACGGTACAGGAGCGCTCGCTGACTTAGCGCGTGGCATAGGGCCAATGTCGGACATCATGAGAATGGCAGAGGAGCATGACCGCCTGCGTAGATCGCTTATTCAACCCACCGGCATTGCTAGGTCAACATATATCGATGTCCCTGCTTTCCGTATGCCGCTGATGCCCGAGAAGCACGATCCGGAGGGATTTTACTACGACCGGTGGCCAAAAGGGAAGCCGACCAAGCGTGGCGCTCTGACTTGTGATCTGTTCCGCCATCAGCGCGGAGAGGAGTTTTTCGAGATCGACGTACTGTTTCCTGACGATGGAGACGTCACTGGCGCAGTGCGGTGTACAGTCGAAGCCGAAAACCTCACTAAACCGGTGGAGCTTCTGATCCCTGTCAGCAGAAAGGTTGAAGCATACAATCTCATGGTGATTGCGGATGAGATCGTCGAGCACTGCGGCCGCTAGTTCGCCCCTTATCTTGCTCGCCCGCTACTGAAGTAACCGATTCTGGGGGAAGCGTTGGCAGGACTCAAAGATATCATCGGCAGCATAATCGCCGAATTGAAAGCTATACAGGTTGCGGACGAATTTCCCGGCCCAAATCACGGATTTCCCGGCCTGATTGACGGGGGCGACCGTGGCTCGCTGCTCGTGAACGAAAACATTGAGCGTTCAATTACCGAACTATCGAAGTTGCTTATTGAGAACGATACCGCCGCAACGCGTCAATTTTCCAATGCCGAATGGCGGGCGCTGGTTCGGAAGTCGCTCGGGCCGCCTTTGGCGTCGATTGACCTGGACGATCCCCTTGCGGTTGACACCGTGAGGAAGGAGTTGCGTAAGGCACTGGACGAGGCAAGGTCGAAGAATGGGGATCGGGAATACGCGGTAGGCTGCACGCTGTTTGAAAGCAACGATGACATCGAGCCCATCCGCGTCGGCCCGGTTGTTATTGAGGCTCGCCACCAGTGGCTGGCCCGCATGGAGACCGAGCAGAAAATCGGCAAGGTTACAGCCAAAAGGATCAGGAGAAAGTGGGCGGGTGGCAAGCTCGCCAAGCGGAAGGATGTTGTTGACCAGATCAGGGAGAAGGACGTTCTAGCTGTCGTCGGTGCATGCCCATTCGTGTGTAGTGTAAAGACAAAGGGACTTCCGCCCGAATCCGGAAAGCAGAAGGCGATCACTGCGGCGCGAATGGCACTCGCCATTGTCGCCCTTGCTTGGGACAAACCCTCATCGGCTCTTGACGGGTTCCGGCTCCTTATCGACCAGAATTTCCGGCAGGTTCGTGTCCTGACATTTGAACCGGGCAAGATCACGCTCGCTGGCTCAAAGCTCTCGCATCTACCTTCGGGGTACACTTTCAAGCCCGGTGAATGGCAAGTTCAGGCCAAGAGGCTGGCCCCGCTGTTTGGTGCTGCGGGCGAAGTGTTGGACTTCGTTACTCACGCGACAGGGCGGGTTTCTCGCCCCGCCCTGAACAATGTGCTCATGCAGGCGGTACTCTGGTTTCACGAAGCATGCCGTGAAGCTGTCGATGCAATGGCAGTCGTAAAGTTTGTCGCGGTGCTGGATGGGCTGGCCTGTGGCAACGGCGAGCCAGAGATTCGAGCACTGTTAACGGCACGAGTGGGATGGGACGATGACGACAACATCTACAGGAGCGGCGGACCCACATTGAAGCAAGCTGTCGCCCGGCTATATAGCGAAGGGCGCAGCCGAACCGTCCATGGAACCAGCGAGCGGTTGGCGCAGGATTGGTCGGAAATGCGCGGGCTGGCAGAAACCCTTTCCCGGCTGGCGTTGCTAGGCTGCCTCAACTGGTTCGAAAAGAACGCGTCAGGTGATGATCCGGCGCAGTTGAGGATACGTTAAAGTGATCGATATTGCGTGGTGTCTTGCTCGTCAGCCTTTAGGCGGCCGAATGCGTAATCCAACGTTCAACCAGCCCATTTTCGTCTAGTGCCCTAGGATGGTCTGCATCCTGCTTTGTAGCGTAGCAGTTAGAGCGCCGCGCCCTTCGACATTGTTAAGGTAACGGACATGGCGAAGGTGTCGTAGATCGAACGGAATATCGTGCTCGCTCTGCGTGATAAGAATCACCTCACGCCCAAGCGTGTGCGCAATGCCCGCCTCATAGAACACGTTTGGGTTTCTGCCGGTGCAGTCGCATACAACGACGCGCGAACGGTCGATGAGGGAAACCACATCCTGAATGATTGCCGGGTTCTCCCAAATATCGTCCGCCCGCCTGCAACGAAGGCCAGCATTGCCAGCACCAAGTTGGATGGCAGCATAGACATCATTGAAGCCAGCATCGAACGGCATCATCACTGATGCTAAGGCAGGCTCGATGTTTTCATGTTCGGGGATTTGGAACACGGCCGGGCGCTGACGGCGGGGGCGCACGTTGCGGAGCAAGAATCGGTAGAGGTCTACGTCTTTCACCGCCCAGTGATTCCGCGAAAACTCGAAGTCGTGAGGCATGTGCAACTCTGCCCGGTTCGCGTGAAGCATGCTGTTTTGTAGCGGTGGCACTTCCCCGTCGAAGCTGACTTCAAGAGACACATCCCTGCCGACGATGCGCGCGCGGTTGATCTGACCGACATAAGCGGCTTCATCCGTCGTGCCCTCTTCGCAGAACAAGCACGGCAGAGCGGCGAGACGATCTAGAAGAGGGTTCCCGCCTTCACGGAACTGTTCGGTTATGTGGTCATCCGTGTATTCAAACATCCGCCCCATCGGAACCGTGACTCTACCCGAGTGCCAATCGACGTTGAACATCAAGAGATTGAACATTGCTCCCCCAAGCACTTTGGAACGGGCTTAGCTTCCACGCTTCTTGTAGAGGCCGGCCCTCATCCAATCAGCTTGCATCGAACTGCGCATAATGCCTAGCGCCACCATTCCTATCAGCGTAGCTGAGCCGGCTAAACTCGCTGGGCCAGTTAGCCATCGCGTGCTTCAATGCAGAAAGCTTATATGGGATGTGAACGACACAGCCCTTGTCGCGAATGATTGCGGGGCATCTGTTGCTATCTTGTCGATTGGTTTCATTCAAATTTGCCGCAATGATCGGCAGGCCAAGCTCAAGGGCAAGCTCCAATTCCCATCGCACATACTTGTATAGATTTTTTGTTTTTTCACCTATCAAGACAACAACAGCGGACGACTGCCTCATTCTCTCGCGCAGCTTCGACTTGACGTATTGCTCATCTTGGGCACGACCCGTCATCGTATCCAGATCGTGCGCATTCTGATACGTGAAATCTATATTTCTGTTGGCCTTCCAGCCGTTCATATAGGCGTACGCCCATTTATCATTGTCGCCGTCAAATACGACATAAGCAGCGCCAGACATCTATTCCCCCTCAGTCCGATTGCCTTGCAAGCCACAAGGTATGTTCTCTTGAAAATGCTTTTTCCGCATCATTCACAAATTCTGAGAACTGCCCATCAGATTTCATGTCGTCTGTTAGTGCTTTAATCAAGCCGATTTCATGTGCGGTTACTGTGTAAGCGGCAGATAACTCATTAAATTTTTTAATTTGCATCCAGCCTACGATTGAAGCTGCGACGACAATGAGCGGCTCTATTGGCCAATACTGCCAACTTGGTAGAGCGATACGACTCAGGGCCATCGAACCCGCGATGACGTAACAGGCACCACTCACCCATACCCACATCCGGGAAGCATTGCGATTAGCCTTAGATTTTCGCCTATACCAACTCCGCTGATCCTCGACACGATGCTTTATGTAATACGCCATTCTGTCTTCGCGAGTTTTAACTCGCACGGCGTCCATAGCTCGGGTGATTTGGTCATTTCCAGACCAATCGTCCGTAATGCGTTTCGCGGTTTCTATGTTTTCGCGAAAAATTGCATTCAACTGATCTCGAAACTGCATCCTTGCTTGTGCATCTTCTCCCTCGAACGGCGCGGCGTGCATCATATACCGCCAAGTCAATGTTTTGACGCTTTCGGCTAATGCACGACACCTATACCACCACTGCTCCGGTTTACTGTGTGCGCGAGCTATGAGGATGACTAATCCGACAACAAACACTCCCGCGTAAAGCACGTAGTAGATAATATCATTCATGAAGCTCATGGAAAATATAGCTGCAAAAAACAACGCAACGTATTCGCCACGTATGAGCCGCAGAAACGTTCTTTGATACATATTGGAAGCGTTGTCTGCGTCTAGAAACAGCGCAGGGTAATCGTCGTGCTTCATCATGCCCCTCCCGTCACCGTTGCAAATATTATTGTTGCGTCCTGCGCGCAGAAGCAAGCGCCATCACGACAGTCCCCTAGAAATGCCAGAAGATTCTGGGATGTCCATCCCCCGGCGCTCCGCGCCGCTGGCTGCCCTCCGGCTCTCTACGGCGCAATATGGAAGCGCGTTCGCCTCCGGGCAGACGCGGCTATCGCCGCATGACGCTCAACAGGTTTGCTAAGGGCTTTGCCCTCGCGCCAGCAAGGTAAGTTGAACCGTCCGGGGCGGTATCCCCAGCCTTCCGCGCTTCGCTTGTGCAGGCCGGGTGATCCCCCTCCGCCCCGACCGCCCTTGCTCGTTGCTACCCCAGTCTCGGCGACGGCCATAAGGTCAGGCGCGGCGTTCCGCTTCGCTGACCTTCAGACCCGAGGATCAGAGACATGACCAACGTATCCGACAGCAATCCCCGCATCTATGTTGCCTGCCTTGCCGCCTACAATAACGGCTATCTGCATGGGGCTTGGATCGACGCGGATCAGGACGCGGACCAAATCAGGGACGAGATTGTGACCATGCTGGCACGGTCCCCCATCGCGCACGCAGAGGAATACGCCATCCACGACTTTGAAGGCTTCGAGGGCGTCACGATCAGCGAATATGCCGGCATCGACACTGTGGCACATATAGGCGCTTTCATCTCAGAGCATGGCGCACTCGGCGCGGGCTTGCTGGAGCAGTTCGTCGGCGACATGGACCAAGCCGAAACCGCCTTGCAGGACTGCTATCATGGTCAGTTTGCCAGTCTCGCCGATTACATGGAGGAACTGACCACCGAGAGCATCACGATTCCCGAGGCGCTACGCTACTATGTCGATTGGCAGGCAATGGCGCGAGACGCTGAAATGAGTGGCGACCTTTTCACCGTAGAGACCGCACATGATGAGGTCCATGTGTTTTCCAGCAGATGAAGGCCGGTCGCTTGCTCGCACATGCGGGCGACGACTGTAAAACTCAACGAGATAGTGTTAAGAAGAAAATAACCAATATTGATCGCGCTAGACGATCAATATATCTGCTTTGAGCAGCTTATATTACTTGAATAAATACTTGAATCTCTCTTGTCCGGGCGCAGCCTCGCGCGCCCCGGCTTTGAGAGGTGACGCCATGCTAAGCATCGACTGGCGTTTGCCGGCGGCATACAGACACGCGAAGCAAATTCCGGCCGCCGGTTTCGCTTGGGAATACCTGCGCCGGAATGACGATTATCGTCAGGACTTCGAGACCATCGCTAGGACCGGAGAACCGACCGGCAGTGACCTCGAAATGTTTGCACATCGCTGGGGCTTGCGATTTCCCGTGCGATCCCGATGCGCCGCATGACCGTCAATCGCCGATCTGGAATCCGAATCTTCACCCGCAAGCGGTGATGTTGTCGCCGGTCGATCACAAGAACGGCGATACCGAACCAATATTGACGCTGGCGCATCTCGATGGCCTTGACCTGCGCCGCGCCGCCGATGGTTGGCACGGCATCTGGCAGGTGGATGGCGTCGCGCATCAATTCTGGCTGCCCGATGCCGTGCCCGATGCCGCCGCATTCTACGCCGTCACGTTGCCGATGGATTCATTTCTGGAACTGCGTGCTCACGCTGTCCGCCGGTTCTGGCGGTCCCTCAACGGTCGCGCGCCCGGTCCTGATTTCCGAGCCGTGCCTGCCCAACTCCGGCAATGGCATATCTTGACCCTGCGCGCGCTTGACGCGCGGTTGCGCGGCGAAAGCTATCGCACCATCGCTGAAGTCCTGCTCGGCTTTCGCGGCACGAAGGAGGATTTCGAGAGCGATCCGCGCAAGAACAAAGCCCGCCGCCTGGTCGCGCACGGCATCAAGATGATGCGCGGGGGCTATCGCCTTCTGCTCCACTATCCGATCAAGCCCGACAAGCGTTGATGGGCACGGCCATCGACCTCACGCCCTATTGGCTGCCGCCTGCTCCAGAATCTTCCGGTAGCCTTCACGCGATAGCCATTGCGCGCGTTCGAGATGGCTTTGCCAGCAACGGCGGGTCAGCAGTTCCTCAGCGGCCGGATCACGGTGCAGCACGATCCGCGCGACTTCCTTCCAGTCCGCACCCTCGGCCTTCGCATCCAGCAAACGCAGATAGGTGACGTAATGCCGTTCGTCATAGACGGTTATGGTGTCGCCGGTCGGCGCTTCATCGTCCACATCTGGATCGAGTTCGACGGGCACCCGCATAGTCATTCCCCGTATCCGAGAGAGCTTTGTCTGCGGTGCGCCCCCGCAAACGATTCTCTCTGACTCTTGGTGATCGGGGAGTTAGTAACCGTCACGAAACGGCCCCATGGCCTTTAGCTCGGAAAGCCTGTTGTATACGCCACAGGCTCCCCGACCATAGGTCAAGGAGTTGGTGCCGTTCTGGCTGGCACCGGCCATTCGTGAGGGGTTACTACGCCCCAGAGCAGCGCGTCTGCTCCGCTGCGATTCTTAACCGAACCGCGTGGGAATGTCTCTGGCTTTTCGGCGCAGCAGGCAATGAGCCGCTGAAATCCCTCATCTATTGGCCGCGCACCGCCCCGAAGGGGGTGCCGCCAGCGCATAGGCGCAAATGCGGCACGCTACGCGCCGCCGATCCCTCGCCATGGTTCGCCACAGTCTGCTGCCGCCCCGGCAGCCCATTTCCGACTGGAGGTGATCCATGCCCAACCCACTTGCGGGCCTGCCGCCGCGCCTGCTGCGCACCAAGGAAGCCGCGCGCTTCCTCGGCATATCCATCCGCACCCTTGAGAAACATCGCACCTACGGCACCGGCCCGACCTATCGCAAGGTCGGCGGTCGCGTCCTCTACACCGTCCGCGATCTGGAGGACTGGAGCGCGGTCGGCGAACGCAAATCCACCCGCGACAAGACCGCCGGCACGGTCTTTCCCGCGCGTCCGCTCACACCCGAAGAACGGGACGAGCGCTAGATGCTGCGCGAGGACGATCACGCCCCCGCGCAGCCGACCGAGGACAGCGAGCGCAGCCGCCTAGACCCCTTCGTGGTCGCAACGGGCGACGCGCCGCCGCGCGACCAACGCGACTTGATGGAACGGCCGTTTTTCTCGCTGGCGAAGACCCCGCGCACCAAGCCGATTCTTTACAAGGCCGCCGACATAGAGGTGCAGGTGTTCGGGATGCCCGAGCATGGGATGGCGAGCATATGGGACGCTGATGTGCTGATATGGGCAGCCTCGCAGATCGTCGCGGCCGAAAACAACGGCCTCACGACTTCGCGCTTCGTCCGGTTCACGCCCTACCACCTGTTGCGCGCCATCGGCCGCCCGACCGGCAATCACCAATACCGGCTTTTGAAAGCCGCGCTGGCGCGGCTGCAATCCACCGTCATCGCCACCACCATTCGCAATGGCCCGCATTGGCGTCGCCGGCAATTCTCTTGGATCAACGAGTGGGAGGAAATGACGACGCGCGCCGGCCGCGTCGAGGGCATGGAGTTCGTCCTGCCCGAATGGTTCTACAACAGCGTCATCGACCGTTCGCTGGTCCTGACCATCGACCCGGCCTATTTCCGGCTGACTGGCGGCATCGAGCGATGGCTTTACCGCGTCGCCCGAAAGCACGCCGGGCACCAGCGCCACGGCTGGATTTTCGAGGTCGCGCACCTTCACCAGAAATCCGGCAGCCTCGCGCGGCCGTCCGACTTCGCGCTCGACCTTCGCCGCATCGCAGCCCGCCAGCAACTCCCCGGCTACCTGCTCCAGATCGAGCGGGAAGACGGCCGCGAGCTGCTGCGTATCCGCCCCGAAAACCTGTCAACAGGCACTGTTGATAACCCTGTTAATGCCATCGGCAGATCAGGCGCACGGGGTATCGGCACATCAGGCGCATCACTATCGGCAGATCAGGCGCACGAACCACAGCTAACGCTTTGGCCTGAAAAGCGAAATTCGACCGCTAACTTATCTAACAGAGAATCTAACTCTTTTTCTTTGACGCGCGCGCAGGTGAAGCGTGGTGCCGGTTCTGCCCAAAGGGGCGAGCCATGACGGCCGCGCTCGACGCGCTGCGCCCGCGCAGCCCCCAGCACATCACCGGAGACGCACAATGACCCGTCGCGCCCACCGCAGCGCGCACGGCCGTCCGCTGCCGGACGGGCCTGCGCCCTTCACCACATTGGTTGAGCTGACCTTCGAGAAACGCCGCATCGAGCATTGGATCAGGTTCGGCCGCAAGAGCTATGAACAGATCATCGACCGCCGCCGCAGCTTCGTCGGCTTCGCGCCGGGCAGCGTCTTCGCCTTCGTCCGATGGGCGAACGGCGACCATGGCACTGTCGTTTCCCGCATCGACATTGTGCGCGCAATCGGGCGCGGCGAGCCGTTCCAGACATTGCCATTCGTGCGCCCCGGTGGCGAAATCCTGTTGCGCCTCGATAGCTGGCCGAAGGTGCAGCGCGCGCTTGCCGCCATCGACGCCGTGGAATCGCTCGGCATCGATCCGGCCGATGCGTCGCCGGAGCATTGGCGACACGTCCACAACCGTTTGACCGCCAATCTGGAACCGCACGCCTACACCCCCGAGCGACATGCCGCTTGGCTTCATCGCCGAAGGATCGACCCATGACGCGCCGCCGCACCCTCACGGTGACGGCGCTGGCGGTGCTCGGCATCGCCGCTGCCAGCGCGGTCGAGACGCCGACGAAACTCATCTGGAACGCCACCGCCAGCGCGCCAGTCGGGTTCTACACCGTTGAGCCGCCAGACCGGATCGACGTGCCCGAGCTGGTCGCCATCATGCCGCCCGAACCGCTCGCCGGCTTCATGGTCGATCGCGGCTATATCGCGCGAGGCGTCCCGCTCCTGAAGCGCGTCTTGGGCCTGCCCGGACAGCGGGTTTGCCGCGCCGGCCGCACGATCACGGTGAACGGGATCGAGATGGGCGAGGCGCTGGAGCGCGACAGCCTCGGCCGCGATCTGCCCGTCTGGCAGGGCTGCCGCGTCATCGGCGACGACCAGCTTTTCCTCATGAATTGGGAAGTCCGCGACAGCCTCGACGGCCGCTATTTCGGACCCATCCCCGCAGCTTCCGTCATCGGCCGAGCAGTCCCGCTCTGGACCGATGAGGAAGGCGTCGGCCGCTACGAGTGGCGCGCGCCGACCCACTGAAACACCCCCCGAAAATCAACCGCAGGAGATTTCCCATGGCAGAGATAGGCACCTTCGCCCGCACCGAAACCGGCTTTGCGGGGGAGCTTCATTCGTTTGGCCTTCACGAAAAGCTGTTCATCGTCCCGGCTAAGCCGAGCGACGTGAAGAACGCGCCCGACTATCGCGTGCGCCTCGATAGCGAGAACGGCCCGGACGCCGGCCCGGCATGGAAGGACGCCAGCGAAAATGCCGGCGAGTTCGTGTCGATGAGGCTGGAAGGGCCGATCTTCCCGTTCCCGATCCGCGCCAAGCTGTTCCAGTCCAACGACGATCCTTCGGTCTGGACCCTGCGTTGGAAGCACCCCCGGAAAGTCGAGGATGAGGAATGACGGCGGGGCGTGTCCGGCCTGCTATCCGGTCCAAGATCGTCATCCCTTTGTTCTTGGAAAAGCCGTCTCATCCCTCCGTCCCGCTCGACAACCGGACGGCCGGCGCGCGCAGCGAAGGTCAGGGGCGGCCATCGGCCAGCGCTTGCGCCTTGACCTTGATCGCAGCGAGCACGCTGGCAGGCTGGTGGCGAAGCGGAGACAGGACTGCATGGCATTATGCCGTGCTGATACTGGCCGGCACGCTTTTTGTCTGCGCCGGATCGGGCGTCGCGGTCGCGCAATCCGCGCCCGTGGAGCGCCCGGCCGCAGCCCATCCCCATGCGGCCCACATTGCCGAGGCGTCGCAGCGTTTCGGCATACTGGAGCATTGGATCGTCGCGGTGCTGCGCGCCGAAAGCGCGGGCGACGTGCGCGCGATCTCAACGGCCGGGGCGATGGGATTGATGCAGGTCATGCCCGACACATGGGCGGGCCTGCGCGTCCGCTATGGTCTTGGCCGTGATCCCTACGACCCGCGCGACAACATTCTCGCAGGCACGGCCTATCTGCGCGAGATGTTCGACCGCTACGGCAATGTCGCGGCGATGCTCGCGGCATACAACGCCGGCCCCGGTCGCTATGACGAATACCTTGCGACCGGCCGCACCCTGCCAGCCGAAACACGAGCCTATGTCGCCGCGCTCGCTCCGATCCTCGGCGGCGCGGCTCCATCGGGTGCGCCGTCGCAACCACCGGCACCGCCGCCCGACTGGCGCGAGGCACCACTATTCGTCATGCGCCCGGCCGACACGCAAGCTGCCGCCGCGCCGCAGTCCGACGCACGATCCGGCGACGGCCGCGCGACCGTTCCGGCGCACGATCCTGTCGATGCAGAGTCGCAGGACGGCAGCATTTTCGTAGCCAGCGCCAGCGACGGGGGAAAGCTATGAGGGCGGCGTTCCCTCGCTCGGCGACGCTGGTTTCCGCATCCGGTCGGGCAGGTTTGCGCCCAGCAGGATTCCCGGCGGGATCGGCAGAAAAGACAGAAAGGGCGGAGGGCAAGATTAAAGAAGACGGCACCATATCGGGCCGCTTCTGGAAATTATTGTTGTCTGCACACTGGTTAGGTTGCCGGTTCCGGCACCATGGTTTTGAGGGGCCGCGTGCCGCGATTTCGCGCAAAGCCTTGGCTTTGCAGGGTTTCGAGCGGCACCATAGGCCCATATCGGCCGTTTTTCGGCGGTTTTTTCAGGAGTCGCGCCCATGAGCGCCGACGACGAAAACCGCTTCCGTCCGAAGCCCGGTCGCATCCGATCCGACACGCCGAAGGCCGGCAAGACCAAGAGTTTTTTCACGCAGGTCAGGAAGATCACCCGGCAGCATCAGGCAGCCGCCTCCCGCGATCCTTCCATGCCGTCATCCGCTCGCCCGTCATCGTCGGGGCGGTCCCGTGCCGTGGTCGCCAGCGGCAAGGGCGTGAAGCGCGGCCGGGGCGCGAGCTTCGTCCGCGCCCGGAACATCTCCGGCCGATGGCATCATCGTCAGCCCGGCAACCGCCGCGTGATCGTCAAGCAGCGCAGCGTCCGGGCCGCGTGGAAGGGCGGACGCGCCCGCGCGCATCTGCGCTATGTTCAGCGCGACGGTACGTCACGCGACGGCGAGCGGGGCCGGCTCTATTCGGCGACCGAGGACCGCGCCGATGGCGACGCCTTCCTTGATCGCGGCACGGACGACCGCCACCAATTCAGATTCATCGTCTCGCCCGAGGACGGCGCGGAGCTGTCGGACCTCACGGCCTACACCCGCGATTTCATGAAACAGGTGGAAGCCGACCTCGGCACGAAACTCGATTGGGTTGCCGTCAACCACTACAACACCGGCCATCCCCATGTGCATATCATCGTCAACGGCCGCGACGACACGGGCGGGGATCTAGTCATCAACGGCGACTATCTTTCCGCCGGCCTGCGCGAACGCGCCAGCGAGCTTGCCAGTCTTGAACTCGGCCCCGTGACCGAGATCGAGCAGACCCGCAAACTGTCGGCCGAAATCGACCAAGACCGCTTGACCCGGATCGACCGCGCCATGTCCGAAGAAGCCGATGCCCGTTTCCTCGACCTGCGCCATGAACCGGCAGAGCCGAAACGGCAGTTCGAGCGGACGCTGCGCCTGCGACGCCTCGCAAAGCTGGAGAAGATGGGGCTGGCGACCGAGCACGCGCCCGCCGTTTGGGAATTGAGCAAGGACATGGAGCCAGCCCTGCGCGAGCTAGGCGAGCGTGGCGACATTATCCGCACCATGCAGAAGGCGCTCGGCCCGCAGGGCGGCGAACGCGATCCCATGAGCTTCCAAATCCATGACGGAGCGCCCGAGACGCCTATCTTCGGGCGTGTCGTGGATAAGCACCTATCCGACGAGCTAGGCGAAGACCTCACCATAGTAGTGGACGGGATCGACGGGCGGACGCACCATATCGCCGGTATCGCGCCTGAGCGGCTGGAGGAAGCCCGCATCGGCAGCGTCATCCAGATCGGCCCGGCCGAGGTGACGGCCCGGCCGTCCGACCGCACCATCACCGCCATCGCCGAGGACGGCATCTATCGGCCGAGCCGGCATATGGAGCAGGCGAAGTTCGAGGGCCGTGTTCCGGGCGGCGACTATGAGGGCTATGTCGATGCCCATGTCCGGCGGCTGGAGGCGCTACGCCGCGCGGGGATCGTCGAGCGGATCGACGCCGACCAATGGCGCATCCCCGATGATCTGGTCAGCCGCGCCGCCGCCTATGACGCCGGCCGCGACCGGCAGGCCAGCGTTCGCGTCCTGTCCCCTGTCAATCTGGAAAGGCAGATACGTTCGGACGGCGCAACATGGTTGGACCGGCGATTGGTCCATGGGGAAACGGCCGACCTTGCGCCGGCCGGTTTCGGCCAGCAGGTGCGCGAAGCCATGGACCATCGCCGCGAGCATCATATCGAACAGGGCGATGCCACCCGAGCACGGAACGGCCGCATCTTCTACCGGCGCAGCCTTCTCGCCACCTTGCGCGAGCGGGAGGTTGCCCGCATCGGCGCGGAGATGGCCGAGCGCAAGGCGCTGCCGTTCCGTGCCGCCACGGACGGAGAAAGCGTCAGCGGCAAGTTCACCGGCACCGTGCAGCTATCGAGCGGCAAGTTCGCCGTGGTCGAGCAACCCCATGAGTTCACGCTTGTCCCATGGCGGCCGGTCATCGACCGCCAGCTCGGCCGCGAGGTCATGGGGGTCGTGCAGGGCGGATCGGTATCGTGGCAGCTAGGGCGGCAAAGGGGTATAAGCCTCTAACTGCCGGACGCGCGCATGGCGCTAAGCTTTTAGTCTCTTCAGCCGGTCAAGGTGAAGGATCAGAAGTCTCAGTGCAGCCTCTCCACTTTGCAGCCCGATCATCACAGCAGTGCTAAGGCCGTGCATCAGCCCTAGTAGAATAGCGGCCTCATCATCGGCATTTAGTTCGGCGTCGAACTCTCCTGCTCCCTGTCCTTGCTTCAAAAGCGAGACAATGCGCTGAAGCAACCGATCCGGGCCTTCAACGAACATCCGGTTTGGAACTTCGGTGTCGGTCATTCCTAGCACCGCATAGGACATCCAAAGCAGATGAAAATCGCGCCGCCGTGAGTCGGTCGGCAGAGCTTCTACAAAGAGGGCCTTTAGGATTTCTGTAGCGGTCGATGGCTCCGGCGAACTGGCGGCGCGATACGCCCACCGTTCGTTGCTCATCCTGTCCAGCATCGTGAGTCCTGCCCGCATCAAGCCGCTCTTAGTCTTGAAATAATACTGCACGAGACGAAGCGATATCCCGGCCTCGGAAGCCACTGAGCGCATGGAAACGGCGTGCAAGCCCTCTCGCACCGCCAGCGTGACAAACGCTTCTAAGATCGTTGATCGGCGTTCATCGTGGTCAACCGTTCTTGGCATAAAGGTTCCCTTGGTTCCGCAGAGTTTTCATGATACGACTGTATCATGAAAATCCAATTGAGTCCTCTGGTGTCGTAACCTCATGTCGTCAGCCCCTCCCAGCATCTCGCTTCGTCTTTGGATGGTTGCCGCAGTCACGGGGTCCGGCGCGTTCATGGCCATGCTCGATTCCACTGTCGCCAATCTTGCCATCGACACGATCAGTCGAGAGTTCGGTGCGCCGTTAGCGGACGTCCAGTGGATCGCCACGAGCTACCTTATTACGCTCGCACTCTCACTCCCGTTGACCGCGTGGCTCGCACGACGTTTCGGTTCAAGCCGCGTCTGGGTGGCCGCCATTCTTGTGTTTGTCGCTGCGTCTGTATTGTGCGGAATATCGCGTGACCTGACGACATTAATCGTCGCTCGATGTTTGCAAGGGCTGGCTGCCGGTTTGATGGTGCCAGTAGGACAAGCGATGCTTAGCGAAGCTGCCAATCGCCAACAACTCGGCCGTTTGATGGGAACAGTAGGCTTTGCAGTCGCGCTTGGCCCCGCATTGGGGCCGGGGCTAGGCGGTGTGCTGATTGATAACTTGTCTTGGCGCTGGTTGTTTTGGATTAATTTGCCGGTAGGAATCATCGCAGCGGTCGCAGCCAAGTATGTGCTGCCACCGGACGAAGTGTCACATACAAATCGGCTCGATACCATCGGGGTAATACTAATTGGCTTGGGGCTTCCACTCGCGTTGTATGGTAGCGCTGGGATCGGAGCGATGGGCATTACCACATCATCAATCCTTTCCCTTATACTCGGAATTATCCTTACTATCTCTTTCATCATACATGCTCGCCATTCAAGAAACGCGCTGATCGACATTCGACTATTCCGCCGAGCAGGTTTTGCGGCTGCCGTAGTCACCGCGAGCCTTACGGGGGCTGCAATGTATGGCGGGTTGCTCCTTATACCGATATTTTTGCAAGACAGTTTGCATCAGTCTCCGACTGATGCTGGTTTGATGTTGTTTTTGATGGGCTTGGGGTCAGCGGTCATCTTGCCAATCGCAGGCAACCTTACTGACCGCTACGGCGCTCTCGCAGTTTGTTTAGTCGGAAGCACAATACTACTGCTAAGCACGGCAGCCTTCTTTTGGCCCTCAATGCTGCCACTCGCCTTAGCTTCTATACTATTTGTCCGTGGAGGTGGGTTGGCATTGGCACAAATGCCAGCCATGACTGCCGCTTATGCCGCTGTTTTGAAGAATGAGACAAGCGACGCGGCGACAATTATCAACATCGCCCAACGTCTTGGCGGTGCGCTGGGCGCGATCACCACAGTCATTGTGCTTGAGCAAGCCGCGACGACGGACAACCAACTGGCTTACGGATGGGGGGGCGCTCTCTTAGTCGCCTTCGCAGTTGCATCAATGGTCACATCGACGCTGTTGAAACCGCCATTGAAACAATCCGATTAGTGGTGAGTGATGCGTCGTCGTGCCACACATACGATTGATCGCCCATGGGGAGCGCCGACCGCGCTCGGATCGCGCATCCCCCTCGCGTCGCTCATCCAGACGCTCGCCGTCGCCGAATATCTCAATTTCCGCCACGCCGCCAATGCGCTCGGCGTGGCCCAATCGAGTGTCAGCGCCCGCGTGAAGGCGCTGGAAGAAGACCTTGGCATCCTCCTGTTCGAGCGCCATGCGCGGGGCGTCCGGTTGACCGAAGCCGGACGCCACTTCGTGGAGAGGATCGCGGCCGGCGTCGATCAACTCGACCATGCGGTGAAGACCGCAGGCATGGCGGCGGTAGGCGAGTGCGGCCGGCTTCGTATCGGCATCCACGCCCTAATCCCGCGCAGTTTCCTCGCCGATCTGATCGGACGGTATCGGGAGGAACATCCCGGCATCGAGGTCGAGATCGCCGAGGGCACGGCCCGCGATGCGATCATGCAGCTTCGCGCAGACCGGCTGGACGTGGTGTTTGTTGCCGGCACGCCCGCACTGCCCGACTGCCATAGCCGCCCGATCTGGACCGAACCGCTGGTGGCGGCGCTGCCGGAGGGGCATCCGCTCGCCGGGCAATCATCGGTCACATGGGCCGATCTGGCGGGCGAGACGTTCCTTGTCCGCCATGGGGGCACCGGCCCGCAAGTTCATAGCCATATCGTGCTACGTCATGCCGGGCGCTGGCCCGCCCCGTCGATCCTGCGCTTCGACATTGGGCGCGGCGCGCTGCTGTCCATGGTCGGACAGGGGTTCGGCATCACTATCGCCGGTGCGGCTACGTCGCTGCTGAAAACATCCGGCGTCGTCTTCGTCCCGTTCGCGGATGAGCCGGAACCAGTTCCGTTCTCGGCCATCTGGTCGCCGTTCAACCGTAGCGCGGCGCTTCGTAACCTGCTCACCCTCGCCAGCGACATGGGCCAGCTAGTCCGCACCGACTATATCTAGCCGGCTGGCGGCCGACCATCGACCGCCAGTTGGGCCAGGAAGTCATGGGCGTTGTGCAGGACGGATCGGTGTCGCGGCAACTCGGGCGGCAGAGGGGGATAGCCTCTAATCTATTGTAGATAAATGTAGCCGCTCGAAACCGGTGATGAGGCTGTCGAGTCCGAAGTTGAACGCAGCATCCGTGCCGTCTGCTTCCAACTCGTGAAACAGATCGTGCAGGAAGGACGACGGTGCTTGCTCGGACACATCTGGCCTGTCCGAAATTCTCTCATCGGCATCAGATGCCTGCTGTTCGAGAACGGAACCAACCACATAGTGACTGACCGCCCGGAGCGCCCAAACGGCGCGCTTCGGGCTAAAGCCCGCTGTGCAGAGAAAGCGTATTTGTGCCTCGGCGGTGCCAAAATTCGGTTCTGTCGGTCGGGTGCCCGCATGGATACGCGCGCCGTCGCGATAAGAGAGCAACGCCGTTCTGAAACTCAGGGCGTTTTCTTTCAGGTACACCCGCCAGTCCTCGCCTTCCTTGGGCAGGGACCGGGTGTGGCGTTCCATCAACATCGCCTCCGCAAGAGCGTCAAGCAGCGCGCGCTTGTTCTGGAAATGCCAGTAAAGCGCAGGCTGCTGAACCTTGAGGCGTTCAGCGAGCTTTCGCGTCGTCAGGTTGTCCATGCCAACCTCGTTCAGCAGCTCCAGCGCCGCTGCGATCACGGTGCCCTTGTCCAGTTTGGTCATTCACGTTCCTTCGCCAACGCTTGACAATTTATCACCGATAAGTTCTATGTCTATGTCCTTATCATTGATAAAGTCGCTCGCATTGAGCGGCGCTGGAGTTTCAGGTGCGCAGCTCTGCCATCATTGCCCTGCTGATCGTGGGTCTCGACGCCATGGGTCTCGGCCTCATCATGCCCGTCCTTCCGACGCTTTTGCGTGAGCTTGTGCCAGCAGAGCAGGTCGCTGGTCACTATGGTGCCTTGCTGTCGCTCTATGCGTTGATGCAGGTCGTCTTCGCGCCCGTGCTTGGACAACTTTCGGATGCTTACGGTCGGCGTCCGGTTCTTCTGGCTTCTCTTGCGGGAGCCGCAGTCGATTACATGATTATGGCATCTGCGCCGGTCTTATGGGTGCTCTATATCGGCCGACTCGTCTCCGGCGTCACGGGCGCAACCGGAGCTGTAGCTGCCTCAACCATTGCTGATTCGACGGGGGAAGATTCTCGCGCGCGCTGGTTCGGCTACATGGGGGCCTGTTATGGGGCAGGCATGATTGCCGGGCCAGCACTTGGTGGCATGCTCGGCGGTATTTCTGCTCATGCTCCGTTTGTCGCCGCTGCCCTTCTCAACGGGTTCGCGTTCCTGCTTGCCTGCATTTTGCTCAAGGAAACTCATCGCAGCCATGGCGGGACCGGAAAGCCGGTTCGCATCAAACCATTCATTCTGTTCCGGCTGGATGATGCATTGCGCGGGCTAGCTGCGCTTTTCGCAGTTTTCTTCATTATTCAACTGATCGGCCAAGCGCCTGCGTCCCTATGGGTCATCTATGGCGAGGACCGTTTTCAGTGGAACACCGCGACCGTTGGTTTGTCGCTCGCGGCGTTTGGGGCAACACATGCGATCTTCCAAGCGTTTGTTACCGGCCCGCTTTCAAGCCGGCTTGGAGAGCGGCGCACGCTACTGTTTGGCATGGCTGCGGATGCGACTGGCTTCGTTCTTCTGGCTTTTGCCACGCAGGGATGGATGGTGTTCCCGATTCTGTTGCTGCTTGCCGCCGGGGGTGTTGGCATGCCGGCCTTGCAGGCAATGCTCTCAAACAATGTCAGCAGTAACAAGCAAGGGGCTTTGCAGGGAACGCTAACGAGCCTCACCAATCTAAGCTCTATCGCAGGACCGCTTGGCTTCACAGCACTCTATTCTGCCACCGCCGGAGCATGGAACGGTTGGGTTTGGATTGTCGGCGCGACCCTCTATTTAATATGTCTGCCAATACTACGCAGACCTTTCGCAACTTCATTGTGATTGAGTCATGGCGAATTGGTATGCGTAGACTTACGAGGAATGACGGATTAAATCCGTTGAGCCATCATCTCCTCTCGGGGCGAGTGCCGATGATGACCTTAGTTCACACTCTCGCCGTCGCCGAATATCTGAACTTCCGCCACGCCGCCAATGCGCTCGGCGTGGCGCAATCCAGCGTCAGCGCCCGCGTGAAGGCGCTGGAAGAAGACCTTGGCATCGTTCTGTTCGAGCGCCATGCGCGGGGTGTTCGGTTGACCGAGGCCGGACGCCACTTCGTCGAGCGGATAGCCGCAGGCATCGACCAACTCGACCATGCGGTGAAGACCGCCGGCATGGCGGCAGCCGGAGAAAGCGGCCGGCTTCGCATCGGTATCCATGCCCTGATCCCTCGCAGCTTCCTCGCAAAGCTGATCGGCCAATACCGCGAAGACCACCCCGGCGTTGAAGTCGAAATGACCGAAGGTACGGCCCGCGATGCGGTCATGCAGCTTCGCGCCGACCGGCTGGACGTGGTGTTCGTGGCCGGCACGCCCGAGCTGCCCGACTGCCATTCCCGCCACATATGGACCGAACCGCTCGTGGCGGTGTTACCGGAGCGGCATCCGTTCGCCGAGCGGTCGGCCGTTGCATGGGCCGATCTGGCGGGCGAGACGTTTCTTGTTCGGCATGGCGGCACTGGCCCGCAAGTTCATAGCCATATCGTGCTGCGCCATGCCGGACTCTGGCCCGCGCCGTCGATCCTACGCTTCGACGTGGGGCGCGGCGCGCTGCTGTCCATGGTCGGACAGGGCTTCGGCATCACCATCGTCAGTGCGGCCACGGCGCTGTTGCCGTCAACCGGCATTGTCTTCTTGCCCTTCGCCGACGAGCCGGAGCCGGTCGCCTTCTCGGCTGTCTGGTCGCCGTCCAACCGCAGCGCGGCGCTTCGTAACCTGCTCAGTCTCGCCAACGACATGGGCCGGCAGGTCTGCACGAATTCGGTACTGCCACGGATAGCGAGGGCGTGAGCTGCCGGTCCATCGGCATCGTACAATTATCCAGCAGCAAGTTCGCTGTGGTTGAAAAGAGCCATAAACGCACCCTTGTCCCGTCGCGGCCGGTCATCAACCGCAAGCTCGGCAGCGAGGTCATGGCATCGTGCAGGGTGGATCGGTATCGTGGCAGTTGCGCGAGCAGATAGGACTGGCGCTATAGGATCAACGCTATATTCGGCCTTCCTCTCAACAGCGTAGCGAACCGAAGTGGTCGCGGAAGCCACCGTCCAGAACTGTTACTGCCATCGCCGGAAAGCGACACTTGCATTAACGCCGCCAAAGCCGAACCCGTTGGAAATGGCATGTTCCATGAGAATGGGACGTGAAGACTGATAAACGAGGTCGATACCTGCGACCGCAGGATCGGGGTTTGCTAAATTTCTCGTTGGGGGAGCGATTTGATCCCGTAGGGCGAGTATCGTGAAAATCGCCTCAATGCCGCCTGCGGCACCAAGTAAGTGTCCGGTCGCCGATTTCGTGGCGCTTACCGCCACATCATGATTGCCAAACACGGATTTTATCGCGGCAATTTCTCCTCGATCTCCTACGGGGGTGGAGGTCGAATGAGCGTTCAAATGCTGTATATCGATTGGCTTCAATCCGGCACTCTGGAGCGCGATTTTCATCGCACGGGCCGCACCTCGACCGTCCTCTGGACCGGCAGTCATATGGTGTGCATCAGCGCTTGTGCCGTATCCCACCAATTCGGCTATGGGCGTGGCACCCCGAGCCAGGGCATGTTCCAATTCCTCTATGACGATCAGACCCGCCCCTTCGGACATTACGAAACCATCGCGCCCGGCGTCGAACGGCCTCGACGCCAGTTCCGGGGTAGTATTGTAGCCGGTGGATAGTGCTCGCGCGGCGGCAAATGCCCCGAGACTAACCTTGTCAATACACGCTTCTGCTCCGCCGCACAGAGCGATATCGGCCTCGTTGGAGCGTATCAGCCGCGCGGCGTCTCCGATGGCCTGAACGCTGGCAGCGCAGGCGGTTACAGGCGTGCCAATTGGGCCTGTAAATCCATACCTGATGGTAACCTGTCCTGCCGCGAGGTTGGCGAGGAACGATGGCACGGTAAAGGGTGAGAGCCTCCGTGCTCCCCGTGTATCCGTTATGCGAACGGCCGAAGCGATAGCAGGAAACCCGCCTATACCAGAGGCGATAATTGTCGCCGTGCGCTCGCGTTCGTAGTCGCTCGTGGGATGCCATCCCGCCGTTTCAAGAGCCTCCTTCGCGGCCGCAAGTGCAAACAGAATGAAGCGATCCATTTTTCGTTGATCCTTTGTGTCAACGATTAAATCGGGATCAAAACCGGCTTCGGAATCTTCAATCAGGCTAGGAACGATTCCCCCGATTTTCACCGGTAGATCGTTGGAGATTTCATCGGGCAAACTCCTGATTCCCGATTTCCCGTCGAGAAGTCTTTTCCAGCTTGATTCGATGCCAGAACCAAGAGGGCCAACTAAACCCATGCCGGTTACAACAATTCGGCGCATTGGATTATTCCGTTTCTTTTTCTGAGCTTATTCGCTTCACGCGATGTATGACGCGCATCGTTTCCTCTGTTGCGGCGGGGCCTGCCAGAAGAACGGTGTTCTCAGGAGTGATTGCTTCTCCTGTATTCGCGTCGATGATAAGGGCGGTCCTCTCCCGTCCGGTTTTCTTGTCTCCAAGGCGCATGGCTATTTCATTGGGCGCAAGGTTCCGGTTCCCCCATGCGAACAGGGCGATTGCTACCGGATAAAAATCTCGCCCCTTGTCGGTAAGGACGTATTCAAATCGAGGCGGATGATCATTGTATCGTCGCCTTTCAAACAGTCCTTCCGCCGTGAGGTGTTTCAATCGCCTCGCCAAAATGTTCGCGGAAATACCGAGATTCTTCTCGAATTCATCGAATTTGCTCAACCCTTGGAAGGCGTCTCGCAGGATCAAGATACTCCACCAGTCACCGACGCTTTCCAGCGCGCGGGCTGCGGGACATTCGGATGACAGAAAGCTTGTTCGTTGCATGGCACATCCATAATGATGTAACTTCTATTATGCAAGTTACATCTATGACAGCGGCGACATGACGCGAGGGCCATCCGATGCGTCTGTTGCGGCGATTCGCCCGGCCAGTTGGGCAGCGGCGATCATCCCGCCGGATGGCGGTGAAGGCACCCTGTCCTATTTGCCGCCGATAGTATCCGGCAGCCCTCCCGCACCCCCTTTCCTGTTGCCTGTCCCGATTTTGCCTACTCTCTGATCGGCTCCGTCTCTTTTGCTGACTGGAGCCTGCATTGCGCGGAGGACGAATCCTTTGGGGTCAAATCGCTGTCGTCTTCACCATCGTTCTGGTGATGGTGTGGGCAGCGACGCAATGGACGGCGTTCCGCCTCGGATTCCAGCCGCAGCTTGGAGCACCATGGTTCGAGCTGGCGGGCCTGCCGGTCTATTATCCGCCCGCCTTCTTCTGGTGGTGGTTTTCGTTCGATGCCTACGCGCCCGCGATCTTCGTCGAGGGCGGCATCATCGCGGTATCGGGCGGCTTCTTCGCCATTGTCGTCGCCATCTTCATGTCGATCATCCGGGCGCGGGAGACGCGCAACGTCGCGACCTACGGATCGGCGCGATGGGCCGAGGACAAGGAAATCCGCGCGGCCGGATTGCTCGGCCCCGATGGCGTCCTGCTCGGCCGATACGACCGGGACTATCTGCGCCATGATGGTCCCGAACATGTCCTATGCTTCGCCCCGACGCGCAGCGGCAAAGGTGTCGGGCTGGTGGTGCCGACGCTGCTGACATGGCCGGCATCCGCCATCGTTCACGACATAAAAGGCGAGAACTGGACGCTAACAGCGGGCTTCCGCGCGAAGCATGGCCGCGTGCTGCTGTTCGATCCGACCAACGCCAGATCGTCGGCCTACAACCCGCTGCTGGAGGTCCGGCAAGGGGAATGGGAAGTCCGCGACGTGCAGAACATCGCGGATATTCTGGTCGATCCCGAAGGCAGTCTCGACAAGCGCAACCATTGGGAAAAGACCAGCCATTCGCTGCTGGTCGGCGCGATCCTGCATGTTCTCTATGCGGAGAAGGACAAGACCTTGGCGGGCGTCGCCAACTTCCTGTCCGATCCCCGCCGTCCGGTCGAGGCGACCTTGCGTGCCATGATGGATACGCCGCATCTCGGCGAGGCCGGCGTTCATCCAGTCATCGCGTCGTCGGCCCGCGAGCTGTTGAACAAATCCGAGAACGAACGGTCGGGCGTATTGAGCACCGCCATGTCGTTTCTCGGCCTCTATCGCGATCCCGTGGTGGCGCGGGTGACGGCACGATGCGACTGGCGCATTGCCGATCTGGTCGGCAGCCGCCAGCCCGTCACGCTCTATCTGGTCGTGCCGCCGTCCGACATAAACCGCACCAAGCCGCTCATCCGCCTGATCCTCAACCAGATCGGCAGGCGGTTGACGGAGGAATTGACCACCTCCGGCAAGCGGCATCGGTTGCTGTTGATGCTGGACGAGTTTCCCGCGCTCGGCCGTCTGGATTTTTTCGAGTCCGCCTTGGCCTTCATGGCGGGCTACGGCCTCAAGGGCTTTCTGATCGCGCAAAGCCTCAACCAGATCGAGCGCGCCTATGGCCCGAACAATGCAATTCTCGACAACTGCCATGTGCGCGTCAGCTTCGCCACGAACGACGAACGCACCGCCAAACGAGTGAGCGATGCGCTCGGCACCGCGACCGAGCTGCGCGATTCCACCAACTATGCCGGCCATCGCCTTGCGCCGTGGTTAGGGCATCTCATGGTGTCGCGGCAGGAGACGGCCCGGCCGCTGCTCACGCCGGGCGAGATCATGCAGCTTCCGCCCACCGATGAAATCGTGATGGTCGCGGGCACGCCGCCGATCCGCGCCACCAAAGCCCGCTATTTCGAGGACGCACGGTTGCAGGAACGCATCCTGACCCCGCCCGATCCGGTCGCCGCTCCGCTGGCGCCCAGCCCATCCGCCGATGATTGGTCCGGCCGCGTGGTCGCGGCGGAAAGCCATTCCGCGCCGGCCGCCGCAGACGGGGCCGATGGCGATCCGGCCAATGCCGGCATCCGCCGCGAGCCGGAATTGCCCGAGCATGAGGAAATCGTCACGCCGCCGCCGTCGCCCGAACAGGAGTTCGAGTTTCTGGACGACGAGCCGGACGTTGACGCGGCCAAGGCCCGCGCCATGCGTCAGCGCATGAAGATGGTCGCGCGGCAGGTGGCGATGAACCCCGATGATGGAATCGACCTTTGAGGACACGCCCATGACCACACGCACCCGCCTGAATATCTATTTCGACCCCGCGCTCATTCCGCAGATCGAGGCGATGGCGCTACGTCGCTCGGTGGCGCTGCGCCGCAATGTCTCGAAATCCGCCATCGTGGAGGCGGCTGTCATGTCCTACCTGTCCGGCGATGCCGACGACCAGCTTGAAGCCGCCATGTCGCGCCGCTTGGACAAGCTCGGCCGCCAGATCGACACGCTCGACCTAGATCTCGCCGTCCTCGGCGAGACGGTCGCGCAGTTCATCCATTTCTGGATGACCATCACACCGCCCCTTACGGGAGCCGCGCAATCCGCTGCCCGCGCCAAAGGCGCGGAGCGGTTCGAGGGCTTCATGCAGAATCTCGGCCGGCGTCTGGCGACGGGTGACAGGTTTCTCAAAGAGCTGTCGCGTGACCTCGACTCGCTCCACGACGATCCCGTGCCAGACGAGACACAGATCAACGGCGATCAATAGTAAGTATTCGGACCCATCCTATTTACCGCCGTTCGCCGCCGATCACCGCCGCCGCTTAGATACTTGTTGAACCGGCCGCATTTCGGTCTCTCTTAATCGACCCCGATCCGGGGATCGCCTGTCGCGCCCCATGAAGAAACGGGGCCGACATGACCACCAACCACCAAAAACCGGAAGCCATTGCGCGCGGCGCGCGCATGTTGCGCACCGCGCTCGGCCCCGCCATTGCCCGGCTGCTCGAAGACCCGGCCGTGGTCGAGGTGATGCTAAACCCGGACGGGCGGTTGTGGATCGACCGCCTGTCCGAAGGGCTTTCCGACACGGGAGAGCGCCTGTCCGCCGCCGATGGCGAACGCATCGTGCGGCTGGTCGCGCATCATGTCGGCGCGGAGGTTCATGCCCGCAGCCCGCGCGTCTCGGCCGAGTTGCCGGAGTCGGGCGAAAGATTCGAGGGCCTGCTGCCGCCCGTGGTCGCCGCCCCGACCTTCGCCATCCGCAAGCCCGCCGTCGCCGTGTTCAGCCTCGACGACTATGTGGCGGCGGGCATCATGTCCGCCGATCAGGCCACGACGTTACGCGCAGCCGTTTCTTCCCGCGCCAACATCCTCGTGGCGGGCGGCACCAGCACCGGCAAAACCACACTGACCAATGCGCTGCTCGCCGAGGTGGCGAAGACGGCGGATCGCGTCATCATCATCGAGGACACGCGCGAGCTGCAATGCGCCGCGCCCAACCTTGTCGCCATGCGGACGAAAGACGGCGTGGCGACGCTTTCCGATCTGGTCCGTTCCTCGCTGCGCCTGCGCCCGGATCGCATCCCCATCGGCGAGGTGCGCGGATCGGAAGCCCTCGACCTGCTCAAAGGGTGGGGCACCGGCCATCCGGGCGGGATCGGCACCATCCATGCCGGTTCCGGCATCGGCGCGCTGCGCCGCCTTGAACAGCTCATTCAAGAGGCTGTCGTCACCGTCCCGCGCGCCATGATCGCCGAGACCATCGACCTTGTTGCCGTCCTTTCCGGGCGCGGTTCCGCGCGCCGGCTTGCCGAGCTTGCCCGCGTCGAAGGGCTGAGGCCGGACGGCGACTACCGCATCATCCCCGCAATCCAAACCAGCACAGGAGAATCTTCATGATCCGCACGATTTCGCGCGGCTATCGCTTCGCCGCGTCTGCCGCATATGCCCTTGTCCTCAGCGTCATGCTCGCCCCGGCCGCCCATGCGTCCGGTTCGTCGATGCCATGGGAACAGCCCTTGCAGCAAATCCTCCAGTCCATCGAGGGGCCGGTCGCCAAGATCATCGCCGTCATCATCATCATCGTGACCGGCCTGACCCTCGCGTTCGGCGATACAGGCGGCGGTTTCCGCAAGCTGATCCAGATTGTGTTCGGCCTGTCCATCGCCTTCGCCGCATCGAGCTTCTTCCTGTCCTTCTTCTCGTTCGGCGGCGGGGCGCTCATCTGATGGCCGCCGCGTTCGAGCAACTGGACGCCGTGCCGGGATTTTCGGTCCCGGTCCATCGGGCGCTGACCGAGCATATTTTGCTCGGCGGCGCACCGCGCGCCATCGCCATCATGAACGGAACGCTGGCCGGGGCCGTGGGCCTCGGCCTGCGCCTCTGGCTGGTGGGCCTCGCCCTATGGGCCATCGGCCATTTCGCGGCCGTGTGGGCGGCGAAGCGCGATCCCCAATTCGTCGAGGTCGGGAGGCGGCATCTGCGCATCCCCGGCCATCTGGCGGTGTGAGGGCGCGTCGATGATGAACCTTGCCGAATACCGCCGCACCGCCACCCGGCTCGCCGACTATCTGCCATGGGCGGCACTGGTCGGCTCCGGCGTCGTCTTGAACAAGGACGGCTCGTTCCAGCGCAGCGCCAAGTTTCGCGGTCCCGATCTGGACTCCGCCGTCGCCGCCGAACTGGTCGCCGTCAGTGGGCGCATCAACAATGCCATGCGGCGTCTGGGCTCCGGCTGGAGCATCTTCGTCGAAGCCGTTCGGCTTGCGGCTCCGCAATACCCGGAGAGCCAATTCCCTGATCCCGCGTCCGCGCTGGTCGATGCCGAACGAAGGGCGCAGTTCGACGAGGATGGCACCCACTTCGAGTCCCGGTACCACCTGACCTTCCTTTGGCTTCCGCCAGCCGATGAAGCGGCTCGCACCGAGAGCTGGCTCTATGAGGGCCGGGAACAATCCGGCGTCGATCCATGGGAGGCCCTGCGCGGCTTCACGGATCGCACGGACCGCGTGCTGGCGCTGCTTGACGGCTTCATGCCCGAATGCCGTTGGCTCGATGACGGCGAGACTCTGACCTACCTGCACTCCACCATCTCGACCAACCGGCATCGTGTGCGCGTGCCCGAGGTGCCGATGCATCTCGACGCGCTGCTGGCTGACCAGCCGTTGACTGGCGGGCTGGAGCCGCGCCTTGGCGACGCGCATCTGCGCGTCCTGACCATCGTGGGATTCCCGACCGCGACGACGCCGGGCCTGCTGGACGAAATGAACCGGCTGCCGTTCCCCTACAGGTGGAGCACGCGCGCGATCCTGCTCGACAAGACCGATGCGACCCGGCTGCTGACCCGCATCCGTCGCCAATGGTTCGCCAAGCGCAAGAGCGTCGCCGCGATTCTGAAAGAGGTGATGACGAACGAGGCGTCCGCGCTTGTGGACACCGACGCCGCGAACAAGGCGCTCGACGCCGACATGGCGTTGCAGGAGCTTGGGGCGGACGTGGCGGGCATGGCCTACGTCACGGCGACCGTCACCGTTTGGGATTCCGACCCGCGCATTGCCGACGAGAAGCTGCGCCTGGTCGAGAAGATCGTTCAGGGCCGTGACTTCACCGTCATGGCCGAAACCGTCAACGCGGTTGACGCATGGCTCGGCAGCCTGCCCGGACACGCCTACGCGAACGTCCGCCAGCCGCCCATCAGCACTTTGAATCTCGCCCACATGATCCCGCTTTCGGCGGTGTGGGCGGGGCCGGAACGGGACGAGCATTTCGGTGCGCCCCCTTTGCTCTTTGGAAAGACCGAAGGCTCAACCCCGTTCCGGCTAAGTCTCCATGTCGGCGACGTAGGGCACACCCTTGTCGTCGGCCCCACGGGCGCGGGCAAGAGCGTGCTGCTCGCCCTCATGGCCTTGCAGTTCCGGCGCTATGCGGGATCGCAGGTTTTCGCCTTCGACTTCGGCGGCAGCATCCGCGCCGCGTCGCTCGCCATGGGCGGCGACTGGCACGACCTTGGCGGCGGGCTGACAGAAGGGGCCGAGGCGTCCGTCTCGCTCCAGCCGCTTGCCCGCATCCACGATACCTATGAACGCGCATGGGCGGCGGACTGGATTGCGGCCATTCTCATGCGTGAGGGGATCGCCATCACCCCCGAGTTCAAAGAGCATCTTTGGACGGCGCTGACTTCGCTCGCCTCCGCGCCGGTCGAGGAACGGACCATCACCGGCCTTGCGGTGCTGTTGCAATCCAACGATCTGAAACAGGCGCTCCGGCCGTTCTGCGTCGGCGGGGCCTATGGCCGGCTACTCGACGCCGAGACAGAGCATTTGGGATCGGCGGATGTGCAAGCGTTCGAGATCGAGGGCCTTGTCGGGACCGGCGCGGCCCCGGCCGTGCTCGCCTATCTGTTCCATCGTATCGGCGACCGGCTCGACGGGCGGCCGACGCTGCTCATCATAGATGAAGGCTGGCTTGCGCTGGACGACGAGGGATTTGCCGGCCAGCTCCGCGAATGGCTGAAAACGCTGCGCAAGAAAAACGCCAGCGTCATCTTCGCCACGCAAAGCCTGTCCGACATTGACGGCAGCAACATCGCGCCCGCGATTATCGAGAGCTGCCCGACGCGGCTCCTGCTGCCGAACGAGCGCGCCATCGAGCCGCAGATCACAGCCATCTATCGCCGCTTCGGCCTCAATGACAGGCAGATCGAAATCCTCGCACGGGCCACGCCCAAGCGGGATTATTACTGCCAAAGCCGCAGGGGCAATCGCCTGTTCGAGCTTGGCCTGTCCGAAGTCGGCCTCGCGCTCTGCGCCGCATCCGCCAAATCCGACCAGACCGAAATCGCGCGCATCCATGCCGAGCACGGCCGCGCCGGTTTCCTCGCCGGCTGGCTACGCCATCGCGGCGTCGAGTGGGCGGCCGACCTGATCCCGAACCTCACCAATCTTGCGGACCGGCCGGAATCCGCCGCGCCGGCCCGGCTCGATAACCACCCCACACAGGAGATTCTTCCATGACCTATCCCAAGATCGTCGGGGCCTCGGCCCTCGCGCTGGCGCTCGCCGTGCCCGTCGCGCTTTCGCCCATGCTGGCAAGCCCGGCCCATGCGCAATTCGGCTTCGGCCGCATCGTCTATGACCCGAGCAACTACGCGCAGAACGTCCTCACGGCAGCGCGCACGCTCGAACAGATCAATAACCAGATCACCAGCCTCCAGAACGAGGCGCAGATGCTCATCAATCAGGCCCGCAACCTTGCGAGCCTGCCGCATAGCTCGCTCCAGCAGCTCCAGCAGAACGTCCAGCGCACGCAGCAGCTTCTCGGGCAGGCCCAAAATCTCGCCTTCGAGGTCGGGCAGATCGACCAAGCGTTCCAGAGCCAATACGGCAATGTCTCGCTTTCGGCGACCGACGCCCAGCTTGTCGCCGACGCGCGCGGCCGTTGGGAAAATACGGTTGGCGGTTTGCAGGACGCCATGCGCGTGCAGGCTGGCGTCGTCGGCAACATCGACAGCAATCGCGCCGAGATGGCCGCGCTTGTCGGCCAGAGCCAAGACGCGACCGGCGCGCTGCAAGCCACGCAGGCGGGCAACCAGCTTCTTGCCCTCCAGTCGCAGCAGCTTTCCGACCTGATCGCGCTCATCTCGGCGAACGGCCGCGCCGACGCGCTGACCGAGGCAGAGCGCGCGACCGCTGCCGAACAGGGCCGCGAGCAGCGTCGCCGCTTCCTCACGCCGGGCAGGGGATACCAGCCGGGCAACGCGCAGATGTTCAACAACGGCAACAACTGACCGGGAGGCTCGCCATGGACGGCAAGATGCTGGCCCGGCTCGGGGCCGTGGTGTTCATCGCCATCGCCGTCACGGCGACCGCAATCGACATGGCGCGGAAGGATGAACCTTCCGCGCCGCCCCCCGCGCCGGCCTTCCAGCCCCCGGCCGATCCCCTGCGCGAAACCCTGCGCCGCTGCCAGCAGCTCGGCGAGGCAGCCGCCAGCGATGCCGACTGCCTCGCCGCGTGGGCGGAATCCCGCGACCGCTTCCTCGGCCGTGATCGAAGCGAGGCGCGCTGACCATGGGCAACACGGGCGTCATCGACAATTTTCTCGGGGTCTTCACCTCATACATCGACTCGGGGTTTGGCCTGCTCGGCGGCGAGGTCGCCTTCATCGCAACGACGCTGATCGTCATTGACGTGACGCTCGCCGCGCTCTTTTGGGCATGGGGCGCGGATGACGACATTATCGCGCGGCTGGTGAAGAAGACGCTGTTCGTCGGCGTCTTCGCCTACATCATCGGCAATTGGAACAACCTCGCCCGCATCGTCTTCGAGAGCTTCGCCGGCCTCGGCCTCATGGCCTCCGGCACCGGCTTTTCCGTCACCGATCTGATGCGGCCGGGCCGCGTGGCGCAGACCGGCCTCGACGCTGGCCGTCCGCTGCTCGATTCCATTTCCGATCTCATGGGGTGGATCGCCTTCTTTGAAAACTTCATCCAGATCGCGTGCCTGCTGTTCGCATGGGCGCTGGTGGTGTTGGCGTTTTTCATTCTGGCAATCCAGCTCTTTGTGACATTGCTGGAGTTCAAGCTGACCACGCTCGCCGGCTTCGTCCTCATTCCCTTCGGCCTGTTCGGCAAGACCGCGTTCATGGCTGAGAAGGTCTTGGGCAACGTGGTGTCCTCCGGCATCAAGGTCTTGGTGCTCGCCGTCATCATCGGCATCGGCAGCACCTTGTTTTCGCAATTCACGGCCGGTTTCGGCGGGGCGACCCCGACCATCGACGACGCAATGGCTATCGTGCTCGCCGCGCTATCGCTGCTCGGCCTCGGCATCTTCGGTCCCGGCATCGCCAACGGCATCGTCTCGGGCGGCCCGCAGCTTGGCGCAGGCGCAGCCGTGGGAACCGGCCTCGCTGCCGGCGGCATGGTGCTTGCGGGCGGTGCGGCGGCTGGCGGCGGGGCCATGCTTGCCGCCAAGGGCGGCGCTGCTGCCCTGTCCGGTGGAGCCGCGGCCGTTCGGGGAGGCGCGACCGCCGCGGGCGCGGCGACCGCAGCCTATAGCCTCGGCTCGCTCGGCCAGACCGGGGCGGCGGGCGTTGCCTCCGGCCTCGGCGGTGTCGCCCGAGCGGCAGGTTCGGCCGCCATCTCGCCGCTCAAACGCGCAGCTTCCAGCGCAACATCCCGAGCAACCGAAAGCGTCAAATCCAGCTTCTCCGCTGGCGCTAAGGCAGGGTTCGGCGCGTCGGGGGGCAGCTCCACCATGGGCACGGTCGGCGGCGCAAGTGCAAACCCCGCCGCCCCATCTGGCCCAGCCGGCAGTCCTCCCGCATGGGCGCAGCAGATGCGCCGCTCGCAGGCCATGAACCATGGCACGACCATGGCTGCCCATGCGGTGCGCTCCGGCGACAGCCACGGCTCCGGTTCCTCCATCAACCTTTCCGAAAGTGACCGCTCATGAGCATCTTCAAACGACCAGCAACCCATTACGGCAAATCGCCGGAACCCGAGACGCCTTATCAGAAGGCCGCGCAGGCATGGGACGAGCGTATCGGCTCGGCCCGCGTGCAGGCGAGGAACTGGCGGCTGATGGCCTTCGGTTCCCTGATCCTTTCGGCGGGCTTCGCCTCGGCGCTGGTCTGGCAGTCCGCACGCGGGATCGTGGTGCCTTGGGTCGTGCAGGTGGACAATCTCGGTCAGGCGCAGACCGTCGCGCCTGCCAACGCCGACTATCGGCCGACCGATCCGCAGATTGCTTTCCATCTCGGCCGGTTCATCGAGCAGGTGCGCGCGATCCCGGCCGACGCGATCATTGTCCGCCAGAACTGGCTTCGCGCCTATGAGTGGACCACGGATCGCGGCGCGGCGGCGCTCAACGACTACGCCCGCGCCAATGATCCTTTTGCCAAGGTCGGCCGCCAGCAAGTCGCCGTCGAGGTGTCGAGCGTCATCCGGGCGTCCCCCAACAGCTTCCGCGTCGCGTGGACGGAACGCCATTTCGAGAACGGCCAGCTTTCCAGCACGGAACGATGGACGGCCATCCTCACCATCGTCATCCAGCCGCCGCGCGACGCCGAGCGTCTGCGCGCCAATCCGCTTGGAATCTACGTCAATGCAATTTCATGGTCGCGGGAGATGAGCCAATGAAAGCGTCAGCTTGCATCAATCACCTCGCTGATCTTCCCCTCGGAGATCATGAAGAACGAGGTACCCGTCATCTCAATCTCCTGTCCGGCCTTCCAGCCGTTGGGAAGGTCAGCTTTGACTTTCGCTCTATACCCGATCCGCACCGCTGCGCGATCCTCGATGGCGATGCAATCGAGGATCGTCTGCTCTCTTTCCGCAAACAATTGAACGCCCTGTTCAGCCAACGCGCGAAACGCTTCAATTCCGTGCGTCTCGTTCGTTATTTCGCCGTTCGATCTGTTAACAAACCGAACATCGCTCGACAGACAATCAAGCATCGCCTGAACATTCATCGTGTTGTAGGCGTCGATATACCGGGCAACAATCGTCGGGGCAGAATCCATTCTGTCGGTTCCTCATCATTGGTTGTGAAGCCGCTATCCTATGCGACTTTTGTGACGGTCGTGGCAATCGCTTTGGCAGGCTGCGCCACCAACCGGACGCCGCAATTCAGCTACGATACCAGCGTGCCGCCGCTGCCGACCGTGCAGGCGATAGCAACCGACAACACGCCCCGGCCTTTGCATGTGCCCCCGGCATGGACCGTCGCACGCGGCGGCATCGCCGCAGGCACGCCGACCGGCCGCGTCGAGAACGCCAACGCCGCCGCCCGCGTCGAGCCGCGCCGGGAAGGCTACTACAACGCCATACAGGTTTATCCGTGGTCCGAAGGCGCGCTCTATCAGGTCTATGCCGCAGTCGGACAGATCACGACGATCGCGCTGGAGCCGGGCGAGAGCCTGACAGGCGCGGGGCCGATTGCGGCGGGCGACACCGCCCGCTGGATCATCGGCGACACCGAGAGCGGCAGCGGTGCGAACCGTCGCGTCCATATCCTCGTGAAGCCGACACGGCCGGATATTTCGACGAACCTTGTCGTGACCACCGACCGGCGCACTTACATGATCGAGTTGCGCGCGCGGGAATCGCTCTACATGCCGGCCGTGGCATGGGCCTATCCCGCAACGCCGGGCCAGCGCCGAGCTGTTCCGGCTGCGCCGATCATCCCTGCCGAGGCGGCGCGGAACTATCGCTACGCCTTGCAGGTGCAGGGCGACAGCCCGCCGTGGCGGCCCGTCTCCGTCTTCGACGATGGCCGGCGCGTCTATGTCGTCTTCCCGGCCGGGATCGTGCAGGGCGAAATGCCACCCATCTTCGTGCTTGGCGCGAACGGCGAGCCGCAAATCGTCAATTCCCGCATCCACCAGAACGTCTTGATCGTGGACCGCCTGTTCGGCGCGGCCGAGCTGCGCCTTGGCAGCGGCAACCGCCAGCAGGTCGTCAGGATCGTTCGCATCAACCCGACGCAGGCCGCAGCAGAGCCAGCCAGCACGACCACGGGAGGATCGTCCTCATGAGCGATACCGATACCGCAGCCCCCATGCGCTTGCGCGCCGAAACGCCCAGCGTCACCCGCCTGTCCCGCAAGATGCTGGCTGGCGTCGGCGCGGTTGCGCTTCTCGGTATCGGCGGGGCGCTGATCTACGCGCTCCAAACCCGTGATGCAGGACCGGGCGGCGACGAACTCTATTCGACCGAGAACCGCCCCACGGCGGACGGCCTCGCCGGTCTGCCAAGCGACTACAGCGGGCCGGTGCTCGGCCCCGCGTTGCCCGGAGATTTGGGCCGACCCATCCTCGACGCGCAAAATCGGGGACAACCCATTGTAATGCCGGCTATCACGACACCCGCCGTCGATCCCGAGGAAGAACGCCGCAGGGCTGAGGAAGAAGCCGCGCGCTTGAGCAACGTCTTTTTCCAGTCCGGCCCACGCACGGCAGCGCCAGCCGGCACCGCCATGCCCGGCCTTGCCGGGCTTGACCTCGGCGGGCAGCCCGCGACACAGGATCGCCACGCGGCATTTCTCAACGGCCCGGTGGACCGGCAGACCGTCGCGCCGGATCGCGTGATGCCGCCGGCTTCGCCCTACATCCTTCAGGCCGGGGCCGTGATCCCCGCTGCGTTGATAACCGGCATCCGTTCCGACCTTACGGGCCAGATCACCGCGCAGGTGACGGAGAACGTCTATGACAGCCCGACCGGCAGCCTGCTCCTGATCCCGCAGGGCACTCGCATCATCGGCCAATACGATGACGGCGTGACCTTCGGCCAGCGCAGGGTGCTTTTGGTGTGGAACCGCCTGATCCTGCCGGGCGGCCGGTCCATCGTTCTGGAGCGCCTGCCGGGAGCGGATGCCAGCGGCTACGCCGGACTTGAGGATGGCGTCGATTATCATTGGTGGGATCTGATGAAAGCGGCTGGCCTCTCCACGCTGCTCGCGGTCGGCACGGAGCTGGCGACGAGCGACGAGGACCGGCTTATCCGTGCGATCCGCGACGGGGCGCAGGATACCGTCAATCAGGCGGGCCAGCAGATCGTGCGGCGCCAGTTGCAGGTTGCGCCGACGCTCACCATCCGGCCCGGCTTCCCGGTCAGAATCATTGTCACCCGCGACCTTGTATTCGAGCCGGCAGGAGGTTGACCATGACCAAGCTGAAACTCGGCCCGCTTCCCGACGACAAGCCCGTGAAGGTGACGGTGGAGCTACCCGCGCCGCTTCACCGCGATCTGACCGCCTACGCCGAGGTGCTGGCCCGCGAAACCGGCCAGCCCGCCGCCGATCCCGTCAGGCTGATCGTGCCCATGCTGGAGCAGTTCATCGCCACGGATCGCGGCTTCGCAAAGGCACGGCGAGAAGGACGTCTATCAACGAACTGAGCAGCTAATTTGCGAGACAAGCTGCCGGTTACACTTCGTGATCCATCAATGTCTCAATGTTCTGTCGGATAGATAGGCAACGTCGTTCACTAAGACAGTTATGCGATCTGACTTCATTAAAACACCGAGAGTCGTTGGTTGAGTTCTTGCTTGATTTCATGCTGTTTTGCCGCAATATGGCCACGATCAACCGGACCCGCATCGCGGGTGGCTTCTCCGGGCGCCTATCCCCCGGCAACCAGCTAGCTCCTGCATCATCCACCTAACACGGTGGGGTGCATAGAGCATTCCGATTGGGCTCCTCATGACTGCAATCGATTGACCACGCGCAGCGGTCTGCCGCCGCTTTGAATACCATTTTCATACCCTATGACGCGCGTTCGCCCGCGTCGGAGCACCATAGCAATTCCAGTTAAATGCCGCTTCGACGGGCTCTAAGGCGTCACCGGCATGGAGAGCATAAACTTGAACCGAAAATTCCTTGGCACCCTCAAAACCGACTGGTTCGGCAACATCAAAGGAGACGTGCTTGCGGGCCTGGTCGTCGCGCTCGCCCTGATCCCCGAAGCGATTGCCTTTTCCATCATCGCCGGCGTCGATCCGAAAGTCGGTCTCTATGCGTCCTTCTCGATCGCCGTGCTGATCGCCTTTGTTGGTGGGCGGCCCGGTATGATCTCGGCCGCAACCGCCGCCACGGCCGTTCTCATGGTCACGCTCGTCCGCGACCATGGCCTGCAATATCTGCTCGCCGCGACCGTGCTGGCCGGCATCCTGCAAATCGTCGCCGGCATTTTCAGGCTCGGCTATCTGATGCGCTTTGTGTCACGCTCGGTGATGACCGGCTTCGTCAATGCGCTCGCCATCCTGATTTTCATGGCGCAGTTGCCCGAGCTAACCAATGTGCCACCGCTCACCTATATCCTCGTCGTGGCCGGCCTCGGCATCATCTACCTCTTTCCCTATGTCACGAGGGTTGTGCCTTCACCGCTCGTCTGCATCGTCGTACTGACGGTTTTGTCGATCTGGTTCGGGTTCGATATCCGCACCGTTGGCGACATGGGCGAACTACCTTCCACCTTGCCGGTGTTCCTGATCCCGCAGATTCCATTCAACCTCGAAACGCTGTTGATCATCCTTCCCTATTCGGTAGCCGTCGCAGCCGTTGGCCTGCTGGAGTCGCTCATGACGGCGCAGATCGTGGACGATCTAACCGACACGCCCAGCGACAAGAACCGCGAGTGTATTGGTCAGGGCGTTGCCAATACGGCAACCGGCTTCATCGGCGGTATGGCTGGCTGCGCCATGATCGGTCAGTCCATGATCAATGTGAAGTCGGGCGGGCGCGGGCGTCTTTCCACCTTCTGCGCCGGCGTATTCCTGCTGTTCATGATCCTCGTGCTTGGCGATCTGGTCAGCCAGATTCCCATGGCCGCGCTCGTTGCCGTCATGATCATGGTGTCGATCGGCACCTTCTCATGGTCCTCGATCAAGAACCTTGCTGTTCAGCCGCGCTCGTCCTCGCTCGTCATGATCGCGACGGTTGTTGGCGTGGTCTATACCCACAATCTCGCCATCGGCGTGCTGATCGGCGTGCTTTTGTCGGCCGTCTTCTTCGCGTGGAAGATTTCGCAGATATTCCGCGTCACCTCGACGGCCTCTGCCGATGGCGCGAATCGCACCTACACGGTCGAGGGCCAGATTTTCTTTGCCTCTGCCGACGATTTCAGCAAGGCCTTCGACTTCAAGGAAGCACTCGACAAGGTGACGATCGACGTTAGCCGCGCCCATATCTGGGATATTTCCAGTGTCGCTGCCCTCGACATGATCGTCCTGAAGTTCCGCCGCGAAGGAGCAGACGTGGAGATCATCGGCATGAACGAAGCGAGCGAGACCATCGTTGACAGGCTCGCAATCCACGACAAGCCCGGCGCACTCGAACGCCTGATGGGCCATTAAGGGAGGATCGCAACATGAAAATACTCGGACTGATCGACGGCTCGGCCTATGCCGAAAGCGTGTGCGATCACATTGCCTGGATCGCCGGCAAGATCGACGCCAGCGTGGAAATCCTGCATGTCATCGGTCGGCGCGATCTCTCGACAGAGCCGGTCAATCTCAGCGGCAATATCGGTTTGGGCGCGCGCACGGCACTTCTTGAGGAACTGGCGGACCTTGACGCCCAAAAGGCGAAGGTTGCGCAAAAGCGCGGCCGGCTCCTGCTCGAAGATGCCAAGGCGCGGCTACACGCGGCTGGTATCCAGAACGTCGAAACCAAGCTGCGCAACGGCGATCTGGTCGAAACCGTGCTCGAATTTGAAGCCGACGCGGATATCATCGTCATCGGCAAGCGTGGTGAGGGAGCCGACTTCGCCAAGGGCCATCTCGGCTCCAATCTGGAACGGGTCGTTCGATCTACCCATAAGGCGATCGTCATTGCCTCGCGCGCCTACAAGCCGGTCAACAAGCTGCTAATCGCCTATGACGGCGGGACGATGGCCATGAAAGCCGTCGATCAGGTTTCCCGCAGTCCCATCCTCGCCGGCCTTGGCTGCAAGCTGGTGATGGCGGGCGACGACACCCCGGAAAACCGCAAGAAGCTCGATGACGCGGCGGTGATCCTGAAAGCCGCCGGCTATGCGCCGGAAGCCGCGCTCGTGCAGGGAGCGGCTGACAAGGTAATTACCGGGATCATCGAACAGGAGGGCTTCGGCCTTCTGGCAATGGGGGCCTACAGCCATTCGCGCCTGCGCAGTCTGTTCATAGGCTCGACGACCACGGAGATGATTCGATCCTGCAAGGTGCCGGTCGTCATTTTCCGTTGAGATATCACAGAGTCCTGCATGAAAAGATGATTACCAACAGGGGTGCCGTCAGCGCACAGGCGTAAATGCGGCACGCTACAGGCCGCCGACTGCCCTCCATGGTTCGCTTAATTCCGGGGCCTTGAGCGCCCCGGAATCACACCGAACCAAGGAGGATTCCATGTGCGCAGAGCGCCGCCGCGCCCGCAAAGGGCGACCGCGACACCCGGTCGCCGAAGCACTTCCCGACGATCTTTTCGACTACGCCGATGAACCCACGCCAGACGGCCGGGAACGCCGTAGGTCGCCGCTTCGCATCGTCGATGTGGAGTCGCTGCCCGTCTTCGACGACTGGCCCGATAAGGTGCCGATCACCGAGGAAGAACTGCAAATCTTCGAGCGGTATTTCGGCCATGTGCTCGACCGCCTGTTTGGCCCTATCGACACTGATCCCGGCAATCGGGGCTTGCCACCGTTAACATCAGATGATAACAGTAAGTCATGAGCGAGGATCGTGACCAGAGCCTCGACACGCTTCTGGACCTCGACGGTCAGGTGCTTGTCGTCGATCCCGAGGGCGGCCATTGGGTGAAGTTCATCGTAACCCGCGTTCCGGCCTCGCCAGAGAAGCCGCACGGCCTCGATTACTCGCTCACGCTTCACGGGCCTTCGGGCGAACGGCTGGTCGGCTTCGATAATGCCCATCCGGTCGGCCGAAGCAGACGCGGCGAGCCGATGGACCATCGGCACCGCCTCCAGACCGTGAAGCCCTATGCCTACGAGGACGCGGCCACGCTCTTGGCCGACTTCTGGCAGGCGGTGGACGCGGTGTTGAGGGAGCGAGGCGTAACATGACCACATTGAAAGTCGGGATTGCCGGCTACGACGAGATGAAGGCCCGCACCATGCGGATCGCCAAGGGCGAGGAAAAGCCGGCGGCGGACGATCCGAAGGTGTGGTTCACATCCATGGAATCCTTCGCGCAGCTCCTTTCCAGTGGGAACCGGGAGTTGCTGCGCGTCATCGACGAGCAGTCGCCCGGCTCGCTGGAGGAACTGTCGCGGATCACGGGGCGGGCGAAGCCCAGCCTGTCCCGAACCCTCAAGAAGATGGCGAGCTACGGCCTGATCCGCATGGACCCCGGCGAGGGCCAGAAAGTCGTGCCCAAGGTGCTGCATGATCGTGTCGAGCTGGACTTGCCCTTGCTCGAACGCCGGGCCGCGAAAGGAGGCGCGCTATGAACATTCATTCCCCGCACGTCGCCCTGCGCGCCGCCCTCTATCTGCGCGTCTCGACGGCGCGGCAGGCCGAGCATGACGTGTCGATCCCCGATCAGAAGCGGCAGGGCGAAGCCTATTGCGAGTCTCGCGGCTATCAGCTCGTGGAAACCTTCGTCGAGCCGGGTGCATCGGCGACCAACGACCGCCGCCCCGAGTTCCAGCGCATGATCGAAGCCGGCACGTCGAAGCCGCCAGCGTTCGACGTGGTGGTGGTGCATAGCTTCTCGCGGTTCTTCCGCGACGAATTTGAAATGGAATACTACTACCGGAAGCTGGCGAAGAATGGCGTCAAGCTGGTTTCCATGACGCAGGAGCTTGGCGACGATCCGATCCACCAGATGATGCGGCGGATCATGTCGCTGTTTGACGAATACCAGTCGAAGGAGAACGCCAAGCACGTCCTGCGCGCCTTGAAGGAGAACGCCCGGCAAGGCTTCTGGAACGGCTCGCTGCCGCCCATCGGCTACCGCGTCGTCGATGCCGAGCAGCGCGGCACGAAGATGAAGAAGAAGCTGGAAATCGACCCGCTGCACGCCGACACCGTGCGGCTCATCTTCCGCCTTGCATCGGAAGGCGACGGCACCTCCGGCCCCATGGGCGTCAAGAACATCGTCAGCTACCTGAACAAGCACCGCATGTTCACCCGCAGCGGCGGGCGTTGGGGCATCGGCCAGCTTCACCGCGTCCTGACCCGCCGCACCTATATCGGCGAACATCGGTTCAATCGCCGTTCCAAGAAAGGCGAGGTGAAGCCCGAGGAAGAAGTCGTCACCGTCGCGGTGCCGCCGCTGATCGACCTTGAGATATTCGAGGCGGTGCAGAAGCGATTGCAGGTCAATAATCCGAAGGTGACGCCGCCGCGCGTGGTCAGCGGCCCGAACCTGCTGACCGGCATTTGCTATTGCGGCAATTGCGGTGGAGCCATGACGCTGCGCACCGGCAAGAACGGCCGCTACCGCTATTATGCCTGCTCGATTCGGGCGCGGCAGGGCGAAACCGGCTGCAAGGGCCGCGCGATCCCGATGGACAAACTTGACCGTATCGTGGTCAGCCACATCGAGGAAAGGCTGCTGGACCCCGAGCGGATCGAAGACGTGCTCGCCTCGCTGCTGGATCGCCGGCAGGAGAGCGTCGAGCGGCGCAGCCAGCACATCACCGAGTTGAACCAGCGCGCGGCCGAGGCCGATATGCGGCTAAAGCGGCTCTACGAGGCTATCGAGGCGGGTTCGCTCGACCCGGCCGAATCCGCCCTCGGCGAACGCATCGCGGGCCTTACGGCTATACGGGATCAGGCACGGGCCGACGCGGTGAGGACCGAAGCCATGCTGAAAAACTCGGCCCATAAGGGCCTCACAGGGGCGGCCGTGCGGGAACTGGCGAGCGAGGCACGCACCGGGCTTCGGCTCGAAAAGGGCGGCTATCGGCGGGATCACGTCCGGGCTTTCGCCCAGCATGTCGAGGTCGCGGATGATGCGATCTACATCAATGGCAACAAAAACACGCTGTTGAAGACGCTGATAGCCACTAAGGGAGGGAAATCGGCGGGAATCGGCGTTCCCGGTTTTATACCAAGATGGCGGAGAGGGTGGGATTCGAACCCACGATGGAGTTGCCCCCACGCCGCATTTCGAGTGCGGTACTTTCAACCACTCAGCCACCTCTCCGCTGTGTCATCATATGAAAGTTTCAGACTAAACAATCTGCTTTCATATCAAATCATGCGATTTGCTGAATGTGTGTCGCGCTCATAACGCGGACAGCGGATTTAGACAAGTCCTAATCGTTCAGAACGCACCATAATTTCGCAGATAATGTGCTTTGTGGTCTGAAAAACCTTGACGCGGCGGTGTTTTTGCCACTATATGCGGCCACGTCGCAGGAGGATGAGAATCCCCTTTGACTTTTGTTGTGTGTTTATCAGACCTTAAACTGATGTTTTTGCTAAGATAAATAATCAAACTGTCACGACTGACAAGAAGACGGTCCCTGCCTCGCGGGAGAACCGGAAACGAACGACCCGAAAGGAAAACAAATGTTCGCAGTCATTAAGACAGGTGGTAAGCAGTATCGCGTTGCCGCCAATGATGTGCTTAAAGTTGAAAAAGTTGCCGGTGAAGCCGGTGATGTTGTAGAATTTGCAGAAGTTCTGATCGTTGGCGAAGGTGAAAACGCCACTGTTGGTGCTCCGCGCGTTGAAGGTGCTGTTGTAACTGCGGAAGTAGTTGAACAGGGCCGTGCGAAAAAAGTTATCGCGTTCAAGAAGCGTCGCCGTCAGAACTCCAAGCGTACACGCGGTCATCGTCAGGAACTGACGACAATCCGCATTTCGGAAATCCTCACCGGTGGCGCAAAGCCATCCGCTAAAGCAAAGGCCGCGCCGAAAAAGGCTGCGCCAAAAGCTGAAGCTGCTGAGTAATCAACGAATTAAAGGAGAATACCGATGGCACATAAGAAAGCTGGCGGTTCATCGCGTAACGGTCGCGATTCAGAGTCGAAACGCCTTGGCGTGAAAAAATTCGGCAGCGAAGCTGTTATCGCAGGCAACATCATTGTTCGCCAGCGCGGTACCCAGTGGCATCCGGGTGCAAATGTTGGCATGGGTAAAGATCATACCCTGTTCGCAAAGGCTGACGGCGTTGTGTCTTTCAAGACAAAAGCAAACGGCCGAACCTTTGTATCCGTGAACCCGATGGCTGAAGCTGCGGAGTAACCGGTGCTCCATTCATATACCGGTGTTCCTGTTGAACCCGATATATGAAGCCGCTTTACGGACAAAATATTGAAGGGGAGACGGGAAACCGTCTCCCCTTTTATTTTTCCCGGAGGATGGCCGGCAGGCCTGAAAGCAACAATGACAAAATTGCAGAGCGGAACAGAATTAAGAAGTGAAAGCAGACAGGCTGCACTGGCGACGGATGATGACCTCAGAGGTGCGGGGCTGACAGGAGCCTATGGTGCGAAAGTAAGTTTGCGGGATTCCCCAGTGCAGCTCACAGAGCGTCTTGTGCTGCGCCCGCCGCATGAAGAAGATATTGATGCGATCGCTGGATTGGCAAACAATATTAATGTGGCGCGTATGCTGGCGCGTTTGCCTTATCCATATTCGCGCGAACATGCGGTTGATTTTATCAAGCTTGCAGCGTCCGGTGCGATCGGGCAGTTTGTTTATGCGATTACGCTTGCCGATACGGGCGAGTTTATTGGCGGCCTCACATTGCACGATCATAAATATGGCCCTGGCTATGAGATCGGCTATTGGCTGGGTGAGCCTTACTGGGGCAAAGGCTATGCCACAGAAGCTGCAACGGCTTTGATCGATTTGTCGTTCCGTGAATTGTCGCTGGAGCAGATTTATATCAGTGCGCAAAGCCGCAATGAAGGCTCAAAGCGTGTGATTGAAAAATGCGGTTTCAGACATACGGGCTCTGCCATAGGCCACTCTGTTGTTGACGGAGATGTGCCGGTTGAGTGCTATATCATGACCCGTCAGCAATGGCTGGAATTGCGTGGTGCAGGGCAATAATGCTCTGCACTGCGAAGAGCTGATATAAGCAGCTGCTCACTTTGTTGTCTCTGCACTGAAACTATAGTTTGCAACTGCAGCGGGCGGCGGTTTTCAAGTCCGGTTTTTTGCTGTATTGGCTCAGTTTAAATATCTCAGTTAAAATTGCGGTCGCATATATCTGCAATTTATTACCTCTTAATATCGGACTATCCGACAGCCGGCCTGTGCCGGAAAAGGCAAGCACATGAAGTTCCTCGACCAGACAAAAATTTATATCCGTTCCGGAAATGGCGGTGCTGGCGCGGTTTCGTTCCGTCGCGAAAAATTTCTGGAATTCGGCGGCCCTGACGGCGGTGACGGTGGTCGCGGCGGTGATGTCTGGGCCGTGGTCGTGGATGGTCTGAATACACTGATCGACTATCGCTATCAGCAGCATTTCCGGGCAAAAACCGGTATGCATGGCATGGGTCGTAACATGACCGGCGGTAAAGGCGATGACGTCATTCTGAAAGTGCCGGTCGGTACCCAGATTTTTGAAGAAGACAATGAAACGCTGATCTGCGATCTGACTACTGTTGGCCAACGCTACCGTCTTGCCAAAGGCGGTAATGGCGGTTTCGGTAACCTGCATTTCAAAACCTCAACCAATCAGGCACCACGTCGTGCCAATCCGGGTCTTGAAGGTATTGAGCGCACCTTGTGGTTGCGCCTGAAACTGATTGCGGATGCGGGTCTCGTTGGTCTGCCAAATGCCGGTAAATCGACTTTCCTTGCCAGTGTGACCGCTGCCAAGCCGAAGATCGCTGACTATCCTTTCACTACGCTGCATCCGAATCTTGGTGTTGCCCGTGTGGATGCGCGTGAATTTGTGATCGCGGATATCCCAGGGCTGATTGAAGGTGCAAGCGAAGGCATTGGTCTCGGTGACCGCTTCCTCGGCCATGTGGAGCGTACCCGTGTGCTGCTGCATCTGGTTTCGGCACAGGAAGAAGATGTGGCGAAGGCCTATAAGGTTATTCGCGGCGAGCTGGAAGCCTATGGTCATGGTCTGACCGATAAGATTGAGATTGTCGCATTGTCACAGGCCGATACGCTTGATCCGGACGCCCGCAAAGACAAGATGAAAGCGCTGAAAAAAGCGTGTGGCCGTGAACCGTTGTTGCTGTCGGCTGTGAGCCGCGAAGGCATTGAGACAACATTGCGCGAACTGGCACGTATTATTGATCAGAGCCGTGCGGAAGAGGCGGATCAGGAAGCTGCGAAAGCGGACGCTAAAGCCAAGTCGGATTACAAAGGTAAGTGAGCAGATCATGACGATCGGGGCGCTGAAGAATTATCGTCGTATTGTTATCAAAATCGGCTCGGCGCTTCTGGTTGATCGTGCTCAGGGGTTGAAGCAGAGCTGGCTGACAAGTCTTGCTGCCGATATTGCGGCTTTGCAGGCGCAAGGCGTTGAAGTGCTGGTGGTATCCTCCGGTGCGGTTGCACTTGGGCGCACGGTTCTGGGGCTGCCTTCCGGTACGTTGAAGCTTGAGGAAAGTCAGGCATCAGCGGCAGCAGGGCAGATTGCATTGGCGAAAGCCTATGCTGATGTGCTGGGTGCCCATCAGATTATGGCAGGACAGGTGCTGCTCACATTGTCTGATACGGAAGAGCGCCGCCGCTATCTCAATGCCCGCGCAACGATTGAAACGCTGCTGAAACTCAAGGCCGTGCCGGTTATCAATGAGAATGATACAGTAGCGACCAATGAAATCCGTTATGGCGATAATGATCGCTTAGCTGCCCGTGTTGCCACAATGATCGGCGCTGATCTGCTCATTCTGTTGTCTGATATTGACGGCCTTTATACCGCGCCACCGCATAAAGATCCGAATGCGCAGTTTTTGCCGGTCGTGGAAGCCATTACACCGGATATTGAAGCTATGGCCGGTGCCGCCGCATCTGAATTGTCGCGTGGTGGCATGAAGACCAAGCTGGATGCCGGTAAGATTGCCAATGCGGCCGGAACTGCGATGATTATCACCTCCGGTACGCGGATGAACCCGCTGGCGGCGATTGATCGCGGTGAGCGGTCAACTTTGTTCAAAGCCTCCGATGCGCCGGTTAATGCATGGAAAGTCTGGATTTCCGGTCATCTCGATGCAGCAGGGCAATTGGTGATTGATGACGGTGCTTTGAAAGCGCTGAAATCAGGTAAGTCTCTTTTGCCTGCCGGTGTGCGGGAAGTACGCGGTGATTTCCAGCGCGGCGATACGGTTTCCATTCTCAACTTGGAAGGCCGTGAGGTTGCCCGTGGTCTGGCCGGTTATGATGCTGCCGATGCCGTGAAGATCGCCGGTCATAAGAGCGGTGAGATTGAGGAAATTCTCGGCTATTTCGCGCGTTCTTCGATGGTGCACCGCAATGATCTGGTGATCCGTGGCAGCCGTGCGCAAGGTGCTGCGAGCGCTGAAGGGGAAATGTGCAATGCAGGATAAGCAGGACACTCTGGCAGTTGCTGAACTGATGGCAGAGCTTGGTCGCAAAGCGCGTGCTGCGGCTGGCCCGCTGGCGATTGCCAGTGCCGAGCGCAAACATGCAGCTTTGATTGCTATGGCCGATGCTTTGCTGCGTCGCAAAGACCTGATCCTCAATGCCAATGTGCTGGATGTCGCCGCAGCGGAAGCTGCCGACACTGCTGCGTCTTTCATTGACCGACTGAAACTGGATGAAACACGTATCCGTGCAATGGCCGATGGTATTCGCGCGATTGCAGCCCTGAGAGATCCGGTCGGTGAAGTGATGACCGAATGGGATCGCCCGAATGGTCTGCATATTGAACGCGTACGCACGCCGCTTGGCGTGATCGGCGTGATTTATGAAAGCCGTCCGAATGTGACAGCTGATGCCGGTGCGCTCTGCCTGAAAGCCGGTAATGCGGTGATCCTGCGCGGTGGTTCGGATTCCGCCCATTCATCCCGTGAAATTCATGCCGCATTGGCTGAAGGCTTGAAGGCCGCAGGTCTGCCGGAAGCTGCTATTCAGATGGTGCCGGTGACAGATCGTGCCGCTGTTGGTGAAATGCTCAAAGGTCTGAACGGTGCGATTGATGTGATTGTACCACGCGGTGGCAAAAGCCTTGTTGCCCGTGTGCAGGAAGAGGCGCGGGTGCCGGTTTTCGCGCATCTCGAAGGCCTGTGCCATGTTTATATTGATGCCAGCGCTGATCTGGAAATGGCAAAGAAGATCGTTCTCAATGCCAAAATGCGCCGCACTGGTATTTGTGGCGCAGCAGAGACTTTGCTGGTTGATCGCAAAGTGGCTGAGACGCATCTGGTGCCTGTGCTGGATGAACTGGCAAAAGTAGGTTGTGTGATCCGTGGCGATGTGGATGTTTGTGCGCTATATTCTCAGGCTGAACCGGCGACTGCGGAAGACTGGTCAACGGAATATCTTGATGCGATCATTTCCGTGGCGCTGGTTGACGGAATTGATGGTGCGCTGACGCATATCAACCGCTATTCATCCCATCACACGGAAGCGGTGATTGCTGAAGATGCTGCGGTGGTTGAGCGGTTCTTTAACGAGATTGATTCAGCCATTTTGCTGCACAATGCTTCAACGCAATTTGCCGATGGTGGTGAGTTTGGCATGGGCGCGGAAATCGGTATCGCGACCGGTAAAATGCATGCGCGCGGACCGGTTGGTGTGGAACAGCTCACTTCGTTTAAATACCGCGTGCGCGGTAACGGACAGACACGGGTTTAAACACACGCATGTCCAAACCAATGAAAGATCAATCAGGCAAGACCGCAGTGCCGCAAGCGTTTCAGGATGTTGCTGAAGACTATCTGCACATGCCCGTTGCACCGGCTGGTGCTAAAATCGGTCTGTTCGGTGGTTCTTTCAACCCGCCTCATGCAGGCCATGTTCTGGTGGCAGAATTGGCACTTGAGCGGCTGGGGCTGGATCAGGTCTGGTGGGTGGTGACACCCGGCAATCCGCTGAAAGATGTGAATGAACTGGCGCCGCTGTCCAAGCGCATTGCGCTGAGTGAAGAGCTTATCACTGATAAGCGTATTCATGTGACAGCATTTGAAGCCAGTTATCAGGTGCGCTATACGGCAGATACGCTGGCGCTGGTGCGCAAACATAATCCGGATAAGCATCTGGTCTGGATTATGGGCGCGGATAATCTGATGAATTTCCATCACTGGCAGGAATGGGATGAGATTGCCCGTACCTATCCGATTGCTGTCATCAACCGGCCGGGTTCGAATATGGCGGCGGAAGATTCCGTGATGGCGCAGCAATTTGAGGCGGCACGCCTGCCTGAAACAGAGGCTGCAAAACTTGCAACACAGCCGGCTCCGGCATGGGTTTTTATCCACGGGCCGCAGTCGGATCTTTCATCCACGCAATTGCGCCGGCAAGAGATGAGAGAATAAGACGCAAAATCAGCAGGTTATTTTTCCTGTCAAATTTCCATGAGTCCGTGTCTTGAAACAGACACAGGACTCTGCCACTTTTATAGTTACACGGGGAGTAGTTGCCGTGTGGCGTTGTTCTTTACGGAAAGGTACTCATTGAGAACAGCAATTGAAAAGAAGGGTGTTACCACGCCTTCACCAGCTGAGGTCAGCGGCGAAGCCACTGTGTCTCATGCTTTAGAGGTTCTGCTTGCAAGCCTTGATGACTCCAAGGCAGAAGATATCATTTCCATTGATCTGCGCGGTAAATCCGCTTTGGGCGATTATATGGTGATCGCTTCCGGTCGCTCCCAGCGCCATGTCGGTGCTGTGGCCGATCATATGCTGCGTGCGCTGAAAGAAATCGGTGTGCGTGATGTTCAGATCGAAGGTCTTGAAGCAGCAGACTGGGTTCTGGTCGATACGGGTGATATCATCATCCACATTTTCCATCCGGAAGTCCGTGAGTTCTATAATATCGAAAAAATCTGGCTCACACCGGAAGCGGATGAATTTAATCCGCGTAAAAAGTCAGTGCATTAATTTGCACGATGATTTGTAAGATCAGGCATGCCGGATTGTGACGGCATGCTGCTTAAACTGCCTGACATGCTATGGCAGGCAGAGGTTTTTTGATTATGCGTGTTACAGTTTTTGCGGTTGGAAAAATGAAAGCCGGTCCCGAGCGGGAATTGGCCGAGCGATACTTTGACCGTTTTTCCAAGTCCGGAACGGCCTTGGGATTTGAGTTTACCGGCGTCAGTGAGATTACCGAAAGCAGGGGCGGCAATGCGGATCAGCGCAAGACCGATGAAGCTGCACGTGTTTATGAAGCACTGGATAATGGCGCAGCGCTGATCCTGCTGGATGAGCGCGGCAAAGAACTTGGCTCTGAAGCCTTTGCCGAGCAAATGGGAAAAATCCGTGACGGCGGCAAAAGACAGTTGATTTTAGCGATCGGCGGGCCGGACGGTCATGATCCGCAATTACGGGCGCGGGCTGATCTGGTGCTGGCGATGGGCAAGATGACCTGGCCGCATCAGCTGGCACGTATTCTGATTGCCGAGCAATTATACCGTGCGGTGACTATTCTTTCCGGTCATCCCTATCATCGGGTGTAATTTGAGCGTATCCCGAAAAATGTGAAGCACCTACGCGGGGAAATCAGTTCACCGGACTGATTTCTTTCCCGCTCCGATCAGATAAGATACGCGTAATCACAAATAAATAGAGCATTTACAGACGGATTTTGACACGGATAATCTTTGTTATAGATTCACCGCTATAACTGAGTGATCGCAACGGATCAGTATTCGAATTTTGATGAATAACAGCAGCATTTCCTTCCGGCTTTTTAAGATGAGCCGCATTTGTGCCGGACAGGCCAGATGCGTGTTTTCTGCCGGTTTGTTGCTGCTGTTGCCGGTTCCGGCTCTTGCGCAGGAGGCAGCACCATCCGCTCCGCCGCCGGTGCCGCTGGAAGAACAGCATCAAAAAGTCTCGGGCAGTCTGGATGCTATTAACAGCGAGATTGCGCTTTCCAAAGAAAAGCTGCAGCAGCTGGAAACAAGCGTTTCAGAACTGAAAAAAGATCAGGCAACCATTACCGCCGCATTGATCCAGTCTGCCAAGACAGACAAGAAACTCTCGGAAGATATTGAGGCTGCGGGGCAAAAACTGACTGCGCTCAGCGAGCAGGAAGACGGTATCCGGCTGTCTTTGCGTTCCCGCCGTAAAGTGCTGGCGGAAGTACTGGCAGCTTTGCAGCGCATGGGATTGAACCCGCCGCCTGCCATTCTCGTGCGCCCTGATGATGCGCTGTCTTCTGTGCGTTCTGCCGTGCTGCTCGGTGCGGTGGTGCCGGAAATGCGGGCGCAGACGCTGGAACTGATGGCTGATTTGAAAGAGATGCAGCGCTTGCAGGCTTCGATCAAAGATGAGCAGGAGCGGCTGATTGCCAGCCGCACTGCGCAACTTGAAGAGCGTCAGAAACAGGAATTACTGCTGGAAGAAAAGCAAAAGCTTTACAGCCAGTCTGAAGAAGAATTGCAGACCGAACGTGCTCATGCCGCAGAACTGGCGAAAAAAGCAACCAGCCTGAAAGATCTGATTGCCTCGTTGCAGGAGCGGATGGATAAAGTCCGCACGGCGGCGGATGCCGCACGCGATGCCGAGCAGCAGCGACTGGCCGACGGGCAGGAGCGCGCAGCACAGTCCGGCGAGAATTCGCTGGTGTCCCGTGCGAGTTTTGCATCTCTGCGCGGGCAACTTGTGCTACCGGCCAGCGGTAAGATCGTACAAAAATTCGGTCAGAAAGATGATTTTGGCCGCCCGCGTGCAGGAGAAATGCTGCAAACGCCGCAAAACGCCACGATTACGTCACCTTCTGATGGCGTTGTACTTTATGCGGGGCCCTTTCGTTCCTACGGACAACTCTTAATCCTTGATGTTGGCAGCGGATATCATATCGTGATGGCAGGATTAAGCAGAATCAATGTTGCGCAGGGCCGGTTTGTGCTGGCGGGTGAGCCGGTCGGAACCATGGGAGATAAGCTTTTAACCAGTGTTGCTTCACTGGGGAGTGGTAATTCTTCACCGATGCTTTACATAGAATTTCGAAAAGATGGGAAATCCGTCGATCCGACCCCGTGGTGGACCGACAGGCATTCCGGAAGGACACAAGATGATACGTAAACTGTCGCTTCTTTTCGCAGGTGCCTTGATGGGGGCTTCGGCGATGGTTGCTGTGCAGGGGGCTCCGGCTTCAAGTGCAAATGCTGCCAGTAATGATACCTATAAAGAACTCGCAATTTTCGGCGATATTTTTGAACGTGTGCGCCAGCAATATGTGACGCCGCCGGAAGATAAGAAGCTGATAGAAACCGCCATCAACGGTATGCTGACCTCGCTTGATCCGCATTCCTCTTATCTCAACCCTGAAGCAGCGCAGGATATGCGCGTGCAGACAAAGGGTGAGTTCGGCGGTCTTGGTATCGAAGTGACTATGGAAAATGATCTGGTAAAGGTCATTGCACCGATTGATGACACACCGGCATCGAAAGCCGGCGTTCTCGCCGGTGACCTGATCACGCAGATCAATGGCGCGGAAGTGCGCGGCTTGTCGCTGAATGATGCTGTCGACAAGATGCGCGGGCCGGTTGATGAGGCGATTGAACTGACCCTGATCCGTCAGGGTGCGGATAAGCCGATCAAACTGTCGATCAAACGCGCGATCATCAAGGTTAAAGCTGTCCGTTACCGCGTTGAGAATGACGTTGGCTATCTGCGTGTGATTTCCTTCACCGAGAAGACTTCTGACGATCTGACAAAAGCGATCAAGGATATTCAGTCACAGATTCCTGAGAACAAGCTCAAAGGCTATGTGCTCGATCTGCGTCTTAATCCGGGCGGTCTGCTCGATCAGGCTGTGTCTGTATCGGATGCGTTCCTTGATAAGGGTGAGGTTGTTTCAACCCGTGGCCGTGACCCTCAGGATGTTACCCGTTTTGATGCCCGCGCAGGCGATCTGACCAAAGGCAAACCTGTTATCGTTCTGATCAATGGCGGCTCGGCCAGTGCGTCTGAAATTGTGGCCGGTGCATTGCAGGATCACCGTCGTGCAACGGTTCTGGGGACACAGTCCTTCGGTAAGGGTTCTGTGCAGACCATCATTCCGCTTGGTGAAAACGGCTCGCTGCGTCTGACGACAGCGCTCTATTACACCCCATCGGGCAAGTCGATTCAGGGCAAGGGCATTACACCGGATATCAAGGTGGAACAGCCGCTGCCGGATGAGCTGAAAGGCCGTGATGTAACGACCAAAGGTGAGGCCGGACTGAAAGGCCATATCAAGGGTGCTGAGGAAGATGACAGTGGTTCAGGCTCTTCGGCCTATGTGCCGCTGGAGCCAAAGGACGACATTCAGCTGGGCGAAGCTCTGAAGCTGCTGCGCGGTGAAATGGCCAATGCGGCATTCCCGCCGGATCCTAAGAAAGATCTGCCAAAGCCTGATAAACAATAAGCTTGTACACTTCAGAAAAACGCGGGGCAGTCCCCGCGTTTTTTGTCTCTGGTGATAAATAAACGGAATGAAAACATGACTGAAAAGCGTGACCCCGCATCGCTGCCTTATCGCCCTTGTGTGGGCATTATGGTTTTGAACAGCGAAGGCAAAGTCTGGGCAGGACGCCGCATCATTGAGCCGAATGGTGAGATGGAAGGTGCAACGCAGCTTTGGCAGATGCCGCAGGGTGGTATTGATGCCGGTGAAGATCCGGCAACGGCATCGCTGCGCGAGCTCTATGAAGAAACAGGAATGCGCAGCGTCAGCCTTTTGGCAGAAGCGCCGGACTGGATCAATTATGATCTGCCGGAACATCTGATCGGTATTGCCTTAAATGGCAAATATCGCGGTCAGACACAGCGCTGGTTTGCCTATCGTTTTGAGGGCGACGAAAGCGAGATTGCAATCAACCCGCCACCGGGCGGACATGATGCTGAATTTGATATGTGGGCATGGAAACCGATGATGGAGCTGCCGGAACTGATCGTTCCGTTCAAGCGCCCTGTTTATGACGAAGTCATTCAGGCTTTCAGACATCTGGTCTGAGATTTTATCTCTTACAAAAACGCCGCTCTTTTGGATGCCTATCTTGTCCGAAAGAGCGGCGTTTTTATGCCGGATCGTAGCGCATATTATTGGCCGGAGCATCGAGCCTGAACTCCAGCCCCTGCGATAAATAATGCAGCTCGGCAGAGCCGCCGAGACTGGCTGCAAGGGTACGCTCAATCAGGCGGGAACCGAAGCCGCGCCGCGCAGGCTTCTCCACTTGCGGGCCGTTCTTTTCTATCCAGTAGAACCGGAAACGGCCGTTTTCCACGCGCCAGTTGATCTCGATATGTCCGTCAGGTGTGGAGAGCGCACCATATTTGACAGCATTGGTGCCAAGCTCATGCAGAGCCATGACCATGGATAAAGCCTGCCGTGAACCAAGCGTCACGGGAATGCCGCTGATGCTGATCCGTTTTTCACCGGCTCCGGCATGAACGGACAGGCTGTTGGTGACAATATCTGCAAGTTCGGCACTGACAGATTTTGCCCCTTGGGTCAGCACGTCCTGTGCCTTGCTCAGCGCCATAATACGGGCTTCGAAAGCGGCTCTTGCATCTTCCGCGCTGGTCGTACTGCGCAATGTCTGATTGGCAATGCCCTGAATAACTGCAAGAATATTCTTACTGCGATGGGCCAGTTCTGCGGTCAGCATAGCCTGTTGTTCTTCTGCATGTTTGCGGTTTGTAATATCCTGTACGATACCACGCATGCGCACCACAGCACCCTGATCGTCGCTGATGAGTTCCGTTGAAAGTGCAACCCAGCGCTGTTCATTATTATCCAGCCGGTGAATAAGATATTCGCTATAGCCGGAACGGGGCAATGCCAGAGAACCGGATTTTGCCGTATCGGTTTTATGCTCGTCACAGTTGCGGGGTGACATCAGCTTTTCAAAAAGCTCAATCGTAATATTGGTGTCCGGAGCAATGCCGTAAATCTGCCGGATCTGGTTGGTGACGGTGATGGTGCGGCTGATCAGATTTATATCGAATGCCCCGATCCCGCCGGCCTCCTGAGAAAGACGAAGCATTTCTTCCTGTTCGCGCAAGCGTTCCTGCTGCTCGCGAACGAATGTGCGATCCATGAGGATTTTGAGAAAACCCTGCATATGGCCGTCCTGATCGTAGAGCGGCAAAAGCTGGCCGCTTGCCCAGAACCGGCTGCCGTCTTTGCGCATATGCCAGCGCTCCACTGCATCCTGTTTGTGATGCAAGGCGCTGACACGGCGCATTTCCGGTACATTTTTCTCACGCTCTTCCGGTGTGAACAGGATATCGACGGAAGATTTCAGCACTTCCTCTTCTGTCCAGCCGAATAATCTGCGCGCACCTGCATTCCAGCTGGTGACCTGACCGCTCAGTGTTGTGGTGATAATCGCATAGTCCAGCGCATTATCGATAATAAGCTGGTTCAACTGTTCTTTGTGTTGCTGCCGGTGATGGCGCGCCTGCATTTCCATATGCGAACCGGCGATCTGTGCCAGCCTGCGAAAATCCTTGAGTTGCTCGGCAGATAAATGGCGCGGCTTTTTATCGAGTATTAGCATCGTGCCGAAAATGGTGCCGTCATGGCCGGCCAGTTTTATTCCGGCATAAAAACGGTAAGGCGAGGTGCCGGTTACAAACGGTTCGCTGGCAAAGAGCGGCGTTGTGCTTGCATCGCTGACGATAAAAATATCATCGGCGAGTAATGTCTGGCGGCAAAAATTATGCCCGGGAGGAGGGGCGTTCAGCGTCAGGCCGTAAACGGCTTTAAAAATCTGCTGCTCTTGTGAGATGAGATTGATAGCCGCGACCGGTGCGTCGCAAAGTCTGGCAGTCAGCGCTACCAGATTATCAAGAACCGGATCATTTTGTCCGTTCATGATTGTAAAGCGCGGTAAAACAGCCTGAAATAATGAAGATGCTTCGGACAATCCGAAAAGATTACTGACTGAGGTATCCCATCTGGCTTCCACCTGCGTATCCCCCATGCGAGCTTGTACTTTAGCAAATGTATAAATTTACACGATTTTAACAAGCGGAATATTTGGAGGGCAGTATCTCTGATTTTGAGGATGAAAATAAGGCGTTTCTTAAAATAGTGTTAATTTGTAAAGCCGGGCTTTGTATTGTCTGTTTATGTTTGTGCCTTGTGTTTATGAAAAACCGGCTCCTGATTTTACCGGCACTGCTCTGATCCTGTTATATTTATTGATTTTATTATGCAGCCATGTGGTCTTTAATGCGTTATCCTGATGATGCGACCGGTCATTGTTGTCGGAATAATGAGCGGAATGCAGTAAATTCTGAAATAGGCAGCAATTAATATCGGAGATAATAATGGGTGCAGAAAGTTTACTGGTCTTTCTTATCGTAGGTCTCGTCGCCGGCTGGCTCGCGGGTCAGGTCGTGCGCGGTGGTGGTTTCGGTTTGCTCGGAAATCTCGTCGTTGGTGTGATCGGCGCGTTTCTGGCTGGCTGGTTGTTGCCGCGTCTTGGTTTCGCGATCGGTGGCGGTGTCATTGCCGCGATTGTGAATGCATTTATCGGTGCTGTTATCTTGCTGGTTATACTGAGACTTGTAAAACGAGCGTGATCTTTTAAAATTCATTGTTACAGCCTGCCGGAACAGAGTCCGGCGGGCTTTCATTTGTTCTGACGCTTGTTTTAGTGAGTTGTGATGACGCCTCCCGCCCGTTTGCTGACCGGTCTGGTTCTCACTGCCGTTGCCGGTTTTGTTGATGCGCTCGCTTTTATTGAGCTGGGCGGTTATTTTGCCTCTTTCATGAGCGGGAATACAACGCAGCTCGGGTTGGCAATGAGCGGGCCCGATGGTCGCGCGCTGCAATTGCTGCGCGGACAAAGCCTGTTTATGCCGCTGCTGCTGATCGGGCTGTTTTTCAGCGGGGCATTTCTTGCGTCTTTTATCAGTGCCCGTGAGCAACACTGGTATTCAGCGCGGGTTATGCTGCTGGTTATCACTCTTCTCTTGAGCACCATGCTGCTTGGTCAGATCCAAGGACTGGCATCAATGCCGGTCATTTTGCTGGCGGCGGCAATGGGTGCGCAAAATGCTGTGTTTAAACCGCATGGGGCAGCACGGCTTGGTACAACTTTTGTGACCGGAACGATTTTTAACGCCGCGAATGATCTGGCGCATAGTTTACGCGGACAGGCTCCGCGTTACCGCTGGCTGCAGCATATTTATGTGTGGCTTTCGCTGGTCTTTGGTGCAGCCTGCGGGGCCGTTTTATATACCGGCACAGGTATCTGGTCGCTTTTACTGCCCGTCGCGGTTCTGACACTGATGCTGGTCTTTTACCGGCTCAAAGAGAAGTGAGGATCGCCTAAATAAATAAATGGCGCTCCTGCTCCACCAGACCGGAAATGTAATCCGCAACAATATGGATGCGGCGCAAGGTGCGGGCTGTTTCATGATAGGACAGCCAGTAGGAGCGCTTGATACGTTTATGGGGCAGTATTTCGGTCAGATCGGAATATTCGCGGGCAATAAACCCGTGTAAAATACCGATGCCGGCTGCGGCTTTGACAGCTTCAACCTGTCCCAAAGCGCTGGAAACCTCAAAGGCAGGCTGCCAGTCGCGGCTGATTTCCCGTGCATAATCCAGTGTCGGTGTGGCAACCAGATCCTCCACATAACCGATCAGCCGGTGATGATTTAAGTCCTCAACAGTTTGCGGTGTGCCATAGCGTTCAAGATAGTCTTTGTGCGCATAAAGGCCGAGATTGTAGCCGGTGAGTTTACGGGCAATCAGTCTGCCGGTCTCCGGTCGCTCGACACTGATGGCAATATCAACCTCACGACGTGAGAGTGAGAAAGAGCGGGGAACGGGCACGAGCTGAATGGTCAGATCGGGATAGAGCGCTGAGAAACGCGCAAGTCTCGGGCTGAGAAAATTCACACCGAAGCCGTCCGGTGCGCCGATCCTGATTGTACCGGCCACAGTAATATCCGCATTGGCCAGATGGGCATGGGCGTTGAGCATTTCTGCTTCCATTTTTTCTGCGGAAAGCAGAAACTCTTCACCGGCCTGCGTGAGTTCCGAGCCATTGGTGCGCCTGTTGAGTAATGTGGTTTTCAGGCTGCTTTCAAGTGCGGCGAGTCTGCGTGAGACTGTTGTGTGGTTAAGGCCGAGCTTCTTGGCCGCACCGAGAATTTGTCCGGAGCGTGCAACAGCCAGAAATATACGAATATCATCCCAGTTCATGGCTAAAGCTTATATATATTTTTGCACAACGGATACGCTTTTCGCCTACTTGAAAACTATTTTTTGCAGGGCGATGATGGAACAGAGATTTTAAATTTGGGAGAGAGTTGTGATGAGACAGGTCGGGCATTTTATCGGCGGCAAGCATGTGGCAGGCGCAAGCGGCCGGACGACTGAATTTTATCAGCCTATGGATGGTGCGGTGCTGGGGCAGGTTGCTCTGGCGACCAAAGACGAAGTGCGTGCAGCGGTTGAAAATGCCAAGGCGGCGCAGCCTGGCTGGGCTGCAACCAACCCGCAGCGCCGTGCGCGTATTTTGCGCAAATTTCTGGAACTGGTTGAGGCTGAATATGACAGCCTTGCGGAATTGCTGGCGCGTGAACATGGTAAAACCATTCCTGATGCCAAGGGCGATATTCAGCGCGGTCTGGAAGTGATCGAATTCTGCCTTGGTGCGCCGCATCTGCTGAAAGGTGAATTTACAGATGCTGCCGGTACCGGCATTGATGTCTATTCCATGCGCCAGCCGCTCGGTGTTGTGGCCGGTATCACGCCATTCAACTTTCCGGCGATGATCCCGCTGTGGAAGGCTGGCCCTGCGATTGCCTGCGGTAATGCGTTTATTCTCAAACCTTCCGAACGCGATCCGGGCGTGCCGATGCGCTTTGCGGAATTGTTTATGGAAGCTGGTCTGCCTGCCGGTATTTTCAACGTGGTCAATGGCGATAAAGATGCGGTTGATGCGCTGCTGGATGATCCTGATGTCAAGGCAATCGGCTTTGTTGGCTCCACCCCGATTGCGCAATATATTTATGCGCGCGGTTGCGCCAATGGTAAGCGCGTTCAGTGCTTCGGCGGCGCCAAGAACCATATGATCATCATGCCGGATGCGGATATGGATCAGACTGTCGATGCATTGATTGGCGCTGGTTACGGTTCTGCCGGTGAACGTTGCATGGCGATTTCTGTTGCTATTCCGGTTGGGCACGACACGGCAGAACGCCTGATGGATAAGCTCATTCCGCGTGTTGAGGCGCTGAAAGTTGGTCCGTCAACGGATGTGTCTGCGGATTACGGTCCGCTGGTAACAAAACAGGCTCTGGAACGCGTGCGCGGCTATGTTGATCTAGGTGTTGAAGAAGGCGCGAAACTGGTTGTTGATGGCCGTAACTTTAAAATGCAGGGCTATGAAAACGGTTTCTATCTTGGCGGCTGTCTGTTCGATCATGTGACACGCGACATGCGTATTTATAAAGAAGAAATTTTTGGCCCTGTGTTGAGCGTTGTGCGTGCTGCAAATTATGAAGAAGCATTGTCGCTGCCAAATGATCATGAATATGGCAATGGTGTCGCGATCTTCACCCGTGATGGCGATGCTGCCCGCGATTTTGCCTCCCGTGTTCAGGTTGGCATGGTTGGTGTGAATGTGCCGATCCCTGTACCGATTGCCTATTACACATTCGGCGGCTGGAAAGGCTCCGGTTTCGGTGATCTCAACCAGCACGGCCCTGATGCTTTCCGCTTCTACACCAAGACCAAAACCGTGACCTCACGCTGGCCGTCGGGCGTAAAGGATGGTGCAGAGTTCGTCATTCCGACCATGAGCTAACACCCGACTTTTATCTGTTTGCATGTCCTCACCACTTCGTGGCTGCGGGCATGCGGCAGGGTGTTAATGATGGTTCAGAGTTCGTCATTCCGACCATGAGCTAACACCCGACTTTTATCTGTTTGCATGTCCTCACCACTTCGTGGCTGCGGGCATGCGGCGGGGTGTTAAGGATGGAGCTGAGTTTGTCATTCCGACCATGAGCTAACACCCGACTTTTATCTGTTTGCATGTCCTCACCACTTCGTGGCTGCGGGCATGCGGCAGGGTGTTAAGGATGGTTCAGAGTTCGTCATTCCGACAATGAGCTAACACCCGACTTTTATCTGTTTGCATGTCCTCACCACTTCGTGGCTGCGGGCATGCGGCGGGGTGTTAAGGATGGTGCAGAGTTTGTCATTCCGACAATGAGTTGATATTTCGGCTCTGGCGGGCTGCAAATGGCACTTTGCTCCACTTGCATTTTGAGTTTTTCATTAACCCTAATCAGGCTAATGAGGGCTCACATATTTTAGTACGCTCCGCTCCGGTTTTCGCAAAGCATCACATTCGCCACGCCATAACCAAAATATTGGCAGCATCTCATCCTGAAACCCCGTTTGCAAAAACGGGGTTTTTATTATGCATACAAGGTCACAATTGGTGGATTTTCCTGACAAAACCGCCAGTGAACAAAACCCGTTGCTCCGTGCCATTGATAAACAACCTGCGGTGACCTGACTTCTTCCTGTCGCCAACGGGTGTTTTCTGACATGCGGAGTTGTGCATCATGTATCTGGAATGTTTTCGCGTTATGGAGAATGCGCCGCAGATTATTTCCGGTCGTGCCGAGCGTGACTGGATGGATGGTTTTCACATCCGGTTTCCCTATCGCTGCCTTCCATTGACCATGGCGAATACGACCGGCTGGGAAATCCTCTGTCCGACAGATATCCGGATTTGCTGGAATGGCGGTAAGGATAAGACGGATGTCACTATATCTTGCCGCGATCGTGAATTTTCACATTTTGTAGAATCGCATTTCAGCCACGGCGTTGTGACTTTCCATACCGGCTATCTGTTCCGCACACCGCCGCAATGCGCATTGCTGGCAGGTGGTGCGCCCAACCATGTTAAGGATGGTATTCAGCCTCTGACCGGTCTTGTTGAGACGGACTGGCTGCCTTTTCCCTTTACCATGAACTGGATCATGATACGGCCGGGCATTGTGCGTTTTAAAAAAGGGGAGCCGTTCTGTTTTATCCAACTGACGGAGCATCATAAAATGGATGCAGTCAAGCCGGTGATCCGCAGGATCGAGGACGCACCGGTTTTGCAGCAGGAATATGAAACATGGTCAAAGGTGCGCCGCGAATTTAATCAGAACCTTATGAATGGTGATGCGCAGACTGTTAAACAGGCATGGCAGAAATTCTATTTCAAAGGCGAAAAGCCGGATTCTGAAGGTGAGGGGCAGGCGGAAGGGCATGTGAATAAACGACGTTTACATATGCCGGAAATCGCAGATCAGTCATCTGTTGAGATGCCTGCAGGGAGTGTGACTGACGCCTGAGAGACAGATTATCGTCTCTGTAGCCCTGTTTCTTATAAAATTGACTTTACTATAGAATCCGGCGGGGGTTCTATAGCGACATATTTATATTCATGCCGGATATCTTCCATGACCGTTTCTGCGCCGACAAGCACCAATGCCGTAATCGTTATTTCCAGCCATGTGGTGCGGGGCTCTATCGGCAACAGAGCAGCTGTCTTTGCACTGGAGCGGCTTGGCTATCCGGTTTGGGCTGTGCCGACCGTTATTCTGCCATGGCATCCGGGGCACGGGCCTGCGGGGCGGATTATTCCTGATGCCGCGCAATTTTCTTCCTTGATCGGTGATCTTGAACGCGCGCCATGGCTGGGTGAGGTGAGTGCTGTACTGACCGGCTTTATGAGCAATGCTGCGCAGGTTGAAGCCGTTGCGCATCTCATAGCTGCCATGAAAGCCAAAAATCCGAACCTGCAATATATTTGCGATCCTGTGATCGGGGATATGAAGGGGCTTTATGTGGCGGAAAGCACAGCCATTGCCATTCGTGATCTGTTGCTGCCGCTGGCCGATATCGCCACACCGAACCGTTATGAACTGGGCTGGTTGACGGGAACAGAACCGGCTGACAACCAGCAATTGATGGAAGCCGCTTTGCGTGCAGGGCCGGAGACCATGCTGGTCACTTCTGCCTTTGCACTGATGCGCGATAGTATCAGTAATGTTCTGGTGACACGGACGCAGGCTTTGATGGCCGAACACCGGATAGTTCACGGACCCGGCAATGGTATGGGCGATCTGACCTCGGCTTTGTTCCTTGCCCGTAAGATGAGCGGCATGAATGAAGAAAAATCATTGCAGCTGACCACAGCTGCCGTGTTTGAAATTCTTGCCCGCGCAGCGAAGCGCGGTGCGGATGAACTGATGCTGGAGGCCGATGCAGCGAGTCTGGAGCGGCCGATGGCCATGGTGCAGTTGCGTCGTCTGGTTCATCCAAATCACGGCCAGGTCGCGGGATGAGCGCCTTAGAGGCGCTCTTTTTGCATTGTGGGGCATCAAAGCTTGAAATTTTTTGTAGATAAAATTTTTTTTGATAGATTGTTTGATGCGATCAAAAAGAGCGGAAAATAGTCTGATTTTGGATGAAAACAGGTTGTTTTTGCCGGTTTGAGCCGAAAAATGCAGGGTAAATTGAGCAAGGCAATTTCTGCCCGATGTCTGTGCTGTGTGAAATTCTGACTAATCTTTGATTGATCTTGGCAAAATATGGGTTTATCGAAAAATCATGGTAGATCTTCCAGACACACTCCTCGCCGGTTACCGCAACTTCATGGCATCGGATTTTGCCGATGAAAGAATGCGCTATAAGGAACTCGCAGATCAGGGGCAGACACCGGAAACGATGGTCATTGCCTGCTGTGATTCCCGCGCAGCGCCGGAAATCATTTTCAATACCCGTCCGGGTGAAATCTTTGTTTTGCGCAATGTAGCGAATCTCATCCCGCCCTATGAGCCGGATGGTGAATATCATGCTGCTTCTGCAGCACTGGAATTCGCTGTGCAGAGCCTCAAGGTCAAGCATATTGTTGTGCTTGGGCACGGACGATGCGGTGGCATTAAAGCGGCGCTAGATACAGATAGCAGCCCGCTGTCTCCGGGTGACTTTATCGGCAAATGGATGAGCCTGCTGGCACCGGCTGCAGAGAATGTCACATCCAACACGCTGATGACACAGACAGAGCGGCAGACTGCGCTTGAGCGTATTTCAATCCGCTTCTCCCTGAATAATCTGCGCAGTTTTCCATGTGTTGATATTCTGGAGAAGAAGGGTCGTCTCTCGCTGCATGGTGCATGGTTCGATATTTCGACCGGTGAATTGTGGGTGATGGATTCGCAGACCGGCGATTTTATTCGTCCGGATACGGATGAAATGCCGGTGCAGCCTGAAAGTAATGAAACACCTGCTGCTTGAACCTGAATTCAGATAATAAAAAAACCGGCTTTTCAGCCGGTTTTTTGTTGTCTTTAAGTGACGATTATTTACCGTCGATTGCCTGACCCATAATGGCAATAGCCTGCTGGTAAACGGTTGCAGCGTTCCAGCCCTGAATTGCCACATAGTTTGGCTGACCCTGCTGGTAGCCTGCACCGGCGCGCCAGCCGTGAGCTTTCAGGAAGTTGGCGGTCGAAGCCAGTGCATCGGCGCGGGAGCCAACCATGTCGATATGGCCGTTGCCGTCACCGTCTGCACCAAATTTAATGACGCTGGATGGCAGGAACTGTGTCTGGCCGATTTCACCATGCATTGCGCCAACAGCATTCGGGCTGAGATCGCCGCGCTGAATCAGCTGCAGAGCTGCATAAAGTTCATTGGTGAAGAATTCCGAACGGCGGCAGTCATAGGCCAGTGTTGCAACAGCTGAAAGCGTGTGCTGTTTGCCAAGATAATTGCCAAAGCCGGTTTCCATGCCCCAGATGGCCAGCAACGGGCCGGCAGGAACGCCGTAGCGCTGTTCAATCTTGGCGAACAGGGCTGCATTCTGCTTTTTCAGGGTTTTACCACGATTGATGATTGTGGTTGAACCGCGTTTCTTCATGAAGTCGTCGAGTGACAGCTTGAAGCTTTTCTGGTTGCGGTCAGCATTAATGGTTGCTGTTGCGTATTTTACATTGTCCAGAGCGGACAATGCATTGCCTTTGATGCCGCGCGCTGCTGCTTCCTGTTTGAAGCCCTGCACCCATGCCGGAAAGCCTGCGCCTGTATTGCCGCACTGGGCTGCCTGTGCAACGCCGGAAACGGCCAGCACAGCGATTGATCCGCCGATTACACGAATTGCCAACTGGCGGAGAGAAGATTTGATAGTCTTTGACTGCATGAAGCTGCCTCGTTAGAACTTTGCTCGGATGCTTTATAGATTTATATGGTTAACAGGGTTTTACAGAAAATATAATTCCGGCCTGTATATATATGAATGACGGCGATGTCTGTTGAATGTGGTCTGAATGAGGCGCAATGTTTTTGTACAGTCCCGTTTGAGACTGACCGCGTTTTTTAGGTCACAGTTTAAAATGGGTGGAAGCATTTTATATTTAATCACGCGTCAGATGATTGCTTCCTCTGTAAAGGACGCAGCAAAAGCTTGACTCATAAACTGCAGATCATGTAAAGAACGCGCGATAATTCCGCTATGAGTATATGTTCTCAGGCAGCCGACCGGGACCCGTATGGTATAAAGAGATCCCGGAGGTCAACATCCGACAGCGCAATGCGCCCTCGGGTGCTGTTTTGCTTTGGATGCAGCTCCGGTTTATAAACCGTCTGTCATATATGATTTCGGGATGAACCTGCACTCAGATCCGGCACATGACCGGTCTGAACAGAGATTGGGAAATTTGGATGTTTGAATCACTTCAGGAGCGTCTTGGCTCTATTCTGAACGGTCTGACCGGACGCGGGGCTCTCTCCGAGTCCGATGTTGCAGGCGCGTTGCGAGAAGTGCGCCGTGCGCTGATTGAAGCGGATGTGTCGCTGGAAGTGGTTCGCTCATTTACTGACCGCGTACGTGAAAAAGCGGTTGGTGCGGAAATTCTGAAAAGCATCAAGCCTGGTCAGATGGTCGTTAAGATCGTCCATGACGAACTGGTGGAAATGCTTGGCACCGAAGGTGTGTCCATTGACCTGAATGCACCGGCACCGGTTGTGATCATGATGGTCGGTTTGCAGGGGTCGGGTAAAACCACCACCACCGGTAAGCTTGCCAAGCGCCTGACAGATCGCCAGAAGAAAAAAGTTCTGATGGCCTCGCTGGATACGCGCCGTCCTGCTGCGCAGGAACAGCTGCGCCAGCTCGGTATTCAGACCAGTGTTGACACATTGCCGGTTATTGCCGGTCAGTCACCGGTAGAGATTGCCGCGCGCGCCGTACAGGCTGCGAAGCTCGGCGGTCATGATGTGGTGATCCTCGATACTGCGGGTCGTACGCATATTGACGAACCGCTGATGGTGGAAATGGCGGATATCCGCAAAGCCGCCAATCCGCATGAAATTCTGCTGGTTGCCGACAGTCTGACCGGTCAGGACGCCGTTAATCTGGCGCGTAACTTTGATGAGCGCGTTGGTATTACCGGTATCGTGCTGACCCGTATGGACGGTGACGGTCGCGGTGGTGCGGCGCTTTCGATGCGCGCGGTTACCGGCAAGCCGATTAAAGCCATTGCCACCGGCGAAAAAATGGATGCGCTGGAGGAGTTTTATCCGAAGCGTATTGCAGACCGTATTCTCGGCATGGGTGACATTGTTTCGCTCGTCGAAAAAGCGGCTGAAACCATTGATGCTGAAAAAGCAGCGGCAATGGCCAAGAAAATGCAGGCCGGCAAGTTCGATCTCAATGATCTGGCCGAGCAGCTCAAGCAGATGAAGAAGCTGGGCGGTATGGGCGGTATCATGGGTATGATGCCGGGCATGGCTGGCATGAAAGACAAGGCAGCAGCTGCCGGTCTTGATGACAAGCTGTTTGACCGTCAGCTCGCAATTATCGGTTCTATGACCAAGGCTGAACGCGCCAATCCGGATTTGCTGAAGCACAGCCGCAAGCAGCGTATTGCCAAAGGTTCCGGCAGCAATGCTGCTGACATTAACAAGCTTCTGAAAATGCATCGCCAGATGGCCGACATGATGAAAGTCATGGGCAAAGGCAAAGGCGGCATGATGAAACAGATGATGGGTGGCCTTGCCGGTAAAATGGGACTTGGTGGTCTCGGCGGTATGGGTGGCCTCGGGGGCGGAATGCCGGATCTGTCTAAAATGGACCCGAAACAGCTGGAAGCTCTGCAGAAACAGGCTGAAGCAGCCGGTTTTGGTAAGAGCGGGGGTATGCCGGGTCTCGGTGGTGGCCAAGGGATGGGATTGCCGGGCCTTGGCGGTCCGAAACTTCCTGGTCTTGGCGGCGGTCTGCCTGGCCTGCCTAAGAAGAAGTGAGCACGATGAGCGAACAACAGACAATTCCTGCCGAACTGCTCGCTTTGCGTGCATCTATCGATAATATTGATGCGGCGCTGATCCATATGCTTGCCGAGCGTTTTCGCTGCACAAAAGCTGTCGGTGTTCTGAAAGCCGAGCGCGGTCTGGCCGCTGCTGATCCGGCGCGTGAAAAACGACAAGTGGAACGTCTGCGTAACCTTGCGCAGGACGCCAGTCTCGACCCTGATTTTGCTGAGAAATTCCTGAACTTCATCGTGAAGGAAGTGATCCGGCATCATGAGCATACCGCCGCAAACCATACCGGACAGTGATGTTCGTTTTGCGGTGTAAAACACCATTGCGATCGTTTTAACGGTCGTATTTCAGAAATTGTTACTGTTGAAGTGACACGACATAAACTTTAAGGAAAACACTATGTCCCTGAAAATCCGTCTGGCACGCGCCGGCTCCAAGAAGCGCCCTTACTACCACATCGTTGTTGCAGACGTTCGCGCACCACGCGACGGCCGTTTCATCGAAAAGCTGGGTTCATGGAATGCAACCCTTGCTAACAAAGAAGAGCGCGTTGTTGTTAATGCAGAACGCATTCAGTATTGGATCGGTCACGGCGCACAGCCAACAGACCGCGTTCTGCGCTTCCTCGATCAGGCTGGTATTGCCAAGCGTGAAGCCGGCAACAACCCAACCAAAGGCGTACCAGGCAAAAAAGCTCAGGAACGTCTGGCAATGGCTAAGCAGGCTGAAGAAGAAGCCGCTGCAAAGGCTGCAGAAGCCGCTGAAGCAGCAGCTGCTGCCGCTGCTGCGCCTGCTGAAGAAGCTCCGGCTGCAGAGTAATTCTGAGCAAAGCATTTCCAGCAAAAGTGGGTACCGCCTTCGCGGGGAAATCAGTTCACAGGACTGATTTCTTTTCCCGCTTCGATGCGTAGGATAATGCGCTAAATAAAAATAGAGTTTTTGCGGGTTAATATCCGTGATTAAAAATACCGTGCCTCTGTAAAGCGGCACGGTATTTTTTTTGTTTTGAAATACCGGTTTGAAAAGCTACGCATTATTTGTATTTTTCATATTTATTAAGTGTGTATTTTCAAATGGGATTTTGCGGTTTATTTATAATCAATGATCTGCGCGAAACTTGTGCAAGATGAGGAGATATCCATGACCGGTCAGACTTCTGCTGTAACAACAGTTCCGCTGAAACTGCGCTCGCTGCTTACACTTGTTTTATTGATGTTCATGCCACTTCTGGCAGCATGCGGTTTCAACACTATTCCGACCAATGAGGAAAAAGCAAAGGCGGCATGGAGTGAGGTACTGAACCAGTATCAGCGCCGAACCGATCTTATTCCTAATCTGGTGGAAACCGTTAAAGGCTATGCTGCCCATGAGCAGGAAACGCTGACTGCGGTGATTGAAGCCCGTTCCAAGGCAACGCAGACACAGATTTCTCCGGAAATGCTGAATAATCCGGAATTGTTCAAACAGTTTCAGGATAATCAGGCCAATTTGAGCAGTGCTCTGTCCCGTCTGATGGTTGTGGTTGAGAAATATCCTGATCTGAAAGCCAATCAGAACTTCCTCGCGCTGCAATCACAGCTGGAAGGCACGGAAAACCGTATTGCTGTGGCACGTCGCGATTATATTGAAGCGGTACGCGTTTATAATACCGGCCTGAAGACCATGCCGACCATGTTGTGGAAGACATTGTGGTTCTGGAACAATGAGCCGATGCCGACTTTCACCATTGATCCGGCTTCTCAGGCCGCTCCTAAAGTACAGTTCAACTGATGATAGCGGGCAGGAGAAATCCTGCCCGTTCAACTTTTGCTGGCAATTTAGGAGAATGGTATGATTTCTGCCCGTCTCGCTGGTCTGCGTCTCATTCCGGAACAAGCTGCTTTCCGGTTTGCACTGAAAATGTTTCTGGCGGTGCTGCTGCTGGCATTTGCAAATCTGGCCTATGCGCAAAGCACGGATAAACCGGCTATTGCTTTAACCGATCGTGTGGTTGATGCGGCGGGGGTGCTGTCCTTTGCGCAGCAGCAGGAGCTGATTGCCAAACTCAGCGCCTATGAAAAAGAGTCATCCGATCAGATTGTGGTGGCAACGGTTCCAAGCCTCAATGGTATGGATATTGAGACCTATGCTAACCGGCTCTATCGTGCATGGGGTATTGGCCAGAAGAGCGAGAATAACGGTATTTTGCTGCTGGTAGCGCCCACTGAACGCAAAGTGCGTATTGAGGTCGGCTATGGTCTGGAGGGCACGGTAACGGATGCTCTCTCGGCAATCATTATCCAGAATGCGATCATTCCTGAATTCCGCAATGGCGACTATGGCACCGGCATTACCAAAGGTACCGATGATATTTTGCAGGTTCTGCGCGGAGAAGGGGCCGAATTACAGGCACGTGCAAAACGCAATCAAAAAGAGGCTGCAGACCAGACGGACTGGATTGAGGTCATTTTTCTGATTTTCTGGATCAGTATTTTCTTCGGCGGTTTTGGTTTTACTTTGCTGGCTCCGGTTTTTGGCAGAAAAATCGGCCCCGGCCGTTATGAATGGCTGGGTGTGACGATTGCACTGGGCGGCGGCGGTGGTGGTTCTTCAGGACGCGGTGGCTATGGAGGTGGTTTCGGTGGTGGCTTTGGCGGCGGTTCATCCGGCGGTGGCGGCTTTTCCGGTGGCGGTGGTTCATCGGGTGGCGGCGGCGCATCGGGCAGCTGGTAAAGGGGCAGGGCTATGACACATTCTCAGCGTAACCATATTTCTCAGGAAGACCGTCAGCGTATTGCCTCTGCCATTCGCGATGCGGAAGCGCAAACGGGCGGCGAAATTTATGCAGTGCTGGCGCAGCGCAGCGATGATTATTTTTATGTGGCGGGTTTTATTGCCTGTTGTGGTATGATCGTCACGGCAGTGATTGCTGCCTTTGTGGCGCATTATTACTGGTTTGATCTGTCACTGCCGAAATTCGCACTGGCTATTCTGGCGGCCTTCATATGTCTGGTGGCGCTTTTGGCTTTTGTACCTGCATTGCGCATGGTGCTGGTGCCGCATCGGGTGCGCTACCGGCGGGCACATTTGAATGCCTTGCAGCAATTTATCGCCCGTAATGTGCATCTGACCAATAAACGCACGGGTATCCTGTTATTCGTCTCCCTCGCTGAACGCTATGCGGAAGTGGTGGCCGATGCAGGGATTAATGAGCGGGTCGATCAGCAGGAATGGAATGCGATTGTTGCCACGCTTAGTCGTCATGCAGCACAGGGAAGTGTTGCGGAAGGGTTTGTTGAGTCGATTGCCAAAGCCGGCAACCTGCTGGCACAGCATTTTCCTAAAGAGGATGGCGACAAAAACGAGCTGGAAGACCATCTGGTGGAACTATAAGAATTTTATCCACCGCTGATTTTTATTTTTGCAGCGGGTTTATGATTTTTAAGAACGATTTAATTTCACTTTTGCTTGTTTGCGGGTGAAAAAATCGAAAAAAACGGTTCTTTTGTCACAATTTGCTTGTTATTTGAGAGAAAGAGCAGGCCGAAGGTAATTTAGGCAGAGGCGGTCTGTATAATGAGGAGTTTTACAGTGAGTGCCGATACAGACCATACCGCTCAGATCAAATTCGTTGTCGATTATCAGAATATCTCTGAGCCTGTAGCTTCTCAGTTCGCCAAGCTGTTGTTTGAATGGGCACCGGCGGAAGATATTGCCGCCTATGATGCCGGTGATATGGAAGAAGCTGCAAAGCTCGCTTTGAAAGCTCTTGGTGGCTATCAGGCCGATAAGCCTGTCATCAGCGTCGATAATGACAGTATTCTGCGCCGTCGCGGCCGTCCGCTGACAGTTGTAACTCTGATCAACCGCAATATGCCGTTTCTGCTTGATTCGACGATGGCGGAAATTCTCGAACGTTCCGGCATGATCTATATGGTTGTGCATCCGGTGCTCAATGTTGCCTTTAATGGCAGCAGCTATGAAGTTCATGGCGAAGCAACCTCCGGTAAATCCGTTGCAGGGACGGAACAGGTCAGTGTTATTCAGCTGCATCTGCCGCAACTGGATGAAAGCGCAAGAACAGCTCTGGAGCAGGCGCTCGGAATGGTGCTGGGGCAGGTTTATGCTGCTGTCAGTGACTGGAAACCGATGCTGGCGCGTCTTGATGAGGTGATTGCCTCTTACAGCGCTGTCAAAGGTCTGCCGGAAACAGCGGAAGGTCGTGAAGCTATTGCGCTGCTCAAGTGGCTGCGCGATGGTAATTTTACATTTCTGGGTATGCGTGAATTCCGTTACGATGCGGCTCAGGGTACGCTTATTCAGGCTGATGCACCATCACTGGGGATTCTGCGTGATGAAGCTGTCCGCGTCTTGCGTCAGGGGCAGGATAATGCTTCGATCGCACAGGAATTACAGGACTTCCTCAAAGGCTCTGAAAGCCTGCTGATTACCAAAGGCAACAGCCGCTCGCTCGTCCATCGCCGCGAATATATCGACTATATCGGTATCAAACTGTTTGATGCAGATGGCAAAGTAACCGGCGAAATGCGTCTGGTCGGGTTGTTTACTTCGACGGCCTATACATCTTTCCTGAGCACGATTCCTTATCTGCGCGGTAAAGCGGAAGCGGTGATCGGTCGTCTGGGCTTCAATGCTGCTGACCATTCCGGCAAGGCTCTGGTGCGAGTGCTGGAAGATTATCCGCGTGATGACATGTTCCAGATTGATCTGGATGCCCTGACCGATCATGCTGAACTGATCGTGGCATTGGATGAGCGTCCGCGTGTGCGTGTGCTGCCGCGTATTGACCGTTTCAGCCGTTTTGTCAGTGTGCTGGTCTATCTGCCGCGCGACCGCTATGACTCGGTGGTGCGTGAAGCAATCAGCAATTATCTGATGGATGTTTATCACGGCGAATCCGTGGAATTCCATCCGGTGTTCCTTGATAAAGGCGTGACCCGCGTTCAGTTCATCATCCGCCGCCATGACGGCAGCGTGAGCGAAATGGCTCGCGAGGCTCTGGAAAAGCAGATCCGCAGTTTCGTCCGTACATGGGAAGATGGTGTACGTGATGCGGCAGAGGAAAGCTCACAGACTTTCGCCCCGCGTGTGATCAGTCTGGCTTCCGGTTTTCCGGAATCCTATCGCGAGACCTTTAACGAATCCGAAGCGCTTGTTGATGCCGTACGTATTGAGGCGCTGACTGAAGAAAATCCGCTTTATGTTGATTTTTATCGTTATGACACACAGGAACCGCAGGCGGCTTTCCTGAAACTCTATCATTTCGGTGAGGCACTGGCGCTGTCGCAGCGCGTGCCGCTGCTGGAGAATATGGGTTTTCGTGTCATCAGCGAGCAGACCTTCGCTCTTCCGGTACAGACGGCTACCGGCGGCAAGAACATGGTGCATGTCCATGATATGCTGATTGTCAGCGCATCGGACAAAGCCGTTGATCTTAGTGATGATGGTGATCTGCTGGATGATGTGTTCCGCACTGTATGGAGCGGACAGGCAGATAATGACGGTTATAATGGCCTTGCACAGAGCGGACGTCTGACAGCGCGTCAGATCATGATCCTGCGTATGTATGGCCGTTATCTGCAGCAGGCCGGTATTACCTATTCGCAGGACTTTATTGCTGCGGCACTCAATCGTTACCCGGACATTGCCGCCCATCTCTACACATTGTTTGATCTGCGCTTTAATCCGGCACTGGCAAAACAGGCGGATACAGAAGTGAAAGAACGCGCTGTTGTTGAAGCCATTGAGACAGCTTTGCAGGCTGTATCAAGCATTGATGATGACCAGATTTTGCGCCGTTACCGTAATCTGGTTGAAGCTTCTCTGCGCACCAATGCCTATATGCATGATAAGGACGGCAATGCGCCGGTGACACTGGCGATCAAGCTTAACCCGCGTGCTGTTGACGGCCTGCCGGAACCACGCCCTTACCGCGAAATCTTCGTCTACGGGCCGGAAGTGGAAGGTGTTCACCTGCGCTTTGGCGCTGTGGCACGTGGCGGCCTGCGCTGGTCTGACCGTGCGCAGGATTACCGCACAGAAGTGCTGGGTCTGGTTAAGGCACAGCAGGTAAAGAATGCGGTGATCGTGCCGGGTGGTGCCAAGGGCGGTTTCTATCCGAAGCGTCTGCCGGTTGGCGGCGACCGCAATGCGGTATTTGAAGCCGGGCGTGCGGCCTATATCACTTTCATTTCAACCATGGTTTCCATCACCGATAATATTATCGAAGGCAAGATCGTGCCGCCGGTCGATGTTATCCGTCAGGACAGTGATGATCCGTATTTCGTGGTTGCGGCGGATAAGGGCACAGCCACTTTCTCCGATACGGCCAATGCGATCAGTCAGGCACAGCATTTCTGGCTGGATGATGCTTTTGCTTCCGGTGGTTCAGCCGGTTATGACCATAAGAAAATGGCCATTACCGCCCGTGGCGCATGGGAGGCAGTGAAGCGTCATTTCCGCGAAATGGATATTGATATCCAGACCACGCCATTCACTGTTGCCGGTGTGGGCGATATGTCCGGTGACGTATTCGGTAACGGCATGTTGCTGTCGCCGAAAATCAAACTGGTAGCTGCATTTGACCATCGCGACATCTTTATTGATCCGATGCCGGATACCGATATCGGTTTTGCGGAACGTCAGCGTCTGTTCAACGTGCCGCGCTCCAGCTGGCAGGATTATGACCGCTCCAAAATCTCTGCCGGTGGTGGTGTATTCAGCCGCTCGCAGAAGGTGATTACGCTTTCTGAAGCGGCAGCCGAGGCCATTGGTCTGGGCAAACTGACCGCAAGCCCGAATGAAGTGATCGGTGCGATCCTGCGTGCGCAGGTTGATCTGCTGTGGTTCGGTGGTATCGGCACTTATATTCGTGCGAACGAAGAAAGCGATGCGCAGGTCGGTGACCGCGCCAATGATGCGATCCGTATTACCGGTCGAGAGGTTCGCGCCAAGGTGATCGGTGAGGGCGCTAATCTGGGTGCCACCCAGCGCGGCCGTATTGAATACAGCCTCAATGGCGGTCGTTGTAATACGGATGCGATTGACAATTCGGCCGGCGTGAATTCGTCGGACGTTGAGGTCAATATCAAGATTGCTCTGACACCAAGCCTGCAGGATGGTCGTCTGACCCGTGAAGCACGCGACGTGCTGCTCGCGCAGATGACTGATGAAGTGGCAGCACTGGTGCTGCATAATAATTATGAGCAACCACTGGCTCTGTCGCTGGTTGAAAAACGCGGTGCATCCGAACTGCCATATCTGATGCGGATGATGTCGTCTCTGGAACGCCGCAAACTGCTGGATCGCAAGGTGGAATATCTGCCGGATGATCAGGTGCTCGCAGACCGCCAGAAACGCGGAGAGGCGCTGACCCGTCCTGAACTGGCCGTGCTTCTGGCCTATGGCAAAATGGTACTGTCCGATGATCTGATCGCTAGCAATCTGCCGGATGATACCTATCTGCATTCGCGCCTGTTCGGCTATTTCCCGCAGGAAATGCAGGAGCGATTTGCCAAGGACATTACCCATCACCGTCTGCATCGCGAAATCATTGCAACGCTCCTGTCCAATGATGCGATTAATCGTTGCGGGCCAACATTTATCAGTCGTCTGAATGATCTGACAGCTGAGGCACCGGCAGAAATTCTGCGGTCTTATGTGGCTGTGGCTGATGGTTTTGAAACCGAGCAGCTCTATCAGGCGATCAATGCGCTGGATAATAAGATTCCGGGTAAAGTGCAGAATGAATTCTATGCGCTGGTAGGGGAAATGCTGTTCTCAACCACCGCATGGGTGCTGCGCAATAACCGCTTTGATGCGACTTTGAGTGAAATGGTCAGCGCGGTGAAGCGGACACGCATGGCGCTGGAGCCGAAGCTCGAAGAGCTGATGCCTGATTTCATTGCTGATCTGATTACAGCAGATACGGCAAAATATATCGCTAAAGGTGCCGGTGAAGCGCTGGCGCGCAAACTTGCCCGACTGCAGTCGGCTAAGCTGATGGCGGATATTGCGCTGATTGCCTATCAGGGCAAGGCAGAGCTGATGACCGCTGCGACGGCTTATTTCAAAATTGTTGATGCGTTCCGCATCGCCAATATTGAAAAGGCTGCGTCTGCGGTGCCGGTGACAGATTATTATGATGGTCTGGCATTGTCGCGTGCGACAGACACGATCACACAGGCAACCCGTGCTGTGACGATGGAAGCGCTCACCAAATTTAAAGGTGAGGCCGATCCGGTACAGAGCTGGCTGACCCGCGATGCCGAGCGGATTGACGGTGTGCGTCAGCGCATGATTGCACTGACAGAAGGCGGAGATCTGAGTGTTTCCCGTCTCGCAGTGGCAGCCGGTTTCATGGCGGATCTTGCGGGCTGATTTTGCTCATTTTGCGAAATTCAAAAAGGCCGGTGGTATTTCACCGGCCTTTTTGTTTTAACTAACTGGAATGATGAATTGAGGGCAGTGATTTGAGCATCACACATCCGTCTGCAGAACGACCAACGCATGACAGCGTGTGGAGCAAAGGCATCTGGGGCTGGATGTTTTTCGACTGGGCGGCTCAGCCGTTTTTTACCGTCGTAACCACTTTCATTTTCGGCCCTTATTTTATTTCGCGTATGTCGGCTGATCCGGTGGCAGGGCAGGCGGCATGGGGCTATGGCGTGGCTTTTGCCGGTATCGTCATCGCAATCCTGTCTCCGGCACTGGGTTCTATTGCGGATAAAACCGGTGCAAGAAAACCGTGGATCGGTTTCTTTGCAGTCATCAAAATCATCAGCCTGACTTTGCTGTGGTTCGCGGAACCGGGATCAAGCTATGTCTGGGTATTGCTGGCCTTTATCTGCGCTTCCGTTGCCGCAGAGTTTTCTATCGTTTTCAACGATTCCATGATGCCGAGGCTGATTCCAGCCTCGCATATCGGGCGGGTGTCGAATTTTGCATGGGGGCTGGGTTATCTCGCCGGAATGATCGTGCTGATCTTTGTTGTCACCTGTCTGGCAGCCTCGCCGGAAACCGGAAAAACGCTGATCGGCATTGAACCACTCTGGCATCTGGATGCACTGAAAGGTGAGGATGCTCGTATCACAGGGCCGATTGCAGCGCTATGGTATCTGATTTTCATTCTGCCGATGTTTATCTTCACGCCGGATCAGGAAAAGGGCATGGGGCTGAAAGCAGCCATTGGCGAAGGTCTGGCAGAGCTGAAAGAAACGCTGCATGAAGTGCGCAAAAAGGCGGCTCTGTTCCGTTTTCTGATCGCGCGGATGATCTATCAGGACGGTGTAAATGCATTGCTGGCGCTGGGCGGCGGTTTTGCTGCGGCCATGTTCGGCTGGTCGATCACTGAGATTGGTTTGTTTGGTATCATCCTTAATGTCGTGGCGATTTTCGGTTGCTGGTTTGCCAGCTATGTTGATAGTTGGTTCGGCTCCAAATGGGTGGTTGTTGTCTCATTGGTGCTGTTGCTGATCGCCACATTGGGTATTGTGTCCACGGGGCCGGATTATACGCTTTATGGTCTGGTGCATTTCCCGCCGGACAGTAATACGGGGCTGTTTTCTTCCGGCGGGGAGAAAGCTTATCTGGCTTTCGGTATGCTGATTGGCATCGCTTTCGGGCCGGTGCAGGCGTCTTCCCGTTCGTGGTTTGCCCGCAGTGTCGAGCCGCATGAAGCAGGGCGCTATTTCGGTATTTATGCGCTGGCGGGCAGGGCAACCAGTTTTCTGGCACCGTTTCTGGTGGCGAGCATGACAGCAGCCAGTGGCTCACCGCGCCTTGGCATTGCAGTGCTGGTACTGTTCTTCGTGGCTGGTTTATATCTGGCGGTCAGAACGCCTTATCCGGCAAAATCAGAATAATAAAAAAGGCGGCTGAAAAGCCGCCTTTTTTATTTGAGTATGCCTGTTAGTGGCGGAAGTGGCGCATGCCGGTAAAGACCATGGCAATGCCTGCTGCATCAGCCGCTGCAATCACTTCATCATCACGCATAGAACCACCCGGCTGGATAACCGCTGTGGCACCGGCTTCAATCGCCGAGATCAGACCATCAGCAAACGGGAAGAACGCATCAGAGGCTACAACTGAGCCTTTGGTCAGTGGTTCACCCCCAATACCCCCATTGGCGGCAACGGCTGCTGCATCTTCTGCCTTGCGTGCTGCAATACGGGAAGAGTCGATGCGGCTCATCTGGCCTGCGCCAACGCCAACAGTTGCGCCGTCTTTAACATAGACAATCGCATTGGACTTGACGTGTTTGGCAACACGGAAGGCAAATTTCAGGTCAATCATTTCCTGTTCGGTTGGCGCGCGTTTGGTCACGACTTTAAGGTCGAGATCATCAACATTGCCATTGTCACGGTTCTGGATCAGCAGGCCACCAGCAACGGTTTTAGCGGCAATGCCCGGTGCGCGGACATCCGGCAGACCGCCGGTAACGAGCAAACGCAGGTTTTTCTTGGCGGCAACTATGGCCTGTGCTTCCGGTGTCGCGTCCGGTGCGATAATCACTTCAGTGAAAATCTTGACGATTTCCTCAGCAGCTTCCGCATCCAGTGTACGGTTGAGAGCGACAATACCACCGAAGGCTGAAACTGTATCGCAGGCATAGGCCTTGAGATAAGCCTCTTTCAGCGATGTGCCTTCAGCTACACCGCATGGATTGGCGTGTTTGATGATGGCAACGGCTGCGACCTTCGCCGGATCAAATTCTGCTACTAGCTCATATGCTGCATCGGTGTCATTGATATTGTTGTAGGAAAGCTGCTTGCCCTGAAGCTGGGTGGCAGTGGCCACACCGGCGCGGGTTTCACCGGTCAGATAGAAGCCTGCCTGCTGGTGCGGGTTTTCACCATAGCGCATTACGGAATGCAGTTTACCGGCGAGTGCACGGTGCAGTGGTGCTTCTTCTTTTGTGGTTTCAGCAAACCAGCCGGAAATTGCGGCATCATAAGCAGCGGTACGGGCAAAGGCTTTACCGGCCATGCGCTGACGGAAGGCATAAGGCAGGGAACCATTGCCGGTTTCCAGCTCAGCAACAACGCTGTCATAATCGTTTGGATCGGTGACAATGGTCACATAAGCATGGTTTTTGGCCGAAGCGCGGATCATCGCAGGGCCGCCGATATCGATATTCTCAACGGTGGTGTCGTAATCACTGCCCTGATAGCGCACTTCTTCAAACGGATAGAGATTGATTACTACCAGATCGATGCCGGTAATATTGTGGGCTTCCATCGCCGCAACATGTTCCGGATCATTACGCACAGCGAGCAGACCGCCGTGAACGCCCGGGTGCAATGTCTTGACGCGGCCATCCATGATCTCAGGGAAATTGGTAATTTCCGAAACGTCGCGCACCGGAATACCGGCTGCTGCGATGGATTTGGCGGTACCGCCGGTGGACAGAAGCTCAACGCCCTTTGCGTGCAAAGCGCGGGCAAAGTCTACCAGACCGGTTTTATCCGATACGGAAAGCAGTGCGCGGCGCACAGGGAAAAGATCAGGAGCGGGAATATGTTTGGAGCTGACAGCCATGACGGTCTCTTTGTGCTTTATGTCGGGACAATGCGTCTGGACGGATCTGATTACCCGTCACATACATCAATCCGGTAAAGTGGGACAAAGGCGGCGTATCACAGGCGCGCGAGGAATCCTAGATTTTTATGACATTCATACATACTGACCGAGACCGGTGCGGGTAAAGCGCCAGCTGACATGGTCACTCTCTGTCGCAGAGAAGGTCAGCACGATCTGGCGCGAGCGCACAGGGCCACGGAAACCGGCGAAGAAGATGGAATCTTCAAGCTGCGGCATGACATCGGCACAGGAAAATGCCCAGCTGTCATCGTGATCGGCGGTCAGATGCACCACACCGTCTTCATCCATGCGGATATAGACCTGCGGATGAATATGAAAGCGCACTGTCACCAGATCGGATTGCTGTTTGTTTTTACCACTGCGCGTGGTTTTCAGATGCGACTTGATAAAGCGGTCAACACCTTCAATCAGACTGCCATTATGAGACAGCACAACCTGCCGCTCATGGGTATAGCCGAACAGTCGCACATAACCGTCATGACTGGCAACAAAACCCTGTTCGCCCATGCCTTCCAGCCGTTGACGTCTGACGCTGGTCGGGCCTGCAATAATCGGCGTGCCTAGAACGCTGGAAATGCTGGAATTGAGGCTGAAACGGCACGAAGACGTGTCGTTGATCGTCGCCGTGGAATGGGCCGCTGTGGTGCGGCCAAGCGGCCGGAATTCCGGCGGGCCGTAACGGTCGATACCGGAATTGACAATATAGCGTTGACGGCCGGAGGACATTTCAAATGCCAGACAACCGGCATGGGCATCGCGTGATGCGGTGACCGGTGGCGGCAACCCTGTATCCGCAATGATTGTGGTCGAGCCCATATGTAAGCGCTCATAGCCGGAATGCGGCGCATGAGTGAGCGGCGCGCCATCCGTTTCATCATGGCGCAACACGGAAATCAGACGCTCCGGCAAGGTAGGCCCCACGCCATTGAACAATGCCAGACTGCCATCCTGATGACGGAAGAAACGCAAGGCTGGCAACATCCGCTCAACGGTTTCAATCAGAGCTTTGGGCGGCGATTCATTGCCGTTGCTATAGGTCTGGCGCAGTGGCAGCAGATCGGCCAGCAATTCCAGAATGGCGGCAGGATTGCGCGAAATATGGCCGCCATCGGCCAGTATCTGCCGGTTCAGCTCATATTCAAGATGGCGGCGTGCCGAACGCGCCATGGATTGCGAGACCGGCAGTGCAAGACTGGCAAAAGCCAGTGCAATACGTGCGCGTAATTTGTCTTCACCATCATCCATCACACCGGTCATGGTGCGCAAATAGCGTACTTGCATCGCCAGCGAGCGCATGAATTTGCGATAGGTGGCGAGATCGGAGGTGGCAAGGATGATGTTGGAATGCTGGAGCCAGGCGATAATACGCTGCGCGGTAATTTCCGGCGACCAGGCAATGCCTTCAATGCGCTTGCCATGCATACGGATCCAGTCTTCGACCAGAGCGCGGGCATTGACCATAGCCAGTTCGGTTCCGGCAGCACGCATATTGCGAAGCCAGCCAAAGGAATGCAGCGAGGCTTCCCATGCATCCGTTGGTGGTTCAATGGCAAAAGGGGAGATGCCGCCGGTTTCCACCAGACGACCGGCCAGCGCATAGCGGCCGTGATAAAATTCCTGTGCCAGCTGTGGATCGGCAACGCGCAAATCCGGCGGGGCAATCAGCACCCGTTCCGGTGTAAAGCCGGAAAAGCGCCAGCGAAACATCGGCCCGCGCCGCACACGTCTGCTGAAACGTCGCCAGCCTTGGGCAACGGCCAGTGTCCACAGATGCGGGGTTTCGCTCAGCGCGACATTCACGGCAGGGTACTCCTTAGAGCATGTCGCGCTCAAATGAATGCATTTGAGCTACCGCGAACATGCGACAATTAACAGAATCTAGAGCGAACGCAGTGGCTACGATTAAACGCGACACGCTCTAGAGCATGTCGCATGGATAAATCCGGTGGCGATATGCTTCGTTATTCATGCGCTATGATCTATCATTCCACGGCAATAGTGAACTCTTTGTTAACCAAGAGCTGCGGAATGATGTGGATCGGCATGTTTTTTTAAGAAACAGATAAGTTATTGGTTGGTTTTCAGGCCGGACGACGGAAGCGTGCAGCAAAGAAACCGTCAAGACCGGCCATTTTTGGCTCATCATGAGGCAAATCAGCAGGCGTTGAACGCAGGAAGCCCTGATCTGTAATCAGCGGTTCCATGCCCTTCAGTTCTTGCACCTTGAATGGTTCGGATTTCAGCACGCCTTCTGCAAGAATAGCCTGCGCCATATCTTCACCTTCCTCGCGGTTAAGCGAGCAATTGGAGAAGACAATAATGCCGTCCGGTTTGACCAGAGAAATGGCATGACGAAGAAGTTTGGCCTGTACCTGTGCCAGCCGGACAATATCATCCGGTGTTTTTGTCCAGAGTACATCCGGATGGCGGCGCACTGTGCCGGTGGATGAGCAAGGCGCATCCAGCAGAATGGCGTCAAACAACTCGTCCGTTTGATAATCGAGAATATTGGTCGCGATCAGCTCTGCGTCCAGTTGCAGACGGTCGAGATTGCTTTTGAGACGCTTGAGGCGGTTCTTATTGATATCGAATGCGGTGACATGGGCACCGGCCATAATCAGCTGGGCAGTTTTGCCGCCGGGTGCGGCGCAGAGGTCAGCCACGCGTTTGCCTTTGATATCACCGAGCAATGTGGCAGGCAGGCTTGCTGCCGCATCCTGCACCCACCATTCGCCTTCCGCAAAACCTTCCAGCGAGGTGAGGGCACCTTCAAAAGAACCAAGACGTACAGAACCGTTTGGCAGCAGCGTGCCGCCGAGTTTTTCTGCCCATTCGGCCGGATTGTTTTTAACCGTCAGATCAATGGATGGTTCATAGGCCTGCATCGCCAGAATGGCTTCGGCCTGTTTCTTGCCATAGGTTTTAGTCAGGCCTTCAATATACCATTCAGGGCCATTCGGAATTTTCAGCTCGATAGCGCGTTCTTTATTGCGGGTGAGGCGGCGCAGCACGGCATTGACGAGGCTGGCATATTTGCGGTTGCGCGGATCAATATTGGCGGAAGTTACAGCCAGATCAACGGCTGCATGATCCGGCACGTCGAGATAGAGGATCTGTGCAGCACCGATATGAAGCAATTGCTGCAAGGCAGTCGCATTGGCAGGCAGCGGACGGTCGAGCAGCTTGCACAAGGCTGTTTCAATGGTGTTGCGATTGCGCAAGGCGGTGCCGAGAATAGCGCGCACAAGCGAACGGTCGCGGTCATCCAGTTCCATATATTGCGGGTGACCGTGATGCGCGTCCGTGAGGCCGTCCAGCGATGTGTTTTTGGCAACCACGGCATTGAGCAGTTTGGCAGCGCATTGGCGCACATTCAGCCCCGGATGCTCTGCTTCAAGCTTTGCGCGATATTCGGCCTCGGACTGACCAAGATTATGATCCTGATTTTGACTCTGCTTATCAAACGGCTTTTTATCTGAGCGAAAGCCGGTGCGTTTTGCGGCAGGGTTTTTATCGTTCAAGACCACGGTCCTTTATAGGGTTTTTCCGGCTCATCATCCGGTGATGAACCACTCTGCGGCGTTTGCCCCCACGGATTATTCCGTGACGGTGTGCTGCGCGGGCGGTTCTGTGATTGGTTATTTGTCGGGCTATATGCACCAGACTGACGGTTCTGAAAACCATTATCTGTATTATCATAGACAGAATTAATGCCCATTTCCTGCGCAATGCCCTCCAGAGCGGCAATACGGTTTGCCGTATCAGGGTGGGTGGAGAACAGATTATCCGCGCCGCGGCCGCTCAAAGGATTGATAATAAACATATGCGCGGTTGCCGGATTATGCTCCGCCTCTTCATTCACAGTTTCATGGGCACCGCGTGCAATCTTGTTCAAAGCCGAGGCCAGCCAGAGCGGGTTGCCGCAGATTTCGGCGCCACGCCGGTCGGCAGCATATTCACGGGTACGGCTAACGGCCATCTGCACAATCATGGCCGCAAACGGTGCAACAATCATCGCGATGATTGTGCCGATCATGCTCAGAGCATTGTTGTTTTCACGATTGCCGCCAAAGAACATAGCGAAATTGCCGAGCATGGAAATCGCACCGGCAAGCGTCGCGGTGATTGTCATGGTCAGCGTGTCGCGGTTTTGCACATGCGCCAGTTCATGTGCCATAACGGCAGCAACTTCCTGCTTGTTCAGGCGCTGCAAAAGGCCGGTTGTGGCAGCAACAGCTGCATTTTCCGGATTACGGCCGGTAGCAAAAGCATTGGGCTGATCTTCGTTGATGACATAGATTCTAGGTGTTGGCAGACCGGCGCGATCCGACAATTCACGGACGATGCGGTAATATTCCGGTGCAGTATTTTCATCCGCCTCCTGCGCATTATACATACGCAGCACCATCTTGTCGGAATTCCAGTAGCTGAAGAAGTTCATGGCAACAGCTATCACCAGAGCAATCATCATGCCGCCTGAGCCGCCGATCAGATAACCGATACTCATAAACATGGCTGTCATGAAGGCAATCAGCATGGCAGTACGCATCATGTTCATTCAGTATCTCCGTTCCGGTTCGTCAATAAGGTCATTTTCATGTGATGATAAAATGGGGCTTGCAGACTATATCTTCAATAAGACACGGGCTATGATAGCACTGTTAAAACTTAATTTGATATATGCTGCAGACGGACAGGACAAAACCCATGGATAATGAAACACCATCAGCGAATAATAATGTGGTTTCATTGGCAGATTATCAGAAATCTGATGCTCCTGCACCGCGCAAAAAGTTTGAAGACCTGCCACCTGCCGCCCAGCGTGCTTTGCTGGAGGCTGAAGAGCGCCGCGCCGCAGAACAGCAGGCAGAAGCGGCAAAAGAAATCGGTGGTCGTGGCGGCAAAGATCCGGCGCGCTATGGTGATTGGGAAATCAAAGGCCGCACGATTGATTTTTAAAGGCGGATTTTTCCTTTTCTATGATTCACGTGAAATGGCGGGGAGGCGGGTATAGTAAATGTCCCATTCATCCTCGCCGGTTTTGTGAAAGCCGTGTTTTTCATAAAATCGTGCAGCATCGCTTCTTTGTAAGACACTGAGCTTTATAATTTTCTTCGCCTGTTCAGCTTCGGTAATCAGTTGCGCTAAAACAAGGCTCCCTAAGCCAATTCCCTGAAATTCCGGCGCTATATAAAAATGCTCCAGAAGCCAGTCGTCTTCGTCAGGCCCCAGCGCAACACATCCGGCGAACTGGTTGCCTATCAAGATTAAGCGTGTGTGCTGCGGGCGGAAGCTGTTTTGAAAACGTTCAAACGCCCGCTGCGGGTCAAAACGGCCGATCCGTTCAAGGCTTTCCCGCATGGTGAGCAGGCGCAGCTCCAATAATCTGCTGAAATCTTCTGAACGTGCGGGGCTGAAGTGAAAATGCATGATCCGGTCTCATTTGGCTGCAAAGCGGTATGATTATTGCCAGAGCATTGCTATCAGGAAAACAGGTATTTCAAATACGGGTTTGACAGATGAAAATTGCGGTTACCGGTGCAGGCGGGTTTATCGGGCGCAGGCTTGTCATGCATCTGCGCGAACAGGCGCATGAAGTGAGGATTATTGCTCGTCATGAGCTGAGTGAACCTGATTTTTCCGGTATAGAATGTGTCATCCATTGTGCAGGCATTGCGCACAGAAGCGGAAGTAATGATGCCGACCCCGCAGAGATGGATGCGGTTAATCACCGGCTGGTTTTGGCATTGGCTGAACAGGCACGCATGGCGGGGGTGAAGCGTTTCATCTTTGTTTCGACAATTAATGTGGTTGCGGGGCATCCGTCACCACTGACAACAGATTTGTCCTATCGTCCGCTGTCTGATTACGGGCATACAAAAGCGCTGGCGGAACAAGGGCTTTTGAAAATGCAGGGCATTGAGATTGGTATTGCACGGCCTGCGCTGGTTTATGGTGCCGGTGCCCCCGGTAATCTGCGCCTGCTATTGAAGCTCTGCGACAGTGCTGTGCCTCTGCCCTTTGGCTGTGCCAATAATCAGCGCAGTTTTGTTTCTTGTAATAATGTGGTGCGGGCACTGGAATTTATGGCTCTGGCCGGTCAGTCACAAATTGACCGCCGGATTTTCCATCTGGCTGATCCGGTTTTGCTATCGACAAAACAGCTTGTCACAAGGTTGCGGCAGGCAATGGGTAAAGCGAACAGAATGGTGCCGGTGCCGCGCCCGCTGATGAAAGCAGGGCTGACATTCTTAGGTAAAAAAGCCATGTATGAGCAGCTTTTTGAAGATCTGATTATTGATGGCAGTGATCTGGAGGCCGCTGGTTTTGCTTATCATGACGGCCAGCCGGATATGACCGCAATGGCCGATGCCTATATAAATAAAAAGGCCGGTTGAACCGGCCTTTTATTCTATTACTTGCGGTTCTGACGCTTTTCGATCAGATCATCCACCACTGCCGGATCGGCCAGAGTTGATGTATCGCCGAGTGCACCAAAATCATCTTCCGCAATTTTACGTAAGATTCGGCGCATGATCTTGCCCGAACGGGTCTTTGGCAGACCCGGTGCAAACTGGATCATATCCGGTGTTGCAATCGGTCCGATTTCACTGCGCACATGCTTGGTCAGTTCTTTGCGCAATGCATCTTCATCATGCTCTGCTTCGCCGGTCATCAGCGTGACATAGCAATAGATGCCCTGACCCTTGATCGGATGCGGATAGCCGACAACAGCGGCTTCCGATACCGAGTGATGCGAAACCAGAGCCGACTCGATTTCCGCAGTACCGAGGCGGTGTCCGGAAATATTCAGCACGTCATCGACGCGGCCGGTAATCCAGTAATAGCCGTCTTCATCACGGCGGCAGCCGTCACCGGTGAAATATTTGCCCTTATAGGTGGTGAAATAAGCCTCAATGAAGCGGCGGTGATCACCATAAAGGGTACGCATCTGACCCGGCCATGAATCGGTGATGCAGAGATTGCCGTCGGCAGCACCTTCGATCACAGCACCTTCCGCGTCCACCAGCTGTGGCTTGATGCCGAAGAACGGACGGGTTGCCGAGCCCGGTTTCAGATCGGTTGCACCCGGCAGCGGGGTAATCAGAATGCCGCCGGTTTCGGTCTGCCACCATGTATCAACAATCGGGCAGGTCTGATCGCCGACCACATTATAATACCATTCCCATGCTTCCGGATTGATCGGTTCACCGACCGAGCCGAGCAGGCGCAGGGATTTACGGGAATTGCGGGTTACGAATTCATCACCGGCACCCATCAGAGCGCGGATTGCTGTTGGTGCGGTATAGAAAATATTGACCTGATGCTTGTCGACCACTTCCCAGAAACGTCCCTGATCCGGGAAGTTCGGCACGCCTTCAAACATCAGCGTGGTTGCGCCATTGGCGAGCGGACCGTAGACAATATAGGAGTGACCGGTGACCCAGCCCACATCCGCTGTACACCAGTAAATATCGCCTTCATGATAATCGAAGACATATTCATGGGTCATCGAAGCATAAACGAGGTAGCCGCCGGTGGTGTGCAGCACGCCTTTTGGCTTGCCGGTGGAGCCGGATGTATAAAGGATGAAGAGCGGGTCTTCGGCTTTCATCGGCTCCGGTTCGCAAACTGCATCGACGCTGGCAACTTCCTGATGATACCAGAGATCACGGCCGCGACCCCAGTTGATCTTGCCGCCGGTACGGCGAACAACCAAGACCTTGTTTACAAAAACATATTGCTTGGCGGCGATATCAATGGCGGTATCGGTATTTTCTTTCAGCGGAATAGGTTTGCCGCCGCGAATACCCTCATCCGATGTGATCACGAATGTGGATTCACAGTCAATTATACGGCCTGCCAGCGCTTCCGGCGAGAAACCTGCAAAGACGATCGAATGCACAGCACCGATACGCGCGCAGGCCAGCATCGCATAGGCTGCTTCCGGAATCATCGGCAGATAGATAGTAACGCGATCGCCTTTGCGCACGCCGTGCTTTTTCATCACATTGGCAAGGCGGCAGACATTTTCATGCAACTCGCGATAGGTGATTTTCTTGTCGATATAAGGGTTGTCGCCTTCCCAGATAATCGCGGTCTGATCTCCGCGCTTTTCCAAGTGACGGTCAATACAGTTATAAGAGACATTGGTGACGCCGTCTTCATACCAGCGGATAGAGACGTTATCTTCGAAAGACGTATCTTTCACCTTGGTATAAGGTGTGAACCAGTCAATACGTTTGCCGTGTTTGCCCCAGAATGCGTCAGGGTCGCTGATGCTTTCATTGTACCATGAAAGATAGGTGTCATTGTCGATCAGCGCGCGCGCTTTCGCCTCCGGCAAAATCGGATATTTCTTCTCGGACATAGTTCCTCCTCGCGCCGGCGGCCCTCCTTGCCGGCACATTGCATAAAAAACCGCACCATTGTTAATGCGTGCGGTTCGCATCGTAAATCAGGCAAAAAGTCTGATCTGCTCCCGTATTGGTGTCGGGGTGCCCCATAGCGTTCCCTCATAGGGTTCAATGACGGCGTAATCCCTCCGGCACAATTGTCGGAATTGCGCCGGAGTTTATAATTGTTACAGGGTGAAGCAAGACAATTATTTGCGACAAGTTGTTGTACTGTAAGATTACAGTGAAAAACTGCACAGCCTGGAAAGAAGATTTGGTCAGGCCTTTGTTAAAGGCGGACGGCTGCCGAAAATTGCTGAGCCGACACGCACATAAGTCGCGCCGAAAGCAATGGCGGTCTCAAAATCACCTGACATACCCATCGATAATTCAGAAACGCCTGCTTCAGCCGCCAGCTTGCGTAGCAGGGCAAAATGCGGGCCCGGATTTTCATCAACCGGCGGAATGCACATCAGACCGGCAATCTTCAACCCGTGCACATCGCGGCAACGAGCAACAAAGGCAACAGCTTCACGCGGATCAATACCCGCTTTTTGCTCTTCACTGCCGGTATTAACCTGAACGAATAATTTGACGGCGCGGTTCTGTTTCTTGATTTCTCCGGCAAGGCTTGCCGCGATTTTTTCGCGATCAACGGTCTGGATCACGTCGAACAAGGCTACAGCGTCTGCCGCTTTGTTGGATTGCAGCGGACCTATCAGATGCAGCTCGACACCTGAAAATTTCTCACGCAGTAGCGGCCATTTGGCTTCTGCTTCCTGAACACGGTTTTCACCGAAAATACGTTGTCCCGCTTCCAGTGCAGGTGTGATTTCTGCAGCATCAAAGGTCTTGGAAACCGCAACCAACTGCACCGAACCTGCTGTCCGCTGCGCTTCATGTTCACTTTGCGCAATGGCCGTGCAAACTGCTTTGAGATTGTCAGCAAGGGGGCTGGCGAGTGCATTCATGGTATAAATCTCCTTTTTCTGCCGCTTCACTATGGGAGAAGGTTGACGCTTTGGCCAATCCATGATGAAGGTCGCACTACATATTCCATTCTCTTTGCATGAGTAAATACAGCCATGGTAACTGAACGGGCAACCGAACGATATAATCCGCGCGTAAGCGAAGCCCATTGGCAGAAGATCTGGGAAGAAAACAAGATCTTCGAAACGTCCAATGATGATCCACGCGAAAAATATTACGTGCTGGAAATGTTTCCTTATCCGTCCGGCCGCATTCACATCGGCCATGTGCGCAATTACGCAATGGGCGACGTGATTGCCCGCTATAAGCGCGCACGCGGTTTTAATGTTCTCCATCCGATGGGATGGGACGCCTTCGGTATGCCAGCAGAAAATGCGGCGATGCAGAACAAGGTTCATCCGAAAGAATGGACCTATCAGAATATCGCCACCATGAAACGTCAGCTCAAAACCATGGGTCTGTCGCTGGACTGGTCGCGTGAGTTTGCGACCTGTGACGTGGATTATTACCACCGTCAGCAGATGCTGTTCCTTGATATGTTTGAAAAAGGTCTGGTGACCCGTAAAACATCCAAGGTCAACTGGGATCCGGTCGATAATACTGTTCTGGCCAATGAGCAGGTTGTTGACGGCCGTGGCTGGCGCTCCGGTGCGCTGGTTGAACAGCGTGAACTGACCCAGTGGTTCTTCAAGATCACCGATTTCAGCGAAGAGCTGCTCGCCGGTCTGGATACGCTTGACCAGTGGCCGGACAAAGTACGTCTGATGCAGAAGAACTGGATCGGCAAGTCGGAAGGCCTGCAGCTGCGTTTTGCGCTTGCTGAACGCGAAGGCGATATTGAGGTTTATACAACCCGTCCGGATACGCTGTTCGGTGCGTCTTTTGTGGCGATTGCTGCCGATCATCCGCTGGCAAAACAGCTCGCTGAAACTAACGAAGGTCTGGCTGCTTTTGCTGCTGAATGCCGTCAGCATGGCACATCTGTTGCGACACTCGAAACCATTGAGAAAAAAGGTTTCGACACTGGTTTGCGCGTTCAGCATCCGTTTGATCCTTCATGGACATTGCCGGTCTATGTCGCCAATTTCGTGCTGATGGAATATGGTACAGGCGCGGTCTTCGGTTGCCCTGCGCACGATCAGCGCGATCTGGATTTCGCCAATAAATATAAGCTGACCGTCACACCGGTTGTTCTGCCTGCCGGTGCAGATGCTGCAAGCTTCACAATCACCGATACGGCCTATAGCGACGAAGGTACGCTGATTAATTCGCGTTTCCTCGACGGCATGACACCGGAAGCTGCGTTTAATGAAGTGGCAGATCGTCTGGAAAAGACAGATCTCTATGGCAAGCCGCAGGCGTTCCGCAAAACACAATATCGTCTGCGTGACTGGGGTATTTCCCGTCAGCGTTATTGGGGCTGCCCGATTCCGATGATTCATTGCGAATCCTGCGGAACCGTGCCTGTGCCGCGCAATGATCTGCCGGTGCAGCTGCCGGATGATGTTACTTTTGACCGTCCGGGCAATCCGCTGGATCGTCATGACAGCTGGCGCCATATCAACTGCCCGAAATGCGGTAGCAAAGCCCGCCGTGAAACCGATACGATGGATACATTTGTTGATTCATCCTGGTATTTTGCGCGCTTCACTGCTCCTTGGGAAAATGAACCGACTGACCGCAAGGCTGCTGATGAATGGCTGCCGGTTGATCAATATATCGGCGGTGTGGAACATGCGATCCTGCATCTGCTCTATTCGCGCTTCTTCACCCGCGCCATGAAAGTGGCCGGTCATCTGGAAGTGGAAGAGCCGTTCAAAGGTCTGTTCACACAGGGTATGGTGGTTCACGAAACCTATAAGCATAATGGTCAGTGGGTGTCGCCGCTGGAAATCCGTATCGAAGACAAAAACGGTGTTCGTTCGGCAACCATGCTGGATTCCGGTGAAACGGTAGAAATCGGCTCGATTGAAAAAATGTCGAAGTCGAAGAAAAACGTTGTCGATCCGGATGATATTATTTCATCTTATGGTGCGGATACCGCGCGCTGGTTCACTCTGTCGGATAGTCCGCCGGAGCGCGACATTGTGTGGACAGAAGCCGGTGCGGAAGGTGCGCATCGCTTTGTGCAACGCGTCTGGCGTCTGATTTCTGAAGCCGGTGAAAACCTGCAAGGTGTTGCTCCGAAAGCTGCCTATGAAGGTGATGCCGCACAGATTTCCAAGGCCGCCCATAAGACTGTGAAAGCCGTTGGCGACGATATTGAGAAAATCGTTTTCAACCGTGCGATTGCCCGTCTTTATGAGCTGCTGAATGTGCTGAGCACACCTTTGCAGGCTGTTGCTGCCGGTAAAGCCGATGATGTGACCAAAGCTGCCACCCGTGAAGCGACAGATATGTTCATCAGCATGATTGCACCGATGATGCCGCATCTGGCTGAACAGTGTAATGCGGTTCTGGGCGCGACAGATCTGGTTGCTACCCGTGGCTGGCCGGTGATTGATGAAGCATTGCTCGTTGAAAATGACATTACGCTGCCGGTACAGATTAACGGTAAGAAGCGTGGTGACATTACAATTGCGCGTGATGCGGATCAGGCAACAGTGCAAGCAGCGGTTTTGGCTCTTGACTTTGTTCAGGCTGCGTTGAACGGTAGTCAGCCTAAAAAGCTCGTTGTTGTACCGCAGAGGATTGTGAATGTCGTTGTCTGATCATCACACTAAAGACAAATCTCCGATCCGCAAAAAGCGGCTGGCAGTGCTGACAGGTCTCGTCCTGTCAGCGTTTGTTGCCGGTTGTACGGTGCAGCCGCTTTATTCATCAAGTGGCAGTGCCGGTGTCGGCGGTGTGCCTTCCAGTGTTAAAACCAAACTGGCAACCATCAAAGTGGATGATGTGGATTCCATTCCGGCGCAGGCGGTGCGTAACCGCCTGATCTTCGGGTTGTCCGGCGGAGCAGGGGAACCGTCACAGCCGGCCTATCATCTGGCGCTTGGTTTCTCGACAAGCACAGAATCTGCTGTTGAAGTGGATGTTGGTGATTCAACGGAAGGCCGTGCATCTGCCGGTACGGTTCGTATGAGCTCAAATTATGTGCTGCGTGACAGGGATGGCAAGGTTGTAGCCACCGGCCGCCGTCAGGTCAGTTCATCTTATGACCGTCCGCGTCAGGAATTTGCGAACCTGCGTGCCCATCGTGATGCCCAGCAGCGTGCAGCCGAAGAGCTGGCGCAGTATCTTGTATTATCATTAGCTCAGGATATGCAGAAACTCCCATAGCACCTGTTCCAAAACCGCCAGACTGGGCTGCAAATGGCAATTTCCTGCGCTCCGGTACTCATGTACCTCAAAGTACATTCCGTTCCGGTGCTCAAAAATCACCATTTTCGCCACAGCCTGACAATTTTTGACCGAGGTTCTATATCCGCGTTTCGTGAATATTAAAAAAGCCCGCTGAAAAGCGGGCTTTTTTATTCATGCGAATATTGCCTGATTAAGCAATCGACTGACCGGTTTTTGCCCAGTCTGCCAAAAATGCTTCCAGACCCTTATCTGTCAGCGGGTGCTTGACGAGGGCTTTCAGTGTGGCAGGCGGTGCAGTGATGACGTCCGCGCCGATCAGTGCAGCTTCCTTAACGTGATTGACGGTACGCACGGAAGCAGCAAGTATCTGAGTTTCAAAACCGTAATTATCATAGATCGTGCGGATTTCACCGATCAGATCCATGCCATTCAGACCGATATCATCAAGACGGCCGATGAAAGGCGAGATATAAGTCGCACCGGCTTTGGCTGCGAGCAGCGCCTGATTGGCCGAGAAGCACAGGGTCAGGTTGGTTTCATGGCCATCAGAGGTCAGAGCCTTACAGGCCTTCAGACCATCCAGCGTTACCGGCAGTTTGATGCAGATATTGTCGGCGATTTTCGCCAGAACAGCTGCTTCTTTCATCATGCCTGCATAGTCAGTTGCGGTGACTTCTGCGGAAACAGGACCTTTAACAATCGAGCAGATTTCCTTGGTCACATCAATGATGTTGCCACCGGATTTCAGGATCAGCGATGGATTGGTGGTAACGCCGTCAACCAGTCCCAGATCGTTGAGTTCACGGATGTCTTTGACATCGGCGGTATCCACAAAGAATTTCATTTCAGCTTATCCTCCGTTATGGGCTTGCTGTACAGACGGTATTATATCCGACAAAGATAGGATTGTTTAACGCATATTTCCATAAACCGAAACTGCCTTTGGTGAATAACAGCGCATCTCATCAAGAATTGAATATAAGCAGTGTTTGCGGTTAAGTGCAGTTGTGAAAAATAGCGGTGAAAACAGCATGCCGGAACTGATCGGGATAATTTTTTGAACGGGAAAACAGAGATTAAGACGCGCCGTGTTGTTCCGGTTCTTGTACCGATGCCAGCGGAACGTCCCTATAGTTATCTGGTTCCTGAGGAAATGGACGTTCAGGCCGGTTCAATTGTGCGCGTGCCACTGGGGCCGCGCGAAGTGGCCGGTATTGTCACCGATGATGCGAGCGATCAGGTCGATCCTAAAAAACTGAAAGCCATCCTGCATGTTTTCGACTGCCCGCCGGTGAGCCGCGATATGCTGCGCTTTATCCGCTGGACTGCGGATTACACACTATCACCGCCCGGTATGGTGGCAAAAATGGTGCTGCGTGCACCGGCCGCTTTCGATCCTGAACCGTTCATTCCGGGCTTGCGCTATATTGGCGGCAAAGCTGAGCGGCTGACAGCAGCGCGTGAAAAAGTGCTGGAGGTTGCCAATAATGGTCTGAGCTGGACAAAATCCGGCCTTGCCCATGCAGCCGGTGTCTCCGGCAGCGTGGTTGAAGGGCTGAAAGCGCAGGGGCTGTTCGAAGAGGTGATGATCCCGCCGCCGCCGGTGGTTGGTGAACCTGATCCGTTTTACGGGCAGGCGGATCTGTCAGAGGATCAGCAGGGCGCAGCACAATGTCTTGTCGAAGCGGTGGAAGAGCAAGCCTATTCAGTATCGCTGCTGCATGGTGTGACCGGTTCCGGTAAGACAGAAGTTTATTTTGAAGCAGTGGCGCGCGCTGTCGAGTTGGGCAAACAGGTTCTGATCTTGCTGCCGGAAATTGCGCTGACCCAGCAGTTTCTCGACCGTTTTGAAAGCCGTTTTGGCACGCGTCCTGCAGAATGGCATTCTGATCTGGCACCACGCCAGCGGGAGCGCGTCTGGCGGCAGATTGCGGAAGGTACGGTCAAAGTCGTGGCCGGAGCGCGCTCGGCTTTGTTTTTGCCTTTTGCTAATCCCGGTCTGATTATTGTCGATGAAGAACATGACCCCGCCTATAAGCAGGAAGACCGCGTGTTTTATAACGCCCGCGATATGGCGGTGGTGCGTGGTTCTATCGGCAAATTCCCTGTTATTTTGGCCTCGGCCACGCCGTCGATTGAAAGTCTGGTCAATGCCAATCAGGGGCGCTATCGCTATGTGCCGTTGCAGGGGCGTTATGCCGATGCGGCTTTGCCGGATCTGAAGCCTATCGATATGCGCCGTTCGCCACCCGTGACAGGACGGTTTTTGTCGCCTGCTCTGACGGAAGCTGTCGGGCAGGTTTTGCAACGTAAAGAACAGGCTTTGCTGTTTCTCAACCGGCGCGGTTATGCGCCGCTGACTTTGTGCCGCGTCTGCGGGCATCGTTTTCAATGTCCGGATTGTTCAAGCTGGCTGGTTGAGCACCGTTTCCGCGGTCAGCTGATGTGCCATCAATGCGGCTATCACGAGAAAAGTCCTGATGCCTGTCCGTCCTGTGGGGCGCTGGATCATCTGGTGGCTTGCGGTCCCGGTGTGGAGCGTATTGCCGAGGAAACTGCTGCAACCTTTCCGGATGCACGGATTATCGTGCTGTCATCCGATATGCTTGGCGGGGTGACACGGCTGCGCATGGAGATGGAGGCGATTGCCAAAGGGGAGGCGGATATTGTGATCGGCACCCAGCTGGTCGCCAAAGGCCACAACTTTCCTTTGATTACGCTAGTCGGTGTGATTGATGCCGATCTCGGTCTGGCCAATGGTGATCCGCGTGCTGCAGAGCGCACATTTCAGCTGCTCAATCAGGTGACAGGTCGTGCAGGTCGTACAGGGCGTAAAAGTGTTGGTCTCATTCAGACCTATCAGCCCGATCATCCGGTATTGAAAGCCATTATCGCCGGTGATGCGCATGCTTTTTATGAACGGGAAATTGAAGAGCGTCAGCGCGGTATGTTGCCGCCTTTCGGGCGGCTGGCGGCGCTGATTATTTCGGCTGACAGCAGAGCAGAAGCGGAGAGCCATGCCCGTGCATTGCGACGTGCTGCGCCGAGAGATAGCGAGATTGAAGTGCTGGGGCCTGCCGAAGCGCCTTTGGCAGTGATTCGCGGGCGGCATCGCTTCCGGTTGCTGGTGCAGGGATCAAAACGTTCTGATCTGCAGTCCTATTTGCGGGCATTGCTGCAGGCAGCGCCAAAAGCGCGCGGTTCCTTACGGGTGCAGGTGGATATTGATCCGCAAAGCTTCCTGTAACTTGCAGAGTTTTAGAAGCCTTGCTTGGCAGCGGTATCAATGCGAACCGATAATTTTGCTTTGCTTGGCTCGAAGTCAGGAATATAGCTCACTTATCGTGTTATGTTTGGTGCTGCTCACAGAGAAGCAACGACGGTTTTAAGAGGTGTAACGTGGCGTTTTATCTACCTTCAAGTCAGGGTGAATGGCTGGCATGGACTGTGGGCGTTATCACGTTGCTCTTTGGTTTGATCCTGATGTTTGCACCGGGAATTTCGCTGAAAATTCTGCGTCTCAACGCGCCTGATCTGCGTGCAAATGCTCTTTCATCGGTACGGGCGACAATTGCAGGGCCTTATATCGGCCTTGGCGTGGCCTGCCTGTTATTCGCGCAACCGTTTTTATGGATGGCGCTGGGTTGCGTCTGGGGCTTTGTGCTTTTCGGCCGTCTGATTTCGATGATGTCGGATAAGGCTAACAGTTTTTATAACTGGATTGCCGTTGTGGTCGAGCTGATGCTGGCCGCAGGCCCGTTGCTCTTTGCTTTCGGCTTTGTTGCCTGACTTTTGAAACAGGCCGCGCTTCAGCAGAATCTGTCAGACAGAGGCTGAAGCGGGAATCAGTTGCGGCTGAATTATGCTCCAAAGAAAAATCGTATGATGTGAGCATAATTTTGCCGGAATTCTGCAAATGGTTAGCGAAATGCCTGTTTGGATAATCCGGCATTTTCTTCGCGGTAAAATCATCCTGCATATTCATTTAAGTTATTGTTATATTTGAATAATTATAAGCGGTTCTGCTTTTTTCAGTCTGCAGTGCTTATGAACTTTAGCTCATGAAACTTGTCCGCAGCATCAAAATAGCACTGTAAAGCGCATGAAACGGCGGGATTCGCGTGTTGCGAGTCCTGATTGTCTATGCTAGACGGCTTTCGAATTTCAATGCAGTCAGGCGGGTCGTCCGCAGGGCACAGATGGCGGTGCAAATCGGCACTTCATCGGGGGGTATTGAAAAACATCAATAAAATCGCTGTTTTTGTGCATGGATAAACTATGCGTTAAAAGCGGGATTTCAACCAAGAGAGATGGTTATTCGTGACAGGATCGTCTTCGCTCATTTCCGGTGTTGCTCAGCGCTATGCTGGATCCCTGTTTGATCTGGCGCTTGAGTCTAAATCCGTTGCTCAGGTGGAGAAAGATCTTGGCCGCATCGAGGCTATGATCGGTGAAAGCGAAGAACTTCGCCGCCTGATCCACAGCCCGGTCTTCTCTGCTGAAGATCAGCTCCATGCAATCGCCGCAGTTGCAGACAAAGCCGGTATCACCGGTCTGGTCGGCAATTTCCTGCGTGTTGTTGCTGGTAATCGCCGGCTTTTCGTATTGCCGGACATGATCAAAGCTTTTTATCTGATCGCCGCTGAAAGCCGCGGTGAAGTTGCAGCTGATGTGACTTCTGCCCGCGAATTGACGCAGGCGCAGCAAAATGAATTGAAGGCGACGCTGAAGAGTGTGGCCGGCAAGGACGTGACAATCAATGTCACTGTCGATCCGTCGATTCTTGGCGGTCTCATTGTGAAGCTGGGATCGCGTCAGATTGACACTTCCCTTCGCACTAAACTTTCTTCTCTTAAGCTTGCACTGAAAGAGGTCGGCTGATGGACATCCGCGCTGCGGAAATTTCCGCAATTCTGAAAGAGCAAATCAAGAATTTTGGCCAGGAGGCAGAAGTCTCCGAAGTTGGTCAGGTTCTTTCCGTTGGTGACGGTATCGCCCGTGTATACGGTCTGGACAATGTTCAGGCCGGTGAAATGGTCGAATTTCCGGGTGGCATCCGCGGTATGGCGCTCAACCTTGAAAGCGACAACGTTGGTGTTGTTATTTTCGGTTCTGACCGTGACATTAAAGAAGGCGATACCGTTAAACGTACCGGCGCCATCGTTGACGTTCCAGTCGGTCCTGGCCTGCTCGGCCGCGTTGTTGATGCTCTTGGTAACCCGATCGACGGCAAAGGCCCGATCGTTGCAACCGAGCGTCGCCGCGTAGACGTTAAAGCTCCTGGTATCATTCCGCGTAAATCGGTTCACGAGCCGATGTCGACCGGTCTGAAAGCCATTGACGCTCTTATCCCTGTTGGTCGTGGTCAGCGCGAGCTGGTTATCGGTGACCGTCAGACCGGTAAGACCGCAATCATTCTCGACACCTTCCTGAATCAGAAGCCGATCCATGATAACGGCCCTGACAAAGACAAGCTGTTCTGCATTTATGTTGCGATCGGCCAGAAGCGCTCGACCGTTGCCCAGTTCGTTAAAGTGCTCGAAGAGCGCGGCGCTCTGGAATATTCGGTTGTTATCGCTGCGACTGCTTCCGATGCTGCGCCTCTGCAGTATCTGGCGCCGTTCACAGGCTGCGCAATCGGTGAATATTTCCGCGATAACAGCCAGCACGCTCTGATCGGTTATGATGACCTTTCCAAGCAGGCTGTTGCTTATCGTCAGATGTCCCTGCTGCTGCGTCGTCCTCCGGGCCGTGAAGCTTACCCAGGTGACGTATTCTATCTTCACTCCCGTCTTCTCGAGCGTTCGGCTAAGCTGAATGACGAACTCGGTGCAGGTTCTCTGACCGCTCTGCCGGTTATTGAAACTCAGGGCGGTGACGTTTCCGCGTTTATTCCGACCAACGTGATTTCGATCACAGACGGTCAGATCTTCCTTGAAACCAACCTGTTCCACCAGGGTATCCGCCCTGCTGTTAACGTTGGTCTGTCGGTTTCCCGCGTGGGTTCTGCCGCTCAGATTAAAGCGATGAAACAGGTTGCCGGATCGATTAAGGGTGAGCTCGCTCAGTATCGTGAAATGGCTGCGTTTGCGCAGTTCGGTTCCGATCTGGATGCTGCAACCCAGCGTCTTCTGAACCGCGGTGCGCGTCTGACTGAACTGCTCAAGCAGCCACAGTTCTCGCCGCTGAAAACCGAAGAACAGGTTGCTGTGATTTTCGCCGGTGTTAACGGCTATCTCGATAAGCTGGCTGTTAATCAGGTTGGCAAATTTGAAGCCGGTCTTCTGGCATCGCTGCGCAACGAGCACAAAGATGTGCTGGATGCGATCCGCGATCAGAAGGCAATCAGCGACGAAATCAAGGGCAAACTCAAGGCAGCTATCGACGCTTTCGCCAAGAACTTTGCTTGATTAACTCTGACGGGATGAACGGATGCCTTCACTAAAGGATCTGAGAAACCGTATCGCCTCGGTTAAGGCGACGCAGAAAATTACCAAGGCGATGCAAATGGTCGCCGCGGCTAAGCTGCGTCGTGCCCAGGAAGCAGCCGAAGCGGCACGGCCGTATTCTCAGCGGATGAGTGCAGTTCTGGCCAATATTGCCCAGAATGTAAGCGGTGATGATGCACCGAAACTGATGGCGGGTACCGGTAAAGACGATGTGCATCTGCTCATCGTCGCTACTGCGGAACGTGGTCTGTGCGGTGGGTTCAACTCGCAGATCGCACGTCTCGCCCGTGAACATGCCCGCCAGTTGCTGGCAAAGGGTAAGACAGTAAAAATCATTACTGTCGGCAAAAAAGGTGCGGACATTCTGCGTCGTGACTTTAGTGGTCAGATCATCGATCACGTTGATCTGCGCGAAGTTAAGCAGCTTGGTTTCGCCAATGCCGACCAGATCGGTCGCAAACTGATCGCGCTTTTCAACAAGGGCGAATTTGATGTTGCGACACTGTTCTACTCGCAGTTCAAGTCGGTGATTAATCAGGTTCCGACTGCTCAGCAGCTTATTCCGGCATCTGCCAATGGCGGGGCTGGTGATGCTGGGGAAGCGGTTTCTACTGGTGGTGCGATCTATGAATATGAGCCGGATGCGGCTGCTATTCTTGACGATCTTCTGCCGCGCAACATCTCTGTCCAGATTTTCAGCGCTCTGCTTGAAAATGTGGCCGGTGAAATGGGCGCAAAAATGAGCGCGATGGATAACGCAACGCGTAATGCGGGCGATATGATCAACAAGCTGTCGATCACATATAACCGTCAGCGTCAGGCTCAGATCACCACAGAACTGATTGAAATTATTGCGGGCGCGGAAGCGCTCTAATCGGAAGGTAAGGATCGATGGCTAAAGCAGCGACACCGAAAACTACCAAGACCACGGCAAAGGCTAAGTCCGGCGAGGCTGCATCTGGTGCAGTCGGCCGTATCAAGCAGGTCATCGGCGCTGTCGTCGACGTCCAGTTTGATGATCATCTGCCTCTGATCCTGAACGCGCTGGAAACCGACAACCTCGGTAACCGTCTCGTTCTGGAAGTTGCTCAGCATCTTGGCGAAAATACAGTACGTACCATTGCTATGGACTCGACCGAAGGTCTGGTTCGCGGTCAGGAAGTACGTGATACCGGCGATGCGATCCGCGTTCCGGTAGGGCCTGAAACACTCGGCCGTATCATGAACGTGATCGGTGAACCAGTTGATGAAGCTGGTCCGATCGTGACTGCTGCGACCCGCGGTATTCACCAGCCGGCTCCTGAATATATCGAACAGTCACCTGAATCCGAGATTCTGGTAACCGGTATTAAGGTTGTGGATCTTCTCGCCCCTTACGCTAAAGGTGGTAAGATTGGTCTGTTCGGCGGTGCGGGCGTTGGTAAAACCGTTCTCATCATGGAACTCATCAACAACGTGGCTAAAGCCCACGGTGGTTACTCGGTATTCGCCGGTGTTGGTGAGCGTACCCGTGAAGGTAACGATCTCTATCACGAAATGATCGAATCCGGCGTTAACAAGCTGGGTGGCGGCGAAGGCTCGAAAGCAGCTCTCGTTTACGGTCAGATGAACGAGCCGCCAGGTGCGCGTGCCCGTGTTGCTCTCTCCGGTTTGACGATCGCTGAAAGCTTCCGTGATGACGGTCAGGACGTGTTGTTCTTCGTGGATAACATTTTCCGCTTCACACAGGCTGGTTCGGAAGTGTCCGCGCTTCTCGGCCGTATTCCTTCCGCTGTGGGCTATCAGCCTACGCTGGCAACGGATATGGGCGCGATGCAGGAACGCATCACCACCACAACCAAAGGCTCGATCACTTCGGTGCAGGCAATTTACGTTCCTGCGGATGACTTGACTGACCCTGCGCCTGCGACTTCCTTTGCGCACTTGGATGCGACTACGGTTCTTAACCGTTCGATCGCTGAAAAGGGTATTTATCCTGCGGTTGATCCGCTTGACTCAACATCCCGTATGCTTGACCCGATGATCGTTGGTGAAGAGCATTACGAGACTGCCCGTCAGGTTCAGTCAATTCTGCAGCGCTACAAGTCGCTCCAGGACATCATCGCCATCCTTGGTATGGACGAATTGTCTGAAGAAGATAAGCTGACAGTGACCCGTGCCCGTAAGATCGAGCGCTTCCTGTCCCAGCCGTTCTTCGTGGCTGAAATCTTCACCGGTTCGCCAGGTAAACTGGTTGATCTTCAGGATACAATCAAAGGCTTTAAAGGCCTTTGCGCAGGCGATTACGATCACCTGCCTGAAGCAGCTTTCTACATGGTCGGTTCGATTGAAGAAGCGATTGAAAAAGCACAGAAGCTGGCACAGGCCGCTTAATGTGATTGGTCAGGCAGGCTTTGGTCTGCCTGACCGTTCTTACAACAGGTGTGTCTCTTCAGACCCTCTTGTAAAACAGTTAAAACTGACAGCGTTGTTTCGATACGCTGACCTATAGAATTCAACGCCGGAACACTGCTCTAGAGCAGCTTGTTCAGGAAATTTGAGTGAGAATCATGGCTGGAACCTTCAAATTCGAACTGGTATCACCGGAACGCCTGTTGCTCTCTGCTGAAGTGAGCGAAGTGGTCATTCCCGGTAGCGAAGGCTATCTGACAGTTCTGGCCGGTCATGCTCCTTTGATGACCACCATTATTCCCGGTAAAGTAACAGTCAAAACTGCTGACGGTAAGAGCGATGCTTATATCGTTTTCGGCGGCTTCACTGACATTACTCCGGAAGGTTGCTCATTGCTGGCAGAATCCGCACTTCATATTGATGAAGTTAAGCGTGAAGATATTGCTGCCCGCATCGAACATGCACGTCAACTGATTGATGATGCTGCTTCACCGGAGCATCGCACTGCTGCAGAATTGTTCCTGCATCAACTGACAACTCTTGAAGGCGCTATTCTGCCTGCATAATGCAGCGCGTTTACAGCCTTTTGATTATAAAAAAACCGCGATAAATTTATCGCGGTTTTTTTGTATCTCAATAGATTTACAAAATCAGTTCTGTTCAATCGATAGGCCTTGCTCACCGATTTTCAATTCGACACCTTTGGGTTTGGATTCCTGCTGATAGGTGTAAATCGAAAAGCCGATAATAATTACAATGAGCGCTCCGAGCAGAATATATAATCCGTTTTTATTCATAAGACCTCAGATATGCAGTGTTTTTCAGCGATCCCCGTGTATTACAGGGATCACTTCTGTCTTGCTGAAAGCTACGATCTTAACGGCGGGCTAACAGAGCCAGCACCAGACCGATACCAGCGACAAGCGCGGCGGTTGCCAAAGGATTTTCTTTGGCTGTTTCGGTCACGACCTGTGCCTGATGTCTGACCTCTCTTGCTGCAACGCGGCCGCGTTTACGGAGAGTCTCATAGGTTTGGGATGCATTCTCGCGGGCATCATCGTAAAATGCAGAACCCTGCTCGGAGAGTTTCTTGGTCACCGAAGCCAGTTCGCTTTTCAGTTCCGCAATCTGGTCTTCAAATGTCTTTTCTGCATCATTACGCAATTTGGAAGCCATAGGATCTCCTTGTGTGATGGCCATAAACCGGAGACGGGTATCTTCCGGTTCAGAAAACTATTCAAAGAGATAACGATGCAGCGCGAAATAAGTTCCTGAGTTTAATAAATTGCCTGTCTTCCCAGCCGAATAGGAGGAACTTAGTCCTGCTGCAAGCGGGTGGAGCAGGGGTCAATCACTACACCACCCTCAAAGCTGTTGGTCAGCATCCCGCTGACTTTCACATGATCTCCGGCTTTCAATGCACTATTGTCATATTCAAGACAGATGACTTGCAGTCTCTGGTTCGGGCAAAGCTCTGTTACGGCAATCGGATTGGCCTCATGTACAGCTTTGACTTTTGCCTGCAGGATAATTTCCGGCCATTGTTCGGATGTTTTGTCCCATTTGGCTGCAAGGGTGCCAATGGTCTTGCAGCTGGTCACAACCGGTCCCTGATAATCACTCTCAGCTGTTTGCGTAAAACCGGTACTGCTGAACAGGAATAGCAGGCAAGGTGCTGCTAATAATTTGAATGAAAAATGCGAATTAAAAACAAACATATAGCCGATAAGCCTTTCGGAGATGATGCAGGCTTATCGGCAGCAATTACGGCACTTATGGGGTGAGTGTACGCAGATAGGCGATGAGCTGTTTTGCGCTTTCAATGGCGGCTGTTTCATCGCGGGAGACAATTGCATCAATCATCTGCGTATGGGCGGTTGAAGAATCCTGCAGGCTGTTGTCACGACGCAGGCGGAACCAGAAGCGGCGGCTGTGGCTTTGCAGAGGCGCGGCCAGACGTGTGGCATAGTTGTTGAGTGAGGCGCTGCCAAGAACTTCATCAAACGCTTTATCGGCGTCCAGAAATAACGGGATATCCTGTGTTGTGGCGGCTTGCTTCATCATGACCGCAGCTTCGCGCAGTTTCTCATGCTCATAAGCACCGGAATAACGCGCTGCATCGCGGCAAAGAATTTGTTCGACACCTTCGCGGGCATCCAGAACCTTGGTGAAATCCTTAGGGTCAAGGGCCGTAATCGCAATGCCCGAGCGCGGCCGCACTTCCATCAGGCCTTCCCATGCCAGCCGCTGGATAGCTTCGCGCACCGGTGTTCTGCCCATGCCGGTGAGCTCGATCAGGACACGTTCATTGGTAACACTTCCCGGTTGCAGCTGCAGTGTAACAATATGGCGTTCGAGCAACCGGTAAGCCTGATCCGAGAGGCTGAGTGCGGTTACGGTCTGCTGGTCGTCGGAATAGTCTGACTGCCCTGACATAAAGGCTTTATCCTTGTTCTTGATAGCAGTTCTGCTGCCGGCAGAATTTGCGGCAAGCTGTGCTCTGCTTTAGTTTTTGCGAAGCCGATATCGCTGAAGCGCAATATGCAGGATGTATAAATTTCAATGATATTTTTCTGAGAGATACTACAAGAAGCTGGTTTTCTCAATATGAGTGCCGGTCGTCCTGGCTGGGCGATTGTTTATAAGTCTGCATTATCCCGTGCAGAATTTAATTGACGCGCATTCTGAATTTAGATATATCAGAAATATATCAATTGGGAGAATGATTATGTGGTCAGGTATTTTTCCGGCAGTCACAACAAAATTTACTGAAAATGATGCTCTGGATCATAAAGAGATGGAGCGTTGCTTCGGTCTGCAGATTGATGCGGGCGTTGACGGTTTTGTTGTCGGCGGCTCTCTGGGTGAAGGCCCGATGCTGTCGGGAGAGGAAAAGCTGGAAGTTTTCAAAACCGCCCGTGCGGTTGCCGGAAAACGTCCGGTGCTGATGACCGTTTTCGAGGCCGGTACACGTGAAGGTGCTGCTGCTGCCAAAGCTGCTGCGAAAGCCGGTGCAGACGGCCTGATGGTTGTGCCAAGCCCGATCTATTTCACCAATCCTCAGGAGACTGTCACCACGCTGAAAGCCATGGCTGCTGCCGGTGGTCTGCCGGTGATGATCTATTCCAACCGCATGGCCTATCGTGTGGATGTGACCGGTGAATGCCTTGAAGAACTGGCGAAGGACGATCTGTTTGTTGCGATCAAGGAATCCTCGGATGATATCCGTCGCACAATCGATATCGTCAATCAGTTCGGCGATCGTTTTGATCTTTTCACCGGCGTAGATAATCTGGCTTTTGAAGCACTGACAACCGGTGCAATCGGCTGGGTTGCCGGTGTTGTGACCTCACTGCCGCGTGAAACTGTGGTTCTGTATCAGCTTATCAAACAGAAGCGTTATGATGAAGCGCTGCCGCTTTATCGCTGGATGCGTCCGCTGCTTGATCTCGATGTTTCAACCTATCTGGTGCAGAATCTCAAGCTGATTGAAGTTCATGCGATTCAGTCGAATGACCGTGTTCGTCTGCCGCGCCAGCCGCTGAGCGGAGAGCGCCGTGCACAGGTTGAAAAGATTGTAAAACAGGCTCTGGCGACACGGCCTGAACTGCCAAAAATCTGACAATCTGAACCCCGGTTAATTCAAAAATAATCGGGGTTTTTCATAGCAAGAATGTATTTTACGGCGTAAGGTCTGCACCAGCTGAAATAACAATAAGTGTAGCAGGCAGGAGGGCACATGGCGTCGGTCAATAGCGTCAATGTGGATGGGAAGCAGAATAATTCTGAAATTATTATAATCGGGGCAGGTATTGTCGGTATCGCTGCAGCAGCTGTGCTGAGTGAGGCGGGGCATTCTGTGCTGGTTGTGGATCGTACCGGTATTTGTGAGGAGACAAGTTCCGGTAATGCGGCGGCACTGGCATTTTCTGAAGTCTTGCCGCTCGCTTCCAAAGGTGTGATGAAAAAAGTGCCGGGCTGGCTGATGGATCCGCTGGGGCCCTTCGCTATCCGTCCGTCTTACTTGTTGAAATTGCTGCCATGGCTTTATCGCTTCTGGCGTGCCAGCAGCCCTTCGGCTCTGCGCAACAGTACCGTCGTGCAAGGGGAGATGATGCAGCTTGCCGAGCGTGAAATGCTGGCATTGGCGGAACGCGCCGGTGTGACGGACATGATCCATCATGAAGGCAATCTTGAGCTTTATGAAAGTGAAGCTGAACTGCAGGCGGCTATGCCGGGCTGGGAAGCCAAAAAACAGGCGGGCATTGATTATACTGTGGTGCGCGGCGCTGAACTGGCAGCCTTGCAACCGGGATTATCACCGCGTTTTGTGGTTGGCTGTTTTGTTCCGAAATGGAAAAATGTCTCCGATCCGAAACTTTATGGCAAAGCTCTGTGGGCTTATGCAGAGAAACTCGGCAGCCGCTATCAGCAGGGTATTGTTACTAAAATCGCGCATATGCAGGGCGGTGCTGAAGTCACGCTGGCTGACGGCAGTAAGCTGCAGTGCAAAAAACTCATTGTTGCCGCAGGGGCTTGGTCACATCATCTGAGTGCCCAGCTGGGCGATGCGGTGCCGCTGGAAACAGAGCGCGGATATAATACGACACTGCCGGTCGGGGCTTATGACATCCGCCGTCAGCTGACATTCCCCGGCCATGCTTTTGTGATTACGCCGCTGACGACCGGCGTGCGCGTGGGCGGTGCGGTCGAACTCGGCGGGCTGACATTGCCGCCGAATTATGCGCGTTCAGAAGCTATGCTGAAAAAGGCAAAGCAGTTCCTGCCGCAGATGAATATTGAGGGCGGGCGGCAATGGATGGGCTATCGTCCTTCAACGCCGGATACGCTGCCGGTCATCGGTTATTCATCGGTCTCCAAAGATATTGTCTATGCTTTTGGCCATGGACATCTGGGGCTGACACAATCGGCGGCAACAGCACGGCTGGTAACGCAGCTGCTTAATCACGAAACAACCGCACTGCCTGTCAGTGCTTTCAGTCCGAAACGTTTTTGAGAAACATCATGGCAAAACATTCCTTCTTCTGTGTTGATGGTCATACCTGCGGCAATCCCGTCCGGCTTGTTGCCGGCGGGGGACCGAACCTGCATGGCTCAACAATGATGGAAAAGCGGGCGCATTTTCTGGCCGAATATGACTGGATCCGTACAGGGCTGATGTTTGAGCCGCGCGGTCATGACATGATGTCCGGCTCGATCCTGTATCCGCCGACACGGGAAGACTGCGATGTGGCCGTGCTGTTTATTGAAACATCGGGCTGCCTGCCGATGTGCGGACATGGCACGATCGGTACTGTAACCATGGCGATTGAGCAGGGGCTGATCACGCCGAAAGTACCGGGCAAGATCAATCTGGATACACCGGCCGGTAAAGTCGCAATCGAATATGAGCAGAACGGCCAGTATGTGGAGAGCGTGCGGCTGACAAATGTGCCGGCATTTCTCTATGCGGAAGGTCTGGAAGTGGAATGTCCTGATCTCGGCATGCTGAAAGTTGATGTCAGCTATGGCGGAAATTTCTATGCAATTGTTGAGGCGCAACAAAATTACACGGATCTTGCCGATTATTCGGTACTGGATCTGATCGGCTGGAGCCCTGTTTTACGTCAGCGACTCAATGAGTTGTATAAATTTCAGCATCCGGAACTGGCTGATATCAACCGCCTCAGCCATATTTTGTGGACAGGAAAACCGACGAAACCGGAAGCTCATGCACGAAATGCCGTTTTTTACGGGGAAAAAGCGATTGATCGTTCACCATGCGGCACCGGTACCTCGGCGCGTATGGCGCAGCTGGCGGCACGCGGAGAGCTGAAGGCAGGCGACGATTTTGTTCACGAATCTGTGATCGGGTCACTGTTCCACGGACGTGTGGAAGCAGAGGTACAAGTTGCTGATAAGAAAGCGATAATTCCGTCAGTTGCCGGCTGGGCGCGCATGACCGGATATAATACGATTTTTATTGATGACCGTGACCCGTTCGCGCACGGATTTGTAGTTCGTTAAAGACGTCGCAAACGGAACATTGTTCAATCTTTGAAACAATGCAGAAGGGCGATTGACCGGCATTAAATTATGAGTAATCTTAAATTTCAGGAGCAGAGCAGGGGGAATATAATACTATATTACTAGTCGTTATTTCTATAGTTTCTGTGTATGCGAGCTATCCGGTTTGGCGCATGTTCAGCCAAAGACAGAGGGAAGCTTGTCTGACTACGCAGAAACTATCGGGGGAGAATTTTGCCTGAAATGCTGAAATGAATAATGCCGGTCTGTCCTCAGGGACATGCGGCGGATCTATAAATGCTGGGCGGTACCAAGGCAGATTTTGCCTGCCGGATTGTGCAGTAGGAGTAAACGATCTGAAATATAAGGGAAGAGCCTGTTAAAGGTGACAATAATTCAGATCATAAAAGGGTGACTTTGCAATGGAATATTTTATCCAGCAAGTGATCAACGGGCTCACGCTCGGATCGATCTATGGATTGATCGCCATCGGCTATACCATGGTTTATGGTATTATCGGCATGATCAATTTTTCTCACGGTGATGTTTTTATGCTCGGCGCCTTTATGGCGCTTATTGTTTTTTTATTGCTGACAACATTTGTTGGTGCAGTACCTGTCGTACTTGCAATCCTGCTGATGATGATTGTCGCTATGATCCTGACCAGTATGTGGAGCTGGACCATTGAGCGGGTCGCCTACCGGCCATTGCGCGGGTCTTTCCGGCTTGCACCGCTGATTACAGCAATCGGTATGTCCATTGCGCTGTCTAACTTCGTGCAGGTAACACAGGGTCCGCGTAACAAGCCGATCCCTTCGCTGATTAATGACTCTTATTCATTATTCGGTACCAGTGTTATCATCTCGCTGAAACAGATCGTTATCATTGCAGTTACCATCGTTCTGCTCACAATCTTCTGGTATATTGTTAACCGTACATCCTTGGGGCGCGCCCAGCGTGCCTGCGAACAGGATCGTAAAATGGCATCGCTGCTCGGTATCAATGTTGACCGCACGATTTCTCTGACCTTCGTTATGGGCGCCGCACTGGCCGCCGTGGCCGGTACGCTTTATCTCACATTCTACGGGGTTATCTCGTTTACAGACGGCTTTATTCCGGGTGTGAAAGCGTTCACCGCAGCGGTTCTCGGTGGTATCGGCTCGCTTCCGGGCGCTGTGATCGGTGGCTTGCTGATCGGTCTGATCGAGGCGCTCTGGTCTGCCTATTTCTCGATTGATTATAAAGATGTTGCTGCGTTCTCGATCCTTGCGATTGTGCTGATCTTCATGCCTTCCGGCATTCTCGGCCGTCCAGAAGTTGAAAAGGTGTAACATGACCAATGCTTTTCAAACTTCTCCGGCGGGTGCACCGAAGGCTGAACCGTCAGATTTTGCAGCCGGTATCCGCGAAGGTATCATTGCAGCCATTCTGGCATTCGGCCTGTTCGTACTGATCGTCGGTTTCAAAACCGAGCAGAATATCAATAATGAGCTGGTGCTGGTTCAGCGCTGGGGGCTGTTGTTTACCCTTGTAGCTCTGGCAGGTATCGGCCGTTTTCTGCACCGCGCTTTTCTTGTGCCTTATATGGCAAAGCGCGGAAAATCCGAAAAACAGGTTGTTGCCAGCGGTGATGTTTCGTTCTTCCGTAAGAATTTTTCGAAACTGGCAATCCTTTTCCTGTTTATCTATCCGGTGCTGATTGTTCTGACACTTGGTTTTCAGGGCTCCCTGAAATGGGTTGATAATTTCGGTGTGCAGATCCTCATCTATATCATGCTGGCATGGGGGCTGAATATCGTTGTCGGTCTCGCCGGCCTGCTGGATCTGGGTTATGTGGCCTTCTATGCGGTCGGTGCTTATTCCTACGCATTGCTGTCCTCCTATTTCGGTCTGTCTTTCTGGACGCTGCTGCCGGTTGCCGGTATTCTCGCAGCCTTCTGGGGCATTATTCTCGGCTTCCCTGTGCTGCGTCTGCGGGGCGACTATCTTGCGATCGTGACGCTGGCTTTCGGTGAAATCATCAGACTTGTGCTGATAAACTGGACGGCGGTTACCAAAGGTACCTATGGTGTATCGGGTATTGCCAAGGCTACCTTCTTCGGTATTCCGTTCAAAGCCGGTCCTGATGGTTTTGCTGCCACTTTCGGCCTGCAATTTTCTGCAGCCCATTATAAAATCTTCCTCTATTACGTCATTCTGTTGCTGGCGCTTTTGACCGCATGGGTCACAATCCGTCTGCGCCGTATGCCGATCGGCCGTGCATGGGAAGCACTGCGTGAGGACGAAATTGCCTGCCGTGCGCTGGGTATCAATACGACAACAACCAAGCTGACCGCCTTTGCAACCGGCGCGATGTTTGGCGGCTTTGCCGGTGCCTTCTTCGGCGCGCGTCAGGGTTTTGTCAGCCCGGAATCCTTCATCTTCCTCGAATCCGCGGTTATTCTTGCCATTGTGGTTCTTGGCGGTATGGGATCGCTGATCGGTATTGCGATTGCTGCAATCGTGATGATCGGCGGTACAGAAATCCTGCGCGAACTTTCATTCCTGAAAGCCGTGTTCGGCCAAAGCTTTACGCCGGAACTCTATCGTATGCTGATTTTCGGTCTGGCTATGGTTGTGGTGATGGTCTGGAAACCGCGTGGTTTTGTCGGTCATCGTGAACCAAGCGCCTTCCTGAATGAGCGTAAGCTGGTGTCCGGTTCCTTTACCAAGGAAGGTCACGGTTGATGGCGGGGATAAATACTATGGCAAATTCTGAACTTGCTGAAAAAAGACAAAACGCCGATACCATTCTGAAAGTCGAGCATCTTTCCATGCGTTTCGGCGGTCTGGTGGCAATTAATGATCTGAGCTTTGAAGCCAAACGCGGCGAGATCACTGCGGTGATCGGACCGAACGGCGCCGGTAAAACCACTGTGTTTAACTGCCTGACCGGTTTCTACAAGCCGACCGGCGGCATGGTGACAATGCAGCATAAAAACGGCGATAAGTTCCTGCTGGAACGGATGCCGGATTTTGTGATTACCAAAAAAGCCAAGGTTGCCCGTACCTTCCAGAATATCCGCCTTTTCACAGGTCTGACAGTTCTGGAAAACCTGCTGGTTGCCCAGCATAATCCGCTGATGGTGTCATCCGGCTTTACTTTTCTGGGGCTGCTCGGATTTCCCGGCTATAAAAAGGCAGCGAAAGACGCGATTGAAAAAGCCCGTATCTGGCTTGAGAAAATCAATCTGATCCATCGTGCTGATGATCCGGCAGGTGATCTTCCTTATGGCGATCAGCGCCGTCTGGAAATTGCCCGTGCTATGTGCACCGATCCGGAAATGCTGTGCCTTGATGAGCCGGCAGCCGGTCTGAACCCGCGAGAATCTGCGGAGCTTAACAAGCTTTTGCTGGATATTCGTGCAGAGACAGGCACGTCCATTCTGCTGATTGAGCATGATATGTCGGTGGTTATGGAAATTTCCGATCATGTGATCGTGCTTGAATATGGCACGAAAATCTCTGACGGCGCTCCGAGCTTTGTGCAGAATGACCCTAAAGTTATCGCCGCCTATCTCGGTGTTGATGATGATGAGGTAACCGATCTGATTGAAGGCTCCGGCGGTGACGTCGGGGAAGTCGATCAGCTGGTCACGCAGCTTGCAGATGTTGATCCTGCGGATGAGGTTGCTGCACCGGAGCATCTTGCCGGTGGTCTGGATGCGCCGCGCGGCGGTATCGCTGATAATCTGACCCTGATTAAAGGGATCGGCAGTGTTAACGAGACTAAGCTCAATGCCCATGGCATCTATCATTTCGATCAGATTGCCGCGTGGACAGAAGCTGAAATCAAACAGGCTGAGATGTATCTGAGCTTTGACGGCCGTATTGCCCGTGAAGACTGGGTAGGGCAGGCACGCCAGCTGGCCAGCGGCGGAAAAACGGAATTCTCATCCCGTGTGGAAGCCGGCAAAGTACCGTCCAGCCATGAGACATCCGAAGAGACAGATTCGACGAAGAAAACTGAGGGGGGTAAATGATGCAGGCTCAGAACCCGCTTCTGGTTATCGATAAGGTTGAAACCTATTACGGCAATATCTGCGCGCTGAAAGGTGTTGATGTCACGGTTAAATCCGGTGAAATCGTCACGCTGATCGGTGCAAACGGTGCCGGAAAATCAACTCTGATGATGACGATTTTCGGTACACCGCGTGCCCGCACCGGACGCATTCTTTTTGAGGGCAAAGATATTACTTCTATGCCGCCTCACGAGATTGCAAAACTGCGTATTGCGCAGTCTCCGGAAGGGCGCCGTATTTTCCCGCGCATGAGCGTGATGGAAAATCTGCAAATGGGTGCCAGTCTCGATAATCAAAAATACTTTGATGAAGATGTGAAACTGATGTTTGATCTGTTTCCGCGTCTTAAAGAGCGTATCAATCAGCGCGGCGGTACTCTGTCGGGCGGTGAGCAGCAGATGCTGGCGATTGCCCGTGCATTGATGGCACGGCCAAAATTGCTGATGCTGGATGAGCCGTCACTTGGTCTGGCACCACTGATCGTCAAACAGATTTTTGAGGCGATTAAAGAGCTGAACCGCACCACCGGACTGACTGTGTTTCTGGTGGAGCAGAATGCTTTCGGTGCGCTGAAACTTGCTCATCGCGGTTATGTGATGGTTAATGGTGTGATTACTATGAGCGGCAGCGGGCAGGAGCTTCTGGCAAATCCGGAAGTACGCGCAGCCTATCTGGAAGGCGGACGTCATTGATGAGAAAGCCGGGCAGACAAATTGTCCGGCACTCTTCATAATGTTCAGCTTTAGATGAATTAACGCAGTTTCTGACAAGCCGGGGCGCTAAAAAATCAGCCTCGCTTCCGGAAACTGCACCAGCCGGAAATTCTGTTCAGAAATCCGGTGAATTGGGGAGAATTATTGATGCAAGGCATTCTCTATGAAGAGCCGTCATTCTGGCTGTTTTTGTTGATTACCTGCATTCTCGGCGGCTGGGCCGCATGGATGACAGGGCGGGCCTGCGCACAAACATGGCGTCCATATGCAATGTTTGTGCTCTATCTCCTGCCTTTGACAGCGATGGTTCGTTTTATTCATTTTGCAATGTTTGAAGGAACATTGCTGTCGCTGCATTACTATCTGGTCGATTTTGTTGTGTTGCTGGTGATTGGCACGCTTGGCTATCGTTTCACAAAGGTGAAGCAGATGGTGCGTCAATATAACTGGCTCTATGAACAGACTTCACCATTTTCCTATAAGTCGAAATAACAGGCGATTTAAAGGAACCAAGAAACAACATCCCTGAGCTGATTATTGAATTTGGGGGTGTTTTGAAATTGCAATATTCCGCTTTGCGGGAACGAAGTGAGTATTGTGATACGCCGGTGTAACACTCCGGTATGAACTGCCCGGGAAACCGGTTTCTGCTTAATGATTGTAATAAAAATGACCGGCCGATCATCGGTATTGCATCGCAAAACTTTGATCTCCGTATTTAATAAAACAAGGAAACTGATCTGCGGCAGACGGTTTCCGGCATAATCATTGTAATGGGAGCAGTTAATATGAAAAAATCTTTATTCTACAGCGTAGCAGTGTCGGCTCTCGTGGCTTTCAGCGGCTCGGCTTTTGCGGATGTTCTGGTGGGTATCGGCGCACCGCTGACTGGACCGAACGCGGTTTATGGTCTCCAGATTCAAAAAGGAGCCGAGGCTGCAGCAGAAGTCATCAATGCAGAAGGTGGCCTGAACGGAGAGAAAATCGTTTTCACCCTTGGTGATGACGTTTCCGATCCGAAACAGGGCATTTCGGTTGCCAACAAGTTTGCCGCTGACGGTGTTAAATTCGTTATCGGACACTTTAACTCCGGCGTAACAATTCCGGCTTCGGAAGTGTATCAGGAAAACGGCATTCTGGAGATTTCACCAGGTGCGACCAACCCTGTTTATACTGATCGCGGTATGTGGAACACATTCCGTACCTGCGGCCGCGATGACCAGCAGGGTATTGTTGCAGGTCAGTATATTGCTGAAAAGTTCAAAGACGCCAAAGTGGCTGTTGTTCACGACAAGACACCTTACGGTCAGGGTCTGGCTGATGAAACCAAGAAAGCACTCAATGCAGCAGGTATGAAAGAAACCCTGTATGAAGGTGTGAATATTGGCGAGAAGGACTTCTCGGCACTGATCGCAAAAATGAAGCAGGAAGGCATTACCGTTATTTATTGGGGCGGTATGCACGCGGAAGCCGGTCTGATTATTCGTCAGCTCGGCGATCAGGGGCTGAAAGCACAGTTCATTTCCGGTGACGGTATCGTCTCCAATGAGCTGGCTTCCATTGCCGGTAATGCGGTTGAGGGAACTCTGAATACTTTCGGTCCTGATCCGCGCAACAATCCGGCCAATGCTGATCTGGTGAAGAAGTTCCGCGATGCCGGTTTCGAGCCTGAAGCTTATACACTTTACTCCTATGCCGCGATGCAGTCGCTGGCCGGTGCAGCGAAAGCTGCAGGCAGCAATGATCCGGAAACAGTTGCGAAAGCACTGAAGTCCGGCACATTCAAGACTGTGCTCGGAGATATCTCTTTCGATGAGAAAGGCGATCCGAAGCTGCCGGGCTATGTCATGTATAAGTGGGAAAAAGGCGCTGACGGTAAGTTCACTTACATTCAGCAGTAAACCTGTCTTTGAAAATCAGCGGGGCCGGCTCAGTCCGGCCCCGTTTGATTGAAAGCTGTATTGCAGACAGCGGAGACAGTTTTTTGTTTCAGAACAGTTCCGTGTGAAACCGGTTTTCATAGAGGAACTGTTGAAAGAAATTCTGCCGGATGTCTCATTCCGACAGAAAAATGCCGGTGTTCCGGCGACCTCAAAACCTGCTTTTTGTCAGTTTTTGAGCATATTCACGGGAGTAGGAAATATGAAGAAGTCTCTGTTCTGCGGTGTTGCACTGTCTGCAATGCTGGCCTTTAGCGGTTCATCATGGGCCGATATTCTGGTCGGTGTTGGTGCACCTCTGACGGGCGGTGGTGCCGCATATGGCGCACAGATTAAAAACGGTGTGGAAGCAGCTGTTGAAGTTGTGAATGCAGAAGGCGGTCTGAATGGCGAAAAGATCGTTCTTGTTTATGGCGATGATGTTTCTGATCCCAAGCAGGGCATGTCCGTTGCCAATAAATTTGCTGCCGATGGTGTGCAATTTGTCATCGGTCACTTTAATTCGGGCGTGAGCATTCCGGCTTCGGAAGTTTATGCCGAAAACGGTATTCTTGCGATTGCACCGGGCACAACCAATCCGGTTTATACCGATCGTGGTCTCTGGAATACATTCCGTACCTGCCGCCGCGATGACAATCAGGGTATCGCTGCCGCCAAATATATCGTCGATAATTTCAAAGACGGTAAAATCGCAATTGTTCATGACAAAACCCCTTATGGTCAGGGACTTGCAGACGCCACCAAGAACGCGATGAATGAACTGGGTCTGAAAGAGACAGTTTATGAAGGCGTGAATGTCGGTGAAAAAGACTATTCCGCGCTGATCGCCAAGCTGAAGCGTGACGGTGTTACGGTTATTTACTGGGGTGGTCTGCATCCGGAAGCCGGTCTGATTATCCGTCAGATGGGCGATCAGGATCTGAAGGCGCAGTTCATTTCCGGTGACGGTATTGTGTCCAACGAACTGGCTTCGATCGCCGGTGATGCGGTTGCCGGTGTGCTGAACACTTTCGGCCCTGATCCGCGTGAAGATCCGGCCAATGCTGAACTGATCAAGAAATTCCGTGATGCCGGATTTGAGCCGGAAGCTTATACTTTCTATTCCTATGCGGCAGTGCAGTCTCTGGCTGCAGCGGCAAAGGCTGCCGGTACCAATGATCCTATGACTGTTGCGACAGCCATGAAGGAAAAAGGTCCGTTCAAGACGGTTCTCGGCGAAATTTCCTATGATGAAAAGGGCGATCCGAATCTTTCGCCTTATGTCATGTTTGAATGGCGCAAAGGTGATGACGGAAAATATAATTATTTCCAGAAAAAATAATTCCTGAAATCAGGGAATTATTTCAGAATTAGAATAGTATTCTCTTTCTTGAAAAGAGGTCTAATACTTTGGAATAATTGGCTCAGCAATGCCCGGCACTTGTGTCGGGCATTGTTATTTTAAGACGTATTTTCGCTGTTCTTTCACAAAAAAAACGATCAGTATGCAGACGGAATTTTGCCGGTCACGGGAACGACCGGCATGTGTCAGAATAGAGCATAATTCCTTAAACTTGGATCAGTTTAAGGTGAAATTATGCTCTAATTTTAAAGTGTTAGAGCGACCTTTGTGTGCCAAGTCTGGCACACGGCGCTCTAGTTTTGCAGTGAGGGAGACCTGCTTTGCCTATCCATAAAATTCTTGTCGCAAACCGCTCTGAAATTGCTATCCGCGTATTCCGCGCTGCAAATGAGCTAGGCATGAAAACCGTGGCGATCTGGGCAGAGGAAGATAAACTTGCATTGCATCGTTTCAAAGCCGATGAAAGTTATCAGGTCGGGCGCGGCCCGCATCTGCAGCGTGATCTGGGACCGATTGAAAGCTATCTCTCAATTGAGGAAGTAATCCGCGTTGCCAAGCTCTCCGGTGCTGATGCCATTCATCCGGGCTATGGTTTGCTGTCGGAAAGTCCTGAATTTGCCGATGCCTGCGCTGAGAACGGCATTATTTTCATTGGCCCGAAAGGCGATACGATGCGCCGCCTCGGTAATAAAGTTGCTGCGCGCAATCTGGCCGTTGAGGTCGGTGTGCCGGTGGTGCCTGCCAGTGACCCTCTGCCGGAGGATATGGATGAGGTGCGCAAAATTGCCGACAGCATCGGCTATCCGTTGATGCTCAAAGCCTCATGGGGTGGCGGCGGACGCGGTATGCGTGCAATTCGTGAGGCCAAAGATCTGGCGCGTGAGGTCACGGAAGCCAAGCGCGAGGCCAAAGCCGCTTTCGGTAAGGATGAGGTCTATCTCGAAAAACTCATTGAACATGCGCGCCATGTGGAAGTGCAAATCCTCGGTGATACCCATGGCAATGCCGTGCATTTGTTTGAGCGTGACTGCTCCGTGCAGCGGCGTAACCAGAAAGTGGTGGAACGCGCACCGGCGCCTTACCTCAATGATGGGCAGCGTCAAGAACTGGCCGATTATGCGCTGAAGATCGCCCGCGCCACCCATTATATCGGGGCGGGGACGGTCGAGTTCCTGATGGATGTGACATCAGGGAAATTCTATTTCATCGAGGTCAATCCGCGCATTCAGGTGGAACATACGGTGACGGAAGAAGTCACCGGCATTGATATTGTCAAAGCGCAAATCCGTATTCTGGAAGGCGCAGCTATCGGCTCGCCGGAATCCGGTGTGCCGGAGCAGAGCAAGATTGTTCTGCGCGGTCATGCATTGCAATGCCGCATCACAACGGAAGATCCGGAGCAGAATTTCATTCCGGATTACGGGCGGATTACTGCTTATCGCGGAGCGACCGGTTTTGGCATTCGTCTGGATGGCGGCACCGCCTATTCCGGCGCCTTCATCACCCGCTATTATGACCCGCTCTTGGAGAAAGTGACGGCATGGGCATCGACACCGGAAGAGGTGATCCTGCGTATGCATCGTGCTTTGCGGGAGTTTCGTATCCGCGGTGTGTCGACCAATCTGACCTTTCTGGAAGCGATTATTACGCATCCGAAATTTCGCAGTAACGAATATACTACGCGATTTATTGATACGACGCCGGAATTGTTCGAGCATGTGAAACGACAGGATCGCGCGACTAAGCTTCTGACCTATATTGCTGATGTTACGGTCAATGGTCATCCGGAAACCAAAGGCCGTGCCTTGCCGGACATGAATGCGGCCGCACCGAAAGTGCCTTATGTGCCTGATGGTGATATTCAGCACGGCACCCGTCAAAAACTGGCAGAGCTGGGGCCGCAGAAATTTGCGCAATGGATGCGTGAGCAAAAGCGGGTGCTGGTGACCGATACGACCATGCGTGACGGGCATCAGTCGCTGCTCGCCACGCGTATGCGTACCTATGATATTGCGCAGATTGCCGAAACCTATGCGCGCCTGCTGCCGAACCTGTTTTCTCTGGAATGCTGGGGCGGTGCGACTTTCGATGTTTCCATGCGCTTTTTGACAGAAGATCCGTGGGAGCGTCTGAGCAAGGTGCGTGATGGCGCACCGAACCTGCTGCTGCAAATGCTGCTGCGCGGCGCTAATGGCGTGGGCTATAAGAGCTATCCCGATAATGTGGTGACGCAATTTGTGCGTGAAGCAGCACGTGGCGGCATTGATCTGTTCCGCGTGTTTGACAGCCTCAACTGGGTTGAGAATATGCGCGTGTCGATGGATGCCGTGCTGAGCGAGGGCAAGCTTTGCGAGGCAGCGATCTGCTATACCAGCGATCTGATGAATGCAGCGCGCCCGCAATATGACCTGAATTATTATCTGAAACTGGCGCGTGAGGTTGAAAAGGCTGGTGCGCATATTATCGCTATTAAAGATATGGCCGGACTGCTGAAGCCGCAATCGGCACGCAAACTCTTCACGGCCTTGCGGCAGGAAACCGATCTGCCGATCCATTTCCATACCCATGATACATCCGGCATTGCGGCGGCAACAGTGCTGGCGGCTGTAGAGAGCGGTGTGGATGTTGTGGATGCAGCAATGGATGCGCTGTCCGGTAACACGTCCCAGCCATGTCTCGGCTCCGTTGTTGAAGCACTGGCGGGCAGTGAGCGTGATCCGCAGCTTGATCCGGCTTCGATCCGCCGGATTTCCTTCTATTGGGAGGCGGCGCGTAATCAATATGCAGCTTTTGAGAGTGACCTGAAAGGCCCTGCCTCGGAAGTTTACCTGCATGAAATGCCGGGCGGACAATTCACCAATCTGAAGGAGCAGGCACGCTCGCTGGGGCTGGAGAGCCGCTGGCATGAGGTGGCGCAGGCCTATGCCGATGTGAACCTGATGTTCGGCGATATTGTTAAAGTCACGCCGTCTTCCAAAGTGGTCGGCGATATGGCGCTGATGATGGTCAGTCAGGATCTGACAACGACTGATGTGACCAATCCTGCCAAGGATATTGCCTTCCCAGATTCCGTAGTCTCGATGATGCGCGGCGATCTCGGACAGCCGCCCGCAGGCTGGCCGAAGGATTTGCAGGCCAAAGTGCTGAAAGGCGAAAAGCCATTTACAGAGCGGCCGGGTGCGTTGCTGCAACCGGCTGATCTGGAAGCAGAGCGTAAAGAGATTGAAACCAAGCTGGAGCGCAAAATCAGCGATCAGGAATTTGCGTCCTATCTGATGTATCCGAAAGTCTTCACTGATTTTGCTGGCGCACAGACCCTTTACGGGCCGACAAGCGTGCTGCCGACGCCGGTCTATTTTTACGGGCTGGCGCAGGAACAGGAAGTCTTTGTTGAGATTGAGCGTGGCAAGACACTGGTTATCCGCAATCAGGCAGTGGGCGATGTTGACGATCAGGGCATGGTCACGGTGTTCTTTGAACTGAATGGTCAGCCGCGTCGTATCAAAGTGCCGGATCGCACACGCGGTGCCGCCAAAGGTGCTCGTCGCAAAGCCGAACTGAACAATGAGACCCATATCGGCGCACCGATGCCCGGCATTGTTTCAACCATTGCAGTGGTTAGCGGGCAGAGTGTGAAAGCCGGTGATGTCTTGCTGTCGATTGAAGCGATGAAGATGGAAACCGCCCTTCATGCCGAGCGGGACGGTGTGCTGGCAGAAGTGCTGGTACGCGCCGGTGATCAGATTGATGCCAAGGATCTGCTGATTATTTACGCATAAAATTCAGACCGGCAGAGTGTATTTGCTCTGCCGGTTAATCCTGTTCGCTGAAACTGATCAGACGCGCCAGTTCCACGGCATTGCGCGCCCCCATTTTCTCCATAATATGGGCGCGATGCACTTCAACTGTGCGCACGGTGATCTCCAGCCTGTCGGCAATCTGCTTATTGAGCAGCCCCTCCAATATCATCGACAAGACTTCATTTTCGCGCGGGGAAAGCTGGGTGCGTTTACGCCGCAATTCATCGCGCTGACGGTCTGAGGCGGCACGCTCTTTTGCTTTGTGCAGGGCAGCCAGAACCCTGTCGACCAGATTATTGTCGTTGAACGGTTTTTCGAGAAAATCCGCCGCACCCTGTTTCAAACATTCCACGGCCAGCGGAATATCACCATGTCCGGTCAGAAAAATCACCGGCTGACGGGCATGAAGCTTGATGAGCTTGTCGAAAACCTCAAGACCGGACATGCCGTCCATTCGCATATCCAGCAGAATACAGCCCTGAAGATCCGGCGACCAGTTTTGCAGAAAAGCCTCGCCGGACGGCCATGTGACAACGCCCACACCACGGGAGCGAAACAGCCATGACAGGCTATCGCGAATGGCTTCATCATCATCAACAATATGAACGGTCATTGCGTGATTTCCTGCGTGCTTAGCGGTAAAGAAAGACAGAAGCTGGCACCTTGCCTGTCAGGTGTTGCCTGCAACCATAAGCGGCCTTTGTGCGATTCCAGAATGGAACGGCAGATCGGCAGCCCCATGCCCATGCCTTCCGATTTTGAGGAGATAAAGGGCGTGAAAATCTCATTTTCCATGCCTTCCGGAATACCGTGCCCGTGATCGGTGATGGTGATAACGGCTTCATGCTCATCACTCTCAAGGCTGATATGTAATTTCTGCCGGTTACGCGGCAGGCCTAGGGCTGCTTCGCGGGCATTGCGGATCAGGTTCAGCAAAACCTGCTGGATCAGCACCGCATCAGCCCGCACGGCTACCGGCATATCGGGCAGGCGCATGTCGATATGACCGCCGCCCTTGATAATATCGCTACTGACAAAACTGGCAGCATCCTGCAAAATTTTGCGCAGGTCGTGCTGTTCCGGCGTTACGGAGCGCTTGCGCACAAAATCATGCACACGGTGGACAATTGTACCGGCGCGCTGTGCCTGATCAGACAGTTTTTGCAAGGCTCCGGTCAGATCAACGGGCTGTACCGTGCCTGATTGCAGCAGATTGAGACTGCCGGTCGCATAGCTGGTAATGGCAGCCAGTGGCTGATTGAGCTCATGCGCCAGTGTGGAGGCCATTTCACCCATCGTAATCAGACGGGCATTATGCTGAAGTTTTTCAGCTTCCGTCTGGCGGGCTTCTTCCAGTTTCTTTTTCTCGGTCACATCAACAAGAGAACCCATCCAGCCGATATGGGTGCCATCCGCATCAATCAGCGGTGCTTCATAGACCTGAATATCAATCAGCTTGCCATCAGGCCGGATGAAACGTGTTTCAAATTCACGCGGGGCAATACCGGTACTGCGCATATCATTCTGCCGCTGGATACCTTCCGACATGATTTCCGGTGCCCAATAGGGATGCGGTGGCATCATGCCGATCAGCTGTTTCTCCTCATAGCCGACCATGCGGCAGAATTCCGGATTCACATAGATAATGCGTCCGTCGCGGTCACGGGCACGCATGCCGATGGTCAGGGAGTTTTCCATCGCCTGCCGGAATGCATATTCTGTGCGCAAAGCGTGTTCAGCTGCGGCTCTGCGCCGGTTCTGGCGATAGGCCATCCAGAGATTGATAATCACCAGAATAGTCAGGCCGATAATGGCGGCAGAAATGACAATCGGGCCGATGGCGGCACGGCTCTGATAGGGCGTGACAGTGATATAGGTGCCGGTCAGCGGCGGATCAAACGAAATTGTGTGACGCGCCTGATCGTTGGTCGGCATGATGCTGGACTTTGAGATCAGGGGATCGCCGCCGGAATCTGTGAGCGAGACCTGATATTTTCCCGCAACCCACCAGGGCACATTGCGCGACAGCAGCCTGTCCAGTGAGATGATGACCCAGATCGTGCCTGCGGAACGGTTATTATTATAAACCGGTGCCACCATATCGACCACCCAGCCTTCGCTCGTATGGCGGGGAGAAGAATAGACCGGTTTGCCGAACAGGCGGCTATGCTCGGCCAGTGCCGGTTTATAGTCGGCGATAACATTGAGACCGGGCGGTGCGCTTTCCAGCAATTGGCCATCCGGCGTGAACCAGCTGATATCGATGAATTCCGAATGGATGGAAACCAGATGCTGGGCTTTGGTTCTGATCGTGTCTTTCTGCTGCGGATCGCGTTCGATATCTGCCCCGAGATCGCGTAATTCTGTCTCAAAGGTTTGCAGCTGAAAACGCAGATATTGCTCAACCCAAAGCGCGTCAGTTGTGAGTTTTTTCTCCGTTTCTGACTGGTTATCACGCGAGGTCATCCAAATCAGCGCGACGATCAGGGTCACAATCAGCAGGATCGCGAGCAGGGGAATAGCCAGCGTATAATCACGCACAGATGCGCGGAAGCCGGAGAGACTCTGGCTATTGTCTTGCGGATTTGCTGCTGTATGACGAAATTTCATGTGATCGTCTGAATATCCTCACTATGCTTTATAAGCATAACCTTTTGTCTGCACGAAGTTATGCCTGTGGTAAACCACAATAGAAATACTGTGGTATTCCACAATAGAATTGAGGCTCTACTCCTTTTAAGGATTTTATCTGATTTTTACTCCGTTTGGAGTCCGTGCCGGTTTATCCGCCGGAATGTTTTACTGACAGATGCAGGCTTGGGAGGGCCTCTCAATGAAATTTCTTACAACTGCCGGTCTTGCTGCAATTCTCGCTTTTGGTGTGAGCACAACTGCGCTTGCGCAGGCAATTACCATTAAATTCAGCCATGTTGTGGCACCTGATACACCAAAGGGCAAAGCCGCTGAGAAGTTCAAGGAACTCGCTGAATCCTACACCGAAGGCAAAGTGAAGGTCGAGGTCTATCCGAACTCGCAGCTTTACAAGGATAAAGAGGAGCTGGAAGCTCTGCAGCTTGGCGCTGTGCAGATGCTGGCACCGTCTCTGGCAAAATTCGGCCCGCTCGGCGTACGTGAATTTGAAGTTTTCGATCTGCCGTTCATTATGAAAGACTATAATGATCTGCGCAAAATCACCGATGGTCCGGTTGGCCGTGCGCTGCTCGACAAGCTGGATGCCAAGGGCATCAAAGGTCTGGCCTATTGGGATAACGGCTTCAAAGTGATGTCGGCAAACAGCCAGCTGCATGTGCCGGATGATTTCCTTGGTCTGAAAATGCGTATTCAGTCTTCCAAAATTCTGGAAGCACAGATGAAGGCGCTGGGTGCCGTGCCGCAGGTTCTGGCTTTCTCCGAAGTCTATCAGGCTTTGCAGACCGGTGTTGTGGACGGTACGGAAAATCCGCCATCCAATATGTATACCCAGAAAATGCATGAAGTGCAGAAACATGCCACGGTCTCAAACCACGGCTATCTGGGCTATGCGGTGATCGTCAATAAGGCGTTCTGGGAAGGCCTGCCGGAAGATGTGCGCACCCAGCTTGATAAGGCCATGGCTGAATCAACTGCCTTTGCCAACGAAATCGCCCAGAAAGAAAATGACGATTCTCTGGCGGCAATGAAGGCGGCCGGTACGACCACATTCTACGAACTGACACCGGAAGAGCGTGAAGAATGGGTTGCAGCGCTCAAGCCTGTGCATACTGAAATGGCTGACCGCGTGGGCGCAGACCTGATTAAGCAGGTTTATGAAGCCGTCGGTATGAAAGAGTAATCTTCTCAAACCCCGCTGCAGGAGTTTCTCCGATTGCAGCGGGCCTGCCTGCCCTGACGATGGTGCTTGGGGCAGGCACATTTTCCGAATTCTGTTTTCAATCACATTTGTGCGTATCGGCTGTTATCACGGCTGGTTTTTTGCGCTCATAATTAACAAGACGGAGCACCGAAAAGCGGTGCGCCCTCACATGAGGAGCATCCTATGGTGTTGCGTATCCTCGACCGCTTTGAAGAAATATTGCTGTCTTTTTTGATTGCAGCGGCCGTTGTGCTGATCTTTGTCGCGGTTGCTCACCGTTATTCTATCGGGCTGGTTGCCGATGTGCTGTCTTGGGCACGCGCCAATGATTATGCCGAATTGCAGGGCTATGCCCGCAGCTTTTATCGCTGGCTGGCATCAATCAATCTGACCTGGGCTCAGGAAGCCTGTATTTATCTGTTTGTATGGATGGCGAAATTCGGCGCGGCCTATGGCGTGCGTATCGGCATCCATGTCGGCGTTGATGTGCTGGTGGAGCGTATGTCACCGAAAAACCAGCGACTGATGATTATTATCGCTTTTCTGGCCTGTATCCTGTTCACGGGTATCGTGGCGTGGATCGGCACGGATTTCGTCTGGCATATTTCCAAAACCGGCCAGATTTCCGCTGATCTCGAAATGCCGATGTGGATTGTCTATCTCGCCGTGCCGCTCGGTTCCGCGCTGATGTGTTTCCGCTTTATTCAGGCGCTGTGGCTCTATCTCACCACAGGCACTATCGCCCATCACGATCATGGTCATGTTGACGGGCTGGAAGATGCGGAGGCCGCACGATGACCGCTCTGATTATCTTCCTCATTCTGGCACTGTTGCTTGTGACAGGGATGCCGGTTTCCATTGCGCTGGGTCTGACGGTTTTCACCTTCCTGTTCGGGTTCACCTCGATCCCGATGGATTCAATTGCGCTGAAACTGTTCACCGGTATTGAAAAATTCGAGATCATGGCGATTCCGTTTTTCATTCTTGCCGGTAACTTCCTCACCCATGGCGGTGTGGCCAAAAGGATGATCCGCTTTGCCACCTCGATGGTCGGGCACTGGTATGGCGGTATGGGGCTGGCTGCGGTTGCCGCCTGTTCGCTGTTTGCTGCAATTTCCGGCTCGTCACCGGCAACGGTGATGGCGGTTGGTTCCATCCTGATACCGGCAATGGTCAAGCAGGGTTATCCGCCGCAATTCGGTACCGGCGTTATCGCGACCTCCGGCGGGTTGGGTATTCTCATTCCGCCGTCGATTGTGATGGTGATGTATGCGGTGGCAACCTCCGGCATGGTGGTAACCGGCCCTGATGGTGCGCCGGTCATGTCGGCCTCAATCGGCACATTGTTTATGGCGGGTGTTGTTCCGGGGCTGATGCTGGCGGCAATGCTTGGCAGCACAACCATCTGGCGCGCATGGAAGAACGGCTATCCGCGGATGCAGAAAGCCAGCTGGCGTGAGCGTTGGGAAGCCTTCCGCTCCTCCGTCTGGGGGCTGATGCTGATCGTTATCATCATGGGTGGTATTTATGGCGGTATTTTCACACCGACTGAAGCTGCTGCGGTTTCTGCCGTCTATGCATTCGTGATTGCAGTCTTTGTCTATAAGGACATTAAACTGCGCGATGTGCCGAAAGTATTGCTGTCTTCGGCGGCGATGAGCGCGATGCTGCTCTATATCATTACCAATGCGGTGATGTTTGCCTTCATCCTGACCTCGGAACAAATTCCGCAGCAGATGAGTGCATGGATTGTGGAGCAGGGCTTTGGCATGATCGGCTTCCTGCTGATGGTGAATATCATCCTGCTGCTGATCGGTATGGTGATGGAGCCTTCTGCCGTGGTGCTGATTATGGCGCCGATCCTGTTCCCGATTGCCGTGAAACTCGGTGTTGATCCGGTGCATTTCGGGGTGATGATGGTGGTGAATATGGAGATCGGTCTGTGTACACCGCCGGTGGGGCTCAATCTCTATGTGGCCTCATCCATATCGAAAATGGGGCTCACGGCCGTGACCAAATCGACATTGCCATGGATTATCACTACGCTGATTTTCCTCGGGCTGGTCACCTATGTGCCGCAGATCACACTCTGGCTGCCGCATACGCTGGGTATGAAATAAAGCGCTGAACAATCAGACAAAAGGCGGCTTCGGCCGCCTTTTTCTTTGGCTGCAACAGCTGACAGGCTTGTGACGGTTAGGTGATTTCTTTTGTCATAAAAATCGACTAAACAGAGGCTCAGGAGCAATTCTCGCTTTTCGGGATACGCTTTAAATAATGTTCTGAACCTGATGGAGCGGTTTTGTGAGCGGAGATGCAGGGATCAGTACAGTGCAGCCTGCTGTTATAGACAGTGGTGCGCGTTATTACCGCTGGGCAGTGGCGGGTGCATTTTTTTCCAACGGCTTTGTTACCGGCAGCTGGGCTTTGCATATTCCGTTGATGATGAGCCGGTTGGGCGTTTCTGAAGGTGTCTTCGGATTACTCATTCTGGTTTTCGGTCTTGGCGCTCTGGCAGCCATGGGACTGTGCGGCCCTTTGCTGGCGCGCTATGGCTCGGATCGCGTCACCAAAAGCTTCGCCGTCGGCGTGGCGTTCTGGCTGATTGTCGTCGCTCTCACCAATAATCTTTATCTGGCCGTGCCGGTACTGTTTATGCTGGGCGCGGTCTTCGGCGGTATGGATGTGGCGATGAATGCCAATGCCGTTGCGGTGGAGAAAACGCTCGGCCGTGCGCTGATGTCTTCCTCTCACGGTTTCTGGAGCCTTGGCGGTTTTGCAGGCAGTGCGCTTGGCAGCTTTTACCTGCACTATCAGGGCGCATTCAGCCATGCGGTTCTGGTGAGCGTGATTGCCGGTATCATTATGCTGATAACTTTGCCGCGACTGGTCATGGATCGTCAGCAGCAGACCAGCGAGAAAATCCGCTTCCGCCTGCCTAATCAGCCGGTGATCTATCTGATCGGTATGATGGCGCTGTTTGCAATGGTGCCGGAAGGTGCGGTGCTGGACTGGGCAGCGGTCTATATTCAGCAGGCCTTTTCTGCAGATCTGACCACAGCCGGTTATGGCTATGCGGCTTTTTCTGCCACCATGGCGCTGGTTCGTTTTCTCGGGGACGGCGTGCGTAACCGGTTTGGAGCCGTGCGGACATTCCGCGTGTCGATCATTATTGCCGCAGCGGGCTTGTTTGTCAGCGGTTTTGCACCACATGCGTGGATAGCAATTCTGGCGTTTGCCGTTGCCGGACTTGGTGTGGCCAATATTGTGCCGATCATTTTTTCGGCGGCAGGCAATCAGAGCGGCATCCATGCGGGTACGGCGTTAAGTCTTGTCACATTGATGGGCTATTCAGGCATTCTGGTTGCACCGTCCCTGATCGGTTATATCGGCGGGTATATCGGTTTTGGTCCTGTCTATATGGTGCTGGCGCTGATGCTGGTGGTGGTGTTTATGCTTTCATCGCTCGCAAGTGCCGCAGATCAGAAAAGAGAATAGAAGTTTTGAACGACCTGCTGTAAGACTGTCACAATTGCGGTTCAAAAGCTGTTCCGTCACGGTTATGGAACAGCATTGAACCGAGATGTTCCCGTATCACTGTAAGATTGCCCACTTTAAGATTGTATAATTATGGCTTCTGATAATCTGCACTATTATGCCCATCCCTTTGCCCGCCGCACATCTGTCGGGGTCAATGTCGGCGGCGTGATTGTTGGCGGTGATGCGCCGGTGGTTGTGCAATCCATGACCAATACGGATACGGCGGATATTGACGGCACAGTTGCGCAGGTGGCTGCCCTGCATCATGCGGGTTCCGAACTGGTGCGTATTACCGTTGACCGTGATGAATCTGCTGCCGCGGTGCCGAAAATCCGTGAGCGCCTTGAGCGCCTCGGTCTCAATGTTCCGTTGATCGGTGATTTTCATTATATCGGCCATAAGCTGCTGTCAGACCATCCGGCCTGTGCGGAAGCGCTGGCGAAATACCGTATCAATCCGGGCAATGTCGGCTTCAAAGACAAAAAAGACAAGCAGTTTGCCGAAATTATCGAAATGGCAATCCGCTATGATAAGCCGGTGCGTATCGGCGTGAACTGGGGTTCGCTGGATCAGGAATTGCTGACCACGCTGATGGATCGCAATCAGGCTGCCGGTGCACCAATGACCGCGCAGGAAGTGATGCGCGAGGCGATTATCCAGTCTGCACTGATCTCTGCTGATCTGGCTGAGGAAATCGGCCTGCCGCGCGACAAGATCATTCTTTCCGCCAAAGTCAGTCAGGTACAGGATCTGATTGCCGTTTATGCGGAACTGGCCAAACGTTGCGATCATGCGCTGCATCTGGGGCTGACCGAAGCCGGTATGGGCACCAAAGGCATTGTGGCTTCTTCCGCTGCGATGGGGATTCTGTTGCAGCAGGGTATCGGCGATACAATCCGCATTTCTCTGACACCGGAGCCGAATGGTGACCGTACCCGCGAGGTGCAGGTCTCGCAGGAATTGCTGCAGGTGATGGGCTTCCGTCAGTTTATCCCGATTGTTGCTGCATGTCCGGGGTGTGGTCGCACGACTTCAACAGTGTTTCAGGAACTGGCGCAGACCATTCAGAACGATATCCGCACCAATATGCCGATCTGGCGTGAAAAATATCCGGGTGTTGAAGGTCTGTCCGTCGCGGTGATGGGCTGTATCGTGAACGGTCCGGGTGAATCCAAACATGCGGATATCGGTATTTCTTTGCCGGGCACCGGTGAAACACCATCCGCACCGGTTTTTGTCGACGGTAAGAAAGTTGCCACACTGCGTGGCCCTGCCATTGCCGAAGACTTCCAGAAAATGGTGGCCGATTATATCGAAAACCGTTACGGGCTCGGTGCGAAAAAGCCGGAAGCCGCAGAATAAGAATAATAAAAAAGCTCTCATAAAATATGAGAGCTTTTTTATTGCGACTTTTATTGAATTTAGTTCTCGCGCCATGCGATGAAATGCGCGGCTTCTTTCAGAACCTGTGCTTTTTCACCGAAAGGTGCCAGCAGGTCTTCTGCCTGCGCGACCAGACCGGCCAGCTGTTTCTTTGTCCAGTCAATGCCATGCAGTGAAACAAGGGTCGCTTTGCCTGCGGCGGCATCTTTGCCGGTGGCTTTACCCATAGTGGCTGCATCGGCGGTTACATCCAGCAGATCATCGGCAAGCTGGAAAGCCAGACCAATGGCCGAACCGAATTCAGCAAGGCGCTCACGCTCTTCTGTGTTTGCATTGCCGATAATTGCACCCGCTTCACAGGCGAAACGGATCAGCGCGCCGGTTTTCATCGCTTGCAGGGTAATAATGTCTGCTTCATCAGGACTGGCAGTTTCTGCCATCAGATCAAGTGCCTGACCGCCGACCATGCCGCCGACACCGGAGGCGCGCGATAAAGCCAGCACCAGATCAAGACGGGTTTTTACCGGCAGTTCGGTGGCATCATCAGCAATAATATCGAAAGCATAGGTCAGAAGGCCGTCACCGGCGAGAATCGCTGCCGCTTCATCATAGGCTTTGTGAACAGTTGGCTGGCCGCGACGCATATCATCATCGTCCATGGCAGGCAGATCATCATGAACCAGCGAGTAGCAATGGATACATTCCAGCGCTGCGGCAATGCGCAATGCAGCTTGGGGATCAGCATCATAGAGACGGGCGGTTTCCGTGACCAGAAACGGGCGCAGGCGCTTGCCGCCATTCAGCGCACCATGACGGATTGCGGCCATCAGGCGCGGCGGACGGATAACCTCGCCGAGACGCGGGCGCTCATCCAGAAGTGAGACCATCAGTTGCTCAACGGAAGCGGCATGAAGTGCCAGCCGCTGTCCGAAACCGGAAATGTCATGATCGTTTTTCATGGACAAGGGCATGAACCATTCGCCTGTAATAATCAACTCCTGTCCGGCCGGCTCAATATGAAATTTCTGTATCAGAGGTGATGCAGAAAAGCCGCGAAATGATTTTTACCAACAAAAAATGCCTGAAAACTGATATGTCTTGCAGCACCGGCTTTTCAATCGGCTGAAATTATGCAGTAACGATATGGCAAGTAACGGAGACACTGCGGGCACAATGACAAAATTTGTCATGTATAAGGAGGACGGAGATAAAGGGGACGGTCATCATGAAACCGCAGCTCCGAAAACCGTCGCCAGCTTTGTGGCGGATCCGGTGAGCGTGCGGCCGTGGTATTGGCTGAAGCGCTTTTTGCTGTTGCTGGCAATTGCGCCTTTCGCTCTGCTTTTTCTCTACAAACTGCCTTTTGTGCATCCGGTCTCAACCTTGATGATCAAGGATCTGGTGACGCTGAAAGGCTATGAGCGCCAGTGGGTGCCGCTGGAGGATATTGCGCCGGTACTGGTCAATTCGGTGATGATGTCTGAAGACGGGCAGTTTTGCAGCCATTATGGCATTGACTGGAATCAGCTGAAACTGGTGCTGGGCAGTGACGGTGAGCCAAGCCGCGGCGCCTCGACAATCCCGATGCAGACGGTGAAAAATCTGTTTCTCTGGAACGGGCGCTCTTATGTGCGCAAGGCACTGGAATTCCCGCTGGCGCAGGCCGCTTCATTGATTCTTTCCAAGCGCCGGATGATGGAGATTTATCTCAATATCGTGGAGTGGGGTGACGGGATTTATGGCGTTGAAGCCGCTGCCCAGCATTATTTCAAGCGTCCTGCATCCAAATTAACGGCGCGGCAGGCTGCCTATCTCGCAGTCACGCTGCCGAATCCGATTCTCCGCGATGCGTCCAAGCCAAGCCGCGGTATGGTGCGGATTTCCCGTATTATTGAGCGCAGAGCCCAAAACAGCGGCGCTTATGTCGGCTGCGTGCAATAAAATCAGCAAAATTTGAGCAAAAGCGCGAAATCTTTTGTCCTTTGGCCGGGAATGATGCTATAGGGCAGCGACTGAAATACATTTCTGAGCAGGTTTTTAAGCCGGTAAATCGGGATTTGCATAAAAAAAATGCGAGTCCTGCTGGTCAAAAGACGTTTGAGCGTGTATAGGCAGCAAAACTTTCCGGAACAATGTCCGATGTGACAGCCTCGCTATGAGGCACCGGACATTCGATTGACTAATCACTGGAGCAGAATCAATGGCTGTACCTAAACGAAAAACTTCCCCTTCGAAGCGCGGCATGCGTCGTTCGGCTGATGCGCTGAAGGCTCCGACATATGTTGAAGACAAGAACTCCGGCGAACTGCGTCGCCCGCACCATATCGACCTGAAAAGCGGTATGTATCGCGGCCGTCAGGTTCTGGAGCCAAAGGAAGCGTAATTTCGCTTTTTCTTGGAGCTTTTAAAAAAAGACCGGCTTTTCAGCCGGTCTTTTTTTGTTTGCAATTTGCCTGTCTATTCCGCCAGCGCATCACCTGTGCAGCGAGGACCGGTTGTTTCTGGCATGTTTTGCGCAAAAGCACGGCAATCTGCCTGTAATGCAGCACGGGGTTATGCGAAAAATTCAAAACCTTGATCGCAATTAGTGCCAGCATCATTTGTAACTGACGCTATACTGAGGAAAAGCCGGTTCTGCGTATATGCGGAAAACAGGCACTATTGGGATGTGAGGAAGTTATCTGTCATGAGCAAAGAAACAACAGTCGTCATTGCCAGCGCTGCGCGTACTCCTGTCGGTTCATTCAACGGGGCTTTCGCCAATGTGCCTGCCCATGAGCTGGGTGCTACAGCAATTAAGGCTGCGCTGGAGCGCGCCGGTGTTGCTGCCGCTGATGTTGATGAAGTGATTTTCGGTCAGGTGCTGACAGCAGGGCAGGGGCAGAATCCGGTGCGTCAGGCTGCAATCGCTGCCGGTTGCCCGATTGAGACAACGGGTTTTGCCGTGAACCAGCTTTGCGGCTCCGGCCTGCGCTCTGTGGCGCTGGGCTTGCAGCAGATTGCCAATGGTGATGCATCGGTGATTGTTGCCGGTGGTCAGGAATCCATGTCGATGGCTCCGCATTGCGCGCATCTGCGCTCCGGTACCAAAATGGGCGACATGACCATGATCGATACCATGATGAAAGATGGTCTGACGGACGCTTTCCACGGTTATCCTATGGGGGTAACAGCCGAGAATATTGCTGATCGCTGGCAGCTGACCCGTGAGGATCAGGACAATTTCGCTCTTGCTTCCCAGAACAAGGCCGAGGCAGCACAGGTTGCCGGTCGTTTTAAGGATGAGATCGTGCCTGTCACCATCAAAACCCGTAAGGGTGAGGTGGTTGTGAGTGAGGATGAATATATCCGCCACGGCACCACGATTGAGGCTTTGCAGAAGCTGCGTCCGGCTTTTGCCAAGGAAGGTACGGTTACCGCCGGTAATGCATCCGGTATCAATGATGGTGCGGCCGCAACAGTGCTGATGAGTGAAGCGGAAGCGGAGCATCGCGGTATCAAACCATTGGCACGCATCACCTCCTGGGCAACGGCAGGTGTTGATCCGGCAGTGATGGGCACAGGACCTATTCCGGCCTCACGCAAAGCGCTGGAGAAAGCCGGCTGGACAGTGAAAGATCTGGATCTGGTTGAAGCCAATGAGGCTTTTGCGGCGCAGGCTTGCTGTGTAACCCGTGAGTTGGGGCTTGATCCGGCTATCGTCAATGTGAATGGCGGTGCTATCGCTATCGGTCATCCGATCGGTGCGTCCGGTGCCCGTGTTCTGACCACGCTGCTTTATGAAATGCAGCGCCGTGATGCCAAGAAAGGTCTGGCAACCCTGTGTATCGGTGGCGGCATGGGGGTTGCGCTCTGTGTTGAGCGCGACTGAGCGCGTTTGCCGATAAGTTAACAAGGCCCATTGTTACGAAAATCGAAGCCCCGAAGGAAATTAACCTTTTCGGGGCTTTTTGTTGCAGTGAAATTGCGTTTCATAAAGGCCTAATACTATATATAGTATCTATAATTTGTTTTGGCTCTGTATTTTGTGAAAACGAAACAGGAACTTTCATATAGCAGCGATTCGTCGCCGATTCGTTCAGGGTTTGGCCGAAAGCTTAATGAAAGCATGTTGTTTCGCTGCAATGTAGCGCATTCCGGTAATGTATTTTTAATCTTTATTAATGCTGTGCGGGTTTTTAAATTGGTATTATGTGCATATTACCACATCGCTATGTGCGATCGGCGGTAAAAGTTAATTTCTCCGCTTTTTACCGCGCTATTCCTGTGTAGTTGAATCTGTATATTGTGTCTCTGCTTATGGAAAACACAGGATGTTGTTTTGAACAAAATGAGAACTCGTGAAAACCATTGATTCGTAGCCTCTTTGTTCTTCTCGTGTTCTTTTCATTAAAATACAGGGTTTTTGCGAGCATTTTAGTGGATCCTAACGCCTGAAATGCGCGTAAAATTCTGACAAGATCGGGTTTTTGTGAAGAGCTGACATGGTTTCCTGTCATTTTCTGAAGTTTTGATACAAAAGAAGTCATAAAGGTGCCGTTGTTACCCTTTTAGTCAGAGACAGATAATGCTACCTGCTTTGCTCAATCTGTACTGGCTGACGGCAGGCAGACAGAAAAAATGGGGTTTGCCGGATCGGGTTGGCTATATTGCAAAATATGGCACTGACCTGCGGGGCGGATTTCATGTGTAACGACTTCATGAGACGGGGAATAATCAATTCCGCATGAATGACCAGAAGAACTCATTGACGCCTCCGCTTGGGGCGGCGTCTCTGCATCAGGGAACAGCGCCGCTTATTGTGAGTGGTCGCGATGTAACCGCTGTGCTCGGGCCTACCAATACCGGTAAGACTCATCTGGCGCTGGAGCGTATGCTCGCCCATGAGAGCGGGATTATTGGTCTGCCGCTGCGCCTGCTGGCGCGTGAAGTCTATAATAAGCTGGTTACCAAAGTCGGCCCTGAAAAAGTAGCGCTGGTCACCGGCGAAGAAAAAATCATTCCAGCCGGTGCGAAATACTCCGTATGTACCGTTGAGGCTCTGCCGCGCCAGACCAATGCAGCTTTCGTTGCCATTGATGAAATACAGCTGGCTGCCGATTTGGAACGCGGCCATATTTTCACAGACCGTCTTTTACATTTGCGCGGCCGGCAGGAAACCCTGCTGCTGGGCGCGGCAACTATGCGGCCTATTCTCGAAAAACTGCTGCGTGGTATCAATATTATTACCCGTCCGCGTTTGTCGCATCTGGCCTATGCAGGTTCGAAAAAGATTACCCGCCTGCCGCGTCGCAGTGCCATTGTCGCTTTCTCTGCCGATGAGGTTTATGCGATTGCCGAGCTGATCCGCCGTCAGCGCGGTGGCGCAGCCGTAGTGATGGGTGCTTTGAGCCCGCGCACCCGCAATGCGCAGGTGGAGCTTTACCAGTCCGGTGATGTGGATTTTCTGGTCGCCACCGATGCGATCGGCATGGGACTTAACCTTGATGTTGACCATGTGGCCTTTGCGCAAGCGCGTAAATTTGACGGATTTCAGTATCGTGATCTGAACCCCGGTGAGCTCGGGCAGATTGCCGGTCGTGCGGGTCGTCACCTGCGCGATGGTACATTCGGCGTCACCGGACAGGTTGATCCGTTTGATAAAGATCTTGTCGAGCGGATAGAATCGCATAATTTCGACGCGGTTAAAGTGTTGCAATGGCGCACGGCTCAGTTTGATTTTTCATCTGTTCGCGCATTGAAGCACTCATTAGACCTTTCAGCGCCTTTGGAAGGGTTGACACGGGCGCTACCTGCGGTTGACATGCAGGCGCTTGAAAATCTGGCGCGTGATGAAGACATTATGCGGCTTGCGGATACGCCCAAGCGTGTGGAAATTTTGTGGGATGCCTGTGCGCTTCCCGACTATAGAAGGATTGCGCCGGCACAACATGCCGATATTATTGCCGCAATCTATAAGGATATCATCCGCAAAGGTTTTGTGGATGAAGACTATATGAGCGAGCAGGTGCATCGGTCCGACAGGACTGACGGTGAGATCGACACTCTATCTCATCGTATTGCACAAATTCGCACATGGACTTTTGTGTCGCATCGGCCGGGCTGGCTGGCAGATCCGGCACATTGGCAAGAAAAGACGCGCGAAATTGAGGACAGATTGTCTGACGCGCTGCATGAACGGTTGACGAAACGCTTTGTAGACCGCAGGACAAGCGTGCTTATGAAGCGCCTGAGAGAGAATGCCATGCTAGAAGCAGAAATTAGCCCGACAGGGGATGTACTTGTCGAAGACCACAATGTCGGGCAGTTGGAAGGATTCCGATTTACCGCCGACGTCAAGGCCGAAGGGCCAGACGCGAAAGCGGTAAAGGGGGCTGCACAAAAAGCGCTGGCCGCTGAATATGACCGTCGTGCAGAGCGCTTCTCTGCTGCGGCCAATGGCGATTTTGCCCTTGGCTCGGATGGCATTCTGCGTTGGGTCGGCGCTCCGGTTGCAACTCTGGTTGCCGGTGACAGCGTGATGCGTCCGCGCAGCGTTCTGCTGGCTGACGAGCAGCTGACAGGTGCTTCCCGTGAGAAAGTACAGAGCCGTATTGACCGCTTTGTCGCTCATCATATTGAGACAGTTCTCAAGCCGTTGCACGATCTGACTGAGGCCGATGCCCTGACCGGCATGACCCGTGGTCTGGCTTTCCGTCTGGTTGAGAGCTTCGGCGTGATCCAGCGTCGCGACATTGCTGAGGAAATCCGTGGTCTCGATCAGGATTCCCGTGCAGCTCTGCGTCGTTTCGGCGTGCGCTTCGGTGCCTATCATGTGTTTATCCCTGCTTTGCTGAAACCGGCACCTGCGGGTCTGATGACACTGCTCTGGGCGCTGAGCAATGACGGCCGTGAACGTGCCGGTTACGGTGATGTTGTTCATGTTCTGGCCGCAGGCCGTACCTCGGTTGTTGTTGATCCGGCTTTCGATCCGGTTTTCTACACACTGGCCGGCTACCGCGTTCTTGGCCGCCGCGCTGTGCGTTTCGACATTCTGGAGCGTCTGGCTGATCTGATCCGTCCGGCTCTGGCCTGGCGTCCGGGTGCGGGTCTGCGCGCGGAAGGTGCCTATGATGGTGCCCGTTTCATGGTAACGCCGTCGATGATGTCTATTCTTGGTGCGACACCGGAAGACATGGAAGAAGTGCTGAAAAGCCTCGGCTACCGTCATGAAGCGATGGAAGCACCGGCTGTTGCTGCCAAGCTTGCAGAACTTGATGCTTTTGCTGAAGCCGATGCTGCCAAGCAGACCGGCGAAGCTGTAACAGAAGCTGCCGCTGAAACTGAAGAGCAGCCGGAAGCTGTGGCCGAAACCGTGAATACGGAAGAAGCTGAAGCACCGGTTGCAGAAGCGGCTGAGACTGCTGATGCTGTTGCAGAAGAACCAGTGAAAATGGTTCTGCTGTGGCGTCCGGGTCGTCACGACAACCGTGGCCGCGAGCAGGGCAAGGGACGCGAGCAGAATCGCAACCGTCCGCAGGGCAATCGCCGTGCACCTGCTAAAGACGGCGCACCGGCTGATGCAGCTAAAGATAATGCGGGTGATAATCAGAACCGTGAAGGTCGCAGCAAGCGGTTTGAAAAAGCCGCACGTGTTGATTTCCGCAATGGTGAGCAGAAATCCGGCCGTAATGAACATCACGGCAAGCCACGTCATGGCAAACGGGATCATGCTCAGGACCAGAAACGCGTTGAGCGCAATGAGCGTCCGGTGCAGATCGATCCTGATTCACCATTCGCCAAGCTGCTTGCTCTGAAAGAGCAGCTGAAGAAATAAGCGTATGAATACGGGTGTTTTAAAACAGCGCATTGATAAATGGTTGTTTTTCACCCGTGTCGTTAAATCACGCTCGCTCGCGGCAAAACTTGCTGCCGGCGGGCGTGTTCGTATTAATCGCGATAAAATAGATCAGGCATCTCACGGAATTAAAATCGGAGATGTGGTGACGGTCACGCTGGATCGCCGCATATTGATTTATAAAGTGCGCGAGCTGGGAGAGCGTCGCGGCTCTTTTCTCGAAGCGCAACTACTCTATGAAGATCTGACACCGCCAGCTGAAAAGACGGAAGAGCAGATGGCTGCGGCTGGTGAAAAACGGGATGCCGGTTCCGGCCGTCCGACAAAACGCGACCGCAGGGCAACGGAACGACTGAAACAAGGTGGTTCCGGTTTTGATGAGTTCTGAACTGCTTGATCGGGCTGATGTGAGTCGCATTCAGAGCATAATTCCGCAGGCTGACCGGTGTTTTCAGAAGCTGAACTATGCTTGAGATACTGAGTCGGGTCTGACCATTCTTTCAAATCTTCGTGTTGGCTTATTTTCTGTCCGGAATGAAGAATGATGCGGCGGAAGGATTGTGCTTTGTTAAAAGCCAGCGGGGATGCAGTTTTTCAGAAATTACGGCGATACAGAATGTGGTTCTTTTTTTGCGGCGGAGCGTCGCGGCTGAGGGAAAACCCTCTTGCAAGCTGCGGCTAAAGCCTTTACCTGACAGACAGGTTTTCTGCCGTATTTCATATAGCGCAGTTGCTGAAAAACGGCATTCCGGTTTCGCAGGCCGGATGGCAGGATCAGTCAGTTATCCTGACACTCTGCCGGATGTTATGCCAAATGATATGATTGTAATTTTGGCCGCAGATTATGTGTGGCAGTTCAAAGCTCTGGGAGTTCGACAATGACTTATGTCGTGACCGATAACTGCATTCGTTGCAAATATACGGATTGCGTGGAGGTCTGCCCTGTCGATTGTTTCTATGAAGGCGAGAATATGCTCGTCATCAATCCTGATGAGTGTATTGACTGCGGCGTGTGTGAGCCGGAATGTCCTGCTGAAGCAATCCGTCCGGATACGGAACCGGGTCTTGATAAATGGATTGAGCTGAATTCTGAATATTCAGCGAAATGGCCAAATCTCACCGTGAAAAAAGACCAGATGCCTGAAGCCGCTGAAATGGATGGCGTCGCTAATAAGCTTGAACAGTTCTTCTCGGCAGAGCCTGGCGAAGGCGATTGATTCTCCGCTGATATGCCGGGATAACCACAGGATCAGCCCTGTCAATTAACGGTTTATTAACACAAATCGCCCGGTCGGGCGGCTTGTGACGGCATTTTGTTGATTCTGCCGGTTTTTTGTGTTACTGTCCACGATAATGTCGATGAGCAGGCGTCATTTCGTGGCGGCTACAGGTATTCACTGAAAGGCTGATATAAATTACAGGCTGAAATAGTGCCGGGGCAAGTTTGTTTTTAAATTTTGCTCCCACCGTTTATCCTGTGATTTTTTTTGCTTAAGTTTTGCCTCAGCATCCCTTTTACATTCTGTTTCGGCACTTGTTTTAATCAGCTGTTATGCCCGTTCCGTTTCCCGCGGGGCTGGTCGCAGGACTGATTGTATCACCGCGTGTAAACCGGCGCTCCAGGTGCCGGACACTACAGGGAGTATTGAAGCGTATGTCATCCCAGCAGAAGAAGGCCGCCGTCCGTCAGGGTTTTAAGACGGGTGAGTCGATTGTGTATCCGTCGCATGGTGTGGGACAGATCGTTGCAATCGAAGAGCAGGAAGTTGCAGGCATGAAGCTTGAGCTTTTTGTTATTGATTTCGATAAAGATAAGATGCGCCTTAAAGTGCCGGTGGCTAAAGCGGCTACCATTGGTATGCGTAAATTGTCAGAAGGTGATTTCGTAGAACGCGCCTTGAAAGTCTTGCAGGGTCGTGCCCGTATCAAGCGCACCATGTGGTCGCGCCGGGCTCAGGAATATGATGCAAAAATCAATTCCGGTGATCTGATTTCCATTGCAGAAGTCGTGCGTGATCTTTTCCGTGCAGAAAACCAGCCGGAACAGTCTTATTCCGAGCGTCAGCTTTATGAAGCAGCTCTGGATCGTATGGCGCGTGAAGTTGCAGCTGTAAACAAGCTGTCTGATACAGAATCTGTACGCCTCATTGAAGCTAATCTGGCTAAAGGACCGAAACGCGGTGCAAAGACTGATGAAGCTGAAGTTGAGGATGATGAAGCCGAAGCTGCTTAATTTTACGCAATTCAGGCTGAAACATAGTCCTTTATAACAATAACGCCGTTCTGTTCACTCAGAGCGGCGTTATTGTTTTATGTATATTTTCGCTACGTAGTAATGATTGCACAGCATGTATCTGCTCTGAAGCATGTGCTGGAGCACAAAAAGTGTTTTTCAAGCTCTCTGTTCAAAAAAATCATAAAATTAGCAGAAGATGAAGGAACCGGCCTTCCATTGATGCGTTTAACTCCTAGCGGATAACGTGATCCTCATAAGCAGGTTGCGTTGATATTTTCGTTATGGAGATTGAAATGAAGCCTGTAGCGTCCTCCTCCACCGAAGTTACGAAACGTACCGTCTCTTTTGTATCCTCCAGAAATCTTATTCGCAGTGCTATGTCCGCGCCTTATCTTGAACGGGAACAGGAACAGGAACTTGTTCAGCGCTGGAAAGAGCAGGGCGATCAGCATGCGCTGGATGAAATTACCTCATCCCATATGCGGCTGGTGATTTCCACCGCCGGACGTTTCCGCAAATTTGATCTGCCGATGGCCGATCTCATACAGGAAGGGACAGTGGGGCTTATGGAGGCTGCTTTCCGCTTTGAACCGGAGCGGGAGGTGCGTTTTTCCACCTATGCGATCTGGTGGATCAGAGCATCGATACAGGACTATATTCTGCGCAATTGGTCGATTGTTCGTGGTGGTACAAGTTCAACGCAGAAAGCTTTGTTTTTCAATCTGCGCCGTTTGCGTGCAAAACTGGTGCAGAGCAATGAAACCCTGTCGAAGCGCGAATTATATACCCGTATTTCCGATCAGCTCGGCGTGTCTGAAAAAGATGTAGAACTGATGGATTCCAGATTATCCGGCCCCGACAGTTCTTTAAGTATGACTGTTTCGCCGGATGACAACAGCAGTGCGGAGAAGATTGATTTTCTGGTCGATGATCACCCGCTGCAGGATGAAATTGTTGAGAATATGATCGACAGCGAGCGACGTGTCAGCTGGCTGAAACAGGCATTATCCGTGCTGAATGATCGTGAATTGCGCATTATCCGCGAGCGTCGTTTGAAAGATGATGCCGTGACACTGGAAATGCTGGGAGAAAAACTTGGTATTTCTAAAGAGCGTGTCCGCCAGATTGAAAACCGTGCTTTGGAAAAACTGCGGGCTGCGTTGCTTTCCCAAAATGGCATTGCAGCCTATCACGCCTGAGCACGACCTATGTGCTTATAAAAAAGCCCGCTTTAAAGCGGGCTTTCTCGTTTCAGGTTGAAGGTGTCGTCAGATGCCTGTCAGACCGTCCATACCGATATAGGCAATGCGCAGCATATTGGTATTGCCAGGGGTTCTGAGCGGCACACCGACAGTGATAATCACACGATCGCCCGGTTTGGCGAACTCTTCCCGATGGGCAATATGACAGGCGCGGTTGACCACATCATCCAGATCACGCGCATCTTCAGTCACCACGCAATGCAGCCCCCAGACGATCGACAGACGACGTGCTGTCTCAACGACTGGCGACAGGGCAATAATCGGCGTCAGCGGGCGCTCACGTGACGCTCTGAGGCCTGTGGTGCCCGATGAAGTATAGCAGATGATCGCCGAAAGGTTGAGTGTGGTGGCAATCTGGCGGGCTGCCAGCGATACCGCATCCGCACCGGTGGCTTCCGGTTCGGAACGCTGATTATTGACGATGGACGGATAATTCGGGTCGCGTTCTACTTTCTCGGCAATCCGCGCCATGGTCGCAACCGCTTCCACCGGATAATCACCGGCGGCAGATTCCGCAGACAGCATCACCGCATCTGCACCATCAAACACGGCAGTCGCCACGTCGGAGACTTCCGCACGGGTTGGCACCGGAGCTGTAATCATGGATTCCAGCATCTGGGTGGCAACCACAACAGGCTTACCGGCTTTGCGGCAGGCACGCACGATCTGCTTCTGAATGCCCGGAACGCTTTCCAGCGGCATTTCTACACCCAGATCACCACGGGCAACCATCAGCGCATCCGACAATTCGATAATTTCATCGAGACGGGTAACTGCCTGCGGTTTTTCAATCTTGGACATCAGAGCAACACGGCCACGCGCAATCTTGCGGACTTCCGCGAGATCTTCCGGCCGCTGAATGAAGGACAGGGCTACCCAGTCAATATCTTCCAACAACACAGCATCAAGATCGCGGCGGTCTTTTTCCGTCAATGCACCAACCGGCAATGTCGTATCCGGCAGGCTTACACCTTTGCGGTCAGAAATTTTGGTGCCGGAGATTACTTTACAACGGATAGACTTACCGTCGGTCGCTTCAGCCTGCAAAGCTAAACGACCATCGTCAATCAGCAGACGGTCACCGGCCTGTACGGCCTGCAGAATTTCCGGATGCGGCAGGAAAACACGATTTTCATCGCCCAGTGTTTCATCGTCATCAAGCGTGAAAATCTGACCCGGTGTGAGTTCGACTTTGCCGTCTTTAAATTTGCCGACACGCAGTTTCGGGCCCTGCAAATCTGCGAGAATACCGATCGGGCGTCCGAGCTTGCGCTCTACATTGCGGATGCGGCGCACCAGCTCACGCATCAGATCGTGATCGGCATGGCTCATATTGATGCGGAAGACATCGGCACCGGCCGCGAATAATTTCTCAATAACCGCTTCATCCGAAGATGCGGGCCCAAGTGTTGCGAGGATCTTTACCTTACGCGCACGTCTCATTGGTGATTGGTTCCTGTCACTGTGGCATTGCCGGCCGGTGCATCATCAGTCAGCTGCACCATCCAGCTTGATTGTTCGCCCGTATCATATTCCTGAAAACCGGAGCGCTGATAACCGCGGGCAAAACAGTCATTCACGCCGTTAATTTTGAATTCGTTTTCAGCCACACACATATTGACCTTGCCGTCCCAGCGGCCGCCGCCTTCTGAATCCTCAGCATAAACATAGTAATAGCGGGAGGTCAGCGGGCCTTCGATCAGGGTCTTGCAGCTTGATCCGTTAATATGCCACCAGCCTTCCGTGATCCATCCGCTCTTGGCGCGATAGCCGATTGCGACACCGACAAGATTTTGTGTCGAATTACAAACGCGAAAATCGGCACGGGCTTCAGGTGCGGAAAAGATAACAGAAATCAATGTGACCGAAACAAAAGCCAGACAATAGAACAAGGTAGAATGAAGACGCATCCGCCAGAACCTTTCAGCGCACGGTACTGCTTAAATATGACAGCAAGGTGTAACAGCCTGACCATTACCACCGGACTGCATCTTTTGTTCGGCTCTGTTTCGGGCAGAAACAAATGATACAGCACTGTAAACAATCGGGTTGCGGCACCGTATCTGCTTCACCATGAAAATGCGATGCCGTAAAGCCGCATAATTCACGCAAGTTGCAGGCAGACTCAAGAGCCTGAGGTCAGTTTTCCGCTGTAAATCAGAACTAATTGCAAAATAGCCTGTCTTGCCGGTCAAGCCGCTATCGGCAACCTTTGTAATCATCTCCGGCAGATAGTGACGGATCACAGTCTGAAGAATACCTCCTGTTTTGCGAATTCAGTGGTTTTCAGTTGTCACAATTGTAATCAAATCGATTTAATTACTGTTTTGTCTATAGCCCACACTCCGACCGGATACTAGAGCGTATCGCGTTTAATTATATCCGCTGCGTGTGCTCTATCTTTTTGTTTTTACGTCTATCCATTTGAGCCAGACATGCTCTGGCCTATCTTGCAAGATGGGGCGCCGGTCACAAATGGCTCGCAATTCCTTGCAATCCATTTATATGTTGATCATCCAATCCATAGCCGGAAACGAGATGACAGGTTTTTCCCCTTTTGAGACCATTGACGGTGATTTTGAGCAAGGTCTGCTGCTGATTGCCGATCATGCCAGCCGTGCAGTGCCTGAAGATTACGGCACGCTCGGGCTGGAGCCACGTGTTTTTGAACGCCATATCGCTTATGATATCGGCGTTGAGATGCTGACCAGAGCGCTGGCAGAAAAGCTGAACAGTCCGGCGGTGCTCGGCGGTTTTTCGCGGTTGCTGATTGATCCGAACCGCGGTGAGGATGATCCGACGCTGATTATGCAGTTGTCGGACGGTGCTGTTATTCCGGCCAATTATCCGATGCGGACTGAAGAGCGCGAAAACCGGCTGAACCGCTTTTACCGCCCTTATCACAATGCGGTTGATGCAGCCTGCAACAAGATGCTGCAAACCGGTGGCCGCGCCCCTTTTGTCGTCTCTGTTCATTCCTATACGCCGGTCTGGAAAACCATACCGCGCCCGTGGCAGGTTGCATTGCTCTGGGATAAAGATGACCGGGCGATAAAACCGCTTTTGTCGATGCTGCGTGAAGACGGCACATTATCTGTCGGCGACAATGAGCCCTATGACGGCGCTCTGCGGAATGACACATTGTTTCGCCATTGTACCGCCAAAGGCTATGCCAATGTGCTGATTGAAGTGCGGCAGGATCTGATTGCAACGCCGGAAGGTGTGCAGATTTGGGCTGAGCGTCTTGCGCCTATGCTGGCACATATCAATATGATGGATGGTATTCACGATATCCGTCATTATGGTTCACGCACCGGTTCCGTTGAACGGATTTGAGCTGCGAAAGGAAATTGCATGACAAATATTACGGATAATCAGCGTCTCGCCTATGAGGCTGCCGCTTTTCGCAGGCTGGTTGAGCATTTGCGCAACCGCACCGATGTTCAGAATATCGATATGATGAACCTGACCGGCTTTTGTCGCAACTGCCTGTCCAACTGGTTTCAGGAAGCGGCCAATGCTGATGGCAATGCGCTGACCAAAGACGAAGCACGCGCCGAGATTTACGGCATGCCTTATGATGAATGGCGGGAAAAATATCAGACACCGGCCAGTCAGGCGCAGCAGGATGCTTTTTCTGCACGAAAACCAAGCCACTAATAAAGCTGCTTCAGAAAAAGTGGCTACCGGTTTTTTGCCCGAAGCAGCGACAGATAAAAAACAGAGTGGGTTTTCACTCGAAAATTGAACCACTCTGTAGATTTTAACCAGTATCTTACCGCTTGGCGGCTAGTTTAAGTTCCAAGATTCTTAAATCCATTGCTTGACCATGCGGCTCATGTGAGGCAACCAAGACCACCTGTTTTAAGGCCTGCGACTCGCCCAGCGTTTCATATGGTCTTGTCTATAATCGGAGAATGATATTGAGCGACGATATTACCGGCGACAGCGCCCAGTCCATTGCAGTCGGCCAGCTGCGTGCATTTATTGAACGTATTGAACGTCTGGAAGAAGAAAAGAAAACCATCTCTGACGATATCAAAGAGGTTTTCGCTGAGCTGAAAGGCTCCGGCTTTGACTCTAAAGCTGTACGCACCATCATCCGCCTGCGTAAGAAAGAAGCGCATGAGCGTCAGGAAGAAGAAGCGATGATCCAGCTTTATATGGACGCGCTCGGCATGAGCTGATTTCAGCAGTGCTGAAACAAAAAGGGGGCTTTCGCCCCCTTTTTTATTGTTAAAAATCAGCGTTAAACATCAAGCAGTTTCTCAAAACCACCATAGATCATACGCTTGCCGTCAAAAGGCATGGATTCACCCATCGCCTGCATGCGGGGATCTTCCATCATTTTTTTCCAGGTTGTATCGCGCACAGTTTTGTTCGGAAATTCAATCCAGCTGAACACAACAACTTCGCCGTCTTTGGCCTGCACGGAGCGGCGGAAATCCGTCAGCTTGCCATCCGGCACATCATCGCCCCAGCACTCAACAATGCGGGTGGCGCCAAATTCTTTAAAAATCACAGCCGCTTCAGCTGCATGTTTACGGTAGTCTTCTTTACGGTTTTCCGGCACAGAAGCGACAAAACCCTCGACATATCCCATTTTCATTCTCCTCCTTGTGGGCAACTTTATTCTTGCGTTGACTTAATATGTTGATATCAACATAATTGTAAAATGTCAATGAATGTACCATTTTCGACCACATTGGAAGTCCGTGATACATGTCTGTGCCTGCACGCACAGCGCGCAGCCCGTGCTTTAGCCCGTTATTTTGACGATGCTTTGAGGCCTTTCGGACTGACAAACGGCCAGTTTTCTTTGCTGATGGCTTTAAACAGGCCTGAACCGCCATCCATCGCACCGGTTGCCCAATTGCTGGCCATGGATCGCACGACATTAACGGCCGCACTCAAGCCGCTTCAGAAAAAAGCACTGATAGAAATTATACCAGATGCAACGGACCGGCGCAGCCGATTATTACTGCTGACACCCAAAGGTTCAGCTCTGCTGGCAGAAGCCGTGCCTGTCTGGCGGCAGACCCATGCAGAACTGGAAAATAACCTTCTGAACGGTAACGGTGATTTTTTGCGCTCAATGCTGCTCAGCCTTGGGAATATCACTCCGGCATGAAACACAAAACTGTGTTATCAGAATAGTTTGTCGCGCTTTTTCTTTCCCTCCGCATCTTTTTAGTCATAATCCGCTTTGAACGAATAATGCATATCCTGCGGAGGAAACGGAATGCGCATGAAACAACTCGGACGGTCAGATTTACAGGTTTCACCTTTCTGCTTCGGCGGCAATGTGTTCGGTTGGACAGCCGATGAAACCACATCTTTTGCGTTGCTCGACCGTCTGCTCGATGCCGACCTGACATTTATTGATACGGCCAATGTCTATTCCCGCTGGGTAGAGGGGCATAAGGGCGGTGAATCGGAAACCGTTATCGGCAACTGGCTCAAAAGCCGTGGCAGTCGTGACAAGATGATCATTGCCACCAAGGTCGGTGCCGATATGGGCGAAGGCTTTACCATGGCGCCTGCCCATATCCGTGAATGTGTTGACGCTTCGCTCAAGCGCCTGCAAACAGATTATATTGATCTCTACCAGTCGCATTATGATGATCCGAATACGCCGTTTGAGGATGTGCTCGGTACATTTCAGGATCTGATCAAAGCCGGTAAAATCCGTGCAATCGGTGCATCCAATATCACCGGCGAGCGTCTGCAAAGCGCATTGGAAATCTCTGAGAAACATAATCTGCCGCGCTATAACTCATTGCAACCGTTGTATAATCTCTATGATCGCAAGGATTATGAAACCACGCTGGAGCCGGTGGTGAGTGCCAATCAGGTTGGTGTTATTCCCTATTATACACTGGCGGCCGGTTTCCTCACGGGGAAATATCGCAGCGAGAAAGATTTAGGCATTAGCCCGCGTGGTAACAGGGTCGGCACCAGCTATCTCAATGAACGCGGATTGAAGATTCTGGAAGCGATGGATCAGGTGGCGGATCGCTATAGCGTGACAGTGGCGCAGATTGCGGTTGCATGGATGATGGCGCAGCCGTCAATCACAGCGCCGATTGCCAGCGCCACCAAGATTGAGCAGCTGGAAGAGCTGATTAAAGCGACACAGCTGACGCTCGATCAGGATGCATTGGATGTTCTGAACAAGGCCAGCGCATAAAACAAAAAGCCTGCCTGAAACATCATTCAGGCAGGCTTTTATCAGAGCATTGCGAAGAACTGATTAGCCTTCAATTTCCTCACGCAGCATTTCCAATTCAAGCCATTCTTCTTCATGGGCTTCATTTTCACTGCGTTTCTTTTCAATCTCAGCAGCGATCTTGGCAAACTGCGCAGGGTCTTTGGTGTAAAGCGCCGGATCAGCCATTTTTGCCTCAAGCGCTGTAATTTCTGCACTCAGCTTTTCCATCTTCGCCGGTAGCGTTTCCAGCGCAAATTTCTGCTTATAGGACAGTTTGCGCTTTTCATCGCGTTTTGGTGCGGGGGCAGCTTCCGCCTTGTCACTACCTGCGGGTGCGGCAGATTTTACCTGACGGCGTGCCAGTGCGGTTTCTTTGCGCTGCGCCATCATATCCGCATAACCGCCGGCATATTGCAGCCAGCGCCCGTCACCTTCCGGTGCAATCACTGATGTTACAGTGCGGTCGAGAAAATCACGGTCATGGCTCACCAGAATAACGGTGCCTGCAAAACCGGAGACCAGTTCCTGCAACAAATCCAGCGTTTCCATATCCAGATCGTTAGTCGGCTCATCGAGGATCAGCAGGTTGGCCGGACGGGACAGAACCCGCGCCAGCATCAGACGTGCGCGCTCACCGCCGGATAATTCACGGATCGGCGTGCGTGCCTGTTCCGGCTGAAACAGAAAGTCCTTCATATAGGAGACAACATGGCGCTGCTCGCCGTTGACCACCAGCGATTCACCGCGCCCGTCTGTCAGATAATGCGACAGGGTTTCATCCGGATTAAGCTCACGCTTCTGATCCAGTTCGGCAAAATCCAGATTAACACCGAGACGGATTGTGCCGGAATCCGGTTCAAGTTTACCGGTCAGCATCGACAGCAATGTGGTTTTGCCTGCACCATTAGGTCCGACAAGACCGATACGGTCACCGCGATTGACGCGGATGGAGAAATCCTTGACCAGCACACGCTCATCATAGGCTTTGCTGATCTTATCTGCTTCAATCACCAGCTTGCCGGATTCTTTCACATCGCTGGCCTGCAGCGTTGCCACGCCTTGCGCATGGCGATGGGTGCGGAATTCATGGCGCATTGTGTGCAGCTCGCCAAGGCGGCGCATATTGCGCTTGCGGCGGGCAGTCACGCCATAGCGCAACCAATGTTCTTCACGAACAATCTGACGGCCGAGTTTCTGATGATCGCGCTCTTCTTCTTCCAGAACCTTATCGCGCCATTCTTCAAAATGCGCGAAGCCCTGTTCAATACGGCGTGTCACACCGCGATCCAGCCAGATCGTGGCGCGGCTGACATTTTCCAGAAAACGACGGTCATGGGAAATCAGCACAATCGCCGAGCGGATCTGGCGCAATTCCTGTTCCAGCCATTCAATCGTTGCGAGATCAAGATGGTTGGTCGGTTCATCCAGCAGCAGCACATCCGGCTGCGGTGCAATCACCCGCGCCAATGCCGCACGGCGTGCTTCACCACCGGAGAGCTGCTCCGGTGTTTCATCGCCGGTCAGCCCCAGATTTTCCAGAAGATAGGCCACGCGATACGGATCATCAGTCGGGCCGAGACCTGCTTCCACATAATCACGCACATTGGAAAAACCATCCATATCCGGTGCCTGTGCCAGATAACGAATGGTTGCGGAAGGGTGACGGAAAACCTCGCCGCCGGTTGGTTCAACCATACCGGCTGCAATTTTCAACAGCGTGGATTTGCCGGAGCCGTTACGCCCGACCAGCGCAATCCGCTCTCCCTCGCTGATCGACAGGCCTGCATCTTCCAGCAGCGGTGTGCCACCAAAAGTCAGGCTGATCTGGTCAAGTCGGAGAAGAGGAGGAGCCATGGATAATTACGCTTTAAAAAGAGAGGCCGAAGATTGTTACTGCTCATTACTGCATATTGCTGCAAACAGGAACCCTTACAGCTAAATTCCTGGGTCAATGCGCAGGCATAAAAAAACAGGCCGGAAACCGGCCTGTTTTTAAATTCAATTTTGTAACTATTAGTTACAAGGCGCTTCGTAAACGCGGCCGTAATTGTCGCGGTAGCGGCAATACTGAACGCCGTTACGGGTCTGTGCTGCGCCGAGCAGCGTACCGGCAACCGCACCGATTGCAGCACCGGTCAGGGCGCCACGGCCGTTACCGCCAATTGCGCCACCGGCAAGCGCGCCGAGTGCTGCGCCGCCCACACCGTAACCGGCGGTGCGCTGTTCGCCTGTTGTACAGGCAACAGTCGAAAACGCGAGCACTGCTGTTACTGCGATCATAGAAAGACGTGATTTCATCTAAAGTTACTCCCGTTGAGGCTACTCACTTGCCATAATCTCCTGCATTTTATAGCAAAAAGAAGACGGCAACTATCAAAACAATTTACAGGTTTTTACGTTCAGTCACATCAGATTGAATCAATGGCAGGCGATGCGACTAAAATTGCCGCGCCTCCACCTAACGTCACTGTTAAGTTTTCTTTTACCCTATTTGAAAGCGTTAAAGAAGAGCCAAACGGTACAGTCACATTATCCAGCGGCCATTCGGCGCCGGAAATTGATAATCTGGTTAATGTCTCAAAGCCCAGAATACTGAATAATGTTTCTTCCGGCAGGTCAAAACCGGTTTTCCCGCAGATCAGCGGTGTTGCTTCCTCGTGGCCGCTGGAGAGAAATATTTTTCGCCCTCTATGTGCCTGCGCTACCGCCATACTGAGATGCAGAAATGTGTGATCGGTGCGCTCGCCGCCAAAAGCGCCGGCCAAAATCACTTCTGTTGCGCCGCGCTCATAGGCTTCATGCAATGCCAGTTCGCCATCGGTCATATTCTTTGCAACGGGAAAGACCTGCCGCTCAATGTGTCCATATTGTGCGGCCAGTGCCGTATCAGTGGAATCAAAGTCGCCGAGCCATAATTCCGGCACCACGCCAAGGCCGGCCGCATGGCGCATACCGCTGTCTGCCGCCAAAACGCGTGCACCGGCAATCTGCTTTTTCAGCCGCGAAGTGACGGTGAGATCACCGCCGAGAAGAATGAGAAATTTTGACATGGTGCTGCATATCACGCTGTTTCACAGACCGGAAGTCTGGAGTGTGTTGCGTTTAATCGTACCCACTGCGCTCGCTCCGGATTTTTTAATTGTCGCATGTTCGCAGCAGCTTAAATGAAACCATTTGAGTCCGACATGCTCTAACAATCCTCTTGCTCCGTGACGCTGTTTTATCCTATTGTCCGCTCGCTCTAACGGGGTGCCTTCGGTTTCGGAGGCTGAGAGGCCGGTCTCCGGCTAACCCGCTGAACCTGATCCGGTTTGTACCGGCGGAGGGATTAGATGCTGTCCGGCTTCCGGCGCTCAATCCTTGGATCAATTCATAACCAGAGGAGAGCCCGCGCGGCTGTTATCTCATGCTTATCAGAAATCTACTTCTCACAACCGGTCTTCTGTCGGTTTTAAACCTCGGCGCAAGTGCAGCACAGGCTCAGGACCTGACCATCTATACCTATGACAGTTTTACATCTGACTGGGGGCCGGGCCCGAAGGTTAAAGAGAATTTTGAAAAATCCTGCGGCTGTACTGTCAATTTTGTCGCTGTTGCCGATGGTGTGGCCTTGCTCAACCGCCTGAAGCTGGAAGGCAAATCCACCAAGGCCGATATTGTTCTGGGGCTTGATACCAATCTTATCAATGATGCCAAAGCCTCCGGCCTGTTTGCCCCGCACGGATTGAGCGATGTGAAAAGCAATGTGCCTGATAATTTTCAGGACGAGGTTTTCCTGCCTTATGATTACAGCTATTTCGCTGTGATCTATGACAGCGAGAAGATGAAAAACCCGCCGAAATCCATGGCAGAACTGATTGACGGCGATGCTTCGCAGAAAATCATTCTGATGGATCCGCGCACATCGACACCGGGGCTGGGCATGATGCTCTGGGTGAAAGACCTCTATGGCGACAAGGCTGGGGAACAGTGGCAGAAGCTTAGCAAACGCGTGCTGACAGTCACACCGGGCTGGTCTGAGGGCTATGGTCTGTTTACCAAAGGCGAGGCGCCGATGGTGCTGTCCTATACGACTTCTGCCGCCTATCACATGATCTCGGATAAAACCGAGCGCTATAAAGCAGTGACTTTTGAGGAAGGTAATTATCTCCAGATTGAACTGGCCGGCCAGACGATAAACGGTGCTAAAAACCCGCGTGCTGCAGAGTTTCTGAAATTCATGACCACAGCCGGTTTTCAGGATGTTATTCCGCAGACCAACTGGATGTATCCTGCCTATGACACATCTGTGCCGCTCGATGCGGCTTTTGATGCTCTGCCAAAACCGGATAAGAGCTTGCTGATTGCTTCTGAAACCGTTGCACAAAACCGCAAAGCATGGGTTGATGAGTGGCTGAAAGCCATGAGCCGCTAAGACACAACTGTCTATGACCTTGAATATGACTGCACCCGCCGCACCTGTGGCGGGGCAGCTACGGAGAAATATGCAGGCCTTCCGTTTTAAAACTGTTTCAGGCTTTATCGCGCTGATGCTGCTGCTGGTTCTGACCGGCGGTGCTTTGCTGTCACTTGGCATTCAGGGGCTGCAATCCGATAGTGATGCTCTGGCCGCTTTTGACAGCTATTTATGGAATATTACGCGTTTTACGCTGCTGCAGGCGCTGTTGTCAGTTCTGCTCTCAGTGCTGTTTGCACTGCCGGTTGCCCGTGCATTCCATGCCAATACCGCATTTCGCGGCCGCAAATTACTGCTGCGCTTTTTCGCGGTGCCTTTGACATTGCCGTCCTTGGTCGCCGTCTTCGGCATTACCAGTATTTACGGGCGCAATGGTTTTATCGCGCAGGGCAGTACGACTTTGGGTCTGCCGCTGATACCGGATATTTACGGGCTGACCGGTATTTTGCTGGCGCATGTGTTTTTCAATATGCCGCTTGCTGTACGTTTGCTGCTGGCCAGTCTCGAATCCATCCCGCAGGATTACTGGAAACTCTCGGCGCAATTGGGTATGGGCAGCTTTGCCCGTTTCCGGCTGATCGAATGGCCGGTGATTGCCCGAAATCTGAGCGGTATTGCAGGGCTGATTTTCATGCTCTGCGCCAGTTCCTTCACCATCGTGCTGACCTTAGGCGGAGGCCCCCGCGCGACTACGCTGGAAGTTGCCATCTATCAGGCCTTGCATTTCGACTTTGATCTGGCGCGTGCTGTTGCCCTCACGCTCACCCAGCTGCTGCTGACTATTGGCGTGTTGTGCCTGCTGCGTCTGACCGGTAAGCCGACAGAAGAGGGGCTGTCGCTGGTCACGACCAACAGAGATTATATTCACCACGGCCGATGGTCGAAAATCTCATCAGGTATCATTATCCTCTTTGCCACCTTGTTCATTGCCTTGCCTGTTCTGGGGATGGTTCTGTCCGGTTTGGGTTCTGATCTGTGGCGTTTGCTGAATGAAACCGTGGTGCAGCAGGCAATTATCACCTCGCTTTTGCTGGCTTTTGGCGCAGCCAGTCTTTGTGTCGTGTTGTCGCTTACGCTGGTCACCGCACGCGAATTTAGCGCCGCGCAAAATCTGAAATCGCCGCACCGGCTGCGCAGCTTTTTCACCACTGCCCTCGACAGTGGTTCCAGTCTGGTGCTGATCATTCCGCCGATTGTGATCGGTGCAGGCTGGTTCATATTGCTGCGCCAGTTCACCGATGTATTCACGCTCGCGCCCTTCATGGTCATTGCTGTGAATGGTGTTATGGCTATGCCTTTTGCGGTGCGCTTGCTGCGTCCTGCATGGGACAGTACAGCGGCACAGAATAACCGGCTCTGCACGTCGCTCGGTATCAGCGGGCTCAACCGTCTGCGTCTGATCGACTGGCCGGTCATCCGCCGTCCGCTTATCCTGAGCTTTATCTTTGCCATGGCGCTGTCTATGGGCGATCTCGGCACGATTGCTCTTTTCGGCAGCGATGCGGTGCAGACCTTGCCTTATCTTCTGTTGCAGCGCATGGGCAGCTATCGTACCAGTGACGCAGCAGGCCTTGCGCTGATCCTTGCCGCTATCTGTTTTGCACTGATGCTTATCACTGATAAAACCGGCAGCCGGATCAATTCAGGCAAATCTACTGAGCGGAATGCCTCATGACACGACATAATGCTGCAATCACCCTTGATAATGTTCGTTTCTCCTATGGAGCGACAGACATGCTGTTCAACCTGCATTTAAAGGCCGGTGAAACCGGTGTGATTGTGGGGCCGAGCGGTTCCGGTAAATCGACACTGCTCAATCTGGTTGCCGGATTTGAAGCACCGCTTTCCGGCCATATTCTGATCGGTGACGAGGAAATCAGCACTGAGGCCCCCGCCGGACGACCGGTTACGATGGTGTTTCAGGAGAATAATCTGTTCGCGCATCTTGATGTGCGCGCCAATGTCAGCCTTGGCCGGTCACCTGCGCTGAAGCTGAATGAGGCGGATTATCTTGCGGTGCAGAATGCCATTGACCGTGTGGAGCTGACCGGCAAAGAAAACCGCAAACCGGAAGCGCTTTCCGGTGGTGAGAGGCAGCGTGTTGCGATTGCCCGCGCATTGGTGCGTGACAAGCCTGTTTTGCTGCTGGACGAGGCTTTTGCTTCTCTCGGCCCCGCCTTGCGACAGCAAATGCTGGATCTGATCCGTGAATTGCAACAGGAAACCGGCATCACCATTCTGATGGTGACGCATACGCCGGAAGATGCACTGCGTTTCGATTCAACGTTGTTTTTTCTCAAAGACGGGCAAATCAGAGAGCAGGGTGATGCAGCCATGATGCTCTCGCCCTCCGGCCCTCAGCCCGTGCGTGACTATATGGGCACGTCAGAGCATAAAACATCCTGATTACAATACGATAATCAGATTATCATAGCGAATGACGTGATATTGACACAAAGCATGCGCAGTTAAATGCTCGACTTGAGCCGCCGGCTATGCGGCGGTTCAGGCGATCCGGAGCGGGTGCATTACGATCATTTAATGCGACCGGCTCTGGTTAAACAGAGAACCAGCCTATATCTACTAATGATGCAATAGCTGACAATTTGTGAAATACCGCAAAAATCATTTCACTTCTATTCAGAAGAGCATTGTTTATATTGCGGGCAATTCGCTTGCAGACGAGCAGACAGAATCGCTGAACAGGCCGTGCAACCGGCACCGCCAAATCAGCTTTGAAGTAAACGGGGACACGACACTGGATATGCTTTTAAGGGCAGCACGGTTTTCCGCAGCGGAAAAGCCCTCTATTTCTCCAGTTTTCAAACGATCAGCCGCTATTGGTCTGGTCGCGCTTTTATCTGCCTGCCGTACTGTAGATTTCAGTGATCCCGATGTGATCGGCCCGTCGTCCAATCCCGTTACGGTTGCCAATGTCAGCAAGAATGACAAGCTGGCACAGCTTGGCGCGCAGCAGCATCCGCGTATTCTCGCCACCTATGGCGGGGAATATAAAGATGCCAAGCTTGAGCGCATGGTTGCAAAGATCGTCGGCAATCTCACAACGGTTTCTGACAATCCTGACCAGACATACCGTATTACAATTCTCAACAGCCCGAATATCAATGCTTTTGCGCTGCCCGGCGGTTATCTCTATGTGACCCGCGGTTTGCTGGCGCTTGCCAATGATTCATCCGAAGTGGCTGCTGTAATTGCCCACGAAATGGGGCATGTCACGGCCAATCACGGTATTCTGCGACAGGCAAAAGAAGCTGAATCGGTACTTGCCAAACGCGTTGCCTCCGAGGTGTTGCATGATGATGCGGCCGGTCGTGAGGCGGCAATCCGCAGCAAGCTGCGCCTTGCCCAGTTCTCGCGCAATCAGGAATTACAGGCCGATGCAATCGGCATTAAAATGATCGGCGCTGCGGGTTATGATCCGTTTGCCTCGGCACGTTTTCTGCAGTCGATGGAAGCCTATACGGGGTTCCGCTCTGTCTCCGGTGCGACCGATGCCAGCCTCGACTTTCTGGCCAGCCATCCGGCCACACCACAGCGCGTTGATCTGGCCATCGGCCATGCACGCCGCATCGGTGCACCGGGTGTCGGCACCACTGACCGCCCTTCATTCCTGAACGGAATTGACGGCCTGCTCTATGGTGACACGCCGCAGGAAGGTTTTGTGCGTGAGCGCACCTTTATTCACCCGAAACTCGGTGTGACTTTCAGTGTTCCGCAGGGCTTTACGATTGATAATTCAGCCAGTGCCGTTATGGCCAGCGGTCCGGGTGAACTGGCTATCCGTTTTGACGGTGCAGCACTGCCACAGGGCGGTGATCTTGCAGCCTATCTGCGCAGCGGCTGGGTGACAGGCCTTGATGAGCAGTCTGTGCAGACAACCACAATCAATGGTTTGCCTGCAGCCACTGCGCGTGCCAGTGCCGATAAATGGCAGTTTGAAATTGTTGTCATCGCCTCCGGTCAGAAAGTTTATCGCTTCCTCATCGCCGCACCGAAAAACAGCAATGCTTTGAGCGCAACGACACAAGCGACCACACAAAGCTTCCGCGTGCTGACACCAGCCGAGCAGGCTGCAGCGAAGCCTCTGCGCATCCGCGTGATCAGTGTGAAAGCCGGAGATACGCTCGGCTCGCTGGCCAACCGGATGCAGGGAACTGATCGCAAGCTTGATCTCTTCCGCCTTCTGAATGCTCTGCCGAGCGGCGGTACGGTTTCTGCGGGCGACCGTGTGAAAATCATCAGTGAATAAGCTAAAAGCCCCGTAAGGGGCTTTTAGAGCGCCGTGTGCCAGACTTGGCACTACAACAGGGTCGCTCTAACACTTTAAATTATGCTCTAATTGCGGGTTCAGAGGGCGGTATCGCTGTCAGCTTCCGTGAGCTTCAGCATTTCATCTTGCGCTTCTTTCATCATCGGATAAACACTCAAAGCCTGTTCATAGAGCCGGAGGGCACCTTTGCGATTTCCGGTTTCGCGCAGCAAAGTTGCATAATTGATGAGAACATCAAAATTGCGCGGCTCTAAAATCATTGCCTGTCTGATGTCATTGAGGGCAGGAGCCAGCTCGTTGCGGCGCAGATGCAGGCGAGCGCGCAATTGCCAGACCGTTGCATTGTCAGGGCGCTGTGCCATCACCTCGTCAATATAATCCTGTGCTTCCGCATCGCGTGATTGATTGAGGGCGGTTTCAGCCCAGCGCAGCATCAGATCCAGACTATCGCTGCCGGTGCGCACAAAGCTCTGGCGCAGGCGGCTGGCTATGGCATGGGACTTCTCCGGCGTGGATGCCTTGCGCAAATCCGTGAACAGCTGCTCCTGTTCTTTCCGGCGGGTTTCTGTGAGCGGCCCTGCCATTTCCACATCGGGATTTTTCGGTTTCTCTTTGGGTTTTGCCGCCGTGTTGTTGATTGGTGCCGGTTTCGGGGTTTCAGGTATGGTCACGGCAGGCGGCATTGGCTGCGGCTCTGTTTTGCCGGTAGCACTGATATCTTCTGCCGCAGCAAAGCCCGCAGCGCCCGTGATCATCAGGGCTGATATCAGAGAAACGGTGAGGGAGCTGCGTGTCTTGGTCATAGTGCTATCATAAAGCAGAAACCGGCTGATTAAAGGCATAAAAACAGCGCCGGTAAATTAATACCGGCGCTGTTAAAATTCTCTACAACTTACTGTCTGAAACAACTCTCAGAGCTGTCTCACTCAGCTCATTAACCCCAAGATTAACCTTGGCGGGCTTTAAAGCGAGGAGCAGTTTTGTTGATGATGTATACGCGGCCCTTACGACGAACCAGCTGGCAGTCACGATGACGGCCTTTGAGCGCTTTAAGCGAATTCTTGATCTTCATGTTACTCACCAATGTGTTTGGCCCGAATTGGGCATATTCCTGGAACGTGTCTCATTTCATTAGAAACGCTGCGCTCGTTCCAGCTCTTTGTTTCTATACATGCCTTGTTCCCAAAACCGTTTCCCGTATTTGGGAGCATGTTTCAGAGCGAGCCAAAGAGCACGTTTGAATGGTTGAGGTGAAATAGTCAATGAATGGGTCAATTGTCAACCATTGATGCGCACGGAACCCGCAAAACGGTGTTATTTTCCGTTTTTAATGCGTGTGACATGCCCCATTTTGCGTCCCTCACGTGCTTCGGCCTTACCATAGAGATGCAGTACCGCATCCGATTCTGCCAGAATCGCCGGAACTTTGAGTACATCATCACCGATCAGGTTTTCCATAACGCAGTCACTGTGACGTCGCGGATCACCGAGCGGCAGGCCGGCCACAGCACGGATATGCTGCTCAAATTGCGAAACAGCACAGGCCGCTTCTGTCCAGTGACCGGAATTATGGACACGCGGTGCAAATTCATTGGCAACGACAGAACCGTCCGGCAGAACGAAAAATTCAAAGCCGAGCACACCAACATAATCCAGCGCATGAAGCAGCTTCTGTGCGGCCTCGGTGCAGGCTGCTGCGGTTTCAGAGCTGACCGATGCCGGTATGGTTGAGGTATCGAGAATGCCGTTCTTGTGAACATTTTCTGCAATGTCATAAAGGCGGACATTGCCTGCCTTGTCGCGTGCGGCAATGACAGAAACTTCACGGGTAAATTCCACAAAGCCTTCAAGAATTGCCGGAGCATTTTTAATGGCAGCAATGGCTTCCGCCGCAGCGTCATTATCGAGGCTGTTCAGGCGCACCTGACCTTTGCCGTCATAGCCGAAACGGCGGGTTTTCAGAATGCCGCGCTCGTTCAGCGCGCCAAGCGCTGCGACCAGATCCTGCACATCGTCAACCACACGCCATGGTGCGGTGGCAATACCGCTCTCATTGAGAAACTGTTTCTCGGCAACGCGGTCCTGAGAAATTTCCAAAGCCAGCGGTGGCGGGGAGACAATGTTTTTTGTTGCCAGAAATTGTGCGGCTTCTACCGGCACATTTTCAAACTCATAGGTGATAACATCGCAGGCTTCAGCCAGTTCCAGCAAGGCGGCGCGATCATCATAGGCAGCCACGATCTGGTGATTGGCGACCTGTGCGGCAGGGCAATCCGCCTGCGGTTCCAGAATAATGGTTTTGAAGCTCAGGCGCGCTGCCGCCATGGCCAGCATACGGCCAAGCTGACCGCCGCCGATAATTCCGATTGTTGATCCTGCTTGCAGCATGGCTCAGTCCTCATCTTTCGGGGCGGCAGCCACGGCATCGGTCTGGGCTTTGCGATAGGCATCCAGACGGTCTGCCAGCGGCTTGTCATGCAGTGCCAGAACTGCAGCGGCAAGCAGTGCGGCATTGGTGGCACCGGCATTGCCGATAGCTACTGTGCCGACAGGAATACCCGCAGGCATCTGGACGATGGAAAGCAGTGAGTCCTGACCCGACAGCGCTTTGGACTGTACCGGCACACCAAAAACCGGCAGCGGCGTCATGGATGCAACCATACCCGGCAGATGGGCGGCACCGCCTGCACCGGCGATAATCACATGAAAGCCCTGATCGCGTGCCGTTTTGGCAAATTCAACCATGCGATCCGGCGTGCGGTGCGCAGAAATAATACGGGCATCATAAGCAACCCCCAGCGTATCCAGTGCCTGCGCCGCATTGCGCATGGTTGGCCAGTCGGACTGGCTGCCCATAATGATGGCGACTTTCGGGGAAGTTGGTGTGTTATCTGCCATGAAATGTCCTGTCAGGTGCTGGATTTAAAAAATAAAAAATCGGTCAGGCTTCGTAAAAGTCTGCCGGTCTTTTATTTGCTGTGAGAATGTAAAGTGATCGAGTCGGTTTTGGTGCCGAACTCAGGCAATAATATCCGGAATGATTTTATCTTCCAGCTTGCTCAGCTGATCCTTGATCGCGAGTTTTTTCTTTTTCATGCGCTGAATGCTGAGCTGGTTACAACCGGTCTGCATCATCGCATTAATGGCAAGATCAAAATCCGTGTGTTCCTGGCGCAACCGTGCAACGGAGAGGCGAATTTCGGCTTGTTCCTGATCGGCCATGGCATATTCCATCTGATCTTGTCTTCACAGCGAGAACAGAACCGCAGACATCTGCATTTATCGCGCACCAATATGGGTTGCGATTTTCACAGAAGCACCGCAGGTCAGTATAATCCGCCCTTTTTCAGCTTTGCCGTAGCACAAATTTGGCAAAGTTGAAATGTGCCAAATATGAATTCGACATTAATCAAATCTCATGCAAGACTGTCATTGTTTTGTCATAGTCTGGTTCGAGGCTGGGAACTGTCACAAGCAGGTTCCTGCAGACCGAACGGGTCTTGGAGCCTGATCCGCTGACAAAATGAGAGTGACGCGTAAATATAAAGGAGAAGCAATAATGGCACTTGAATCCCATCTTGCCTCACTGGAAAAGAAGCATGATGCACTGGAAAAGGAAATTTCCGACGCCGCAGCATTGCCAGCTACTGATACGCTGACGATCGCCGATCTTAAACGCAAAAAGCTGTATCTGAAGGAACAGATAGAAAAGCTTAGGACCCAAGTCACCCGACATTAATTACGCTAAACTGTAAAGCACAGTTTCAGACAGAACCGCCGGATTGGCAGGCTCTGAAAGATGAGGTGCAGGCCGGATATCAGGCCCGCACCGGATTTATTTTCTTATGCTGATGAGCGTGATTATCAGTGAAAGCAGTGCAAGTCCTGCTGCCGTCAGCAAGGTGACAGTAAAGGCAAATCCGACGGATTTTGCAGCTGCATGAACAAGCTCTTCCTGTCCCAGTGCGGTAACAAATATTGTGGCCATGACAGATGCGCCGGTCATCAGTCCCAGATTGCGCGACAGGCCCAGCAATCCGGACAAGATACCGCGCTGGTCTTCGGGTGCTGCAAGCATGATGGCTGTATTATTGGCGGCCAGAAACAGCTGAAAACAGGGTGTCAGCATTATCAGAGATAAAATATATCCTGTAGTTCCGAATCTGACGGGCAGTAAAGCCATGCAGATGAGCGCAATGCTCATGACAGCCAGTCCGTAAGCCAGCGCGCGTCTTATACCAAACCGGTCTGTAATGCGTCCGGCAGGGATACCGGCCAGCGCCGCAACAACAGGACCAACAGCGACAACCAGTCCCGTTGTCGCCTCCCCCAGCAGCAGGCCGAATGACAAGAAGAATGGCCCGACCACCAGCATTGCCATCATCACTGAGCTGATGAGCAGGTTGGTTATCAGCGAGGCGCTGATAACAGGATTGCGCAAGAGTGACAGAGGCACCAGCGGTGAAGAAGACCGGATTTCAACACCCACAAAAATTATCAGGGCAACCAGAACCGCCGGAATGGTGACAGCCATATCCCAGTTCAGTCCGTTTTTATTTCCGGTCGTTATCACTGCATAGAGAAACAGCACAATAGCCAGTAAGGTCGCGCCTGACAGATCCAGCGAGCGGTTGATTTTATGATTTGGCGGTGATGCCGGTATCGCTTTGATAGCAGGAACCAGTAAGACAAAACCGGATATTGCCAGCAGGATAAACGCGGAACGCCAGCCAAAGACAGCAATCAGGATGCCTCCGAGTGCAGGGCCAAGCGCGGTTCCGATTGCTGACATGGAGCCGAGAAGCCCCATGGCGGTGCCTGTCTGTTCGCCGGAAACCATGCCTCTTATTATTGAGACCGGTAATGCCATAAGGATGGCACCGCCTATACCCTGTATTGCTCTGGCGGCGATGAGCATTGTGAAATTTGGTGCTGCGGCGCAAAGCAGCGAACTGATTGTGAAGATTATCAGGCCGGTCAGCAGGATAAAACGCTGGCCGAACAGGTCGGCACAACGCCCCGCCAGTACAATCACTATTGTGACGGACAACAGGTAAATCAGCACAATCCACTGAACTGCAGATACAGGAGCGTCCAGTGTTCTGCTGAGCGCCGGTAATGCGACAGCGGTGATGCTCACGGCCATGGAGGCCAGCAGCATGGAACCTGAAAGAGCAAGGATTGCTAGGCGAGGAGAAGTATCAGAGAGGGCGAAACGCACAGCTGTTCCTCTTGTGGCTTGTTTGAGTCGCTGTTACATTGCCACTTCAAGTCAACTTGAGGTCAAGTATGAAACTTCTTGATATAGGTGTGCTGGCGGAGAAGAGCGGAGTGTCACCTTCCGCACTCCGTTATTATGAGGAGATCGGCCTGATTGAATCTTTCAGCCGCCATGGTTTGCGCCGTCAATATGCACCGGAAGTGCAGCAGCAGCTGGCTTTGATTTCGCTGGGGAAGATAGCGGGTTTTCCACTGTCTGAGATGAAAGGCATGTTCGGCAAAGACGGCTCGGCTGATTTGCCACGACAGGCGCTGCATCAGCGGGCAGACCAGCTGGATTTGCAGGTCCGTCAGCTGACAACACTCAGCAAGGCCTTGCGGCATGTGGCTGAATGTCCTGCAGAAACCCATACGGAATGTCCGAAATTCCGCAGGCTGATGCAGGCAGCACTTCATGCCCGTAAATAGCTATATTGGATAAAAGAGCTAACTACCCGTGTGTCAGTTCTCTGATTTTGCCGGTTCCGGTACAGGGGCGGATTTCTCTTCCTGTGCCGCCTCAGAGCGCGGATCAAGCAGCACACTTTCCTGTGTGGCAGGGCGTTCCGCAGCCATGCTCTGGAACTGCTCTTTTTCGGAAGGTAGCGGCGAGGCGCGTTTACGCGAGCGCAGAATAGCATAACCGGCAATGGCAATATGCGAGACCGCTGTCACCAGAAACAGGCCGGAAGGCCATAAATTATTCATCGCTTCCGCAGCAATCAGCGGCCCGAGCATGGTGCCGAAACCATAAAGCAGCAGCAAACCGCCGGAAACCTTGACGAAAGTCTCAGGTGTTGCGTGGTCATTGGCGTGTGCAACGGCAACCGGATAAATCGCATAAGCAAGCGAACCGTATAATGCGGTCATGACCAGAATGAGTGTACCGTTGGTTGGTGCGATGGCGAAAATAAGAAAACCGATCAGGGCTGCAGAACCGGCCACGCTGGCCATGACATAGCGGCGATCGATACGGTCGGAAAAACGTCCGACAGGGATTTGCATTAATGCACCGGCAGCAATGGTAAAGCTGACCATCAGCGCGATTGTGGTTTTATCAATACCGCTGAGTGAGCCGAAAACCGCGCCGAGTGTACCCCATGCACCATTGGCAATACCAATCAGAATAACGCTGACAAAGGCAACCGGAGAATTGGAATAAAGCTTTTTCAGATCAAGCTGTACTTCGGTCAGCGGGCGCGGCGAAGATGCTTTGGATGCTGCGGTTGGCAGCAGCGCAAGGCAGAAGAAGATCGCGGCAATCATAAACAGCGAACTGCCTTCCACATCGCCGGTAATCACCAGCATCTGGCCGGTCATGACGGCACCGTAGTTGACCATCATATAGAGGCCGAAAATTTTACCGCGTGTTTCATTGGTGGCTTTTTCATTCAGCCAGCTCTCAATCACCATGAAAATACCGGCCATGGCAAAACCGGTAATGGCGCGCAGAACCACCCAGATTGAAGCGTCAACCATCAGGCCGGTCAGCAAAACCACAATTGCCGCAGTGGATGCGAAAAAGCCGAAAGCCCGCACATGTCCGGCACGGCGCACCAGACGCGGTGCAAAAATACAGCCAGCAACGAAACCGCCTGCCCATGTTGTACCGATCAGACCCAGAGCCGTAACCGAGAAGCCTTCCACATTTCCGCGCAGTGGCAATAAAAGACCATGCAGACCTGAACCGATCAGCAGAAAAGCGGTGCCGCAAAGCAGTGCGAAAATCTGGACATAGGAACGGAACACGCAGAATCCTTTATTCTATTGCAGGTTATTTTACAGTTTTCTGATCTTGAAACCTGTTCGTCTGAAACTGCAAGGTGAAATTGCCGCTTCGGACAGATTGAGTGTAACCATGCTGACCTATCGCTTGGAAGAGTGCAAGGCTTTGTATTGATGAGATATTGTGTCAGGTAAAATAAAAAGAACCTCCGCCTGTTTGAGAGCAGAGGTTCTGAAACTATGGTGCATCCGGAAATAGCAAAGGCTTACAGGCGAAACAGAGCCTCTGCGGCCGCACGGCTGCGGTTTCTGTCATTGCGATCGGTTTCCAACCGGCGGATTTCCGCTTTAAGCAAGGCAATACGATTGTCGATTTCAGCCGCTGAAAGCAGGGTCACATCCTCACCGATATGGTGATTATAGGTTGTTGTCTCCTGCGCATTATCATCAAAGAACATGGCGTTTTCCTCACTTCCTGCTGCAGCCTGTCCACGGCAGCTTTCAATATGGTTCGCAATATTCGTGACCTGTTTGCCTTTAAATGCAGGGCGGGCAGGCCACATAAGTTTTCAGCATCTCATAAACCTGCATCATTAGCGATATGATTTTTATAGATTGCATTTTTTCAGCATAATATGGCTAGTGGATTGAATTTGCCGTTTGAGCTCCCGTCGAAACAAATGTTGTTTCAAACGGCAAATTCGAAAAATCCACTAGCATTATTTAGTTGCTAGTGGTCTTTTTGATTGCGACATTTGCTCTGCGCCTGTCACGAACGGGCGCAAATGTCGTAATCTGACCACTAGATCAGGGAAAGCGCTTTGGGCGGACCAGAGAATTTAAGGAGCGGATATGACAACGGAACTTGCTTCCCAGATGATGGCAATTGCGATTGAACAGGCCGGTGCGCCATCGGTACTGAAACCAGTCAAGCGTGCCGTGCCGCATCCGGGTAAAGGCGAAATTCTGATCCGTGTGAAAGCTGCCGGTGTGAACCGTCCTGATGTGCTGCAACGACAGGGGCATTATCCGCCGCCAGCCGGTGCTTCAGATTTGCCGGGGCTGGAAGTGGCCGGTGATGTGGTGGCTATCGGCACAGATGTGCAGCGTTATAAGGTCGGCGATGCGGTGACTGCCCTTTTGGCAGGCGGCGGTTATGCTGAATATGCCGTGGTTTGTGAAGGTAATGCACTGCCGCTGCCTTCCGGTTATGGTTACGTGGAAGCGGCGGCTCTGCCGGAAACACTTTTTACCGTCTGGCACAATGTGGTGCAGCGCGGGCAGTTGCAGGCCGGCGAGACATTGCTGATTCACGGCGGCAGTTCCGGTATCGGCACAACGGCAATTCAGCTTGGCAAGGCGCTGGGTGCCAAAGTGATCGTAACAGCAGGCTCTGCGGAGAAATGCTCTGCCTGTCTGAAGCTTGGGGCGGATGTTGCGATTAATTACCGTGAGCAGGATTTTGTCGAGCAGGTGAAAGCTGCCACCAATAACAAGGGTGCAGATGTTATTCTCGATATGGTTGGCGGGGATTATGTCGACCGTAATTATGATGCGGCGGCGGTTGAAGGACGCATTGTGCAGATCGCTTTTCTTGGCGGAGCCAAGGCGAAAGCCAATTTTGCCAAGCTGATGACTAAACGTCTGACCCATACCGGTTCGACCCTGCGTGCGCGTGATGTTGCTTTCAAAGCGCAGATTGCAGCGGAACTGGAATCAAAGGTCTGGCCGTTGCTGGCATGCCGCACTATTTCTCCGGTGATGGATATGATTTATCCGCTGAAAGATGCATGGCGTGCCCATGAACGTATGGAAGAGGGCAATCATATCGGTAAAATCGTCCTCGATGTCGGTTGATATTTCGCCTCTGGCGGCCTGCAAATGGTGTTTTTCTGTGAGTCCGGTGCTCATGTACTGGAGCGGTTCCGGTTTAAAAGGAATCGGTCGAACCGCTTTGTTTTTTGTTTTGTCGCATTGTCCTACGCAAAACCGCTATGCACTTTTGCTGGAAATGCTCAATGCTAGACTCCGCTCCGGTTCTCAAAAAAACACCATTTTCGGCACGCCATAACCGAAATCTCCCTGCAAACAGGGGGAGTGAGTTACAAATGCGCTGAATTCCTGTGCAGGGTTTTCTTGCTCATTGTGTAAAATTTGGTTATAGAGGGAACGAATTCCCGGAAATTGTGGTTTACCCCACGTCCCGCGCTACCGGAGCGGGCGAACGAGAGGATTATATCTTATGGCCACTCAGCTTCTTATGCCTAAGGCAACAGCCGTATGGCTTGTCGATAATACTGCTCTGTCTTTTGACCAGATTGCAACTTTCTGCAAACTGCATGTGCTTGAAGTGAAAGCGATTGCGGATGGTGAAGCTGCACAGGGTATCAAGGGTCTTGATCCGGTCATCACCGGCCAGCTTTCCCGTGAAGAAATCGCACGGGCTGAAAAAGACATTAATTACCGTCTGAAACTGTCCGAACCAAAAGTGCGTGTACCGGAAGCCAAACGTAAAGGCCCGCGTTATACGCCTTTGTCCAAGCGTCAGGATCGTCCGAATGCGATTCTCTGGCTGGTGCGTAATCATCCGGAACTGAAAGATGCCCAGATTTCCCGTCTGATCGGCACCACCAAATCCACCATCGAACAGATTCGCGACCGCACTCACTGGAACTCGGCCAATCTTCAGCCGATGGATCCGGTAACACTGGGTCTCTGCTCGCAGATTGATCTGGATATCGAAGTTGACCGCGCAGCGCGCAATCGTCCGATTGAGCCGGAATCCGGTGATACATTGCTGCCGGCATCGGCAACAGAAAATCTGGATTACAGCCGCAATGACGAATCGGATGAGCTGGATGCGGATAAAGTCTTCGCCAAGCTTTCTTCGATGAAGAGCGCACCGGAAGACGAAGAAGACGATCTGTAAGATCTCTTTATATTTGTAGTTTTAAAAAGCCGCCGGATCATCTCCGGCGGCTTTTTTGTATCTGATAATTGTCAGGCCGCAGGTTTTGTTGCTTCGGAGCAGGTGCCGATGCCACGTTGATGAAGGCAGTCACGGATATCATCCAGTGTCTGCGGATCTTCAATCGTGGCAGGCATTTTCCATGGCTCGTGGTCAGCGATTTTTTGCATGGTGGAGCGCAGGATTTTGCCAGAGCGGGTTTTGGGTAATTTGTTGACTGTCAGAACTGTGCGCAGAGCGGCAACAGGCCCGATCTGATCGCGTACCCGTTCCACACATTCTGCTTCAATCTCACTATGGGCTTGCGTCACACCGGCCTTGAGCACGATAAAGCCGCAAGGGATTTGCCCTTTGAGCTTATCGGCAATGCCGATTACCGCACATTCTGCGACCTGTGGGTGACCGGCAATCACCTCTTCCATCGAGCCAGTGGATAGGCGATGTCCCGCAACATTGATGATGTCATCAGTACGGCTCATGATGAAAATATAGCCGTCTTCATCCATGTAACCGGCATCAGCGGATTTATAATAGCCTTTGAATTCATCAAGATAGGCTTCATGGAAGCGCTGGTCGGCCTGCCATAAAGTTGGCAGACAACCGGGCGGCATCGGCAGTTTGATGACAATATTGCCAAGCTCACCGGTTTTCGCCGGATGGCCTGCATCATCCAGTACCTGCACATCATAGCCTGGCATCGGCACGCAAGTTGAGCCATGTTTGACCGGCAACATACCAAGCCCGCGCGGATTACCGGCAATCGGCCAGCCGGTTTCAGTTTGCCACCAGTGGTCAATCACAGGGCGGTTGAGCATCTGCTCTGCCCATTCCAGCGTATTCGGGTCTGCACGCTCTCCGGCGAGATAAAGTGCTTCAAGGCTGGAGAGATCATATTGATGCAGCAGCTTGCCTTCGGGGTCTTCTCGCTTAATCGCGCGCAAAGCGGTTGGTGCAGTGAAAAGCACTTTCACCTTGTGCTCGGCAACCACGCGCCAGAATGTACCGGCATCGGGCGTGCCGACAGGTTTGCCTTCAAATAGCACTGTTGTGGTGCCGATCAGCAGCGGAGCATAGACAATATAGGAATGGCCGACCACCCAGCCGATATCCGATGCTGTCCAGAAAATATCCCCTGCCTGAATGCCATAAAGTGCGCCCATCGACCATGCGAGCGCAACCATATAGCCGCCATTATCGCGCACAACGCCCTTGGGCTTACCAGTGGTACCGGAAGTGTAGAGAATATAGAGCGGGTCAGTGGCGGCAACGGATGTGCAAGGCACATCACGTCCTGCGGCCTGTTCGCAAAGCTTTGTAAAGTCGTGATCGCGGCCTGTGATGAGCTCGCAGCGGCATTGTTCGCGCTGATGGATCAGGCAATGCTTTACCTGATGTTTGGCTGTGGTGATCGCTTTGTCGAGCAGCGGTTTGTAGCTGACTGTCTTATTGGCTTCCAGCCCGCAGGAGCTGGCAATAATCAGGGCAGGGGTGGCATCATCAATACGTGCCGCCAGCTCGTCAGCGGAAAAGCCGCCAAAAACCACAGAATGAATTGCACCGAGGCGGGCACAGGCCATCATGGCAAATAATGCCTGTGGCACCATGGGCATATAAATCAGCACCCGATCGCCTTTTTGAATGCCGAAATCCTGCATCACGGCGCTGAGCCGCATCACCTGTTCCAGAGTCTCGCTATAGGTGAAACGAGCCTTCTGGCCGCTGACAGGACTGTCATAGAGAATAGCGGGAACATCACCGCGACCGGCCTCAATATGACGATCGAGCATATTGTAGCAGGTGTTGCATTCAGCGCCTGCAAACCACCGTCCGTAAGGGCCTTGTTCAGGGTCAAAGATTTTTGTCGCTGGTTTATACCAGTCGATAAGTGCGGATGCCTTGCCCCAGAAAGTTTGGGGATCATTTTTCCATGCCTGATAAATTTCGGGATAAGCCGAAGTCATGTATTCCTCCCATTGCAATGCAAGCTGTGCTTGCACCTCTCAGGCGCAGAATAACTTTAACCGGATCTTTGTGCGGTTTTGAAAAATATAAACTACGCCATTCTCCTCAGCTGATATTAATCCACACTGTTAAAGTGACGTCCATTCGACTAAAGAGGGGGCAAGATACAAGTCAGGCCGCAATAATATTCAGAGGATGCGCAATGGCAAAGATTGCACCGGTTTTATTGCTGATCCTGATGGGATTGCATCTGCTGAAGCCATTGGGACTGCCGGGACTGAAGCGGCGCAGTGATTTTTGGAAAATTGCCGTTGCGGCCATTGCCGTGATGATGATTACAGTCTTGCTGCAGGCTCATACCGGTTATTAAAGGTCCGATATAAAAAAAGCCCGCGTTTAACGCGGGCTTTTTAATTTAATAAGAAAACTGATTAAGCATTCTTTTCCTGTGCTTCAGTCCATGCGCCGGTCGCGGCAAGGCCGTTCATACGGGCGCGATGGGTGAAGGCAGCCTGTGCTGCAGGAACGTTTTCGTCTTTACCGCCCCATGCCTTGATAGCAGCAGCCTGCAGAGCGCGACCATAGGAGAAGGTCAGGTTCCAAGGCATATCATAACCGGCATTCATTGCGGAGAGATGTGCAGTTGCTTCAACATCCGACTGGCCGCCGGAGAGGAATGCAATGCCCGGAACTGCGGAAGGAACATTGGCTTTCAGCACGCGAACGGTGAGTTCTGCGACCTGTTCAACAGAAGCTTTACGGGCGTTCTTACCGTCGATAACCATGTTTGGCTTGAGGATCATACCTTCAAGCTTAACGCGGGCATCATAGAGTTCGTTGAAAACGGTTTTCAGAACCAGATCGGTCACTTCATAGCAACGCTCAATCGAATGGTCGCCCGGTACGCCGTCCATCAGGATTTCCGGCTCAACGATTGGCACGATACCGGCTTCCTGACACAGAGCTGCATAGCGAGCCAGTGCCTGTGCATTCTGACGCACTGCGCCCCATGTCGGCAGCTTGTCGGAAATTGCGATAACGCCGCGCCATTTGGCAAAACGTGCGCCGAGTTCGTAATATTCATTCAGGCGTTCACGCAGGCCATCAAGACCTTCGGTGATGGTTTCGTCAGCAAAACCGGCTAGAGACTTGGCACCGGCATCAACCTTGATACCCGGGATAGAGCCGGCTGCTTTGATGAGGTCTGCAAGACGAGTACCGTCACGGGCGCTCTGGCGCAGGGTTTCATCATAGAGAATAACGCCGGAGATGTAGTTCTTCATCGCATCATCTGCGCGGAACAGCATTTCGCGGTAATCGCGGCGCGCATCTTCTGTCGAAGTCAGATTGATGCTGTCAAAGCGCTTCTTGATAGTACCGGAGCTTTCATCGGCGGCAAGAATGCCTTTGCCTTTTGCTACCATGGCAACTGCAATATCTTCGAGACGTTCGCTCATAAAAAACTCCGTGTTAAGAAGGGCGTTGGAAATTGGTACCCAGCCGATAGCAGATGTGCCGGATAAAACAAATACTGTGCCAAGCACTTGAACCGATTGAATTAATTTTAACCGATTAAGTTCGGACAAGTTTTCTTAAAACTGGTTAAAATTACCGGATAAGTTTATCTGCACAACAGACTTGTCAACAGCCGCCGGATTGCGTTTGATACAGCCAGTCATAATCAACCGGTCAAGGGGGAGAGCGTGCTGAACGGACGCGTCAAGATTACAGGTCTGAAACATGCAGGCATTCGTTATTTTCTGGCCTCTGCAATAGCTGCCAGCCTGTTCAGTCCGCCGGTTTTTGCATCCCAATCTGTTAATGCCGGTGGCCGCGCAGCGGTTGCTGAAAATCCGTTTAAAGTGCAGGAAATTGCCGAATTTAATACGCCTTGGGCGATTGCTTTTTTACCGGATCAGCGTCTGCTGGTAACGGAAAAAGCCGGACATATTTTTCTGACGGATCGGGCCGGTAAAAAGACCGAAGTCAGCAATGTGCCTGCCGTGTCTTTTGAAGGGCAGAACGGCCTGCTGGATATTGCTGTTTCACCGGATTTTGACTCTGATCGGCTGGTCTATTTCACCTATGCCGAACCGGAACGCAGCGGGAAAGATATTGTCAGTTCGCTGGTGCTGGCACGGGCAAAATTGAACGAAAAGGATGGCAAAGCTTCGCTCGATGACCTGACTGTGATGTGGCGGCAGTTGCCGAAAAGCAAATGGGGGCAACCGGGCGGCATTATCGCTTTCTCACCGGACGGAAAATATCTGTATTTAAGCTCCGGTGACCGGATGAACCCGAAAACTGCGCAAGATCCGAAACTGGCTCTGGGTAAAGTGCTGCGTTTTAACCGCGACGGTTCTGTGCCGCAGGATAATCCGCGTGCCGATCTGGCAGGGCAGGATGAGGATAATGCACGGGCGCTGACATGGACAACCGGCCATCGCAATCCTTACGGACTGGCTTTTGCGCCTGATGGCAAATTATGGCTGCATGAAATGGGCCCCAAAGGCGGGGATGAGCTGAACCTGATTAAACAGGGCTTGAATTACGGCTGGCCGGTGGTGTCGAATGGCACGCAATATAGTGGTGAGCCGATCCCGCACCATGATACGCGGCCGGAATTTGAACCGCCGGTTGTTTACTGGACACCGGTGATTGCCCCAGCAGGGCTCGCTTTTTATGAAGGCGTATTGTTCAAAAACTGGAAAGGCTCGGCGCTGATCGGCGGCCTTGCTTCCATGGCTTTGATACGGGTTGAGTTCAAAGAGGATGGCAGTGCTGATGAAGCGGAGCGCTATGATATGGAAAACCGTATCCGCGATGTGGCGATTGCCAATGACGGTTCCGTCTATGTGATCGAAGATGATATTCCGGGGCGGTTACTACGCCTCACACCGAAATGAGTGAACATTAAAAAAAAGCCCGCTGAAATCAGCAGGCTTTTTTGATTTTCGGATATGTCTTATTTGGCTTTCAGCACGTCTACGCCCGGAAGCGGTTTGCCTTCCATCCATTCAAGGAAAGCGCCGCCTGCGGTGGAGACATAGGAGAAGTCATCGCTGACTTTGGCGTGGTTCAGCGCTGCAACAGTATCACCGCCGCCGGCAACGGAAACCAGCTTGCCCTGTTTGGTGCGTTCAGCCGCATGTTTGGCGGCGGATACGGTTGCCGCATCAAAAGGATGCAGTTCAAAAGCACCGAGCGGGCCGTTCCAGACCAGTGTGGAAGCATCGCTGATTGCCGCATTGATGCGGTCAACCGAGAGCGGGCCCACATCCAGCATCATGCCGTCATGCGGGATTGCATCCACACCATAATTCTGGTGCGGGGCATCCGCTGCAAAATGCCATGCAACCACAGCATCAACCGGCAAAATAATCGCGCAATTGGCGCTATCCGCTTTTGCCATGATCGCACGGGCTGTATCGGCCAGATCATGTTCGCAGAGCGATTTACCGACATTGTGACCTTGTGCTGCAAGGAAAGTATTGGCCATACCGCCGCCGATCACCAGAGCATCAACCTTTTCAACAAGGTTGGAAAGCAGGTCGATCTTGGTGGAAACTTTGGCACCGCCGACAATCGCGATTACCGGACGGGCTGGCTGGCCGAGACCTTTTTCCAATGCAGTCAGCTCGGCTTCCATGGTCAGACCGGCAAAAGCAGGCAGAACATGTGCCAGACCTTCGGTCGAGGCATGGGCGCGGTGCGCAGCCGAGAAAGCATCATTGACATAGATATCGCCATTGGCAGCGAGCGCCTTGACGAAATCGGCATCGTTCTTTTCTTCGCCTTTGTGAAAACGGGTGTTTTCAAGGAGCAGAACATCGCCGTCTTTCATGGCGTTAACGGCTGCAGCGGCTGCATCACCAATGCAATCTTTGGCGAAAGCAACATGATGCTTAACCGCATGTGCCAAAGCTGGCACGATCTGTTCCAGCGAGAATTCAGCCTTCACTTCGCCTTTCGGGCGACCGAAATGCGCAAGCAAAATGACTTTGGCGCCACGCTCACGCAAAGCATTGATGGTCGGAATAATGCGGTCGATACGGGTGGTATCCGAGACTTTGCCGTCCTGCATAGGTACGTTCAGGTCAACGCGGACAAGCACGCGTTTTGAAGCAACATCTGCGTCTTTAAGAGTGCGGAAATTCATAAGAGGTCTCCGGTTTTTGCGGAATAAAAAAGCCGCGCGTCCAGTGAGGTCACGCGGCTTCGGCATATTTGGTCCGAGCAGATGCTTAGATCAGCTTGCCAAGCGCAACCGCAGTATCGCTCATGCGGTTTGAGAAGCCCCACTCATTGTCGTACCAGGTCAGGATACGCACCATGGTGCCGTCCATAACTTTGGTCTGATCCATATGGAATACGGATGAATGCGGGTTGTGGTTGAAGTCGATGGAAACCAGCGGCTCATCAGTAAAGCCGAGAATGCCTTTGAGGCGGCCATTGGCAGCTTCGCGGATTGCATTGTTGATTTCTTCAACAGTTGTGGAGCGTTTTGCTTCAAATGTCAGGTCAACAACGGAAACATTCGGGGTTGGTACGCGGATTGCAACGCCGTCGAGCTTGCCTTTGAGTTCCGGCAGAACCAGACCAACAGCTTTAGCCGCACCGGTTGAAGTCGGGATCATCGACAGGGCAGCAGCGCGGGCACGATACAGATCTTTATGCATGGTATCCAGCGTCGGCTGGTCACCGGTATAGGAGTGGATCGTGGTCATGAAGCCTTTTTCAATGCCGATTGCGTCATTGAGAACCTGAGCCACCGGTGCAAGGCAGTTGGTGGTGCAGGAAGCGTTGGAAATGACCAGATGATCTTTGCTCAGCTTGTCATGGTTGACACCGTAAACAACTGTCAGGTCAGCATTGTCCGCAGGTGCGGAAACGATAACGCGCTTGGCACCGGCTTCCAGATGAGCAGCGGCTTTATCGCGGGTTGCGAAAATACCGGTGCATTCCAGAGCAATGTCCACGCCTTCAGCCGCCCATGGCAGTTCAGCAGGATTGCGCACAGCGTGAACTTTCATCGCGCCGCGGCCAACATTAATGGTGTCGCCTTTGACAGTCACTTCTGCCGGAAAACGGCCGTGAACGCTGTCATAGCGCAGCAGATGCGCATTGGTTTCAACCGGACCCAGATCGTTGATTGCTACAACTTCGATATCGGTACGACCCGATTCGATGATGGCGCGCAGGACGTTACGGCCGATACGACCAAAACCGTTAATAGCGACGCGAACTGCCATATTATGACTCCCGAAACTGTTCGATGTTTTTCAGTCTGCTTTTGCAGGCTGAGAGAGAAAAAGGAGTAATCAGGTCACCTGATTACTCCTGATAAATTAACCCAGCTTGGCTTCTGCTGCGGCAACCACAGCTTCTGCAGTGATGCCGAAATGCTTGTAGAGATCATTGATCGGGCCGGAAGCGCCGAAGCCCTTCATACCGATGAATGTGCCGTTTTCGCCGATGAAGCGTTCCCAGCCCATGGAAATTGCTGCTTCAACCGCAATACGTACCGGCGCATTGCCGATCAGTGCTTTCTGATAGGCTGCTGTCTGGTTTTCAAACAGCTCAAAGCAAGGAACGGAGACTACGCGGGTCGGAATACCTTTGGCTTCCAGCTGTGTGCGGGCATTGAGCGCGATTTCAACTTCGGAACCGGTGGCGAAGATGGTGACTTTTGCATCATCCGAAGCGGTCGCCAGTTCATAGGCACCATATGCGCAGAGATTGTCATCATCGTGCTGGGTGCGCACGGTCGGCAGGTTCTGACGGGTCAGAGCCAGTGTCGACGGTGTTTTGGTTGAGTTCAGCGCAATCTGCCAGCATTCTGCAGTTTCAACCGCATCAGCCGGACGGAATACGAAATGGTTCGGAATAGCGCGCAATGCAGCCAGATGTTCAACCGGCTGGTGTGTCGGGCCGTCTTCACCAAGACCGATGGAATCATGGGTCATGACATAAGCAACGCGGATGCCCATCAGTGAGGACAGACGCATGGCCGGACGTGCATAGTCGGAGAAGCAGAGGAAGGTGCCGGAATAAGGGATAACACCGCCATGCAGCGCCATACCGTTCATTGCAGCGGACATACCGAGCTCACGGATACCGTAATGCACGAAACGGCCATGGTAATTATCCGGTGTAATCGGCTTGGTCTGCGAGGTCAGCGTGTTGTTGGAGCCGGTAAGGTCAGCGGAGCCGCCGATGGTTTCCGGTACAACGCCGTTGATAACTTCCAGAGCCATTTCCGAAGATTTACGGGTGGCAACCTTCGGCTTATCTTCCGAGAGCTTTTTCTTATAGTCGATGATCGCCTGATCGAAGGCGCTTGGCAGATCGCCGCGCATACGGCGTTCAAATTCTGCACGAACCGATGCGTCAGCGGCAGCAAAGCGCTTTTCCCATTCGATACGCTTCTTCGCGGAGTTCAGGCCGGCCAGACGCCATGCATCAAGCACATCCTGCGGGACAACAAATGGCTCATATTCCCAGCCGAGTGCTTTGCGGGTGGCTGCAATTTCTTCTGCGCCGAGCGGCGAACCGTGAACCTTGCTGGTACCTGCTTTGTGCGGCGAACCAAAACCGATGGTGGTTTTACAGGCGATCATGGTTGGCTTGTCAGATGCTTTGGCGAATTCAATAGCCTTGGCAATTGCATCCTGATCGTGACCGTCAACTTTCAGCGTGTTCCAGCCGGAAGCTTCAAAGCGGGCGCACTGATTGGTGGAGTCGGACAGGGAGATCGGACCGTCGATGGAGATATTGTTGTCATCCCAAAGAACGATCAGACGGTTGAGCTTGAGGTGACCGGCCAGCGAAATCGCTTCCTGGCTGATACCTTCCATCAGACAGCCGTCACCAACCAGAACATAAGTGTGGTGGTTGACAAGTGCATCACCGAATTCTGCGTTCAGAATACGTTCTGCCAGTGCCATACCAACGCCGTTGGCAATACCCTGACCGAGCGGGCCGGTTGTGGTTTCAATACCGGCAGCATGGCCGAATTCCGGATGACCTGCGGTGCGGTGACCGAGCTGACGGAAATTTTTGATTTCGTCGAGCGTGATGTCTTCATAGCCGGTCAGATACATCAGGGAGTATAGCAGCATCGAACCGTGACCTGCGGACAGGACAAAACGGTCACGGTCAGGCCATGTGGTGTTCTGCGGATCATGGGACATGAAACGGGTGTAAAGCGTGGTCGCAATATCAGCTGCGCCCATCGGCAGGCCCGGATGGCCCGAATTGGCTTTTTCTACTGCGTCCACAGACAGGAAGCGGATTGCGTTGGCCATCTGGTTCTGTTTATCGGAATTACTCATGGTTTCGGCTGTCTTTCCTGTGGTGCCTGCAGAATGTGTAAAGAGCTGTTAGCCTCAGACATCGGCAGATTTGTGAGCATTAGGACATAACTTGCAGTAAAAAGATAAAAAGAGCTCTGCTGCAAGGGTTGGCGACACATAACATTTGCATGAAGAGAGTCAACAAAGCGCTGGCATTCTGCACGTATAACAGGGGATTTCAGGCCTGCATGCGACACAGTGTGCGCGCTTAAAACGGTTGAAGTTACAACAGCGCTTGTCAAACCCCGTTGTAAATATGGTGTATGAGTTAACGCCTTTGTGTGACATTTGTTGCTTCACAGCATTGTGCTTATTAAAGTGATGGCAAATCTGCCGCTTCCGGCATGACGATTCGGCCTTATTTTGAAAAGCCGTTATCGGCAAAGGGAAAGAATATGGCTTCAGAAATTACGCTCAGACAGGCGATTGAACAACTGGAAAAAGCAATGACTACTCTTGAGCAGGCTGTTGAATTACGGCTTGAAAAAGAGGGGGACTTTGTGGAAGCGGAAGAAGAAGTGCAGCGTATGAATGCTGACCGCTCCAAACTGGCACAGGAACTTGATTTGTCTGAGGCTCGTGCCGAGCGGCTGGAGACAGCCAATCGTGAAGTCTCGCGGCGGCTGGTAACAGCTATGGAAACAATCCGCACGGTTCTCGATCGTTGAGGCTCTTGCCGGACAAAATTTAGCAGCTATTTATGTTCTATAGCTTGCACGGCAAAATAATAAAAAACGGCAGAACGGAGGTCCCATGGCTACAGTAACAGTGACAATCGATGGCAAAGCCTATCGTATGGCCTGTGACGAGGGTCAGGAAGAGCATCTCTCCGGTCTGGCTGACCGTTTTGACCAATATGTCATGCATCTCAAAGGCTCTTTCGGTGAAATCGGCGATCTGCGCCTGACCGTTATGGCCGGTATTATGGTGATGGACGAACTGGCCGAATTGCAAAAACGCTTGCAGGGGCTGGAGAATGAAGCGGAAACGCTGCGCCGCTCCCGTGATGATGCCTTGTCCCGTGCCGATAAAAGCGACAGCGCTTTGACACAGGCAGTGGCACGTGCTGCCCATCAGATTGAAGGTCTGGCTAAAAAAATTGCACCACGCGGCACTTGATCTGGCAGTTCTGATTTATTGTGATGAGTTGAATAAAAAAATCTGTATCCGCGAGAATGCCCTCTGGTACAGGGGCATCAGAATCCCTATAATAAATACAGGCGTACTGCTCTTCACGACAGAAGGTTTAACATCCCCGGGGCCTTATTGATCTCTAAGGGAACTGTCCCTGAGGAGGCTCGAGGGCTTCTTCATATGGTGCCCACCTACGTTGTAGGTTCCCGGGATCAATCGCTTCATCGGTCGCTGTGGTTCGCCGCTCTTTCCTTTTTCATATTTGCCTTTTTTCGCGTCTTTCTGTTTTAATCGGGAAGAGGCGTTCAGAGCATAATTCCTTAAACTTGGATCAGTTTAAGGTGAAATTATGCTCTAATTTTAAAGTGTTAGAGCGAGTTTTGTGTGCCAAGTATGGCACACGGCGCTCTAGGTGTGTGAAATGAAGGAAAATGAGCATGGCGGATGGTGATCTGAAAATGCAGAAGGCCGATTTGCGAAAATCCGTTCTGCAGGCGCGCAATGCTCTCCCTGAAATTTTCCGTAACACTGCTTCTGAGACCATTGTTCAGAACTTTCTGAATGGCATAACTTTGCCTGAGAAGGCCTGTGTCTCCGGTTTCTGGCCGATCCGCTCGGAAATTGATCCGCGACCATTAATGCGGGTGCTTGAAGCGCGTGGCATGACACTTTGTGTGCCGGCGATTTTGGATAAGCAGACCATTGAATTCCGCACCTTGTCATTTGGCGATACGCTGGTTGAGACGGGCTTTGGTACAATGGGGCCACCGGCGGACGCGCCGGTTGTTGATCCGGATATTATGCTGATTCCGCTGGCGGCATTTGACCGTGCAGGCAATCGGATCGGCTATGGTGCGGGCTATTATGACCGTGCAATTGCAGCTTTACACCATAAAAATAAGCATCCGCTGCTGATAGGTGTTGCGTTTGATGCCCAACGGGTAGATCACATAGCCCATGAGCCACATGATGTGGCATTGAATTATATTCTGACTGAAACCGGACTTATTGCGGCATCGCCAGTGTGATATTTGCGTGATATTTGCGGAAAATCCAAAAGCAGGTTTGAAGGATCTATGCGTTTTCTTTTCTTGGGTGATATGGTTGGCCGCTCCGGTCGCACAGCAGTTTTTGAAAAATTACCGGGTCTGATTTCTGATCTGAAACTGGATTTTGTCGTTGTTAACGGTGAAAATGCTGCCGGTGGCTTCGGGGTAACGGAAGAAATCTTTCATGAGACCATCCGTGCCGGTGCCGATGTCATGACCACCGGCAATCATGTCTGGGATCAGCGCGAGGCTCTGGATTTCTCCCGCCGCGAAGATCGCTTTTTGCGCCCTGCGAATTTTCCGAAAGGCACTGCCGGTAAAGGTTCCGGTCTCTATATTGCTAAGAACGGTGCGCGCGTGCTGGTCGCCAATATTATGGGGCGCGTTTTTATGCATCCTGATCTGGATGATCCGTTTAAGGCCGGTGAGGAAATTCTCGGAGCCTGCCCGCTTGGTGAACAGGCAGATGCGGTGATCTTTGATTTCCACGCGGAAGCCACCAGTGAAAAGCAGTGTTTCGGCCATTTCGTCGATGGTCGCGCCAGTCTGGTTGTGGGAACACATACCCATGTCCCGACTGCTGACTGCCAGATTCTGACCAATGGTACGGCCTATATGTCTGATGCCGGTATGTGCGGTGATTATGATTCATCGCTGGGTATGGACAAAGAAGAGCCGCTCAACCGTTTTCTTTCCAAAGTGCCGAAGGGACGTTTTGAGGCTGCCAGCGGCCCTGCAACTATCAGCGGTATCGGGGTTGAAATCTCAGATCGTACAGGTCTGGCAGAAAAGGCGGCGCCATTGCGCATCGGGCCGCGGCTTGAAGAAACCATTCCGTCTTTCTGGCGCTGAAGTATCGTTTTGCTGAATAAAATTATAAGACCCGCATATTTTACGGATATGCGGGTTTTTTGTTTGGCTGAACATGCGAAATATTTCAGACAGAAATAAAATGTTGGGCTTCTGTTTTATTGAAAAACAGGCATTCTTTTCCCATGTGCCTGTCTCGTGATTTCATGAGATTGTAAAATATCTGTGCGTGTTCAAGTCTTTATTGCCTGTATAGGCGGTTTATAACCGGAACATGGACTGAGTTTTGAACTGTTTTGTCATAAGTAAAATGACGCAGCTCACCTGTCTCTTTGGCTTTGCGCACTATCTGATGCAAGGCCGCATGGTATTTGCCGGATATGCTTACATTACAGATCTATCAATAATTCTTCGACGCAAAGGGCGCCTGAATGGAATTTTTCGCTGAGTATTTTGGTTTTTTGAACAGCCCTGCGGGATGGGCTGCCTTGGTCACATTGCTGGTCATGGAAATTGTTCTCGGCATTGATAATCTGATCTTTATCTCGATCCTCACCAATAAGCTGCCGCTGCATCAGCAGGCAAAAGCCCGAAAAATCGGTATTGGTGCTGCGTTGATCCTGCGTCTCGGACTGTTGTTCACAATTTCCATCATCGTACAGATGAAGGATCCGGTGATTGAGCTGTTCGGTAATCAGTTCTCATGGCGCGATATTATTCTGATTGCCGGTGGTCTGTTCCTTGTCTGGAAAGCGACCAAGGAAATTCATCACACGGTTGATCCTCATGACGGTGCCAAAGCCGGTGCAGGTAAAGTTGTGACATTGAGCATGGGTGCTGCAATTACACAGATCCTCCTGCTTGATCTGGTCTTCTCGGTTGACAGTATCATCACAGCGGTTGGTATGACCGATGAGATCGTGATCATGGTGATTGCTGTTGTCGGTGCTGTCACAGTGATGCTGCTTGCTGCTGACCCGCTGTCGCACTTTATCGGTAAGAACCCGACAATCGTTATGCTGGCGCTGGGTTTCCTGCTGATGATCGGTATGACCCTGATTGCCGATGGCTTCGGTTATCATGTGCCGAAAGGCTATATCTATGCTGCGATGGGCTTCTCGGCGCTGGTCGAAATCCTCAATATGCTGGCACGTCGCCGCAATAAGCCTGCTGAGTAAATCAGTATAAAATCCGCATAATGAAAAAGCCCCGTTGCAATGATCTGCAACGGGGCTTTTATTTTTACCGAAGCTCAAAAGCTATTAAGCGTCTTTACGGAAAGAAGCTTTCAGGATCGAAGCGCCGAGAGCGGATTTGATCAGTGCGCCGATCAGGAATGGTGTAACACCAACCAGTACAGCTTTTTCAATACCGACTGACTGGCTCAGCCATGCAGCACCGAGAACCAGAGCCAGAATATTGGCGGTCAGGAAAGCGGCGAAAGCTTTTGGCAGGCTGCTGCCGTTCCAGCCGCGTTCGGCCAGATAGCCGGTGAGGGCTGCGATAACAGGGAATGCAAACAGGTAACCGGCTGTCGGGCCTGCGAAAGCGGCCAGGGTGCCGTTGCCGCCAGCAAGAACAGGCATGCCCATTGCTGCTTCACCGAGCCATGCAAGCACGGTCAGTGCGCCAAGACGCCAGCCATAGAGTGCGCCGATCAGTGGAACAACCAGTGTCTGCAGGGTGATTGGCACCGGTAGCATAGGCACTGTGATCTGGGAGGTCAGTGCGAGAATCATGGTGCCGGAAATGACGGCAAATAATTTCATGGCCGCGCTGCGATTGTCGAGATTGAGCGGGCTGAAAGCCGGTTTGCGAACTGCATGTGCGAGAGACATGAAAAGCTCCTTATAGCGTGATGTGTATTCAAATGATCTTATTTGACGGGCACGATCATGCAATAAACAAAAACTGAGAGCGGGTGCAGCGGGTAAAATGATATGCGACACACTCTGGTGAAAATTATAGATAGTTTGCAATGTGCATCTATCGTAAAAATCATTAGGTCAATTTGCGCGACTTGGCCAGACAGAATTGTCGTAAAATTGTTTATAGACGGGTCGTAAACAGAGCGGATTGCAGCAAGCCGGGCAAGGGCAGGTTTTAAAACTGCCCGCATCTGCTCTGAGACTTATGAATTGATATATTTTATAGATAATTTATGCGGAATTGGTTTTATTTTACCCGACAATCGCAAAGGCATCGCGCACTTTGCCTGACGGGCTGGTTACCGGCTTGCGGCCAATCCACTGCACATGGCGGGTGAGAATATTGGCAGCCTGCTCCACATCGCCGTCCCGCAGAGCTGCAAGAATAGCCAGATGGTCGTGATCGGTGCGGGCTTCCCATTCCGCACGCCATGAGACGAACAGAAAGCGTGCGCTGGCATCATGCAGATCATCAATCGTTGCCAGCAGACGCGGCATGGCGCAAGGTGTAATCAGCAGACGGTGAAATTTGCGGTTGGCCGCTTCCCATGAGCGCACATCACTGGAATTATCACCGGCATGGGTGGCTTCTTCCGCCTCATCCAGAATGGCGCGGGTCAGATGCGGTGCGGCATGGCGCAGTGCCAGCACTTCCAGCGCTGCACGCATTTCGGCAACCTCACGGATTTCTGCGAGCGAAAATGAAGCGACACGCACACCACGGCGCGGCTCAGACACGGCAAGCCCCTGCGCTTCAAGACGGCGAAAAGCCTCGCGCACCGGTACATGGCTGGTGCCGAACTCATCGGCAATGTGATCCTGACGCAGTTTTGCTCCCGGTTCCAGTTCACCGGCGATGATACGCTGCGACAGAATCTTGCTGATCTGTGCGGCTATCGTGTCGTTTTTCTGTCGCGGTGCGGCTGGCTGTTCGGTCACGTCAATCTATATCCGGTGTAACGGGCAGTTTCAGAGCTTGCCCGTGGATAGAGCATTCTGGGATTCAAATAAAGGTACGGGCAAATAAAGGTTTGAGAATGAGTATAATGCCAGGGATGCGGCATAATATATTCACGTTATTGATAAGGCGCATATCAGAGCGTGTCCAGTTGCAGGGCTCGGAACCGGTGTAAAAAACTATCATCTGCAATGAAAAGACGATATTATCGCAGCCTGCAAAGAAGTGCGGTGTGGTGTGGCTGGACGTGGCGCACCATTTTCCTTATAAAGCGCACATTCCGCAGGGATGAATGCGGATGCCTCGCTCTTGCTGCGCCGCATATTCAATCCCGTGCCCAAATTTTAGAACCTGAACAGGGGTGCTATGGCCGGCCATTCACAGTTTAAAAATATTATGCACCGCAAAGGCAGACAGGATGCCATGCGGTCGAAAATGTTCTCCAAGCTTGCACGCGAAATTACCGTTGCAGCCAAGCAGGGTCTGCCTGATCCGTCGATGAATGCGCGTCTGCGTCTGGCAATTCAGAACGCTAAAGCGCAGTCCATGCCAAAGGACAATATCGAACGCGCGATCAAAAAAGCTGCCGGTGCCGATTCCGAGAACTATGATGAAGTACGCTACGAAGGCTACGGCCCGGGCGGTGTGGCCGTTATCGTTGAGGCGCTGACAGACAACCGCAACCGTACCGCATCCAATGTGCGTGCTGCTTTCACCAAATCCGGCGGTGCGCTGGGTGAAACCGGCTCCGTGGGCTTCATGTTCTCCCGCGTTGGCGAGATCGTCTATAAGCCTACTGCCGGTGACGCTGATACCGTTATGGAAGCAGGGATTGAGGCCGGTGCTGAAGACGTGCAGTCTGATGAAGAGGGCCACGTCATTATCTGTGCTTTTGAAGATCTCGGCGAAGTTTCCAAAGCGCTTGAAGCCGCGTTGGGCGAAGCTGAGTCCATCAAGGCAGTCTGGAAGCCGCAGACTTCGGCTCCGGTTGATGAAGAAAAGGCACAGTCCGTTCTGCGTCTGATTTCGACACTGGAAGATGATGATGATGTGCAGAACGTTTATGCCAATTTTGAAGTCAGCGAAGAAGTGCTGGCCAAGCTGAGCGTATAATTTAGCCTCCTTGCTCAATATTAAAACCTCCGGCAGCTGACGTTGCCGGAGGTTTTGCTTTTTGTGCCATATAATCGTCCTGTTGACCTTGGCAGGTAAAATCGGGACACTAAATTGATAGAGCATATCTGAGACGGGCCGGAGCATTTCACCGTCAGGTTGAATAGTTTGATGGCAATGAAATGCGACGACTCTAAGAATCGAGAGCGATTGCTGTGATTCAATCGGGGCGTAATCGCTCTCGAGGCGGACACCGTTCCGCAATACGGAAACGGGAGAATGATCTATGCACAGACCGATTGCTGTTTTTGATGCAGGTATCGGCAGCTATGCTGTCGTTGCGGAAATCCGCAACCGCTTGCCGCATCAGGATATTATTTATTTTGCTGACCGTGCCAGTTTTCCCTATGGCGGCAAAAGCCGCGCGGAACTGATTCAGGTGATGCGCCGCACGATTGATTATCTCTCAAGCTTCAATCCTTGTGCGATTGTGATCGCTTCCAATGCGCCGTCGATCATGGTGCTGGAGGAACTCAGTCAAGATATTCATCTGCCGCTTTTCGGTGTCTATCCGCCTTTGCGGGAGGCATGGGGCTTGTCCCATAGCGGACAAGTCGGGATCATGGGTGTTCAGTCGCTGGTGGAAAGTCCGATGATCGGTGAGTTCGTGGCTGAACACAGTGCTTATAGTGATCGTGTGGCGCTGATTAATGCCTCTCCGATGGTGGAGCTGGTAGAATCAGGTGCGTTTCTGTTTGCACCGGAGAAAACACAGGCAGCGGTTGATGCATTTCTGGCGCAGGTTTTTGCCAAATATCCGGAGATTGATGTGCTGACCCTTTCCAGTACACATTTGCCATGGTTGCGCCGGTTTTTCGAAAATGCCCGTCCGCAATGCCATTTTCTCGACCCCGCCAAAGATATGGTTTCAAGGATCGGACAGGGTACAAAAGGGCAGGGGAAAATCCGCGCCTTGGTGACGGAAGATGAACGCTATGATCTGGCGACATTCCGCAAGATGCTCAGCGCGATTGGCGTGGATATTCCGCTGGAACCGGTGCGGCCCTATTAAAACCTGCTGCATTTGCAGCAAAAGTGGGAACCGGTTTTGCGTGAGGTAAATGCGCAAAAACAAAGAGACAGGTCATAAAAAAAGCTCCGCATTGCGGAGCTTTTTTATTCTCATCAAGAAATCGGGAATTAGATACCCAGATTGCCGAAGCGGTTCTTGAACTTGGTAACGCGGCCACCGCGATCCATCAGCTGCTGGTTGCCGCCGGTCCATGCCGGATGGCTCAAAGGATCGATATCGAGGTTCATCGTATCGCCTTCTTTACCCCAGGTGGAGCGTGTTGAATATTCGGTACCATCAGTCATAACAACTTTGATGGTGTGGTAATCCGGATGAATGTCTGCTTTCATAGTCAGCTTCCTGAAAGGTTTATGGCATTTAGCCACGCCCCGGCCATCACCGGAACTGCGGCAGATACGCCCACTTGTCTCATTGAAGCTGCAGACAATACGGCTACGGCTTCCAAAAGGGTTGGGGAGCCTATACATCAGGCAGCAGCTAATAACAAGGGCGCAATATAGCAAGCAAGCAGAATGACAGCGACGAATTTACAAAACAAAGCGGTTTCTGAGGCCGAGAGCGGTAAAAAGCCACGCCGGTCCTTAAAGCCGCTGGCGCGAATCTTTCCTTACGTCCGTCAATATCCCCGCTCTGTTGCCGGTGCGCTGGTTGCATTGGTCACTGCCGCAATGGCGACCTTGGTTCTGCCGGTGGCTGTGCGCAGCCTGCTGGATAACGGGTTGATATCGGCTTCGAGCAGTCTGGTTGATACGTCTTTTGCTGCTCTAATGGTTCTGGCTGCGGTTCTGGCTGTGGCCTCTGCTGCACGCTATTATTTCGTCATTACGCTGGGTGAGCGCATTGTTGCTGACCTGCGGCGCGATGTTTTTGCCCATGTTACCCGCCTTTCGCCTGCTTTTTTTGATGAAGTGCAGTCGGGAGAGATCGTTTCCCGTCTGACAGCCGATACAACACAGGTGAAATCTGCGGTCGGTGCTACGGCTTCTATTGCCTTACGCAATCTGATTCTGGTGATCGGTGCGGTGGTGATGATGGTAGTCACCAGTCCTAAATTATCGGCACTGGTACTGGCTGCTATTCCGCTCATCGTTTTGCCGCTGGTGGCCTTTGGCCGCTCTGTCCGCCGCCGTTCGCGCCGTGCGCAGGATGAGCTGGCGCTGGCGACTGCCTATGCGGGAGAAAAAATTGCCGCAGTGCGCACCGTACAGGCTTTTACTCATGAAGCACCGGCGATTGCGCATTATACCGGTGCGGTTGATCACGCTTATGATGCGGCACAACAATCGATTCTCTCCCGCTCAATCCTGACTGCTTTTGCAATCTTCATCATCTTCGCCAGCGTTGTGGCTGTGCTTTGGTTCGGCTCGCATGATGTGATGAGCGGACGGATGTCTGCGGGCACATTGGGGCAGTTTCTGATCTATGCAGTGGTGGCGGCAGGTTCGCTCGGTGCTTTGTCGGAGGTTTGGGCGGAGCTGGCACAGGCTGCCGGTGCGGCGGAGCGGCTGGTGGAATTGCTGAATGAAGAATCAGCTGTCGCTTCACCGGCGAAACCGGTCAGACTTATCCGTGCTGAAGGCCGCGTTGAATTTTCCCATGTGGAATTTGCTTATCCGACGCGACCGGATGCACAAGCCCTTCACGATGTGAGCTTTGTGATTGAACCGGGCAAGACTGTTGCGATCGTCGGTGCCTCCGGTGCCGGTAAATCGACACTGATCGCCTTGCTGCTGCGTTATTATGATCCGCTACAGGGTAAAATTCTGCTGGATGGTAAGGATCTGCGGCAATTGTCGCTGGATGATCTGCGCGGCAATATTGCGTTGGTGCCGCAGGATGTGACGATTTTTGCTGCCAGTATTCGTGAAAATATCGCTTTCGGACGACCGGATGCCAGTAATGCGGAAATTGAAGCTGCCGCAAAGGCTGCGCAGGCACATGAATTTATCATGGCGCTTGAAGGTGGCTATGATGCGCCTGTCGGTGAACGTGGCGTCATGCTCTCCGGTGGTCAGCGTCAGCGCATTGCCATTGCCCGCGCTTTGCTGCGGGATGCGCCGGTGCTGTTGCTCGATGAAGCGACTTCGGCACTGGATGCGCAGAGTGAAATGCTGGTGCAGAAAGCGCTGGAACATCTGATGCAGGGACGCACGACACTGGTGATTGCGCATCGTTTGGCGACCGTGCTGAAAGCGGATCATATTCTGGTTATGGATCAGGGGCGCATTGTTGAGCAGGGTACCCATATAAGCCTGAGCCAGTCCGGCGGGATTTATGCCCGTTTAGCCAGCCTGCAATTTCAGCAGGCGGTAAACTAACAAAGCCTGCAATTTCAGCGGGCGGTAAACTAACAAAGCCTGCAGTTTCAGCAGGTGCATTGAAATGAAAAAGCCCGCGATAATCGCGGGCTTTTTATTATCTCTCAGTGAGTTTCAGCTCGATACGCCGGTTGCGGCTGCGGGCATCGGAGCTGTCATCCGCCTCCAGTGGCTGATATTCGCCAAAGCCTGCGGCTACGAGACGGTTCGCCGGTACACCATTGGCAATCAGGAATTTAACCACCGCCGTTGCTCGGGCTGAGGATAGTTCCCAATTGTCGCGATAACGGCCCGTGCCGGAGAGCGGCACATTATCCGTATGGCCGTCCACACGCAGCACCCAGTTGATATCGTCCGGTATTTCCTTATTCAGCTCTACCACCGCATCGGCCAGCTTTTTCATTTCGATCAGGCCTTGCGGATTGATATCTGCTGAGCCGGTCGGGAACAGCACTTCCGACTGGAAGACGAAGCGGTCGCCGACAATGCGGATATTTTCACGATCGGAGAGAATCTCGCGTAAGCGTCCGAAGAAGTCGGAACGGTAGCGGTTGAGTTCTTGCACCCGCTGGGCAAGTGCCACATTCAGCCTTTTGCCGAGATCTGCAATCTTGGTATTGGATTCACGATCACGCGCTTCGGATGCATTGAGTGCGTCTTCCAGCGCACCGATCTGACGGCGCAGGGCTGCAATCTGCTGATTGAGCAATTCGACTTGCGACAAGGCTCGGGCGCTGACTTGTTTTTCCGCATCCAGCGTAGCAGACAATTCACCGGCACGTTGCTCCGCAGTTGCACCGGAGCCACCGGAAGCGAGCAGGCTTTGCAGGCGGGATTTTTCATTTTCCGCAGCGGTGAGCGAAGCCTGAAGACCGGCCAGAGTATCCTCCAGATCCTGCCCCTTGCCGCGCTCAAGCGACAAAAGCTCGGTCAGTTCACTGATCTGGCTGTTGAGCCGGTTCAGCACAGAATCCTTGTTATTGACCTCTTGTGAGAGCAGAAACTGCATCAGCACAAAGACGGACAGCAGAAACATGATCGCCAGCAGCAATGTGGACAGCGCGTCCACAAAGCCCGGCCAATAATCAACATGGCGCTCACTGCGACGGTTACGGGATAAGGCCATCGGTTCCGCCTTATTGTTCGCGCTTGGTAGCGGAGAGGATGGTGTTCAGTTTTTCGACAGCCTGACGCAGAGCTTTCTGTTCTTCGGCCTGCCGTTCAACCCAGTCACTCATGCTCTGCTGGTCATGTCGCATGGTTTTCACCAATGCCTGCACACCGTCTGCCAGATTGGCCAGAGCAGCGGTTGTGCGCTGGCTGGTGCCGTTGCCGTCCTGCATCGTTTGCAGACGGTCGGAGAACAGGCGGATTTCTTCCAGTGTTGTATTGCCGTTTTCCGCATCAACGCGCAGGTCGGAATTCAGATCGGTGACCGAGGACAGCCAGTTTTCCAGTTCTGTATAGAAACGGTTCTGGGCGCGACCGGATTGCAGATCGAGAAAGCCGAGAATCAGCGAACCGGACAGACCGAACAGGGAGGACGAAAAAGCTGTGCCCATGCCGCTGAGTGGTGCCTGTAATCCGCTCTTGAGCGAATCCAGCACCGTGCCGGTATCATTGGACTTCGGATCAAGCGACTGAATGGTCTGACCAATGGAGCCGATAGTTTCCAGCAAACCCCAAAATGTACCGAGCAGGCCGAGAAATACCAGCAACCCGATCAGATAGCGGGAAATATCGCGGCTTTCATCCAGACGGGTGGCAATGGAATCAAGAATAGAGCGCATGGATGTGGCGGATAGTGCCATAGACTGGCGGCGGCCGATCATCGCCCGCATTGGTGCCAGCAGCACCGGATCCGTCGCGCCGTCATCACCGTTGCGGAAGGAATTGACCCAGCGGATTTCCGGCACAAGGCGCAGAACCTGAATGAAAGCCAGTATAATACCAACCAGCAATACACCGAGAATCAAGCCGTTGAGGCCGGGATTGGTGACGAAGAAAGTCTGGATCTGCCGTACCAGTACCAGAGCCAGAAAAGCGACAAGAGCGAGGAATATAATCATAATCATCATGACCTGCCGCGGGCTGGAAAGCCGGTTCGGGTCGTATTCTGTTCCCATGCTGATATCCCGCTGCGCCATAATATTCTCTCGCCTGAGCCTGATGTGTTTTGCTTCAGATGCTGTTCTGCATTGTCTGAAACCGCTTTGTGATACAGGACGCTACTGCAAAATTTTCAAAACTGAAACTTTTATTCCTGTCATATTTCCGACTGTGGCAAGCTATAGCATGTCGCGGAAAAGTGGACACCGGTTTTCCGATAACGACATGCGTAAAAATAAAGCGATAGAACGAGCGCTATGATCCAATCTGGACGTAAACCGCTCCAGAGCGGTGAAAACGGGAGCGGGATATAAAAAAATCCCCCGCGCATCAGAGATGAACGGGGGATTGGTGATTTCAGCCTGATCGTTTTATCAGACCGGCTTTTTGATTGTCCGCAGCAGCTGGCCGTGAATGAGCTCATTACCGGCTACGATGTTTTTCTGCTCATACATGTCCTGCTGGCCGTTTTTGTCGGAGATAAAGCCACCGGCTTCACGTACCATCAGAATACCGGCTGCCATATCCCAAGGGGACAGCGGCTCATCCCAGTAGCCGTCAACGCGACCGGCAGCGACATAAGCAAGCTCCAGAGAAGCAGCGCCAAACGCACGCATACCGGCGGCTTCGCCCATAACATTGCGCAGTTCGATGAGGTAGTGACCATGCTTGCCGCGACCCAGATGCGGCATACCATGAGTAATCACAGCATCAGAAAGCTTGGAGCGGGCTGCAACGCGCAGGCGGCGGTCGTTGAGGAATGCACCGCCACCACGCTCAGAGGTGTAAAGTTCGTCGGTTGCAGGATTGTAGATCACACCGGCAACAACCTGTCCCTGACGCTCAAGAGCGATGGAAACGGCAAAGGTCGGAATACCGTGCAGGAAGTTGGTGGTGCCGTCGAGAGGATCAACGATCCAGCGGTGCTGGCTGTCAGCACCTTCAACCGCACCGCGTTCTTCCATCAAAAAGCTATAATCAGGACGCGCACGGCGCAGTTCGCTGAAAATAATATCTTCGGCTTTTTTATCGGCCTGACTTACATAATCGCCCGGGCCTTTGAGCGAGACCTGCAGATTCTGTACTTCACCAAAATCACGCGCCAGTGAGCGTCCGGCCTTGATTGCGGCCTGAACCATAACGTTGAGAATTGCTGAGCGCGCCATATTTTTCGTCCTGTCAGTGCATAAGTCCGGTGCTGGCTGAAGTCTGCATCGCCGGCCGGTACAATTTATGCGTTCGTGTCAAAGAGAAAACCGCTAAGCCTCACCAAAGACGAGGGGCAGTTTTCATGTGTGGAAACCGGCTGGCACAGACGTTAAATGTGAGCAGCGTCTGTTCGCCGGATAATCTTTTATATGCATAAAGATCATGCATAAATAATATCTGAGCTAAAAGCGAGAGACTGTTTAGAGCATAGTCCGGCACGGCCGGATCAGATCGACGCAGCCCAATAATATGAGCACGCGCACATTCTCCGAAAAGTGCTTTCGTTTTCTGGATCTATTCACAAATGTCAATGTGCTTAACAGCTTTTTCATCCGCAAAGCATGCCTTGCGGATGAAACAATATTTAAATCCTGAAGAGTACAGGTGGTATTTTGAGCCGGATCAGGCGCGGGATACGTAGGTCAGTTCGTTGGTGTCAACGATAACACGTTCGCCGGATTCAATGAAAGGCGGCACGAGAATACGGATGCCGTTTTCCAGAATTGCAGGCTTGTAGGAAGAAGCCGCTGTCTGGCCTTTAACAACCGGATCAGCTTCGGTGATTGCCAGTGTAACCTGATCCGGCAGACGAATGCCGATCGGGCGTTCTTCGTGCATTTCAACGGTGACCATCATGCCGTCCTGCAGGAATGCAGCGCGCTCACCAACAAAGTCTTTGTTCAGTTCGAGCTGTTCGTAGCTTTCGGTATCCATGAAAATCAGAGCTTCACCCTGTTCATAGAGGAAAGAGAAGTCTTTCTGCTCAAGACGGATGCGCTCAACAGTTTCAGCGGAACGGAAACGCTCATTCAGCTTGGTGCCGTCGATAAGGTTTTTCAGTTCAACCTGATTATAGGCGCCGCCTTTACCTGGTTTAACCGCGTTGCATTTAACTGCTGCCCACAGGCCGCCATTGTGCTCAATGACATTGCCGGGACGGATTTCGTTACCGTTGATCTTCATATTCGTTCAATCCGGAATTAGTGTGAAATTTTCTCTGATTTACCCTTTGAAATTCTGCGTCGCTTCGCGCAAAACCGGTGGCGGTTTGGCAAAAAATGCCGCAGGCGGTATCAGAGGGCTCTCAAGCCATATCAATCGGGGTTTTCAAGACCATAAATCTGCAATTTTAGCAAGTCTGATACGATGCTTTGCCGGACTTCGGGCTGCACTAGAGCATAATTTCTTAAACTTGAATCAGTTTAAGCGAAAATTATGCTCTCATTTAAAGTGTTAAAGCGCTATGCGCCTGATCGGGCGCACAGCGCTCTATGTTAGTAAAAATGCAATTTTACCTGTCAGCGCAGATTGTTTGCACGGGCGATGGCCTGCTGAATCTCTTCATCTGTCAGCCCGTCCATGAAAGAATCGAGGTCTTTGGCATTGAGTTTTGAGCGCCGCGCCAGAATATACCATGCCGCAGCCTCAACCGAATTGCCGTCTGTGCCGATGCCGTCACGATAAAGCCGTGCCACACGCGCCATGGCTGCAATATTGCCGCCCCGCGCTGCTGTCAGCATCCAGCGGAAACCGGCATCATAATTGCGCTCACCGCCGCGCCCTTCGACCAGCCATGTGCCCAGATCAAGCTGTGCCGTGTCATAATTTTTACGGGCAGCACGCAATAAATATTCCCGAGCCTGCGCATCGTCGCGTTTGATTGTTGTCGTGCCATTGGCAAGCAGCTGACTGACAGCATATTCACCATCGGCAAGTCCGGCATCTGCCGCTTTCTGGAACCATGGTGCGGCTTCATCCAGCCCTTTGGCTCCGGGACGGCGCATCATCAGCATTTGCGCATAATTGAATTGTGCCATGGCATTGCCTGCCTCGGCCGCTTTTTGCATCAGCTCTTCAGCTTTTTTCGCGTCCTTGGTAACATAGATGCCCTGAAGCAGCATGGCGGCGTAGCGGAACTGGGCTTCATGTTCGCCTTTTTCTGCGGCTAAGCCATACCAGTGCGCTGCTTGTTTCTGATCGGATTTGACGCCAAGACCACGGGCATAGATTTCAGCTACCAGTGTTTGCGCAGCCGGATCACCGGCTTTGGCGCGCTCCATACCAAGATTGAAGGCTGTCAGATAAAGACCGCGCTGAAATGCACCAAAGGCCGGATCGGCAATTTTGTCTCCGAACCGGTTCTCGTTAAAAGCGGGCATGGCATCGGTTGTTGCCGGTTGCTGAAGCATATCAGACTTTTCAGTCTGATTTTTCGACCATGATCCGGCAAGTTCCGGAATAGTGAAGCCGGTTGAAACTGCCGGTACATCCATAGATGCGCCGGTCGGATCTGCCGGTTTATCCGTCTCTGTTTTATCCGTTTTGGACTTGTCAGCTTCAGGCACTGTTTTCTCAGGTGCCGGTTTTGCGGCCTCTGCAGCCATGACAGTGGTTGCCGGCATAGATGTCGCTGCGGCAACCAACCAGAAAGCACAGGTGCTGTTGAACAAAACGGATTTTTTCAGCATGGTCTAACTCTGTTACTCTTCAGTCTCAGCCGCGCTCATCTCATCGAGCTGGCGGTTTGCATCGGCAATAACCTGTGCAGGATCTTTTGCGGAAAACACAGCGGTACCCAATGCGATAAATTCTGCATGTGTGGCAAAACAAGCCGCGAGATCATCCAGTTTTGCACCGGCTTGCAAAATAGCCGGAATCTCGACCATTGCCGCCCACCATTCAGCCAGTGAAAGATTGCGCGGATGGGCTTCCGGTTTGGTATCGGCACCGATTTTGCCGAAGAACATATAATCCGGCTGCAACTCACCGACTTCCAGCGCTGTGTGGCGTTCTTTTACATTGCCGGTGCCGACGATCATTTTCGGCGTATAGCGCTCAACAGCATCTGCAATATCAGCCAGAGAGCCTTCAATATGCACGCCGTCTGCGCCGACACGACCGGCAGTGCGGGTGTCGTTCAGAATAATGGCTGCGGCGCCTGCTGCCTGAATTTTGCCAACAGCCAATGTTGCAAAAGACTGAAAGGATGCCTCGTCGGTTTTCCCGTTGTCGAGAATGACGCTGGCAATGTCGCCTGCAGTCAGGGCTTTATCCAGCGTGGCAAGCAGCGTATCTGCCGTATGCTCTTCCGAAGAAGGAGAAGGGACAACCAGCACCAGACGCGGACGGTTTGCAGGAAATTTCATCAGATAAAGCCTCGTTGAGCGGGCGCCAATAGCCCATAAAAATGGCAAAGTTCGGGAATTGCACAGTGTAAAATATGCAATATACCGGTCATTATCTTCTGTTTAGAGCATATTTGCCAAAAGATAACGCGGTTTTTAAAGACAGACAGAAAAACATCGGAGCACTGTCCTTTTTCCCCGAATTTCCCTTCGATCTTGATGCTAACAACTTATTGTCATTGCCGTTTTGTTTAGTTCTGGAAAATAATGTGATGGGGGTAGGCAGTAGCTTAGCCGCTTTCGTGTCCCATTTGAGTCGTATTGTTGTATGCAGACAAAAACTGTCTGCAGGACATGTTTTCGCTTCTTGAGAGATGAAAACATTCAGGCAAGTCAGGCAAAAGGCAGGCTGGCAATGACAATACATAATGCAGGACAGATGGTGAAAATGCGCGATACGCGTCTTGATGTTTTCAGGGCGCTGGCATTGCTGACGATCTTCATCAACCATGTTCCGGGCACAATTTATGAGAAATTCACGCATCGCGAATTCGGTTTTTCCGATTCTGCGGAAGCTTTTGTGCTGATTTCCGGTCTGGCTGTTGCGCTTGCCTATAGTTCCAAATTTGTTGAAGGCAATCGCCTGCTGCTGTCATTGAAGATGGCACGCCGGTCGATGACGCTTTATATGGCGCAGATGATGACAACGCTCATCACACTGGCGATTTTCGGTTTTACGGCCATTTATATGAAACGGCCGGAAATGCTGGAAATGATTAATATCAAGACTGTGATGGAACAGCCTGCGCAGGCTTTTGTCGGTCTGGCCACGCTTGGCCATCAGCTCGGCTATAATAATATTCTGTCGCTCTATCTGGTGCTGATGCTGTTTGCGCCGGTCATGCTTTATCTGTCGCGGATCAGCATTTCGCTGATGCTGACAATTTCCGGTTCGATCTGGTTTCTGTCCGGCTATTATCATATTGCGCCGGTGAATTATCCGACACAGGGCGTGTGGTTCCTTAATCCGTTGTCGTGGCAGTTTCTGTTCGCCATCGGTATTGGTGCGATGACCTATGTGAAGCAGGGCGGCCGCTTTGATCAGAACCGTCCGCTGATGATTGCGGCGATCGGTTATCTGGTTTTCTCCTTACTGTGGCTGCGTGTCCCGCATCCGAACTGGGATATTTCCTTCGGCCTGCCTGCGGTGTTGACCGGTTTTGACAAGACCTATCTCTCGGCAACCCGTTTGTTGCATGTGCTGGCGCTTGCCTATGTGATTACCGGTATTCCTGCGCTGTCGGAAAAAGCCCGTCTTGATATGAACCATCCGCTGGCCTTGCTGGGTAAACATTCGCTGCCGGTTTTCGTGGCCGGTACTATTCTGGCGATGGTTGGTCAGGCGCTGCGCCATGTCTATCCGGTGAGCCTGTCCTTTGACACCTTGCTGATTGCGGGCGGTATTATGGCTCAGTTTGCGCTGGTCTATTATCTGGAATGGCTGCCGCGCATCGGCTGGAAAGGCAAAGCAGTTTCGAAAAGCCCTGTGCCTGAAATTGCAAGATCCGCACGGGCTGCAGAAAGCCGGAAGCCAGCTCCTATAGCTGTGAAGCCGCGTTCGGTTCCTGCTTCCTGAAAGTGATAGAAACCGCATTAACCAAATATTAAAGTTAACAAAAGAATATAAGGCTATCCGGTTTTGCCGGATTCTTACCGAGTGGACTTGGTCCCTCTGTATGACGCCTCCCTGTTAAACTTCTGAGAGCCGCTTTTGCGGCTCTTTTTTTATTTCCGGACCTGCTTTGTTTATCCGCAGTTGAGAGCCGCTTTGTGGATAAAGCACTTCTGCTAAAATCAGCGGGCAGGCATTGCTGTTAGTGGAAAATATGGGCGATTCTGCTTAACTATCTGAACAGGCTGGCTTTATTCGCCTGGATAGCATTATTTTCTCTGGCAAGCACAAAATCACAATTCATCTTTCTTTAACCATATTATTGCGCGAGCGTGTATGAGCGTGCATTTTGCTTGGATAGGCCATAGCCAAACGGTTTTTTACGATCACGCTTTGTGATGCAAACGAGTGAAGTGCAGCCTGATTATAGGGGATTCGCCTGTTTGGCCGGTTATAAACCGGAGAAAATACGGTGCCTTACGTGGTCGGAATGCTTGTCAAAAATTACAACTGCGTTTCAGTGAACTGCAGTTGCCAGTGAGCAGAACAAGATGATGGAACAGACACATCGCAGCGAAAACAGAGTGCCGGACAATATGATCCGTCTGTCGGAGCGTATGGTGTTTTCAGACAGTTTCAAACCGCTTTACAGTGAAGGTATGGCGCTGGTGGAAGAAGCCGCCGCTTATCTTGACGGTGAGGGGAAAGACGCTGCGCGTTCCCTGTCTCACAAGGCTGCAACACTTTATGCCGCTGAATCCATGCGTCTGACCTCGCGTCTGATGCATATTGCCTCCTGGCTTTTGCTGCTGCGTGCCAGCCGTTCCGGTGATATGCCGCGCGAAATGGTGGCAAAAGAGAAGGCAAAGGTCAGTTTGGAAACCCATTCTGCCGGTGAAAAGACCGCTGGCTGGAAAGAACTGCCGCAGGCTTTCCGCGATATGATTGCGCATTCGCTGCATCTTCAGGATCGTGTGCGTTGCATGGATGGTGACAGCTATCACCAGCCGATCCGTGAACTGGTTGAATGCAAGGGTAATCCGGTTTCGGATCAGATCATTCTGTTGCGCACAGCATTTGGCAGTAATTGATCTGCCGGCGCTTGTCGCGGAAAAGTGGGAACCGGTTTTCCGATAACGACATGCGTAAAACAAAAAGACAGAGCGAGCGCAGTGGCTATGATTAAATGCACACGCTCTGGTTTCATTTAATTGTCGCATATTCGCGGACGCTAAATGAATCCATTTGAGCCAGACACGCTTTGGCATCTTCTCCTGTCTTTAAATTGCGATGTTTCCATTTTGTTCACATTTTGATTGTTGAATGCACCTTACACAAGGTAAGGTCAGCATATGAAACAGGCGATTCGCATTATTGGTATTGATCCGGGCTTGCGCCGCACCGGCTGGGGCGTGATTGAGTCCATGGGTAATTCCCTGCATTTTATTGCAGCGGGAACTGTCACCTCTGATGACAAAATGGATCTCGCCTCGCGTTTATGCCAGTTGCATGAAGGATTGAGCGCTGTTCTGCATCAGATGATGCCGGATGAAGCGGCTGTTGAACATACATTCGTCAATAAAGATGCAGGTGCTACGCTGAAGCTGGGGCAGGCGCGCGGTATTGCGCTGCTGGTACCGGCGCAGGCCGGATTGCGTGTGGCTGAATATGCGCCGAATGCGGTGAAAAAATCCGTTATTGGTGTCGGCCACGGTGAAAAACAGCAAATTCATATGATGGTCAAAGTGCTGATGCCGCGTGCGAGCTTTGATACCAGCGATGCGGCTGACGCGCTGGCGATTGCCATTTGTCATGCCCATAACCGGCACAGCCTGTATAATCTGGCAGAACTGAAGAAAAGCGGGAGGATTGCAGCCATATCATGATCGGGAAACTGAAAGGTGTTGTCGATGAAATTGCTGACGATCATGTCATTCTTGATGTGCATGGTGTCGGCTATGTGGCTTTCTGTTCTGCGCGCACGCTGGGCAATCTGCCTTCAGCGGGTGAAGCGGCCATTCTGCTGATTGAGACCTATGTGCGTGAAGATGTGCTGCGGCTTTACGGTTTCGGCACGGCATTGGAGCGTGAGTGGTTCCGGCTGTTGCAGAATGTACAGGGCGTTGGTGCCAAAGTGGCACTGGCAGTGCTGGGCACATTAACGCCGTCTGAACTCGCCAATGCCATTGCTTTGCGTGATATTGCTATGGTGTCCCGTGCGCCGGGTGTCGGCAAAAAAGTAGCCGAGCGCATTGTGACCGAGCTGAAGAATAAAGCACCTGCATTTGCCGGTGATGCTGCGGCCAATATCGGGCTGAAGCAGGAAATCGGTGAGGGTGTGGCTTCCATTGCAGTAAGTGATGCGGTTTCCGCGCTGAGCAATCTCGGCTATTCACGCGATCAGGCTGCCAATGCGGTGGCCAGTGCCTTGCGCGAGACCGGAGAAGATGCAGATTCTGCCAAGCTGATCCGGCTTGGATTGAAAGAACTGGCGCGATAAGAGCGTTGCCTGAGAAAATGAATGCGGGTGTAACTGATGAGTGATGAAGATCGTCTGATTTCTGCGCAAAAGCGCGGGGAGGATACGGACACGGCTTTGCGCCCGCAAAGCCTTGATGATTTTGTCGGTCAGGCGGCAGCACGCGCTAATCTGAAAATTTTTATCGAAGCAGCCAAAACCCGTGGTGAAGCTCTGGATCATGTGTTGTTTGTCGGCCCTCCGGGCTTGGGCAAAACCACATTGGCGCAGATTATGTCCAAAGAACTCGGCGTTAATTTCCGCTCTACTTCAGGGCCGGTGATTGCCAAAGCCGGTGATCTGGCGGCATTGCTCACTAATCTTGAAGACCGCGATGTGCTGTTTATCGACGAAATTCATCGTCTCAGCCCTGCGGTGGAAGAAATTCTCTATCCGGCGATGGAAGATTATCAGCTCGATCTGATTATCGGCGAAGGGCCTGCAGCACGCTCCGTCAAGATTGATCTGGCGAAATTCACGCTGGTGGCGGCGACAACCCGTCTCGGTCTTCTGACCACGCCTTTGCGCGACCGTTTCGGTATTCCGGTACGGCTGAATTTCTATACGGTTGATGAGCTGGAATATATTGTGCGCCGCGGTGCGCGGCTGATGCAGCTGAATATTTCCGATGATGGTGCACGCGAGATTGCGCGTCGCGCACGGGGAACACCGCGCATTGCCGGACGTTTGCTGCGCCGTGTCCGTGACTTTGCGCTGGTAGCAAAAGCAGACATTGTCGATGCGAAGATTGCCGATGAGGCGCTGATCCGTCTGGAAGTGGATAATATTGGTCTCGATCAACTGGATCGTCGCTATCTCAATATGATTGCACGTAATTTTGGCGGCGGACCTGTGGGGATTGAGACGATTGCCGCTGGTCTGTCTGAACCGCGTGATGCGATTGAAGATATTATTGAACCCTATCTGATCCAGCAGGGCTTTTTGCAGCGTACACCGCGCGGCCGTGTCCTGACAGCACTTGCATGGCAGCATCTGGGACTGACGGCACCGACAGATCTGACTGCACGGCAGATCACCCTGTTTGAGGATGAAGCCTGATGCCGGATGTAACAGTTCCAGACGATTTAAGCGCAACTGAATCTGAAGTGATTAATGGCACGCTGACACCGGAAGGGCACCGGTTGCTGGCGCGGGTCTATTATGCCGATACGGATTTTTCCGGCGTGGTTTATCATGCCCGTTATCTGGAGTTTCTGGAGCGCGGCCGCACCGATTTTCTGCGCCTGAAAGGTGTGCACCATACGCAATTGGAAGAGGGACAGCTTGGCGAGCCGATTGTCTGGATCGTGCGACGCATGGAGATTGATTTCCGCTTGCCTGCCCGCATTGATGATATGCTGGTAATTGAGACTTGCGTGACCGAAGCCTCCGGTGCGCGGGTGACAATGCGCCAGCGCATTCAGCGCAAAAATGGTGAGCTGTTGATTGAAGCACAGGTCGAAGCGGCATTGATTAATAAGCAAGGTCGTCCGAAACGGATGCCCAAAGAGTGGAAAGCGCTGTTTACAGCTTAATTTTCGGCAGAGATTTTAATCATCAAGCCGGGACAATTGGGCGGGCATAATCCTGCGGCATTTCAAAAATCGGTTGTGATCGCGCAGGCAGTGCTGAATGTGGCGCTGGCTCAAAAACCGGCGGCGGAAAATCAGGCGCAGCACGTAAAATTGCCCGCAATAGTGCGAATCCTAACTTATCTTTAACCATAATAGTTCATCTTTAGTCCAAGACGGAGAGGTGAGGGCATGAATCTGCCTGTCGCCTTCCTTTCACCAAAATTAACCGTAAAAAGCAAAACAGCCGGTCATGCACAAGATTGTGTCCGGCACTATGCAGATACGGCGCAAAGCAATTCGGCGGGCCGTGCAGGCAAACAATGCATCCGGACCGCTTAAGGTAACAACAGATCGAAACGGTTGCGCAGAAAACTGCGCGGTGAACCGTTTTGCTTTTGCCGCCCGGTGATGAGCCGGGCGTTTGGATTCGAGGACAGGTGACAAATGGAAACGCTACCCATTGCAGCACATACAGCTGATGTCAGTCTCTGGGGACTGTTCATGCAGGCCAACTGGGTTGTGAAACTGGTCATGCTGGGCTTGCTGGCTGCCTCAATCTGGACATGGGCGATTATCGTCGACAAGACACTGGCTTATCGCCGTGCAACAAGTGCGATTGAGCGTTTTGAGCAGGTCTTCTGGTCCGGCCAGTCTTTGGAAGAATTATACCGCAATCTCGGTGAACGCCGTACCACCGGCATGAGCGCCATTTTCATGGCAGCGATGCGCGAGTGGAAAAAGTCTTTCGAAAAAGGCGCCCGTTCCCCGATTGCGTTGCAGATGCGTATTGAAAAAGCGATGGATGTGGCCTTGGCGCGTGAAAACGACAAGCTGGAATCACGCCTCGGTTTTCTGGCCACCATTGGTACATCCGCACCATTTATCGGTCTGTTCGGTACCGTTGTCGGTATTATGACCTCGTTTATGGCGATTGCCGCTTCCAAAAATACCAGCCTTGCCGTTGTGGCGCCGGGTATTGCGGAAGCATTGCTTGCAACAGCGATTGGCCTTCTGGCCGCTATCCCTGCGGTTATTGCCTATAACAAGCTGACCGCAGACTCGGCAAAAATCACCGCACGTATGGAAGGTTTTGCCGATGAGTTTTCGGCCATACTGTCGCGACAAATTGATGAGAAGCTGACGCCGCGCGGATAAATTATCCGGTTTGTGTGCGTCAGTCGTTTTAAATTCAGGCCGGATATCAGGTCAAAAGATTAAGGCCGGAAGGTTCCAGATATGGGTATGTCATTAGGAAGTCAGGGCGGAGCAGGCGGTCGTCGCAGACGCGGCGGCAAGAAGGCTCCGATGAGCGAAATCAACATCACACCTTTCGTGGACGTGATGCTGGTGCTGCTGATTATCTTCATGGTGTCCGCACCGCTGCTCACCTCCGGTGTGCCGATTGATCTGCCGGATACGCAGGCCAAGGCGCTGAATGCCGATACTCAGCCGATTACCGTGTCCGTGAATGACAAGGGGCAGGTCTATTTGCAGGAAACCGAGATCGACATTGCAGAAGTGGTGCCGAAACTCGAAGCTATCGCCAAAACCGGCTATGAAGAGCGCGTTTTTGTGCGCGGCGATAAAAATGCCGATTACGGTACTGTGATGAAAGTGATGTCACGTATTTCCGCTGCCGGTTTCAAGAATATCGGTCTGGTGACCCTCCAGGAGCAGGATAGCTGACGCCATCATGAAGGCAGGTCTGACTTCCTCAACACTCATCCATGTGGTCATTATCGGCTGGGGACTATTCTCGTTCTCTTCGCCGAAGCCTTTTGACATGACTGATACTGAATCCTTCCCTGTCGATATTGTACCGATTGAAGATATTTCACAGGTACAGCAGGGCGATAAAAAAGCGCCGAAAGCGGAAAAAGCAGCACCAAAACCAACGACTAAGCCGAAAACGGTTGAGCAGGCGGAAAATGCCGGTGACAGCGAGCTTGATCTGAAAACACCGCCGATGCCGAATGAAAAGCCGAAGCCTGTTGAAACCGCAGAAGCGGCTAAGCCTGCGGAAAAACCGGCTGAAAAGCCGGAGCCTGTACAGGAAAACAAGCCTGAACCAAAACCGGAGCCGGTTAAACCGCCTGAACCGGTAAAGCCGCCGGAGCCAAAAGTGGAGCCGAAGCCGGAACCAAAGGCTGAGGTGAAGCCGGATCCTGTTGCAGAAGCAATTGCGCAGCAGCCGGAACAGGCTGAAGAAGTCAAATTGCCGGATCGTGTTCCGGCGCCGGAAGCCAAACCGAAACCGCAGCCAACGGAAACGGCCAAGGCTGAGGATAAGAAAAAAGACGAGAAGAAACCGGAAAAGCCAAGCACGACCGCGCAGAATACGTCGAAAGATAAAGATGCGAAGGCTGACGAGGTTACCGCACTCCTGAACCGTGAAAAAGCGGCGGGCGGCGGAGCCAAGCGCTCTACCGACAAGGAAGCTTTCGGTGCCAAGAAAACAACCGGCGGAGCCAAACTCAGTCAGACGGAAATGGACGCTCTGAAAGGTCAGATCAGTGACAAATGGAGTATCCCTTCGGGTGTGGCCGATGCTTCTGACCTTCGCATTATCGTTAAGATGCAGCTGAACGAAGACGGCTCGATTAACGGCTCGCCGGAAGTCACCTATACGGGCGGCGATTCTATCGTTGGCCGTGCGGCAGCAGACAGTGCGCGGCGTGCGGTGATGCGTGCAGCGCCTTACAATCTGCCGCGGGATAAATATGAAACCTGGGCGACGGTCATCGTGAATTTTGACCCGAGCGAAATGTTCTAAACGGAATACGGACCGGCGCTGCGTAGCGCCGGTTTCAGGGGCTTTCTGTGAAGCTCTTCAATATCAAAGCATGTGAGACGTCTCACAGAACCAAATATGATCAGGACAAACGAGGTCCACGCCATCATGAAAACACTGTTTAAAACCTTATTTTCAGTTCTCGCTGTCGCTGCGGCAGTGAGCACGGCTGCGGTGCTGCCTGCACGCGCCGTTGTGGAAGTAAATATTAACAAGGGTAATGTTGACCCGCTGCCGATTGCTCTGACCGACTTCTTGTCCGGTGATGCGCTGGGTGCGGAAATTACCTCTATCATCGCTGCGGATCTTGAGCGTTCCGGCCTTTTTGCGCCGATCGACAAAAAAGCATTCATTGAAAAAATCAGCAATCCGGATGTGGCACCGCGTTTTGAAGACTGGAAAGTCATCAATGCGCAGGCACTGGTTACCGGCCGCGTGACCAAGCAGCCGGATGGCCGTCTGAAAGCGGAATTCCGCCTGTGGGATACTTTTGCCGGACAGCAGCTTGCAGGCCAGCAATTTTTCACAACACCGGAAAACAAGCGTCGCGTTGCCCATATTATCGCCGATGCGATTTATGAGCGCCTGACCGGTGAAAAAGGCTATTTCGATACACGTATCGTGTTTGTTGATGAGTCCGGCAGTGCGCAGAAACGCGTCAAGCGTCTGGCGATCATGGATCAGGACGGCGCGAATGTGCGTTATCTTTCGAATGGTAAAGATCTGGTGCTGACACCGCGCTTCTCACCAAGCCGTCAGGAAATCACATATATGTCTTTTGCCGGTGACCGGCCGCGCGTTTACCTGCTGCAGCTGGAAACAGGACAGCAGGAACTGGTCGGTAATTTCCCGGGCATGACGATTGCACCACGCTTTTCTCCTGATGGTCAGAAAGTGGTGATGAGCCTGCTGCAGGATGATGGTAGCGCCAATATTTACACGATGGATCTGCGTTCGCGCACAACCACCCGTCTGACCAGCAGTCAGGCCATTGATACCTCGGCATCCTATTCGCCGGATGGTTCCAAGATCGTATTTGAATCCGATCGTGGCGGTCGCCAGCAGATTTACGTGATGGGTGCCGACGGCTCCAACCCGCAGCGCGTCTCTTTCGGCAACGGCAGCTATTCGACACCGGTATGGTCACCGCGCGGCGATCTGATTGCCTTTACCAAGCAGTCCGGTGGTCAGTTCTCGATCGGCGTGATGAAAACCGATGGTTCGGGTGAGCGCCTGCTGACAAGCGGCTTCCATAATGAAGGTCCGACATGGGCACCGAACGGCCGTGTTCTGATGTTCTTCCGTGAAAGCGGCGGTACATCCCGTCTCTACACGATTGATCTGACCGGCCGCAATGAACGCCAGATACAGACGCCGAATGCGGCTTCTGATCCGGCATGGTCGCCATTGCTGAATTAAGTTTGAGATAAGCTCTGTGTGCTGAATAGGACACAGAGCTTATTTTTGAGGGCTGATGCTTTAGTCAAATCAGGCTTTTGTGATAACAAGCCGTGTTTTTGCCGCATTGCTTTCTAGGTTGCCGATAAATGGTTCGCTTTGAAATCAGGGAAGAACCACTTGAAACTGTCTCTGTGAATGAGCCGAAAAACGGATTTTTGACGGAGAAATCTTGAGTTTTTATGCTGATTAAGTAACAATTAACCATGTTATTTGAACGGTTTTTAACCTCAATATGATTAATCATCTGGTTAGTCATATATCATGTAAACGCATTATTCTTAAGGAGTACGGGCCATGCGCCGTTCCCAGTCGATTGCCCGCAGCCCGTTTGCTGTTGCCCTTTTCCTGTCGCTTGCCGTAGCCGGTTGCGCCAACAAGAAAAACCTGCCGAACAATGCAGGTGATCTTGGTCTGAACGGCATGGGTGCCAATGGTGCTGTTGCCGGTTCCGCACAGGACTTCACTGTGAATGTCGGTGACCGCGTGTTCTTCGATCTCGATAGCTCCGTGATCCGCGCTGACGCACAGCAGACATTGTCCCGTCAGGCTCAGTGGCTGGCCCGCTATCCGAACTATTCGATCACTGTTGAAGGTCACTCGGATGAACGCGGTACACGCGAGTACAACCTGGCACTTGGCCAGCGTCGTGCTGCTGCTGCCCGTGATTATCTGGCTTCCCGCGGCGTGCCGGTTAACCGTATGCGCACCGTTTCCTACGGTAAGGAACGTCCGGTTGCAGTTTGCGACAATATTTCCTGCTGGTCGCAGAACCGCCGTGCAGTAACCGTTCTGAACGGTGCCGGCAGCTAATCTGCAGCTAAGAAATACGTGACTTTTCGCGATTTGTATTAATTGCGCGATAAAAAAGACACAGACTTATGGGAAAAGCGGCCTCAGGGTCGCTTTTTTCAGTTTGAACATAAAAGCCAAAATTTGGCCGCACTCAATTGCACCATTTCAACTGAGATTATAAAGATTGAACCGGTCCATCTGAGAATGTGATGATGACCCTTGGAACAGAATTCGGGCGCATGAGGTATTGCGAATGAAGAAAGCGATGAAAAGACTGGCTTTGGCTGTCAGTTTGGTGCCGCTGCTGGCTATGGCAACGGGCGGAACTACAGCCTTTGCTCAGGCCAGTGATCAGCGGGTAATTCAGTTGCAGGAGCAGGTTCGTGACCTGACCGGCAAGCTTGAAGAAATGAACTTCCAGATTTTGCAGATGCAGGAGCAGATGCGTAAAATTCAGGAAGATAATGAATTCCGCTTTGAAGAGCTGGAAAAAAAGAAAAAGGCCGACGCCGGTTCTGATCAATCCACACAAACAGCGGCGGCAGATTCTGCCGCTGTATCCTCTGACGGTGCTTCAGCAGATAAAGAACCGCGCCAGACGGCTTCGGCGAGTGCGGATAATGACAACACCGCTCAGGATTCATCTGATTTTCAGCCTGCACAGGATGCCAATACAGATAATTCCGCCGCTTCCGTTGCTACTGGTCAGCAAACGCCGGTTACAGTCACATCGCAGGCTCCGCGTGTGCTCGGCTCTATCCGCTTTGATTCCAGTGGCAATGTAATCGGCGGCAGCCTGAGTGACGAGCCGGCACAGCAGACAGTTTCCCTGCCGCAGACCGACAATCCCAACGAACTTTATAATGCCGCCTATCAGTTTATTCTTGCCGGTGATTACCGCTCGGCAGAAGTGGCATTTCGTGCGCATATCGACCGCTATCCGGCCGATCCTATGACATCGGATGCCCGTTACTGGCTGGGTGAAGCACTGTACGGACAGGATCGTTTTGCGGAATCAGCTACGGTTTTCATCGACAATCAGCGGGATTTTCCTGATTCCAAACGCGGTGCGGAGAATATGCTGAAGCTCGGTATGGCTATGGCCAAGCTGAATGACCGTGAAGTTGCCTGTGCGACGCTGGCAAAAATCAGCAGCCGTTTCCCTTCAGCTGCTCCGGCAGTGCTGAAACGTGCGGATGAAGAGCGTAAACTGAACCGCTGCTCATAAATATGGCACAGGGGGCTGACGCCGGATGCAGGGCACGGATGTGAATGCTGCGAAAACGGCAATTTCAGACGGTGGCACCGCTGCGTTCATGCCGGATTTTCTGCCGCGAATTTTTGCAGGCTTTGATCATGCGCTGGCGGGGCAGCATCCGTCGGTGATGATTGTTGCGGTTTCAGGCGGCAGCGATTCTCTGGCTTTGCTGCTGCTGGCCAGACTTTATTTACAAGAAAGATTACCGGAGTGCCGCTTGGTAGCGGTGACTGTCGATCACAGACTACGCGCGGAATCTGCGGATGAAGCGGCGGGTGTTGCTGAGTTTTGTCAGAGCATCGGCATTGCGCATCAGATTTTGTGCTGGACAGGCGATAAGCCTGTGAGCGGTCTTGCGTCTGCTGCCCGTTCTGCACGCTATGATCTGCTGGTGCAGGCTGCATGCCAGCATAAGGCCGCTATTATTCTGACAGGACATACGGCTGACGATCAGGTTGAGACATATCTGATGCGTCGGGAAAGAGAAGGCTTGGCAGCTGGTCTTGCCGGAGCTGAGCGCGGGCTTGCCGCTATGGCTGTGCAAACTCTGTTGCAAACGAAAGTTCTGCTGTGCCGCCCGCTGCTGGATATCTGGCGGGATGAGCTGAGAGGTTTTTTATCAGCACAAAATATCCGTTGGGTGGATGATCCTAGCAATGAGAATCCCGCCTATGAGCGCCCGCGCGTGAGGCAGGTTGCGAAAATGCTGGATAAGCCAGCTTTGTTGCAGGCCGTTGATGCCGCAGCAGTGCAAAGACGTGCAGATAATCACCGCGTGGCTGACTTGCTGAAACAGGAAGACAGCCAGATCAGGCTGCTTACCGGTGACAGTTTGTTTTTACCTGCCGGATGGGGCGCATCAGATCGGGATATTATCCCGCTGACACTGGGCTATTTACTGGCTGCTATCGGCGGGCAGGCTTTTTTACCGGCACTGCGGGATTGTGCTGAGCTTACCAACTGGCTTGATGAACCTTCAATACCGGCCGGACAAAGGAAAACCCTGCATCGCTGTGTGATTGAAAAATCCCGTCATGGAACCACTATCCGCCGTGAGCGACGTAATTTGCCCGTAATTCCATTGCAGAGGGAAGAAGAGGCCTTGTGGGACGGGCGTTATCATATCCGCAATGAGGGAACAGAACCGCTTGTCATTGCTGCGCTGAGTGAAAAGCAGTTGTCTGCTTATTTGCAACAGCACAAGATAGGTACAGGAGAGGGAAAACAGGGATATTTTGACCGCAACAGTTTGCTCGCTGCACCGGCTGTCTTTTGTGACGGGGTGGTGACCGGTTTTCCTGCATTGTCCGGTCTGGTTCCGCAAAGTTCTGAAGTTCGGATAAAACGCACTCTTGCCTGTTTTGACAGGGTGCTTTCCGGCCATGATTTTGAGGTCGCACAGGTTGTAAAAGGGCTTTTAACCATGCCTTTCAACCATAATTACAGGTAAATTCTGCAAAGAATGCAGAAGAATCACTTATGAAGCTGTACACCGCCTTGGCAAGGCCGTGCATCGAACCTATGTTAGGTTTGAATATTTTTCCGGAAAGCGCCAAAACGGCAGATGAGCCGGAAAGACGTTGGTAATCGATTGGACCCGAGATGAATCCAAATTATCGCAACTTCGCCCTCTGGGCGATCATTGCTCTCCTGCTGGTTGCATTATTCAACCTGTTTCAGAGTCCGGCGCAGCGCGCGTCGTCTCGTGAGATTCCTTATTCGCAATTTATTGAAGATGTATCGGGCGGACGGGTTAAATCCGTCACCATTACCGGCCCGCGTATCGTCGGTTCCTATGCTGATAATAATGCGACATTCCAGACCTATTCCCCTTCGGATGCCAGCCTGATCGGCCGCCTTGAAGAGAAAAATGTTGCGATTACCGCAAAGCCTGAAAGCGATGGCTCGGGATCGCTGTTCGGTATTCTTCTGTCATGGCTGCCTATGATCCTGATCCTCGGCGTGTGGATTTTCTTCATGCGTCAGATGCAGGGCGGTTCGCGCGGCGCGATGGGCTTCGGTAAATCCAAGGCGAAACTTCTGACTGAGGCGCATGGCCGTGTGACCTTTCAGGATGTTGCCGGTGTTGACGAAGCCAAGGAAGATCTGGAAGAAATCGTTGAATTCCTGCGTGATCCGCAGAAATTCCAGCGTCTCGGCGGTAAAATTCCGCGCGGTGTGCTGCTCGTAGGTCCTCCGGGAACCGGTAAAACTTTGCTGGCGCGCTCTGTTGCCGGTGAAGCCAATGTGCCGTTCTTTACAATTTCCGGTTCTGACTTTGTTGAAATGTTTGTTGGTGTCGGTGCAAGCCGTGTCCGCGATATGTTTGAACAGGCAAAAAAGAACTCTCCTTGCATTATCTTCATCGACGAAATCGATGCCGTCGGTCGTCACCGTGGTGCGGGCTTAGGCGGTGGTAATGATGAACGCGAACAGACGCTGAACCAGTTGCTGGTTGAGATGGATGGTTTCGAAGCCAATGAGAATATTATTCTGATTGCTGCAACCAACCGTCCTGACGTGCTTGATCCTGCGCTTCTCCGTCCGGGCCGTTTCGACCGTCAGGTTGTTGTGCCTAATCCGGATGTGAGCGGCCGTGAACAGATCCTCAAAGTGCATGTGCGCAATGTGCCGCTGGCACCGAATGTCGATCTGAAAGTTCTTGCCCGCGGTACGCCTGGTTTCTCCGGCGCGGATCTGATGAACCTCGTCAATGAAGCTGCACTGATGACTGCACGCCGGAACAAGCGTCTGGTGACTATGCAGGAATTTGAAGACGCCAAAGACAAGATCATGATGGGTGCGGAACGCCGTTCTTCGGCGATGACACAGGCAGAAAAAGAACTGACCGCCTATCATGAATCCGGTCACGCGATTGTGGCGATGAATGTGCCTGTGGCTGATCCGGTCCATAAAGCAACCATCATTCCGCGCGGTCGTGCGCTGGGTATGGTGATGCAGCTGCCGGAAGGCGACAAATATTCCATGAGCTATAAGTGGATGGTGTCGCGCCTTGCAATCATGATGGGTGGCCGTATTGCCGAAGAACTGAAATTCGGTAAGGAAAACATCACATCCGGTGCGTCATCCGATATTGAGCAGGCAACCAAGCTTGCCCGTGCAATGGTGACCCGCTGGGGCTTTTCTGAAAAGCTCGGCTATGTTGCCTATGGCGAAAATCAGGAAGAGGTTTTCCTCGGTCATTCCGTATCGCGTACGCAGAATGTTTCTGAAGCAACAGCCCAGCTGATTGATGCGGAAGTTCGTGAGCTGATTGACAATGCCTATGTTGAAGCACGCCGTATTCTGACAGAAAAGCATGATGCATGGGTCGCCATTGCTGAAGGCCTGCTGGAATATGAAACCCTGAGCGGTGAAGAGATCAAACAACTGATCGCCGGTCAAAAGCCGAACCGCGATACAGGTGATGACTCATCCTCATCGCGCGGATCGGGCGTTCCTAAAGCCGGTGCATCGCGCAAGAAGCCTGATGCTGAGCCGGAAGCCGGACAGGATATGAAGCCTGAACCACAGGCATAAGACTTGTACCGGTAACGACTGTGTTAAATAAGAACCGGGCTTTTAAAGCCCGGTTTTTTATTTCGTTGATCTGAACGGGCACGCTGTGTCATTCGGAGGCAGCAATTTAAATATCCTGAGCGGATCTGTTTACCAGATGATCAGTTTCATGGTCTGGATATTTGACAAGAGATATAAAATCGCTGCATTGCTAGTTTTAAGAGAAGCCTGTTTTCTGTTCTTTAGAATAAGGCAGGTATGGCACTGCGCAAAGAAAAGGCTTGAATATGTCCCGTAAATATTTTGGTACTGACGGCATTCGCGGTAAGGCTAATTCTTTTCCGATGACGCCGGATATCGCTATGCGGGTCGGTATGGCTGTAGGCTTGTCATTCCGCGATGGCGGACAGGGGCAGCGTGTGGTGATCGGCAAGGATACCCGTCGTTCGGGCTATATGCTGGAAAATGCGCTTGTTGCCGGTTTTACCTCCATGGGCATGGAAGTGTTTCTTCTGGGGCCGATCCCGACACCGGCTGTTGCCATGCTGTGCCGTTCATTGCGTGCAGATATCGGTGTGATGATCTCCGCCTCGCACAATCCTTATTATGATAACGGTATTAAGCTGTTTGGCCCTGACGGTTACAAATTGTCAGACGCGCTGGAATTGCAGATCGAAAAGCTGATTGATGATGACATGAGCGCGCATATGAGCAGCCATGGCGAAGTTGGTCGGGCGAAACGCGTTGACGGCGATATTTATCGTTATATTGAGTTTGCCAAACGTACCATGCCGCGTCATTTGTCGCTGAATGGTCTGCGTATTGTAGTCGATTGCGCCAATGGTGCAGCTTATAAAGTGGCACCGGCTGCTTTGTGGGAACTCGGTGCTGAAGTCATCACCATTAATAATACACCGAATGGTACGAATATTAATGAGGATTGCGGTTCCACCCATCCGGAAGGTCTGATCCGTAAAGTTCATGAAACCCGCGCCGATGTTGGTATTGCCCTTGATGGTGATGCGGATCGTGTGCTGATGGTTGACGAAAACGGCACCATCATTGACGGCGATCAGCTGATGGCTGTGATTGCGGAAAGCTGGTCAAAGAGCGGACGTCTCGTTGGCGGCGGTATTGTTGCGACCATTATGTCCAATCTTGGTCTGGAGCGTTTCCTCGGCGATCAGGGGCTGACACTGGCGCGCACCAAAGTCGGTGACCGTTACGTTGTTGAACATATGCGTGAGAACGGTTTTAATGTCGGTGGCGAGCAGTCCGGCCATATTGTGTTGTCTGAATTCGGTACGACCGGCGATGGTTTGATCTCTGCGCTGCAAATTCTTGCTGTTATGCAGGAGCAGGAACGTCCGCTGAGCGAAGTTTGCCGTAAATTCCAGCCCGTGCCGCAGATTCTTAAAAACATCCGTGTTGCCGGCGGAAAATTGCTTGAGAATAAAACAGTTATTCAGGCGATCGAAGAAGGCAAGAATGCTCTTGGCAGCACCGGCCGTGTTGTGATCCGCCCTTCAGGGACTGAACCTCTGATCCGTGTAATGGCTGAGGGTGACGACCATAGATTGGTTGAAACTGTCGTCGATGATATTATCACATCAATCAGAACAGCAGCAAAATAACGGGCTGATTTACGAATTTGTGTCTGTTTTCATATGCGGTAGGCTGTATCGCTCATATATAAAACTGAATATTTTCAATAAAAAGAGGGGCATTTTTTGCCCCTCTTTTTTATATGGTTACATGCGTAATTATTAATAAATATCGTGAATAAACAAGGTTAAGTAGCATTTAACCTTTCCGAATTATGGTGTGTCTGAGAATAGTCGTCCCGGTGCTACATGGCCGTGGAAATGCGATAGGACACGCTATGATGAACTTAAAGAATTTGCTTATCGCCGGTGTTGCAGGGCTGACAATGGCGGGCTCTGTTTCCTCGGTCTTTGCGGCGGATATCGTCGATATCCCTGAACCAATCATTCCTGAAGTGGTGGTTCCGCCTGCGCCTGTCGGCGGTTGGTATCTGCGTGGCGATATCGGTTATGCCGGTGCGAAATTCAAAGGTGCCAATTATGCGACGATTGACAAGGGATGTGGCAGTCCCTGCTCGGGAACCAGCTTTGGTGAAAATTCACTGGATGGCAAGCTGAAAGGTTCATTCCTGCTCGGTGGTGGTGTCGGTTATCAGGTGACTGATTATTTCCGTACAGATCTGACGGTCGATTATCTGACCCGCGCGAAGTTCGAGGGCTCAACCAGTGGTGTTTGTACTTCTGGCGGTAATGCAGTGGCTTGTTCTTCCAACGACACAGCGAAAATGTCGGCGCTTTCCATTCTGGCCAATGCCTATATTGATCTGGGTAATTTCAACGGTTTTACACCTTATGTCGGTGCGGGTATCGGTGGCACACGCATTAAATGGGGTGATCTGACCAATACGATTGATCCTGGTTTTGATCAGTCCCGCTCCACAGTTCATTCCGGTTCTGCAAGCTGGCGCTTTACCTGGGCTTTGATGGCCGGTCTCTCTTATGATCTGACCCAGAGCCTGAAGCTGGATGCCGGTTATCGTTTCCGCCGCATTGAAGGTGGTGAAATGTTCGGTGCAACAAAAGATATCGGTCGCGGCTTTGATCGCAGCTTTGATATTCACGATGTCCGCGTCGGTCTGCGTTACCAGTTTGGCGGTTACAGCCGTCCGGTCGCTTATAATGACGTGACAACACCGGTTTATAAGTAAGTGAATTTGTGCTGCGCCCTAAAAGGCGCAGCACAGTCCGCACAGATTTCCATTTAGTATTTCAGTCTCATGTGAGGCGGAAAACAGAATTACAGGATGCAGATGATGAAAAAATCTTCATTCACATCATTGCATAAAGCAGTGATTGCAGTTTTCGCACTATCCGCTGCAAACGGAGTGGCGCAGGCCGCCGATCTCGATCAGATTCTTTATGCGACACCTGTCGAACAGGACGTTTATAAGCCCGTGGAAATCGGATCGGGCTGGTATCTGCGCGGTGATATTGCCTATGTACCGTCCGATAATGTTAAATCTCGCCTGAAGGGCTATGACTGGGTGGGTGAAGGACGCGGCGACACCAAAGCCACAGCTGCTTATAGCGGTGGTGTCGGTTATCAGTTTACCGATAATATTCGCGGTGATGTGACTTTGGGCTATCGCAAGATGAAGATCAGCGGTGAGCCGATTGAAGCCGGTATCTGGGATGTGATGGCAAATGCCTATTACGATATCGGTAATTTCTCAGGTGTAACACCTTATGTCGGTGCCGGTCTTGGTATGGCAAAAGTCGATTACAAAGTGCACGGACCAGTTGGTGACTTCATTAATGGCCGTGATACGACCCGTCTGCAATGGGCGCTGATGGCCGGTGCTGCAATTGACGTGACCGAGAATATCAAATTTGATCTTGGTTACCGCTATGCACGTATTTCATCCGGTGATGCCGCAAGTGTCGGGTCTCTGACGATTGCGGATAAAGGTTTGGAATCGCATCAGATTCGCGCAGGTCTGCGTATGACAACCTGGTGAGCAGGTTAAAATCTCTGCTATTATTGAAATGCCGCGTTTCCATAAACGCGGCATTTTTTGTTTAGCAGGCGGCGAGCTGTGCCAGATGTGTGTTCATATCTGTTGCTTCACCTGCGGCATTGATCGTGTCGAAATAATCATGCCAACCGGTAGCCGCAATCGCTTCCAGCAAAGCTGTAACGGCTGCTTTGTCACTGAATTTCCAGATGGCGAAAAACTGCTGCTGTGCCGGATGGAGTTGAGACGAATCGGTTTGACCGAAGGCCAGCGGTTCAATGCCAAATTCAGACAGGTTGCTCATGCCTGCGCCAATGCTGGCGAAAAAATCCTGACGTTGCTCTGGCGACAGGGCAAGCCATGCCGCTTTAGGGCTGTATAATTCTGCAAGATAGTGGGTCATATCAGTCTCATTTACGGGGAGGATTATTTATTGAGTGTCCGCAAAGCGCGTTTGCAGATGTGGGCAGTAGAAGGTGAAGTGCTTTCCTGAAGCCAGCGGTCGCAAAGGGAACGTACCCAATCCGGTGTGGTTTTGGAGGCATCATTGAGCCAGTTGGCGACAGAATCCTGCACATAAATTTCCGGATCACTGTGCAGTGCTTCAAGGATAAGAAGTGCCAGTTCCGGCTGGGTTTTCAGCAGGTTAAAATGGGCGCACCATATGCCACGCGGACGGATGGCCTCGCAGGCATAGCGCCGGATTTTATAGGACGGATCATTCGTCCAAGGCTGCAACAGGCTGAAACTCAGTTCCGGTTGCGCGATCAGATCATTGCGCAGTGCCAGCCATGCCCATTCCCGCACGCCAAAATGATGATCATCGGCAAGCGGGCGGATCAGTTCCAGTTTTTCTTGCAGGGAAAGCTGCTGTTGCTGGGCGATGAAATAACAGGCCCAGCCGCGAATTGTATCTGATTGATGGATGGTCAGATCACTCAGTTTGATAGTTCCATGAGTGTGTAATAATTGTGCTGCCAGTGCCATACGGGCGGTGATACCAGCTGTAGTGCCGCTGAGTTGTTGATGCAATTCTGTCGGAATATCCGGAAAAACAGTCTGCATCAGCAGGGCAAAATCAATGGCAAGGCATTCCGTCAGTACGGTGGTTTCTGCTGTGCCGCTATTCAGCTCGGCCAGCCGTTCCGGTGTGATGTCGCTCATACGGCGAACAGATTTAACGGGTGCTTTGGTCATGGTCTGCCGGCTCCTGTGCCGCTGTCCAGATTTTACCCAGTAAGGTACTGAGCATTTGTTTCTCTTGTTCATTCAGCGGAGCCATCAGAGAGGCAATCCATTGTGAATGATCGCTCACCAGCGATGTTGCGGTCTGTTTTCCCTTGTCCGTCAGAGTCACGATAATAGAGCGGCGGTCTGTCTGGCTGTGATTGCGAATGAGAAAACCATCGCGTTCCAGCCCGTCGAGCAGGCCGGTTAAAGTGGCGCGGGTGATTCCGGCACGCTCTGCCAAAAGATGGGGCGCCAGACCTTCCGACTCTTGCTGCAACAAAAACAGAATCACAAAACGGCTCTCGGAGAGCTGATAAGGGGCGAGGCGTTGTGCGCAGCTCAGATCAATCATTTTGGCAGTACTGAGCAGCTCAAAACACAGGCGCATATTCTGATAATGACCTGTTTGCTGCGTTTCCGCACCAAGAAGAGCGCGATGTTTGATTTCCAAAATATCCATATGGCAACATATAGTATGGTGCCTAATTATATGTCAAGTTTATGCGGATGATGTAATTTTGTCGCAGATGATAAATTCTGTGACGGTTTCGTTTCTGACCCACTTGCGCGTGGCGTGGCTTTTATATAGCTTCGTCAGTGGGCCACTTCTCCCCAACGGGAAGCGTGCTATCTGAAAGGGTAGATACAAAATGACGACTTTTCCAAAGCCAGACATCCGTCCGGCTAATGCACAATTTTCTTCAGGTCCTTGTACCAAGCGTCCAGGCTGGACATTGGAAGCGCTCACAGATGCACCGCTCGGCCGGTCGCACCGCGCTAAACTTGGCAAGACAAAGCTCAAAGCAGCGATTGACCTGACCCGTGAAATTCTTGCAATTCCAGCAGATTACCGCATCGGCATTGTACCAGCATCGGATACCGGTGCGATGGAAATGGCTTTGTGGTCACTGCTTGGTGAGCGCGGCGTTGATATGGTCGCGTGGGAAAGCTTCGGTGCCGGTTGGGTCACCGATGTTGTAAAACAGCTTCAACTCAAAGATGTCCGCACATTTGATGCGCCTTATGGTGAAATTGTTGATTTCGCTAAAGTGGATTTCGACCGTGATGTGGTTTTCACATGGAACGGTACGACTTCCGGCGTTCGTGTGCCGAATGCAGATTTCATTCCGGCAGATCGCAAAGGTCTGACCATTTGTGACGCTACCTCTTCGGCTTTTGCGCAGGATATGGATTACAGCAAGCTCGATGTCGTTACTTTCTCATGGCAGAAAGTGCTCGGCGGTGAGGGTGCGCATGGTATGCTGATCCTTTCCCCGCGCGCAGTAGAGCGCCTTGAAAGCTATAAGCCTGCCTGGCCGCTGCCGAAAATCTTCCGCATGACCAAAGGCGGCAAGCTGATTGAAGGTATCTTCACCGGCGAAACCATCAATACACCTTCGATGCTCTGCGTTGAAGATTATCTGGATGCGCTGCAATGGGCGCAGTCGATCGGTGGTCTTCAGGGTCTGATGGCGCGTGCGAATAAGAATTTTGCCGTGCTCAATGATTTTGTTGAAAAGAGCGACTGGCTTGCCAATCTGGCTATTGTGCCGGAAACGCGTTCCAATACCTCTGTTTGCCTGTCGATCAAAGATGCGCAGGTTGCAGCTTTGCCGGCAGATGCTCAGGCCGCTTTTGCCAAAGCGATTGTAACGCTTCTGGAAAAAGAAGGCGTTGCCTTTGATATCGGCGCCTATCGCGATGCACCGTCGGGGCTGCGTATCTGGACCGGTGCAACCGTAGAGGCATCGGATTTGCAGGCATTGCTGCCATGGCTCGACTGGGCATTTCAGACGCAAAAAGCGCAGCTTTCCTAAGATCATTCATACGGCCGCAAGGCTATGAGCATTGTTAGAGCGTGATGTCTTTAGCTGAATAGTTATCCCGCTCTAATCTTTTGATTACGCATGATCTTATCCGAAAACCGGTTTCCCCTTTTCGGGATCATGCTGAGTACCCGCTGCAACTGTGTTGGGACGGTTGCGGCACACCACCCTTATTTTCTGCTATCACACAATTACGGAGGCCGTTATGGCACCTCGCGTTCTCGTTTCGGATAAATTGTCGCCAACCGCAGTGCAGATCTTCAAAGATCGCGGCGTTGAAGTGGATTATTTGCCGGATCTCGGAAAAGACAAAGAAAAACTGCTCGAAGTTATCGGCCAATATGATGGTCTGGCGATCCGTTCCGCTACCAAAGTGACCGATAAGCTGATTGCAGCAGCAAAAAACCTAAAAGTGGTTGGGCGCGCCGGTATTGGTGTGGACAATGTGGATATTCCTGCTGCCTCGCGCCGCGGTATCATCGTGATGAATACGCCTTTCGGTAATTCGATCACCACTGCGGAACATGCGATTGCGCTGATGTTTGCTGTTGCCCGCCAATTGCCGGAGGCTGACCAGTCAACCCGCGCCGGTAAGTGGGAAAAGAACCGCTTCATGGGTGTGGAAATTACCGGCAAGACGCTCGGTGTCATCGGTTGCGGTAATATCGGTTCGATTGTTGCGACCCGTGCCATTGGCCTCAAAATGCATGTGGTGGCTTTCGATCCGTTCCTCTCTGAAGGTCGTGCGGAAGAGCTGGGCGTTGAGAAGGTCGAGCTGGACGATCTGCTGGCACGCGCTGATTTCATCAGCCTGCATACGCCGATGACCGACAAGACCCGCAATATCATCAATGCTGAAAACATCGCCAAGATGAAAGACGGCGTGCGTATTATCAATTGTGCCCGTGGCGGTCTGATTGTTGAAGCCGATCTGGTTGCAGCCCTGAAATCGGGCAAAGTCGCCGGTGCCGGTATTGACGTGTTTGAAGTAGAACCGGCAACAGAATCCGAATTGTTTAATTTGCCGAATGTGGTCTGTACCCCGCATCTTGGTGCTTCGACCTCTGAAGCGCAGGAAAATGTGGCGCTGCAGGTTGCCGAGCAGATGGCTGACTATCTGATCAAAGGTGCTGTGACCAATGCGATTAACATGCCGTCGATCACTGCGGAAGAAGCACCGCGCCTCAAGCCGTTTGTAAAACTGGCTGAAGTACTGGGTGCCTTTATCGGTCAGGTAACGGATGAGCCTATTCAGGAAGTGGAAATCCTGTTTGACGGTTCCACCGCAGCCATGAATACCCGCGCTTTGATGAGTGCGGCGCTGGCCGGTCTGATCCGCCCGCAGGTCTCCGATGTGAACATGGTATCGGCGCCGGTAATGGTGAAAGAACGCGGTATTATCGTATCAGAAGTGAAGCGCGATAAATCGGGTGTGTTCGACGGTTACATCAAGATCACTGTGCGCACGACAACCCGCACCCGCTCAATTGCCGGCACCTGCTTCTCCGATGGCAAGCCGCGCTTTATCCAGATCAAAGGTATTAATCTGGATGCGGAAGTTGGTCAGCATATGCTTTATACGACCAATAATGACACGCCGGGCATGATCGGCTGGCTGGGTACAGTTTGCGGTAATCACGGCGTGAATATTGCAAACTTCTCGCTTGGTCGTGAGCGCATGGGCGGCGATGCGATTGCGCTTCTCTACCTGGATGAGCGTATTCCGGATGCGGTTCTTGATGTGCTGCGTGCCAATGAAGCCATTGTGCAGGCACGTCCGCTGGTCTTTGATATCGCTGCGGATTAATTAAGGCGTTAGGCCCGATTATCTAAAATGAACAGGCATCCCGGAAAGCGTTTTGTGCTTTTCGGGATGTGCTTTATCAACTGACGGGAAATTGACGAAGCATTCCGTCATATGAATAAAGGCAATGATTATGTCTGAGAATAAAGCGCCGCTGACTGCTGACTGGCGGCTGATGCAGCCATCCGACTTGTCGGAAGTGCATGATATGAGCTGTATAGTGCATCCGGATTTTCCTGAGGATCCTGCTATTTTTGCTGACCGGCTGAGTGTTTTTGCTGCCGGTGCTTTTGTGCTGCAGGGTGACAAACAATTGCTCGGTTATAGTTTCAGCCATCCGTGGATGCGTTTTTCCGCACCGGCGCTGAACACGCTTTTACATCAGGTGCCGGAAGGTGCTGACAGTTTCTATATGCATGATGTGGCATTGCTGCCGCAGGCACGTGCATTCGGTGCCGCACGCAAGCTGGTGACACTGCTCGTGGAAACGGCCGAAGCGCATGGTTTCGACTCACTGTCGCTGGTGGCCGTGAACGGATCGCAGCCCTATTGGGAAAAACAGGGATTCTCCGTGCAGGATGTGCCGCATTTGCAGGGAAAACTGCTTAGTTACTCTGAAGATGCCCGTTTCATGATGCGCAATCTGGCAAAATAAGCCAGTTTTTGCAGGAAGAGGTACGATTTCCGGCAATCGGGAGTCGCACTTTTTGTTGTGACGCTGTATAGAAGCTCACGTTCTGTAAAAAATACGGGCTTGCATAAGCACGCGTTTTAGAAAGAGCGGGCCTAAAGCGGCATGTGTCACAGGCTCGATTCAAATTCCAAACAAGCTGTACATTCTGTACTGAGGAGTTTTCTTCATGGCTAATGTGATCGTCGTCGGCTCGCAATGGGGCGACGAAGGTAAAGGTAAGATCGTTGACTGGTTGTCGGAACGCGCTGATGTAATCGTGCGTTATCAGGGCGGCCACAATGCCGGTCATACTCTGGTGATTGACGGTGTAAGCTACAAGCTGGCACTGCTTCCTTCCGGCCTCGTACGCGGCAAACTTTCCGTTATTGGTAACGGCGTTGTCGTCGACCCGCATCATTTCGTGACAGAAGTTGAAAAGCTGCGCGCACAGGGCGTTGAAGTGACCCCTGAAGTTCTGCGTATTGCTGAAAATGCTCCTCTGATCCTGTCTCTGCACCGCGAACTGGATGCGATCCGTGAAGACGGTTCTGCCGGTCTGAAAATCGGTACTACCAAGCGCGGTATCGGCCCTGCTTATGAAGACAAGGTTGGCCGCCGTGCCATCCGCGTGATCGATCTGGCTGAGCCTGAAAGCCTGCGTCCGAAAATTGAACGCCTGCTGACCCACCACAATGCGTTGCGTCGCGGTATGGGACTGGCCGAAATTTCCGTCGATAGCATCCATAATGAACTGACCGAAGTTGCTGACAAGATCCTGCCTTATGTGGATCAGGTCTGGAAGATTCTCGACGACAAGCGCAAAGCCGGTGCCCGCATTCTGTTTGAAGGTGCGCAGGGTGCGCTGCTCGATAACGACCACGGGACTTACCCGTTTGTAACTTCGTCCAATACTGTTGCCGGTCAGGCTGCCGCCGGTTCGGGTCTTGGCCCGACAGCAATCGGTTATGTGCTCGGTATTACCAAGGCTTACACCACCCGCGTTGGTGAAGGTCCGTTCCCGTGCGAACTGGATGATGCAATCGGTGAACATCTCTCGACCGTTGGTCGTGAAGTCGGCGTAAACACCGGTCGCTCCCGTCGTTGCGGCTGGTTTGATGCGGTTCTGGTTAAGCAGACTGTGCGCACTTCCGGTATTACCGGTATTGCACTGACCAAGCTGGACGTTCTTGACGGTCTGGACGAAATCAAAGTTTGCGTGGCTTATGAGCTGGATGGCAAGCGCATTGATTATCTGCCAGCCTCAATGGATGCACAGGCACGCGTCAAGCCGATCTATGAGACACTGGAAGGCTGGAAAGACACAACTGCCGGTGCCCGTTCATGGAATGAGCTGCCAGCACAGGCTGTGAAATATGTTCGCTATATTGAAGAGCTGATCGGCACGCCGGTTTCCATGCTCTCCACCAGCCCTGAGCGTGACGATACAATTCTGGTAACAGATCCGTTTCAGGACTAAAATTTCTGAAATCAGTGATTTGAAAAAGGCGGGATTTCGATCCTGCCTTTTTTGCTTTTTATGCCCCTTGATTGCGCAAGCGGAGTGCTCCATGTTGATCAGGGGACGATTTCAGGGTGATAGGGGACTTTTTAACGGTATTTTATCGTTTATGTTCGTCTGTAAGGTGTTGAATTACACAGTAAACTTTGCATTCGTTAAGACTTATGTTTAATAAAACATTCAGATTTCATCTGATTTTCTCATGAATAGGCTGATATGGCGCTGTGCAAAAGCGCTTGGAGAGGCAGATTCAGTCGCCAGTAACGGATTTGGAAGAGTATGGCAGATTTTGCAGCGGTACTGAAAAAGACAATTGATGCTCAGGAAAATCCTGATCAGGCGCTTCGTCAGCGTGTCTATGCGAAGGCCCGCTCCACGATCGAGCAGAAGCTGACGGCTGCAAATGCGCCGGACGCGGTTGCCCAGCGTCAGCGCCAGATGCTCGAAGCGGCGATTGAGGAAGTTGAAACCGATTACCGTGCTGCCGAGCGCGCTGCTGAAGAAGCTGCACAGCCGGAGCAGGCGACTGATCCGCTGGAAGATTTTCTGAAAGCAGTTCAGGAAGCCGGTGTTGCCGATGAGCAAAATACGGAACCTTCTGTCTTGCCGGATGATCCGCATGACAGCACATTGCATGGCAATACGCAGGATGACTGGCAGAATGACCGTGATGACACATCCGGTTTTGCAGAACGCTCCTCTTATAATGATTATGATGAAGAACCGCGCAGCCGCAGCTCCAAAGGGCTGATTGCCGGACTGATTGCAGTTCTGCTGCTTGGCGGTGTCGGTTATGCAGGCTGGACCTATCAGGATCAGATTAAGGATTATGTTTCTTCGCTCACAGCCGGTTCAACGGATAGCGGTGAGGGCACAGATGCAGGCGAAGATAGCGGTGATGAACCGGACACCGGAACAACAACACCGCCGGAAACAACACCACCTGCAACGAATAATGACAGTGGCGGTAATGCTGATAGCAATACAACACCGGCACAGACCAAGCCTGAAGGTGAGCAGAAACTGACCCAGCGTTTGCTGCCGGATGGCAGTGAAGTGGATGCAGGGACTTCCGGTGACAAGCCGACAGTCGGTGAGGGAACCTCCAATGCACCGGTGACAGGAACTGCTCCGGCGACCAATGGTCAGCCTGCGGCGAACACGAATACACAGGCGCAGACTATTCCGGTCGGACAGCCGGCTTTCTTCTATGAAGAACAGCGCGGCGGTGAAACATCGGCTGCAATCAAGGGTAATGTTGTCTGGTCAGTGGTGCAGGATTCACCGGGCGAAGGTGTGCCGGATGAACCGGCAATCCGTGCCGATGTCAGCTATCCGGACAGAAAAATCAATCTGCGCATGACCCTGCGCCGCAATGCGGATCAGTCAATTCCTGCAAGTCATCTGATCGAGATGATCTATACAGTGCCGGATGATTTCGACGGCGGCGTGATTGAGAATGTGCAGCGCGTGACCTTCAAGGATTCCGAACAGGCAGCAGGTAATCCGCTGGCAGCTATTCCGATGAAGATCGCGGATAACTTCTTCCTTGTGGCATTGAATGATGCCCGTACGGCTGTTGATATGAACCTGTCGCTGATGCGCCGTCAGCAATGGATTGATATTCCGATCACCTATCGTAATGGTCGCCGTGCGCTGATCAGCATCGAAAAAGGTGTGCCGGGTGATAAGGTCTTTGATGAAGTGCTGAAAAGCTGGGGCAACACAGCACCGGCAGCCAACTGATAAGAATAAACAGGGCAAGAGCGTGTTATGAAGCTTCAACATGCTATGCTCTGTGGTAATAAAAAAACCGCCTTGTACTTTGTACAGGGCGGTTTTGATTTATGCCGGATGCTAAACGGGATATCTGCTTTATGCAGCTTCCGCAGAGGCCATGACAGCCTCCTGTACTTTTTCAAAAGCGCGGACTTCAATCTGACGGACACGCTCACGGCTGATGCCGAATTCGGTCGACAAATCTTCAAGCGTAACCGGTTCCTCTGCCAGACGACGGGCTTCAAAAATCCGGCGTTCGCGGTCATTGAGCTTGGACATTGCTGATTCAAGCATGGTGCGGCGGCTGTTCAGTTCGTCTTCGTCAATCAGAACCTGTTCCTGAGAGGCGCTGTCATCCACCAGCCAGTCTTGCCATTCACCGCTTTCACCTTCCGAAGCGCGGATCGGCGCGTTCAGCGATGCGTCACCGCTCATACGGCGGTTCATGGATACGACTTCTTCCTCAGAAACGCTCAGGCGGTGAGCGATTTCTTTCACCTGTTCAGGGTTCAGATCGCCGTCATCCAGCGCCTGAATCTTATTCTTAGCCTTACGCAGGTTAAAGAACAGGCGCTTCTGGTTTGCGGTGGTGCCCATTTTGACAAGGCTCCACGACCGCAGCACATATTCCTGAATCGAGGCCTTGATCCACCACATAGCATAGGTGGCGAGACGGAAGCCGCGTTCCGGTTCAAAACGTTTGACAGCCTGCATCAGGCCGACATTGCCTTCAGAGATCACTTCACCGATCGGCAGGCCGTAGCCGCGATAACCCATGGCAATCTTGGCCACGAGACGCAGGTGACTGGTAACAAGTTTATGGGCGGCTTCCGGATCAGCATGCTCGCTATAGCGTTTTGCAAGCATATATTCTTCCTGAGGCTGAAGCATCGGGAAGCGGCGGATTTCATCGAGATATCGTGTCAGACCACCATCACCTGCGGTGATAGCCGGTAAAGTTGCACGGGCCATATAGCACCCTCCTTTTTGTGACAGGTTCCCATTGAGGCGAACCCGCGTCTGTATGATAACCATTTCAGACAGTTCGTCGCATAAAGTGAGTATATAGGAAGAATTTAGGCGAAAACACGGTCAAAGTGACAAAACACGAGAATTTTATCAAAATGACTACAGAATTAAATTTTAGAAGCGTGTTTTAATTAACATATTGAAAATCAATAATATTATTGTGGTGAAATGTCTGTAGGGAAAAAACAACCGGGAGCAAACATGCTGCCGCTCCCGATTGTTACAATTATTTAATATGGCGAACCGGTTTTAATCCGCTTTAAGACCGCCATGGCGGAAGGCTTCGAGCAGAATCTGCATATCTTCCGGCATGTCAGCGGTGAATTCCATAAATTCACCGGTCATCGGATGTTCAAAAGCCAGCAGCCGTGCATGCAGTGCCTGACGATGGAAATTCTGTACAGTTGTTTTCAGTTCGTCAGTCAGACGGTTGGCCTTGGTTTTATAAGCGCCGCCATATTCACTATCGCCGATCAGCGGATGGCCGATATGCGCCATATGCACACGGATCTGATGGGTACGTCCGGTTTCAAGGCGGCACTCTACGAGGGAAGCGAGTGCTGTGGCATCGCTGTTCTCACCGAAACGCTCTTCAATTGTAAAATGGGTAATGGCGTAGCGTGCATCTTCACGGTCTTCACGTACCACCGCCTGTTTGGTGCGGTCACGATGTGAACGGCCGAGATGGGCATCAATCGTACCGGCAGGGCGCTCAGGCATACCCCAGACCAATGCCATATAGGCGCGTTCCAGCATTCCGTTACGACCGTGATCGGCAAATTGTGCGCTTAAGTTCTGATGCGCCTTGTCATGTTTGGCGACAACCAGCACGCCGGATGTGTCTTTATCCAGCCGGTGAACAATGCCCGGACGTTTGACGCCGCCGATACCGGAGAGGCTGTCACCGCAATGATGTATCAAAGCGTTAACCAAAGTTCCGGTCCAGTTGCCATTTCCCGGGTGTACAACCAGTCCGGCAGGCTTGTTGACCACAATTATGTCATTATCTTCATAAAGGAGATCAAGCGGAATGTCTTCCGGCTGTGGTTCAGCGGGTTCGGCTTCCGGAATGTGCAGTACAATCGTTGAACCTTCGCGTAATTTGTGCTTAGGCTCACTCACAGTCCGGTTGTCTACCTGTACATGGCCGGCACTTATGAGTGATTGGATGCGATTTCGTGAAAGATCAGGCGTGAGTTGAGAAGCAAGCCACTGATCCAGCCGCTTCCCTGCGGCATCTGCGTCGGCAATTAGCTCTTTCAATCGTCTCTTCCCTTCGTTATCACGCCTCGCGATATCAGTAATCGGAGACCTTAATGCAGGACCACTATTATCAAGAGCACCCGGAACAGCAGCAATATGCTGCTCAGACGTATCAGGAGCCTCAACTCGATCCGGCTATGGAACGTGTGCGTCGTAAAATGGTTCGCCTGCTGATTATATCAATCGCCATTATGGTGATAGGTCTTATGGCGGTGCTGGCTGCGGTTGTCTATAAAATCAACAAGGCACCCGATACAGCAGAAACTGAAACAGCTCAATCGGATATTCCGGGACAGGCTCCGAAAACAGACGCGCAGGCGCAGAATGCAGAAGGCAAAGCTGCCGAGCCGCTGCCAATGGTTGAATCCCAGCTGGAACTGGCTCCGGGGACACGTCTCCTGTCACAGAGCCTCTCGGGTAATCTTGTATCGCTTGAGACCCTGCTGCCGGATGGCGGTACCGAGATCATGATTTATGACTATCGCCAGTCGCGCTTTGTCGGACGTATGCGCCTCGGCAATCTCGAATAGATTTCTGTTTTGACAGATCAGCTCCGCACCGGACAATACCGGTGCGGAGCTTTTTGTTGTCTGCAAATTTCCGCCAGGCATATATTGGGCATATATAAGTGCGGGATAAACTATTGCACAACAACAGTCTGGCTGGATCAGGGCTTTGCCTGACCGGTATTCATTTATAAGTTGCACATCAGAGATTCTTCATTCCTGTTGGTTTGACGAGAGTTCCAAGTTTTGTAAAAGTGACATCTGAAATCGTCACGGTTCAGTTCCGCTGATGGTGCAGACATAGTATGCGTGTTTCACCCGCAATTGCGCTTGGCGCTGTGTTTAAGGCACAGTGTCGGGTTCTATGGGGATTTTAATAATGAAAAATGATTATGAAAAACAGCTTCGTGATGCGGGTGTACGGATCACGCGCCCCAGACGGGTTATTCTGGATATTCTGTCCCAGACGGACGGACATCCGGATGCGCTGGAAATTTTCAAGCGTGCTGTTGAAGTGGATAACAGTATTTCATTATCGACTGTCTACCGGACCATGAAATTGCTGGAAGAGCAGGGGGCTATTCACCGCCATGCTTTTGACGGTGGCCCGTCGCGTTTCGAGCAGGCAGGCAATCAGCATCACGACCATCTCATTGATATGGAAACCGGTGATGTGATCGAATTCCACTCGGAAATGATTGAGAAATTGCAGGAAGAGATAGCCCGCTCGCTGGGTTATGAAATTATCCATCACCGTTTTGAACTCTATGGCCGCAAGCTGAAGAAATAAATTCCGACGCGTTTCAGAATTTATTTTTAAATAATGCAGTTTCGTGTGAAACTTATTGCCTGGATGGGCGTTATGAACCTTGTGAAAGGCTGACTTTCCGCCCCCTCACAAGTTCGGCCTTTCACCGACCGCGGGCACGCCCCCTAATCCCCGGTCCGCGCGCTCACGGAGCTGTTGTTCCGGAGCGCGCTATTTTTTATGCCATCCAAGAGAATTTAAAGTAGAGCGCCCTTTGTGCGCCCAACGGGGCGTCCGCGCTCTAGGTTTAATACTGTGCAGTGGCTCAGCAGCGGGCATTTCCGGCGAGCTTAAAAATCAAAATTCCGGTGGGGAATGCGCAGATAATATTCTACGCTCTTATCCTCAATCCTGTAGCAGGCCGTACCGCTGACGGCCTGAGGAACGATCCGCAGCAAAACCGCGCTGCCGAAACGGGATGTTTCATAGGATTTTACTTTAAGGTCTGACACTTCATCATGCATGTGGTTTTCTGTAGCTAATATATCCGGCGGACGGCCGGACAGATCGTTTTCCGTTGCAGGACTTGTTTCCTTCCAGTGAATAATCAGATCCATCTCGCCTTCACCGTCCGGCTCCAGCTCCGCTGAAATCGTCAGACTGCCATTTTCACAGGCCAGTGCGCCATAGGAGGCGGAGTTGACAATCAGTTCGTGGAAAGCAAGGCCGACATGTAGCGCTGCTCCGGGGAAAAGATAAACATCTTTGCCGGTAATCGTCAGGCGCGGGTCTTTGGGATGGATATATTTTTCCAGCTGTGAATGCAGCAATTCCCGAAAGGCTGCGCCATGCCAGTTGGAATCCGTTACCAGATCCTGCGAATTGGACAGGGAATAGAGACGGCCGCGGAATTTTTGCAAGAACTGATCCACCGAGCCGGAGAACCGTGCTGTCTGCATGGCGATACTCTGAATAATGGCCAGCAGGTTTTTTGAGCGGTGGCTGACTTCGCGCAACAAAATTTTGAGAACCTGTTCGCGGTGTTTCAGCTCGCTTATTTCAACGGCAGTCGTGACGATGCCGATAGTTTCGCCGCTTTCATCCTTGTCGGAATCGATGAAGAATTCATACCAGCGGGGATTTTTCTTGTCGGGGAACGAAATTTCCAGACGCTGGGCATCGCCGGTCGCAAGCAGCTGGCTTTTGGCAGTTGTCAGTCTGGCCGCAATATCTTTGGGCATCAGGTCGCTTTCGCTGATGCCCGTGCGCCATGGCAAAAGCCAGAACTCCGGCAGATTTTCTACCCAAGTGTAATTCATATCCGTGGTTTGATAAAAAACCGAAACATTACTGTTTCTTATGGCTCGCAACATAGAGCGCAACCGGATCTGAGCGGCACTGCTATATCCTGAAACGGGCGAAGTAGGAGCCATAGTCTGCGCTTTCTGTGCTTAAAACCGGCATAGGCTGCGGTACAGGATTGCTCCGCACAAGACAGGTTCGGGACGCGTCGCGGGCGTCCCGTTCAGATGTTTTCGGATCGGATTGCTTTGCAGCATTTATGCTTTCCTTATGATGCTGGCGATCAGTGACAGCAACAGTAAGCCGAGGAAAATAAAGAACAGAATTTGCGCTATGCCTGTTGATGCACCGGCAATACCACCAAAACCCAAAGCACCGGCGATAATGGCGATAATCAGAAAAACAACAGCATAATATAACATGTCAACCTCCTCTTGCAGGCAGGTAAAGAATTGCCCGCTTTATGGAATGACCGGATTTTTGAAGGTCATTGCATGTTAAAATAACGCCCGTTGCAGGTTTTGGTTCCGGCTAAAGCATTTTCAGCTCAAATCCCTGTTCAATTTGCCAATTATGATGCTCTTGCCAGCGAACCTTCTTCAAAAAACAGCGCCTGACTGATAAGCGCCTTCACCATATCCGGATTGAACGGCTTGGTGACGAGGAAGGTCGGTTCCGAGCGTTCCCCTGTCAGAAGACGTTCCGGGAACGCGGTAATGAAGATAACCGGAATTGTATCGCTTTTGAGAATGTCATTGACCGCATCGATGCCTGAACTGCCGTCTGCAAGCTGAATATCCGCCAGAACCATCGACGGTTTTTCTGCCTTATAAAGTGTCAGCGCTTCCTGATGGGTGCGGGCGATGCCCACAACTTCATGCCCCAGAGTCTCCACCATCTGCTCAATATCCATGGCAATCAGCGGTTCATCTTCGATAATCAGAATACGGGTGGCAACGTGGCGGGAAATCTGCTCCGAGGCCTCTGTCAGCAGAGCTGAAAAACCGGCTTCGTCTTCCTGCATGATCTCTGCGGCTTCTTTTTCATTAAAGCCTTCAACGGAAACCAGAAGGAAGGCCTGACGCGAACGCGGGGTCAGCATTGCCAGATTATTTGCTGCCCGCTTTTCCCATGCATGCTGGGAGTCGGTTTCCGGAATTTCGACAGAGGTACGATCGAAAATACTGGAATAAAGACGATAGAGCGCTATCTTATCGGATGAGGCCTCAGGAAATACAGAAATATCATCGATCAGAGTTTCGAGAATTGCTGCAACATATGCATCTCCGGCTGACTGAGAGCCGGTCACGGCGCGCGAGAAACGGCGCAGATATGGCAAATGTGGTGCAATACGCGTGGACAATGACATTGAATGCTCCATTTATATGGGCTGATAGGATTACAGCCTGTTTATGGTTCTAACGGCTGACTATAAAAATTGTTCCTGTGTTTGGGAACTAATTATTCACGCCCGCATTATGACTTGGATACAGCGTCTCAATCGGGCAGGGTTTTAGTGCTTGAAACAGGGCCGCACCAAGGCCGCATCAAGATCACATCAGAGCCGCAACTGAGCTCTGGTGGCATTAACCGGAATACGACTGAGATGACCAACACTAAGAAACCGCTTCAGGATCAAGACAACGCTATGACCTCATTTTCGCGCGATTATTCCGCGCAAGGCAGTTCGCAGGCAGGCAGTTTGAATAAAGGCGATGAACTGGGACCCAATTCCGAGATCGGTTCCAAATTGCGTGCTCTTTATTCCAGTATTCAGGATGAAACGATTCCTGACCGTTTTCTTGATCTTTTGGAGAAACTGGATCAGGCTGAACGTAAATCTGCTTCTCATTCAAGGAATTGACAGGAATGGCGGAGGAGAGAGACGAATTCAAGCGGCTGATGCTTGCGGCCTTGCCGGGCTTGCGGGCTTTCGCAGTATCTTTATCAGGTCAGCAGGATAAGGCTGATGATCTGGTGCAGGATACGATTATGAAAGCGTGGGGCAAGCGCGACAGTTTCGAAATGGGCACCAATATCAAAGCCTGGCTGTTTACGATTTTGCGTAATGAATTTTACAGCCAGATGCGTAAGCGCGGCCGTGAGATACAGGATACGGACGGGTTGTATACGGAGCGGCTGGCCGTTCATCCGTCACAATACGGATCGCTGGATTTGCAGGATTTTCGCAAGGCTCTGAACGAATTGCCGGATGATCAGCGTGAAGCGATTATTCTGATCGGCGCTTCCGGTTTTTCCTATGAAGAAGCTGCGGAAATCTGTGAATGTGCTGTCGGTACAATCAAGAGCCGTGTCAGCCGTGCGCGTGTCCGGCTGCAGGAATTGCTTGATGTTAAAGGTAATTCCGATTACGGCCCCGATGATACGTCGTCCCAAGTGACGATGCGCTCTTTCTAAACGGTTTTTGCGATCATCAGAGTATGACCGAATGATTAGCTGTCATCCGGAGCGGAGATTTATTTGAAGATTATTGCTGTTCTCAACAGTCAAAGCGGCACTTTGCGGACGATGGATATTGATGCGTTTATTGATGACGCATGTGCTGCCTTTGCTGCCGAGGGACATGAACTGTCCTGTGTATTGACGGATGGTGATGATATTCTTGCTGCTTTGGAAAAGGCCGCACAAAATCATGATTATGATGTGCTTCTGGCTGGTGGCGGTGACGGCACGATTTCTGCGGCAGCTGCACTGGCCTGGCAGAATGATAAAATTCTGGGCGTGTTGCCAGCCGGTACGATGAACCTCTTCGCCCGCTCACTGAATATTCCGCAAAATGTTACCGAGGCCATTCACGCACTGGCAAAGGCCGGTGCTGAAAATGTTGATATCGGCACCTGCAACGGCCAGTCCTTTGTGCATCAGGTGGCAATCGGCCTGCATCCGATGCTGGTCAGGTATCGTGAAAAATACAGCTATGCTTCACGGGTGGGGAAAATTCTGGCGAATTTCCGCGCTATGGGGCAGCTGATTACCCATGTACCGCGCGTGAAAGCTGTTGCAGATATTGACGGGCGTGCAGTCAAAGGGGTGTATTCTGCTCTTGCCGTGTCGAACAATCCTTACGGAGACAGCGTGCTGCCCGTAGCACCGGATGTGCAGACCGGGCATCTCGGTTTTTATCTGGCGAAGCCTCTTCCCGTCAGCGGCATGCTTAAGCTGTTCTGGGATATTGCGCGCGGACAGTGGCGCAGTAATCTGGCGATTGAGGAAGACCATGCCCGTTCAGTTCAGCTGACAATCCTCAATCATAAAGCGCATCAGTATATGTCTGTTGACGGTGAATTGCTGCCATTACCGGCCGAGCTGGATATCCGTATTCATCCGGCGGCATTGCGCGTGCTGGTGCCGCAGAGTGAGAACTGATGGGCAGAATTTGGTGAGCGCATGAAAAACACCGCACAAATCGCTTTGTGCGGTGTTGTTTATAGCCGGAGCAATCAGAGCGTGACGTGTTTAATTGTATCCACTGCGCTCGCTCTGTCTCCTTGTGTCGCGCATGTCGTTATCGGAAAACCGGTGCCCATTTTTCCGCGACATGCTCTGGCAGAAATGCTTCAAAGCGTTGCTGCGCCGGTCTCATCCGAACTGACACCGAGTGTTTCGAGTGCAAGTTCAATTTCCCGCAAGTCTTTGTTCAGCCCGTCATCAGGGTCCATGCCGCCTTCTGTTGCGGCGCGCTGGAGATCGCGCGCATCTTCCTGAAGTTTCAGAATAGCAGCAGATTTATCCAGATTGGTGAGGGACATATCTGCGAGGATCTCATTAAGCTGTGCTTTTGTCGAACTGGTCATCAATGGTCTCCTTAGGGTTTGGCTTTGCGGACTGAACTCCTTGACCCGAACATTGCGGCCCTAACACTGCGGCCCTAAAACTGCGGAGGGAGAGGGGGCGGAACCTATCCGCCCTGATCCTGCTTTTTATTGCCGGATTTTTTGTCCCGCGACAGCAATGTCACTGCAATCAGTCCTGCAAGCGGTACTGCTAAAGTTAAAAGCGGTTTTTTGAGCAAGGTCGGCACGGCGGCAACCGCTGCTGCTGTGAGCGCTGCATTGGTGTCAATCGCAGCGCGTCTTTCTTCTAGACGGCGTTTCTCGGCCTTATCCATCACGCGGTTGACGATATAGGCAAGGATCGCCAGCACCACACAGCCGGTTGTGATTATCAGAGCTGCGATAATCAGACCGTATTTCATCATGAGAATGAAAAAGACTGCGAGGAGCAGAAAGAACGCACCTGTGAGCAGCGCCACGGCCATAATCGCATAGAGAATGGCACTGCGCTTGGCACGCTGCGTTGCGGCCTGCACTTCGCTGCCGATAATGGCTGAAATGACCGGTGTGAACAATTTCAGCATATCAGCGCCGTGTCAGAGCTGCGAAAAGATAACCGAATGCGGCCGCCAGAGCGATCGATGTGACCGGACGTTCCTGAACATAATCGGTGACCTGTTGCTCAAGGGAGCAGGCACTGTCCTTCAGAGAACTCAGAGCATCTTCGCCCTGTTCATAAATATCCTGATAGGCATCGGATGCATCTTGTCTGGCCTGATTGATTTTTCGTGAGCCCATTTCTGTCAGTGTTGCGGCAATCGATGCAATATCTTCTTTAAGCTGGGCAATCTGTGCCTGCAATTCTGCTGTGCTGTCGTCCTGAATGTCATTTACGATTTTGGTATCACGAGCCATGGATGCCTCCGGAAGCTGAAATTTCAAATGACTGAGCAATTTCATTTTCTTTGAGACTGCTCAGTCATATTGTCTGGGTTCAGAAATATAACGTGGCTTTAACGTAATGGTTCCGTGCATTCATCGCCAGAGAGCAGTTGCCGGTCAGGATGATATTCAGCTGCCAAGGTTAATTGCCACAGTTTCCAAATTCAGCTCATGCGGAAGCAGACAGGCATATGCCGGGCATAACCTGTATTGGAAACCTGATAGAAAGTGCAGGAATGTCAGGCAATCATTAGAATGAGAGCTGCAATCAAAATACAACCGGCTGTCACATAAAAACCGGTACGTAAGACCGCATTTTCCTGTTGTTCCGGTTCATAAGATCCCGCCATTGCGGTACGGGCGGCAGTTTCAATGGTTTGCATGTCTTTGTGCAACATCTACTGTCTCCGGAGCATGATGATATTGGTGTCAGTCAATAACGGTATGCACTGCATTATGCGGCTTTAATGCGTCAGGTTTATGATTGTTCCTTGTCAGGATCTTAATATTTCCCTGATTATCGGGTTTGTGCTCAAACTTGTTTCAAATTGTCATATTATGGTTTTGCCGCTATAGTGCCCTCATAATCTGGAGCTGCGACTCACCGGAGCTGCATTGCGGATGTGAGAAATCCTTGCGACAGTGATGAAATTCGTAAAACATCCGTTTGTTTTGGTGAATAACTTCCGCTTTCCGGTCAAATAACAGCAGAATGACGGGTTTTTTTAAAACATGACTTGCGAAGTCATGTTTGATGGTTGTATTGCATAACCCGAAAAAGGCAGTTGCTGGTTGATGCAGCACATCCGCATAAATGCGGAGCAGGTTGATCCTGTACAGGCTGGAAATAATACAGGCCGGCTGTCCCTGATAATGAAATGCAGTGAGGTCGTCGCGGTGGTTAAGACAGTGTCCAAGGCAGCAATATCATTCAAGACAGGATTGTCAGCTTTCATTCTTTCCGCATTTCTTGCGGGCGGTAATGTGCTGACACTTTCAACGCCGGTTATGGCGCAGGAAGCGCAGCCACAGCAGACTGCCCCGCAAACCTCTCCAGCAACACAATCTGCGCCTCAGGCAGCGCCATCTGCTCCTGCTGCAGCGCCAGTAGCGCCAGCGGCACAGGCACCGACGTCCGCTCCGGCCACATCTTCTCCTGCCAATGAGCCTGCTGCCTCGCAGCCAGCCACAGGCACTGCTGCTCCGGCAGCAACAAATCCTGCTCCGGTCAATCCGGCAGCTCAATCCTCCCAGTCCGCGCCGTCTGCCGTAGCGCCTGCGCAAACAGAACCTGCCGGTCAGCCGGTCAGTATTGCACCGGAAGCCGGTCAGTCTCAGGCTACCGCACCGGTTCGCACCGCTGATAACGGCTTGCAGATTCCGCATGACCTTTCCCCTTGGGGCATGTTCATGGCTGCTGACTGGGTTGTTAAAGCTGTTATGATCGGTCTGGCGATTGCATCATTGGCCACATGGACAGTCTGGCTTGCCAAGACACTGGAAATTACCGGTGCCCGCAGCCGTGCACGCCGCGCCTTGAAAGAAGTATCCCATGCGGACAATCTGGCCTCTGCAGTGCAGGCGCTGGATAAAACCCGTGGTCCCGGTGCGCATCTTGTCCGTGCGGCACAGGAAGAAGTAACACAATCTGCATCTGCTGCTGCCTATGTCGGCGGGGAAGGTCTGAAAGAACGCGTTGCTTCCCGCCTTAGCCGTATTGAAGCCGGTGCAGGACGTCGTCTTGCCAAAGGCACCGGTATTCTCGCAACAATTGGTTCTGTTGCACCATTTGTCGGTTTGTTCGGTACTGTATGGGGAATTATGAATTCCTTTATCGGTATTTCCGAAGCGCAGACCACCAATCTGGCTGTTGTGGCACCGGGTATTGCCGAGGCGCTTCTGGCAACAGCTATCGGTCTTGTCGCCGCTATTCCGGCAGTGATTATTTATAATATGTTTGCCCGTTCGGTGACCGCCTACCGCCATCTGCTGGCCGATGTGAGTGCCGGTGTTGAGCGTCTTGTCAGCCGTGATCTGGATATGCGTGCAGCCCGTGACATTGTGCAGAAACAGGCAGCCCGTCAGAATGCGGCTCAGACTGTTCCGGTCACGAAAGCAGCGGAGTAAAGAATATGGGCAGCCGTTTGCGTGAAGATGCCGGTGATGACCTGCAGGAAAGCCATGAAATCAACGTAACGCCGTTTATCGACGTGATGCTGGTGCTTCTGATTATCTTCATGGTGGCAGCGCCTCTGGCAACCGTTGATATTAATGTTGATCTGCCTGCGGCCAGTGCTACGCCGCAGCCACGCCCTGACAAGCCGGTTTATCTGACGCTGAAGGAAGATCTGAGCCTCAGCCTTGGTAATGACGCGGTAAATCGTGATTTGCTGGCGCCGACACTGGATCGTCTGGCGGCAGGCAATAAAGACACGCGTATTTTCCTCCGTGCAGACAAGACTGTCGGCTATGGCGAGCTGATGAATGTTATGAATCTGCTGCGTGAGGCCGGTTATCTCAAAATCGCGCTGGTCGGTCTGGAAACGCTTGGTGCGGGTGATGCAGCCGGTGCGCCTGCAGCGGGATCACCGGCAGGTCAGCCTGAAGCTCAAAGCTCGGGTCAGACTTCGGGCCAGAATGCAGGAGAGTGAGACGTGAAGGAATTACCGATCGATCATCCGCCGGTTCGGGGTATGAAAAACGGCTCCGCTGTTGAACCGTCATCCGGTCTCTGGAAAGATATGGTGCGCTGGCTGGGTGCCGGTGCCGCCGTGCTGATGGCGCATGCAGCCGGCGCTTATGCTCTGCATGCATCGGTACCGGAAATGGTGCCGGATGGTGAGCCGCCTGCAGCGATTATGATGGAGCTTGATCCGGTTCCTCAGGCACCGGAAGTGGAAGAAGATTCCATTGCCCCTTCTGCCGAGGCTTCTCAAAATCCCGATGAAGCTGAAATCGAACCGGAAAAACCGGTGGAACAGGTTGAAGAAGTAACGCCTGAAGAACCTGTTGAAGAGCCTCAGGAAGTGGCTGAAGCTGAGCCGGTAGAAGAAGAAGTTCCGGAAATCATTGAAGCGCCGAAGCCTGAAGTGGTTCTGCCGAAGGTTGTTGAAAAACCTAAGGTTGAAAAGAAAGAACCAAAGCAGGAAAAGCCGAAAGAAAAGCCGAAACCTAAAGAAAAAGCCAAGAAAACTCAGAAAGCTGAGCAGACACAGGCCGCTTCCGCACCGCAGATCAATGCGAAGAATTCTTCCCGTGTTGCGGCTAATGCCAATCGCCAGAGCTCGGCATCTGCCGGTGTCAGTTCGGCAAAATGGCAGTCGAAAGTGCAGGCACATCTTGAGCGCAAGAAGCGCACAGCACAGCGCAAGCTTGGACGCGGCGATAAAGGTATTGTGCAGATTGCTTTTGTGATTGATGCAGGGGGCAATGTATTGTCTGCCCGTATTTCGGGGACATCGGGCAATCCGCAAGTGGATCAGGCCGCTTTGACCGCCGTGAAAGCGGCTTCACCGGTTCCGGCACCGCCACCGGCAATGGCAGCCGCACGGATTCCGTTTCAGGTGCCATTCAAATTCAACTGATATAACAGCATTAAAAAGCCCCGCATGAGTTTCATGCGGGGCTTTTTAATTTCAGCTTTACAGCACTCTTATTTATGACCGGTTGAGCCAAAACCACCGGCACCGCGTTCGGTTTCGCCGACTTCTGAGCGTTCTTCAATTTCAACCTGCACAACAGGAGAGATCACCGCCTGCGCAATGCGCATGCCGCGCTCGATACGGAAATCATCATCACCGAGATTGATCAGCAGGACTTTGACTTCACCGCGGTAATCGCTGTCGATGGTGCCCGGAGTGTTCAGGCAGGTGATGCCATGTTTGAAAGCCAGACCGGAGCGCGGACGGATTTGCGCTTCATAACCTTCTTCCAGTTCAAAAATCAGGCCGGTCGGCACAAGTGTACGGCGACCCGGCAGCAGCACGATCTGGCGGTCTTCCGGTACGGCAGCACGCAGATCAACACCAGCAGAACCTGATGTTTCATAGGCCGGCAGGTCAAGGCCTGCAGCATGTTCAAGACGGACAATTCCGAGCTTCGGGCGGCTGGATGATGAAGGGGAATTGGCAGACATGATAAACCCTTTTCAGCAATATATGATTTAAAATGAGCACTAAACATATTGAGGCTCTTTTTGAAAGAGCCGTATGCTTTTTTCAAAAATAATTAGAGCGGTTCCGGTTAATATTGCATCGGTAGAACCGCTCTAACTCTTTGTTTTACGCGTATCTTATTCGATAACCGCTTCGCACTTTTCGGGATACGCTTTAGGGGCTCTTTTCTTATGGTGTGTAACCGAAAAGCGGGATTTCCGTGCTGTCCTTAATTTCTTCCATTACGAAGGACGCAGAGACATCTGATAGCGGCACACGGGTGATGAGTTTCTGATAGAGCCGGTCATAGGCTTTCATATCTTCAATGCGGGCACGGATAATATAATCAAGATCCCCGCTCATGCGATAAACGCCGACAACCTCTGTCAGCGATGTGACTGCCGCGCGAAATTGTTCCAGCCATTTCGGATCATGATTGCTGGTTCTGATCAGCATGAAAACGGTGAGGCCAAGGCCGAGCTTGTCGGCATCCACGATTGCAACACGGCCTTTGAGAATGCCGTCATCTTCCAGCCGCTTCAGCCGTCGCCAGCATGCATTGCGCGACAGGTGGATACGGGCAGAAAGCGCGTCTACCGATAGAGTGGCATCTTTCTGTAATTCCTGAAGGATGCGGCGGTCTGTTTCGTCTATATTATGTGCCATATAGAGATAATTGTCCCAAAAACTTATATTATCAAGGATTTTTTGAGACAAAATATGCGTTTGGCGGTGTTAGTATTTTAAATCAGAAACCTATCTTGCTGATTTTAAAATTGATAACGGGGAAACTCATGCAAACCAAAATTTCACGTCTGTTTACGGAACATCCGGCATCCGTTAACGAAACCTATTTTGAGCATATGGCTTTTGCGGGCAAATTTTCATTCAAGCTTTTTGCAGCTGCTTTTGCAGCTTTGATCCATGCAATTTTGCCATTTTTATTCGACAAAACAGCCAGCACTATTGTCGCGAAGCTTTACGCCAAAACGCATAAGCGCGCGGCTGAATAGTGAATTGTTAACTATAGTGGCGGAAGATCGCTGTTGTAACCGGCTATAAATAACGGCAGGTTCCTATCTTTCGCTCACTTGTCAGAGTGTGTTTCATGTGCCGCTGGGCTGCGTATTTCGGATCTGATCTGTATCTTGAAGATATTATTACTTCGCCTTGTCATTCGCTGATCGCGCAAAGCCATCATGCGACTGAGGCGAAAACCGCGACCAATGGCGATGGCTTTGGCGTGGCGTGGTACGGTACACGCGAGGAGCCGGGATTATACCGCGATCTTCTGCCTGCATGGTCTGACCAGAATTTGCGCAGTCTTGCGCGCCAGATTAATTCGCGCCTGTTTCTGGCGCATGTGCGTGCCTCCACCGGCGGTGAAACCAGCCGTGCAAATTGCCATCCGTTCGTGTTTCAGCGCTGGAGCTTTATGCATAATGGTCAGATCGGCAGTTTTGACCGTCTGCGCCGCCCGCTGGAAAGCCTGTTGCCGGATGCGCTTTACAGCCACAAATCAGGTTCGACCGATTCAGAACTCTTCTTCCTGCTGATGCTGCATTTCGGGCTGGATGATGATCCGCTCCGTGCTCTGACGCGCACTGTCGAGACAATTTATGAGGCTGCGGAACGTGCAAAAGTGCCGCCTTTTATCCGTCTGACAGCAGCATTCTCGGATGGTCATTCACTGTTTGCAGTACGCTATGCCAGTGATACTTATGCACCAACGCTTTACACCGCCAAAATGGCATCCTCTACGGGAATATGTGTTGTGTCTGAGCCGCTGGACGGTGTTGCTGAAAACTGGATGGCGGTGCCACGCAATAGTTTTGTGACCATTAACAAGCCCAATCATATCTGCATTGAACCGTTTATGGACGAGCAGTCTGTAGTGAAGCCTGCCGCAACGCTTGCTGTTGTGGCAGGCTAATTTTTATCAGGCATTACCGATAAGAATACCGGCTGCGAGCACCAGTGCGCCGCCGAGTACGACCTGAAAGGCTGCACGCATGAACGGTGTTTCCATGAAGCGGTTCTGGATATAGGCAATCGCCCAGAGTTCGACAAAGACGACGAATACCGCAATGCCGGTTGCAGTCCAGAAGTCGGTAATCAGATAGGGCAGGGCATGACCGAGGCCGCCGACAGTGGTCATAATACCGCTGGCAAGGCCACGTTTGACCGGCGAGCCACGGCCTGAAAGTTTGCCGTCATCATGGGCAGCTTCTGTGAAGCCCATGGAAATACCGGCACCGACGGAAGCAGACAAACCAACGAGAAATGTTTGCCATGTATCCTGCGTGGCAAAGGCCGCGGCAAAAATCGGTGCCAGTGTGGAAACCGAGCCATCCATCAGACCTGCAAGGCCTGGCTGGATATAGGTCAGGATCAGTTGTTTGCGCTCACCGGCACGTTCTTCATCCTGCACAGTATCCGGTGTCAGTTTTTCTTCCAGATGATGGGCGCGTTGCTCATGATGTTTTTCTTCCAGCGCCAGATCACCGAGTAATTTACGCGTGGCAGCATCGGAAACACGCATGGCTGCCTGTTCGTAAAAACGTGCAGCCTGCTCCTCCATCTGTGCCGCCATATTGCGTACTTTATCGATGCCGAGCGGGCGCACCAGCCAGTCGGGCTTGCGTTCATAATAGCCACGCACATGTTCGCGCCGGATCAGCGGAATCGTTTCGCCGAAGCGCTGGCGATGCAGTTCAATCAGGCGTGCACGATGATTGTGCTCTTCCTCGGCCATGGCTTCAAAAATTTTCGCCGATTGTGGGTAAGCCTCACGCAATCCGTCCGCATAGCTGAGATAGATGCGGGCATCATCCTCTTCGGAGGAAATGGCAAGTGCCAGCATTTCCTGTTCGGAGAGACTTTCAAAAGACCGGCGTGACGGCGAGAAAAGGGAGGAGAACATGGAAGTTCCTTTTTAGAATTGTTCTAAATTTAATAGTTTGGAATAATTCTAAAATCAAGCTCCTTTTGCAGAGCTTGACCAGATTAGTGCGTGTTCAGAGAATGCGTTGCATCAGTACCAGATCAAGCCAGCGGTCGAATTTTCGGCCGACCTGCGGCAGAAGACCGGTTTGTGTAAAGCCATGTTTCTCATGCAGACGAAGAGAGGCGGTATTCTGTGCTTCAATTGCACCAAGCAGAACATGGATATTGTTGCCCGCTGCATGTTCCAGCAAGGCGCGCATTAGTCTGTCACCGGCACCTTTGCCGCGCGCATGACCGGCAATATAAATCGAGAGTTCTGCCGTATGTTTATAGCACTCAAAAGCACGGAAAGCACCGTAGCTGGCATAGCCGAGCAATTCGTCCCCCTCTGTCAGCACCAGTACCGGAAAACCCGCGTTTTGGCGTGATGTCAGCCATTCCGCACGGTTTTGCAAATTGACCTTCTGGCTGATGAAAACGGCCGTCGTATTGGCAATCGCATCATTATAAATATCAAGGATTGCGGGTAGGTGGGTGGTGTCAGCGTGCTGTATGGTCAGCATGATCGGCCTCAAAGCATTTCCAGCAAAAGTGTGAAGCGGTTTTGCGTAGGATAATGCGCAAAAACAAAAATAAAAGTGGCGGACAAGAAGAACTTGTCCGCCACTTTTATGCCGCTTGTGAAAAGCGTCAAGAATTTATTTTTGGGCAGCTTTGAACTGCAAACGGCGGGCATGGAGAACCGGCTCGGTATAGCCGTTTGGCTGCTCGCGGCCTTTAAAGACCAGCTCACAGGCTGCCTGAAAAGCGATAGAGCCATCAAAATCCGCAGCCATCGGCTGATAGGCTTCATCAGCGGCATTCTGCGCGTCTACCACGGCGGCCATGCGCTTCATGGTTTCCAAGACCTGTGCTTCGCTGACAATGCCATGATGCAGCCAGTTGGCGATATGCTGTGCCGAGATACGCAAGGTTGCACGGTCTTCCATCAGGCCGACATTGTTGATGTCCGGAACTTTGGAACAGCCAACGCCCTGATCGATCCAGCGCACCACATAACCAAGAATGCCCTGTGCATTATTGTCGATTTCTGCCTGCACGTCTGAAGGTGCCCAATTGGTGTCACGGGCAACAGGAATGGTCAGAATGTCTTCAAGCTTGGCTTTCGTGCGGGACTTGAGCTGGTTCTGCACAGCTGCCACATCAATCTTGTGATAATGCGTGGCATGCAATGTTGCTGCTGTCGGGGACGGCACCCATGCGGTATTGGCGCCGGCTTTCGGATGAGCAATTTTCTGCTCCAGCATTGCAGCCATCAGATCCGGCATCGCCCACATGCCCTTGCCGATCTGTGCATGGCCGGTCAGACCACAGGCAAGGCCGGTATCAACATTCCAGTTTTCGTAAGCTGCAATCCATGCCGCCTGTTTCATCTCGCCTTTGCGGATAACAGGTCCTGCTTCCATAGAAGTATGGATTTCATCGCCGGTACGGTCGAGGAAGCCGGTATTGATGAAGAAGACCCGTTCTTTGGCAGCACGGATGGCTTCTTTGAGGTTCACTGTCATACGGCGCTCTTCATCCATGATACCCATTTTCAGCGTATTCGGCTTAAGACCCGCCAATGCTTCAGCGCGAGCGAAGATTTCTGCGGCAAAGGCGACTTCTTCCGGCCCGTGCATTTTCGGCTTCACAATATAGACCGAACCGGTGCGGGAATTGAGATGCGTGCCTTTGAGTTTGCCGTCCTGCGTACCGATATCGTGGAGCGCAATCACTGCGGTGAAAGCTGCATCAAGAATGCCTTCCGGAATTTCATTGCCTTCGCTGTCGACAATGGCAGGATTGGTCATCAGATGACCGACATTGCGGATCAGCAACAGTGAGCGGCCAGGCAAAGTGAGGGTGGAGCCATCCGGTGCGGTATAGCTACGGTCGGCATTGAGCTTGCGGGTGATGGTTTTACCGCTCTTGTCAAAGCTCTCCGACAAAGTGCCCTTAAACAGGCCGAGAATGTTGCGATAGGCCAGAACCTTATCGGCAGCGTCAACCGCGGTGACTGAATCTTCACAGTCCTGAATGGTGCTGAGAGCAGATTCCAGTGTGATATCGGCAATATGTGCCGGATCGGTCTTGCCGATGACATGAGCAGCATCGCAGCGGATTTCGATATGCAGCCCGTTATTCTTCAGAAGCACGAGGGAAGGGGCAGATGCATCGCCCTGATAGCCTGCAAAGCCTTGGGTATTTTTCAGGGATGAAGTTTTGCCGTTACCGAGTGCAAGAATAAGCTGGCCATTGGCGACAGAGAAACCGGTGACCTCATCCCAGCGGCCATCGCTCAGCGGGGTGGTTTCATCAAGAAATGCTTTTGCCCATGCAATGACTTTTGCGCCGCGCACAGGATTGTAGGCTTTGCCTTTTTCCGCGCCATTGTCTTCGCTGATAGCATCTGTGCCGTAAAGCGCATCATAGAGCGAACCCCAGCGCGCATTGGCAGCATTGAGCGCATAACGGGCATTCATGACAGGTACAACAAGCTGCGGACCTGCAAGGCTGGTGATTTCACTGTCTACATTGGCGGTGGTGACCTGAAAATCTTCACCTTCCGGCAGGAGATAGCCGATTTCACGCAAATAAGCCTGATAGTCCGCCATCGCGTAATTGCGGTTGGCTTTATACCATGCGTCGAGTTTAGCCTGAATATCGTCACGCTTGGCAAGCAGGGCTTTATTGCGGGGCGCCAGTTCTTTGACCATGCCGGCAAGACCGCTCCAGAAGGCATCTGCCGCAATGCCGGTTTCCGGCAAGACTTCCCTTGTCAGGAAATTGCTCAGTTCCTGATCAACCTGCAGACCTGCATGTTCAATACGACCACTCATCACTCGCTCCCTGTCTGATCTCAATGCTAACCAGCTTGTCCTTTGCAGCTTAATCTGAACGGGCGGCAATGGACAAGCACGGTTACGGCTTTGTTTTGTCAAAGCTGTCAATGCATGTTTACATAATTGTCTACAATATTCAAAGCCGATAATGCGTATAATCAAACACTGTTTACGCTGTCAGGTCTGAATTCCTTATCAAAGCACGGAATTTTGAAAGCGGAGGGCTGATTTTGTTACAGGATTATCCATCGGCAGCATGAATAGAAATTGACTGATAAACAGTCTGGCTTCACAATACTGACATGTCCTGCTTACATATTATGACCGGTAAAAGCATTCGTTTTTCACGTATCATTCTGTCAGGTACATTGAAGAGTGAAGCGCCTCAAAAATATAGCTGGCAGAGACGGAATGGAATGCAAGCAGGGTAAGCCGCGTGTTTGCTCTGTCTCTTTGAAGCCGCGTTTTGCAATCGCATGAACCGCAGTGTTGCAAGATGCACAAAGGAGGTGTTTCTTGAACATTGCCGCATTTGCCGGCAAATTGCCGGCACTGGTTCTGAACGCGGATTTTCGTCCGCTCAGCTATTATCCTTTATCACTCTGGTCGTGGCAGGACGCGATCAAAGCGGTTTTTCTTGAGCGTGTTAATATTGTTGCGGAATATGATGCGGAAGTCAGCTCTCCGACTTTTTCCATGCGGCTGCCAAGTGTTATCAGTCTTAAAACCTATGTAGCTCCGCCGACCTATCCGGCGTTTACGCGATTCAATCTGTTTCTGCGGGATCGTTTTGAGTGCCAGTATTGCGGTGCGCATCATGAACTGACATTTGATCATGTTATACCGCGATGCAGCGGCGGCGAAACAACCTGGGAAAATGTGGTTGCTGCCTGTTCTCCGTGTAATTTGCGCAAGGGCGGCATGATGCCTGCCAAAGCGCAAATGTGGCCGCGACAAAAACCCTATATGCCGAGTGTTTTTGATCTGCATAAAAACGGCAGGCGGTTTCCGCCGAACCACTTGCATGAAAGCTGGATGGATTATTTATACTGGGATGTGGAACTGGTGCCGTAAAGATACAGCTCCGGTTTTTTAGATCACGCTTTACGGGTTTTGAGCGATGCGCCGTAAAAGGCAATGATTGCGAGGATCAGCGAGGCAACACCATTCCATCCGGCAAAGGAAATACCGAGGAAACGTCCGGCGGCAACATCGCAGGCGGCCGGTTTAACCGCATTGAGATCACCAAGCAGATTGCCTGCGCTGGTGGTGATGGATACTGCACCGGTTGCACAATCGGCAGGACCTGCCCAGAATTTCCATTCCACACCCGAATGATAAACCGAAAGAATCAGGCCATAGGTCATCAGCAATCCGGCGATCAGCAGGAAAAGACGGGTTAGTTTTTCTGACTTTCCAAGCGCTGCCAGCAATGCACTGAGAAGCATCAGCGGTACGCCGATATAATAGGGAATGCGCTCTTCAAGACATAATTTGCACGGCAGATAACCACCAATATATTGAAACGCCAGTGCGGAGCCCACGACACCGGCCATGCTTACCGCAAGAAATGCTGAAATAAGCGTATGTTGCGAACGGGTTGTCTGAGCAGTACCGGTTGAGGACACAGGAAAATCCTTGTTGCAAAAATCAGTTTAAACCCAGCTCAGCCATGACCTTATGGCATAAACATGGCTGCCTGATGCTTTTTAGGCGTGAAGATATTTGACGACCATAAATAACAAAATCAGGATGACGGCAACCGTGGCCGCGATTAATCCGAGACGCTTTTCAATGAAGTTGCGGATCGGTTCGCCAAAGCGCTGCAACAGCCATGCCAGCAATATGAACCGTGCACCACGGGTAATAATAGCTGACAGGATAAACAGCCAGATATTGACGCCTGCGGCACCGGAGAGAATGGTTACAACTTTCATCGGCGGCAGATGAGACAGGCCGGAAGTGATGAGCAACAGCAGAATCATATCGGCGCTGGTGCTGCCGCGCATGGCTTCGAATGTATCGAGCTTGCCGTAAAAATGCAGAACCGGCTTGGCAACAGTTTCATAGGCATAATGACCGATATACCAGCCAAGAATACCGCCGAGCACGGACATGACCGTGGCAATCAGTGCGTAATGCCAGACTTTTTTCGGGCGGGCGATACCCATCGGTACGAATAGGACATCTGCGGGAATCAGAAAAACCGAGCTTTCGAGAAAAGCGATGACGGCCAGCCATGCAGCTGCGGATTTACGCGCTGCAAGGGAAATGGTCCAGTCGTAGAGTTTGCGCAGCATGATGGCCTCTGTTGGTTCTCAGCAATGATAATGCAGGCCAAAGCCATGCGGAATTTTGATGCTGTGTGTAAAACGAAAAACTTCGCAGGGCAATGTGTGCCGGAATTCGTTATGAATGGTTTTACAATCCGTGAGCAAAGGCTGAATTTTCTGCGCGGGTGAATTTTGTTGAAATAATTTGAAACAAACAGGTTTTGCAGTTGACGGGAAGGTGGTTCTCACTATATTTCGGCGCACCAGTGCAGCGCTTTGAGTATGAAGTGCCTGCGAATGTGCGGGTGTGGTGGAACTGGTAGACGCGCCGGACTCAAAATCCGGTTCCGAAAGGAGTGTCGGTTCGATTCCGACCACCCGCACCACTTTTCCCCTGACAAAATTTCGCCGCAACTTTCTTTCACTTTTTTACCGTAAACTTGAGTAAAATATACCTAATATCTCTTGAAAGATATGCGGACATATTTTACCGAAAGAGAATATTCTCTAGGGCGGAAATTGCAGTGAAAGCCTATTTGATTAATCTGGATCGTTGTCCTGAACGCTTGGTGCGCATGCAGGCGCAATTTGCCAAAGCGTCAGTTCCTTTTGAGCGTGTCGCGGCTGTGGATGGCAAAAATCTCAGCGATCAGGAATTGGCGTCCATCATTCGCATACCGTCCTGGAAAGAGCCTCTGACACGAACGGAAATCGGTTGTTTTTTGAGCCACCGGAAATGTCTGGAGCTCATAGCGCAGGGTGAAGATCGTTTCGCAGCGATTTTTGAAGATGATGTGACCCTATCGAAAGATACGCGACAGTTTTTCGAATCCACAGACTGGATTCCGGATAATGCCGAACTGATTAAAATTGAAACTCAGGGTAAAAAAGTTCTGACTGACAAGCCGGTTGTGACAATTGCCGGTCACTATACGGTGGCACAATTGCGCAGCCAGCATATTCTTGCTGCCGGTTATATTGTTTCCCGTGATTGCGCGAGAAAATTACTCTGCGTTATGAATGATGCGGCCTCGCCGATCGATCATCTCCTCTTTACGCCATCCTGTGGTTTCTTCCCGCAAATGACGGTTTATCAGGTCAGTCCTGCAATTTGTGTGCAGGCGGGACTGGAAAGCACATTGAGCCCTGAGCGGTCTTCGCAATATTGCCCGCCGGCCAAAATGCAAAGGCTGAAGCGTGAAGTGAAGCGAGTGTTTGTCCGTGGTAAAACCGGTTTATGGGGACTTTACATCAATTGTTTCACCAAGAAGCGCTGGGGACGGGTTCCGGGCGCCCGTGACTGATTTGTTCTCAATTTCCGAGCTTTTCGCTTAAGAAATCCAGAAAGACCCGCACCTTGGGTGCCAGATACCGGCGGGACGGATAAAAGGCGTAAATACCGGTTTCCATCTGCTGCCAGTCGTCCAGTGCTGTAACCAGTCTGCCTTCCGCAAGATCATTTTGCACATAGCTGAGCGGGATCAGACTGAGGCCGAAACCGGCGCATAAAGCATCGCGCACAGCAAAACTGGATGAAACAATATAACGTCCGGTCACCGGTATGCGCTCTGTTCGCTCCCCTTTGCGGAATTCCCATTCATGGACATGTCCGGACAGGCTGTAGCGGATACAGTTGTGGTGGCGCAGATCTGCTGGTTCCTTAGGCTTACCGTGCTTTTGGAAATAAGAAGGCGAAGCGCAAACCACATGATGGAGTGTGGACAGGCGTCGGCTTATGAGGCTGGAATTTTTCAAACTGTCGCTGCCTTTGACGGCGATATCATAACCTTCCCTGACAATATCAATCTGCCGGTCATCGAGGTTGAACTCCAGTGTGATCTCAGGATAGCGCTCTAAAAACTCCGGTATGAAACGCGATAGGCTAACAATTGTCATGGTCAGAGGTGCCGTCACGCGCAACAGCCCGGATGGCTGATTATTATGCGGTGTCAGTGAGCGGTCGGCTTCTTCAAGCTGTTCGATGATCGGGGCAATCTGCTCATAATAGAGCGTACCGGCTTCTGTCAGGCTCATGCGTCGCGTGGTGCGGTTGAATAGCCGGACTTTCAGATGGGCTTCAAGCTCACCGATGCTTTTTCCGACCGCTGCCGCAGTCAGACCGCTTGCGCGTGCAGTTTCGGCAAAACTGCCAAGTTCAACGGTTTTGCGGAAGAGTCGTAATGCACTGAGCTGATCCATATCTTGCCTGTAATCAAAATATTCAAAACTTTTAGTTGGTAATATAATCGTAAAACAAGAAATTATCATCTCCAGTAATTGTAATTATGGTGCGCTGTACCGGCATGTGAGAACTTATGGAGACTGTATATGACATCGACACGCACGGATTTGCTGCTGACAGCATTGGCACCGGCGATCTGGGGCAGTACCTATATTGTTACCACGCAAATGCTGCCTGCCGGTTATCCGATGACAGTCGCGATGCTGCGTGCTCTGCCTGCAGGGCTGGTGCTCTTGTTGCTCGTCCGCCAATTGCCGCAGGGTATCTGGTGGCTGCGTGTGTTTATCCTTGGTGCGCTGAATTTTTCATTTTTCTGGGCAATGTTATTTGTCGCTGCCTATCGCTTGCCCGGTGGTGTTGCAGCCACAGTGGGCGCTGTGCAGCCCCTGATTGTCGTGTTTCTGGCGCGAATGGTGCTAGGAACGAGATTGCGCATTGTTGCGGTAGCCGCAGCTCTGGCAGGGATTGCCGGTGTGGCGCTCCTCGTTTTGAAGCCCAATGGTGTGCTGGATCAGACAGGGATCATTGCAGCGCTGGCCGGTGCATTTTCGATGGCTGCGGGCACGGTTCTGAGCCGCTATTGGCAACCGCCGGTCTCTCCGCTTACTTTTACTGCATGGCAGCTGACGGCCGGTGGTTTGTTGCTGGTGCCGGTAGCTTTCTCGCTGGAACCGGCTTTGCCGGTACTGACACTGACAAACTGGCTCGGGCTGATTTATCTCGGCCTGATCGGCGGTGCTGTCACCTATCTTTTGTGGTTTCGCGGATTGGCACGGCTGGAATCATCTGTCGCTGCTTCGCTCGGTTTTTTAAGCCCGCTGACAGCTGTGATCCTTGGCTGGGTATTGCTGAACCAGCAACTGAACTTGTTACAAATCACCGGTATGGCGATTGTGCTGTTCAGCGTCTGGCTCGGGCAGCGTGTACAGGCGCGTAAAATTTGACGTTTAGCGTTTCAGTCGTTTTTGCAGGCGGGATTTGATGTGGCGTAATGCTGAGCGCAGGCGGTCATAGCGGTCGAGCTGGCGGGCTATTTTAGACACGTTCTGCTGGCTTTGGGCGCCCAGGCCAAGAATAATTGTGCCGAAACTCTCGCGCTCATGAAACAGGCGCGACATCACCGGATGATCGGGAATGGCGCAGGAATCGGTGATGCGCAATGCCGGATTTTCCAGATGGTTTTTCAGTACTTCGATCATCAGCAGCACACCGGGAGAGTAGGCGCGCAGAGCTTCGTCATAGGCGGTTTTCCACGTCCATGCCTGATCCCCCTGCACAAAGACCACAAGGCTGGCAATGAGCCTGTCATCCAGTGTCAGGGTATGAATGCGTACCAGATCACGCTCGGCCAAGGAGAGGACAGTTTCACGGGCAAAATCCGCATCAGCCTGTTTGCTCAGAAAAGCCGTGCCGCGTGTACCTTTCCAGCCTGCAGCTTCCAGTGACAGAAAGTCATTGAATGCATCTTTGATCGCGGTTTTGTCCGCAATGATCTCGTATACCAGACTGCCTGTTTCGGACAGTCTGCGCCACAGGCGGCGATATTCACGGCGATGGTTTTTACCGATTGCATTGGTCAGATAGCTCTCTGCATCGCTGCCAATAGACAAAACCGGACGTTCTTCATATCGCATGATATGAAGTGGCAGATTTTTGCGCTGTGCCAGTTCTTTGAGTGCTGTTGCAAAAGCTGCATTGAGATTGATATCCGGCAGAATGAGCGTATCCGGCAATCCGCGCTCCGGTTGCTGCAATACAGCCAGCGCTGTTTCCAGAGTGTGTGTCAGGTTGCCTGCAGCGATTAATGGTGTGCCTTGCGTGGCATAGATATTGCTCCAGCCGCAAAGTGACTTTTTAAAACCAAGTCCGGCACGGGCAAGCTGAAAGGGCATCAGAAATGCGGTTTCAGGATCATCGTCAAGGAGCACTGCGCAATTATCGGACGCGAAATGTGCAACTGCAGGGCGCAAAAAATCCGGATGATTGAAAATATTTGCTTCTGCAACAGACGGGATCTGCAAATTTTTCAGATGCTCAAGAGCTTCAGCTTTCTGCAAGATTTGCATCATGATTTAATCTCCGGTACGGCGCGCTGAAGGGGCAAACACAAACATTGTGATACCCAGACGTTTATAAACCACAAAGGAGAGGGTGGCTGCTTCTGTGGCCATAGCGCAGACCGTGGCAATTGCCGCGCCGCTCAAGCCCAGAAGCGGGATCAGGGTAATGTTCAGCGCGATATTGACGATCAGTGCCAGCGCATAGAGCAAGGCGCAGATATTCTGATTGCCGGACATGGAGAGCAGGCTTTCGCAAGGGCCGACACTGGCACGTGCAATAACCCCGAAAATCAGAATGAACAGCAGCGGATAGCCTTTGGTGAATTCATGGCCGAACAATGCCAGCAAAGGCCAGCCGGCGGCCAGCAACAGAATACCGAGCAATAAAGACGGCCAGAATGTCCAGCGGGCGGAGTTGCGGGCGAAATCGTTGAAGGCCTGCTTGTCGCCGCCATGCAGCAGCTGGGAATAGCGCTGTGCCACACTGGATTTGACGGCAAAATAGACGAAATGTGCCAGTGCCAGCACTTTGGTGACCGCAAAATACAGCGCTACACTGTCCGGTTCCATCATGCGGCCGACCATCAGCACATCAATATTGATGAGCAGGAAGAAGAAACCTTCAATGAGGAATATCGGCAGGGATACCCGTATCCATTCCCGTAAATGATAGGTTCCCGCACCTTTTGGCAGAACTGTTGCAATGCGTTTGCGCAGGAATAGTTGCTGGCTGATGACGGTCAGCGCAGTGCCGGAAAAGGCTGCGATAAGTGCTGTGGTGGCCTGCGGCTGCCATCCTGTCAGCAGCAACAAGATGAAGATCAGCAGCATCATCAGCGGGCGGAGAATATAGCCGGGGCTGAGTGCTGCCAGAATCCAGCCCTGTGAGCGTGCTGTGCCGTCATAAATATTGCCGAGCGCAATAGTCGGAATACAAAGAATGCCGATAAGGAAAGCAGGCCAGTAATAGGGCGCAAATTGCGCACTCAGACTATTGAGAAGAACAATTGCAATCAGGGTAATGATGCTTGCGCTGATGAGCGCGAAAACGGGGCCGGTGCGCAGAATGCCGCGTGCATCATCTGTTTGTTTCTTCTGCAAATATTGCGGAACATAGCGGATAATCGTGGTGTGGAACCCGAAACAGGCGAGGTCGCCGAGAATAAGCGTAACCGTCCAGACAAGGACATAAATACCGAATTCAAAACTGCCCATCAGACGGGCCAGCACAACCTGACTGAGCAGTGCCAGAGCCGCACCGGCAATGCGAATTGCAAAAGCAATCAGCGAAGAGCGTTTGGCCTGAGCCTGTTCATCCTCACCGGAGAACAAGCCCTCTGCCCGTAGCAAAAAAGGACGCAACTGTTCTGCCCGTTTTGCAGGCAGGAATCTTTCAGCCAGTGATGTGATCTGAAATTTTGCAGGCAATGCGTCTCTCGGAAAAACTTTGATATGCAGCTGTTGTTGCACAGAATAGTTTAAAAGTCAGTCTATGTGCTTACCACAAAAGAAAACACCGCCTGCGAAGACAGGCGGTGTTCTTTATCAATTTATATTATCGTTTAAACAAAAGCGCCGTGGCAATGTTTGAACTTCTTGCCGGAGCCGCAAGGGCAGGCTTCGTTACGGGCAACACGACCCCATGTCGACGGATCAGCCGGATCACGGTCTGCCGGATCAACAAAGCGGTCGCTGTCTGCCAGACGCGGGCCTTCAGAACCTTCGCCGAAATCATCTTCACCGGTGGTGCCGTCAATATGGTGACCATGCATTTCAGGCAGTTCCGGCTGCGGTTCTTCACGCATGATTTCCACACGCATCAGCTGCGATGTCACAACTTCACGCAGGTTGGACAGCATGGCCTGAAACAGTTCAAAACCTTCGGTCTTATATTCGTTCAAAGGATCGCGCTGGGCATAGCCGCGGAAACCGACAACGGAACGCAGATGGTCAAGATTGACCAGATGCTCGCGCCACAGATTGTCCAGAGACTGCAGGATAACGGATTTCTGCACATAGGCCATGATCTGCGGGCCGAAGCGCTCTGCACGGTCAGCAGCAGCCTTATCAGCAGCTTCCTTGATACGCTCTTCGATCTGCTCTTCGGCAATGCCTTCTTCTGCCGCCCATGCATCCACCGGCAGGTCGAGATTGAGGACTTTGAGTACCTCTTCCTTCAACTCCGGCACACGCCATTGTTCGGCATAGGCATTTTCAGGAATATGGGCACGCACCATATCCTCGATCACTTCATGGCGCATTTCATCGACCGTTTCGGTCAGATCTTCTGCATCCATCATTTCCAGACGCTGTTCGAAGATCACCTTACGCTGATCATTCATCACATCATCATATTTGAGCAGGTTTTTACGGATTTCAAAGTTGCGGGCTTCGACCTTTTTCTGAGCCTTTTCCAGCGCTTTGTTGATCCACGGATGCACAATGGCTTCGTCTTCTTTGAGACCCAGCTTCTGCAGCATGCTGTCCATACGGTCAGAGCCGAAAATGCGCATCAGATCGTCCTGCAGGGACAGGAAGAATTTCGACTTGCCCGGATCGCCCTGACGGCCGGAACGGCCACGCAGCTGGTTGTCGATACGACGGCTTTCGTGACGCTCTGTCGCCAGAACATAAAGACCGCCGGCAGCCAGTGCCTGTTCTTTCTTCTGAGCGATATCCGCTTTGATTTCCTGAATTTTGGCATCGCGCTCAGGACCGGCAGGTACATCCGCCAGTTCCACCTTCACGCGCATTTCCAGATTGCCGCCGAGCTGAATATCGGTACCGCGACCGGCCATATTGGTCGCAATGGTGATCGCGCCCGGAACACCGGCCTGTGCAACAATATAGGCTTCCTGCTCGTGATAACGGGCATTCAGAACCTGAATATTCTTCACTCCGTCTTTTTTCAGACGTTCAGCCAGAATTTCGGATTTTTCGATGGAAGTGGTACCAACCAGAACCGGCTGGCCTTTTTCGTGGGATTCACGAATATCGCGGATGATGGCTTTATATTTTTCATCAACCGTACGGTAAACTTCATCATCGGCATCAATACGGGCAACCGGCAGATTGGTCGGGATGGTTGCAACATCAAGGCCGTAAATATTGCCGAATTCTTCCGCTTCCGTTGCTGCTGTACCGGTCATACCGGCCAGTTTTTTATACATACGGAAATAGTTCTGGAAGGTGATCGAAGCCAGTGTCTGGTTTTCCGGCTGGATCGTTACTTTTTCTTTGGCTTCCAGTGCCTGATGCAGGCCTTCGGAATAACGGCGGCCCGGCATCATACGACCGGTAAATTCGTCGATGATGACCAGTTCGTCATTACGGACGATATAATCCTTGTCGAGCTGGAACAGCTTATGGGCACGCAGGGCGTTGTTGAGGTGGTGAACAACAGCCACATTCTCAACATCGTAAAGGCTTTCGCCCTTCAGGTGGCCTGCAGCTTCCAGCAGTCTTTCGATCTTTTCTGTACCGACTTCGGTGAAGATCGCAGTCTTCTGCTTCTCGTCAACTTCGTAATCTTCCGCTTGCAACTGCGGAATGAAAGTGTCGATCAGTGAATAGAAGTCTGAGCGGTCTTCCAGCGGGCCGGAAATAATCAGCGGGGTACGGGCTTCGTCGATCAGGATCGAATCAACTTCGTCGACGATGGCGTAGTTATGTTCGCGCTGCACCATCTGGGCGCGCTCATATTTCATATTATCACGCAGATAATCGAAGCCGAGTTCGTTATTGGTTGCGTAGGTAATATCGCAGGCATAGGCCTCGCGACGCTGATCGTCATCAAGGCCGTGAGCAATCACGCCGACAGTCAGACCGAGGAAGTTGTAAAGCACACCCATGGTCTGCGCATCGCGGGTGGCGAGATAGTCGTTGACTGTCACGACATGCACGCCTTTACCTTCAAGCGCATTGAGGTAAACCGGCAGGGTTGCCATCAGGGTTTTACCTTCACCGGTGCGCATTTCCGCGATGGAGCGGTCATGCAGCACCATGCCGCCAATCAGCTGCACATCAAACGGGCGCATACCAAGTGTGCGTTTCGCCGCTTCACGCACCGTGGCGAAAGCATGAGGCAGAATGTCATCCAGTGTTTTGCCGCTGCTAAGCTGGGCACGGAATTCATCGGTCTTAGCCTGAAGCTCAGCATCGCTTAAGCCTTCATATTGTTTCTCAAGCGCGGTAATTTCTGCTGCGCGAGGACGAAGGCCTTTGATGCGACGCTCATTGGATGAGCCGAAAATCATACGGGCGAGACCGCCAAAGCTGACCATCGCTGGTCCTTTCTTAAATCTTCAGCCAAGTGTGTCGCCGCCTGCGCGGCGCTCTGTCATCGGCTTTATTTGTTTATGCGAGACTTATGGCAAGAAAACACGCTGTCGAAAAGACATTTCGCGCAATTTCTCTCTGGCAGCTCTCTGGACGCAAAGCCGATGGACAGATAAGAGGGGAGTGCGGCGATGTCAATGATTTGACAACAGTCATAGTCCCGAGCAATGCGTTTATATGCGCATAACAAAAGGGACTATTACTGCTGAAATATATATATTGTGCAGAAAATTGCCATATCGCCTAAAAACTATTCTGCTTTATCCGAATGAGAGCGAAGCAGCAAAATTCTGCCTTATTCTTGGGACGGTACTTCGTCCCCGAAGGAGAAATCACTGATGACCCGTACCCGTAAAGTCCTGATTCAGCTTGCAGCCGGTCTGCTTTTGACCACTGCTGCAGGCTCTGCCTATGCGCAAGGCACCGCTGCAAAGACTGAAACTGCAGCAAAACCGGCTGAAAAAGCCGATCCGAACAAAGTGCTTGCCACTGTAAACGGCGTTAAGCTGACACAGGGCGAAGTTGATCAGGCTTCGAGCGATCTGGATCCGCAGTTCTCCCGTTTGCCGGATGATCAGCGCCGTCTTGCTGCACTGGCTGCTCTGGTTGATATCAAAGTTCTGGCCGCTGCCGCGAAAACTGAAAAACTCGACGACAGTGCAGATTTCAAACAGCGCATCGAGTTTCTGAAAGACCGCGCGCTGCATAATGAATATTTCCAGACTGCAATCGTAGACAAGATCTCCGATGCAGATGTACGTGCCCGTTATGACAAGGAAATCGCAGCAATGCCTGCGAAAAACGAAGTCCGTGCGCGTCATATCCTCGTAAAAACTGAAGACGAAGCCAAAGCAATCATCAAGAAGCTTGAAGGCGGCGCCAAGTTTGAAGATCTGGCAAAAGAAAGCTCAACCGATGGTTCTGCCGCACAGGGCGGTGATCTGGGCTATTTCGGCGAAGGCATGATGGTGCCTGAATTCGAAAAAGCTGCCTTTGCACTGGAAGTCGGCAGCTATACCAAAGAGCCTGTGAAGTCGCAGTTCGGCTATCACATCATCAAGCTGGAAGATAAGCGCCAGCAGCAGCCACCTGCATTTGATGAAGTGAAAGATCAGGTTCGCTCGATCGTCATTCGTGAAAAATATATCGAAATGGTCAAGAAGCTGCGTGACGGTTCGAAAATCACTTATGAAGACGAAGCTGTTGCCAAAGCGATGAAAGAAGCTGCTGACGCACAGGATGCAGCTGCGAAAGCCGCTCAATAAGCTTACATTTTGCTTTGATGTGATTACCAATCTGGTAAGTTTAAAGCGAATTTTGATAAAAATGATCACCTGCCCTGATTATTTCGGGCAGGTGATTGCATTTTATGCCTATCCGTCATTTATTGGCCTCAACCTGAGGTGAAATGGCGGGTGATTTGATGTGCCGACAGCATCTGAAAGGCACTCAGGATACGAGCTGTTTTATTTCGGTTAAAATTCATTGGTATTTAGCCGCATGACCCTGACGCAAAATCTTTTTCGGTTTTGCCGGTAATGCTCTTATTCTTGAGGCACGCATGTCTTCTTCTGTTTCTCCGCTTGCACCAAAACATTATCCTGCCATGCCGGTGATTACCGGCGTGCGAATGGCAACAGCCGAAGCGGGGATTAAATATAAAAACCGAACAGACGTGCTGATGATGGTTTTTGATAAGCCTGCTTCGGTTGCCGGTGTTTTCACCCGCTCCAAATGCCCGTCTGCGCCGGTGGATTTTTGCCGCGAGAGCCTGAAACACGGAACAGCCAAAGCGGTGATCGTCAATTCCGGTAATGCCAATGCCTTTACCGGTAAAAAAGGTCGTGAAACAACGACAGCCACAGCCAAAGCTGCCTGTGAGGCGCTGGGCTGTGAAGCGCATGAAATCTTTCTCGCTTCAACCGGTGTGATCGGCGAGCCGCTGGATGCCGGTAAATTTTCGCATCTGTTCGGTGATATGAATGCGCGTGCCGATAATAATGGCTGGCTGGAAGCGGCCAAAGCGATCATGACCACCGATACTTATCCGAAAGTGGCAACGGAAACCGTGCTGCTTGGCGGCGTGCCGGTGACGATTAATGGCATCGCCAAAGGTGCCGGTATGATTGCGCCGGATATGGCGACCATGCTGTCTTTTGTGGTGACAGATGCGCCGATTGCCTCTGATGTCTTGCAGGGTCTGTTGTCCAAAGCGGTGGATTCCAGCTTCAATGCGGTGACTGTGGACAGCGATACTTCCACATCCGATACGCTGATGCTGTTTGCAACCGGCACAGCCGCGGAACGCGGCGCTGTTGTTGTAACATCATCCGATGATGACCGTCTGGCAGAATTTGACCGCGCATTGCGTAAGCTTCTGAAAAATCTGGCTTTGCAGGTTGTGCGTGACGGTGAAGGTGCGCGCAAAATGCTGGAAATCACCGTGAAAGGTGCGGTGTCTGATGTGTCTGCCAAGCGCATTGGTCTGTCGATTGCCAATTCCCCGCTGGTGAAAACCGCTGCCGCCGGTGAAGATGCCAATTGGGGACGCGTGGTGATGGCTGTTGGTAAGGCGGGTGAACCGGCTGACCGTGATCGTCTGGCCATCAGTTTCGGGAATATCCGCGTGGCGGTCGATGGTGAACGCGATCCTGATTATTCGGAAGCTGCGGCTTCAGCCTATATGAAGGGTGAGGATATTCTCATTACGGTTGAGCTTGGTATGGGCGAAGGAACAGCCACGGTCTGGACCTGTGATCTGACCAAGGAATATGTGGCGATTAACGGTGATTACCGGTCGTGATGTCTGAAATCCGTCAGTTTGAAGAGCTTGGTTTTCATGCATGGCCCGCTTTGCAGGTCACGCATTTCGGGGACTGGGCTGTTCAACTGACACCTTACTATCCGTCAAAACGCGGCAATTCGGTCAATCTGCTGAACCCGGCTGATGATGCAGATCTGGCGCAGCGGGTGGAGGCCTGTGAAGCGCTGTTTACAGCGCAGGGCAAACAGCCGGTTTTCCGGCTGACACCGCTGGCACCGCCCGCATTGGCCGATTATCTGGTAAAGCGCGGCTATACGGCCACGGGCGCATCATCAGTGATGGCCTGTGATTTGCGTGATAACGCAGCGTTGAAAACGCCGCAGCCGCGCCTGCCGTTACGGCTTGTGCAGTTTCGTGACGGGCAGGAGATTGGTTATAGCCGGATATCCGGTGTGTTTCATGACCGTCTGAGCCGCTGGTGGAGGGACTGGCGGAAGTTCTGCGTTCAATCAAGCTGCAGAAATATGTCATTGCCGGTTTTGCCGGAGTTGAACCTGCGGCAACACTGCTTTGTGTGAGTGAGAACGGCTATACCGGTCTGCTGGATTTGTGTATTGGTGAGGCGTTCAGACGGCGTGGTTTTGCAAAAGCACTGGTTCTGAATGAGATGGCGCAGGCCTTATCCCGCGGCGATCATTGTTTCTGGTTGCAGGTGGAAAGCGCGAATGCAGCAGCGCGTGCTTTGTATCAGGGGTTAGGCTTCACCACTGTCTATGATTATATTTATTATTGCAGATAGGTAGTATTTGATGACTGAGGGCAAAAAGATTGTGCTGGTGGCAGCCTGTGCGCTGATTGATACGGACGGCCGTATTTTGCTGGCACAGCGCCCTGAGGGTAAGAATTTGGCCGGTCTTTGGGAGTTTCCGGGCGGTAAAGTTGAAAGCGGTGAAACACCGGAAGATGCGCTGATCCGCGAATTGCAGGAAGAGCTGGGCATCATCACCAAACATGCCTGTCTCGCACCGCTGACTTTTGCCAGCTATTCTTACGATAAATTTCATTTGCTGATGCCGCTTTATATCTGCCGGCGCTATGAGGGCATTGCCCGCTCGATGGAAGGGCAGGCGCTGAAATGGGTCAAACCAAAAGACCTGCGCTCCTATCCGATGCCGCCTGCCGATGAGCCGCTGATCCCTTTCCTGATGGATCTCCTGTAATCCTCCAGCGCATCCTTGATAATTGCCGGTTATTTTTGGTCGTAAGACGGGTTTTTACGATTTTGTTAAGGGATGATTCACTGACATGCCGCATGGTGGGATCATCGCGCCGGAGTATGACGATGAGCAGCAATCGCAGTCAGTATCAGTCAGAATTTCTGACAGACTTTTTTAAAGATGATGAAGAGACAAAATCGGGCTTTATGCCTGTTGCCAAAAGCGGCTTTGTCCGTTGCATTTTGCTGTTCGGTTCCGCAATTCTCGCATTGACGCTGGTCATCGTGCCGGTGCTGAGCCAGAAAGCCAATAAGCAAACCGCGCAATCGCTGTTTCCTGCCGGTGTGGATATGATGTCCACCGGTTCTATTCAGCGCGGCAATACTGACAAAGCCTATATTGAGCGCAAAAGCCTGCTGCAATCCTCACCGGAAGCAGTTTGCGTGATTGCTCGTGACGGCTCACAGCAGGGCGACTGCTGATCTTTCTTGTTACTTTTTCGGTTCTTTTTCCGTAGCAAGCAGGGCTTCAGCCAGTGAAGCCTTGGCCGATCCCGGTTTCAACGGCTGCTGCTGCGAAGCATGGGGTGCCCAGCCGGACATCCAGATGAATGAGAATGTTGCGCGGATGCGCCCGTCGGGATCGCTGAAGCGCTCGGCATAAATCTCCGCAGCCCGCATGAACAGGCGACGGCTAACCGGTTTGCGCGAACGGCCGGTGAGAATATTGGCCATACCCATGGCGCGGATATCGGCCATCAACGCAAACATATTGTCATAGCGCACTGTGACATTCTCAATATCCGTTACCGGCAGCGCAAAACCGGCACGCTGCAACAGGGCACCACCATCACGCACATCGGCAAAAGGTGCCACACGCGGGCTGACGCCGCCGGTCAGTTCAGACTCAGCCTGCAACAGTGATTCACGCAGCTCTCCGAGTGTGCCGGCACCCGCCATGCAACCGAGAAACAATCCGTCAGGCTTCAGCGCCTGTTTGATCTGCATCATCAGTCCCGGCGTGTCATTGGTAAACTGTAATGATAGCAGTGAGATAATCAGATCAGCACTTTGTGGTTCCAGCGGCAGATATTCCGTGCTGTCTTTTGATTGATAGTCAATGCTTTCAATCACTTCTGCCTTGCCGGATTGCTGCAAAGATAAAGCAGCAGACGGCGTATAGGGATTGACGATTACAGCACGGGAAAACTGACGCTCAACCGTTGAAAGCCTGTCTTCCAGATCCTGCACCGTGCGCTCCAGCAGAAAATCCGCACCACTTACATTGCGCTGTATCGCCCGTTTCAGGCGCTGTTGCAGCAATGCGCTGTCGAAAATAGTGTTTGGTGTGGTTTCTGTTGCTGGCATTTTTTGTATCCCGATATCAGGCACCTCTTACTGAGCAGAGATTTCTCTGGACTACACCGGTGCATCTGGCATGGTGATGTAAATGCGTTCAATCGGGGGCGAATGCAATGGGGGAATTGCCGCTTTCTCATGAAACTGTTGTGAGAGAGACAGGTTTTCAGCGCTTGCTGCAAAATATGCAGGCCTGTTTAAAAACGCTGCCGGACAGGATTTTTTCGGCACTTTGCGAGGGCTGCGATAGTCCCGTTTCACAGGCTGGCACTTTATGCGGGGCTTGCTGGAGTGAGATGCGTTTTCTGGAAGCACCATTGTGTCCGGTGATGGGTACGCCTTTTACCCATGATTTTGGCGAGCATTTTCTCTCAGCCGAGGCAATTGCCGATCCGCCGCCTTTCCGGCGCTTGCGTTCTGTCGCCTGTCACGATGGTTCAGCCCGTCATGCCGGTATTTCGCTGAAATATTATGACCGGCTTGATCTCGCCCCCTGGATGACACGCTGGATGCAGCGGGCGGGGCATGAATTGCTCCGTGATTGTGATGTGATTATTCCGGTGCCGCTGCATCGCAAACGTCTGTGGAAACGCCGCTATAATCAGGCGGCAGAACTGGCGCGGGTTTTGGCGCGGATCAGCGGAAAAACCTATGAGGCTGCAGCCTTGCAGCGCATTAAAGATACACGCCAGCAGGCCGAACTCAGCCAGTCCGAGCGGTTGCGTAATGTGGCAGGTGCATTTCAGGTGCCTGAGGCAGGGCGAAGCAGTGTGCAGGGGCGCACTGTGTTGCTGATTGATGATGTTTATACCACCGGTGCAACGGTGAAGGCCGCATGCCGTGCTTTGCTGAAAGCAGGAGCGGCAGAAGTGGATGTGCTGACTTTCGGCAGGGTTTTACCGGACATACAGAAATAATACCCGTGACAACAAACCGACAGCAAATGCTTGGATGATTGTGAAGGCATGGTTATATAGAGTTGAAACTCTGGAGACTCTTGAAATGAATGTTGAAATTTATACCCGTGACGGCTGTGGTTACTGCGCACGTGCAAAACAATTGCTGAATGAACGCGCGCCTGGCTACACGGAATTTAATGCGAGTGTTGATCCGAAATATCGCGAAGAAATGATGACCCGCTCCGGCGGTACAACATTTCCGCAGATTTTTATCGGTGATGTGCATGTCGGCGGTTGTGACGATCTTCATGCGCTGGATCGTGCAGGCAAGCTGGTTACTCTGCTGGAAACCGGTAAAGCAGACTAATCTATAAGGCATAAAAGGGAGAATAATGTCGATGGTTAAAGTTGCAGCAGTGCAGATGCGCTCAGATGGCGATATGTCCGCCAATATTGAAGCCCTCAGCCGTATGGTCGGAGAGGCCGCCGCCCAAGGTGCGCAATATGTGCAGACGCCTGAAAATACCGGCATTATTCAGAATGACCGTGCGCTTTACCGTGCCAGCCTTCATGCGGAGCAGGATGATCCTGTGGTGCGTGAAGCTTCGGTTCTGGCAAAGCGTCACGGCATTCATCTCCATATCGGTTCCACGCCGATTAAACTTGAGAGCGGGCTGATCGCCAACCGCGCATTTGTTTTTGCGCCGGATGGTTCGAAAATCACCACTTATGACAAGATCCATATGTTTGATGTGGATCTGGATAATGGTGAGAGCTGGCGTGAATCCGATACGATTTCGGCAGGGGATCGCGCAGTGGTTGCCGAGCTACCATTTATGAAACTCGGACTGGCAATCTGCTATGATATCCGCTTTCCGCAGCTGTTTCAGGCGCAGGCCAATGCCGGTGCCAATGTGATTTCGGCGCCTGCTGCTTTCACCCGTCAGACCGGTGAGGCGCATTGGCATATCTTGCAGCGGGCGCGTGCCATTGAAAATGGTGCCTTCCTGATTTCTGCTGCGCAGGGCGGCCTGCATAACGGCAATCGCCAGACCTATGGTCATACAATTATTGTTTCGCCATGGGGCAAGGTTCTGGCAGAAGCCGATCATGACAATCCGGCGGTGATCTATGCGGATATTGATGTGGCGGACAGCGCTGCTGCCCGTAATAAAATTCCGAATTTGAAAAATGCGCGGGAATTCAAACTGGAAACCATTGTCGCGGAAGGTGAAACGATCAAGGCATGATGCGGTTTTCTCTGCACTGTGACCAGTCCCATGAATTTGAGGGCTGGTTTCGTAATAATGAGGATTTCGACAGCCAGACCGTACGCGGTCTGGTGCAGTGCCCTGTTTGTCATTCGCCAAATGTGAATAAGGCGCTGATGGCACCGTCCGTCACCACCGGTCGCACCAAAGAGAAAATCGCTGCGACAATGGGTGAAGCCCAGCGCAAATTGCTGGATGAGATGCGTGAGATCAGCCGCAAGGTGAAAGAGAATGCCGATTATGTCGGCGACCGTTTTGCCGAGGAAGCGCGTAAAATTCACCATGGTGAAACGGAAGAGCGCGGCATTTACGGTGAGGCAACGAAGGAAGAAATCACATCGCTCGTTGAGGATGGTGTGGAAATTCTGCCGCTGCCGGTGTTGCCTGAGGATTATAATTGAACCGTGCCGGTTCAATGGCTGAAGACTATAACTGATCCGCATTATACGGATCAGTTCTCTCCCAGTCTAATTCAGCGGCGCTGCGCCAGAACCATATAATTCACGTCGAGATCGCGTGAGCGGCTCCATGTATCATTGAGCGGATTATAGCTCACGCCGGTTTTTTCTAGCACAGTCAGACCGGCAGCCTGCAATGGTTTTTCCAGCTCTTCAGGACGCACCAGTTTTTCATATTGATGGGTGCCTTTCGGCAGCCAGCGCAGCACATATTCTGCGCCGATAATCGCCAGCCCCCATGCCTTGAGTGTGCGGTTGATGGTGGCAACAAACATCAGCCCCTGCGGCTTGACCATTTTCGCTGTCGCCGACATGAACAGATCAACGTCAGAAACATGCTCAACCACTTCCATATTCAGCACGATATCAAATTGTTCACCGGCATCAGCCAGATCTTCTGCTGTGGTGGCACGATAATCGATTTCAATGCCCATTTCCGCAGCATGGATTTTGGCGACTTCAATATTGGTGGTTGAGGCATCGGCACCGATAACTGTAGCGCCAAGACGTGCCATCGGTTCGCAAAGCAGACCGCCGCCGCAACCAATATCCAGAATGCGCAGGCCTTCCAGTGGTCTTGCCGCCAGCGGATCACGGTTGAAATGCTTGCAGATCTGTTCTTTGAGATATTCCAGACGGGTCGGGTTGAATTTGTGGAGCGGGCGGAATTTGCCCTGCGGGTTCCACCATTCGCTGGCAATGCGCGAGAAATGCGCAACTTCAGCGGGATCGATCGTGGTGCGGCCGGATACGGCTTCCTGTGGCTGTTGTGAGCCAGTATCTGTCTGTCTGGACGTGTCGGACATAGCTTTCTCCATTTCCTACCAATGGACTTGTCTGTTCATTGATGAAAGTCAAGTATCTTTTCGCCTGTTGCGCTTGCGAAGTGGTCATAATTTCGGTATGTCAGCATCACTTACCTGTCAGGAGTACCTCTCAGTACGATGGCAGGTTCCGTTGGTTCTCATTTTCATTTAGGATATGTCGACATAATGGCGCGCATTGTGATGAAATTCGGCGGTACTTCTGTGGCCGATCTTGAACGGATCCGGAATGTGGCGCGTCACGTTAAACGTGAAGTCGATTCCGGCAATGAAGTAGCAGTTGTGGTTTCGGCTATGGCCGGTAAAACCAATGAACTGGTTGCCTGGACACGTGAAGCATCACCGATGCATGATGCCCGTGAATATGATGCGATTGTTGCATCGGGCGAGCAGGTAACGGCCGGTCTTCTGGCGATTGTGCTGCAGTCTATGGGCGTGAATGCACGTTCATGGCAGGGTTGGCAGATCCCGATCAAAACCGACATGACCCATGGTGCGGCACGTATTACGGATATTGACGGTTCATTTCTGATTAAGCGCTTTGGCGAAGGTCAGGTTGCGGTGATTGCCGGTTTCCAGGGTATCAGCCCGGATAACCGTATTTCGACGCTCGGTCGCGGTGGTTCCGATACTTCGGCTGTTGCCGTTGCGGCAGCGGTTAAAGCTGACCGCTGTGATATTTATACGGATGTGGATGGTGTTTATACGACCGATCCGCGCGTGGAGCCTAAAGCCCGCCGTATGGCCAAGATTTCTTTTGAAGAGATGCTGGAAATGGCATCCCTTGGCGCTAAAGTGCTGCAGGTTCGCTCCGTAGAACTGGCCATGGTGCATAAAGTGCGTACATTTGTACGTTCAAGTTTTGAAGATCCGCATGCGCCGGGCATGGGTGATCCGCTCAACCCTCCCGGAACACTGATTTGCGATGAGGATGAAATCGTGGAACAACAGGTTGTAACTGGTATTGCTTTCGCCCGAGATGAAGCTCAGATCTCATTGCGCCGCGTGGCCGACCGCCCGGGTGTATCTGCGGCGATTTTTGTCCCGCTGGCTGAAGAACATATCAATGTTGATATGATTGTTCAGAATGTTTCCGAAGACGGTTCAAAAACCGACATGACCTTCACCGTTCCTTCCGGTGATATGGATAAGGCTGTGCATGCGCTGGATAAGGTAAAGGCCGAAATCGGCTGTGACTCCATCCAGTCGGAAACCGGTCTGGCAAAAATTTCGGTGATCGGCACCGGTATGCGCTCTCACGCAGGTGTTGCAGCGACTGCATTTAAGGCGCTGGCTGAAAAAGGCATCAATATTCGCGCAATCACGACCTCCGAGATTAAAATCTCGATCCTGATTGACAGCGCATATACAGAACTGGCGGTACGAACCCTGCATTCTGTTTACGGGCTGGATAAGCACTAACAGCTGCGTGAGTTATAAAGTTTCAGAAAGGCAGTGCTTCGCGGCGCTGCCTTTTTTTCTGCCTGTATTCTATTCATTTCTGTCAGGTGGCAACATTATGCCAGGCCGTGTCGCGTTTAATCGCATTCATGGCGCTCGCTCTATCTCTTTGTTTTTACGCATGTCACTATCGGAAAACCGGTACTCACTTTTCCGCGACATGCTATTATCTTTTCAGGGGCAAACGGAAATACAGGGTTTAGCTATGCAGTCATTGCATAGCTGGAGAGCAAGAATAAGAGCAGAGCGATCCGGTTCTGGTCAGATGCAGGCAGCGGGACGAATAAAATCATTTTTGTTGATGGAGAGTCTTTAATCGGTTTATGCCCCATTTTAGACACGTAAACTGCAATAAGAGCACAATGAATAATAAGATTTGATAATTGTACTCTGGACGATTGTGAGAAAAATGCTCACAAGCAAACCAAACTGAGCTATGCACACAGCGGTGTGATTCGTGATCGGACTGGTATTGTAGTATCAGGATGAAACAATGCCTGACCGGCCGATCGGAAAAGCGGTAAAAGCCGACGAGTAACCACATACATTGTGTATTGTGGTTTGAGATTGGCATGAGGCATATGGAGGAGCATTGAGACCCTATGCGTGAGCTGACAGCCGGACCCCGGATTTTGCTCAAGCGTCTTCGCGCTTTAATGGCGGAAGCGCTCGAACCGCAGGAACGTCTTGACCGTATCGTGCGCGAAATCGCGCAAAATATGGTGGCGGAGGTCTGTTCATTCTATGTGCTCCGATCTGATGAAATTCTTGAGCTCTATGCAACCGAAGGTCTGAATCCGCAGGCTGTGCATCTGGCGCAACTGCGTCTGGGGCAGGGGCTTGTCGGTACGATTGCTGCAACCGCGCGCCCGCTCAATCTGACTGATGCGCAGAGCCATCCGGCTTTCACTTATCTGCCAGAAACCGGCGAAGAAATTTATAACTCCTTCCTCGGTGTGCCGGTATTGCGCGCAGGCCGGACGATGGGCGTTCTGGTTGTGCAGAACCGCACCAAGCGTGCTTATCGCGAAGATGAGCTGGAAGCTTTGGAAACAACCGCCATGGTGCTGGCGGAAATGGTTGCCGCAGGCAATCTCACCCGCCTTGCGCGTCCCGGTGTGGAGCTGACCAACGGGCGTTCTGTCAGCTTCAACGGTCACGCCTATAATGATGGCGTAGGTCTCGGACATGTGCTGCTGCATGAGCCGCGCATTGTTGTGACCAATCTCTTTAATGAAGATATTGAGCATGAGATCACCCGTCTTGATGAGGCGATGGGGTCTTTGCGTCTCTCGATTGACGATATGTTATCGCGCCGCGATGTGGCGGTAGAGGGTGAGCATCGGGATGTGCTTGAAGCCTATCGGATGTTTGCGCATGACCGTGGTTGGATGCGCCGTCTTGAGGAAGCAATCCGCAACGGCCTGACCGCAGAAGCAGCGGTTGAAAAGGTGCAGAGCGATACGCGCGCACGGATGATGCATCTGAGCGATCCTTATATGCGTGAGCGTCTCAGTGATTTTGACGATCTTGCCAATCGTCTGATGCGGCAGCTGATGGGCTATGACCCGAAAACCGCTGCGGAAATGATGGCGAAGGATTCAATCATTGTTGCCCGTTCCATGGGGGCTGCGGAATTGCTGGATTATCCGCGCGAGCGTGTGCGCGGTCTGGTGCTGGAAGACGGCGCAACGACAAGCCATGTTGTGATTGTCGCGCGTGCCATGGGTATTCCGGTGGTCGGGCAGGCCAAAGGCGTAGTTGCACTGGCTGAAAATAATGATGCGATCATTATTGACGGCGAAGATGGCCGTGTTCATCTGCGGCCGCAGTCTGATGTTGAAGCAGCCTATGCGGAGAAAGTCCGCTTCCGCGCTAAAAGACAGGCGCTTTATCGTGAGTTGCGCGATAAGCCGACGATTACCAAAGATGGTCAGCCGGTTTCCTTGCTGATGAATGGCGGGCTGATCGTTGATCTGCCGCAGCTGAAAGAATCCGGTGCGGATGGCGTCGGCCTGTTCCGCACAGAGCTGCAATTTATGGTGGCTTCCACTTTCCCGCGTTCCGGCCAGCAGGAAAAGCTCTATCGCGCAGTGCTGGAAGCGGCGGGTGATAAGCCGGTAACCTTTCGCACACTGGACATTGGCGGTGATAAGGTTCTGCCTTATTTCCGCTCCAACGCGCATGAAGAAAATCCGGCGATGGGCTGGCGGGCGATCCGCCTTGCTCTGGACCGGCCAGGTCTGATGCGTACGCAGTTGCGAGCGCTGCTGAAAGCTGCGGGCGGTCGTGAATTGCGCATTATGTTGCCGATGGTGACGGAAGTGGCAGAGGTGAAAGCGACCCGCGAGATTATCGAGCGGGAAGTCAATTACCTGACCCGTTTTGATTATCAGCCGCCGAGCAGCCTGAAAGTAGGGGCGATGATCGAGGTGCCGTCACTGTTGTGGCAGCTGGATGAGCTGATGCGCGAAGTGGATTTCGCCTCGGTAGGGTCGAATGATCTGTTCCAGTTCATTATGGCGGTTGACCGTGGCAATGCGCAGATTGCGGATCGTTTTGACCAGTTGTCTCCGGCATTTTTGAGAGTATTGCAGCAGATTGCCGAAGCGGGCAAGCGCCACAATAAACCGGTGACACTCTGCGGTGAAATGGCGGGTAAGCCATTAACTGCGATGATGCTGGTGGGGCTGGGCTTCCGCTCGATCTCAATGTCTGCGGCGGCAATCGGACCGGTGAAAAATATGCTGTTGTCGCTTGATGCGGCGCAGCTGAATACGGTTCTGAGCGACCTCGTGCAGAGACCCGATGCAAACGGATCAATCCGCGAGCATCTGGTTCGTTTTGCAACCGAACAGGGCATTCCTCTGTAAAAGACCACTAAAAGCGCTGACATTTGTGCAGAAAATTTCGCAATCAGGCATTTCCGTTTGATTGCGAAATGCTTTATGGGTGCCCTCATCAAGCTGAAAACTGAATTTCAGACATATAATTATATTATCAGGATTATCGCATGGTCGCGCTTCCGCAAGACAGAATGGATCAGTTGTTAAAGCATTTTGTCATGCTTGAAGCGCAGATGGCGAATAATCCTTCGCCGGAAACCTATGTCAAACTGGCGTCGGAATATTCCGAGCTGCAAGATGTGGCGCTGAAAATCCGTGAATTGCAGGCTGCCCGTCAGGAACTGAGCGATCTGGTTTCCATGCGTGATGATATGTCAGGCGATGCAGAAATGCGCGCTTTGGCTGAAATGGAAATTCCGGATACGGAAGAAAAAGTCGAGGCGCTGGAAGCCGAAGTCCAGATTTTGCTGCTGCCGAAAGATGCGGCGGATGAGAAAAACGCTATTCTGGAAATTCGTGCCGGTACCGGCGGTTCCGAGGCGGCCTTGTTTGGCGGCGATCTCTTCCGCATGTATGAGCGTTATGCAGCGGATAAAGGCTGGCGTGTGGAAGTTGTCTCCGCCAGTGAAGGCGATGCCGGTGGTTTTAAGGAAATCATTGCGACAATTTCCGGTAAGGGTGTGTTTTCCAAGATGAAATTTGAATCCGGTGTGCATCGCGTGCAGCGCGTGCCGGAAACAGAAGCCAGCGGACGTATTCATACCTCGGCGGCAACGGTGGCTGTGCTGCCGGAAGCGGAAGATATTGATATTGAAATCCGCAATGAAGATATTCGTATTGATACGATGCGCGCGTCCGGTGCCGGTGGTCAGCACGTCAATACCACGGACTCGGCCGTACGTATCACCCATATTCCGACCGGGATTATGGTGGTGCAGGCAGAAAAATCGCAGCACCAGAACCGTGCGCGTGCGATGCAGATCTTGCGTGCCCGTCTTTATGACATGGAGCGCCAGCGTGCAGAGAGCGAACGCTCGGAAGCGCGGCGTAGTCAGGTGGGCTCCGGCGATCGTTCAGAGCGCATCCGCACTTATAATTTCCCGCAAGGTCGTGTGACGGATCACCGGATTAATCTCACACTCTATAAGCTTGACCGCGTGATGATGGGCGAGCTTGATGAGCTGGTGGATGCATTGATTTCGGATCATCAGACCGCATTGCTGGCGGAATTGGGTGATAATTGATCGCCGTTATGACTAAACCGGAAACTACAAATAATACGCTTGGTCAGCTTTTAGCCCATGTGCGGCTTGAGTTGCGACAGGCAGAAATTGACGGTGCCGAGCTGGATGCACGCCTGCTGGTGCAGCATTTTACCGGTGCAACGCTGACAGATTTTGTGATCCGTTCGGATACAGAAGTCGCGCCGGATGTGACGGAGCAAATGCTGGGTGCAATGCAGCGCAGGCTGGCCGGTGAGCCGGTACACCGAATCATCGGTGAGCGCGAATTTTATGGTCTGAGCTTTAAATTAAATGCCGATACGCTTGAGCCGCGCCCTGATACAGAGGCGCTGATCGGGCTGGTATTGCCGTTTCTCGAACAGAGAAGCTCGGAAAAGGGCTTCGTTGATCTTCTGGATATGGGCACCGGTACGGGGGCAATTGCGATTACCTTGTTGCATGAAATAAAGACCGCGCGCGGCGTTGCTGTTGATATTGCTGAAGGCGCCCTGCAAGCGGCACGGATCAATGCAAAATTGGCGGGTGTTTCATCACGTCTGGCTGTTCTGAAAAGTGACTGGTTTGGTGCCGTTCGCGGAAAATGTGACCTGATTGTCTCGAATCCGCCCTATATTCCGGCAAAAACAGTGCTTGAACTGGACAGGGAAGTTAAAGATTACGATCCGCGCCGTGCTCTGGACGGCGGAGAAGACGGATTAAATTTTTATCGTGCTCTTGCAAAGCACAGTGGCGCCTACCTACATGATAATGGTATAGTTGCTGTGGAAATCGGGGCAGGACAGGCGGATGATACGGAGGCAATTTTTGCACAATATTCATTCCGTCTGACAAGCGTAGCCGAAGATTTGGCCGGTCATAAACGGGCATTGTCATTTCAGCGTTGACTTTAATGTTTAATATGCCCAAAAAAGACTTGGAATTTACGGCAAACACGTCTAATTTCCTGTCACCGCTACTGCATCGCATGTCCTGTAGGATGGATGAAAGATGCGGTAACAATTCGGACTAATGCGTAATCTCATTTTTAAACCGGCAGTGATTTAAAGAATTATGCATTGGTATGTCGGACAGGGTTGTCAGCCTGAAATTATATGTTTGAATTTGTATCTTTATAAAACCGTGTTATGCGACGCGAAATTATGAGTGATTCAGACATTTTGATCAGCAGCTGTCCGGTGGTTTTTCAACCGACCTCCTTTGCGGAGTTGCTGACACGGCAGCACAAAACTTAAATTAAAATTATACGCTGAAAGTGCGGGGCGCGCTTTCTGTTATTGTAGTTATGAAGTCGCTCAGCCCTTTCAGCTGAAATGATTTCTTCGCCCCTAATCTGAAAAGAGATGAGTATGAGGCCAGGACAGCAGAACAGGCGCATGCGTGGACGGGGGAATAATAACCGTAAGGGCCCTAATCCTCTTTCCCGTAATTACGAAAGTAACGGACCTGATGTAAAAATCAGGGGTAATGCGCAGCATATTGCCGAAAAATATATGACTTTGGCCCGTGATGCGCAGGCGACCGGCGACCGGGTGATTGCAGAAAATTATTTGCAGCACGCTGAACATTACAATCGCATTATTCTGGCGGCACAGGCACAAAATCCTGCGCCGGTGCAGCGCGATGAAGCTTTTGATGATGACTTTGATGATGAAGAAGGTATGGAGCAGGGGCATTCCGGCCAGTCCGTATCGCATCAGGAAGTTTATGATGGCAGCGGCCCGCAGCCTGTGATCGAAGGCACGCCTGCTGAAGTCATGTATGGCGAAGAAAATTCCCGTTCTTCCAACCGTAATAACCGTCAGCAGAATAATCGTCAGGATCGCGGCGACCGTAATGATCGCAATGATCGTAACGACCGCAACAATGACCGTCAGGGTCGCATGCAGCGTCCGCGCCGTCATCAGCGCCCGGAATATGGTGCAGATCAGGGACAGGAAGCGCCGGTTGCAGCCGCACAGGTGCCTTTTGACCAGTCTGCTGAACAGCCGGTTGTCACGTCAAACTTTGCTGAACCGGTTGTGACTGAAGTTGCGGAAGCGCCTGTTACCCGCCGCCGTCCGCGCACCGCAGCGCCTGTTATGCAGGACGGTGATGATGCACCGGCAGTTGAAGCGAAGCAGGATGTTGTTGCTGAAGCAACCGGTGCGGATGAAGCACCGGCACCGCGCACCCGCCGTGTTCTGCGCCCGCGCCGCACGACAAGCCGTGCAGCGAAAGCTGATGGTGAAAATCAGGATCAGGATACCGCTTTTGCTGAAACAGAATAATCTGTTTGCATAAGAGAGAATAAAAACCGGCAGGGAAATCTGCCGGTTTTTTTATGTGCGGGGGGCATGACTGCGGCTTTGCATAACTGTGGGCGGGGCTTAACCCCTGTTGTGATAATAATTTTTCACCTTCATGCTTTCAGCCCTTGCAGGGAGAGGGCTATCGCCCCATATCCCTTGTGACAGGATGCCGGAGCAATTTATTCCATGCATTTCCAGTGAAACTGGTTCTGATTTTTGCCAGAATATTTTGTCCCGTTTATCTAAATCTTCTGAATAATGGTTCCTGCCTTTAAGGGGGAGCCGTCACCCATGATCTGTCGGTGCCTTGAAGGGCTGGCGGGCGAAAAGGAGACACTATGAACATTGAAAAATACAGCGAGCGCGTACAGGGTTTTCTCCAGTCAGCGCAAAGCTTTGCATTGAATTCTGATAACCAGCAATTTGCCCCTGAACATCTGCTGAAAGTCTTGGTGGATGATGAAGAAGGTCTGGCTTCCGGCCTGATCGAGAGGGCAGGCGGTCGCCTTGCTGATCTTAAGCTCGGATTACAGAGTGCCTTGGCTGCACTGCCGAAAGTAACCGGCGGTAGCGGACAGCTATATCTGTCGCCTGCACTTGCAAAAATCCTGACCACTGCGGAAGAACTCGCCACCAAAGCCGGTGACAGCTATGTCACGGTTGAGCGTCTGCTCACCGCTTTCACACTGGAAAAAAGCGCAAAAACCTATGAAATTCTGACACATGCCGGTGTCACAGCCAAAGCTTTGAATGAGGTGATTAATCAGATGCGTAAAGGCCGGACTGCCGATAGTGCTTCTGCCGAAGCCAATTTCGAAGCGCTGAAAAAATATGCCCGTGACCTGACCGAGGATGCGCGTTCCGGTAAGCTTGATCCGGTGATTGGCCGTGATGAAGAAATCCGCCGTACCATTCAGGTTCTGTCGCGTCGTACCAAGAATAATCCGGTGCTGATCGGTGAACCGGGTGTGGGTAAAACCGCGATCGCCGAAGGTTTGGCACTGCGTATTGTCAATGGAGACGTGCCGGAATCGCTGAAAGACAAGCGGTTGATGGCGCTGGATATGGGTGCGCTAATTGCCGGTGCGAAATATCGCGGTGAATTTGAAGAACGCCTGAAAGCTGTGCTGACGGAAGTTGAAGCGGCTGCCGGTGAAATCATCCTGTTCATCGACGAAATGCACACTCTGGTCGGTGCCGGTAAATCGGATGGCGCGATGGATGCGTCCAATCTGCTAAAGCCTGCGCTTGCCCGTGGTGAATTGCACTGTGTTGGTGCAACCACATTGGAAGAATACCGTAAATATGTTGAAAAAGATGCGGCGCTTGCCCGTCGTTTTCAGCCGGTATTTGTCAATGAGCCAACCATTGAAGATACGATCTCGATCCTGCGCGGTCTGAAGGAAAAATACGAGCAGCACCATAAAGTGCGTATCTCGGATTCTGCTCTGGTATCAGCCGCAAGCTTATCGAACCGCTACATCACGGATCGTTTTCTGCCGGATAAGGCAATTGACCTTGTGGATGAAGCGGCTGCACGTTTGCGTATGCAGGTGGATTCCAAGCCGGAAGAACTGGACGAGATGGATCGCCGTGTCATGCAGCTGAAGATTGAGCGTGAAGCGCTCAAGCTGGAAACGGATACGGCTTCGAAAGACCGGTTGCAGCGTCTTGAAAAAGAGCTGACCGATCTGGAAGAGGAATCCGCTGAGCTGACTGCCAAATGGCAGGCAGAAAAGCAGAAACTCGGCCATGCGGCAGATCTGAAAAAGCAGCTTGAAGATGCGCGTAATGCTTTGGCGACTGCCCAGCGTAATGGTGAATTCCAGAAAGCCGGTGAACTGGCCTATGGTACGATCCCGCAGCTGGAAAAACAGCTGAGCGATGCGGAAGCACAGGAAAATACCGGCACAATGCTGGAAGAAACTGTGTCGCCGGATCATATTGCGCAGATCATTTCCCGCTGGACCGGTATTCCGGTTGACCGGATGCTGGAAGGCGAACGGGAAAAACTGCTGCGGATGGAAGACGAACTCGGCAAGCGGGTGATCGGTCAGGGTGAAGCGGTGCAGGCGGTCTCGCGTGCGGTGCGTCGTGCCCGTGCCGGTCTGCAGGATCCGAACCGTCCGATCGGCTCGTTTATCTTCTTAGGGCCGACCGGTGTTGGTAAAACAGAACTGACCAAAGCTTTGGCCACATTCCTGTTTTCCGATGAAACGGCCATGGTGCGGATTGATATGTCCGAATTCATGGAGAAACACTCGGTTGCCCGTCTGATCGGTGCCCCTCCGGGCTATGTCGGATATGAAGAAGGCGGTGTGCTGACAGAAGCTGTGCGTCGTCGTCCGTATCAGGTGATCCTGTTCGACGAGATTGAAAAGGCACATCCGGATGTCTTCAACGTGCTGTTGCAGGTGCTGGATGATGGTCGTCTGACCGATGGTCAGGGGCGTACGGTGGATTTCCGCAATACGCTGATTATCATGACCTCCAATCTTGGTGCGGAATATCTTGTTGCACTGAATGAAGATCAGGATGTGGATAGCGTACGTGAAGAAGTTATGGGCGTTGTCCGTGCATCTTTCCGTCCGGAATTCCTCAACCGCGTGGATGAGATTATTCTGTTCCATCGCCTGCGCCGCTCCGAAATGGGTGCGATTGTCGATATTCAGCTGGCAAGGTTGCAGAACCTGCTGAGTGACCGCAAGATCACGCTGGATGTTGAGGATGATGCCCGTAACTGGCTGGCCGATAAGGGCTATGATCCTGCTTATGGTGCCCGCCCGCTGAAACGGGTGATCCAGAAACAGGTACAGGACCCGCTCGCCGAGAAAATTCTTGGCGGCGATATCCTCGATGGTTCGGTTGTGGATATTTCGGCCGGATCAGACCGGCTGGTTTTCCAGCCTAAGCCGAAACACTGAGCTTCAGGGGTACAATACACCTTGATTGAGTGAAGAGATGGCAAGCGGCATCACTGAATGTGGTGCCGCTTTTTCATGGGCGCTTTGGCTTTATTGAGTTGTCGCATGCTCGCGGACGCTCAATGAGTCCATTGAGCTGCGTCATGCTTTATAAAAAATATCTGTTGCGGATTGTCTTCTTCATATGCAGTTAAGTTATTAACCATAAAAATGGCCTGATCTGTGACTAAGGCATTTCAGGTCAGGCGACTGGCTGAAGAAACAAGATTTGCGCTTTAAAGGGTGTGGTATGCATAAAATGCGGGGAATTCTACGGAAGACTTATCTCGGACTGTCGGTGACAGCGCTGACGGGTCTGACAGCGGCGACCGCTTATGCGTCCCCTTTTGATATTGGTGGTTCTGCTTCCGGTGAGGAGCGTCCCGTGTTGATGGCACAGCTTTATGATCCGGGTGAAGTTATTTATCAGGATAATAAAGTACGGGTCTATATTGATGCTTCAGGGCGTCAGGTGACCATGGATAATAGCGGCAAGATTTTGCGTATTCAGGAACAGCCGGGCGGCTATCCGCAACAGCCTCCGCAGCAGCCGGATTCTAATGATAACTGGACATTGAACGGACCGGTTGGTGGCGGCGTGCCTTATGACGGCTTTGCCAATGTGCCGGATGATGCCGGTACGGATTATTTTCCGGCAGCACCGCGCGGCAATACGGGTGTGAATAATGCAGCAGTTGACCGTTCTGCTTTGCCGGATGTTGGTGCTGCACCGTCACCGGATGATAATGATTTCAAACCGGCGATTGAAGATCCTTACGGGCAATATCCGAACACGTCCTCCGGCATGTCCGGTTCACAGACACCGTCAGTTGTGATGCCGAAAGGTCAGGGCGCGAAAGCTAAATTTGCAGCCTATCAGATCATGCTGGATCGTGCCGGTACATCACCGGGCGTGATCGACGGCAAAGCAGGCAGCAATGTTGACAAGGCGGCCGCGTCCTATCTGGAAGTAACAGGTCTGAGCATTAATCCGGCAGATGAAACGCAGGTCAATGCCCAGCTCGAAGCCACAGGCGGTCCTGCTTTCACAGAATATACGATTACCAATGAAGATATCGGGCGTTTTTATCTGGCTTCTGTCCCCAATGATTACAGCGAGAAGGCAAAGCTGCCGGAAATGGCCTATGTCTCGCCGCGTGAAATGCTGGCTGAAAAATTCCACATTGATGAAAACTATCTTCAGGAAATCAATCCGGGGATCAGTTTCCGCCAGCCCGGTGAAGTGATCCGTGTGCCTAATTTGGGCAAGCAGAAGCGTGCGCCTATTGCCAAAATTATTGCGGATAAGGCTCGTAAACAAGTGCGCGGCTATGATGCAAACGGCAAACTGGTTGTGGCTTACCCGTCGACAATCGGTTCGGCGGATAATCCTTCGCCGTCCGGCATTGTGACGGTTGAGCGTATCGCGACCAATCCGAATTACACCTATAATCCGAAGATTAATTTTAAACAGGGTAATAATGACAAGGTGCTGATTGTGCCGCCGGGGCCTAACGGGCCGGTGGGTACTGTGTGGATTGCACTGTCAAAGCCGACTTATGGTATTCACGGCACCCCTGATCCGTCCCGTATTGGTAAAACAGCCAGTCACGGTTGTATCCGCCTTGCCAACTGGGATGCGGAAGAACTGGTCAAGCTTGTAAAACCCGGAGTGACCGTGGAGTTTACGGAATAAGAAATAAAAAAGCGGCCTGAAGGGCCGCTTTTTTATTCTATAAAATTATCAGCTTTTTGCCTGAGATGTATTGGCAACCTTGGCAGGGGCATCTCCCTTACCATCCAGCAGCTGATCAATACGGTTACGTTCACGCGTAAAGACTTCCAGCTGTTTTCCGCCCAGAGACTGACTTTGCGGCATACGGATACGCATCGGATCAACTTTCGCGCCATTCACAATCACTTCGTAGTGCAAATGCGGGCCGGTCGATAGACCGGTTGAACCAACATAACCAATCAGCTGTCCCTGACGAACACGTGCGCCGGGTGTAATGCCGGAAGCAATCGCGTTCTGGTGGTTGTAACTGGTCTGATAGCCGTTGCCATGACGGATAATGGTCTGATTGCCGTAACCATTGGCCCAACCGGCTTTTTCAACAACACCATTACCGGCAGCGAGAATCGGGGAGCCGCGCGGAGCACGCCAGTCGACACCTGTATGCATACGGACATAACCGAGAATAGGATGACGACGTCCGCCGAATGGCGAACCGAAAACACCGTTCGGAACCGGTTTACGGATCAGGAATTGCTGGGCACTGCGGCCATTCTCATCATAAAATTCCACGCCGCCTTCCGGCGACTGGTAGCGGTAGAATTTTTTGGTCGTGCCGCCCATATTGGCGCTGACATAGAGCAGTTGAGATTCTTCATTGGCGCTTTCGGAATCTTCCGGCAGGGAGAAGAATGCTTGAATCGCATCGGAGCGGGTGATCTTGGATTGCAGATCGACATCATTCGCCAGCATTTTTATCAGCTGCCGCGCCATATCATTGGTCATGCCATAGGCAAGAGCTGCTTTATAAACGGCATCATAAACAGATGGCAGCTCACCGCGGATTGTCGGCGGCGGTGCATTATCATCAAATGCAGTTTGCAGAAGCGGGGTCATTTCCGGTTCATCAGACGGAACATACTGGTTTTGATCGTCGAGAGCGACCGTAACAATATGGGTTGTTCCGTTATAGAGTGTCACACGGACAATATGATCTTCTTCTTCAGAAGAGGTCACGCCCACACGCAATACGCTGCCAGCCTTCAGGCGCGGCGAATTCATCAGCTTGCTCAGGGCTTCAGCAATATTATCCGCATCTTCCCCTTCATAGCCGCTCTTATTCAGAGCATCGATGATTTTCGAATCCGAACGGAAAGGAATAATATCTTCGGAGAAGCCGGTATTGGTTTCGCCATCGAGAAGGCGGTTGCTGACGCTGACATTTTCCTGCGTGATACGTACGCCAAGCGGTTGTGTCAGCGTATAAGGGGAGTCACCACTATTACCAAAGCGCAGAGGATCGACATAATGAAGAGACGCGATCTGCACATCGCCGTCAGTCAGCAGCTGACCGGTGCTGCGGACGACTTTTTCAACTTCGTCGCTGGTAAGATCTGATGCTGAATCATAATTTCCGGCATTAACCGGAAAATCGATTGTGCGCAGACTGATTTCACTTTCAACTTTCGCGCCGTAAATTTGTCCGGTATTCGCAGCCTGTACCTGCTGTTTGGCACCGTCAGAGAAAACAGCCATAGCATCAAATGCCGGATATTGGCGGCTTGCCGGATGATCGGCGGCCAAAGCCATGCGGACATATTCAAAAGGTTTAGTACGGATAACCTCGCGCTCACCAACTTTCTGCATGGTTGAAACTTCCATGCGGCGGCGGTCGCGGCTTTTTTGTTTCGTGACAGTTGCAATAACGCGGTTGCCCTTGGTGCTGTCCTGAGCATCCGATTTAGCCGGCATTTCTTCTTTTGTAACAAGCTCCGGCGGTGTCGCTAATTGCTGACGTCCGTCGAGCGCTGCAAAGAGTGCAACACCAATGAGTAATGAAGCTGTAATGCCGGTCAGAAAAGTACCGGCCAGCCACCGCGCAGAAACCTCACGCCGATCCGGTGGTCCGCGACGCCCGTCCGTGATGAGCGGCGGCTCATCTCCGGGGTCGCTGGAGTTGGTCACGATCTGCTGATTCATGCCGCGCAGTACCATTCCTTATTATATATTGCGCACCGCAGGCTGCGGAAAAATCTGCGTAATATTGAATTACCTCAGGTGAGGAGCAAAGTTTTGCCTGTGCATACCGGTCAAGTCAATGAGAAGACGGCAAACAATCTGGATATGTGGAATCATTCCACGATTATTCGCCTTATTTAAACCGGAGCACTGAACCTATTTCATTTCAGATGTGTGCGTACGACCGGAATGGGGCGTGTTTATGATCGCTGCATTATTAGGCTGTGAAAAGCACTATATATAATGAGCATCAATGCTCTCATGAAAAACACTGTTTTGGACATGGATTCGGGTGTGAGGTGAATGATTCCGCGTTTTGATTCTGAATTTGTGAGTCGAAACAAGGGTTTGGTGCTTTGATTTGATATATTTGGCTGGGTTTTTGGGATGGTTTGGGGAGGAAATGGGTGTTGGAGCGGTGTGGTGAGGGGATAAAGCGGGGTGATGGGCGCTGTTTTTCGATTTTTGTTATAAAAATTCCATAAAAGGTGTTTTGGCG
>NZ_MOYL01000007.1:0-111475 GCF_001939785.1 Pseudochrobactrum sp. B5
CCTCACAGGCTTGTACTAATTTTGACGCGGGGTGGAGCAGCCCGGTAGCTCGTCAGGCTCATAACCTGAAGGCCGCAGGTTCAAATCCTGCCCCCGCAACCAAATTCCGCAAGGAAGTCAAATAGTAAGCCCGGCAAGAAATTGCCGGGCTTTCGTTTTTTGTATTCCGTGCGCCACCTGTGCGCCACCATGAAAAAAGTGGAGATTGTGCGTCCGCCAAGCATGCGAAGCGGGCAATAAGCCCGCCTCGCATCGCCGATACGATCAGGCCGTTATGGCCGCCAGCAAGCGCAGCTCGGCATTCTCAACGACGGCTGCAAGCGCGCGCAGATAGCGTTCGGCGTCGGCGAGGCTGTCGATGAGTTCGATCCCTGTCTGCTCGTCCTGCTCCATCCGCCGGGCAGTCAAGCCGACTGCGTGGTCGCCTTGGCAGCACAGTAGGAGCGCCGCCCGGATCGCAGGGGCGATCTCGGTCAGGCGGGGCAGGGGATCAAAGCCGTCAAGGCTGAGGTCGAGGGGATGTTTTTGCATTGATTTCTCCGTTTTTGGTTATGAACGGCTCCCCACAATATGAGTGGATTTAATCCGCTCAAGTTGGAAAGGGTTGGATAGCAGTTGGAAATCTTCCGACGGCTTCTATATCGCTCCGGCGCTCATCCGTAGCCGGAAGAGCTGACACCCATGGTTGACAATTACAACCGGATGCTCCGCTGTGTACTCAGTTTAGAAAAGGACGATTCGCATGTGGATTGGGGTGCGACAGCGGTTCCGCCGCTTTCATGAAGAGCTTAGATTATCTGCGGATCAGATCGATGATGGCTTAGGCAAGCAACTTGGCGTCCGAAAATCGCTTCACCGGGCTTACTATGATGAGACCACAGAAACGCCACGCGGTTTCATTGTCGGATCATGGGGAAAAGAAACAGCCATCGCTCCCCCGAGCGATGTTGATATTTTCTTTGAATTGCCGACGGCGGTTTATCATCGGATCGAAACGTACCAAGGCAATAAACAGTCGGCATTGCTTCAAGAAGTCCGTGGTCACCTTCTGACCACTTACCCTCAAAGCAGCATCCGCGGTGACGGCCAAGTGGTTATCGTCGGTTTCAATTCGGTGGCAATCGAAGTGGTGCCAGCATTTAGATACGATAATAACGGGCGCTTCTATATGCCCGATACAAACGACGGTGGGCGATGGAAGCTGGTTGATCCGCAGGCGGAAATTGCATTTCTTGAAGCGGCCGATCGGAATTCAAACGGAAACGCGCGCGCGATGGCGCAAATGCTCAAAACATGGAAACGGGAATGTAATGTCCCGCTCAAATCCTACCAGATTGAATTGCTGGTGGCGGAGTTCATGACAAGCTATGAAAACCGATACTATGATTATTATTGGTATGACTGGTTTATGAGAGATTTCTTCGCCTGGCTGTGCACTAAGGCATGGGCGAATTTGACCATTCCCGGGACTTTCGAGTTGGTCAATTTGGGCAACGACTGGCTGTCGAAGGCGCAAACTGCTCGTGATCGAGCACTGACGGCATGCTCTCACGAATACAACGATTACACAATCTTGGCAGGTGAAGAATGGCAGAAGATATTCGGCAACCGAATTCCGATCCACGTTCTGTAGAAGACGTCCGCAAGGCGATCATTGCGGAGTGCAGGCGGCAGGAGGAGAGCTGCCTTTATACGTCCACCTCCCTTTACATTTGGCTTCGCAGCGTTCGCTGTCAAAAGCGGTTTTTCGTCGCTGCGCCGATCGTTATCGGTGGCATCGCCGGTTTGTCGATCTTGCAAGATTGGGGGTGGGATTGGGTCTCTGCGCTGCTGGCTCTCCTTGCCAGCTTGTTCCCCGCCCTGGCCGATGCGTTGAAGTTCGAAACCAGCGTGGACGAAACGTCGCGCTTAGCAGCGGAATTCAAGGCGCTACAGGATCGCTTCCGTCGCACAGCAAATGTCACCGCTCTAGGCGATGTGCAGGCGGCGGAAAAAGCCTTGGCTGAATTGATGGATCGAATGGATGTCGCGAGAAGCGTAAGCATCACGGCGCCAGAGTGGGCTTTCAAAGAAGCTCAGCGGAAAATCGCCGAAGGTCATTATAGCTTTGCTGTAGATCAAGTGCCTTCGGATAAGTGACAGCGAAGGGCGCTAAACGCGCCCCTTCGCATTCAAACATGATCGTTGAATACGACCTTGAGCGCTTCCGCGATATTCTTCATTGCGTCGAGCGAGCCTTCGCGCGCCCCGCTTTCCGGGCATTGAGGGCGATGATGCAGAGATCACGAAATCGCGCCATGGCCTTCGGGCTGGTGCTGACCGGATTGATTTCCATCGCCTTGAGGCCTTTGATATCGCCCGCCTTAGCGAGGGCGACGATCTCGCCGAGCTTATTGCGGAAGCGCGCATGTGTCGGCGCAGAGAAATCAGGGACGGCGGGCATCTTGCCGTTCTGCGCAGCTTCGAGGATCGCAGCGCTTGCCGCCTGCGGACTTGTCGGCCTTCGGCTTCCGCTTCGCCTTCTCGGCTTGGCGTTTCGCAGGGGCCGTGCCACTGCGTGCAGCGTCGATCATGTCTTTCGGGACGAGAACGGTCATCTTGTCGGGCGTGATGCCGTAAATGAGACATGGCTTGCCGCCGTTCTCGGCGCTGATCCGGGCCGCGATCTCGGCAGCTTTCGCAAGCGTCGGAGCTTCGCGATTGATCTTGTCGGCCGGGCCTTTGCGCAGATGCACGTTGAAGCGGATCGCGGTGGCGATCTTTGCGCGATCGGCGATGTCGGCGGGATGTGGTTTCTTCTGCATGGGGTGCTCCTTTTAGATGGAGGTGTGTTATCCCCACGTTCGAAAAGAGCAACTCCGGAAATGCAAAAGGCCGGGATAACCCGGCCTGGATATTGCCGCAGAAGTTATCAAAAATCCATACAGTCTACAAATTGACTGGTTACGCAAATATCCGCAGCCTTCTCAACGGCCTTAATCTCGATAACAGTGAGTAGAGACTCATAGCGGCTCGTTAATTCAGCCTTTTTGTTCGGTTCTTTACGGTTAGCCACGATCTTCCACATTAACGATCTCTTCCAGTCCTGTGGAACGCCTTTTCCAACTCCGTACATAGACGATATTATGCTTTGAGGATAATACCAGCCCGATTTAGCCGCCTCTCGATAAAGCCGAAATGCTTTTTCATATTCATGGAGTTCTGAAAGGCGATCTGCTTCATTAGTTAATGCAACAACTTCGTTGCTAGATTGCGCGGTTCTCGACTGCGCTATGATCGTTGCGCTTGTTAAAATGACCGACGAAGTTAGCACTAGTATGACGATATATGTTCCAACACGCACAGTTATGTTCCCCTTCATTATTGGTACATATACAGTTTTAAAAAACAATAACTCGAATATAAAATTCTTCGATCACAATCAATAAGTGGTAGTATCAAAAAAAAAAGCCAGCCGCTTCAACTCGGCCGACTTTTCAAAGTAGAAGTCCGTATGGACAACTTTCTTCAAAAGCAATTATACCTGATGCGCATCCGACAAGCAATGATATTGGAGAATTCGGCTAACAAATATGCTGCGGCAGTTCAGAAACGGCGAAATTTGTTTTATTATCCACAAGCTTACGTAATGGATTTTCCGGTTGCGTTTGATGATAGATCGGCAGGAAACCCCATCAGCACGCTTAGTTGGATTTCAGGTGATTTGGCAGCGGAAAATAGAACTTTTGCGCCAGCAGCATTTTAGCTGAAATAAAGCCAATCGCAACAGCGTGAGCGGATATCATGTCGGCCGCCGCTTTTAAAATCGATTTGTTGCCAATTATCGCCGCACAGGAGGCGTGATTTCGCGCACGCGCATCCTTCTGGTAGGTAGGTAACCCCGAAGCCATCGACTGCGCTGAAAGGGCAGATACTCAATGCTTCCAGCGGAAAGAATGCATGTCTACGGCGCGGGGAGGATCAGGCGCGATGATGAAAGCTCGCACGCGCGATTAAGCTCATTCACCCTATCACAGAATTAGCTATCTCTGAACCACTCAGAATTCAATAACAAACCAATAGTCTATAGGGCGGGCGCGTTAAGCGCGCCGCCCCGTTTATGATTTATGTGACTAGTGATGTTACAGAGTTCATACTGAGGAGTTCTGTTAACAAGTATAAGTAACTTAATCGCGCGCACGTTCGCGTACGTGAGGAAATCCCCGTCCATCGCGTCTCCGCTATTGCGCCGCAGGCTGATCCACCTTACGAGCCTTCGCCCCTAACCGATAGCCGATGTACGCCATGACAGCGATGATCCCGACTGTCCAATATAAGGGTTCGCCGACAAGCTGAAATCCGTAGAAGTCGATGTAACTGCCGACCCGCTTGCCTTCTTTGATGATGGCAGTGATTTGCTCCGGCGGAATTCCGTCCGGCATAGGCTTGCCGTCGAGTGTTTGAACTATGCTTACGCCCGGCAAACCTAACAGCATGAAACCCAAGAATGCGAAGAATGCTGTGGAAGTGAGCGGAATAATCCAATTTCTAATAAAGCGCATGTTGCCCCCGTCGAACTGCTAACCTGAATACGGAATATTCTTTTGAGGCGCAACTATGCGCAAGAGCAGCAACTTATTGCTGTCCGTAAGCGATCCCGTCGTTCGTCAGGCCGACAGCGATCAGCGCGAGCGCCTTATCGCGTCCCCTATAGGCGGTCGACCTCGACCAGCCGCGTCGTTTGATCGCTTCGCCGAACGTCATCCCCTTTGACAGTCTCGCACGCACCCAATGCTTCAAGACGCGTGCTGCGCCGGGTTCATCCTTGAGATAGGTCGCCTGCCACCACAGTGCGCGATCGAGCTGCGATACGCGAGCCGGGGAAAGTGAACGCCGCATTGGACGTGCTTCCAGATCGGCCATCGGAGGCCAGCCATCGAAATCCCGATCTGACGAGATCATAGCAAGATCAGGCATCCCTGATTTGATACGTGCCGGACCAACATAACCGGCGCTTCTGTTCGCCCAACGCACAGCTTCGAGCAATTCTTCGCCAACGATTTTTGGCGTCCATACGCCGGGATCAATGTCGTGCAATTGATATCCTTCGGGAAAGCGTGACGGGGAAAAGTGATGTGGAATGTAACGAAATGTGCGGTTTTTCAGCGAAAACGTCACGCTCCGGCGTTACCGCCAAGGCAGGATTGCGATTAGAGAAGCCCGCTTTAATCCGCCGTGATGGACGGCGATACAGCCGCGATCTGCCAGACGGCGAAGGTGGTAAGGAATGGCGGCGATATCGAGCGCGGTCGCGTCGGCAAGCTGTGCGCGCGTTACGGTGCATGTAAGCCCATCAGCCATAGCAGCGATAGCGCTGGCGACACGGAAAAGGGTTGCTGAAATGGTGCGGTCGCGACGTAGGCGGTCAAGCCATAGATCGACCATGGGGATGTCGGGATCGGCTGTGGAAACAGGTTCAAATGTGGCAGGAATGGCAGCGGCGTTCATGACAACTCCCGTATTCTTGAGCCGCTTATCAATAGCAGTTTTGCGTCCGTGTTTACAGCAAAACAATGCTCTGCCAACGGATGAAATGGCGGATTTGCGACGGTTTACCCTGAATTCTCGCGCTGCCAGCCGATTGTTCTGCGATGAAGGCGATCGCGTTCACGCTGCTCCGCGCAGGGCGTGCAGAAGCGATTGCGCTTGCCGGGACGGCGATGGAGATCGGCGCCGCACTGCTGGCACACGAAATGCTTATGGGCTTTCAGCGGCCGACAAGCATCGCAGAAGCGTGGCGGCATTCCGGCCTTCCGTTCATGCGGGATCAGCTTTGCACAGATGCGGCAGACCGGACGGCGGTCGGCTTTTGCCGCCGCCTCCTTTTCCCGACAAGACGGACATTTCAGCGGCGTCCGGCCGGGAAGCGCTTGCCGCTCGAAAAAGACACCGCAGCCACGGCATTTGATGGAAAAAGAGAGCATCAAAGTCACCTTTACAATGTGGTTTCAATGAGTTCGGCGGCTTGGTGAAAACCAACCAAAGTGCAAATTCTGAAAATGGAGAAACACTGAAATATCGGGGGGCGGCGACCCCGCAAGGCTTGGCCTTTGGGGTAAGGTACCTATTCGACCCCCTCTCGACCCCTCTCCTTGCCCCATATCAGCCCGTGCACGCGCTTCTCGCGCCTTGCCCTATGCTTGACATCATCCGTCGCCTCTCGCCTCTGTACGGCCTGCCATGAGGATTAAGGTTTTTCGTCCTTTGGGTAGATTGAGGCGAGTAGGGGCGCGGGTCCTACTCGCCCCGCTACGTCTGGGCAAGGACATGGGATGGATTACCCACTAAGCCCGGACGAACAGCTTAGGCTTCAATGCCGAGAAAGGCGCGTGGGTCGAGATCAACACGCCGGGCAATGATATGCCCATCAACTTCTGCGGTTGAGATCAACTGCTCCTCAATCCGTTCGAGTTCAAGACGTGCGGCGGCAAGATCACCGAAAGCGGCCTCGCGTTCATCATCGGTCAGCGCCCCGGTCTGTGGAAGCGCGTCGATCATTGCGCTGACCTTTTTGCGTAGTTCTTCATGCATCAGCCAGACCATCACGTCCGAGCCACCGGTGCCGACAATCGAGTTGTTATTGCCGGAATGGATGGCCAGCTTACGGGCAAGTGCCAGCGGTTCAGCGCTTCTATTGGCAGGATGTATTTTCAGAGCGCCAAGCGCGGCGATCCGATCAATCTCAGCAAATGCCCGATCTTTCAAGTCAGACGCCGGAGCCGGTGCATTCTCCGCTTTCGCGAAAGCTTCCTCGGCCTCCGCAATACGAGCGCGGACCTTTGCGACCTCTGCGGAAAGATCGGTACGGGCCGTTAGCTTGAGATCGACTGGACGCGCCTCACGGAAGCGCCCATCTGATCCGGCTCTGCGAATCCACGTTTCGATGTTATCGAGGAAGCCAAAGGCATTCTGCCGCTCCGCTGCTCGCTCGCGTGCATCGACTGCGACTTGCAAAGCGCGCTTTGCGGCTGCGACCGGCGCGTCAATGCGCTCCGCTACAGCCTGCTTGTCCTCTTGCTGCCTGTGGCCCTGAAATGAAATGGTCGAACCCTGATGGGCTTCCTTCTGTTGCTGTGCCAATCCCGAAACAAAACCAAGTTCAGCACGGGCTTCCTGTTCGCGGTCACTTGCCGCGCGATAGGCCGCATGTGCCGCATCACGATCAGAAAGTTGGCGTTCGAGTTTTATGCGAGAGACTGGTGGAAGTGTTGCTAAAATTGCTTCTGAAAGATTGAGCATTGGTAGGCTCCGGCTGGCTGGTTTGTTTCGTTGAGTATGCCGAAGCCTCTCCGGATAATCGTCTGACAGGGTGCGACAAGAACTGCCACAGAAAGAAAAAGGCGGCTCTAAAGCCGCCTCTATTGTCCGAAAAGCCTACGCTTGCTGACCCACAATCGCCCGCCAACTTTTATTGATATGTCCCGTTCTCGTACCCATCGCCACAACGTCCGTTCTGAAACTCTTGCGGCAGCCGCCGCTTGCTGCGGTGTCATCCAAGCGCCGTCCATAAGGTCGATTTCGAGGGGATCGGGAGGCCATGCCGGGTCTGTTCTGTCGAATAATTCCATTTTCGCGCCTCACAATTTGGCTGCTACGGCCGTAGGGCCGCCGCGCCGTCGTCATCCGTGGATAGTCGCCTGCGCGCCCTCGGCGTTAAGCGCGTCCGTCGTGCGCTTCCACGCTGCCCGATTGCGAGCGTTCGGGTCCGCTTTCACAAAGGGGTCAGGAGCCGGTGCGAAGCCGACGCTTGCGCCTCCGGTTGCGCCTCCGGCTTCGACCGTCGCTATAGTTCCGGCGCTTGCGTCGAAGGCAACAAGCCCACCCGGCGCGTTACACGTACGAGCTATGTGTGACGGTAGGCTTTGGAGCGTTTCAGCCTTACCGCCCGGCTTGACCGTAAATAGCAGCGCAAGGGCTTCGGATGCACGCATGTCGGTGCCGAATGCAAGATGCTTCGCGGCTTCCATACGATTTTCAGCTAAAGGATCGGTCAGGATAGCGCGGATGCGGTTACGCTCTGCGGTGGTGCCGTTTTGCTCGCCCTGTAGGCGGGCTTCCTCAAGCGCTAAACCAGAGGTCGGTTGATTTGACGCTATAGGGGCGGCGTTCGCCTGCATTCCTGCAAAGACCGCCTCGGCATGTCGTAAAATTTGATCATTTGTCGACCCATTGCCAAGTGTGCCGTAGGCTACGGCAACAGCACGGACAAAATCCGTATCTTTACCGAGCTTATGTCGCTCGCTGCCTAGAATACGCTCGGCTGCTGCCAGCAGGTGCGGTTCGATGGCTCTCATATTTTTGATCCTTTGGTCAGTTGATTGTCTTGGTTGCTATGAGCGTGTTGCCGTCGAGGTCAGTTTGTTCAGTCCGTTCCTCAATTGTGATGCGCATTGCCTCGCAGTTATCCAAAAGCGCCCGCTCGTAACCTGTCGCGAATGCTACCAACGTCTGCCGGTCATTCCAAAGCTAGGTTTCTGTCTGGCCGGGTTGGGATCGCACGGCTGCAATGAAGCCTTGCAGATATTCCGGTGTTGGGTCGCGGCCTCCGCAGATAGCCGCTGCCGTCAAAATCCATTGATCGCTTGGCGGGCGTTTAAGCTGTTTGCTTCGCATGGCTTGCCTCATTGCGTGGGGTCGAGAAATCGAAGGGGATCAGCGCGTCGTCGCGGTCGCGCCAGCGGGTCGGCGGCGGGGTCGGTCGGCGATATTCGGCGCGGATCGCTTTTTCAAAATCCATCACGTCTTCGTGCGCTTGCTTGAACGTCAGGCCGTCATCACGGCGGCTTCGAAAGAAACGGCGCGCGCAGTCGTCCATGAATTTCTTCTGCTCGGCATCGTTGCGAATTGAGCGCAAGCGGGCTGCAAGCGTTTGAACCATTAAGTTGCGCGTCAGCGGGAAGACGACAAGCTCACCCCGGCGCTCCGGTTCTGCCTCCGGCACCGGAGCCGGGATCGGTTGATTGAAATCAAGTTCGAACTGCATCGCGTTGCTCCTCAAAAGTTTATGACTTCGCTGTGGACGGCCATTTCTTCGTCGCTCAGTCCTGCTGAGGCTACGTTGTCTCGGATTGCCTCACGGAATGTTTCTTCCACGAGCCGGACGGCTTCGCCGATAGGGAGGCCGGTTGCGTCGGAAACGTTAGCGGCAAACGGCAGGACGGTTTGTGTGTTCGGCTCGTCTTCGACCTTCGAGAGATCGGTTATGCTTGCGACTAGGCGCGAGACGAAAGCGGCGAGGTCAAAGGCATTATCTCCTCGCCGGTCGGCCGTCAGGCCGTCGGGGTCGCGGGGTGTCCCCGCGTCGTCTTCCGCTTCCTCAACTTGAACGAATGCGCCTTCGCCAACTTCGATCAGGTCGCCGGTATGAGGACCGTCGGGATCGTATTCTGGCCTTTCGATGTTCGGACAGCTATCGAGATCGATTTCGTCGGCTTCCGACGGCCCTGCGTAAGCAGAGGGCCGTTGAAAGAATGAATTCTCCTCATCTATTAATTGGTGAGAGGAATGGTTATTTGTGGCGATGGCCGCTTGGGCGGCCTCGCCCCTATCTGTCGGTCCTCTGTCGTTACTATGAGACCGGCGGCCCACCGCCGGTTTTGATACGCTGGATCGCCGGTTTAACGACGCTTCATCGCCGGTTTTAATCTCATTCAAAACCGGCGGCCCATCGCCGCTTTTAACTTCAACCTCCGCGACAAACTTTCGGGCCATGCATCGCTCTCGCGTCGCTTCGTCCGGCCATGCTGGACGATAATGCAGCCCGCGCTTTGACCGAGGCCGGGTCCGATCTTTTCCCGACAGGACAATGATCCATCCGGCGGCTTCCAGAGCCTTTAAGTGATCGCGGACCTGCCGCACCGATATGGCGGTCAGTTCGGCAAGCTCGTCCTGACCGGCGAACGCTTCACGGGAGCGGTTGTTCATCAGGTCTTCGAGAACTGTTGCCAGCCGGTATGCGGAGGGGTGGATTTCTGTCGCGGCTGCAATGCCTCGACGCCACCGGCTGCGCTCGATGTGGTCGAGATGCAGCCGGATACGCTTGTTTTTTTCTCGTGGCTCTGCCATATTTGGGTCTGTCATTTTCTTACCTTCCAAGGCCGATCTGGTTGCTGTCAGATCGGCCTTTTCATTTGAGGATCAGCCCGCGATCTTTAGGATCGCAAGAGCGGCGTTGAAGCCGACGAGAGCCGCGAAAACTGCGGTGAAGATCGGCAGGCGGTTGAACTTTGCGACAAGGTTTGCCATTGTGATCTGAACCCTTCATTTCTACTGGTGGACGGTTCTTGAAGCCCGTCGCTCCCCACGAGCGGCGGGTTTTGCTTTTGCGGTATGTTCTGCGAGGAGCGCCTCAAGTTCCGCTCTTGCAAATGCTTTTGATTGACGCTTCCGGGGCGGTGTGAGGCCGCGAGGCAGGCCGTAATCGTTTATTTGATCTGTGCCATTTCGGCGGAGCCGATCAGCCTCTGCGCGGCGCTGATAATCAAATTTCGCCATCACACGCTCCATCAACGATATGATTTTGCAAGCCGAGCAGTTTCGCGAGTTTGGCAACCGGAACGAGGATTCTGTGACCGATTTTTATCGTGGGTAAATCACCTGATCGGGCAGCGTCATAGGCGGCATTTTTCCCAACACCGAGGATAATTCCGGCCTCAGTGACGCTGATTGTCGGGCGGGTTAGCGCTTCTGCAATTCTTGTGATTTCTGGCTTTTTGGCCATTTGTTATTCTCCGCAAAAGTTAAAAATAAAGCGCCAGTACGCTTTTTTGATTCATATCTTCGCGGCTTCTTTCTGGGCCGTGAATGTATAAAAAAATATAAATGGGGATGCGTCAAGCTAAACAGTTATCGATTTTCAAGAATTGAACTGTCGATCTGGGGATAATATTTTATTGATGTTTCGTTCTGTATTTGGATTTTGAATTTTTAATTAAAATCTATTATTGATTTTCAAAACAAAGCCCGCCGTTTTGGCGGGCTGTTTGCCTATTGCTTTAGGCGGCGACGTTGGATGCAAGCCAAGCGTCGAGATCGGTCTTGCGATACAGAGTTTTGCGTGACGATTGACGGATGAAGGTCGGGCCATCGCCATACATTCGATATTTCGCCAATGTCGAGGTCGAAGTGCGGAGATAAATTGCCGCTTCCACTGCGTCCATAACATCAAGGCGTGCAATAAATTTCGGATCGAGATTGCGCTTATTCATGTCGGGTTCCTTTTGTTAAAGTCGCCCGATAGTTGCTCTTGTCGTTCCGTTTTAATAGGCGGGCGTTTTTCGCCCGCTCCAATAGAAAAGTGTCGCCTAATCCGAATAGCCTTGTGATTGATCGTTCTCGTACCAGTATCGACGGGGTTCACGAAGGGCATCGAGGATTGATCGTGGCGACTTGTTTTTCAGTTTGACGAGCCGGTCAAACGAACGCTTGTCGCTGGCTGGAACGACGGCCAGCGCACGATCAGCGACCTGCACGACGAACTCAGCCGCGAATTGCACGGCTGGGTGTCGATCCGCTCCCCATTCGTTCGCGGGGAACGCCACAAGGCTCTCTGGCTTGAGTGATCCTAGAATTGCGACGCAATACTCAAAAAGCTGATCCTCACCAAGCACGAGATTTGCATCCACCCGCCGCTTTTTTTGATCCAGCAAGCCTTTAGCCAGATCGCCTATTGCGGCTGCGCCAAGCGTCGTCGTTTCATCGAGGCCGTTTGCGCGCGCCGTCACAATCAATACATCGCGGGCGCTTTGAGCGCCCTCGCTACCGGGCTGCGATAGCAGTGTCCGAGCCGGATCGGCTGCAATCCGCTTAAGCTCGGCGTTCCGCTCGTCCTCATGCTGGCCGTCGGTGCCTGCTGTGAAAAATCCGATCAGGTTTCGAGCGGATCGAGCTACCGCTTCATTCAACAGCTTTGCTTGTTCATCGTCGGCGGAAATTTCCAAACAAGACGCCAATTGCGCGATTTGGTCGGCGCTCAACGGCTCAATGACTGCGGTTGTGTTTCCTTTCTTCAATTGGTTGCGGAAGCTATCAATCGACGCCAGAAGGCCAGCGAGGGCGGTTTCCTCACTCATCGACGACCGCCTTTCGCATAGGGATCACCTCGCCCTTGCGGCCAGTCATAGACGCGGCAATACGTCCGGCGACGGTATCGGCTGCGGCCTTGAGGGGATCGTCTGCAAGGTGCGCATATCGAGCGGTCGTGGCCGGGCTTGCATGGCCGAGCATCTTTCCGATGACGGCAAGCGGTACGCCACCCGAAGCGGCGACCGAGGCGAAGCTATGGCGCAAATCGTGGAGACGAACGTCTTCAAGACCCGCATGGGCGCGGATCGCTCTCCAAGGCCGGTTGAGATCGTGCCGGGGCTTATCGCGAGCGTCGCCCCTGATCACGTAATCGCCAAGGTTCTGTATCTCTTGCAGGAGTGTAAGGGCCGGGGCAGGCAGGACGGCATAGCGCCGTCCGGTCTTGGTGTCGGGCAGGAGAGCGACACCGCGCTCGAAGTCAATGTCGATCCATCGCATATTCAGGACTTCCCGAAGCCGGAGGCCGGTCAATATCAGAAGCCGGATCGCATCGCAGGCGTGCCGGTCAATAATTGTCCGTTGGTTGCCCTTCGGTACGTGCTTGCTCTCGCTGGTCTTCCAAGGTAGGCCGTCGCTCTCAGCGAGCGCCAGAGCATCGCCGAGGCGTGCAAGCTCCTCGGCCGAAAGAAAGCGCTCCCGGCCTTCCTCGCGATAGGCTGCAATATCGTTTGCAGGGTTGTGACCTTTTGGGATGTGTCCCGCGAGGGCGGCGTGCCGATAGATCGAGGAGACAATCTCAAGCATTCGGTTTGCTGTCGTTTGCATGGTTTTACCCATCTTCCGATGAAGCCGGGCAACGTCCGCTGTTGTGATCTTATCAATCTGCAACGTGCCAAACGCCGGGATTATGTGCTTGTTGATTGCACTCTTGTAATTCGCCAGCGTTCGGGGCTTGAGACGCCCTTCCTCATCTTTGAGAAATGTATCGACTGCAAAGTCCTGAAAGCGTGGAATAGACCTTTCCTTCGACCGTTCCGCTGCCGGATCGCCGCCAAGGCGAACGGCCGCAAGAACATCGCCCGCTCGCTTACGAGCCTCCTCCGGGCTGATCTCAAGCGTTGTTCCTATCGTGAACCGCTTCTTTGCAACATTGCGGCCACCTGCGCCGGGACGATACTCAACGAAATACGTTTGCCGTCCCGTAGGCTCTACGCGAAGGCCAAAGCCCGCAAGCTCTGCGTCGTAAAAGGTCGTTCGTTTATCAACGGGTTTAATCGACGCGAGGCCGCGCCGCGTAAGCTTTGCAATTGGCATCTTCATACACCCTTTGGGGTCGTCGTTCGCCACCGTGCGCCACATGTTCGCCACGGCGGATTGAATTACATGGAACGACGTTAAGCGAAATAATATGAAAAAATCAATATGCCCCAGTTATTTAGTAGAAACATGAAACGACACGAAACGATAAAGAATAATAGAAAATCAAACTCATAACCTGAAGGCCGCAGGTTCAAATCCTGCCCCCGCAACCATCTTTACTTGCGACGACCCCGCCCCCAAGGCGGGGTTTTTCGTTTGTGCGGAAATCATAAGGATTCCAGCGAGATCGCCCTGAACGTCGATCTCAACCTTACCATCCACCGGCGTCAGCACGATCAGGTCCACGAGCGAGCGCAGAATGTCGGCCGCCTCGACCCGCTTCTCTTCTTCCTCGTGCTGCAAGGCTTCGTAGAGCTGCTGGACCCGCTTGCGGTATTGCACCGCCATCGAGGGATGCAAAAGAGGAGGTGGCTCCTCGGCTTCGGCCAGAAACGCCTTCAGCTCTGCTTTCCGAGCTTCCAGCTGTTTCATATCCTCCACTATGGCCTCGATCGGCCCGCCAGCCTTAATGGCGGTCAACAGCTTCGCCAGTTCACGGTCGGTCTTTTCGATCTCAGCCTCGGCCGAGGCGATGCCGGCGCGGCCTTCCATGCGCAGGCGGTTCATCTCCTGCGTGAACACCTCGCAGAAGCGGGCAAACATGACGGGATCGACGAGCTTGGTGCGCAGCGCGTTCAGCACGCGCGTCTCCAGCTCGTCTCGGCGGATGTTCACCCGGTTGGAGCAGGTACCCTTGTTGCGGGCCGTCGAGCAGCCGATTAGGGTGGCCGAGATCGCGGAATAGCCCCCGCCGCAGCAAGCGCATTTGGTCAGGCCCGAAAACAGATATTTGGGCCGGCGGCGATAGTTCATCGTTCGGACGTCGGCGACGCCGCTTTCGTTGCGCTCGGTGCGGTTCTCGCCCTGCCTCGCCTTCACGGCGTTCCAGAGATCGTCGTCGAGGATGCGAAGTTCCGGCGCTTCCTGAATGACCCATTCCGATTCCGGGTTGGGGCGGGCTTGTCGCTTGCCGGTATCGGGGTCTTTGACGAAACGCTGGCGGTTCCAGACGATCTTGCCGACATACATCTCGTTGTTGAGGATGCCGTTGCCACGCTTCGGATTGCCATTGATGGTGCTGAAACCCCAATCGCCGCCGGAAGGAGCTGCGATGCCGTCCCTGTTCAGGGCAAAGGCGATGGTCTTGGCGGACTTGCCGGCGGCATAGTCGCGGAAGATGCGGCGCACGACCTCGGCTTGTGCTTCGTTGATCGTGCGATCGCCGCGGATCGGTTCGCCGTTAGCGTCCAGCTTCTTCACCACGTCATAGCCGTAGGAATTGCCGCCGCCCGACTTGCCCGCCTCGACCCGGCCGCGTTGTCCGCGCCGGGTCTTGTCGGCCAGATCCTTCAGGAACAGCGCGTTCATCGTGCCCTTGAGCCCGACATGCAGATGCGAGACTTCACCCTCGGAGAGGGTGAACATTTTCACGTCGGAATAAGACATGCGCTTGAAGAGGCCCGCTATGTCCTCCTGATCGCGCGAAAGCCGATCCATGGCTTCGGCCAGGATCAGATCGAAACGCCCGCGCGTGGCGTCGGAAATCAGGGCCTGGATGCCGGGGCGCAGCAGAGACGAACCAGAGATCGCGTGATCGGAATACTCCTCGACGATCTGCCAGCCCTGCTTCACCGCATGAAGGCGGCACATGCGGAACTGGTCGGCGATCGAGGCGTCGCGTTGATTATCGGACGAGTAGCGGGCGTAGATCGCGACCTTCAATGCACCTCTCCTTTCGGCATCAGGAGGTGCGCTTTCCCCGTCGCCTCGTCATCTTGACTTCTTCCGCGTAACATTCCCGTGCCGCCTGCCGCGCCAGAAGGTCGACCAGACGCAAAAGCCGCGGGTCGGGATCGCCCCTTGGAGTAAAGGTCAGTTCCGGCTCGTCGATGAGCAGGGATTCGAGCAGCGCTTCGCGCTCGTTCCTTGTCATCTTCGCCGACGCTTGGATTGATCGTGAGGTCATACATCCAAGCATTCACCCAAATATCAGTGTAAGCAATTGACATAACACGCGTATATTGGGCGGCAAATAGCCTGTTCTCGGCGGCTTCGGTGAAGTCTGGCGTATTCCCTCGTACCGCAGCATATGGAAAATACTGGCGCAAATGCACAGTATTCTTCTGCATTACCTCACTGCGGTGGGCGGCCCAAGGCATCGCTGACATCCCTTGTTTGCAAGGCCAATATCGGCTATATGTCAGGATATAGCACGGAGGCCCGTCATGAGCAATGCGGCACAGAAGAGAGCGATCGAAAATTACCGGGCACGCTTGACGCAGCGTGGCTTCAAGCGCTTCGAGGTCTTAGCACTGGAATCCGACCGCGAGCTAATCCGGTCGCTTGCTCGCCAACTGGCGGAGGAGGGGCCGGAAGCGGAAAAGGCGCGGGCTGCGGTCAAGGCGGCCCTTGTTGCAGGTGAGCCGCCAAAATCCGGTGGCATCCTGTCTGCCCTTCGCCGTTCCCCCCTTGTCGGCGCGGATCTCGATCTGTCGCGTCCACGCGAAGAAGGGCGCCGGGTCGATCTGTGACGCGTTATCTTCTCGACACCAACATCATTAGCAACATCGTCAAACCGCAGCCATCCGAAACCCTTCTGGATTGGATGGCTGCGCAGCAGGACGAGGATCTTTTCGTCACTACGTTGACCATCGCTGAGATCCGACGTGGCATTCTGGAAAAGCCGCGTGGGAAAAAGCGCGATGCGCTCGATGCCTGGTTCTCGGGACCGGAAGGGCCACAGGAACTGTTTGCCGGTCGCATTCTCTCGTTCGATGAAAAAGCTGCCCTCATCTGGGCGCGATTGATGGCGGAAGGGAAGGCGGCGGGTCGTCCACGAAGCGGACTCGATATGATTATCGCCGCGATCGCGGGAGCATACGACTGCGTAGTCGTCACAGATAACGAAAAGGATTTCAGGGGGCTTCAGATTGTCAACCCCTTGCGCCGTGGAGCAGAGGGGGAGGAGACATGACAACAGCGGCACCTGTGCCGATAGAATACCAGCTCATTGGCCTTACGGAGGGCGGCGGCGTTGGTGATCTGCTTTCCGGGCTTGATCAGAAGCAAGGGCGCATTCGTCTACAGGCGTTGATCTCGGAATGGCTGCGTATGGAGAATCTCGTCGTCCTGACGGGATCGGGCACCTCGGTCTCGGCAGGCGGCAAGACCATGGCCAACCTGGAGAAGGACGTTCTCGCAACCATTGAAGCGCTGCCCGACCTCCCGCCCTCGATCGCGCCCATCATACAATCGCGGAAGAATGCAGTGGCGTTTGCGGACATTCTCGGTGCACCAATCGGTTTTGAGGCATGGCTGTCCTTCGTCGCCAACGCCTTGGTCGTCGCCGAATCTGCAGGCGCACCGTTTTCTGCTGTCACTTGGCCAGAAACGCCGGCCCCAAATACCGCCGATTTGGGTTGGTTCGTTCGCCGCCTGCGGATCGCCATCTTCGCGGAATGTGCGCTATCACTGCCGGACACCATGTCCGCGACTTCGGCGAAGGGGATCGCACCCCAATTGGCGTTTCTATCAAAACTGGTTGCCCGCGATAGCAATCTCGGGCGAACCCATCTTTTCACCTTGAACTACGACACCCTATTCGAACAGGCGCTGGAACTTCTGGGCGTCCAGTACTTCGATGGGTTCACGGGGCGCGCGGCGGCGCGCTTCGATCCGTCCGTCTATGGGCTCGACATCTATTATCCCGGCGAGGTGGCGGAAGGCCGTGTCCGCCGTTTCGACAAGTTTCTGCATTTCTACAAGCTGCACGGCTCGATCCACTGGTTCGAGCAGGGCGATGAAATGCGCGCCCGTCATCCCGACCTGACGCCTTTCCAGTCCTATGCAGCGAAGAGTCCGGCGGACAAGGCGGCGGCACTCGTGCCACTGGCTGACAAGACGCCCTCGGTAGGCATCCTGCCCACCGCCAACAAGTTCGCGCAGACGCTGACCATGCCCTACGCGCATCTGTTCCGGTCGTTCCAGGTTCGACTCGGCATTCCCCAAACCTTTTTGCTCGTCCTCGGTTATGGGTTCGGGGATGAGCATGTCAGCCGGATCATCGAGAATGCCTTGATGAATCCTTCGCTGGTGATGCTGGTAATCGAACCCAATCCAGAAAGTCCGGTCATCGAACGCATCCGACGCTACAAGGATCTCGGCAAACGCGCCTTCGTTCTCTGCCCCACGACAGATGCTTTCGCCGCCGCGCCTTTCACACTAGCGACGTTCGACGACTTTGCGACCTCGGTGATGCCCGACGTGCAATGGCTCGACGACTTCCTGCGGCTGCGGCGTTTCGAGAAACAGATTGCCTCCTCTGAAACGCCAACCGATCCAAACGCCGGCGTGGGGGCTTAGATGGATAATCCTCGGCTTGTCGGCCATATCGTCTCGGTCCAGGGTTTTCGGGTCAAGGTGGAGTTGCTCCCCGAAACCCGTTCGGCGTTACGTGCCACTCTGGATGGCGTTCAGGTCGCGATCGCGATCAATGCTTACCTGACCTTCTCGCTCGGAGCGGGGGAGACCGTCATCGGCATCATCACCGATCTGGAGGCCCGCGAGGCCTTCGATCCGAACAGCGGCGATGATCTCAGTCTCGAACTGATGAAGCCGCGCCGCGTCGCCAGCGTACAATTGCTGGGCACCATCGAGCATGCGGACGATGAACTCTCCTTCAGCCCAGGCATTTCCGTTCTGCCGACGCTCGATACGCCGACCGAGATCGGATCGCCCGACATATTACGGGCGGTCTTCGAGATTCCTCCCCGCCGCAATAAGCCGGAAGACTACGAAGATAAGGACTTCGACAGTGACCTCAGAATAGGCTTTCCGACTGGTCAGGCCCGCAACGTCGTGCGCGCTTCCTACAATGACCTGTTTTCGCGGCCCCTAGCTATCGTGGGTAATACCGGCTCGGGAAAGTCCTTCTCCGTAACGAGCTTGATTCAGAAAGCCATGAAGGCGCTGGATGGCGCGGCCGAGGAACCGCACGTCTTCATTCTGGATATAAATGGGGAATACGGCAAAGCCTTCCCAACGGCGGCAACGGCTGCGCGTTTGCCAGACCGTATCTATCTGAATGGCAAGGAGTTCAGTCTCCCTCTATGGTTCATGAATGCCGAAGAAATCTGTGCCTGGCTCAGTGCTGCGGAGCAGACCCAAGAGCCTGTGTTGAAAGATTGGTGGGCGATCGCCAAGGGCGGCGATGCCGCGGCCGCTGTCAACATGAACTCCCTCCAAAACGCTATGAGCGCGCTCGATCAGCTTCTCAGCGAGCTGACCAAGATCAAGAAAAAGGCAGCAGGTTCTCATTGTGATGCTGTGACAGGGCATCTGGCAGATACCGGCATTGATACCGTAGCCTTCGAGGCGCTGTTTCAGAGCCATCGCCTCGCCAACGACTTCAACACTGAGGTCATGAACAACCAAGCCGCAATTGCGGCCGAGGCGGAAAAGCTCAAGGACGCTATCCGCAGTAAGATTGTGGGAGGGAGCGCGACTGCAGAAGCCGGAGTGCGAACAGCCGACTCCCCGCTGCCAATTGGCCGGGCTACCCTGACCGATCCTTCCCTTATCAACCGCGCGGTCTCGAAGGAGGATACGTTTCGCGTTGACGCCCATCTGACGACGCTGAAACTGCGCCTCAAGACTCGTTTGGATGATAAACGGTGGCGGGTCTTTCTCAACTACGAGGATACCGACACGAAAATTGAGAATCTTTCAGGCTGGTTCCGGCGCTTCGGGCTTGGTGCGGCAATGGGACCAAAGGTTTCAGTTCTCGACCTCTCCATGCTCAGCAACGAGGTTCTGCCCTACGCCTGTGCGATAATCGGCCGTGTGTTGCTGGAGGCGCGTGAGCGGCTGCCGGCGGCTTCGCGCTACAGGAATCCCTGGGTTCTGGTGCTCGAGGAAGCACACAATTATGCTCGTCCAGCCAGATCCGATGAGGATCGGGGACATCGCCTTGCGCGTCTTACTTATGAACGGATCGCAAAGGAAGGACGTAAATTCGGTCTTTCGCTTATCATTGCCAGCCAGCGGCCGAGCGAGATCAGCCAGACCATCATCAGCCAATGCGCGAACTTCATCAGCCACCGGCTTCAGAACCCCGACGATATCGACCATTTCCGCCGGATCATCCCCATGCAAGCGCGGCGACTGTTGGATCAGGTGACCATCCTAGCCTCCGGTGAGGCGATTGTTTTCGGCAGTGCCTTCCATATCCCTACACGCGTACAGTTCGACCGGCCTGATCCGGGTCCGTACAGCCAGACTGCAGCTCCGTTCCATGAATGGTCAAAGAGTAGCACGCCATTTCCCCTCGATACCGTGATTGATGCGTGGGGCACCTGACCGGACATTTCGTCGGATAATCCACTGGGCGAGCGGTCAGTCGGGGCTGCACCCTTAGACGTTGATCTCCTCGGCATTTGGGGAGGGGAACGCCTTCCCCCTGGCCGGCGCTGCGGTCGCCGGCACACCCCCTTCTGCGGGGAGCCTCCCCGCAACGCCCCCCTAGAGTGAGAGTGCGGACGGGTTTTGCCGCGACGGGTTGAGGGCCGGAGGAGAGTCTTCCGGCGCCCGTCGCGGAGAAGCGCGATGTCCAGACATGATCGCAGCGTTCGCACCGGCTCGGACCGGACGAACCTCTATGACGAAATCACGTAACCGCTGTTTCGATCCCACATTTTCCGGCGCTGTTTGATCTGCGAAGTGCTTTTCATGGATGGATGAAGGAGTTTCCCCATGGGGCCTACGGTGGAGTTTCTCACCCCTGAGAAGAGTATTAGCGGGGGAAGCAATAAATGGACGCCGGAATTCAAGGCCAGACTGGTTTCAGAAACGCTTCTGCCTGGTGCCCGTGTGGTTGATGTGGCACAGCGTTATGGTGTTCGAGCAAACAGATTATCTATGTGGCGAACGCTAGCCAAGCGCGGTCAACTGGTTTTGCCAGCACCGGAAGACGGAATAGAATTCGCAGGGTTGGTGATCAGTGAGCCCTTGGCGGAACAATCGGGCTCTGACACCAGCTGCGTGGAGATATGCATTGGTTCCGTGACAGTACGTCTTGAATCGGGTGCGCCGATTTCGCGTATTGTTGCAGTTGCGCGTGGACTGGCAGTCTCGTCATGATCTTCCCTTCCAATCGGGTGCGTATCATGGTGGCGACAAAACCTGTCGATTTCCGTAAAGGCCACGACGGCTTAGCGTCGCTAGTGAAGAACGAATTGCGCAAGGATCCGTTTACGGGAACAGTATTCGTGTTCCGCTCGCGCAAGGCCGATCGGTTAAAACTGATCTACTGGGATGGCACAGGGATGGTTCTGGCTTTTGCGGGTCAAGCAAATCGTCGAATGGTTGGGCTCCGACTTCGATGGAGTGATCGTTTTCGACGAGGCGCATGCCATGCAGAACGCCGCTGGGGGCAAGGGAGAACGCGGTGACGTCGCAGCATCGCAGCAGGGCCGCGCCGGCCTGCGCCTCCAGCACGCGCTTCCGAATGCCCGCGTCGTCTATGTCTCCGCCACCGGCGCGACCACCGTTCACAATCTCGCTTATGCGCAGCGGCTCGGCCTGTGGGGCGGCGAGGATTTTCCGTTCGCCACCCGCGCCGAGTTCGTCGAGGCGATCGAGGCCGGCGGCGTGGCGGCGATGGAGGTGCTTGCCCGCGATCTTCGCGCCCTTGGCCTCTACACCGCCCGCTCGCTCTCCTTCGCCGGCGTCGAATACGAACTGGTCGAGCATGAGCTGACGCCCGAGCAGGTCCGCATCTACGATGCCTATGCCGGCGCCTTTGCCATCATCCATAACAATCTGGATGCGGCGATGCAGGCCGCGAATATCACCGGCGGCGGCGAAGGCGGCTCCGGCACGCTGAACAGGCAGGCGAAATCCGCCGCCCGTTCGGCCTTCGAAAGCGCCAAGCAGCGCTTCTTCGGCCATTTGTTGTGCAGCATGAAAGCGCCGACCCTGCTGCGCTCGATTGCTGCCGATCTGGAGGCGGGCCATTCGGCCGTCATCCAGATCGTGTCGACCGGCGAGGCGCTGATGGAACGGCGGCTGGCGGAACTGCCGACCGAGGAGTGGAACGACGTGCGCGTCGACATCACGCCGCGCGAGTACGTTCTCGACTATCTTGCCCATTCCTTCCCGGTGCAGCTTTACGAGCCCTTCACCGATAGCGAGGGCAACCTGTCGTCGCGGCCCGTCTATCGCGACGGCCAGCCGGTCGAAAGCCGCGAAGCCGCCTCGCGCCGCGATGCACTCATCGCAAAGCTCGTCAGCTTGCCGCCGGTTCCCGGCGCCCTCGACCAGCTCGTCCAGCATTTCGGCACGGATATGGTTGCCGAGGTGACGGGCCGGTCGCGACGCATCGTGCGCAAGCGCGGCGGCAGCGTCACCATCGATCGGCTCGTGGTCGAGACGCGCACCGGCGCCGCCAATCTTTCCGAGACGCAAGCCTTCATGGACGACCAGAAGCGCGTCCTCATCTTCTCGGACGCCGGCGGCACCGGCCGCAGCTACCATGCGGAGAAGTCGGCGAAGAACGCGCGGCTACGCGTCCACTATCTGCTCGAGGCGGGATGGAAAGCCGACACCGCCATTCAGGGGCTCGGCCGGACGCACCGCACCAATCAGGCGCAGCCGCCGCTCTTCCGGCCGATTTCGACGAATGTGAAGGCGGAAAAGCGCTTTCTCAGCACCATTGCCCGCCGCCTCGACACGCTGGGCGCGATCACGCGCGGCCAGCGCCAGACCGGCGGCCAAGGGCTGTTCCGCCCCGAGGACAATCTGGAGAGCCACTACGCCCGCGACGCTCTCCGCCAGCTCTACATGCTGCTGGTGCGCGGCAAGGTCGAAGGCTGCTCGCTCCAGCGCTTCGAGGAAGCCACCGGTCTGAAGCTGATGGACTCGACCGGCATCAAGGACGAGCTGCCGCCGATCACGACATTTCTCAACCGGCTGCTCGCGCTCACCATCGAGCTTCAGGGCATCCTCTTCACAGCCTTCGAGCAGCTCCTGACCGCCCGCATCGAGGGTGCGATTGCGTCAGGCACCTATGACGCCGGGCTGGAAACGCTGCGCGCGGAAAGCTTCGTCGTCGTCGATCGCCAGACGATCTACACCCATCCGCGCACCGGTGCGGAAACCAGCCTGCTGACGATCAACGAGCGCAGGCGCAACCGGCCGGTGACGCTCGACGCCGTGCTGGCCGAACTCGGCGATCCGCGCGCGAAGCTTCTCGTCAACGAGCGCTCGGGGCGCGCTGCCGTTCAGATCCCGGCCAGCAGCATCATGCTCGACGATGGCGAGATCGAGCGCCGCGTCCGGCTGATCCGGCCGACGGAGGCGCACAATATCCCGGTGAGGATGATGGGGGAGACCCATTGGGTCGAAGCTGATCGGGAGACCTTCGCGTCGGCCTGGAACGCCGAGATCGCCGACGTGCCGGAATTCACCGATGCGACGCTTCACATGGTCACGGGCTTGCTTCTGCCCATCTGGAAGCGGTTGCCGAACGATTCGACCCGCGTCTACCGGCTCCAGACCGACGATGGCGAGCGCATCATCGGCCGCAAGGTCTCGCCTGCCTGGGCCGCGAATGCGACCGCAACCGGCGCGGCCGCGATCACGCCGGATGATGCGTTCACCGCCCTGATGGACGGCCGCACCATCCTCGACCTCGCTGAAGGACTTCAGCTTCGCCGTGTCCGCGTCATGGGCGCGTACCGCATCGAGCTGTCCGGCTTCGACGACACGATGCGCGAGCGCCTCACGGCCTACGGCCTGTTCCACGAGATCATCTCGTGGAAGCTGCGCATGTTCGTGCCGATCGATGCCAATGGCCCGGCGGTTCTCGCCAGGGTGCTCGACCGCTGGCCGATCGAGCGCATCGGCGAGAAGGAGGCAGCGTGATGGCCCGTCACGACGCTTCCGAACTGGCATCCCGTCTCGGACGCAATGCCGAGGCGGTATGCCGCCACTACCTGTCGTCCGGCCACCGCGCTGGACGATACTGGGTCGTCGGGAACGTTCAGAACAGCCCCGGCCGCTCGATGTTCGTGCGGTTGACCGGGCCGGAATCCGGCAAGGGAGCTGCCGGAAAATGGACCGACGCATCGACCGGCGAGCATGGCGATCTCCTCGACGTCATCCGCGAAACGCTCGACCTCATCGACTTCAAGGACGTAGCCGAGGAAGCGCGCCGCTTCCTCGCTCTCCCGCATCCCGAACCGAAGAAGACGAGGACTCCGACCGGCAGGACGTCGAACATCGCTGTTTCGCCCGAAGCGTCGCGGCGGCTTTTCGCCATGTCGCAGCCGATCGGCGGCACACTCGCGGAAATCTACCTCAACGGACGGGCGATCACCTCCCTCGCGGGAACCACCGCGCTACGCTACCAGCCGCGATGCTACTATAAGCCGGACGAGCATTCGCCCACCGAGATCTGGCCGGCGATCGTCGCTTCCGTCACCGATCTTCACGGCAACCAGACCGGCGCCCACCGCACCTGGCTTGCCCCGGACGGTTCGGGCAAGGCGCCGGTCGAGTCACCGCGGCGGGCGATGGGCGACCTTCTCGGCCACGGCGTCCGTTTCGGCGTTGCCGGTGAGGTGCTCGCGGCCGGCGAAGGCATCGAGACCGTGCTGTCACCCCGTCAGGTTCTGCCCCACATGCCGATGATGGCGGCGCTCTCCGCGGCTCACCTCGCTGCCATCCTGTTCCCGGCGACGCTGCGCAGGCTCTATGTCCTCAGAGATCGCGACCCGGCCGGGGACGGCGCAAGAGACAGCCTGGTCGCCAGAGCAAGGAGCGTCGGGATCGAGGCGATTTCGGTGTCGCCCACGCGTGAGGACTTCAACGAAGATCTGCGCTGGCGCGGCATCGACGCCCTCCGGGCGACCCTGATGGAGCAGCTTCATCCTGATGACGTCCGCCGTTTCGTGGAAGGGTGAGGGATCGGCGGGAAACAAGGCGCGGTCGAGGCGTCTCCACCTGCCGTCTCCATTCATTATCGGGAGATCCTTTGAAGTCGGAGTGAGCGGCGCCCACGGCCTTCTGAGAGGGCGATCGGCCCACAAACGGTCCGGACAGGCAATGGCCGCGTTCGGGCTATTTTCCGCCGGCGGGGGCGAGCCCCACCTTTGCATCGCGAAAGACAAAATAGCCCGAACCCGGCCATCGGAGCCCTCGCGAGGGCGCGAGGGTGCCAGTCCAGTCCGCCCATGGGCTTCCGACGCCTGCGAAGGCCGCGATGGACGCGGTCTCCAGACAAAGGACGCTCCCGATGACAAACGAAGACGAAAATGCAGGCTTCGAGCCGATGCACACCTCGTCCCCCACCGATCATCTCCTCACCGAACTCCAGCTCTATGGCTGGCGGCCATATCAGGACGAACCTGATCCGAGGCCGCTCCCGGAGGGCAACGCCGTCGCCGCCGCTGTCGCAGATATCTTCGACGCCCTCGTCGCGACGCTCGGCGACACCCGCCTCGAACCCGACCTCGACGAATTGCTCTGGGGAACCGTCAATCTCTTTCACCGCGCCGCGAGCCGGGTCGAACGCGATCTCGACGACAACGAGCAGGCGCAGCGCCGCCTCCAGCGTGAACAGGACGGCAGCGAGGTGAAGTCGGTCGAGCTGGAGCGCCTCACGGCAGAAGGTCAGACCCTGATTGAGCGGCGCAACAGCATGGAACTCTTCCGCGACGTCGCCTCGGAAGCCTTCGAGCACCACACCGGCAGCGCCTGGCGACCCCGTACCGGCTCGATGGTCAACCATCGCAATCTCACCGCCGCGATGATCGACAGCCGCGATTTCCTCGCCGCGAAACACCGGGCCGAGACCGAGGTGATGCTGCCCGCCGGTCCCAAGGTTGCCTTGACCGGAGGCGCCGACTTCAATGATCACCGCCTGATCTGGGCAAAGCTCGATCAGGTCCATGCAAAACACCCCGACATGGTGCTGATGCACGGCGGCACGCCGAAGGGCGCTGAACTGATCGCCTCCCGCTGGGCAGATAGCCGCAAGGTGGCTCAGGTCGCCTTCCGGCCCGACTGGACGAAGCACGGCAAGGCCGCGCCCTTCAAGCGCAACGACGCGATGCTCGACGTCCTGCCGGTCGGTATCCTCGTCTTCCCCGGCACCGGCATTCAGGAGAATCTTGCGGACAAGGCTCGCAAGCTCGGCATCCCGGTCATGAAGTTCGACGGCGGCGCGTAAGCGCCGCCTCTGGCTGTTCCAGCCGCCAATACTTGACTATCGGAGAGGTTGACGGCTCTTATGAAACATCCTTGCAGAACCGGAACAGTAGCATAGTCGCAGGCGGAGCGTATCTACAGGCAGCCTGTCGTGATCCTCAACCGATCATGTGGAGGCTTCCATGTCGCTCATCCTGCTCGCCATCTCTTTAACGATCGCGTTCTGCATCTTTGCCTACAATCTTGCGATCTACGCTTTACCGTTCATGGTTGGGCTGTCCGCTGCCCAATATACCTGGGGCGCCGGAGGTGGCATCCTCCTGTCGGGACTGGCCGCCATCGGCGCGGCGTTGGTTTCGATCGGCCTGGTCATCGCAGTTCTCGGCTTCGCCAGGAATCCGGCTCTGCGGCTGATCGCTCTCGCCGTCTTTGCCGTACCGGCCGTCATCGCCGGATATGCGCTCATCCACGGCGTAGCGAAGAACGCCATCGATCCCGGCCTGATGCTCTACTTGCTTTCCGGCAGCGCCGGCCTGTTCATCGGCATCGCGGCAATGATCAATCTGAATGCCCTCGGCGTGTCCTTGTTTTCACGCTGATCGGGCAGCGCGATCGGGCGCAAACTGAAAAACCCGGCGGCTCGCGCCGCCAACCCCGGTTCCCCCAACAAAAGGCTGTAGCGCCGCCGCTGCGCTTTGCATCCTCCGCCTCCAGTCTACTTCGCCCGGCCGAGGATGTCGGTCATCGGCGCCAGATCCGCGGATCGTGGGCTGTCAATGCTCGCTGCGACCTCCACTTCCTGTAGTGAATGCGAACGCAAAAACCGCACATGCCTTTTCGCAAATCGTCTGGATCGCGCCTTCCACCGCCGAAACGGCGACACGGTGCTGTTCCATGCCTCGGAACCCGATAGCCGCACCATTCTCGTCCCGCCCAGCCTGTCCGGGAGATGACGCGGGGTGGCCGGAAGGGGAGAAGGTCGGGAGTCGCCCCGAACTGCGCAGGTCCGTGAGCCTGCCTGGTCGCTGTTACCGGCAAGGACGATGGTTCTGCTGCGCGTCCCCGTATTCATGCTTTCAAAGGCACCAATCCCTCCGACTGACTGATCCCCTAAGTCCGTTCTGTTTCCTCCAGCAACCCCGGCGGCTCCCAGCCGTGTTGCCGCGCAAGCGCGACTGCCCGCCCCACCTGGGGCCTTAGGGGCAAGCTGCCGAAAGGTTCGGCAGTTGCGGGAGTCTCCCGACGGCCTTGGCCGGGTCTCGTCGGAGGGATGGTCCCTCCGAGAAGCAACGGAGACTTACAATGCAGAACATCGTCATTCTCGCCGGCAACATCGGTCAGGCCCCCGAAACCCGCACCACCCAGGGCGGCACCCGAATCACCCACTTCACGCTGGCCACCTCGCGCCCCCGCTACTCGGACGGCAAGGTTGTCCGGGACGAAAGGGGCTACCGGGTCCAGGATACGGAATGGCACCGCATCACCGCCTTCAACGGCCTCGGCAAGACGATCCAGGAGTATTGCGAGAAGGGAATGAAGGTTCTGGTTCGCGGCCGCATTCACTACACGAAGTGGACGGACCAGCAGGGCAACGACCGCTACGGATGCGAGATCATCGCCGAGACGGTCGACTTCCTGAGCCGGGCGAAGCAGACCGAAAGCGAGGACGGCAAGTTCATCGACGACGATGACATCCCGTTCTGAGCGGGAAACCGGAAGCCCGGCGGCGCGAGCCGCCGGGTTTTTACGCCTAATCACGGCGGAAACATCTGGCCACCGGCCGCCCGACGGGCGGCAGCTATTCGCGGCGACCGAATCAGCCGTCATTCAAAGAGCTGTTTGTACAGCCAATCAGCCATTTCATGCTGGCGAACAGAGTGAAGAACGACTAGAATAGTCGTAGTTCTGGAGTGCGCGTAGGTCCGAGTGGGAGGTGATCATGCATGATCACCGCCCGACAATCACGGGCCGCACGCGCGTTGCTGGGTTGGACGCAGGAGACGCTCGCTGACAAGGCCCGAGTAGCACTGACCGCATTGAAGCGCCTCGAATCCGAAAACGGCCTCGAGGTGTTCGAATCGACGCGCGATCAGGTGCGCCGGACGCTCGAATCGGCTGGGATCGTTCTGCTCTCGACGGACAAGGGCGAAGGGGTGTTGCTCCTGCACGACAGGATCGACTCTCCCCGCCGGTAGGGCGGGACACCGAAATTACCAAATCCTTGTCAAGAAAAGAGTCTATCTCCTGCGGTAAGATAGTTAACGAACGTAATGCGCGTGACTATGGTGGCTTGATGGGACAGGCGACAGACACCTTTCTGGACGAACCACCGTTCAGCGAAACGCTTACATCTTATGATCGCGAGCACATGAAACTCTACATGCGGCTGCTCGATGCCGACCGCGATGGCGCAGACTGGCGCGAGGCGGTTCATGTCCTCTTTGGCCTTGACCCCGACCGCGATCCCAAGCGCTGCCGCTCGATTCATGATGCACATCTCGCACGTGCCCGCTGGATGACCGAACACGGCTATCGCCAACTGGTTCGTGAAAGCCAGCGCGGGCCTCTATAGTGATGCGCAGGGCGCATCACCTGTTGAGGCGCGACTGACTTCCGCAGATCAACCCAAACGGGAATCGTGATCTTCCCAAAGACTTAGACAGATACTTGGGAGTATCGGCGATGACACCTGATGCATCGACCTGGCGTTCTTCGGAATATGACCATCTGGATAAGCTGACCGCGTCCGATCTGGCTTGGGAATGGCTCCGCCGTAACGACGCCTACGACGCGGATTTTGAGGCTTCGGCCTCCGCTCGCGAAGTGCCCGAACCACCGACCGAGCGAATCCGACAGCGGTGGGGGTTGCGATTTCCCGGTCGATCCCCTGATACCGCCGCCGGAAGCTCCGGTTTTCTGGCTCCCGCAGGAGGATACAAGCATTATCGTGCTGACCGAGGCGCCGCTTGATCTTGGCTCACGCATCTCAAGCGTTTTCCCCGAACCATGGCGACGCGATCCGCCATTGGCAGATGACGACGCGGCGTTTCGCTTCGGTCTCGCGAACGGGCAATCGCTCCAGATCATTGACCGCGCCATTGACGGGCACACGCCTTCTGTTGCCGCGATCCCTCTCGGCATTGAGGGCTTCGACCGGATCGAAGCCGTGTATCGCCTTCTCTCGGCTTTGCACGGCCGGGCCATTCCCCCCGACACGCGGCTGACGCGACAGATGCGCTCCCGCCAGCGCCGAATGCTGCGTGCCTTTGACGGATACCGGGCCGGCGCGACGCAGCAGGAAATCGCCGAGGTCATCTTCAGTATCGATCGTCTCGACCGCGACGCATGGCAGGCGTCGGAGGCCCGTCACAAGATCAAGACCCTTCTGCGCGATGCTAAAGCCATGATCGCGGGCGGATATCGAAAACTCCTTCGTCATCGCCGACGACCCTAGCGCGGTCTCGCCCCCTTTGTGGCGGGCGAATTTGATGCCCCCTAACTTCGCCCTGCAACTCGCCGGCTCTCCTCCGCCACCGTGGTCGTTGTCCGCCGCTGATCCGCGACGGCTCTCACCGACACCACGGAGGCTCGATCCATGCCACATGATCCCGTCGTTCTCCCGCCGCGCTTCCTGCGCACCAAGGAAGCCGCCGAGTTTCTCAGCCTTTCGGCGCGCACCCTCGAAAAGCACCGGACCTACGGAACAGGCCCGGCCTATCGCAAGCTCGGCGGCCGCGTCGTCTATGCCATCGACGATCTCGAAACCTGGGCCGCTCGCGGCGCGGTGACGTCGACATCTGATCCGCGCGGCTCCGTGCTGCCGGCGAAGCGCCACGTCATTCACTCCGGGCCGCAGCTCGGCCGCTACGCACGCTGACCGCGGCCGGCTTTCTTCATGGCGGTGCGGCGTCGATCCCTTTCGGAGCGCGGGCAGCTCGATCTGTTCCGCGCGCTTCCCGGCGACTTCGCGCCACGAGACGCGCAGGATCTCATGGCCTATCCCTTCTTCTCCCTATCCAAGACCCATCGCGTTGCTCCGATCGATTTCGTCGCCGGCAACGTGACGATCCGGGTCGAGGCGGTCCCCGATCATGGCATGGCCACGATCTGGGACGCCGACATCCTGATCTGGGCGGCGAGCCAGATCGTCGAAGCCCGCGATAACGGGCTTCGCACCTCGCGGCTGATGGCCGCCACGCCCTACGAAATCCTCACCTATGTCGGCCGGGGCACCAGCTCGCGCGACTATCAGCGCCTGAAAGCCGCCCTCGACCGCCTGCAATCGACCACTGTTTCCACCTCGATCCGACAGCCTGCCGAAGGCCGCCGTCATCGCTTCTCGTGGATCAACGAGTGGCAGGAACGCACTGACCGCAACGGCCGCCCCGAGGGCATCGAGCTGATCGTGCCGGACTGGTTCTACCAGGCCGTCCTCGATGACGCGCTCGTGCTCACGATCGACCGGACCTATTTCGATCTGACCGGCGGCCTAGACCGCTGGCTTTACCGCCTGGTGCGCAAGCACGGCGGCCGCCAGCGCGATGGATGGCGCTTCGACTTCCGTCACCTTCACCAGAAATCCGGCAGCCTGTCGCCGTTCAAACGCTTCGCCTTCGAGCTGCGCGACATCATCCGGCGTCAGCCGCTGCCCGGCTACAGGCTCTTTCTCGAAGCCGAGATCGGTGGGCGCCTGCTGCTCGCCTTCGAGCCGTCTCCGGCCTGTGGACAACCTGTGGATAGCCTCGTGCTATCGGGAACCCGGACTATCGTGCTATCGGGAACCCGAGGCTCGTGCTATCAGGAACCCAAACAGGGTTTAACGCACGGAAACTCCACACGAAATCGCGCCCTTAACTTAGAGTCTAACAAAGACTCTAACCTTAAAGCGCGCGCGCGCGATGTGGAAAACCTCATCCGCGACGCCGCGAGAAGCCTCAGCGCTACCGCCAGGAAGAGCGCGCCAAGCGCGCCAGCCGAGCCGCCACAGACGGCTACAAGCCGCCCCGGTGGGGCCTCTCCATCCACTGATCCCGATACGTCCCGTCTTCCTCTCGATCCACCGGGAGGACGCCGATGATCGTCGCGCTTCTCAACCAGAAAGGCGGCGTCGGTAAGACGACGCTCGCGCTGCATCTCGCCGGCGAACTGGCGATGCGCGGCAAGCGCGTGACCCTGATCGACGCCGACCCGCAGGGCTCGGCGCTCGACTGGTCGCAGCAGCGCTCGCGCGAGAACCTGCCACGCGCCTTTGGCGTCGTCGGCCTGGCACGCGACACGCTGCATCGCGAGGCACCCGAACTCGCGCGAGACGTCGATCACGTTGTCATCGATGGCCCGCCGCGTGTCGCCGGCCTCATGCGCTCCGCGCTGCTCGCCGCCGACCTCGTGCTGATCCCGGTGCAGCCGTCACCGCTCGACGGCTGGGCCTCCGCCGAGATGCTGGCGCTCCTGGCGGAGGCGCGCATCTACCGGCCCCAGCTCACCGCCCGTTTCGTGCTGAACAGCTGCGGCGCCCGCACCGTCATCGCTCGCGAGACGGCCGAGACCCTGGCTGATCACGATCCGCCAGTGCTCGCCACAACGATCGGCCAGCGCGTCGTCTTCGCCGACGCCGCGCAGACCGGGCGGCTCGCGTCAGACATCGACCGGCGTTCGCCCGCCGCGCGCGAGATCGCGGCACTGGCGGCCGAGGTCGAGCGTCTCGGCATCGGGAGGACCGCGACATGACGGTTCTCCCCGAAATCATATTGTCCGGAGACTGCCGCGATCGCATGCCGGCGCGGGGCCCGTTCGACATGATCCTCGCCGATCCCCCTTACGGGGAGACATCGCTCGCCTGGGATCGCCGCGTCGAGGGCTGGCTGGCGCTCGCGCGCGGCGCGCTTGCCCCGACCGGCTCGATGTGGGTCTTCGGTTCGCTGCGCAGCTTCATGGCAACCGCCGACCGCTTCGCCGACGCCGGCCTGCGGCTCGCCCAGGAGATCGTCTGGGAGAAGCAGAACGGCACCGGCTTCCATGCGGACCGCTTCAAGCGGGTGCATGAACTGGCCGTTCAATTCTACCCCGCCGAGACGCCATGGCGCGCGATCTACAACGACCCACAAACCACGCCCGACGCGACGGCCCGCACCGTGCGGCGCAAGCAGCGTCCGCCCCATACCGGCCAGATCGACGCTGGCCACTATGTCAGCCACGACGGCGGGCCGCGCCTCATGCGCTCGGTCATCTACCTGCGCAACTGCCACGGCCGCGCGATCCACCCGACTGAAAAGCCGTCGGCGCTCCTCGAAATCCTGATCCGCACGAGCTGCCCGGAAGGCGGCCTGATCGGCGATTGGTTCGCCGGCTCCGGCTCCGCGGGCGAAGCCTGCCGGCTCTCTGGCCGCCGCTATATCGGCTGCGAGATAGACCCCACGATGGCCGACCGCATCGCCACCGTGCTGCCGTTCCATGACGGAGGCGCGTCATGACGGCCCCCGCCGAAAAGCGCGGGTTCGCGCAACGTCCTGCCGATCCGGACGGCTGGATCAAGGCAGGCGACACGCCTCCGCCACGCAATGGTGCAGCCGTGACCTTCACGGCCCGGCTCACCATCGACATTACACCTGAGCTCCGCGGCCGGATCAAGATCGCCGCCTTCAGCCGCGGCGTCACCGTCGCCGACATGCTGCGCGAGCTGCTCGAGCGCGAATTCCCCGACACCCAAGGAGATACACCATGACCGGCAATGCGGCGCTCCGCATCGGCGGTCGTCTGTTGCCGGACGGTCCCGCCGCTTTCACCACGCTCGTCGAGCTCACCTGGATCGAAAAGCGCATCGAGAACTGGATCAGGTTCGGCCGCGAAAGCTACGAGCAGAAACTCGACCGCCGGCACAGGGTGGTCGGCTTCGCGCCCGGCACGGTCTTCTGCCTCGTTCGCTGGGCAGCGAACGAGTACGGAACGATCATCTCGCGCCTGGACATCGTCCGCGCGGTCGATCGCGGCGAGCCGTTCCAGACGCTGCCCTTCGTGCGTCCTGGCGGCGAAATCCTGCTGAAGGTCGAAAGCTGGCCCAAGGTCGAGGACGTGCTTCGCCATGTCGACGGCATCGAGGCCCTCGGCATCGATCCCGCCGACGCCGATCCCGATCACTGGCGGCACGTCGCGCACTGGATGAATGCCGGCGAGACGCCGCGCCCGTACACGGCCGAGCGCCACCAAGCCTGGCTCCGACGGCGGGAGTTCGGACGATGACGCGGCTCGGCTATCTCGCGGCGACATCCGTCGCCGTGCTCGGCATCGCCGCGGCCGGCGCCATGCCGGTGCCGCTGAAACTCATCTGGAATGCGACGGCGAGCGCGCCGATCGGCTTCTACACGATATCGCCGGCCGAGCGGATCGAAGTGCCGGATCTCGTCGCCGTCATGGCGCCGAAGCCGTTCGCCTCCTTCATGGTCGAACGCGGCTATGTCGCCCGCGACGTGCCGATCCTCAAGCACGTCGTTGGCCTGCCGGGTCAGCGCGTATGCCGCAACGGCCGCGCCGTCACGGTCGACGACGTTCCGCTTGGCGAGGCCCGCGACCGCGACAGCCGTGGCCGCGACCTGCCGGTCTGGCGGGGCTGCCGTGTCATCGCCGGCGACGAACTTTTCCTCATGAACCTCGAGGCCGCCGACAGCCTCGACGGTCGCTACTTCGGCCCATTCCCCGCCGCGGCGGTGATCGGCCGGGCCACCCCGCTTTTCACCGACGAGGACGGCGACGGCCACTTTGTCTGGCGCGCGCCGACGCGGTGAGCGCGCGCCCTTCGCCACCCCACCGCAGCATAGGAGACCACGACCATGGCCCAGATCGGACAGTTCACGCGCACGGAAACCGGCTTTGAAGGCGAGTTCCGGACGCTCGGCATCAAAGAGGAAATGACCCTCGTTCCTGCCGAACCCTCGGAGACTGAGAACGCCCCGAAATACCGCGTCCTGCTCGGTGACGAAGACGGCCTCGACATCGGTGCGGGCTGGACGCATGTCGGCGAGCGCGCCGGCGAGTTCGTCTCTGTCACGATCTACAGCCCGCTTCTCGGCGGCACGTTTCGCGCAAATCTCTTCCGCACCGGCGACGACGGTTCCGCCTGGGTGTTGAACACCGTCCAGCCTCCCAAGAAGCGGCAGGAGGACTGAATGGTGGCGCCCCGAGACCGCGCGCCCGCCGGACGCACTTCCGCCGTCCGGCGCTCCGCGCTCCTCTTTCTTCTTTCCGGCCTGATCTTCGCCGCAGCCGCACCGCCGACGGCTCTGGCGCAAGTCTCGTCGCCGGTGCGTGCCGCGGCTGGGCATCCACATGCCGCGCATATCGCCGAGGCATCGCGCCGCTTCGGCATTCCGCCTGCATGGATCATCTCCGTCATGCGCGCCGAGAGCGCGGGCGATGTGCGCGCCGTCTCCTCGGCGGGCGCGATGGGTTTGATGCAGGTCATGCCGGACACATGGGCCGAGCTTCGCGTCCGCTACGGCCTCGGCCGCAATCCTTATGATCCGCGCGATAACATCCTCGCGGGCACGGCGTACCTGCGCGAGATGTGGGATCGCTATGGCGACATCGCCGCCATGCTCGGGGCCTACAACGCGGGGCCTGCGCGCTATGACGAACATCGCTCGAAGGGTCGTCCGCTGCCCGCCGAGACGCGGGCTTACGTCGCTTCGCTCGCGCCCGCGCTGCGCGGCGAGCGCCCTTCGAAGAGCGGTTCGGCGATCGCCCGGCCGCTCGACTGGCGCGAGGCGGCAATCTTCGTCGGGCGCGATGACGGCGCTTCACCCGTCAATTCCGCGTCTCCGGATCGCTCGCCGGGCGACGCCCGTTCACCCGTCACGGCGACACCGCAGATGCTTATCGCGGCACAGCCGGACGGGCTGTTCGTCGCTCGGAATGCCACCGGAGGCCGGCCATGAGCGGCTCGGCGGCAATTCGCATCCCACCGTGCGCTGGCGTGTTCTGGAGAGCGCCGTGGGTGGCGGCAGGCGCAGCAACCGAACGATGGCAGGATAAAAGGGCGCACGGTGCGCGTTCGTCGGTCGGTTGTTTTTGTTCATGTTTTTGGCGCGTTCCGCACCGTGCAGCGCATTCGCGCACCGTGCGCCGCACGCCCATCCTACTGTTTTTGCATGATGTTTTGCGCCGCGCGGAGATGCGCCATGTCCGATGAACGCGAATTCCGCGTCCGTCCCGGGCGCATCCGATCCACCCGCGCGCAGCAGGCCCGTCCCTTTGTCGCGCAGGCGCTCGCCGCTGCGAAGAAGGCAGGCGGCGGCGTCTCACGGTCCGGCCGCGTCACCTCGGGCAACCGATCCCGCTTTGGCCGTGGCCAGCGCGCCAGCATCCAGGCCAATCGCCTGATCACGTCGCGGACCCGCGGCGCCGTCGTCAAGGCGCGCGTGGTCCGCCACAGCTCACGGTCCGCGCCGCTGGGGACGCATCTCGATTATCTGCGTCGCGACGGTGTGACCCGTGACGGCGAGAAGGCCCGATTGTTCGGGCCAGGAACGGAGGACGCCGACGGGCGCGCCTTCGCCGAGCGCTGCGGAGACGACCGACATCATTTCCGGTTCATCGTATCGCCTGACGATGCTCCCGAAATGTCCGACCTTCGATCCTTCACCCGCGACCTCGTCGGCCAGATGGAAAAAGATCTCGGCACGCGACTCGACTGGGTGGCCGTCGATCACTGGAATACGCAGCATCCGCATATCCATCTGATCGTGCGCGGCGCGCGCGACGACGGCCAGGACCTCGTGATCTCCCGCGATTACATCAAAGAGGGGATGCGTGACCGCGCACGCGATCTCATCAGCCATGAGCTGGGGCCACGCACCGACCTTGATATCCGCCGCAGTATCGAAAGCCAGATCACGGCGGAGCGCTGGACACAGCTTGATCGGCAGCTCGTCCGCGACGCCGGCAGGTCCGGCATCATCGACCTCGCGCCGCTCGCCGAGCGCCAGCCTGATGAGTTTCATGCGCTGAAGGTCGGCCGCCTGCGCACGCTCGAAATCCTGGGCGTGGCCGGACAGGTCGGCCACTCCCAATGGTTCATCAAGCCCGAGGCCGAAACGGTGCTGCGCGAGCTCGGCGAACGCGGCGACATCATCAAACGCATGCACCGCGCGCTGACCGAGCGCGGCATTGAACGCGGATCTGCGAGCTACGTGCTGGCCGGCGAAAGCCTCGACGTGCCGGTCGTCGGCCGACTGGTCGAGCGCGGCCTTGACGACGAGCTCAAAGGCTCCGCCTACGCCGTCGTCGATGGCGTGGACGGCCGCACGCATCACATCCGGCTGCCGCACCTCGACGCAGCCGGCGACAGCCCCCCCGGCTCGATCGTCGAGCTGCGCGCCTATGAGGATGCGCAGGGTCAGCGTCGGGTCGCGCTCGCCGTTAGGTCCGATCTCGATCTCGGCGCCCAGGTGAACGCGACCGGCGCCACCTGGCTCGACCGGCAGGCCATCGCCCGTGAGCCGGTCGCGCTTTCCGAAGGTGGCTTCGGCTCGGAAGTCCGCCAGGCCATGGAAGAACGCGCCGAGCATCTGATCGGTGAGGGGCTCGCCGATCGGCAGGGCGGACGCATCGTCTTCGCACGCCGCCTGCTCAACACGCTGCGCGAGCGGGAGGTCAATGCGCTCGGCGAAAAGCTCGCCGCCGAGACCGGGCTGCCGTTCGCTCAGGCCGGGACAGGCGAATATGTCGCCGGCTCCTATCGCCAGCGCTTTGCACTCGCCTCCGGCCGCTTCGCCATGATCGACGACGGCCTCGGCTTCCAGCTCGTGCCCTGGTCTCCCTCGCTCGAAAAGCAGATCGGCCGCCACGTCTCCGGCGTCTCGCGCGACGACGGCGGCGTCGACTGGGATTTCGGTCGGAAGCGTGGGCTCGGCCTCTAACCTCAGTCAGAAAGGATTATCGCCATGTCCGCTACCAAAATCCTCTGGGGACAGATCCTGGTCGTGTTTCTGATCGTCCTCACCACGGTCTGGGGCGCGACGCAGTATGTCGCGTGGAACCTCGGCTATCAGGCGCAGCTCGGCGAGCCGTGGTTCACGCTGTTCGGCATGCCGGTTTACTTTCCGGCCGCCATCATGTGGTGGTGGTATTTCTACGACGCCTATGCCCCGGGCATCTTCGCCGTCGGCGGCATGATCGCTGCGTCGGGTGGCTTCATTGCGATCGCCGTCGCCATCGGCATGTCGGTGTGGCGTGCGCGCGAGGCGAAGAATGTCGCCACCTACGGCTCGGCGCGCTGGGCGCAGGATCAGGAGATCCGCGACGCCGGCCTGCTCGGTCCGGACGGAGTCGTGCTCGGTCGATACGAGCGCGACTATCTGCGTCACGATGGCGCCGAGCATGTGCTGTGCTTTGCGCCGACCCGTTCGGGCAAGGGCGTCGGCCTCGTCGTGCCCTCGCTGCTGACCTGGCCCGGCTCGGCCATCGTTCACGACATCAAGGGGGAGAACTGGACGCTCACCGCCGGGTTCCGGTCCCGGCACGGCAGGGTGCTGCTCTTCGATCCCACCAATCCGGAGTCATCGGCATATAACCCGCTGCTCGAGGTCAGGCGCGGTGAATGGGAGGTTCGCGATGTCCAGAACATCGCCGACATCCTGGTCGATCCCGAGGGTAGCCTGGACAAGCGGAACCACTGGGAAAAAACCAGCCATTCGCTTCTGGTTGGCGCGATCCTTCACGTTCTTTATGCCGAGCCGGAAAAGACCCTCGCGGGCGTCGCCAACTTCCTCTCCGACCCAAAGCGGCCTGTCGAGTCGACGTTGAGGGCGATGATGAAGACTGCGCATCTTGGCGAAGCCGGTCCGCACCCCGTCGTCGCCAGCGCGGCGCGCGAGCTGCTGAACAAATCCGACAACGAGCGTTCGGGCGTGCTCTCGACGGCGATGTCCTTCCTCGGCCTCTATCGCGACCCGGTGGTCGCTACGGTGACGCGCCGCTGCGACTGGCGAATCAGCGACATCGTGGGCGGCGAGCGTCCCGCCACGCTCTACCTTGTCGTGCCGCCCTCCGACATCAATCGCACCAAGCCGTTGATCCGGTTGTTGCTCAACCAGATCGGGCGGCGCCTGACCGAGGACCTGCAGGCCAAGGCCGGGCGGCATCGTCTTTTGCTGATGCTCGACGAGTTTCCCGCCCTGGGCAGGCTCGACTTCTTCGAAAGCGCGCTGGCCTTCATGGCGGGCTACGGCCTCAAGGCGTTCCTGATCGCGCAGAGCCTCAACCAGATCGAAAAGGCCTATGGCCCGAACAACTCGATCCTCGACAACTGCCATGTCCGGGTCAGCTTCGCCACGAATGACGAACGCACCGCCAAGCGCGTCTCGGACGCGCTGGGCACCGCCACCGAAATGAAGGCCATGAAGAACTACGCCGGCCACCGCCTGTCGCCATGGTTGGGCCATCTGATGGTGTCGCGTTCGGAGACCGCCCGTCAGTTGCTGACGCCTGGCGAGATCATGCAGCTTCCGCCGACCGACGAGATCGTAATGGTTGCCGGCATCCCGCCGATCCGGGCGAAGAAGGCGCGCTATTACGAGGACGCCCGCTTCAAGGAGAGGGTGCTGGCGCCTCCGGAGCCGAAACGACCTGACAGCACCGGCCCGGACGACTGGAGCAGCCTGCCGATACCACCCCGCCCGGAAGAGATCGCGACGACCACGGCCTCCTCAGAGGATGAGGACACCACAAGTTCCGAACGCCGGCTCCAACCCGAGCTGAGCCGCGTAAAGCCGGTTGAGAAGAAGACACCCATCGAAAACGAATTCGAGATCGACCTCCCGGATGACGCCGAAGAGGAGGCCGTGCGGAACCGCCGCATGATCCGGCAGATGCAGGGTATCGCACGGCAGGTCTCTCTTGATCCCAACGACGGCATGGAGCTGTAGCCACCATGACCGTTCGCCGAAAAAAGAGAAAGACAACGATCTATCTCGACCCCGAGGTCGAAAAGACGCTGGCAGATTTCGCCGCACGACGTGAGCAATCACAGTCCATGATCGCCGAGGCCGCCATCGCGTCCTTCCTCTCGCCGGACGACGCCGAACGGCGCGAGGCCATCGTTTCAAAACGCCTCGACCAGCTCGATCGTCGAATGACACGCCTCGAACGCGATGTCGGCATCGCAGTCGAGACGCTGGCGGTGTTCATCCGCTTCTGGATCACTACGACGCCCGCCCTCCCGGAGCCGGCGGCGCAGGCGGCGCGGGCGAAATCCAGCGAGCGCTATGAGGCGTTTATCACCGCCTTGGGGCGCCGCTTGGCTCAGGGTCCGAAGCTGCGTCAGGAGATTTCGGAGGACGTAGATACCACTGCCGCGACAGACAAGACACGCGAAAGCCCCGGCGTTTGAACTGACACGCTAAAATCGGACTGCCTCGGCGAGGTGGAAATATCGCGAGCCTTGCGAGGTGGAACTCAGCTTCGAGATGGTGAAGGGCGTCCTCTCAGATGGCGCCTTTCTTGATCAGTTCTAATAGACGCTCGCCACGCGCCTTCACTCTTCCGCTGCTCACCATGGCGACATACATCGAATTCACATCGATGCGACTTTGCCTATGTCGAAGGTATCCGCACAATGACGCGCTTCATATCTTGGCGAGCCAGATCGAAATGCGATTCGAATACCTCGTAAAACCAGTGATCATCTTATTGCGGTTCTATCGCCTGCGTGGAGAAGGCAACACAACACCGTCAATCACTATATTCATTAAACTATAGTCGTTCACAAAAAGAATCGTCTTGACCTCAACCATAGTTGAGGTCGTATCAAGCTTTCCGGGCCGCTCACGCGGGCTCAGTGGGCGAGCCGTATGGCCGCTACAGCCAATGACAACCCCGGAAAATCATATGTACCTGAACTTTCCCAAATTACTTTTTCTGCCACTGATTCCTTTGCTGATCACATCTTGTGATGCGCCGGACGGTTCATCAAAAGCCGCGTATCCTCCGCCGAAGGTAAAAACGGTATCGATCGAGCCCGCCGACGTTCCGCTTGAGCAAGAATATCCCGGTCGCGTCATTCCTATCAGGCTGGCAGAGGTCCGCGCGCGGGTCACCGGCATCGTTCAGGTGCGGAATTTTGCCGAAGGTAGTGATGTCAAAGCGGGTGATGTCCTCTTCCAGATCGATCCAGCGAGATTCCAGGCGGCGGTAGATGGAGCGAAAGCGCAACTCGCCCAAGCGGAAGCGGCGCTGTCGCTTGCCTCGCAGCGGGAGGAGCGTGCGGCAGGCCTCCTGCAGAAGAATGTCACCAGCAAGGATCAGTACGACGTTGCGCTGGCCACCCGGAAGCAGGCGGAAGCCGAAGTTGCTGTCGCCAAAGCCAATCTTCAGACCGCCGAGCTCGAGCTGAGCTATGCGACTGTCCGCTCGCCGATCGATGGCCGCATCGGCGCGGCGTTAGTGACCGAAGGAGCGTTCGTCCGTCAGGAAGATGGCACCCAGATGGCGACCGTCCGCGATCTCACTTCCGTCTATGTGGACTTTACAACCCCGCTCGGGGATCTATCGAAGGTACAGCACGAGAGCGCATCAGGCACTCTTGCATACTCGACCGCTGACACGGCCATCCGTTTGAGCGCCGATCGCGATCGCATTTCCGGCCAGTCTGGGCGCTTGCTGTTCTCGTCCGCTGTCGTCAATGAAACCACTGGGCAGGTATCGCTGCGGGCGGAGTTCAAGAATCCGGGCAATACACTTCTGCCAGGAACTTACGTGCGCGTGCGCATGATACAGGGCGTCGCTCAGCAGGCGCTTCTCGTCCCGCAGCGTGCCGTGCAGTGGGACACTCTCGGCCAGGCAAGGGTATTGACCGTCAAGGACGGCAAAGTCGTCTCCCAGCCGATTGTTGCTGGCAGATCGGTCGGCAATCGCTGGCTGGTTTCCGAGGGCTTGAAGCCGGGCGATCAGGTCATTGTCGACGGCGCCGAGAAGGCCATGCCAGGAACCCCGGTGACCGCCGAGGCCGCGGATGGACAGAACGCTTCGAACGCTGCGCTCAAAGGCGGATGCGCCACCTCCTGCGTTCCGCAAGCCGAGCTTTGAGGAAACACAAATGCCGCAGTATTTCATTGCACGGCCCGTCTTCGCTTGGGTCATCGCACTAGCCATCGCTCTTGCGGGTGCCATCGCCATCCCGTTCCTGCCTATCTCGCAATATCCGAATGTCGCGCCGCCGACGATAGCCATCACAACGAGCTATCCCGGCGCAACGCCGCAAAACCTCTACGACAGCGTGACCAAGCTCATCGAGCAGGAGATGAATGGCGCGGTCGGCATGCTCTATTACGATTCGGTCAGCGACAATCAGGGCAGCGTGACGATCAACGTCACCTTTCAATCGGGAACCGATCCGCAGACGGCAACCGTCGACGTCCAGAACCGCATCAGCCGTGTCGAGGCCCGCCTGCCCGCATCCGTGCGCCAGCAGGGCATCCGCGTCGAGGAGACCAGCAGCGCCTTCCTGCTATTCGTCGGGCTGACCTCCACGGATGGCAGGCTCAATGCCATCGACCTCGGAGAATTCGCGACACGCGCCGTCATCGACGATCTGCGCAGATTGCCCGGTGTCGGCAAGGCGCAGCTTTTTGCGACCGAACGGGCGATGCGGATCTGGATCGACACCAAGAAACTCGTCGGTCTCAACCTGACCGCCAGGGATATCACCGACGCGATCGCCGCCCAGAACGCCCAGGTCTCCTCGGGCAGTATCGGCGCGCAACCGAACGTCACCGGCCAGGAGATCACCGCGACGGTTTCGGCGACGGGACAACTTTCCACCGCGCAGGAGTTCGCGGAAATCGTGCTGCGCGCCAATGCCGATGGTTCGGTCGTGCGGCTGGCCGATGTGGCGCGCGTCGAATTCGGCGGCCAGAGCTATTCGAATTCGGCCACCGTCAACGGCCAGGAAGCCGCCATGATCGGCGTGCAGCTCAACGCCACGGGCAACGCGCTGGTGACGGCGGAGGCGATAAAATCGCGCATGGCCGAGCTTGCCGCGAACTTCCCGCCGGGTGTCGCCTACGATATTCCCTACGACACGACACCTTTTGTCTCCATCTCGATCGAAAAGGTCATCCACACACTGGCCGAGGCTGTGGCACTGGTCTTCGTGATCATGTTCCTGTTCCTGCAGAACTTCCGCTACACGCTGATCCCGACGCTGGTCGTGCCGGTCGCCCTGCTCGGCACGAGCGCTGCGCTGCTGCTGTTCGGCTTCTCGATCAACGTTCTGACCATGTTCGCTATGGTGCTCGCCATCGGCATTCTCGTCGACGACGCCATTGTCGTGGTGGAGAATGTCGAGCGCATCATGCATGAGGAAGGGCTGCCGCCGAAGGAAGCCACTCAGAAGGCGATGAAGCAGATCACCGGCGCGGTGATCGGCATCACCGTCGTGCTGATCGCGGTCTTCGTGCCGATGGCCTTCTTCCCTGGCGCCATCGGCATCATCTACAAGCAGTTCTCGCTGACCATCGTTATGTCGATGGTATTTTCGGCGCTGATGGCGCTGACGCTGACGCCCGCGCTCTGCGCGACGATCCTCAAGCCGATCCCGCAGGGCCACGCCCATCGGAAGAACTGGTTCTTCCGCGGCTTCGACCATGTGGTCGGCAAGACGACGAACGGATACGGATGGGTTATCGGCGGCACGGTGAAGCGCAGCATCCGCATGATGGCGCTCTACATCGCCATCTTCGCTGCGCTCGGCTACACCTATGCGCGGCTTCCGACCGGCTTCCTGCCGCTGGAAGACCAGGGCTATGCCATCGCCGCGACCCAGCTTCCCGCCGGCGCGACGGCGGAGCGAACCGCGAAAGTCCTCGGCACGGTCGACCAGTTCTTCGTCAATCGTTCCGGTGTCGACAAGATCGTCTCGATCCTCGGCTTCGGCTTCAACGGCAATGGCCAGAACGCTGGCATCTCGTTTGCAACGTTCAAGGATTGGGATGAGCGAGGCCCCGCGGACTCTTCCGACGCGATCGTCGGCTCGGCGCTCGGGGCGCTGGCGGGCATTCCCGAAGGCTCGGTCTTCACGCTGACGCCGCCGCCGATTGCCGCACTCGGCAATGCCAGCGGCTTCAGCTTCCGCCTGCAGGATCGTGCCAACATGGGCAACGCAGCACTTGTCGAGGCGGCGAACACCCTGCTCGCCAAGGCGTGGCAGAGCCCCATCATCCAGTATCCCTATATCGAGGGCCTGCCGCCCGCCGGCCAGATCATGCTCGATATCGACCGCAGGAAAGCCAATGCCTATGGCGTGACGTTTGATGAGATCAATGCGGTTCTTTCGACCTCGATCGGATCGAACTACGTCGCGGATTTCCCCAATGCCGGACGCATGCAGCGCGTCATCGTTCAGGCCGACGCTCCCGAGCGCATGGATGTGTCGAGCCTTCTGGAGCTGAACGCCCGCAACAACAGGGGCGAGATGGTGCCGCTGTCGGCCTTCGCCACCGCGCGCTGGGCGCTCGGTCCAACCCAGGTGGTCGGCTATAACGGTCTTCAGGCTGTCAAGATCAGCGGCAGCGCCGCCCCCGGCCATACCAGCGGGCAGGCCATGGCGGAGATGGAACGACTGGCGGGCGAACTGCCGCCCGGCTTCGGCTTCGAATGGACCGGCCAGTCCTATCAGGAAAAGGCATCCGGCAACGCCGCGCCGCTGCTTCTCGGCCTGTCCATGGTCTTCGTCTTCCTGTGCCTGGCGGCACTTTACGAAAGCTGGTCGATCCCGATCGCCGTCATGCTCGTCGTGCCGCTCGGCGCTATCGGAGCGGTTGTCGCGGTTATGCTGCGGGGCATTCCGAACGACATCTATTTCACGGTCGGCCTGATCACCATCATCGGTCTGTCGGCGAAGAATGCCATCCTGATCATCGAGTTTGCACGGGAGCTACGGGCGGAAGGCCACTCGCTTCTCGATGCGACGGTCGAGGCCGCGAAACTGCGGTTCCGGCCGATCCTGATGACCTCCTTCGCCTTCATCCTCGGTGTCGTGCCGCTGGCATTCGCAACAGGTGCAAGCTCAGCCAGCCAGCGGGCCATCGGAACCGGGGTGCTCGGCGGCATGATCTCGGCGACGGTGCTGGCCGTGCTGCTGGTGCCGACCTTCTTCGTCGTCGTGTCGAATCTGTTTGCTCGCAAGTCCGAACTGAAGCAGACGGAAACGCTCACCGAAACGACAGAGGAGAGCGTCATCCGCACTTGACCCTGGCGCTTACTCTCCATGCTGTAGGAGGACCGCGCCTGTCGCGGTCCTTCCCAATTCGTCCCGCGGATTGCGCAAAGGGCATTCCCTGAGCGAAAGGCAGCCGCACCCTATGCAACCGGCCATTTCATCGCGGAGGTGCGCAAGCGCTGTAATGCGCTCGTCAAGCCTGTCTTTCCATTTTGAGGAGAGTTTCTGCCAGTCCGCGGCGTTTGGTGTGCGCTCCGACGGAAGCGCGGATAAAGCCTCGCGGATCTCTGCAAGCGAAATTCCGGCGCGCTGCGCAATCCGGATGATGGCCACCCTGCGAAGGAGATTTCGTGGGTAGCGTCGTTGATTGCCGTTGTTGCGGCGCGGCAAGATTAAACCTTTCGCTTCGTAGAAATGCAAGGTTGACACCGCCACGCCTGCACGTTTGGCAAGTTCTCCGACAGAAAGTTCGTTCTCTAATCTCTCCGGCATAAAACCCTCTTGACCTAAACTATGCTTGAGGTTTTATAAATCATGTCACCTTGTTCCCGCAAGGCACACTCGCCCTTCTTTGAACAGTGACAAAGGAATTCTCGATGTCTTTCGAGCTACCCGAACTTCCATACGCATATGATGCTCTTGCGCCCTTCGGTATGTCCGAGGAGACCTTGAAGTTTCATCACGACCTGCATCACAAGGCCTATGTCGACAATGGCAACAAAGCGATTACCGGCACGAAATGGGAGGGCAGCAGTCTCGAAGAGATCATCGTTGGCACCTACGAAAAGGGCGCCGTGGCCCAATCCGGTATTTTCAACAACGCTTCGCAGCACTGGAATCACAATCTGTTCTGGCGGATCATGGGACCCGGGCAGAGCAAGATTCCCGGATTGCTCGAAAAAGCTCTCGTCGAAAACTTCGGGTCGCTTGAGAAGTTCAAACAGGATTTCGCCGCCGCCGGTGCGGCTCAGTTCGGATCGGGCTGGGCGTGGCTCGTAGTCGACACCGATGGGTCGCTGAAGATCACCAGAACGGAAAACGGCGTCAATCCGCTCGTCTTCGGGCAGACGGCGCTGCTCGGCTGCGATGTCTGGGAGCACAGCTACTACATCGATTTCCGCAATCGGCGGCCCGCCTATCTGGAAAATTTCCTCGACAGACTCGTGAACTGGGAAACTGTCGCCGCTAGGCTTTGAATTCCACTTCACTCCGGTTTCGCCAATCGCCACAGCCCCGGGTCCCCCCGCGCTGCGATTGGCGCGAGCAGCCGGGACGCCACCATCCCGGCTGCTTTTCCGACATGGAGAATGTGATGACCTATGTGGTCACTGAAAACTGCATCGCCTGTAAATACATGGACTGTGTAGAAGTCTGTCCCGTAGAATGTTTTTATGAGGGTGAAAACATGCTCGTCATTCACCCGGATGAATGCATCGACTGTGGCATTTGCGAGCCTGAATGTCCGGCTGCCGCCATCAGGTCCGATACGGAGGTTGGCCTGCATGTATGGCTCAATCTCAACCAGCGATATGCGGCGATTTGGCCGAATATACGCGAGAAGAAGGCACCGCCCGCAAACGCAGACATGCTCAACGGCGCGGCAGCCAAACTCACCATGTTTTCCAAGAACCCAGGAGCGGGCTCCTGAGCCCGGTATTAGATGGTTGTCGAGGATCTGCCGCATCCGCATGTGAGCCACGCCCACTTGTCCTTTCGCCACCCAATGACGCCATCGATCAACGAGCGCGAATTCAGGAACGCGATGGCAAACCTCGTTTTCTCGGTCGCGATCGTAACGGCGAAGTGGAGTGACGAAGAAATTGGGCGGACAGTTACGTCGTTCATGCCATTGAGCGCCGTACCGCCGCGCATCATGATTTCCATTGATGCGCGCAGCCGTCTGATCGACGTCATCGGTGCATCCAGAAGGTTCTCGATCTCTTTTCTTGACCCGCACAATGAAGCGGTCGGAGATGCATTTGCCGGCAAGGGGCATCAGAATGATCGGTTCGCGACAGCCGACTGGGATTGCTGGCCTTCGGGAAATCGGAAACTGGTCGGCGCCTGCCTCTCGCTTGATTGCGAACTCTCCGGCTCGCTCGATGCCGAAGATCACATTGTTTTTGTAGGCACCATCGTTGAGGCAGATGCTTCGTCTGATGCCCCGGCCTTGCTTTGGACCAATCGGTCCTATCGCTACATCGCGCGCGATCGGATCAACGATAACTCCGGAGCGTAAATCCGTGGCGGAAACGGATTTTGGTGCAAAAAGGCTGTTCGTGGCGGACTGGTCTTAGGATTTGTCTCTATAGCGCAAAGCCTCTACCAGGAGCGCGAAAGCGGGCGTCGGCTGGCGACGGCTCGGATAATATAGGTGATAACCAGAGAAAGGTTCGCACCAGTCCGAAAGCACGCGCACGAGACGCCCTTCTTCCACATAGGGCGCCAGTTGACCTTCGGGCAAATAGCAAAGGCCGCGTCCTTGCAATGCAGCGGTCAAGATGAGGCTCCCGGTGTTGAATACAAGTTGGCCATCCACACGCACGCTGAGTTCGCGGCCGTTCTTCTCGAATTCCCACGCATACAGACCTCCATGCCCCGACAAGCGCAGGTTGATGCAATTGTGACTCGTAAGCTCCTGCGGGGTTTTCGGCGGGGGTCGGCGAGCGAAATAGTCCGGCGAGCCAGCAATTGCCATTCGCATCCGCGGCCCGATCCGCACGGCAATCATGTCCTTGGCGATCGTCTCGCCCGGACGCACACCGGCATCGAACCTGTCTCTGACAATGTCCGTCAGACCGTAGTCAGTAATGATCTCGACTTTGATATCAGGGTATTCCTGAACCAGCTTAGAAACCACCGGCCATAGAATAGACGCGGCAGCATACTCGGTTGAAGTAAGCCGAATGACGCCGGAAGGCTTTTCCCGTAGCTCACTGAGGACCATGAGTTCTCGCTGAATCTCTTCGATCCGGGGGCCAATCGATCGTAAAAGTCGTTCGCCTGCCTCGGTCGGGACGACGCGTCTGGTTGTACGGGTCAGCAGACGCAGCCCCAGGCGGGCTTCCAGAACGCGAACGGTCTGGCTCAACGCTGATTGAGACACCCCGAGGCGTTTTGCAGCCTTCGTGAAGTTCAGCTCTTCCGCGACGACCAGAAAGGCCGCCAAGTCGTTCAGACTCTCTCCTGCCATTTAGAATTTTTCCTTATTTGTCCAACTTAATTCTATCATATAATCACACAATCTGTCTTGCCTTATCTTTATTGGAGAAGCGTTTGGCTCGTACTGGCTGACCATCAGGAGTGGCGCGGAGAACGGTCCGAACGAGCGCAAAAGTTCTCGGTGAATGTCTCGGTGTCGTCGAAACGACCGAAACCAAAGACGCATGCGAGGCGACATATTCCGCGACCTCGGCCATGGCCGAGATCTGGCGTCTCTGGCCGGCGCATAGCACTCTTATGCGTCGCTGGTCCGGTGGCAGCAGCGCCTTTCCTCACCGATTGATAGGAAACGTCCAAGCCCAGGATGCAGCAGTTTCAGCCGCAAGCGGGCCTTGACGCGTCCGCGCCTACTGCAGCAAGAGCGCAAGCGGACCGTTCGAGATGATCGAGCTTCCGCGCCTCGCGCTGCGTCCGAACGATTTGATCAGCGACATCATCTATTGTGCGACCTGCCATTCCGACATTCATATCGCCCCGCAGGAGTGGAGTCCGCCAACGTCATAGCTGATTTCGGGCGGCCTCTGCGTCGTCGCGCGGCCGCCGAGCGCCGCAGCGGAAAAAATGAAGGCCGCGAATGTGTGGATGCGAAAGGCTGCTTCTCCGGCTTTACGGAAGATCGGCAGGTTCATTGCTAGTCAGCCCGGCAGCCGAAGACTTCAGTACGCGTCTTTGATCATGTTGACGAGACGACACGACTTCTCTATTTATGGTCGCATTATGAACGCGACGTTCAAAAATCGACCATTACGAGGAGGTTACGATGGCCGGAGAGCTGAGATTTTTCGCATTTGACTTCAATGGTCCCGCGCATTTGTCTGCGGGGCTGTGGCGTCATCCGCAGGACCGCGGACGCGAGTACAAATCCGTGAAATTCTGGATCGAATATGCAAAGATGCTGGAGGCTGCCTGCTTTGACGGCATCTTCTTTGCAGACAATGTCGGGTATCACGATGTCTACAAGGGGAGTGTCGATGCAGCGTTGCGCGACGCCGCGCAGATCCCTGCGAATGATCCTGCTTACATCATTCCGGCCATGGCGGCCGCGACGACGCACCTCGGTTTCGGCGTAACTTCGACGACCGCGTATGATCACCCCTATTCTCTGGCGCGCAAATTCGCGACGCTCGATCATCTGACCGACGGGCGCATCGGCTGGAATGTCGTGACGTCTTACGCCGATAGCGCAGCGCGCAATCTGGGTAGTGGCATTCAGAATGCCCATGACGATCGTTATGGCATTGCCGAAGAATTCATCGAAGTCGCCCTGAAGCTGTGGGAAAATTCGTGGGAAGAGGACTCTGTGCCGGTCGATGCCGCAAACTCGACTTATGCCGATCCGACGAAGATTCACGAAATCCAGCACAAGGGCGACAGGTTCACCGTGCCGGGTATTTTCCTGTGCGAGCCCTCGCCGCAACGGACGCCGGTAATCTTTCAGGCAGGGGGGTCCAGCCGCGGGGTGGCTCTGGCGGCGCGGACGGCAGAAGCCGTGTTCATGAATGCGACTTCCAAGGCTGGCTTGAAGAAGCAGGTTGATGCCCTGCGCGCAAAAGCTGTCGAAGAAGGCCGCAAACCGTCCAGCATCGCGGTGCTGCAGATGATTACGGTCATTGTCGCGGCCACCGACGAAGAAGCTCAAAAGCGTTACGACGAGTATCGGGGTTATGTCGATTACGATGGCGCGATGGCGCGCTACAGCGGTTGGGCGGGTCTCGATATGGACACGTTTGAGCCGGACGTGCCGCTGAAGCATGTGAAAACCAACGCAGGTCAGACCATGGTCGATCTGTTCTCGAAGATGGATCCGAGCAAGGAATGGACGCCGCGAGACATTGCCGATTACATCGGGATAGGCGGCACGGCGCCCGTCATTGTCGGCGGTCCCGAGACTGTTGCGAATGAGCTGAAGTCCTGGGTAGACGACACCGGGATCGACGGGTTCAACCTCGCTCACGGCCTGAAATTCGTCGATGTCGCGAATTTCGTAGAACATGCGGTACCAGAGTTGCAGCGGCGTGGGTTGATGCGCAGCAGTTACGACGGCGCAACGCTGCGTGAAAGCCTGTTCGGGGCAGGTAATGCGCGGCTGGCTGACGATCACCCTGGTGCTGTCCATCGCAAGGCCCGTTCTGAAAAAGTCGAGGAGCCTGCGTGATGAACATACACTCGTCTCCGGAATTTTCGTCTGCCGACCAGCGCAGGATGTTCAGCCTGCTTCCCACCAGTGTGGTTGCGATCACGGGCGTCACTGTTGACCAGAAGCCCATGGGGTTTGTCGTTGGTACGTTCCAGTCGCTGTCCCTTGAACCGCCGCTGGTCACTTTCAATGTGGACAGGTCGTCCAGCACCTGGCCTGTCCTGCGGAATGCGGGACGGTTCACCGCCAATATTCTTGCGAATGACCAAATAGCGGTGAGCAAGGCTTTGGGCCGGAAGGGCGACGAAAAGTTCGTTGGCCTTGAGCATCGTGAAAGCACTATCGGAACGCCGCATATAGGCGGTTGCGTCGCGTGGATCGACTGTGAGGTTCTCTCTGAGATCGTCGCCGGCGATCACTTCGTGGTCGTGGCTTCAATTCATTCGATGTTGCCGGGTCGGGGATCCCCGATGGTCTTCAGCGAAGGAAGGCTTGGTGCGTTCGCGGACTTGCCGGCGCCGAACGCTACGAGCGAAGGACAGGCGCCAGCAACGCTGTTTGTGGACCGGCTGATCGACGCGTGGTCACGGGCTTGGGGGCAAGGCGAAACGGTCGCCTTCGAAAACATCGCTGCAGCGACCTATGTACGCTATTCGCGCGACGGCAAACAGGTGCGCTTGCCCGACATGCTGCGGCAGATCGAGGAATCGCACAGCGCATTCAGCGACTTCAGGGTGAGCGTCAACCATACAGTGGCTGAAGGCGACATGATTGCGATCGAATGGCGAACGGTGGCCAAGCACACCGGGAGCTTCATGGGGGTTCCTCCGACACAGCGTGACGTCGTCGTATCCGGTGCGTCGTTCTTGCGTCATAAGGATGGCCGCATCCTGGAGGAGTGGGTGGCCTGGGACCCGCGGGACCTGCTTGCTTCGATGCGGATCTGGCATCTCGGAAATTAAACCACAGCTGCCGCGGCCTTGGCCGCGGCTTTTACAGGTGCCGACCTTGAGCCGTGCCTGTTGCGCTAGATCCAGAAAGGAAGTCATGCAATGACAATCGACATCAATGCCCTGGCCGATCGCCTGATCGAGGCGAGGCGAAACAGCGCTCCGCTGGAAACACTGACGGAGCCGGGTGAGACGAAGGCCCTCGATGACGCCGTGCGTGTGGCGCAAGAGGTTGTCCGGAAAGAAGTGCAGTCGGGCGATCGCGTGATCGGCTTCAAGCTTGGCAATATCGCCAAGGCCATGCAGGACAAGTTCGGTGTTGCCGAGCCGGATTTCGGTTACCTTTTGTCCAGCCAGCTCCTGTTCGAGGGAATGCGCGTGGCGCCAGAGCGCTTCATTGCGCCCTTCGTTGAATTGGAACCGGCATTCGTGCTGAAATCGGAACTTGGCGGTGCGGATGTTAACGTTCTCGATGTTATTGCTGCCACCGATTACGTAATCCCCGCGCTTGAGATCATCGATTCCCGCGTCAAGGACTGGAAAATCGACAGTTTCGAAACAACGGCGGATGGCGGTTCGGTCGGTGCGGTTGTCCTCAGCGCTCAACCCAGACAAATCGGCGAACTGAACCTTGGCAATATTGCCGGCGAGATCCTGATTGACGGTGTTCCTGTGGCGCAAGGCAATACCAGTGCACTGGCTGGGCATCCGGTTCAGGCAATCGCATGGCTATGCCGCCGTATCGCGGAATATGGGATCACCTTCAAGAAGGGCGATGTCATCCTGGCAGGAAGTGTGTTGGCCGCCGTGGAGATGACACCCGGGACTCGCATCACCGGACGTTTCGAAGGCTGGGGCGAGATCGGTTTCTCCTACGGCGACGTCTGAGATGTGCCTGCTTTGAAGATCTGCCGACGGCTTGCCTTCAACCAATAGATGGGCAGAGACCTGCAACTGAACAAATGGCGCCATCAGGTCCGTCATGAAACGAGGTGCGGGCCTCATAGTTTTGATCGGCGGCGCGAAACGTACAATCCGATCAGCGTGCCGCCGATCAAAAGCGCAGCGCTGGTCGACTCGACGGCACTCGGTAGCCGGCGATCGAGTAAGAATGAGTAGAGCAGAGCGAACAGGGTCTCGGATACGAGTAGATAGCCTAGAACAACGGACGGTACGCTTGAACCGGCGATGTTCCAAAGCCAGGTCGCCAACCACGACGCTAGTCCGCCCAGGATGATTCCCCAAAACAGCAATGGTGTGTAGGCGGCGATCTCCAGGCTGAATAGCGAACCATGACGCAGAGTTAGCGCTACAGCTAGCAAGGGAAGACTCAGCAGCGTCCCTATTCCTATCAGCGCCGCCCAAAGCATTGGCGTGAGACTGTGGTCGGATGCCATGTAAGCAGAGTTGCCAAGCCCATATATGAGCCAGCTGGTCATTGCGGCCAGTGCAAATACGATACCGATCATAATGGATCGAGGACCAGCATCCGCGGCGCCTTGGTGTGCCAGTAGAACCACGCCTAGGGTGATGGGTGCGACAGCCATTAACAAGTGCAACCAGGGCGTGGTGGGGTGGCGTAGATTTCCCACGATGGCGAAGAGGACGGGCAAGGTGCCAATGACCAGCGCTGTGGTAGCGGCGTCGCCCGCCTGAACGGACATGACAGTCAGAAAATAATAGATCGAATTACCAAGTGCTCCGAAAAGCACGGCACGAACCCAGTCGGCAAGACCTAGTCTTCTGAATGGATCATATCCTGTCAGCCACAGGTAAGCGATTGCCATGAGGCCATAGACGGCATACCGCGCGATGACCAGTTCACCGGCAGATGCGGCTCCAATGAAATTGGGGGCGATAAAGGCGAGGCCCCAAAGAGCACCCGCGGTGATTCCTGCGAAAATTCCATGACTCATATGCGGCCGTTATGGGTGTGGCGATGTTAGGCTCGGGGGTGCCATGCCATGAGGTCATGACATGGCGACTCCATGAGGGAGAACATCGCCCATTGGTAACGATGAAAAGGCCAGGTTCGGGGAACGCTGGTCTGGCCTTTGTAGTCTGTGGATCATTCGGTACTCGGGAGTGATCCGGCGCCGAGGCTCGAATGTGGACTCAGGGTTTGACCAACTGGCCGTCTTCTCGGCGCCACAGGCCAAGCGGGTTTGAGTCCTTCAGCGCGTCGGGGAGCAAGCTGTCGGGGAGATCCTGATAGCTGACAGGCCGTAGGAAGCGTTGAATCGCCAAGGTTCCGACCGAGGTTGTCCGCCCGTCCGACGTAGCCGGGAATGGTCCACCATGAACCATCGCATGTGCTACCTCGACCCCGGTGCCAAAGCCGTTGACAAGAATACGACCGACGAGTTTCTCAAGCACCGGCAGGATAGCGCGCACAGCTTCGGTATCGGCCTCTGCCATATGGACCGAGGCGGTCAGCTGGCCCTCAAGGCTCTCAAGAACCCTGGATAATTGTTCGTTGTCGCGGCAACGTACCACGAGAGCGGCGGCGCCGAATACTTCCGCCTGCAGCGCTTCGTCCTTGAGGAATGCGTCGGCGGTGGTAGTGAAAATTCCAGCCTGACCCTGATAGTTCGTGCCCTCAAGGCCACGGGCCACGGTCTTGACGGCGTCATGCCGTTCCAATCGACCGACGGCCTCGGCGTAGGACTTGTGGATACCCGGCGTAAGCATGGTCGCCGCCGCAGCTTTGCCAACGGCGTCGGCCGCGCTGTCGAGAAAACCTTCCAGGTCTGCGCCATCAACGGCCAGGACAAGACCTGGATTTGTGCAGAACTGGCCGGCGCCAAGCGTCAGCGATCCGACAAAGGCCTGCCCGATTTGGGCGCCGCGCTCGGAAAGTGCATGCGGGAACAGAATTACGGGGTTGATACTGCTCATCTCGGCATAAACCGGGATCGGGACAGGTCGTGCTGCGGCGACCTTCATCAGTGCCGTGCCGCCTCCGCGAGAGCCCGTGAAGCCGACAGCGGCGATGCGCGGATCGGCCACCAGGTCCTGGGCCACCTGATATCCGCTCGTAAAGAGCAGCGAGAATACGCCCTCGGGCAGACCTTGATCGCGTACCGCTGCCTGTATGGCCCGTCCGACCAGCTCCGAGGTGCCTGGGTGAGCGGAATGGGCTTTAGCGATCACAGGGCAGCCGGCGGCCAGCGCTGAGGCGGTATCCCCACCGGCAACGGAAAATGCGAGCGGAAAGTTCGAGGCGGCAAATACCGCGACAGGTCCTACTGGAATATTGCGCAGCCGCAGATCGACGCGTGGCAGCGGTGTACGCTCAGGCTGTGCGGGGTCGATGCGGGCGTCCAGGAAACTGCCCTCGCGTACGACACTGGCGAACAGTCGAAGCTGACCCACGGTGCGCGCACGTTCGCCTTCAAGGCGGGCGCGCGGGAGACCACTTTCGGCCATGCAGCGTGTAATCAGCTCATCTCCGATCGCCAGGATATTTTCTGCGATCTGCTCGAGAAACCGGGCGCGCGTCTCAAGCGGCAACTCGCGATAGCTGTCGAAGACGTCTGCTGCAAGCGCGCACGCACGGTCCAGCTGTGCGAGTGACGCTCCCCAGAATGCAGGCTCCAGCGTTTCGCCGCTCGTCGCATTGACAGCGTGGATTGGTTTGTCGTCGCCCCGGACGATCTCAGAACCTAGCAGCAAGTTACCGGTCGGCATCATTTCTTCTCCCTAAAACGCGCAGAAAATCAAGGCGATGTTCATTAGGCGACCGGTCCCATGCAGGTGTTGTCGTCAAGCCCGGTCACGAAATCCCAACAGTTTAAGTTGACATCTGTCTAAACCTTAGCATTTATTGAACGCGATGTTCAATAGTCGAACGCACGCAAGCGGCCTTGGGAGAGGCGTGCGGCGGCGGCGATCCAGGGAAGGGAGCGTTTTGGTGCTTCTAAGAAGGAGGGAGGATGACTTTGGAAATCTGCGAAACAAGAAACGATGTGCATGAAGCGGTAGAGCCGCACATGACGGATGAACAGCGTAAGTTCATTGCCAAGCTGACAGTTTTGATCTCCGGAGGCATGTTCATCGACGGGTTCGTGCTCGGCAGTGTCGGCATTGTCATGCCAGCTATTACCGCCGATCTTGGCCTGTCACTGGCATGGCAAGGGTTGATCGGCGCTTCTGCCCTGATTGGCATCTTCATCGGTGGCCCTCTTGGAGGGTATCTTGCCGACAAAATCGGTCGCAAGCCGATGTTCACGATCGATCTTGCGGTATTTTTCATTTGCTCGGTACTGCAGTTCTTCGTGACCGACGCGACCCAACTGTTCCTTGTCCGGTTGGTGATGGGTATGGCGATTGGCGCCGATTACGCAATAGGATGGCCCATCCTTGCTGAGTTTGCCCCGCGACGTCTCCGTGGCCGGCTGTTATCCGTGCAGGAAATCGGCTGGTATGCGGGCTATCTGGCCGCTTACGCTTCCGCCATGTGGCTGACGGTTTCGACGTCCGCAAACTGGAACATTATTCTGGGCCTAAGCGCTATCCCGACACTGATCGTTTTCCTTTTGCGACTTGGAACGCCGGAATCGCCGCGCTGGTTGATCAGCAAGGGGCGTCGGGACGAAGCACTTGAGATCGCGCATCGATATATGTGCTCGGCCGAGCAGAAGGACTTGCTTGTGCCAACCGGCACCGAGAACCACGGCTTCAAGGATCTGTTCGCGCCGGATTATATCAAAGCGACAATCTTCGTGTCAGTATTCTGGGTCTGCAACGTCACGCCGTATTTTGCCATTGGCAGCTTCGCCCCGACTGTGTTGCAGCAGTTGGGACTGGGCGACGGGATGGCAGGTGGCCTGGCATTGAACGCAATCGCTCTTTTGGGAACGGTGGTCGTAGCCCTTCTGATCGAGCGTGTCGGGCGCCGGCGTCTGGGCATTCCGCCATTCTTCATTTCGACCGTTGCGCTGATTCTTCTGGCCTTTTACTCTGATCAATCTGTGACGCTGGTCGTAGCGTGCGTACTTGTCTTCGCGTTCGTGAACGCTGTGTCCACGACGCTGACAGGTGTTTATCCCGGTGAAGTATTCCCGACCGAGATTCGCGGCGTCGCTGTCGGCTTCGCCACCGCCGTTTCCCGGATTGGTGCGGCTATGGGGACCTTCCTGCTGCCGCTTTCGCTGACCTATCTCGGTATCACAGGGACAATGCTGATAGCGGCGGGAATTAGCCTCGTGGGCGGCATTGTCTCCTACCGCCTTGCGCCAGAAACGATGGGAAAGAAGCTGAGCGAGACATCGGCACCGTCAGGTCGAGCTGTGTGATCCGTAGGAAGAGGCTGCCCTGGTTGATGGGCGGTGACCTGAGCCCCAATTTCCCTCCGGTTTCCGGGAGAGTCTTGGGTTTTCAATCTGGCCTCATGCGGCCTGTTTTTCCATAGCCATTTTCATTGCAAACTCGCTGGGGGTGATGTTGCCCAGCGACGAGTGGGGTCTGTTCCTGTTGTAATCCTCCTTCCATGCTGTGATGGCGGCACGTGCCTGGGCGAGCGACGAGAACAGGGTCTCGTTAAGACACTCGTCGCGGAAGCTGCCGTTAAAACTCTCGACAAAGCCGTTTTGCATCGGCTTGCCAGGAGCGATGTAGTGCCATTCGACCTTGGTCACCTGGCACCATTTGAGGATGGCCATGCTGGTCATCTCCGTGCCGTTGTCAGAGACAATCGTCTTCGGCTTTTCCCGTCTGGCGATGAGACTGTCCAGTTCGCGGGCAAGCCTTGCACCTGACATTGAAGTGTCGGCGACCAGGCACAGGCATTCACGGGTGAAGTCGTCGACAACCGCCAGAACCCGAAAGCGGCGACCGTCGGTGAAGGCATCGCTGACGAAGTCCAGGCTCCAGCGCTCGTTGGGACGTGAGGGCAGAGCCAGCGGACGCCTCGTTCCCAAGGCCCGCTTTCGGCCGCCACGCTTGCGCACCGTCAGCTTCTCCTCCCGATAGAGACGTCGAAGCTTCTTCAGGTTCATCACGATCCCCTGCCGGTCGAGCATGACGTGGATGCGGCGATAACCGAAGCGACGCCGCTCGGACGCCACCTTCTTCATCGCTTCCCGAATGGTCGCATCGTCAGGCCGCACGCTGCGGTATCGCATGCTCGACCGATCCAACGATAGAACCTCGCACGCCCGACGCTGGCTCACTCCATGCTGCGCACAGACGTGAGCCACCGCATCCCGCTTCACATCGGGCGTCACCATTTTTTTGAAGCGACATCCTTCAGGATCGCATTGTCCAGCATGGCTTCGGCGAGCAACTTCTTCAGCTTGGCGTTCTCGTCCTCCAGCGCCTTCAGCTTGCGGGCATCGGACACGTCCATGCCCCCATACTTCGCCTTGTATTTGTAGAAGGTTGCATCCGAGATGCCGTGCTTGCGGCAGACGTCGACCGTCTTCGCACCCGCCTCCTGCTCCTTCAATATCCCGATGATCTGTTCTTCCGTGAACCGTGAACGCTTCATGCCGTCCGTCTCCTTGATGTGACGGACTCTACCAAATTCTGGAGGAAGTTCAGGGGCTCAGGTCAGCGGCCTCCTGGTGGACGGTGGAGGAAATGCGGTTCAATACCTGACCGTATTATGATATCGGCAGTGTACGCCCGGTATGATCGGGCGCTGTATCATAATGCAAGAAGGCTAGCTTTTGTCCGATCTCATCGACGATACCTCCGAACCCACTGAACTGAGTAACAAATCCGTCGTGAAGGCGACGGTCATCCTCAGCGCATTGGGCCGTCATCTGGAGGGCTTGTCGGTGACAGATCTGGCTCATGTGGTTGGCATGTCGCGACCTACTGCGTTCCGCTTGCTGCTAAGTCTTGAAAAGACCGGTTTCGTGGAACGAGACGAAGCCGGGAGATATCGGCTGGGTTGGCAGATTGCCCGTCTCGGCCGGTTGGCAGATCCGCATCGCGATTTGATCAAGCGCCTTCAACCCATTCTCGATACTCTGGCCGAGCAGATGAATGAGATGATCGGTTATGCCGTGGTTAACGGTGATGCAGATTTTGACCTGATTTCCGAAGCGCACGGCTCGCGGTTGCTCACCTTATCACAAGGTTATGTCGGGCGGGACTTTCCCCTGCATGCCAGCGCAATGGGGAAGATGGTACTAAGTGAAATGACTGACGCGGCAGTCGAGGCGCTTCTGCCACCAAGTTTGCCCGTCATGGCCAGCCGCACTATTACCAGGCGTACGGACCTGCTGCGTGAGTTGCATCAAGTGCGACAACTGGGCTTCGCAATCGTTGACGACGAATTGGAAGAAAGCCTTTTTGCCATGGCAGTGCCGGTACGGGACCTTTATGGAAGAATGGTGGGCACGCTTGCAGTGACCGGGCCAACGCCACGAATGAAAAGCCGCCCGATAGAACAGATTGCGGCCGATTTGAACGTTGGGGTTCGGCAAATCGCTGATCGGCTTGGGATCCTGCCAGAGGAAAGCCGCTGAGATTGCCGTGAGATCGATTTCAGGGTTCGATGTCGTAACGGCGTTCCATTCGGATCCGCTGCCTTTTTAGCTGTTTGACGAAGAAAGTGTTCCACTTACAACCAAGCGCCACGTCGCTCCCGGGGGTCTCTCTGGAGCATCATATGATAGAGTGGTACCACTATCCATTAGTACCGGTTTTATTCTTCGCCTGCATCTGTAGGATTGGAAGGTAGGAATTATTTGAGCGTCGTTACGGCTGGATGATCATTTCCAAATTTCTGCGATTTGTCGGACCTGATACAATCCTAGGTGGTGTGGACGGATTGCCGCATGAAGGGCAGATAGGATCCCTTTGAGATATTTTGTCTGATTCATGGAGAGCCGACTGATTTGGATGTCGGCGATGTCCGCGAAGATGGCGGAAGCGGATTGGTTGATGGCGCTGGAGGTATTTCGCGCCTCACTACCAGGTCGTGGCAACAAGGGTCGGGACGACCGGCTCTTTCTCGAAGCAGTGTACTATTTCTCGGTCCACAAGATTTCCTGGCGGGCGTTACCGGAGCGGTTCGGCAACTGGAACAATGTGTGGAAACGCTTCGATCGGCTGAGCAAGGCGTGCGTATTCGAGACCTTCTTCGACCATCTCGCATCGCTGTCGCCGTCGGCATATCTGGTGCAGATTTTCGACAGCACCATGTGCGCGCCCATGTCTCGGCGGCCGGCGACAAAGGGGGCAAACGGGTCAGGCGCTCGGTCGCTCGCGTGGCGGCTTCTCGACCAAAATCCACCTGAAGACCGATTTCGACGGCCATCGCATCGCCTTCGATCTGACTGGCCGTCCTGCTCGGACTAGGCCCGGACGCTGGTCCGCGCGCGGCCGTTGGCGACGAGGGCTATGCCAGCAACACGAACCGGCAGGCGGCACGAGCCCGTGGCATCATTCCCGTCATTCCGCAGAAGGTCAACGAGAAGGGCAGGCCCGGCTTCTTCGCAAAGGCCCTCTACAAAGGCCGAGCCCGCATCGAGCAAGCCGTCGGGAAGCTTAAACGCTTCAAGCGGGTGGCGTTACGTTGCGAGAAGACGCAGCGGAACGTTGCATCCATCGTCGCTCTCGCCGCAGGCTTTATCCTGATAAAATCCGTCCACACCGCCTAGAACACAAAAAGAAAGTTTGCGCCTTCTCAATGAGTACGGTCGTACTCTACGCGAGATTGCTCGATGACAGGCTGATAGGCGACAGCCCACGCGCTGAGGACGCCCAAGGGTTCGATCAGGGAGCGTCCCGCTTCAGTCAACTCATATTCGACCTTGGGCGGGATTGTCGGGTAGGCGGTCCGAGAAACCAGGCCGTCGCGTTCCAGACTACGAAGAGTCAAAGTCAGCATCCGGTGCGAGACGCCTCCAATCGTCTTCATCATGGCGTTGAATCGGACGGGTCCACTTGAAAGAACACCGACGACCATGATCGTCCATTTGTCGCCGATACGATCCAATATCTGACCGAGTGCTTTGCAGGTCTCGTGGTCGTCGGCCTCGTCACGTTCAACACACTTTACCGCAGCGACCATGAGGCTGTTCCTTTCAATACGAACATCGATGTGCGTGGTGCACTTGAATGTGCATTCTTGTGGCTCTACCAAATATCAGACATATCGTCACGAACAAATTGTTCGTGACAACAAGGACGACGATATGACGATCGGTGTAAGCGGCGCCAGCGGCAAGCTGGGTAAGGCAATCGTACAGGAATTGAAGGTGCGGGGCGCGGAAGGCATCATTGCCATCTCGCGTTCGCCGCAGGCTGTGGAAGCCTCGGTGGAAACGCGGGAGGGCGACTACAATAAGCCGGAAACCCTGGCGAGCGCCTACAGGGGACTTGATCGGGTCGTAGTGATTCCGAGCGCCGATCTGGAGCCCGGCGCACGCGGCATTCAGCTAACGAACGCCATCAACGCGGCCGTTGCCGCGGGCGTCAGCCACATCTTCCTCGTTTCGGCCGCCGGCACACGGGAGACACATCTGCCGGAACTGGGCGAGGCGTTCTGGACCGCCGAACAGCATCTGGTGAAGACCGCGAAGCGCTGGACGATCCTGCGAATGAACTATTACAGCGAATCTATCGCCGATGAAATTCTCCCCGCCCAGGACCAGGGCGTGATTGCCGGACTCGGCGACGCGCGTGTCGCCTTCGTCTCCCGAGATGATCTGGCGGCCGCCATCGCCGGCGCGCTTCTGAGCGACGGACATGCCGGAGCCATCTACAACATCACCGGGCCAGCCGCTCTCACCGGTCCGGACCTCGCCGCGGCCGCTGCGGAAGCGCTCGGCAAGCCGTTTGCCTACGTCGTGATCACCGAAGAACAACTGCGCGCCAGCCTTGTCCAGGCCGGTCTTCCCGCTCCGGTGGTCGACGTCGTCGTCGACATCAAGAACAACTTTGTTAGGGGCAATTTCGATGTGGTGACAACCGATGTCGAGCGACTTTCCGGTCGTGCCGCACGCCCCTTGCGCGATGTTCTTGCTGCGGCAAAAAGCTGACCGAGGGATAACATGGTGCGCAAAATCTTATACTGGATCAGCACCGCTCTTCTGAGCCTGATGTACCTCGTTTCCGCCACGATGTACGTCACGCAAGGCGACGTGGTGCGCCAAGCCCTGGGCGCTCTCGGCTACCCGGGATATCTTGTCCCGGCGCTGATCACGGTGAAGCTCTTAGGCATTGCCGCGGTCCTGTCGCGGGTGAATGTAAAGCTGAGTGATCTGGCTTATGCAGGCATGTTTTATCACCTGCTGCTGGCTTTCTCCGCTCACATCAACGCCCATGATTACGGCGGCGCGGTTCCAGCTATCGCCGGGTTCCTAGCGCTCGTGGCTTCTTTCCTCACGCAAAACGTCGCCCGAGCAAAGAAATCGCCCAACGCACCCTCGGCCGCGCTCAAGGCAGTCTGATCAGGGCACCACCGAAGGCGTTGATGTTCAGTGTCACCAACGCCTTCGGATTTCGCGGAACTAACGCCGATTGCATGTCGCGAGCATACAAGAAGGGCCTGTCGACTCCGAAAGGCGTCGAGAAGCCGATCGACGAATTGGCACGGCAGCGCGAAGTGCACGCGGACCAACGCATTTCCAGCCACTGGCTGGGCCAAGATCTCTTCTACTGACCTTCTTGCATATTGAGCTTTCCTGCGAAGTTTGCGAGCATCCTGTATGCAAATCGCCTTCCATCCGAGTTTCCCCGGATTTGATCCGGCGGGCGCTTGTGCTGACCTTGGCTTCAGTTTCCGAAGCTCGGCCGATCCTCTCGAACTCGCCGCCCTCGCTCGCGAGAGCGACGCCTTGATACTGCTCGGGCCGCGCTATACCCCCGAACTGGCCAAAAAGCTTGCTGAACCCGGACATCGACTGAGGCTACTGCAGTTCTTGTCGGCCGGTTACGAGAACGCGGAGTCCTTTGGCGTTCCTCAAGGAACGGCGGTCTCCAATGGAAGCTCGATCTGGGCGCCTGCGGTGGCGGAGCACGCCGTCGCACTGATGCTGGGACTGCTGCGTCGGTTGCCGGAGCTCGAGCGCAACCGGACCTCCAGCACATGGGACCGCGAGGGGTTGGCGCCGAGACTGGGCTCTCTTGACGGTGCCCGAGTGGGAATCCTGGGGTACGGCACAATCGGACGCGAGATCGCCCAGCGTGTGCGCCCCTTCGGGGCCGAACCAATTGGCATTGCCCGCACCGCCAAGGCAGATGAATTTGCACCGGTGGCTGGGCTGGCCGAACTCCAAACGCTCATTCCAACGCTGGATGTCTTGATCAATGGTTTGCCATCCACCGCCACGACCCGCCATCTCGTTGGCGAGGACGTGTTAGGCCGCCTCAAGCCGCGCGCGATCCTCGTGAATGTCGGTCGAGGATCAACGACCGACGAGGCAGCCCTTTACGAGGCGCTGGCGGACGGCAGGATTGCTGGTGCAGGGCTGGATGTTTCCGACGTTGAGCCGCTGGCCCTTGAAAGCCCGCTCTGGTCGCTGGCAAACGTGATCATATCGCCACACTGCGCCGGATATGGCAGTGTTGGGATAATTCGCCGCGCACATGAACTTTGTAGAGCAAACCTGACTGCTTTGCGTGACGGCGCACCCTGCAAAGTCGGGTGGCGCTCCGGTTACTGTAAGAAGAATGAGCTTTTCACGCGATCCGCTGAGAATCATCAGTTCTCGCTGAATCTCTTCAATTCCGGGACCAGTCGATCGCAGAAGTCGTTCGCCAGCCTCGGTGGGAACGACGCGTCTGGTGGTGCGGGTCAGGAGACGGAGCCCGAGGCACGCTTCCAGAACGCGAACGGTTTGGCTCAATGCCAATTGGGATGCTCCGAGGCACTTTGCGCGCCTTCGTGAAGTTGAGCTCTTCTGCAGCGACCAAGAAGGCCGGCTAGTCGTTCAGACTCTCTCCCACCATTTAGAATTTTTACTTATTGGTCCAATCTCTTTCTAGCATCTAATCACGCAGTCTGTCTTTCCCTATCTTGGTTGGCGAGGCTTGTCTCGAAATGGGCTGGCTATCAGAAGCGGCGCGGAGAGCTGTCCGATCGAGCACGTAGGCTCTCGGCGAACGCCTTGGTGTCAGCAGAACGACCACAACCAAGGAGGCATGCGATGTGCGACATATGCGGCGACGTTAGCCATCGTGGAGACCTCACGTCTCCCGACCGGCGCAAAGCCCTGTTGGGCGGTGCTGGGCTGGTCGCCGCGGCGCCATTCCTCACCGGATTGGCAGCAAGCGCCCAAACCCAAAACCCAGGAGCCTCGGCGGGCAGCGGCCCCTGGCGGGTACGTGCCTACGGCAACAAAAGCGCTAGCGGGCCCTTCGAAGCAATCGAGATCCCGCGCCGAGCGCTTCGTCCGAACGACGTGCTGATCGACATCATGTATTGCGCGATCTGCCATTCGGACATCCACATCGCGGATAGCGTCCGTCAAGATGGTGTAATTTCGGGTGTGGCCCCGGGCTGTCATGATCAGGCGGCTCTGGGTGTAATCTGAAGTGTGGTTTCCTCCTCGATTGTTGGTGGATTTATCTCGGCCATCGCCTCGACCTGCATGTATCGGCTGAGGAGTTGCCATTCGTCGTTGGCTTCGAGCAGGACCGCGCCGATGAGGCGGACGATGCTGTCCTCGTTGGGGAAGATGCCGACGACATCGGCGCGACGCTTCACTTCCTTGTTCAGCCGCTCCAGCGGGTTGGTGGAATGCAATTTGGTACGGTGCTGCGCCGGGAAGGCCATGTAGGCCAACACATCGGCCTCGGCATTGTCCATGAAGGTGCCGAGCTTGGGCCATCTGGCGCGGAGTTGGTCGGCGACATGCCGCCATGTCTGCACGGCGCTGTCGTGGTCGGGCTGGATGAAAGCCTGCCGGATCGCGGCGGCGACCATGGTGTGCTGGCCCTTGGGAACGTAGGCAAGCGCGTTGCGCATCGCATGAACGCGGCACCTCTGCCATGTCGCGCTGAGGATGCGGGTGATGGCGGCCTTCAGCCCCTCATGAGCGTCGGAGATGACCAGCTTGACGCCGGTGAGACCCCGGCGCACCAGATCGCGCAGGAAGCTCGTCCAGAACGGCTCGGCTTCGGAAGGGCCGATGTGCAGGCCGACGATCTCCCTCTTTCCGTCCGTATTGACGGCCACCGCGATTATCGCCGCCACCGAGACGATGCGCCCGCCCTCGCGCACCTTCAGATAGGTCGCGTCGAGCCAGAGATAAGGCCAGTCGCCCGAAAGCGGGCGCTTGAGGAAGGCGTTCACCCGCTCATCGATGTCCTTGCAGAGCTTGGAAACGGAGGATTTGGAAATCCCCGTCATGCCCATCGCCTGCACCAGCTCATCGACCTTGCGCGTCGAAACGCCGTTGATCCATGCCTCCTGGATCACGGCCACCAGTGCCTTCTCCACCATCTTCCTCGGCTCCAGAAAGCCGGGGAAATAGGCCCCTTGCCGCATCTTCGGTATCTTCAGGTTCAGCGTGCCGAGCCGGGTGTCGAGCGAGCGGTCGCGGTAGCCGTTGCGCCAGGTCTGGCGGCCATCGCCCCGCTCATAGCGGCCAGCGCCGATCAGGCCGTCCACGTCGGCCTCCATGATCAGTTGCAGCACGCTTTCGGCAATGGCCCGCAGAAAATCGCTGTCGCCACTCTTCGCGGCAAGCTCGGCAAGGGGTAATCTATCGTCGGTCATCGGAGTTCCTTTCGGCAGGTTGAAGTCGAACAACTCCACCTTATCCGACAGGCCCGGTGACCACCCGGCGCTCGGCAAAAGCGGCAGCGCATTCTCCACCGCAATTTCCACTCAATGCGCCCCCGAAATTACACCACGAACGTGGACGCTACCACATCGCGCGGCAGGAATGGGGCCCCCCTTATCCTGCCACCAACTTTCCCTGCGTGCCCGGGCACGAGATCGTGGGGCGTGTTGCAGCGGTGGGTAGCGGCGTCTCGAAATTCCGCGTTGGCGACATTGCTGGCGCTGGCGCGATGATCGACTCGTGCGGGGAGTGCGAGAATTGCCTCAACGATCTTGAGCAGTATTGCGTCAAGGGTTGGACACTCAACTTCAATTCGCCTGACAAGATTTCAGGCGGATATAATTTTGGCGGCTTTTCGGAACGGGTCGTCATTCCTGAACGGTTCGTTGTTCGTGTTCCGCCGGGCATGAATCTGGCGGCGACCGCGCCGCTTCTCTGCGCTGGGATCACGACCTTCTCACCGATGCAACACTGGTCGGTCGCGTCTGGCCAGCGCGTTGGGGTGATCGGCTTCGGCGGTCTCGGTCACCTCGCCGTCAAGCTTGCTGTCGCTCGTAAAGCGGACGTCACCGTATTCACCACGACACCAGGAAAGGTCGAGGACGCCAAAAAGATGGGCGCTCGTGATGCGGTCGTATGGACCGATCCGGCGGCGCTGCAATCCTACGCCAACCGGTTCGACTTCTTGATTTCGACGGTCCCTACGAACGTTCCGACCCATCCGATCACCAACATGCTCCGCATCGACGGAACCTATGTGATCGTCGGCGCGCGTGAGCCGATCGAGGATGTGCGCGGTTCAGGCCTCTGGTTGCAGCGTCGGAAGGTGTCGGCCTCGCTGATGGGCGGAATGGCCGAAACGCAGTCCTTCATCGACTACTGCGCGAGCCGCAACATCGCTTCCGACATCGAACTCATCAATCCAGACCAGATCGCTCAAGCGTTCGATCGGATCAAGGCGAAGGACGTTCGCTACCGCTTCGTCATCGACCTGACCCAAGGACGCCAAGGCTAACAACAGGAGAAACACCATGAAGACAATACTCGCAGCAGCAGCAATGACCGCGATGGGCGCAGTTTCGGCAGGCGCCGAGGGTGTCGAGATCCGTCCCAATGGTGGAACACCTTCAGTCCTTGGCAAGTCGCCGGAAAACTTCACCGGGACTGCGGTCATTACGCCGCTCTTCCCGCCGAATGATACCACGCGGGCCAATGCTGGCCTCGTGACCTTCGCCCCCGGCGCGCGCACCACCTGGCATACCCATCCGGCGGGGCAATTGCTGTTCATTACGTCAGGCCAGGGATGGGTGCAGGAGGAAGGCCAGGAACGCCGCACGGTCAATGCTGGCGATACGGTGTGGTTTGCGCCTGGGGTCAAGCACTGGCACGGCGCGACCGATACAAGCCCAATGGCGCATATCGCCATGACCTACATGGTGGACGGCAAGAACGTCGATTGGCTGGAGCCTGTCTCCGACGAGCAATACCGCTAGGGGTGGCACAGATGAAAGGCTTCATCATGAAAACTTCGACCGCCCTGGCCCTTGCCATTTCCATGGGAGCCGTTGACGCTGCCGCGCAGACGGGTTCGCAAACCGGCAATCTGTCCCGCGAGGACGTGCAGGCGGTTTCTCCGGCGCTTGAGCACTACGCGACCGACACGCTCGCGAACGCGCTCTGGAAACGCCCCGGTCTTGCGCCGCGTGATCGCAGCGTCATCACCGTGGCGGCCGTTATATCCCGTAATCAGACGGTGTTGCTTCCCGAACAATTGCGGCTCGCCCTCGACAATGGCGTGAAGCCCGCCGAGATTTCCGAGATCATCACGCATCTGGCTTTCTATGCCGGATGGGGCAACGCCATCGCCGCTACGGCAATCACGAAAGACGTTTTCGCCGAGCGTGGCATCGGTCCCGACCAGCTTCCCAAGGCTTCCGTCGAATTGCTGCCGCTTGATGAGAAGGCGGAAGCCGCCCGCGCTGAGCGGGTGGAGGAATCGACCGGCCCGGCTTCGCCCGGTTTGGTGCGTGACACGACGGATGTGCTGTTCAAGGATTTGTGGCTTCGCCCCGACCTCGCACCGCGCGACCGTAGTCTGGTGACGGTGGCTGCGCTGATCGCGAACGGGCAAGTCCAGCAAATTCCGGTCCATCTGAACAAAGCGATGGATAACGGCCTCACGCGCGAGCAGGCGGCCGAGATGGTCAGCCATCTCGCTTACTACGCCGGCTGGCCAAACGCTTTTTCGGCGTCGTCGGTCGTTCGTGGCGTCTTTGAGAAGCGCCCACAGCAATAGCGTCGCGAGGTGAAGCACCATGTCATTAATCAGGAGGCTTTCCCGCACGTCTGCACTCGCCGTGGCGGCCATCGCGACATTGGCCGTATGGCAGGCGTGGGCCGCGAACGACCGCGTTCAATTTCCCGAAAACTATAAGGACGGGGTTCATTACGCGACCGTGAATCGCGGCGGGATTCGCGAGGAAATCTACGCGAATCTCGAAGCCATCACGGCGGCCAAGGCAGGCCAGCCTTTGCCCAATGGCACCGTCATCATGATGGAAGATTACCGGGGCGGAAAACTCCACCGCTATATCGTGATGGAGAAACAGGCCGGTTGGGGCGATGCCTACCCGGAGAATGTCCGCGCCGGCGATTGGGAGTTTCGGGAGTTCGCCCCGGATCGCACTCGTAACACAACCGAGAACGGCCAGCGCTGCATGAGCTGTCATCAGAGCCAGGCGGGACAGGATTTCGTGTTCACGCTGGACCGGATGCGCAACGCGCATTGAGCGACCAAATGCAAACACATCGTCAGCAATCAGGAACAAAGGAGCGTCCTATGTCCGAAACAGGCAGAAATCTCGATATGACCGACCTGCAATCCCCGGAGCGCAGAACAGTTCTAGTCGGCGGGGCCGCATTGGCTGCCGCCTCATTGGTAGGAGGTAACGCCATGGCTCAGGAAGCCGCTGGTCCCGATATGTCGCGCGGTGCCGACAATTTCTACAAGAGCGACCGCGTAAATGCCGAAGATGTTCGCTACAAGAACACCTACGGCCTGGAAGTCGTCGGCACTCTGTTCACACCGAAGCAGCTTGAGGCTGGCAAGAAGTATTCCGCTCTTGTGGTCGGCCATCCCTATGGAGCCGTCAGGCAGCAGGCGGCAAACCTCTACGCCACCAAGATGGCCGAACAGGGCTTCGTGACCCTGACCTTCGATCAGTCGTTCTGGGGCGAAAGCGCCGGCTCGCCGCGCGGTGCGGTGCTGCCGGATGTTTACACCGAGAACTTCAGCGCAGCCGTCGATTTTTTGGGTACACGCGATTTCGTATCGCGGGAAAAGATCGGTGTCATCGGGGTTTGCGCCAGCGGCGGGTTCTCGCTTGCGGCGGCGAAGGTCGATCCGCGCATCAAGGCGGTCGCCACCGTCAGCATGTATGACATGGGCGAGTATTACCGCACGGGCATCAAGAACGAGCGCACGGTCGAGACCAGAAACAGCGACCTGCAAAAAGCGGCAGCGAACCGCTATACCGAGTTCGAGACCGGCCAGCCGGTTCATGGCCCCGGCCAGAACGATCCGGTGTTTCTGGAAGCCAAGGAATCGAGAGACTTCTACGAAACGGTGCGCGGTAAGGTCCCGTCCAACAATCGCCGGACAACGCCCGCGACTTACGCGAAGTTCTTCAACTTCCAGCCATTCGCCAATATCGATTCAATCTCACCGCGACCGATCCTGTTCGTGGTGGGCGAGATCGCTCCGTCGCGCGGCTACACCGAGACCGCCTTCAAGATCGCGGCGGAGCCGAAAGAGCTTGTCGTCATTCCCGGTGCGAACCGTATCGACCTCTATGACCGCACGGAGATCATTCCGTGGGCCAAGCTCAATTCGTTCTTCAACGAGCATCTGAACGACGCCGCGTGAGATTTGCTTCGGCAATCCTCGTCGGGCGACGCTTCAAGCGTCGCCCGACAGCGCGGATGCCATAACCGCATGTAAAGGAGTGCTCGCATGCTGAAAGGAATACTGCTGGCCGTGGCATCCATGGCCCTCCTGCCCATGGCGGCTATGGCCGCTGAAAACGATGGCCGACGCATCAAGGTCAAGGTGACGGCTGCAAGCCATGTGGCGACGGCGACATTCCTCGACAACGCCACCACCAGAGCGCTGATTACTCGCTTTCCGCTTACTGTTCCGATGATGGATCGATATTCGCGCGAGCTGGTTTATCGCTTCCCGGAAGCGCTGCCCGCCAACGAAACGACGACAAGCGGCTATGAAGTGGGCGACATCGTTTATTGGACGCCCCGGCACAGCTTCGTCATCATGTATGCGCAGAACGGCGAGCGCATCAGCAATTTACAGAAGATCGGCCGCATTGACTCCGGCGTCGAAGTATTCGCACGCACGGGCGACACAAACGTTACGTTCGAGCTTTTGAAGGAATAGCGGCGGCGCAAGCAAGAGCGGCGCCAACAAACCGCCGTGACGACTTGCTCCGATTCCACGACATGACTTTTCACTTTTATCGGGGCAAGCCGCCTCCAGGGTTCTTCTATGTCACATGTCACTTCCAAACGGTCCGATCCATCGCGATCCGTCTTCGTCACGCTTCTACCGATCATGGCGGCGGTGCTGGCCGGCTTCGTCATAATCGGCCTCGCGCTCCCCGTGCTGCCGTTGCATGTCCATGACGACCTCGGCTTTGGCACCTTCGTCGTCGGTCTGGTGGCAGGCGCACAGTTCGCCGCCTCGCTCATATCCCGCGTGTGGGCCGGCTCCTTCTCGGATAAATACGGCGCAAAGCGCGGGGTCGTCACCGGCCTGTTCGCGGCCGCCGTTTCCGGCCTCCTTTACCTGCTATCGCTCGCCTTCGTCAGCCTTCCGGTTGTGTCGGTCGCGATCCTCCTCATTGGCCGTGCTCTGCTCGGCGGCGCGGAAAGCTTCATCATCACGGGCGGCGTCAGTTGGGGGCTTGGACTCGTCGACAAGGAACATGCGGGTAAGGTGATCGCCTGGGTCGGAACGGCGATGTTCGCCGCGATGGCCTTCGGCGGCCCGTTCGGCACTATGATGTTCGAGTCCTATGGGTTCGCTTCAATCTCGCTCGTCACGACGCTGCTGCCGCTTGCTGTCCTCCTGGGGCTGATCCGCATGCCCGCCGTGCCTCCGCATCCGCACAAGGCGCAATCCGCCTTGAAATCCGTCATGGGTTCGGTGTGGTTGCCTGGGCTTGGCGCGGCCACCGCCAGTATTGGTTATTGCGCGATCCTGGCCTTCAGCTCGCTTTTTTATTCGCAGCAGAATTGGCAACCGATCTGGATGGCGTTTACTGCCTTCGGCGCGGCTCTCATCGTCGCGCGTCTGATCGCCGGCCATCTGCCCGACAAATTCGGCGGCGCTCGGGTTGCGTTGATCTTCGTGCTCGTTCTGACAGTCGGCCTCGTTCTGATGTGGCTGGCCACAAACGCCGTGATCGCTTCGGTCGGCGCGGCCGTCGCCGGCTTCGGCTACTCGCTCGTTTATCCCGGCCTCGGCGTCGAAGCCGTACGCGGTACGTCCCCTGAAAACCGGGGGCTCGCCATGGGCATCTACACGGCGTTCCTCGACGTTGCCATGGCGGTCGGAAGCCCGGCGCTTGGCTGGATTGCAGGTCACGTCGGCCTGGGCGCGGTCTTCCTCGCCAGCGCCATCGTCGTGTTCTGCACAGCCGGAATCGCCCTCCGCCTGATGCAACGCTCCACACCTGCATGACCAACCAAAACGGAGAAAGGAAAGCCATGCCCCGTTTCAATCGAAATGCGCCGTTCTCACCGGCTCGTCGGAAAGTGCTGCTGCAAGGCACCAGTCTTGCCGCCGCCGCCTTGATCGCCAGCATTGCCGGTGCTCCGGCCTTCGCCCATCATGGATGGGCATCGTTCAACACACGGCATGCCTATTTTGCCGCTGGCACTGTCACCTATGTCCGATGGGGCAACCCGCACAGCGAGGTCCATATCCGCGTCGAGCGAACCAGATTGCCGGCGGACTGGAAGCAGCGGCCGCTTCCGCAAGGGGGCAATGAGCGAGACGGGCGTGAGACGATGCAATCGGCCCGTCCCTATGGCGGCGAGAACAAGGAACTGCATCTGGTGCTCGCCGGGCCGAGCTGGATGGAGCGTTGGGGTCTCGACCGTCAATTGCGGGTCGGGGAAAAGATCGAGGCAGTCGGTTTCCTTGGCACGGCCGAGAGCGTCCAGTTTCGTCCCGTCATGTTCTGGCTCGAAAACGGCCAAGGCGTCTGGCAGCAGCTCACGGCCTTCCCTGACCGGCCGGAAGCTGTGACGGAATGATGGAAACGAGCTGGTTTCCGGAATTTCTGACCGCAATCGAGCGTTCAGGATTTGGGGAATGGGTGCGGCTAACGCCGCACCTGTATCCGATCCTGATGAGCCTGCATGTCGTCGGTATTGCTCTGCTTGTCGGGCCGGCGATCGCCGTCGACCTGCGGCTATTGGGCGTTGCCAGAAACGTCGTTCCGGTAACGGTCGTCACGCGCTACCTCCTGCCGATTTCGCATGTCGGCTTTGCAATTGTCGCGCTCACTGGCCTGACGATGTTTTCGGGCGTCGCTCTCACAGTCGGAATGAGTTCGGCCGCTCCGTGGAAACTCGGCCTCATCATTCTGGCCGGGCTGAATATCGTAACCTTCCACGGCGGGATCTATCGAACCGTACGGGAATGGGATCTCGCAGCACCCACGCCGATTCGGGCGAAAACCGCCGCCGTAGTATCAGCATCCACTTGGACAGGAGTGGTGTTCGCAGGCCGCTTCCTCGCGTACTGAGTAAACAACGCCACCGCCGTTCTCCTGTATTTGCACGCTACGATACTACTACGACCGAAACTTGTTGAATCAGCGTGATTTCGGGCTCTTTTAATCATCCCCGATCCGGGGATCATTTGTTGCGTCCCCATGAGAAATGGGGACGTAATGGCATCCACTCACCAGAGACAGGAAGCGATCCAGCGCGGCGCACGCATGTTGCGCACCGCGCTTGGGCCCGCCATCGCGCGGTTTCTGGAAGAGCCGGCGGTGGTCGAGGTCATGCTGAACCCGGACGGCCGGATCTGGGTCGACAGGCTTTCCGAAGGGCTCGCCGACACCGGCGAGACGATGACGGCCGCCGACGGCGAACGCATCGTGCGGCTCGTCGCGCACCATGTCGGCGCCGAAGTGCATGCGCGCTCCCCGCGCGTATCGGCCGAACTGCCCGAAACCGGCGAACGGTTTGAAGGCTTGCTGCCTCCCGTCGTCGCGTCTCCAGCTTTCGCCATCCGCAAGCCCGCCGTCGCTGTGTTCACTCTCGACGACTACGTGGCGGCGGGCATCATGACCGCCGATCAGGCCGCCGCCCTCCGGCTGGCAGTCGCTTCCCGTGCCAACATCCTCGTCGCGGGCGGCACATCGACGGGCAAGACAACACTCACAAATGCACTCCTCGCCGAAGTGGCGAAGGGCGCCGATCGCGTCGTCATCATCGAAGACACACGCGAGCTGCAATGCGCAGCGCCGAACCTCGTCTCGATGCGGACGAAGGACGGCGTGGCGACGCTCTCGGATCTCGTCCGCTCCTCGCTGCGCCTGCGACCCGATCGTATTCCGATCGGCGAGGTACGTGGCTCCGAAGCCCTCGACCTTCTCAAGGCATGGGGCACCGGCCATCCCGGCGGCATCGGCACGATCCACGCGGGTTCCGGCATCGGCGCGCTGCGGCGCCTCGAGCAACTGATCCAGGAAGCCGTCGTCACCGTCCCGCGCGCGCTGATCGCCGAGACGATCGATCTCGTCGCCGTCCTCTCCGGTCGTGGTTCCGCCCGCCGGCTGGCCGAGCTCGCCCGCGTCGAAGGGCTCGGTCAGGACGGCGATTACCGTATCACCACCGCAACCACCCCGAACGGAGAAGCTGAATGAATTCGCCCGCCATTCCGGATGTCACCAATCCACCCGTCCTGTCCAAGATCCCCGCCCATGCAGAGCCGCCGGCCGGCTCGATCATGCGCGGCGCCTACAAGCGACTTTCTGCATCGACCGCGCTCGTCACCATCATGACGCTGGCTTCTATGCCGCCAGCCTATGCGTCCGGCTCATCGATGCCCTGGGAGCAACCCCTTCAACAGATCCTTCAGTCGATTGAAGGGCCGGTCGCCAAGATCGTCGCGGTAATCATTATCATCGCCACCGGCCTCGCGCTCGCCTTTGGCGACACGAGCGGTGGGTTCCGCAGGCTGATCCAGATCGTCTTCGGCCTCTCGATCGCATTCGCCGCGTCGAGCTTCTTCCTGTCGTTCTTCTCCTTTGGCGGCGGGGCGCTCGTCTGATGGCCGTCGCGCTCGAACAACTGGACGAGGTGCCCGGTTACACGGTGCCGGTCCACCGCGCTCTGACCGAACACATCCTGCTCGGCGGCGCCCCGCGATCGATCGCCATCATGAACGGCACACTGGCTGGGGCGGTCGGCCTCGGCCTTCGGCTCTGGCTGGTCGGGATCGCCATCTGGGCGATCGGTCATTTCGTCGCCGTCTGGGCCGCCCGCCGTGACCCGCTCTTTGTCGAGGTCGGCCGCAGGCACCTGCGCATCCCGGCCTTCCTCGCGGTCTGAGGGAGGCGGCGCCTATGATGAACCTTGCAGAATATCGCCGCTCAGCGTCGCGTCTTGCGGACTATCTGCCCTGGGTCGCGCTCGTTGCTCCAGGCGTCGTGCTCAACAAGGACGGATCATTCCAGCGCACCGCGAAGTTTCGCGGTCCCGATCTCGATTCCGCCGTCGCGGCCGAACTGGTCGCCGTCGCCAGCCGCATCAATAACGCCTTCCGTCGGTTGGGCTTGGGCTGGAGCATCTTCGTCGAGGCGCAGCGTCACGAAGCCGACACCTACCCGGACAGCAGCTTTCCCGATCCGGCTTCCGGCCTGATCGATGCCGAGCGCAAGGCCGGCTTCGAGGAAGCGGGAGCCCATTTCGTCTCCAGCTACTTCCTGACCTTCCTGTTCCTTCCGCCGGCGGAGGAAGCCGCACGCACCGAGTCCTGGCTGTACGAAGGCCGCGACCGTTCGGGCATCGATCCGCACGAGATCTTGCGGGCCTTCACCGACCGCACCGACCGCGTGCTGGCGCTTCTCGACGGCTTCATGCCGTCTTGCCGCTGGCTCGATGACGGCGAAACGCTGACCTACCTGCATTCGACGATTTCGACGAAGCGTCACCCCGTCCGCGTCCCCGAAACCCCGGTCTACCTCGATGCGCTTCTGGCCGACCAGCCGCTGACCGGCGGGCTGGAACCGCGCCTGGGCGACCAGAACCTGCGCATTCTCACGATCATCGGGTTCCCGACGGCAACGACGCCCGGGTTGCTCGACGACCTCAACCGGCTGGCCTTTCCATATCGCTGGTCGACGCGCGCAATCCTGCTCGACAAGACCGACGCGACGAAACTCCTGACCAAGATCCGCCGGCAGTGGTTCGCCAAGCGCAAGAGCATTGCGGCGATCCTGAAAGAGGTGATGACGAACGAGCAGTCCGTGCTTGTGGACACCGACGCGGCGAACAAGGCGGCGGATGCCGATCTCGCGCTGCAGGAGCTCGGCGCGGACGTGGCCGGGCTGGCCTACGTAACGGCGACCATCACCGTCTGGGACGCCGACGCGCGCCTTGCCGACGAGAAATTGCGGCTGGTCGAGAAGGTCATCCAGGGTCGCGACTTCACGGCCATGATCGAGTCCGTCAACGCCGTTGACGCATGGCTCGGCAGCTTGCCGGGCCATGCCTACGCCAATGTCCGCCAGCCGCCGATCTCGACACTCAATCTCGCCCACATGATCCCCCTGAGCGCCGTGTGGGCGGGGCCGGAACGGGACGAGCACTTCGATGCGCCCCCCTTGCTTTATGGCAAGACCGAAGGCTCGACCCCGTTCCGGTTGTCTCTGCATGTCGGCGACGTCGGCCATACCCTGGTGGTCGGCCCGACCGGTGCGGGCAAGTCCGTACTGCTCGCCCTCATGGCGTTGCAGTTCCGCCGCTACGCGCGCAGCCAGGTCTTCGCATTCGATTTCGGCGGGTCGATCCGGGCGGCCGCGCTCGCCATGGGCGGCGACTGGCATGATCTTGGTGGCGGCCTCACCGAAGGCTCCGATGTCTCGGTCTCCCTGCAGCCGCTCGCACGCATTCACGACACCTATGAGCGCGCCTGGGCCGCCGACTGGATCGTTTCGATCCTGTCCCGCGAGGGCATCACGATTACGCCCGAGGCCAAGGAGCACATCTGGACCGCGCTGACCTCGCTCGCATCCGCGCCGGTCGAGGAACGGACGATCACCGGCCTAAACGTCCTGCTCCAGTCGAACGACCTCAAGCAGGCGCTTCGTCCCTATTGCGTCGGCGGCCCTTATGGGCGGCTGCTCGACGCGGAGACCGAACAGCTTGGCTCGGCCGACGTGCAGGCGTTCGAGATCGAGGGCCTTGTGGGTACGGGCGCCGCGCCCGCCGTGCTCGCCTACCTGTTCCATCGTATCGGCGACCGGCTAGACGGTCGCCCGACCTTGCTCATCATCGACGAGGGATGGCTAGCCCTTGATGACGAGGGCTTCGCCGGCCAGCTCCGCGAATGGCTGAAGACGCTCAGAAAGAAGAACGCCTCGGTCATCTTCGCCACGCAGTCGCTGTCCGATATCGACAATTCGGACATCGCCCCGGCGATCATCGAGAGCTGCCCGACGCGGCTTCTGTTGCCGAACGAACGCGCCATCGAACCACAGATCACGGCGATCTACAGGCGGTTCGGCCTGAACGACCGCCAGATCGAGATCCTCGCGCGGGCGACCCCGAAGCGGGACTACTACTGCCAGTCGCGCCGCGGAAATCGCCTGTTCGAGCTTGGCCTTTCCGAACTCGGCCTCGCGCTCTGCGCTGCCTCCTCGAAATCCGACCAGACGCTGATCGCAAGCCTGGTCGCCGAGCACGGCCGCGACGGCTTCCTCGCCGCATGGCTCGATGCCCGCGAGGTCGGCTGGGCAATCGATCTTCTTCCCGGTTTTCAAACGCTCACCCCCCAGCCCGAAAAGGAGCTTCAGCCATGATCGTCCGTCGTCTTCGCAAATCCTCCGCCGTCCTCGCAGCCTCCATGCTGGCGGCTATGCCGGTCGCGATGCCGCCGCTTGCGATTTCGCCCGCCTATGCCTGGAGGATCGTCTACGACCCCACCAACTACGCGCAGAATGTCCTGACGGCCGCGCGCACGCTTGAGCAGATCAACCATCAGATCACCTCGCTTCAGAATGAAGCGACCATGCTCATCAACCAGGCGCGCAATCTCGCGAACCTGCCGTTCTCCTCGCTCCAGACGCTTCAGCAGAATGTCCAGAAGACCCAGCAGCTCCTGAAGCAGGCGCAGAATATCGCCTTCGACGTGCAGAACATCGATCAAATCTTCCAGCAGCAATATGGCAGCGTCTCGATGTCGGCGAGCGATCAGCAGCTCGTCAGCGCCGCGCGCAGCCGCTGGCAGAACACCGTTGGCAGCTTGCAAGACGCGATGCGCGTGCAGGCCGGCGTCGTCGGCAACATCGACAGCAACCGCACGCAGATGAGCGAACTGGTGAACCAGAGCCAGGGCGCGACCGGCGCGCTTCAGGCGACGCAGGCGGGCAACCAGCTCCTCGCCCTCCAGTCGCAGCAGCTCTCGGATCTCGTCGCGCTGCTCGCAGCCAACGGCCGTTCGGGCGCGTTGACGGAGGCCGAGCGCACCGCGGCCGCCGAGCAGGGGCGTGAGCAGCGCCGCCGCTTCCTGACGCCCGGTGCCGGCTATCAGGCCGGCAGCGCGCGGATGTTCAACGGCAATTGAGGCCGGAAAGGAGCACCGTCATGGACAGCAAGATGCTGGCCCGGCTGGCCGCTGTCGTCTTCGTCGCTATCGCCATCACTGCGGCGGTCGTCGAGATGACCCGCGAGGACGAGGCGCCGGCGGGACCGTCGGCGCCTATCGTCGAGCCCGCGCGCGATCCGCTGCGCGAGGGCCAGCGCCGGTGCCAGCAGCTTGGGGCAACGGCCGCGAGCGACAGCGAATGCTTGCGCGTCTGGGCCGAGACACGTGATCGCTTCCTCGGCCGTCCAGTTGCGCCTGGGTCGCCCTCGTCAGACGACAGGCGGTGATCCATGGGCGGCTCAGGGGTAATCGACAGCTTTCTTGGGACATTCACCCAGTACATCGACAGCGGCTTCGGCCTGCTCAGCGGCGAGGTGGCCTTCATCGCAACCACGCTGATCGTCATTGATGTGACGCTCGCGGCGCTGTTCTGGAGCTGGGGCGCTGATGACGACATCATCGCACGTCTCGTCAAGAAGACGCTGTTCGTCGGTGTCTTCGCCTATCTGATCTCCAACTGGAACAACCTCGCCAAGATCGTCTTCGACAGCTTTTCACGTCTCGGCCTCAAAGCCTCCGGCACAGGCTTTACCGCACAGGATCTCCTTCGCCCCGGCAAGGTTGCGCAGACTGGCCTCGACGCGGCTCGACCATTGCTAGAATCCATCTCCGAGCTGATGGGCTGGATCGCGTTCTTCGAGAATTTCATCCAGATCGCCTGCCTGCTTTTCGCCTGGGCGCTCGTCATCCTCGCCTTCTTCATCCTGTCCGTGCAGCTCTTCGTGACGCTGATCGAGTTCAAATTATCCACGTTGGCCGGCTTTGTTCTGATCCCGTTCGGCTTGTTCGGGAAAACCGCCTTCATGGCCGAGCGCGTGCTCGGCAACGTGATCTCCAGCGGCATCAAGGTCCTCGTCCTCGCCGTCATCGTCGGCATCGGCTCGACGCTCTTTAGCCAATTCACGCAGGGGTTCGGCGGGCAGACCCCGAGCATCGACGACGCGATGGCGGTCGTGCTGGCTGCGCTCTCGCTCGTTGGCCTCGGAATCTTTGGACCCGGCATCGCTTCCGGCCTCGTCAGCGGCGGTCCGCAGCTTGGCGCAGGCGCCGCGGTCGGCACGGGTCTCGCCGTCGGCGGCGCCGCGCTCGCCGCTGGCGGCGGTGCGATGCTCGCCGCAAAGGGAGGAGCAGCCCTTCTTTCGGGCGGGGCCGCGGTGGCCCGTGGCGGAGCAGCGGCCGCCGGGGCGGCATCGTCAGCCTATACGCTCGGTTCCATGGGGCAGTCCGGTGCGTCGGGCGTTGCATCCGGCGTCGGCGGTGTCGCACGCGCGGCCGGTTCAGGCGCCACATCACCCTTGCGTCGCGCCGCCTCGCGCGCGTCCGAGAGCATGAAATCCAGTTTCTCCGACGGTGCCCGCGCCGGGCTCAGTGCCACCGGTGGCACGTCCACTATGGGGTCGGTCGGCGGCGAGGCAGAGCCTTCTTCCGTCGCGCCCGCGACGACGACCGAGCAGCCTCCCGCATGGACCCAGCGCATGAAGCGCGGCCGCCATGTCTCCCACGGCGTCAGCGCCGCCGCGCATGCCGTCCGTTCCGGCGACAGCCACGGATCCGGCGCATCCGTCAATCTCTCTGAAAGTGACCGCTCATGAATCTCTTCAAAAGGCCCGCCGTTCACTACGGCAAGACACCCCAACCGGAAACGCCCTACCAAAAGGCCGCGCAAGTCTGGGACGAACGCATCGGCTCAGCCCGCGTCCAGGCGAAGAACTGGCGCGCCATGGCTTTCGGCTCGCTGATCCTGTCGGCCGGCTTCGCCGCCGCCCTGGTTTACCAGTCCGCCCGCGGCACCGTCGTGCCGTGGGTTGTGCAGGTCGACAATCTTGGTCAGGCGCAGGCTATCGCGCCTGCGACGGCCGATTTCCGCCCGGCCGATCCACAGGTCGCCTGGCATCTCGCACGCTTCATCGAGCAGACACGAAGCATCCCCGCCGACCCGATCATTGTCCGGCAGAACTGGCTTCGAGCGTATGAATGGACGACGGATCGCGGCGCCGCCGCCCTCAACGACTATGCCCGAGCCAATGACCCCTTCACCAAGGTCGGCAAGCAGCAGATCGCCGTGGAGGTATCCAGCGTCATACGGGCATCACCCGACAGCTTCCGTGTCGCCTGGACGGAGCGGCATTTCGAGAACGGCCAACTCTCCAGAACGGAACGATGGACCGCGATCCTGACAATCGTGATCCAGCCGCCCCGCGATGCCGAGCGGATCAAGGTCAATCCGTTGGGAATCTATGTCAACGCCATCAACTGGTCGCGGGAGATGAGCCAATGAAGCCGGCTTTCTGCATCCACGCCATTCCGGCTTTCCGTAAATCCGTGCTTCCGGTTCTGCTGCTTTCCGCCACTACGTTGGCCAGCTGCGCGACGCCACAAAAGCCGCCGGAGATCAGCTACGATCGCGATGTGCCAGCGTTGCCGGCCGTGCCCGTGGCTGTCACCGAGGATCGGCCGCGCCCGATCCATGTCCCACCGGGCTGGACACCGGCGAAAGGCGGCGCGGCCGCCGGCACGCCGACAGCCCGCGTCGAAAACGCCAATGCCGCCGCTCGCGTGCAGCCGCGCCGGGAGGGTTATTTCAATGCCATCCAAATCTATCCGTGGTCCGAAGGCGCGCTTTATCAGGTATATGCCGCGCCTGGTCAGATCACGAACATCGCGCTGGAGCCGGGCGAAAGCCTAACCGGAGCCGGGCCGATCGCGGCCGGCGATACGGCGCGCTGGATCATCGGCGACACCGAGAGCGGCGCAGGCACGACGCGGCGTGTCCATGTCCTCGTGAAACCGAGCCGCGCCGACATATCGACGAACCTTGTTGTGACGACCGACCGGCGTGTCTACATGATCGAGCTGCGCTCAGGCGCCAAGCCCTATATGCCTTCAGTGGCATGGGCGTATCCGCAGCCGCGAGGCGGACAGGGCCAGGCCATTCCGGCAACCCCGGTCATCCCCGCCGTCGCAACGCGCAACTATCGCTATGGCTTGAGCGGCGGCAACCCGCCCTGGAAGCCGCTCTCCGTCTACGACGACGGCCGGCGTGTCTATGTCGAGTTCCCAGCCGGCATCGTCCAGGGCGAGATGCCGCCGATCTTCGTCATCGGACCGGAGGGCGAGGCCCAGATCGCCAACACTCGCGTCTATCGCCACATCCTGATCGTCGATCGTCTGTTCGGCGCGGCTGAACTGCGCCTTGGTAGCGGCGACCGGCAGCAGGTCGTCAGGATCGTCCGTACCGATGGGAGGCCCGCGTCATGAGCGACAATAGCAATACGAGCGCTCCGATGCGTCTTCGGGCCGAGACGCCGCGCGTGACCCGTCTGTCACGCAAGGTGTTGGCGAGCGTCGCTGCGGTTGCATTGGTCGGTATCAGCGGTTCGCTCATCTATGCGCTTCAGACCCGGAATTCCGACCGCGATGGGGAAGAACTGTATTCGACGAGTAATCGCCAGACGGCTGACGGGCTTTCTGGATTGCCGCGCGACTACACCGGGCCGGTGCTTGGTCCCCCTTTGCCAGGGGATCTCGGGCGGCCAATCCTTGATGCGCAGAATCGCGGGCAGCCTGTCGTACCGCCGGCCATGCCGACGCCAACCGTCGACGACGCGGAGCAACGTCGCCTTGCCGAGGAAGAGGCTGCGCGCACGTCGCGCGTCTTCTTCCAGACTCAGCCCGGCATGACCCCGGCATCGCCGGGAGGTTCAACCACTCCAGGCATTCCAGGGATCGATCTTGCCGGCCTTGCGGGTCAGCCCGGTCAGCCGACCGCACAGGACCGGCAACTCGCGTTCCTCAATGCGCCGGTCGATCGACGCACCACCTCGTCGGATCGGGTCATGGCCCTGGCGTCGCCCTTCGTGCTCCAGGCCGGCGCCGTGATCCCAGCCGCCCTCATCACGGGTATACGCTCCGATCTACCCGGCCAGATCACCGCGCAGGTGACGGAGAACATCTATGACAGCCCGACTGGCCGCAGTCTCCTCGTTCCGCAGGGAACGAGGATCATCGGCCAGTACGACAACAATGTGCAGTTCGGCCAGAGACGGGTCCTACTGGTGTGGAGCCGTCTGATCTTCCCGAACGGCCGATCCATCGTCCTGGAGCGGCAGCCGGGCGCGGATACGCAAGGCTATGCCGGTCTAGAGGACGGTGTCGATTATCATTGGTGGGATCTCGCCAAGGCTGCCGGCTTGTCAACCTTACTCGCGGTTGGGACAGAACTCGCCGTCAGCGATGAGGACCGCCTCGTTGCGGCGATCCGCGATGGCGCGCAGGACACGATTAACGACGCCGGGCAACAGATCATCCGCCGCCAATTGCAGGTCGCACCGACGCTCACCATCCGGCCCGGTTTCCCGGTCCGTGTGATCGTCACCCGCGATTTAGTCCTCGAACCCTACAGAGGTTGACCATGGCAAAGCTAAAACTCGGACCAATCGCTGACGACAAGCCAGTCAAGGTGACGGTGGAGCTGCCCGCGCCCCTCCATCGGGATCTTGTCGAATATGGTCGTCTGCTCGCGGAGCCCGGCAATCCACCTATCGACCCGGTTCGCCTGATCGTCCCTATGCTTGAACGTTTCGTCGTGACGGACCGCGGATTTACTAAGGCGCGGCGTTCAGTCCCGTCTGCGAAGCCAATCGTATAGCGCCGTTAGCGTTGCCCGTTGTTGCCATAGAGCGCGCCATGCTGAGCAGTCGCCGAAAGGCGGGATTGTCGTTTCGAGGGGACCACACCGCGCTGAACGGGAGCACTTCAGCGACAATCGGACGGTAGGCGATGCCCGGGAACTGCGCCACCGTCATCGCCTCGCTGACCAGCGTCAATCCTCGGCCGATCGCCACCAACGGCAACAAATTGTCTCGCCCGACATACTGCACCTGGATTGCGGGGTGCCGATCGAGACCGGCCAAGCGACGCACGAGGTAATCCCGGATCTCCTGACCCGGAGGCGCTTCGCTTACAATAAATGACTCCCCGGCGAGAACTTGCCACTCCAGCTCGTCGCACCGTGCTAGTCTGTGTTCGAGCGGCAGCACGGCAAACACTCGCTCAGACCATAAATGTACAGTATCGCAGCCAGCCCATTCCTCGGTCCCGGTCAGGAAGGCCACATCGACTCTTAGCTTACGAATGGCAGCAACATGCTCTGCAGCGTTTCCGTCGACTAGATTGATCTGCACTCCCCCATGTCGAGCGTTATAAGCGCGTAGCAGTTCCGCGAGGAAACCCGAGGCGATCGAGGAATAGATGCCAATGTGGATACTGCCATACTCAGATCGCCCAATTGCAGCCGCATCGTCCGTACCAGCGTCGATCGTTCGAACGACGTGACGAGCGCGACGGAGGAAGCGCTGGCCCGCATAGGTCAGCTCTACGCCCCATGTGTGCCGGTGGAACAGGGACGCGCCGATCTGGTCTTCAAGATCTGCGATCGATCGGCTGACCGCTGATTGGGAAAGGCCGAGAGCAACTCCCGCCTTGCGAAAACTGCCATGCTCTGCTGTGGCGATGAAGTGCCGCAGATGACGAAACTCGATCGTCCTTTCCTGTTTCGTCAGTCTTTCCATCGTGCTGCCGCCTTTCGTGTTCCTCGCGGTGCAAACGCATCCCTGGGCTAAGGACGATGCCGATTGCAGCAAGCCTGAAGACGACGAGTTGCATGGATGGACCGGCTGCCCATTTCGTGGATACCTCTTCAATCTGAAGCGCGATCCGAATCTGTTCGACTGTCCGACTCCGCCGGCGGCAGCCGTTGTGGACGTTCGTTGATCCACCGGCTCCGCCCGAGCGTCAGCATGAGCAAGGCGGCGGTCATCAAGACGATTGCAGCGTAGAGAAGTAGCCCCTGCGATCCGACGCCATCGATCAGGATGCCACCCACTGCGCCGCCGGTGCCGAGCGCCACATGAAAGACAGTGGAGTGAAGTGCTCCCGAACTTTCAGCCAGGTCGGTTTCGGGCGTGGCGCGCGCGTTCCAGATGGCTGCGGATACGGGGAAGCCGCCGAACGCGAACCCCCAGAGCGCCGTTGCCGCGAAGGCTACCCCAGGATGCGTGCCGGCGACCATCAGTGCTAGGATGCTGAGGGCAACCCCTAACGTCGAACTCGCCGTTGCTATTGCCGCGCTTCGGGCTGCGATAGCGCCCCAGACGAGATTGCCGACAAAGCCGCCGCCGCCATAGGCGAACAGAGCGAGGGATATCGTGGAGACTTCGAGACGAGGCGTGGTTTCCAGGAAAGGACGAATGAACGTGAATGCAGCCAGATGGCCCGAGACTCCAAGGAGCACCGTGGCGAAGCCCAGGAGCACCCGCGGCCGCGCCAAGACGGTTGTAAAAGATCGCACACTCGGAGCGGCGGTGGCAGGTAGTGAGGGAAGCGTGAAAAGCTGGATGGCGAGGGTCACGATACCGAGGCCGGCCGTGAGGAGAAAGGTCGTGCGCCATCCGAACAGATCGCCGAGCATTGCGCCGAGCGGTGTAGAGACCGTCGTGCCAACCGAGATGCCCATCAGGATCACGGCCATGGCGCGGGGCACCTGATGAGGCGGCACGAGGCGCAGCGCGAGCATGGTCAGCATCGCCCAGAAGCCACCGACCGCAAAGCCAAGCAGCGCACGAGCCAGAAGGAGGACGGCCATGTCGGTCGCCAATGCCGTGATCGCGCTGGAAATGACGAGCAATCCCAGCAGGCTCCATAGGACCATGCGTCGATTGAGGCGGCCCGAGCCGAGGATGAGAACCGGGCCCGCGATCGCTGCGGCGAGGGCCGCAACCGTCATCGTCTGACCAATGACTCCGTTCGAGACACCAAGATCGATAGCCATCGGCGTCAGTAGACTAACGGGCAACAGCTCCGATGTCACAAGGCCGAAGGCTCCGAGGGAAAGAGAATACACTGCGGGCCACGAAGCGCGATCCGGAACGTGTTTACGTTGTTGTGATTTGCTGAAGTAGGGGGGGTTCAAACTACTGGTTTTGGCCAAGGCGGTCGCTCCGAATAAAAAAATCAGTTCCGCGGAAGCTATTCATCCCCGCCTGGATTTTGAATGCTATTAAGTCTCTAATGATTGATTATTCGTCCAATCTTCCGCCGCCGGCCGGACTGGACGCGCTGAGTTACCCCTCTGACGCTAGCCACTGGCTTTCGATACGCAACGCCTGTACCGAGCAGTTGCAAGAATCGGGGCGCTGGGATTAGTCCTGTTCGACCGTCATTCGTTCAAGCTGTCGGATGACTTCGGCTTTCAGCGTTGGTGACATCTCGATCGATCCAAGCAACTCGTTGATCCAGATGCCGTCCGCCGCGAGGCGACATATCATCAGCCTGGCTGCGCGCTCTTCAGGCAAAGGGTCGGGCCGGTTCATCTGTCGCAGCCGTCGTGACCATGGCTCGCGGATTTTCGGCTCCGCCATCATGGCCGCGAGCAGGACACGCCAGGTGTTTTGATATCCACTCTCGCTGGCCTCCCTGGTCGTGACGGTCAGATAGGTGCGTGCTTCCCGCCCGTGTTCATCGGGATCGTCTGCGATCGTGGCGGCCAGAGCCTCGGAGGTCGCGGCCGAGACCTCATCAAACAAGGCGTCGAGCAGCTTCTGCTTGCTTGGGAAGTGGTACTGGAGCGCTCCCTTGCTGACGCCGGCATGCTGGGCGACGGAATCCATGGTGACCGCCTGAACGCCTTGTCCGACGGCGATGTCCGCCGCAGACTGCAGGAGCTGCGAGCGGACGATCTGGGGTTGCTTCTTGCGCCGATGGGCTACAGACATGGCTCAATCATTCCATCTCTATGGATTGTTGATGCCCACTATAAGCCATCGGGTTCACCTTCTCCAGCCCATGTCTGCGCAAGATCCTGGAGGAACTGTGCCAGGCCGGGTTCCGAAACCGCGCCGACGGCTTCGGGAAGGCTGAACCATTTGCGCCGGCGGTCTTTGCTCTCGCGCCAGTCGACGAGGGTCGCCTTGACGAGAAGCGGATAGATCGTGACGCGGCAGGCGATAGCCTGGCCGTCCGCCAGAACTTTCGCATAGCGATAGCTGCCGCAGGGTTCGGCGCTGATCGTCCCGAACACGCCGGCCTCCTCGAGTGCTTCCCGGGCCGCCGTCCGGTGTGGGCTCAGCCCCGGCATCGGCCAGCCCTTGGGCAGGATCCACAATCCCCTTTCGCGAGAGGTAATGAGTAAAACCCTTAACCCCTTCGTCCGGCTCTTGCGCCAGGCAAGCGCGCCGTACTGCTCAGCAAGAGGAGGGCCCTCGGACGTTTCGGGCGCACGCAGGCTCGCGCTGGCGTCGTAGGCGCGACGCACCGGAACTCCCCTGAAAGATTGTTTCCAGAAAGGTCTTGGTCCTGAATAGTGCATGATGATTACTCGCTAGATGAGTTGTAATTCTGACCAGAAGGGTCGTGGTTGGCGTCGCATCGGTGTCTTGCACCAGATGCAGCGGATCGCCGCTTTCGGAAGGCGTCGCTGGCAAAGACGGCAGATCGGCAAGGGCGGTCTGGCACTCATGCGACCCTCCTTGTGCCGTCACCAGAGGGCCCGGAGAAAAGCTCCTCGTCGACAAGCGCCGCATATGCTTCGGAACCGGTCGAGGCCTTGCGCAAGGCTGCGCAGAAGCGGGGAGAACGCAGGATCCTGGCCGCGGCCGCAAGAATTCGTAGAGCCTCAGCCGTATTGCCTTTAGGCGTCAGCATCAGGAACACGATATCGACGGGCATAGTGTCGAGCGCATCGAACTCTACAGGCCGCGCGAGCCGCGCCAGTGCGACATAGGGGCGGACAGGGGTGTCCGTTTCGCCGCAGGAAATGGCGGCGTTGATCGCGACGTCGGCAGAATGTGGCAGAGCGACGCCGCTCCCGACTCCGGTCGAGCCCAGGGCTTCGCGCGCGTGCAGCTTCGACAGGATGCCCGCCTTGTCGATGCCGAGCGCAGCCGATGCTCTCGATGCCAGATGATCGAGCGCTTCGCTCTTGGTCGGGACATCGAGGTTGACCTCGATGTCTTGAGGCGTCAGGAGGTCCGAAATTCGGATAATGACAGTTTGTTTCATGGCAGTTCTCACATGGATCGACCAGACAAGAAAAGTTCTCGTCTTAGAAACATCCATCTGGATGGATTGTTTATGATGCTAGTTGCAGCGGCTTTTCAGGCCGCCTTCGGCTGTGGGGCAGGGTTGCCGTCGCCAACGAGCTGGACAATGGTCAGCCTGCGGGAGCGACCGTCGTTGCCCAGGACTTCAACCGTGTCGCCGGCGGCGCGGCCGAGCAGAGCAGATCCGATCGGGGTCAGCACGGAGACCTTGCCAAGAGCAATATCGGCCTGTTCCGGGTAGACCAGCGTCACCTGCCGGTTCTCGCCGTTGTCGCTCGCGTACACGAGCGTCGAACCGATCTGGACGGTTGTGTCCGACTGCTCCACAAGCTTGGCGGCGCCGAGCTTGGCAAGCAGATCGTCCCCGAAATCCGGACGGCTGGCCATCCAGCCATTCGCAAGCTGCATCAGGCGCGCCTGGTCGCGCCGAAGCAGGACGATTGTCGCTGTTGCCTTGATGCGCTTCATGGATGTTCTCCTTTACGACCGTTTCGGGCCGTGGGCTTCCACACGGGAAGACATGTCGGTCTCGTCAATAACTGGGAATTGAACAGTTTCCCCCGGTCTCGGGGGATCCGAGGCTGGGCTACGCCGTTCGTGGGGCGTCTCGAAAGACGCACTTGTGCTCGAAAGTGTTCATGCTGTAACAATCCATCTGTACGGCTTGTTTGTCAATAGGCCTGGATGTGAATGTGGCGTCGCAGTCTTTAAGACACAGCGACGGCACCTCGATGCGGATGAGCGAAAGTATTCGATATGTTGGAGACTGCGGGGTTTATCAGCGACGTTGTAACGGCTCTTGCCCTTCCTGCGGCGATCCTTTCGTTCTGGATCCAGCGCACCAACGAGCGTGAGAACAAGGAGCGCATGATCTATGAAAGCCTGTCGTCGAGCTACGATGACTTCCTGAAGCTGGTGCTGGCAAACCCCGACCTCAAGCTTTGGACGAAGGAGGCCTCGAGAAACCTGTCCGACGAGCAGGAAGAGCGGTTGATCGTTCTCTTCGAGCTGCTGGCGTCGCTCTTCGAGCGGGCCTACCTTCTGACGTATTCCGAGAAGATGACCCTCGACCAGTCCCGGCGCTGGGCGTCATGGGACAACTACATGCGGCAATGGTGCCGGCGGGAAGACTTTCGCCTCAGGCTGCCGCGGCTGTTGCGCGGCGACGATCCCGACTTCGTCACCTACATTATGCGGCTTGCCGACGAGGAATGCGTTGGCGCCGCGGCCCGGGAAACGGGCACCCACAACTCAAGCGATCAGGAAGGCCCTGCGGTCAGGGGACAGGATACGTAATGCGCGCCACCGTCATACCGATCGCTGCCTTGCTCATCTCCACCTTCTTCATGATGGTGGGAGTTGGCCTTTTCGGCATCGTGCTGCCTGTGCGCGGCTCGCTGGAGGGCTGGTCGATCTATGAGATCGGCATGCTCGGCACGGGTTATGCGCTGGCGTTCACGGGAGGGTGCCTCATCGCGCCGCGTATCGTGAGACGGGCGGGGCATGTCCGGGCCTTCGCATCCCTGGCGGCGCTTCTGGCCATCCTTGCCTTGCTGCATGCGCTGATCGTCCATCCCTTCATCTGGGTGCTGCTTCGCGGGTGTTCGGGATTTGCGCTTGCCGGAGCGTTCATGATCATCGAGAGCTGGCTGAACGAACGCGTCTCGAACGAAACGCGCGGGTTTGTCTTTTCCCTGTACATGATAACCAGCCTGGGCGGCATGATGACGGGGCAGTTCATCATGCCGCTGAGCGATCCCCGTTTGACGACACCGTTCATGATCTGCGCGATGATGTTCGCGGCCGCGGTTATTCCGACCGCCATGTCGCGCCAGGCCCATCCGCAACCTCTGACCGAGGTCAGATTGAATCTTCGCGCCCTGTTCAATCTGTCGCCAGCTGCCGCAATCGGCGTCATCATGGGCGGTATCATGGAGGGCGCCTGGAACAATATGGCGCCCGTATTCGGCAAGAGCATCGGCTTCAGCACCTTTCAGATTGCCGCTCTTCTCATCGTGACCATGGCAGGGGGGATCATGTTCCAGTATCCGCTTGGACGAGTGTCCGACCGCCTGGACCGGCGCCTCGTCATGGCCGGAGCGGGAATACTCTGCTGTGCGGTTGCAGTGCTCGCTGCCAGCCTCGCTCCGACGACTCCGATACCGGTGTTCGTGTTGGTATTCTTTCTCGGTGGGCTGGTCTATCCGATCTATTCCATTGCGGTTGCCCACGCCAATGACCACGTCGACAGCACGCGCTTCGTGCAGGTTTCCGGGGGACTGCTGATCCTCTATGGCATCGGGACAATGTTCGGGCCGCTGCTCGCAGCAAGCCTCATGCAATGGCGTGGAGCACATGGAATCTTTCTAACCCTTGCGGGATGCAGTGCGCTCCTGGCGCTATACGCGACGCTGAGACTTTACCGTGGCAAACCTGTGCCGGTCGAAACCCAGGACGATTTCTCCGCCATATCCATCGCGCGCACGCAAACGCCTGAAACCCTCTCACTGGACAAACGTGCGGCAAGTAACGAGCCCCCCGGCCAGTGAATGTCATTCTTCAGCCGTTTCTTGACCATCGTCGCGGCGCTCAACTGTCTCACCTCAACTGTGAGCTTACGTTGATCACCGCGTAGAGAAAACGAGCCTTCCGGTCAGGCACCGTCGGATCAGGATGCGACCCGGTGTACCGACTGCGCCGTGCGCTAAAGCTTCGTACTGCGGGCAATGCGGCGCGATCTCTCCGGATGAGCTGTCGGTCCCGCGAGAGCTATCCTTCACACGATGGATTTTGAATGATACAAAGATCCTTATGATTGATTATTCGTCCAATCTTACCCCGCCCGGCGGACCAGATGCCTTGAGCCAGATGCTGTGCGGCCTTCGTCTCGATGGAGGGGACTACGGCCGCTGTCGCCTGTCCGGGGAGTGGAGCTTCTTTTTTCCAAAGCAGGCGGAAGCGCACTTCCACTTCATCGCCGGTAAGGGGTGCTGGTTTTCAGGGCCCGATGGAGAATGGAGCGAACTGGAAGCGGGCGATGCCGTGCTAATGCCGCGCGGCGCATTCCATGTTCTCGCAAGTGCGCCAGGCCTTGAACCTCGCCCGTTTCCTCGCCGTGAAGGCTCCCCGATCTGTGAGACGGTGTTCGATTTCCCCCACCGGGAGCCCATTGGAGGCGATGTATCGATCTTCTTCTGCGGCACCATGCAATTCAATCTCGATGAGTTGCATCCCCTTATGAGGATGATGCCGGAGGTCATGCAGGCCAGGGATCTGATGACCAACGAGCCCGCGATCATGCATCTCATGGAAGCGATGATCGCCGAATGCGCGATGAATCGCGCGGGGGCGAGCGGTATTCTTGCCCGGCTTGCCGACGTCATGGCGGCGCAGATCATCCGATCCTGGCTTGAGCACGGTTGTAGTGATAGCGAGGGTTGGATCGCCGCCATGCGCGATCCGCAAATCGGTCAGGCTCTTGTGGCTATCCATGCCGACCCGAAGCGAGATTGGACCCTGCCGGGGCTGGCCGCGTTGGCAGGCATGTCGCGATCTGCTTTCGCGGCAGCTTTCGCCAAAGTCGTGGGTCAGACACCAGCGCGTTACCTCACCGAAGTCCGTATGCACCTGGCTCGGCAGTGGATTCTGCGCAACGAGATTCGCATTGCCCAATTACCGGAACTGCTCGGGTACGACTCGGAAGCCGCATTCAGTCGAGCCTTCAAGCGCGTCATAGGCGCTCCGCCCAGTTCTTATCGGAAACGAGATATGCGCTGAGCTCAGCCTGCGCACCGCGGCCTCCACGGATATGGCCGGGCAAGCTTCATATTCTGCCATCCACCCGGCTGGAAAGACGGGCCAACATGCGTTGCTGTTGCAGATTGGACGCCTCCATGGCGTGCGTCCAGAGCAACGCCCCGGCGCCCTTCACGGCCGATGATTGCAGGACGGCCTCGAACTCCCTGAGCCATGGACCGAGATGTCCCATGTAGGATTCGACAAGGCTCGATATCTCGTCTTCGGCACTATGCGGACCCAACGCGTCGAAGCGTTGCCCAAGCTCCAGCGAGATCGGCGCGAGATCGGGTCCGTTCAAGCGTTCATACAGGCTGGCCAAGGCTTTTCGGCCTTCCTCGTCGACCATGTGGCCAAACAATACTGACTGCTCGCGTCCGGCCTTCAATGCGGCGGCCGAGCGTCCGGCCTCGAGGGCGAGCAAGGGCGCGGCAAGCTCGGGCGGGATGTCGAAAGGTGCGCGCCCTTCCCGTAATGATGCGACCATCTGGCGTTGGCGTTCCAGCACTGTGATCTGACAGGCGAGAGAGTCATCCAGTGCATCGAGGGTCGACATGTCCATTCCCTTCTGGCCGTCGAGCACCGTGGGGATGTCGGACAGGGGCAGTCCAAGCGCCGTCAATTGCCGTATCCGCAGGAGTCGCACGAGGTGCTGCCACCCGTACAGCCGGTATCCGTTTGCCTTTCGATCGGGCTCCGCCAGGATACCTGTCTGGTGATAGTGACGAAGCGTGCGGACGCTCACGCCCGCCAGCCTGGCGATATCCTTGCTATGCATCGGTCCTTCCGCCTTCATTGCCGAGGTGGCGCGACAAGAACCGTTCAAGGGTACGGTACAGCTCGAAATTGCTGTCCTGGTTGATGAACCAGTGCCCCTCCCGCTCGTTCACGAGATACTCCACTTCCACCCCGTTGCGTCGCACCGCTTCGACCACCGCGTCTGCCTGCGCTTTGGCCACGCGAACGTCGTTGGTTCCATGAATCACCAGCAAGGGCTTGCGGATACAATCCAGCCGGCTGGCAGGGGAACGTGCCAGCATGTCTGCGTTCTGCTCGGGGACCGCCGGATCGCCCATATAAGCGATATAGTTGTTGACCAGCGCCGGATAAACGAACGGGACCGCGCCTTCCACGAGCGATCTGAGGTCCGACATGCCCGAATAATCGATTGCCGCGGCGAAGCGCTCGGGCGTGAAGCTCGCGCCGATCAGCGCCGAATAGCCGCCGTACGAGCATCCGTAGATGGTCACGCGTTCCCTGTCCGCGATTCCTTCGTCGATCAGCCAGTCGAGACCGTCGATGAGGTCGTCATGCATGCGTCCGGCGAATTCGCCGATGGCGGCCTGCGTGAACGACTTTCCATATCCGGTGGAGCCGCGAAAGTTGACCTGAAGCACGGCGTACCCTCGGCTAGCGAGGAACTGGACCTCGGGATCGTAGACGCAGGCGTCGCGATACCAAGGGCCGCCATGGACGAGCAGCACGGTGGGAAGGTGTCGCGGCGGTACATCGACGGGAAGCGTGACATGACAGGGGATATCCAGATCGTCGCGGGATTTTACAGTCACCGGACGGACACGCGCGAAGCGATCGGGGACCATATCAGGATGGCGTTCGCCCAGCAGGCGGCTTTCGCCCGTCGCGTGATCGTAGAACCAGGTGGTTCCGGGATGGCGGTCATCCGTGAACTCGACCACCCATCGTCTGCCGATGGCGTCGCAGGAGATGTGGCCCAAATCATTGTCCGAGAGCACTCGCAATCTTTCGAGAACGGAAGCGAAGTTCGGATCCAGCGGATGGATCACCTGCCGCTCTCCCAGATATCGCGCGCCCAGCAATTGCCCGGTGACGGGATTCACGATCAGGCTCGAGGGATAGCGTGGGTCGGCCTCCGGGCGGGGCGTGTCGAGACTGTAGGATGGATGGCTGTCGATCTCGGTCTCCGTGCCCGTCGCGAGATCGATGCGCGCCAGGCGCGTGCGGTCCGTTCCGGTGTTCGAGCCGATAAGGATGGCTTTGCCGTCCGGCGTGGCGCGGATCGGCATCGGACCGAGTGGATAGTCGTGGCCCTTGAAGGTCGCTACGGCGGTGAACCATCCATGTTCGTAACGGGCCAGTTCGTAATCGCCCCGTTCGTTGATGATCAGCGTGTGGAGCTTTCCACCGGGGACGATGATCCAGCCAACGTAACGGCCTGGGTTTTCGGCGACGGTGTTCAAAGCTCCCGTATCGATATCTATCTCGTAGAGGTCGATAAACTCGGGGCTTCGATAGTTCATCTGCACGAAAGCTTTTCCGGGACGATCAGTGGAAAGCTCCAGGCTTATGACCCGGACGCCGGGAAATGGCGTCAGGTCCGCCGTGGTGCCATCGACATCGACGCGATGCAGATGCCAGTTCTCGTCGCCCTTGGTGTCCTGGACGAAGAGGATGTATTTGCCGTCCGGCGTCCAGCAGAAGCTCTCGACGTTGCGGGTGTCGTCACCGGTAAGGCGCTTCGCATCCTCATGTGCAAATGCTGCGTCAACCGGACGGACCCAGATATTCAGTCGGCCGCTCCAGGGAGCGAGATAGGCGACATTTATGCCGTCCGGCGAGACTTGAGCTCGCGAGAACAAGGGAATGCCGAAAAGGGCTTCAATGGCAGGTATATTGGTTGTCGTCATGTCGAGCCTCTTGGCGGCACTGGTTCGCCGCTGAAGTTATTTCGACATTTACCATGAACTATGACGTTACGTCTGGGTCAAGCTCTTCCCGGTCTGGCAGTAGCTGCTGACTGACACGACGCCCGCCATCGGCGCGCTGATTGAAAAGCTGAAAATTAGGGGTAATGTGCCGGTCCCACTGCCGTGTCCTGTAGTCGGGGCCAATCCAAGCGCCCCCGTTTGGACGGCTTCGGCCCGATAATGATCGCGTCGGCGCGCGACGACGTTCAGACCGCTGGCGCACTCGCCAGTATAATCCATCTCTCAAACCAGTCGGCCAATCAAATGACCCAATGCGGCAACAACGGTCACGAACACCAGCAGGATCAGAATGTTCACGGACCACTTCACGACAAGGTAAAGCGGCCGGTTCGTCGATTTCAGTCCTTTTGTGTACGCCAACACCGGCGCAAGGCCGGCAAAAACCTTGTTGGCCAGGCCGCGACGATCTTCCGTCGTGTTCGGTACGATCGAGGCGCGTGTCACTCCTTGGTAGAAAATGTTGAAGAGTGACCCCAGGGGATTCAATGGTCGTTTGACGTCGCACATCAGAATAAGTCGATCGGACTCGGTGTCATTGCGAACATAGTGCAGGTAGGTTTCGTCGAACATCAGCACATCACCATCGCGCCAGCTCAGGTTCTGGCCATCCACATTGATGAAGCATTTTTCCGAGTTCGGAGTTGCAAGGCCAAGATGGTAGCGTAGTGACACAGCAATCGGATCGGCATGTCGCGTAAGCTGTCCGCCGGCGGGCAGGAAGGCGAACATGGCTCCGTGCACCGTCGGTACTTCCTTCAAGAGTTCAATGGTTTTCGGGCAGAGCCGTTTCGCTGAATGGTGCGTATAGCCGTACCATTTGAGATAGAACCGGCTCCAACCATACTTGAAGAACGTCCGAAACCCGACGTCGTAGTACCCTGCCGTTCCTGGGCGTTTCGTCGCGTCGAAATAGCTCTCTCGTATAAGCTCCAGCCCCTCGTCACGAATGGTCTGCCAGTTCCGGCGCAACACGTCGAGTTCAGGGAAGTGGTCGGGATCGAGCACCGCTCCGGAGCCTCGCCTCAGCGTCGTCGCGTAGAGTATGCAATTAAACGGCGTAAATATCGGCCATCCCTTGCGGAAATATTCGTTGAGGCTCATGTAACGGGCCTCTCCGCGGAAACGGTATACATACACGATGCTCGCGGCCATCATTCCAAATACAACAATGAGAGCTTGCATAACTTAACCTCGATATCCCTTGATTGGGAGACCGTGGGGGGCATGCATTGCGGCAGCATTACAAAGTGTGCCGTCGTTGAAGGCGAGCGCTCCCAATGTCAATGCATCCGTATCGAGTTCGCGCGTGATCTCCCGGGCCGTTTCCAGCAATTAGACCCTTCGCTCAGCTCTCGGCAGTTTTTCTGACAAAGCTCCTCCCGCACTTGACAACGAGGCCGAACCACATATTACTAATAGTAACTTACCCTTGGTAGTATATTCGAAACCTGGTGACCATGCCGATAAGGAGCATCTCCGTGACCGCAATTTCCCGTCAATTTCACCTTGCCAGTCGGCCCGGCGGCGCGCCGGCGCTGGAGAACTTCAAACTCGTCGAGCGCGAACTTGACGCTCCTAGCGAGGGCCAGATCATTGTCAGGAACCTCTGGCTCTCCGTCGACCCTTATATGCGCGGACGTATGGTCGATCGGTCCTCGTACATCCCGCCTTTCGGCATCGATGAGCCGATGGATGGCGCGGCCGTCGGTATCGTCGAGGCGAGCAAGGACGAGAAATTCGCCGTGGGCGACACGGTCAGCCACTTCGCCGGCTGGCGCGATCTGGCTTTGATCGAGGCGCGCTCTGCGACGCGTATCGATTCGGCAGCCCCGCCGCAGTCCTATCTTGGACCATTGGGGATTCCGGGCCTTGCCGCCTATGCGGGACTGCTCAGTATCGGGGAGCCGAAGGCCGGCGAGACCGTCTTCGTTTCGGCAGCGGCGGGCGCCGTGGGCGCGGTGGTCGCTCAAATTGCCAGGATCAAGGGCTGCCGCGTAATCGGTTCGACAGGTTCCGAGGACAAAGCACGCTGGCTGACCGACGAAGCCGGTATCGACGCGGTGATCAATTACAGGCAGGTCAACGATCTCTCCGCAGCGCTAGCGAAAGCCGCTCCCCAAGGCGTGGACGTCTATTTCGACAATGTCGGCGGCGATCATCTGGAGGCGGCAATCAACGCCGCCAACGATTTCGCACGCTTTCCGCTTTGCGGGATGATTGCGCAATATAACGGCGAACCTTCGGGCCCGCGCAATATCTACCGCGCGATTGAAAAACGAATCAAACTCCAAGGATTCATTGTCACCGACCATCTCGGCCTTTGGAGCGATTTCCAGCGCGACGTCGGACAATGGATTTCGGAAGGGAAGGTCAAATGGACCGAGACCGTCGTCGACGGTTTTGAGAACGCGCCGCAAGCGTTTGTCGATCTCTTCTCGGGAAAGAACACCGGCAAGATGCTCGTCCGGCTGGCTGATGCCGAGGACAGCCGCGCTTGACCGTCGGCCGATCCCTGATCTTCGAATACCGGTTCCAGGAAGGAATTCTTTCATGTCACTTTTGTTTTCCGGACGACGCTCGGTCGATCGGAGTGATGCCGCTGCGTGGTGCCCGTCCAGACGCGAACTCTTGCGCGGTGGCGCTGTCCTCGGGCTGAGCGCCGGCCTCGCACACGTCTTGACAGGTACGGCCGCTGTTGCCGCAGACTCGTTCCCGCTGCGGCAAGCGATGATGCAGATCAACGGACAGATGTTCCGCATTATTGAACAGGGAACCGGCGGCGCCGTTCTGTTTTGCCACGGTTTTCCGGATACCGCCGCAACGTGGCGCAGCCAGATGCGCGCCGTCGCCGAGGCCGGGTATAGGGCTATCGCACTTGACATGCGAGGCTACGGAGACAGCTATGCGCCCGCTGAAGCCGACCTCTACACTTCCCTGCACATCGTGGGGGATCTGGTGGGCGTTCTCGATGTGCTGGAAATCCCCTCAGCAGTCGTCGTCGGCCATGATTGGGGCGCTGATCACGCCCAGCGTGCAGCGCTGCTGCGTCCCGACCGTTTCCGTGCGCTGGTCAGCCTGAGCATACCTTATGCGCCGCGCGGTGACGTGAATTACTGGGATTTCCTGCGTTCTAACGGCTTCGGTAAACGTTACTATGCCCTCGATATGCTGCATGCCGGTGCGGAACAACAGTTCGAACCTGCCGCCCGGTCAATTCCCAGTATCCTTTACTGGCTGTCGGCCAGCCCTGAAGCGGGAACCGGATGGGATCCGGTCGACCCGCCGCGGAACATGCTGCGTCCTTCACCGGTCACAGTGCCGGACTGGGCCGACCCGAGCTACGTCAGCCACACCATTCGGGCGTTTGATAAAACCGGTTTCGGAGGCGGCCTGAACTATTATCGGGCGCTGCCGAAAACTTTCGATCTGACGCCAGCCTTCAAGAATGCCGGGATCTTGCAGCCGAGCCTCTACATCTGGGGAGAGGCCGACGGTTTGTGCCAGTTCTTCCACCCCGGTGCGCCATCGGTTGATGACCTGCGCAAGGCGCAGCCGGGGCTCGTCGGCGCGATCAAGATTGAGAAGGCCGGCCACTGGCTTCAGCACGAAGCCGCCGATCGCGTCAACGCGGAACTGCTGAGGTTCCTTCGTTCGATCTGACCAAACAGCGCACTCGAGACTCGCGAGGTGGACCACCACACCGCCTCGTTCAAAGTATCATGATGGCATGGAGGCCAATATGCCCCTCACAGAAGCAATACGGAAAGGCGATCTTGCCGCCGTAATCGATCAGGTCAGGACAGGCGCCGATATCAACCGTCCGGATGCGGATGGTTTCACCCCTCTGATGATCGCGTCGGGTCTTGCGTTGCCGCAGATCGTGGAGTGCTTGCTTGCCGCCGGTGCCAACGTCCTTGCGCTTGAACCGAACATGGGAGCTACCGCGCTGCACAAGGCAGCGCTCTCGGGGAATGCCGACGTCATCGCACTCCTGCTCGACCATGGTGCATTCATCGATCAGCAGAGCCCTTCGATCGGTCATACGCCACTGATGGACGCTGTGCTGCACAAGCACGAAGGAGCGGTGAAGATCCTGCTCGATCGCGGTGCACGCACGCGCTTGCGCAGCCATGCCGGGCATACTGCGCTCGATTATGCCCGGGCAGACGATCTGGGCGCGATCGTGCAGCTCATCGAGGCGCGTGATGCTCAGGACGCGCGCCGGATTGCCGACCAGTCGCTGATGGCGGCGGTCCGTCGCGACGATGTCGCCGGTGTCAAGGCGGCGCTCGATGCGGGCGCGATCGTCGACGAGCGGCTGCCGGTCATTTGTCACGACGATGACGACTTCACCCCGCTGGGCCTGGCCGCGCGCGAGGGGCGGGTGGAGATCGTCCGCCTTCTGCTGCGGGCCGGAGCCGATGCGCGGGCCGTAAATGGCATGATGCAGGGAGCGGCCGCGCATGAGGCGGCCTATTTCGGTCACGCAGATGCGATCCGCACGTTGGCCGAAGCGGTCCCGCAGAACTCCGAGATCCGGGCCGCGGTTCTCGACGCACAAGGGGTGTATAACGGTTTTACACCCCTACACGATGCGGTGTGGCATGAACATATCGAGGCGGCGAAGGCGCTCGTTGATGCCGGCGCGCGCGTCGATCTCAGGACTCATGCCGGCCTGACGCCACATGAGTTGGCGCTTCATTGCGGCTATGAGGACCTTGCCCGTTTGCTGAGCGCTGCGGAACGGAATAGTGGGGCCCGGCGAACAGCAGCGACCGACAGTCGGCTATCCTCTCGCGGAGAAGGATAACCACATGTCGCTCGACCCTATTCTGCTCGTAGGCGGCTCCGGCGTCGTCGGCAGGTGGACGGCCAGACATCTAAGAGACGTTCATCGTGAAGTTCCGCTTCTGATCGGAGGCCGTGACCTCGAAAAAGCAAAGCAGGCAGCGGCCGAGATCGGCAATGCCGAAGGGGTCGCATTGGATCTCGAAGCGGAAGATTTGGGTCTCGGAGGCAGGCGTGTCAGCGCTCTCGCTATTTTCTTCATGGACGAAACCCTCGCCGGCCTGCATTTCGCCCAGACGCGCCGGGTGCCCTATGTCAGCATATCGTCCGGCCTTCATGAAATCGGCCCGGACGTCGCCGCCTACATCCATCGTCCGGACGCCGCGCCATTGGTCCTAGCTACGGAATGGCTCGTCGGCGCAACGACGATTCCGGCGCTCGAATTCTGCAAGGAATTCCGGCGCATCGACAGTATCTCGATCGGGGCGCTGCTGGACGAGCAGGACGTCGGCGGTCCGGCACAGGCCGATGATCTGGAACGGCTGACGAAAAGCATGCCGGCTGCCCTGGCGCGTCGAGACGGTGCCTATGTCTGGCGAACCGGCGAGACAGCGAAGGCCCGTTTCCGTGCTGCTGACGACACGGAGATGGAGGCGTCTGCGCTTTCGCCTTTCGATGTCGTCGGCCTTGCGGCAGCGACGGGAGCGAAGAACGTCGAGTTCAATCTCGCCACCGGCGTCAGTTCCAGCAGGCGGCGCGGCGAGCCGATCTCGACCGAGATCATCATCGAGCTCACAGGCGAAGATCACGCGGATCAACCGTTTCACACCCGTCACGCCGTCATTCACTCGGGTGGCCAAATGCCACCTACGGGTCTCGGCGTGGCAATGCTCCTCGAACGGCTCGTCGGTCTCGATGGCCGGGATCCACCGAAAGCCGGGCTATTTTTCCCATATCAACTGCTTGACGCGGCCTCATATCTCGGTCGCTTCAGCAAATCCGGCGGTACGATCCGGCCGCTGGGACTGCATGAAGAGGAGATACCTCCAAGGACTTAACCAGGAACAGTACGAGCGCGCTGCACCAACTATCGCACTAAGTAAGCCGCCCATTTTTAGACATGTCCAATTATCTTTCAGCGGCCAGAACCCCATGCAGTGGATCAACTTGCGCGCGATGGAACTGCTGAGCGGCACGAGTCGCGTTCCGCCAGCCCTCGGTTGGCCATCCAAACTGCTTTATGTTACGAGCATCAAATTACTCATGGTAACATCTGTGTATCGGTCGATCTGTCGAGCGTAGGGAAAAGAATTGTCCAAGAAACTGCCGAGAGCTGAGCGAAGAGCCCAATTGCTGGAAACGGCCCGGGAGATCGCGCGCGAACTTGGCACAGATGCATTGACATTGGGAGCGCTTGCCGAGCGCGCTGGCGTAAGCAAGCCGATTGCCTACACCCATTTCGAGAGCCGCTCAGGCCTGATGATCGCGCTTTACAAGGAAATCAACGACCGCCAGATCCGCGACCAGCAGGAGGCTCTGAAGCGTCAGCCCGCCGAGCTGGACGAGGTCGCGCATGTCATGGCGCAGGCTTACATGGACTGCTACGCAGCCGTCGGCCCCGAATGGCATGCAATCGGCGCCGCGTTGAAGGGCGATGCACAGATGGAAGCCTATCAACGGGAAATGGTAGACGGGCATGTGGAGTTTTATCGAGCGACCCTAGCTCCCTTGTCTCCCCTGCCCAATGAGGAGGTACGACGTCGTTGCATCGCAATCATCGGTGCAGCGGAAGCGTTGTCGCAAGGGATAACGCATGGCTGTATTGGTAAGGACGACGCAGTAACCGAATTGACCTCACTTATAACGACATGGCTTCGTTAAGGTGGCGTCTGGCCACTTACCAGCAAGTGATCATATCGTGGCCAACGGCAAGAAAATAGCATCACGCCAATGCGTAGGTCGTAAGCCACAGCCCATTGTAGATCACATGGGTGGCAAGGCCTGGCCAGACAGAACCGGTCTTTCGAAGCAGGATGCCGGTCAGAATCCCCACGAGAAAGGCATCCAGGAAAATCACGCTCGGACCATGGGCGGCGGCGAAAATGGCGGCACTGCCTACCACGCCTGCCCATGGCCCATAGCGGTTCAGAACATTCCCAATGACGCCCCTGAACACCGCTTCTTCACCAAGCGGCGTCAGGAGGGCGCCGGTAAAAAGCAGGATGCCGAAGGACCATAGCCCACCCGTCGCGGCGGCCTGGAAGTCACCTTGCGTATTCGGCTCCGTCACGAAGTGAAAGTATATGCCTTCCACAACGTGACTGAGAACGTATGCGAGAACGCCAAGAGCGGCACCGATAAGAAGCCACCGACACGACGTTACCCGAAACCCAAAAGCACGCATGTCGCGGATGCGTAAGAGGCATGCAACAAGAACGGCAGCAATACCGGCTATGCCGTTTGATGCCATGCTGAAGATCCCGCGTAATGCCGCGTAATCATCGGGCGTGCGCAATATTACAGCGGAGATCACCACGAGTAAGACGACATAGGTAACTATAGCGCCCGTCACCTCGACCCAGCCGAAACGAGGTGACGAAGACCATTCGGTGCGTGACCTTGTCGTCATTTGTCTGACCCCGATACTTCCAGTCCTGTCCAGTAAGCGGCAAATGCCCACATGTCGGCGTGGCGCGCGATCATTTTGTCCAGCGGAGCGCCCGAGCCATGCCCGGCACGGGTTTCAACGCGGATGAAATGCGGCTTCGGACCGATGTCCGCCGCCTGCAACGCCGCGATCTATTTGAAACTGTGAGCCGGGACGACGCGATCATCGGCGTCGGCGGTCGTGACAAGGATCGCCGGATATTGTTGGCCCGCTTGGATGTTGTGATAGGGAGAATATGAGAGAAGGTTGCGGAACGCGGCTTCCTCTGACGGACTCCCATACTCGGTCGACCAAAGATTGCCTCTGGTGAACTTGTCGTAGCGCAGCATGTCCATGACGCCGACACCCGGCAGAACGGCGTCGAAGAGTTCGGGGCGTTGGTTGTAACCGCTCCCACGAGGAGACCGCCTCCCGACTCCCCTTGAATGGTCAGGCCGCGCGGCGTGGAGATGCGTTCGGCCTTTAGAAACTCAGCGGCAGCGATAAAGTCATCGAAGACGTTTTGCTTGTTCTCTCGCTGTCCGGCGCGGTGCCAGGCTTTGCCGTATTCTCCCCCGCCGCGGATATTGGCGACCGCCAGGATGCCGCCTTGCTGTACCCAGGCGAGGCGGAAGGGATTGTAGTCCGGCAGAAGACTGATGCCAAAGCCACCATAACCATACAGCAATGTCGGAGCTGCTTCAGTTGCGTCGGCACGGCGCGTGATGAAGATCGGTACCCGCGTGCCATCCTTGGAATGGTAAAAGCGCTGCTCGACGACGATCCGAGCAGAATCCACCTTCACCTCCGGCTTCTCCCAGAGGAGGGGTGCCCCGTCAGCCACGCGATAGCGATAGATGCTCGTCGGGACATCGTAGCTCGTGAAAAGGAAAAAAGCCTCGTTCTCAGACGGATCGACGGAAAATCCCCCAGCCGTCCCAATGCCCGGCAATTTGATCGGGCCTTCCTCGGTCCCGTCCAGATCGAAGCGGCGAAATTCCGTTTTCGCATCGACAGTGTAGGCGATCAGGAGCTTGCCGCCGACCACGGCTGCGTCATTGATAATCGCGCCATTGGCATCTTCCGGGATGAGTTCGACAGGACGAGGCTCGGGTTCAGAGACGTCGAGTGTCACGACGCGTCGGCGTTCCGAACCATGCGTTGTCACAAGGATCAGGCGGGTTCCATCGTTTCCGATGACCGACCATTCAGAATTCATATCCGGGACGACGGTCTTGGGGGTCCAGGCATCGGATGCGAGGTCGATGACCGTGAGCGCGCTCTCTGGAGTGCCAGGCGTCGTGGTAATGTGCAGATATCGGCCGTTCGTAACACGCTCTGCAATATTCAGAAGCTTCGGATCCTGTGGTGTCGAATAAACCAGACGGTCGACGTCCTGCGTCGTGCCCAACTTGTGGAAATACACAGCTTGATTGGCGAGACTGGCATCCATCGCGGTCCCTTCCAGAGGGGCAGGGTAGCGCGAATAGAAGAAGCCCGATCCGTCCGGAGCCCACGCGATGCGTGTGAACCGCGCCCGCTCGACCACATCTTCTGCAGTTTCTCCGCTGTCGACGTCGAGCACTTTGATGGTACGCCAGTCGGTGCCGCCATTCTGGACGCCGAAAGCAACGTAACGGCCATCGTCGGAGGCCGACCATTCACCGAGCGCATCAGCCTCGTCTTCGGACCATTTGTTCGGATTGAGAAGCAGACGGTCAACGCCATTTACATCCTCCCGCACGTAGAGTGCCGCCTGGTTCGAAGTGCCATCGCGGCGCGTAAAGAAGTAGCGATCGGCCCGCTTGAGTGGAATCGTAAAGCTCTCGTAATTCACCAGTGCTGCGATCCGCTGTCTGAACGCGTCACGCGCGGGCAGTGTTTTCAGGTGCCTTTCTGTAATGGCGTTCTGCGCAGCGATCCACTCGGCAACCCGAGAGCTTGCAGTATGATTGTCCTCCAGCCATCGGTATGGGTCGGAGACGCTCTCTCCAAAATGCTTTTCGAAGGCTGTTTCACGTGCGCTTTGGGGATAATCGATATCGAGCATTGTGTCCTCTGAGGTCGTCTGAGCGAAAGCAGGGCCGGTGAAAGCCACGAGCGTCGCAGCGAGCAAAAGTCGTGTGCGAAAGTCCGACTTACGCGACTGACTTTTGCGACACGTCGCGGCCAGGATTCCGGGCCGCTGCGGACGTGGTGCAGGTTTCAGGAGTCTTGCGACGATAAATAATTATCGAGAAGACGGAGCGCAGCTTGTTTAGCAATTGGTATCAGCGCAGGGTCGCGATGAATGGTGAGACCGGCTAAAGCACCGTCATAAACCATGGCGATCTGAGTTGCACACTCCTCTCGTTCTAACATGCTCTTTGAAAGAAAGCTGAGAAAGTGTTCCCGTATAGCCCGCTTGTGTCTCTGCGCGAGGGCGACGATGGCAGGGGCATTAGGATACTCCGAAACAGCAAGCAAAAAAGCACACCCTCGAAACTCAGGATTTGCGGCCTTCTGTTCCAGCAAATTGAACATATGGGAAACTTCGGACGGACCGGCGTCTATTAGAGACCCAAGAATCTTATTATGGCGTGCTTCGAGATAGGCGAGAACAATATCCTCTTTCCCACTAAAATGATGGTAAAGGCTCGCTTTGGCTACTCCAGCCTTCTCGGACAAGCGATCCACCCCGACCGCGCGAATTCCCTCCCGATAAAACAAGCTGTCGGCAGTCTCCAAAATTGCTTCCCGTACGCTCATCTGCCCCGGTGCTACTGAAGAGCCCTTCGATTGTTTCAAACGTCTACCGAGCATCTAGAATTTCCTTCCATACAGGTCTGTACGCCTGACATTCTCATTTGCGCTAAAAATAGAGAAACTTCTCCTACTTAGCTTAGAAAAAATGGGGTTTTGATCCACAGTAAATCTATAGACTATCACCATACCGATCGGTATGGTTCATTCATTATAGGCCACCGACATTTCCTCCGACAAGAGTGCTTGATGCGAGGGGCACGTTGGGCATCACGATAGGAGAGAAGTAAGATATGCCGAGCAATCAATTTAACATTACGCGCCGGTCGCTACTGAAAGCTGGAACGATGGTGGCTATTACTGCCGCCATACCGTTCAGCGTAAACGCAAATGCTAATCGCCCGTTGAGATATGCCTTTTCGCACAGCTGGTCGAACATCGTTGCCCAAACCTACATCGGCGCACAGTTGATAAGAGAGCGTGTGGGCTATCCGGTCGAGTTGGTAACCCTTGAGCCTGCTCTTGCATTTGCCGCCCTGCAATCAGGGCAGGCCGACCTTTATTCGGACACGTACCTTGAAGGCCTCGACGCGTTAAACGGCGACTACCGTGGTGGGATGGCTGAATATGTGAAAAAGGTCGCCGACTCCATAGACATAGTCGGCATCGCGCAAGGGCCGCAGTCTCAAGGACTTGCCGTGCCGAAATACGTGACGATCAACTCCATAGACGAGTTGAACTCTTCTGCAGACAAGTTCTCGAACCAGATCATCGGCATAGAACCCGGATCTGGTGTGATGAATACGGTCGAAGAAGTTATCAAGGCTTATGATTTAAAGTTACAGTTACGGCCGGGTAGTGACGCTACTGTGGCCGCTGCCGTCAAGCGTGCTGTGTTACGCGAAGAGTGGATTGTCGTTACCGCATGGGAGCCGACACCGATCTGGAACCAGGTCGAGCTCAAATATCTTGAGGATCCCAAGAAATTGCTGATGAAAGAATCCTACTACAATTTTCATTCAGTCCGGAAGGATTTCGTTTCGAACTTTCCCAAAGCTCTCGATTTCCTGAAGAAATTTCAGATGTCGGTAAAAGACATTGCGCAAGTGATGGATTGGATTGATGGCGGGCAGGCGCCCGATGCTGCCGCTGACAGATGGATCAAATCCAATGCGGAGAAGGTCGAAAAATGGTTTTCGTAATCATGAGCCATTTCGCGCCTGAGTGGCCGCAAGTGGCAACCGCATGAACGATCAGAAGCCAATCATCGAGATCAAAAATCTTACGAAGACCTATCGCACTGATCGGAAGCGCTCGATAGTCGAGCGTTTCCGGCGGCGTGCGTCAGGATCTACCGAAGATTTCCACGCGCTGAAGAACGTCAGCCTGACCGTCCAGTCCGGCCGCATCTTTGTTATCATGGGTCTGTCGGGGAGCGGCAAGTCAACGCTGCTGCGGTGTGTCAACCGACTTCTCGAACCATCGGAAGGCGAGGTCACAATAGACGGGAAAAATGTCATTGGCCTAACGAACAAGGAGCTGCGGCATCTCCGAGCGACGAAGCTAAGCATGGTGTTCCAGCACTTCGCCTTGTTGCCGCATATGTCGGTGGTGGACAATGTTGCCTTCGGTCTCCGGATCGCGGGCGTGCCAGTCAAGGAGCGTCGCGCACGCGCGACAGAAATCCTGAATCTTGTCGGCTTGTCGGGATGGGAGCATCGCCGTCCCTCGGAACTCAGCGGCGGTATGCGCCAGCGCTTGGGAATCGCCCGAGCCCTGGTGATGGATACTCCCATCCTCCTGATGGATGAACCGTTCAGCGCCCTTGATCCTCTCATTAGAGCGGAACTCCAGCAGGAACTGCTGCGGTTGCAGCGGTCGCTGCACAAGACGATTGTGTTCGTGACTCACGATCCGAACGAGGCCGCTATCCTGGGCGACGATCTGGTCATCCTGAAAGATGGCGAGATTGTCCAACAGGGTGCAGCGAAAGACGTGCTGCTGAAGCCACAGAACGATTACGTGAAGCGATTCATCGAAGGTGTAGACAAAACCCGCCTCCTGACCGCAGAGCATGGGCTGGATCGGGAATTTCCCGTGACCGTAGCCGATACCGCTCATCCTTCATTCGACAAGCCATCGAAATATGGTGGTCTCATCGCAGTTGTGGATTCGGACCGCCGACCGATCGGTATCATTCGATCCTCCTCGGCTGACCAAACCTATTCGGAAACCGCAAAACGCCACCTGATTTCCGATTTCATCCAGCTTCAGCTCGACAGCCCGCTCGCTCCCGTCCTTCCCCAGCTCTCGGGCCATGCAACCGCAGCCCTCGTCGTAAACGAGGAAGGCCGATTCATCGGAGCCGTTACGGCGCACTCGGTCGTGCGCGCATTACAGGCTCAGTGAGGGGAAACAATGGACTTCGCAGCTACTCTCGCATCGGCAATCGACACTTTCACAACCTTTATTTCGATCCATTTCTCGTTCGTTTTCGATACGATCTCGTTTATCATCCAAACGCTCGAACACAGCATCTCCTTTACACTGATGGCAACGCCTCAGTGGCTATTGATCGTGATTGTTGCAGTCGTGGCGCTCCTGGTGGGAAGCATAGGCCTCAGTGCCTTCAGCATCATCGGGCTGACGTTCATAGCCGCCTTGGGGCTGTGGGCTCCCGCCATGTCCACCCTCTCACTGGTCCTCGCCTCTGCTCTTTTGTCCCTGATCATAGGCATTCCGCTTGGGATTCTGATTTCCGAGTCAAAGCGCCTGCTGACGCTCCTGGAACCTGTCCTTGACTTCATGCAGACCATGCCTCCTTTCGTCTTGCTGATCCCCGCCGTTCTGATTTTCGGCGTGGGGACCGTTCCGGGCGTGGTGGCGACGATATTTTTCGCTATGCCTCTCCCGGTCAGGTTTACGGCTCATGGCCTGACTTCGGTGGAAAAGGATGCGGTGGAGGCCGGAGAGGCTTTTGGCGCAAACCGGTGCCAAATCCTGTTTCTGATCAAACTGCCTCTTGCCGCAAAGTCCATCATGGCTGGCGTGAACCAATGCGTGATGATGTGCCTTTCGATGGTCATCATAGCGTCCATGATCGGCGCTGGTGGCCTCGGCGATGAGATAATGCGTTCCATCTCGCGGCTTCAAGTCGGTCGCGGTGTGCTGGCCGGCCTTGCCGTGGTCATCCTGGCCATCCTCATAGACCGCCTTACCAAACGGATCGCCTCACGCGAAAAACCGGCATCAAGATAGGAAATCCGGTTCTTCGATCGGGTATTCCCCGCAACATCAAAATTATCGAGTTTAGAATGTCCAAGAAACTGCATCTTGCCGGCTATCTCAACCCGTCGCCCACGCTTCATAGCGATGCGTCGTGGAAACATCCCCGAGCCAGCCAAAAGTATCCAGACCCTAAAATCTATCAGGACGTCGCCCGAACGTTGGAACGCGGATTTTTCGACTTCGTGTTTTTTGCAGACGTTCTGTCTGCGCCACTTCGGTATGGCGACAGTATCAAGCCAGCGGTCGAAAAGGGAGTGCAGTTTGTCGCGAGCCTCGATCCGTCCTATATCGCACTGACCATGGCTAACGTTACACGCCACCTTGGTCTCGGGGTAACTCGCACGACGACGTACGGTCATCCCTTCGATCTGGCCCGCTCGTTCGCGACACTGGATCATCTAACAGAAGGACGCATTGCCTGGAACGTGGTCACATCGGTATCGAACTCCGAAGCGCAGAACTACGGCGTCGAACGGCTCCTCGACCATTCAGTGCGATACGAACGTGCGCATGAATTCCTGGAAGCGGCATTCAAGCTCTGGTCGAGCTGGGAGCCTGACGCTCTAATTCTGGATAAGGAGAAGGGGATTTTTGCCGATCCGGAAAAAGTCCACCCGGTCAATTTTAATGGCAAATGGTTCAAGACACGCGGGCCCCTGACGGTTCCTCATAGTCCGCAGGGCCGTCCCGCGATCATGCAGGCAGGTTCATCAGATCGGGGAAGAGATTTCGCTGCGAAATGGGCAGAAGTGGTATTCCTGATCGACCCGACCGAAGAAGGACGCCGCAAGCATTACAAAGACGTAAAATCAAGACTCGCTGCCGCCGGACGTGATCCGGAAGGGACGAAAATCTTCCCGGCATTTATCCCTTTCATTGGCGAAACTGAATCGATCGCCAGAGAAAAGCAGGCCTTCCACAACTCACTCGTTGATCCAGTCGCGGGGTTGATTGGCCTGGCCATTCAGCTCGACGTTGATTTCTCGAAATACTCGCTGGATGAGCCTTTCGAGAACGTCCCAGATGCTGGCGGGATACAGGGAATGCTGAACATCGCTCGAAAACTTTCCAAGAAAGACAATCTCACGATCGGGGATGTCGGAAGGCTATACGGCGAGGGAACGTTGCTTCCTCAAATCGCCGGTACACCCAAGCAGATCGCGGACCATCTTGAACACTATTTCAAAGACGAGCAGGGCGATGGCTTCATTATTTCGCCGGCCTATTTGCCCGGCTCATTCCAGGAGTTTACCGATTTCGTCGTGCCGGAACTTCAGCATCGCGGTTTGCTCCGGACGCGCTACGAAAGCACTACCCTCCGTGAGAATCTAGGTCTCTCACCGAAGGCTGATTTGAGCCGATAGAATTAATTGGAACTGGCAAATCAACGCTCGAAAAGATTTGCCAGTTCTAGCTACTGCATCGGTGCCGGCACATCGCTGATCCTTCCCCGTCTTCTTTGCCGTTTCCACCCACTGCGGGGACGTATTGCTGCCGCAACACTCGTAAATCTTTGGGCTTCCGTCGCTTACACAAAGCGATTGTCAACCGAAGCAACCATGATTGACCGAGCAACGTCTTTTCCTGAGGTCATCGAATCGCTGCGACGGTCGCTCGCTACGACCGTGGCACATCGAAGCAACGCGACTGCCGCCAAACTCAGCCTTCTGTAATGTTGCCGCAACCTGCGACGAGGATAACGACAGAGCAGAAAGGCGACCGGGCGATGCGACTTCTAATGATAGAGGACGAAAAGGAGCTGGCAGTGGCCTTAGCGGCCGCCCTCGGCAAGCACGGTATCGTCACCGACCACACAACACATCTCGCCGACGCGTTCGAACTGACGCTTCAGAACGACTACGACGCCATCCTGCTCGATCGGCGCCTGCCCGACGGGGAAGGGCTGACATTGGTTCCGAAGCTGAGGCGGTCGGGGCGGGATACGCCGATCATTGTCATGACCGCGCGTAACGAACCGCTGGAGCGGGTCGAGGGGCTGGATATCGGCGCAGACGACTACATCGGCAAGCCATTTCTGGTCGAGGAACTCCTGGCTCGCGTGCGTGCGGTTCTTCGACGGCCGGTAAACCTGGCCGAGCCCGCAATCACTGCCGGACGGATGGTCATCGATCCGCTGCACCTCAGCGTGGCGATCGACTCGCTGCAATTCGACTTTCCACGGCGCGAACTCTTGGTTCTCGTCGCCCTCGCCAAGCGAAAGAACAAGACCGTCCTTCGGTCGACGCTGGAGGAGGCGGTCTATAACTACGAGGAAGAAATCCAGTCTAACGCAATCGATGCACATATCTCGCGATTGCGGAAACGATTGACGGATGCCGGTTCCGGCGTGGCGATCCACAACATCCGTGGCGTCGGGTATCTCCTGAAGGAAGAGTGATGGGCATAGCAGCGCAATCGAACCCGTCACTTCGATGGAGACTGAGTTGGCAACTCAGCCTGGTCATCGTCGTTGTGGTTGGAGCGGTGATTCTCGGACTTTGCGTATGGGCCGCGACCATCATGTCGCCCAACATCGCCATGGAGGAAACGGTCGGCTCCGCGATTGCAGAGTCGGCCGTGCGCGACAGCCGGGGAAATCTGGCGCTACAGGAAACGCCGCGACTCAGGGCGCTCAAGGAACAGAACTCTGCGCTTTGGTGTGTAGTGGCGACAACTGATGGCACTTCCGTGTCTTTTGGCGCAATCCCGCCGGCATATGCCGAGCTCGTCAATTTCGTTCATCTCTTCGATGATGCAGATATACGGGGATCCTCTGCGACCAACGAGGTCGCAACAATCGACAGTGCCGAGACTGCCGTCGGTACTGTGCGAATTCTGTTCGGCGGCGTTGCGGACAAAGGCTCACCAGTCCTTGCGCTCCTTGCCAGGGCGTACCCTATCTACGCCTCGCTCTTGGCGGTCGCCTTGCCTGCGATTTTCATTGCTGTGCCGCGGATCGTCGGCCGCGCGCTTGGGCGGATCAGTGACGTCGCCGAGAAGGCTGCTCGAATCGAACCACGCCAGCATGGGACACGCCTTCCGGTTGACGGCATCCCCAAGGAAGTCGCGCCCCTCGTTACTGCCTTCAACGGAGCACTTGAGCGCCTCGAAAACGAGGCACGGAAACGTCAACGCTTCCTGATCGACGCAGCCCATGAACTCAGAACGCCGATTGCCATCATGCAAACACGGATTGACGGGATGCCAGACGGGCAAGAGCGTAGCCGCCTGTTGGACGACGTCGCTCGGCTGGCGGATACCGCCGAGCAACTCCTGGATTTTGAGCGGAACGATCAGGTAACGGATGTCGATGGTTCGGTGGATCTGGTTGAAATCGCGCAAACAGTCGTGGCGGAGATAGCGCCAGTAGCGATCGCGGCGGGCTACCAGATCTCCTTTCAAAGTGATGTTGAAAGGCTCGAACGGGCCGGAAACGCGCCGGCACTGGCGAGAGCAATCACCAACCTCATTCGCAACGCAGTCGATCACTGCGGCGGCAAGGGAGAGATTGCCGTCTCTGTCTTATCAGACGGCGCGGTCGCGGTATCCGACCAGGGGCCGGGAATACCGGCGGAACATCAGGAGCTGATATTCGAACCGTTTTACCGCGTGACCCCGAAAAGTCAGGGGACCGGGCTTGGTCTGAGCCTGGTCAAGCAGGTTGTCACCAATCATGGGGGTCGCGTCCTCGTCCAAAGCGGCGAACAGGGTACGACGATAACGATCCGACTTTAACGATCCGCGTCTCACTAAGTCATGAACTTAAATCACTAGCTGCGCTCGATTTTCCTGAAGCGGCGCGCTACGTTTCCTAAGACCCCCTTGTAATGCTGCGGCAATCCTGCGCGCCGACTGTCCTCCCGAAGCTAGATACGGAGGCCGTCGAAAGTGCGCATCAAACTCAATCTCTCCCGACGATCGGTCGACATCGCCTCGAAGCGATTCTTTCCGCTACTCATGCTGGGCATCGGCCTGGCCGCAACGGGGTGCACCTCGATGCCCTTGAAGGAAAGCGGGACACTCACCTCCTATGGCAATCTCGGCGCGCCGACTGACAAGCTCGGAAAAAAGCGGCGACTCTACGTTGACGGTCCACACATGGCACAGGTGAAGACCATCCGCATCTTGCCGGCCGGCTTCACCTCCGTTGCCGCTTCAAGGGTCAAATCGGAGGGCGATCGTTCTCTGGTTACGAACGCACTCGATCGAGCTCTGTGCGTCGCACTGAGCGACAAATATCAGATGGTTCCTTCTAACCAGCCGGCAGATTTGACGATCCGCTCCGTCGTGACAGATATCGTACCGACGAATAAGGACGTAGCGGCCGCCGCAACCGTGGTAAGTGTGGGTGGCGGGTTTGCGCTTCCGGACAACATACCACTTATTGGAATACCGCGCATTCCGGTCGGCCTCGGCGGTCTCTCCGTCGAGGCGGAAGCCGTCGATACCGCGAATGTTCAGCGCGCTGCAATGATGTGGGGTCGTGGTGCAAACTTCATACAGGACAAACCTCGTTATTCCGAGGTGGCTGACGCGTACAGCCAGGCGACGCGGTTCGCGACCGACTTTTCTCGCTTGTTAGTCACCGGCCGGGAACCGAAAATGCTCGATATTTCGCTTCCAACGAGGCACGGTGTGCAGTCCTGGTTCGGGGGAAAGCCGAAATACCCGGCGTGTGAGGCGTTCGGGCGCGCGCCCGGCGTACAAGGTCTTGTGGCTGGCAAGTTCGGCCTTCCGCCCGAGTGGACCGATGGGAAGCCCAAGCCCCTCGCATCACAATGAGCCTGGACGATCGCACATCGCCGCCACGGAGCGCATCGACCACGCGGAAGATCTCAGGTCCGTGCGGCACGCGCAGCGGCTTTTCGAACCGTCCTGTCGGGACCGCATCACCGTCCGAACCCATCGCATGCATGGCTCAGGCGGGGGCTCTGGCGAGCTTAGTGATCAGGCCAGGCATCAACGCGCGGAGATCATCTGCTTCGGCGGTACTCATACCAGTTCGGCTCGCGATTTCCGCAGGGATTGGGACCGCCCGATCGCGCAGCGCGCGACCACGCGCGGTTGGATCGATCAGGACGCGCCGCTCGTCGGTGACGTCACGCCGGCGGGTGATGAGATCGGCGCGCTCCATCCGCTTGAGAAGAGGGCTGAGAGTACCGATGTCGAGATGGAGGCGCTCGCACAGCCCACCGATAGGGACGGGCGAGCGCTGCCACAGCACCAGCATGACCAGATATTGCGAATAGGTCAGTCCGAGCGGCTCGAGCAGCGGCCGGTACAGGCGCTGTAGAAGGTTCGTTGCAGCGTAAAGCGGAAAGCAAAGCTGGGAATCGAGTTGCAGCGGGTCCGATGCAGCCTCCGACGCACTCATTGTACCTTCACGGAAAGGGTCACATCGATGTTGTCGCGCGTGGCATTGGAATAGGGGCAAACCTTGTGCGCCTCGGCGACGATAGCCTCGGCCGTTGCCTGATCGACGCCCCGGATCGTCACGTCGAGCGCGACCGTCAACGCAAACCCGCCACTGCCGTTCGACTCCATGCCGACCGTCGCTGCGACGTCGATATCATCGTCTTTGATCTTCTGCTCCTTATTGCGCGTGATGTGGATCACGGCGTTGCCGAAGCAGGCGGCATAGCCAGCGGCGAAAAGTTGCTCTGGATTAGTAGCGTCTTCCTTGCCGCCGAGTTTCTTCGGCAGTGCCAGCCTGAGGTCGAGAAGGCCATCCGTGCTGCGTACGGTTCCGCTTCGGCCGCCAATGGCATTCACTGTGGTGGAGTAAAGTATGCTCACGGCTCTGTTCCTGACATTTGTATGGTTACAAGATATATTGCTAACAATATATCGGTCCGTGTCAACACGTAGCCGCTTGCAAGCCTTGGGCAGGAGCCTGAGGTAGAGCTGAGCCAGATGTGCGCCATGGCATACTGCGATGCACTACCCGACGAAGCGATCGACGCAACCGTCGCAGCTATACGACTTTATCCGATCTCCAACATTTCCCGGGAGACTCAGTCGCACCTACCCCAAGGGGTCTCCGCACCGAATCTGGAAACTCAGATCGCAAATGGCTGTTCGGTGTTGACCAGGTGTTGACCAGCCAAGAAAAGGGAAGGGCCGCCCGAAGGCAGCCCCTGATTACACCCCTGATTTTCTTATAAAATCTGGAGCGGCGAAGGGATTCGAACCCTCGACCCCAACCTTGGCAAGGATCGGAACCTATGCCGCTGTCCGGAACAGCAAGTGAAGGTGAGTGCATGCTCCCGCAACCATCTTTGCTGGCGTCGATCGCAAGTTATGATCGACGCCGGTCCCCGCAACCATCTTTACTTGCTCGGGCAGCAAGTAAAGATTAGATCTTGCCCCCGCAACCAAACAAACAGCCCGCTCTTTGAGCGGGATTTTTTTTGGTAACGGGTCGTAGATTTTAAGCCTAATCAGGGGCCCGCAAGGA
>NZ_MOYL01000008.1:0-79327 GCF_001939785.1 Pseudochrobactrum sp. B5
ACCCGATTGGGGATGAAATATTGAAGCTATAAGCTTCAGGAACGGTTGGAGCAGCCCGTTCGACCGGCAATTGATAATCAATCAATTGCTTAACGGTCTCACCTCGTCAGGCTCATAACCTGAAGGCCGCAGGTTCAAATCCTGCCCCCGCAACCATCTTTACTTGCGATGCACCCCGCTCTCCGGCGGGGTTTTTCGTTTGTGCGGAAATCGTAAGGATTCCAGCGAGATCGCCCTGCACGTCGATCTCCATCTTGCCGTCGACCGGCGTCAGCACAATCTGATCTACCAGAGAGCGAATGGTGTCGGCTGCCTCTATCCGCTTGCCCTCTTCTTCATCCTGAAGCGACTCGTAGAGCTGCTGGATGCGCTTGCGGTATTGCAGCGCCATGCTTGGGTGCAGCAGGGGCGGCGACTCGTCAGCTTCGGCCAGGAACAGTTCCAGTTCCTTCCTCCGCTTTTCCAAGCTCACCATCTTTGTATTGAGAGCGTCGGCAGCGCCGCCTTTAAGGATCAGGTTGAGAAGGGTTTCGAGTTCGCGATCAATCTTCGCGATCTCGGTTTCCGCTGAGGCAATACCGACGCGGCCTTCCATTCGCAGGCGGTTCATCTCTTGCGTGAATACCTCGCAGAAATGGGCAAACAGCTCAGGGTCAACGAGTCGGGTGCGCAGCGCATTCAGCACGCGCGATTCCAACTCGTCGCGGCGGATATTGACCCGGTTGTCGCAGGTGCCTTTGTTGCGAGCTGTCGAGCATCCGATCAGCGTTGCCGAGATCGCGGAGTACCCGCCACCACAGCATGAACATTTGGTTAGGCCCGAGAAGAGGTATTTGGGGCGCCGCCGGTGATTGACGGTGCGGACATCTGTGTTGCCGTTATCGTCGCGGGTGAGCTTGTTCTTCTCCTGCCGTGCCTTCACAGCATTCCAGAGATCGTCGTCGAGGATCCGGAGCTCTGGCGTCTCCTGGATGACCCATTCCGATTCCGGGTTGGGGCGCGCCTGCCGCTTTCCGGTGTTCGGGTCCTTTACGAAGCGCTGGCGGTTCCAGACGATCTTGCCGACATACATCTCATTATTGAGGATGCCGTTGCCACGCTTCGGGTTGCCGTTGATCGTGCTGAAACCCCAGTCGCCGCCCGAAGGGGCCGGAATGCCGTCCTTGTTCAGTGCAAAAGCGATGGTCTTTGCCGACTTACCGGCGGCGTAGTCGCGGAAGATGCGGAGAACGACGGCGGCCTGGTCTTCGTTGATGGTGCGGTCGCCGCGAATGGGTTCGCCATTGGCGTCCAGCTTCTTGACCACATCGTAGCCATAGGAATTGCCGCCACCCGATTTGCCAGCCTCGACACGGCCGCGCTGGCCGCGGCGGGTCTTGTCAGCAAGATCTTTAAGGAAGAGGGCATTCATCGTGCCCTTCAGACCGACATGCAGATGGCTGACCTCGCCTTCAGACAAGGTGAACATCTTCACATCCGCATAGGACATGCGTTTGAAGATGCCGGCGATGTCTTCCTGATCACGCGAGAGGCGATCCATCGCCTCAGAGAGGATCACGTCGAACCGGCCGCTCATGGCGTCGGTCATCAGGGCCTGGATGCCCGGACGGATCAGGGATGCTCCTGAAATCGCGTGGTCCGTGTATTCTTCGATGACGTGCCAGCCCTGCTTTTCGGCATGGAGGCGGCACATGCGAAGCTGGTCGGCGATGGAAGCGTCGCGTTGATTGTCAGAAGAATAACGGGCGTAGATCGCGACTTTCAAAACATTGCTCCCATCCGCATCAGGAGGTCCGCTTCCTCCTTTGCCTGGACAACTTCACTTCCTCTGCAAAGCATTCCCGTGCCGCCTGCTTTGCCAGGATGCCGACCAGACGCAGAAGGCGAGGGTCGGGACTGCTGCGCGGCGTAAACGTCAACTCCGGCGCGTCCAGCAGCAAAGATTCGAGCAGCGCTTCGCGCTCGGCTCCTGTCATCTTTGCTGTGTTTTGTGGGGCTCGCAAGGTCATAACTGACAGCATTCGTCCCATGCCCGGCATAAGCAACGGAATTTGCGGGCGAACATTTGGCGGCGTTCAGTGTGCCAATGCGCGTTATGGCGTGCGGCGGCGTAACATGGCGTGCCATGGCAGAGTAAAATGACCTGTCGGAATCGCTCGATGTCGCCGTCATCTTTTGCCTCGTTGCTGGTCCCTCGGAAGCTGTTGCTTGCAAATGAGACTTTATCGTATTGTAATTAGAGATACAAGGCGCTATCTTCCGACTAAGGAGACTCGCCATGGGCAACACTGCCGAACGCAAGGAATATCCGATCTCGATGCGTCTGCCCGAAGCGGATGTTGCCATGATCGATCGCGCCGCCAGCCTGCGCGGCCGCTCGCGCACCGATTTCGTGCGCGACGCCGCTGTGCGCGCGGCCGAGGAGGTCGTCATGGAGCAGGGTCTGATCCGGATGAGCCCGGAAGGCTTTGCTCAGTTCATGGATGTGCTGTCGCGCCCGGCCGCTCCCGTTCCGGAGATGGTTGAAGTGCTGAAGCGGCCTGCGCCGTGGGAGCCCGGCTACGCGGCGAAGCGGTAATCCCTTGCTGCTTTCAGGACCCGAGCCGCTTTCCGCCGCCCACGATGTTTCTGAGTTTACCTGTGGCAAGCCGACGCTCGACCACTGGCTGAAAACCCGCGCGCTCTCCAATCAGCAGAAGGGCTTTACCGCCGTTCTCGTCGTGCATGAGGCAGGGCGTGTGGTGGGATATTACGGCCTTGCACCAACAGCCGTTGTGCCATCGGTGCTACCGCGCTCCATCCGGACGGGGCAGCCGCCTAATCCAATTCCCTGCATGCTGCTTGGTCAGCTCGCGACCGATATCGGCTCGGCCGGGTTGGGCATCGGGACTGGCCTTGTGAAGCACGCCCTCCAACGTTGCGTTCAGGCCGCATCGCTGATCGGTGGGCGGGCATTGATGGTCAACGCCGTCGACGGGGAGGCTGCCGAATTCTGGCAGCGCCGAGGATTTGAGCCTACCAGAGATGATGAACTGGTCCTGTTTCGCTCGATCAGCGATATTGCTGCGTCGCTCCGTGAGGCTGGAAGGTGAATAGCCCCATGTTTGGTGGACGTCTTCCTTGCTAAATTGAGGCAAGGACCTGCGCCGGACATTCAAGACGGTGACCGGCAAGGCGAGGATCTCGAAGGAAATCCGCGACCGCCTCCAGAACCACGCGTTGCAGGATGTCAGCTGCGAGAAGCATGACTGCTAGGCACTACATGGTGGAAAAGCGCGCCGACATGACGAAAGGGGAAAAGTTCGTCTCCGCCACGCTTGCCAAGAGGTGCCGGAAGGGCATGCAATAGCCCGGCGTTCGACGGCACTCAGATCCTGTCTGAAAACCGATCATAAGCATCGATCCGCCGAACCGGGGGATCGACCTCATATCGATAGATTTCCGTTCTCAAGAACCGTAGCTCGGCCTCGCACTGAGCCTCGGGAACGTCGATATACCATGCGCGCGGCTGCGGGCCGGGATCGCCGTTCCAGCGGTATCCCCGCGCTTTGAGGACATCCTTGAGGTCAAAGGGCGCGTTCTCCGCCCAGATGCGCCAAGAAACGGCACGAGCGCCGTCCAGGAGGCGGCTGAGACCTGTAGCGCCAGATCGGGGCAGCCACATCGCCAACAACTCGACCGTAGCAAGACAGTCGTGCATCGCGCGGTGGCGGTCGTAGAAGAAGCCGGCGGCCTGAGCGAGATAGGCGAGTTTCGTGCCCTCGAACCCCTCTGCTGCCCAATCGATCTGGCTGAGCGAGCATGCCCACGGCTTCGTCGAGAACACGTCGTTGAATCGTTCGAGGAAGCGGCGGTCGAACGCCGCATTGTGCGCGATGACGAGCGAAGCCGGCGCTGCGAATGAGGCTACCGCTGCGGGATCAACAATCTGGCCGGCCACCATCTCGTTGGTGATGCCCGTGATCGCGGTGATTTCCGGGGCGATAGGCTTGCTCGGCTGACGCAGCCTTTGGAAGCTGTCGCCCACGCTGAAAATGGTGCCATCCAAGCCGTAGTTGAATGGTGTCATGGCGAGTTCGATGATCTCGTCGCGCTGAGGGTCGAGCCCCGTGGTCTCCACATCGACCACCAGGCCGAGGCGCAGCGGCGTGCCTGGCGGAGGAACGATGCGAGGGCGCGGTTTGAGACGCCGGATGACCCGGTAGTCTCCCGTGGCCTCCAGCGCCTGCGCCAGGGTCTCCAGATGGTCAGAAGATGTCATCGTCTGACGCTTCGTTTACTGCCATCGGCTCCCCTCCAGCGGTATCGGCCGGAGCGAGTCGAATGTCGGCGGCTCGACCTTCTTCGTGGAACCACAAATCGACCACGGCGGTATCGTCGCTGCGCGGCCGCGGTGATGCCTCCCGCACCTTGAATGTCGTCGGGAGATTGACCGATGTTCCGAACACCAGCGCGTGCTGCCGAGGCAATGACGGCAAACGCTTCAAGACGGAATCCGAGATGAACGGCGTCATCTGCCGAATCTGAGAAAGATCGTCGGGGTTCTGGATGCGGTGAACCAGGAAATTGGAGCACTGGCTGAGAACCGTCTTGGACAGCTCACTCGGGCGTTGTGATGCCAAGAGCACGAACATGCCGTATTTGCGTCCTTCCTTGGCGATGCGCTCGAATATCTTGGTTGCGTCGATGGAAAACCGGGAGGGCGTAGAGGCAATATACCTGTGAGCCTCTTCGAGGAGCAGGTGTATCGGGAAGCGGTTTCTTGGTTCCGCATGACGAAGAAACCGAAAAAGCATGCGTGCGATGACCGCACTGACCAGCTCAACGATTTCATCTTCGACGGAATTCAGATCAATGATAATGACTTGATTGCGTTTGGTGAACGCTTCACCAACAGCCCTTTCCAGACCGACGATGTTGGTCAAGAACTCCAGATCGCTTACAGCCGCACCAACGTCAGCTCCTTCGTGACGTAAAAAGGCATATTCAGTCCTCTCTTGGAGAGATCGGAGCCGCGTGACCATGGACGAGCAGTAATCTCGGATTTGGCGGTTGCCGTGGGCCTCCTCATAAAGGATCGCGAAATCCAGACATTCGTGCAGCTCATCGAAAGAGAACGGCGTCCGATTGTAGGCTGGTAAGGGAGCATCCTTCTGGAGCTTCTTCCTTACTTCATCCAGAAATGCCGATTGGTTGTTGCCAGAAAAATTTCCGTATTGAAAATTCGGACTGAAGCGGTTCAACAACGCCATATTCAGATCGTTCGTCGGATACTTCTGAAGAAGGGAAACGACGCGCTGAAACTTCGACACTGGGGAGTCGCCATCCGCACCTCGAAAGCACTCGATGATGCAAGTGGCGACAAAGTGTTCGCGCAGCGCCAGAGCGTCTGGCGTGTTGGCATGAAAGAGACTTGTCAGACCTAACGCCGTCCGAAGAACCGGCAGTTGCGTTCGCTCGCTCGCCTGCAAAAGCAGTTCCCATTCTGCCATTTCCAGGAACCAGTGTGGCATCCGAAAGCCAGCGGTCGTCCCATCAAGGGTTACGCGATGGACGCCGATGCCGCCGTCTTTTGCCAAAGGAGCAAGCGCCTCGTGATACTCGCCATTCACGTCGAAGACGATAAACGTCGCTCCGCGAGCGTGATGTTCGTCCGGCTTGTCGAAAAGAGACTGTAGTACCGAGGCGACCGTGCATGACTTGCCGCTGCCGGTGTTACCCAGGACGGCAACGTGGCCACCGAAGAACTCGTTCAGACGGACTTTGACGTCGTAGTCCTCGAACACCACGGACTTGCCGATTGGCAGAACCCGGTAGCGCGTGGCGCCTTCTGGTTGGCAGACGCCACCATCCGGGCCGATTGACGGCACGACGGCCGCCTCGGTCTCGAAGATGCGATCGAGTTCGCCGTCCAGGGCATAGAGTGCGTCCGCATAGAGGGACGGGAAAACCGACACACCGAAGCGGAACGCGCCGCCGCGCATCGGCAACATGCCGACGGGCACCACATCCAGATATTTTGAGGAACCAGCCCGGTCGAAGTCGCCCCGCTCGGACGGCGTGCTCGCATCGCGTTCACGCAGGCCGACAACCTCGACCACGACATATTCCGACTGCGACGGAATCATCAGGAATGATCCCAGCCGCGCCACATAATGCACGTCGTCGAAGCCGACGACCGTGAAATTGTCGGTGCCGACGTGCATCTCGACGACAAAGCGGTCGGCCGCGACCGAGACCACCTTGCCGATCGCCCGCTTGCGATCGTCGTGGCTCATGCCTCGCCATCCTTTGTCTCGTCGCCCCTTTTCGGCGCCAGCTCCGACAACACCTTGCGGACGGCGTCATCAATCCTGTCGCTGGGGCGCTGGGGCATGAAATGCTCTACGATCATGTCGAAGTAGTGCGCCCTCGTCCCCGCGGTAGGACCATTGCCTCCAATGATCCAAATGCGCGGATCGCGCAGCGCCCGCAGCTTGGCGATCTCGCCGTCCGTATCCGGCGCCGCGAAGATCACCAGACGGAACGTCGGGATCGTTAGCGCCTGGTAGATGATGTTGTTCAGGTGCTCATCGCCGAAGGCGTAGCCGGCCGTGATGAGAACGCTCTGCTCGCGCACGATCCGGGACTGAAATTCCCGGAACAGGTCTGCGTAGGGCGAGCCGAGCGAAGAGTTCTGCTTCGCCGGCGTCGGATAGATCAGCATCTGGTTCGTGGATTCCGGTGGCCAGACTTCCTTGATCGGGAAGAGGCCATGATCGTCCTCGGTCCAAGTGACCGAACCATGCAATTTGCAGAGATAGACGAAGGCGTCCACGGCGGTCCACTTGCGGCTGGCGACGTCGAGCTGCTCGGCCAGAGCATAGCGGAAGATCGCCGGGTTGAAGCGGCGTTCCACGACGCCGGAAAAACCGTTGGCATAGGGAATGCCCAGGCGATCCATCGCCAATTCGCTGAAATGATCGTAGTTGGTCGTGAACACCCAGGGCCGGGGCAAGGACCGATCGCGTAGGACCAGTTTCTTGTAGAAACGCTCGTAGAGGTCGCGCACGGTCGTGTCGCCCTCCGTGGCGAAGGCCCCTTGGGTGACACGGGTCCATAGGAAGTCCTGGACCTTCTTGATGATGCCGTCGAGAACAGCGCGATAGGGGTGAAGATCGGGATTCTCGCTCTGGCGCAGCACGAACCGTTGCGCGAACAGCACCTCCATCAAGCGTTCCAGGTTACGGCTGTAGTCCTTCGCCAGGTTGACCCCGAGCGCATCGAGATAGTCGAGTTCGTCTTTGGTTAGCCGCCACGGCGCCGGTACAGCGCCGGCTGTTGGCGGATCGCTGTAGAATCCTGCCGCGCGTGCCTCGATGGTTTCGCCGCAAAACTCCTTGGCCAGCGGCGCCATGGTCGCAATGCCGAGTTCCTTTTTGTCCTTCATCAGGGAAGAACATCCGGCGCCGAGCAGAAATGCGATATTCTTGGCGTTCATGGCCTCGGAAATCGCCTTGCGGGCGCTCTCGATCCCCTTGTTCCAGTCCAGTTCAGATGGCTCGGCATCGCCGTCCCGCAGAAACTGGAATTTTCGCTCTTCTTCGACTTCGCTCATATACCCCCGGTCCTCCCAGTTTCTTACTCGGCTGCTCTGTTCGCGCGCGCGGCTATATCAGCGCACTGCGCCATGAGCGCTTCGAACGGCTCCTCGTCGTCGAAGAGCAGTCCATCCTCAACCATGCGGGCATAGTCATCCTCCAACGCCTTCGCGCCATCGCCGACCGGCACGAGTTGCAAGCCGCCGCTGACAGCCGCTGCATAGTCGATCGGCGTGCGGTCGGCGGCCTTCTCTGCGAAGAACATCGACTTGTGCCGGGCGACAGCGTTGACCAGGTCGCGATCGGCAAAAGCGGCTTCCGCGAAGCCGGCTTCGTCCAGTCGGACAACATCGTGCCAATGTCGCGCGAAGCGGTCGCCGCGCAGCCGCTCCTGGAGGCAGAAGACGTGGATGGCGGTCGCCTTCTCCCAGAACGTCCGCTCCGCGTGCATGACGCGCGGCCGCGCAGTCGGGAAGAGCAGCCCCTCGATCAGGCCGGCCGCGTCGCAGACGACGTCGCGCAAGCTCGCAGGTTCGCCCGTCGAGCGCGCGCCGAACTCCAGCATGACGCTTGGAGCCACATAGCCGGACCCGGCTGCGGTCGCCTCATAGTCGATGAAGAGCTTCTCATCCTCGACGCGGACGGCCGCCGCCAGCCCTTCAGCGGCCAGGGCCTTCGCGATTACCGGCTGCACCGTCTCTGCGACCCAGGCCGGCAAACGCCGGCGGACCTCGCTGGACCAGCGCTTTTCCTCGCTTCGTGTCTTCGGCAGACCCTCGCGATTGTCCCCGACCAGATCGGACGCAATCGCCCGAATGTCGTAGGTCAGATCCACATCCTCCGAAAAACGGCGAATGACCTGATAGGCTTTTGACAGCGACGTCCCGCCCTTGAACACCAGATGTTCGCCGAGCGGTGTCGCGTAGAGGGTCGCCAGCGCCCACACCACCCACACATCCTTTTCGAGAAGATGGGTGGGACGACCCGAACGGTCGGCGACGACGCCCAACGCGTCACGCCGATCCTCGGCCGAAAGCTGGAGGAAAACGTCAGCCATAGGCCGCCTTTCCGACGCTCTGCGCGAGCCATGTCGGAAGCTGCGGCGCGGCGGCGACCAGTTCGCCGAACACACCAGGCGGCATCTTCCGCTTCAAGGTCGTGAGCGCGGCCTCCGCCCTTTCGGGGCCGAGCCAGGCCAGCGCCCGCACGGCCTCGCCTGCGGGGCGGTTGGCCAGGGCCAGTTGCCAGCGCGGCGCGTGCCGCAATTCGACGACCTGCTTGCCGAGGTGCATCTTTCGGCTGCGTCCGGAGGTCAGATAGACCGAGCGGACGGGCACCTGCGTCGTCAAGCCAAGCGCGTTCGCCGCGGCGGCTCCGTTCGAGACGATGATCTCCCCTTTTTGGGTCGCGAGGGCCTCGACAGCCTGCTCGACCGAAGGTGCGCGCGTGCCAAACCGACTGGCGATGGGGCGCAGATAGACGCCACGACCGGCGCGGATGAGCTGCCCGCGCTCGGACAGACGCGACAATGCCTGATCCACGGCCGCCCGGTTTCCGAGGTGGAGCAGGCCCTTGGCGGACACAGGGACGCCTTCGGGCAGTCCCGTCGCATGGGCCAGAATCTGTTCGGTCAACCGTGTCATCGTCTTTCTCCTGTTGGAAATATATGCGAGTTTCTGACAGTTTTCAAGGAAACGCAGGGGAACATACCGAATAGGGGAAAGCCTTCCCCTGCGGCCGAGCCTTGGTCTCTGCCTACCCCTTCTGCGGGGAGATCCCCGCAACACCCCTCAGAGTGAGAGTGCGGACGGGTTTTCCGTGACGGGTTAAGAGCTGGAGGAGAGGCTTCCGGCGCCCGTCGCGGAGATCATCCCGATGGCCAGACAGGGTCGTAACCTCGCGGAAGGTGGCGCGCGCAGCAACCTTTATGACGACATCACCAACAAGATCATGGCCGAGCTGGAGCAAGGGCGGTTGCCATGGGGCCAGCCATGGGGCGCGTCGCCCGATACCGCCCCGCTGGGCCTGCCGAGAAATGCGTCAACTGGCCGGTCCTATTCCGGCATCAATATCCTGATCCTCTGGGGCGCTGTCATTCAGCATGGTTACCCTGGTCAATCGTGGCTAACTTTCCGCCAGGCGCTTTCGCTTGGCGGTAATGTCCGGAAGGGTGAGCGCGGCACCACCGTCGTATATGCCGACCGATTCACCCCCGAGGACGAAAAGCGCCGTGCCCGCGAGACCGGTGAGGATGCGCATGCCATACCGTTTCTGAAGCGGTTCACGGTCTTTAATGCCGCACAATGCGATGGCCTTCCCGATGACATCACGGCAGTCGCGCCGCCACCGCCGCCAGGCCTGATCGAACCTCGAGTCGAGGCGCTGATCGAGGCCACCGGCATCGACTTCCGTATCGGTGGTAATCGCGCCTTCTATATGCCGTCGCTCGACTATGTGCAGGTGCCGCCTCCACAAGCCTATTTCGAGCCGATCAACTGGCACCGGACGGCCCTGCACGAGCTGGGTCACGCCAGCGGCCATCACAGCCGTCTCGACCGCGATCTGACCGGCTCGTTCGGCTCGAAGAAATACGCCTTCGAGGAGATGATTGCCGAGCAGACCGCAGCTTTCAGCTGCGCTGCGCTCGGGATCGTGCCGACCGTGCGCCATGCCGATTACATCGGGTCGTGGCTGGAGGTCATGCGCGAGGATTCTCGCGCCATTGTCCGCGCAGCCTCGCAGGCGAGCAAGGCGGCAGACTGGCTGCTGTCGTATCTGCCGGCCGAGGACACCGTGGAGCAGGATGCCAGCGTAACCGACCGGAGGGCTGCGGCATGATCCTCCTGACCGGCACACAGCGTGACCGCCTGCTGGCCAATGGTCGTCAGCGCGATCAGGATCACATCCCGGTCGTGAAGTTCTTCAACCCCTTCGGCGCGGGCGTCTGGCTCGCCACCGAACTGGATGAGGATGGCGACATCATGTTCGGCCTGGCCGATCTCGGTTATCCCGAACTGGGCTCGTGGAGCCTGAGCGAGATGCAGTCAGTCCGGCTGCCCTTCGGCATGGGCATCGAGCGCGATCTGCTGTTCACCGGGGATTTCTCGATCTCGGTCTGGGCTGAGGCCGCCCGTGAGACCGGCAGCATCCGCGCCGCCGAGCGTCTGCTCTACCGCGTCGGCGCGGGCTTTTCCCGTACATCCGTCGATACGGAAAACCGGAGTGCCTGATTTCCGGGTTTCAGGTTCTGCGGCTGGCGTCGCTCTCTTCAGAGGAAGAGGGCGGCGCTTCGCTTCGTGACGGGCTGATAGCCGGAGAGAGAGGCTCACCGGCGTCCGTCATGGAGTAGCTGACATGGCCACTGCCGTTCAGAAGATCACCCTGTCGTCCTCGCGCGACATTCCCTTCAACAAGCTGGTGCTCAGCCAGTCCAATGTCCGGCGCGTCAAGGCCGGGATCTCGGTCGAGGAACTGGCCGAGTCTATCGCCCGTCGCGGCCTGATCCAGTCCCTGCATGTCCGCCCGGTGGTGGATGCCGAGGGCAAGGAAACCGGCATGTTCGAGGTGCCCGCCGGCGGTCGCCGTTTCCGGGCGCTGGAACTGCTGGTCAAGCAGAAGCGCCTCGCCAAGATCGCGCCGGTCCCCTGCGTCGTGTCGGAGGCCAGCGCCGATGTGCTGATCGACGAGGTTTCGCTCGCCGAGAACATCGAGCGCGCACCGCTGCATCCCCTCGACCAGTTCCGCGCCTTCCAGGCCATGCGCGAAAAGGGCATGACCGAGGAAGCCATCGCCGCCGCCTTCTTCGTGGATGCCAAAGTGGTGAAACAGCGCCTGCGTCTGGTTTCCGTTTCGCCGGCCCTGCTCGACGTCTATGCCGAGGACGGCATGACGCTGGAGCAGCTGATGGCCTTCAGCGTCAGCTCTGACCATGCCCGTCAGGAGCAGGTCTGGGAGGCAATCAAGGATGGCTGGCAGAAAGAACCCTACCACATCCGGCGCCTGCTGACCGAAACCACGGTCCGCGCCGCCGACAAGCGGGCGGTTTTTGTCGGCATTGCAGCCTATGAAGAGGCTGGCGGTTGCGTGCTGCGCGATCTCTTTCAGCAGGACGATGGTGGCTGGTTGCAAGATCCGGTGCTGCTCGACCGGCTCGTGGGCGAAAAGCTGAAAGCCGAGGTCGAAGCCATCGCTGCCGAGGGCTGGAAGTGGATCGAGGTCGCCATCACCTTTCCCTACGGTCACGATCATGGCCTTCGCCAGATTGTCGGCACCACGGTCGATCTGACCGAAGAGGAACGCGCCACCCGCGAAGCATTGCGCGACGAATATGACCGGCTTGAAGCCGAATATGGCGAGGCTGACGAACTGCCTGACGAGATCGACGCCCGCCTCGGTGAGATCGAACAGGCGCTGGAAACCTTCGATCGCCGTCCGATGACCTTCGAGCCGGATCAGATCGGCATGGCGGGTGTCTTCGTCAGCATCGACGCCGATGGCGAATTGCTGATCGAACGGGGCTATGTTCGCGCCGAGGATGAAACACCTGCGGAACCGGAGGCTGAGATCATTGACCCGGAAACCGGCGAGGTGATCCAGCGCGCCGAACCGGAGGTGAGCCGCATGCATGCGGTTATCACGTTGGGCGGCCAGGCGGTCGAAACAGAGGAGGAAGACGAGGCCGACACCATCAAGCCGCTGCCCGATCGCCTTGTCAGCGAACTGACTGCGCATCGCACGCTGGCGCTGCGGGATGCAGTCGCAGTGAACCCGCATGTCGCCATGACGGCACTGCTCCACCGCCTGGTCATGGATTGCTTCATGCCGCATTCTAGTCGCGGTTGCCTGGAAGCACAGGTCCGGGAGGTCCATCTGCCCGCACAGGCTGAAGATCTGCGCGATAGCGCGTCGGCCAAGGCCATTGCAGACCGGCACGAACGCTGGGGCGATCATGTCCCGGCAGACGATGCTGCCCTCTGGGATTGGCTGGCCGATCTGGACGATGGTTCGCGCATGGATCTGCTCGCCCATTGCGTCAGCTTCGGTGTCAACGCGCTCTATGAAAAACCCAACCCTTACAGCGGCACGGGCGTCAGCCAGCATGGGCTGGACGTCCGCCTGTCGCAGGCTGACCGGCTGGCCCGTTCAACTGGCCTCGACATGGTGGCCGTGGGCTGGCGGCCGACGGTTGGCAATTATCTCGGCCGCGTGACCAAACCGCGTATCTTGGAAGCCGTGCGCGAAGGGGCCGGAGATCGGGCTGCCGATCTGATCGGACACCTCAAGAAGGGCGACATGGCCAAGGAGGCCGAACGCCTGCTGGCCGAGACCGGCTGGCTGCCCGAGCCGCTGCGCATGGTGGACGATGGTATCGAAGTCGATCCGGCATCGGGCGCTGCGGCGGAAGCCGACGATCTGCCCGATTTCCTCACCGGCGATGGCGAGGACGATCCGGCTGACGACGAGGAAGATCAGCATATGGTCGCTGCTGAATAGCACTCATGCGGGGCGGCTTCGGTCGCCCCGTTTATCACCCTCCGTTTCCGCAACTCGCCCGGTCCTCGTGATCGGGCTTTTTCTTTGGAGAGCCGCCATGCCTGCCATGATCGACGTTGACGAAATCTTCGCCCAGGACCGTGAGAATCCTCCGGCTGAGCGCACGTTGCCCTGGGAGGAAAGCCGCGATGGCATCACCGTCGTCGTGGAACCGAAACCGCATTGGGCCGAAGATATGCGGGTGTTCCGTCTCGATGCCCGCGAGCATTGCCGCTACGCCGAATGGACTACCCATGGCGGCCGAGCGCGCTTCTATGGTCATATCGACACATCGGGCGACGATCTGATGATGAAAGCACGCGCGATGATCGTCCGCGAAATTGCCGATGGGCTTTGGGGCTGAAGACCCGATCGCAGGGTGCCGGGCCGTGAGGATGAGAGGTGTTCACCTCCCACAGTTCCAGCTCCAGCTTCACCATAACCCAGGTCATCCCTGCACATGGGCAAGCGGCAAACATCTCCGGCCTGAAGGGAACACGATCCTGATGCCAGCATGGTGGCAAGGCTGGCGTAGCAGAGCATCTGCGACGGGTATCCGGCATCCTGTCAGATGCGAAGCACCACCCCCGCTTCCATTCGCAAACCTTGGTCCGATCCGTCTCTTTGACATTCAACCCCAAAGGGGTCGGCTTACGCGCGCGTGCCGCCCTCGGGGATTCGGAAAAAGTCCGAACGCCCTCGGGTGATTGCAGATCCGGTCAGACACTTCGGGCGCCTGTCGCGCGGGGGATGGTCCCCCGCCTCCAAAGACAGGAGCCGGAACCCATGTCCTATGCAGATGCCACCGCCTTCGCCGCCAGCCTCGCCGCCACGCTGATGGTCTCGATCGTCGTGTTCCAGGCCGGAGACGGCACCCACGCCGCTTGCCCCGCCGCCGAGTTCGACGGCGACGACGACATGGTGAAGCTGGAGCTGGACCCGTGGGAGTAAGGCGCGAAAGCGCCTCATCCCCGACGGCCCGAGCGCGGAAAACCGCGTTTCGGGCCTTCATTGCCTTACGATGGTCCCCCATCGTTGGCAGCGGAACCGGGGACAAACCCCGGTCAGAGAGGAAGAGTGCGGGCCGTTCGGCCGTGACGGGTTGAGGGTCGGAGAGAGAGGCTTTCCGGCGCCCGTCATGGAGTAATCCCGATGGCCTTTGCCCGTTCCGAAACCTTCCGCTCCATCGGCCAGATTCTGGCTGCCGATGTTCTGCCCGCGCTTTATCGGTCGCAGAAGCTGCCGCTGTGCATCTCCTGCCTGGGCGTGGCCAGTTATGACGCCAGTGACGTGGCGAACAGCTTTGACCGCGTGATCCCGCTTGGGGAATGCCCGTCACCGGAAGAAGCCATCCAGTCCGCAGCCTTGCGCCTGTCGCGCGATGATATTTGCACGGGGCCGGACAGCTTCCCATATTTTCAGCCGCGCATCATGCTCATTCAGGACCGCGATCAGCGCCTGGTCCTCGCTGGCGAAATCCGCGCCGGCATTATCCTCTGGCAACAGCCGGTCGCTTCCGATGCCGCGGCACGCAGGATCGTGACAGAGGCAAGCCGCCTGCGCGGCATGGCGTTTCGGACATCAGATTCCGGTGATGCGAGACAGCTGCGTTACCGCGCCGCTGCGCTGGAGGCCCGTCTGGTCGATCCCTTCTGGCGCGAAACCTCGGCCGATCTGCTCCGCCTGCCGCAGGCTGCCTGAGCTTCACCCATTTCCCTCCCCTTCGGCCCAGCCATACGCCGGGCCATGTCATGTCTGGAGACCGCCATGGCCGATTATTACACGCACTTTTCCTGCCTGCTTGACGTGGGCACCCCCGAAAACGCCGCCCGCGCGCTCGATCTCTACAACGCTCTGGCGGATGACAATGCCGCTGAGGATCCGCCCTCAGATGGCTTCCTGCTCTCCATCCAGCCAGAGCATGGCGGCACGCAGCTCTGGATGCGCGATGACATTACCGGCGATCCCGAGCATGTCGTCCAGTTTGTCAAACGCTGCGCTGCCGAATTTGGCCTCAGCGGATTATGGGGTTTCCAGTACGCAAACAGCTGCTCGAAACCGCGCATCGACGGATTTGGTGGCGGCGCGCATGTCCTCGATCTTGCCACCGGTGAAACGGTGGACTGGATCTACACCGATGGTTGGCTTTCCTCGGTTCTGGAAGGGAGAGATCCCTATGCCTGAGATCATCGAAACCACAGTTTATCGCCTGGGCGAATTGTCCGATGCGGCGAAGGACAAGGCCCGCGCCTGGTATCGTGAGGGCGGCTTCGACTATGACTGGTACGATGCCGTCTATGAAGATTTCCAGCGCATCGCGGAAATCCTCGGGCTGAACCTCAACACCCGCACCGTCCGGTTGATGGGCGGCGGTACACGGCAGGACCCCTGCATCTGGTTCCGGGGCTTCTGCTCGCAGGGCGACGGTGCGTGCTTCGAGACCTTCTATTCCTACCGGAAGCATGCGCCGCGCCTGATCCGGGAATACGCCCCGCAGGACACCGAACTGCACCGCATCGCCGACGCCCTTCAGGCGGTCCAGCGCCGCAACTTCTATCAGCTTCGTGCCGATGCCAGCCATCGCGGCCATTATTATCACGAATACTGCATGTCGATCTCGGTCGAGCGAAACAGCCCGATCTGGCAGGACATGACCGCCGATGCCGAGGAGACGATCATCGAGGCGCTGCGCGATTTGGCCCGCTGGCTCTACCGCCAGCTTGAACGCGAATATGATCTTCTGTCCTCGGACGAAGTGGTCGATGAAACGATCGCCGCCAATGAATACACCTTCACCGAAGCCGGTCGCCGCTTCGGATGATCCTGAGAAGACACTGACAAGCGCCCCGCCGTCCGGTCGAGGCGCTTTTTTCCTGCTGCGGTTTGAGAGACAGAGGCTGGCCGGAAGGGGTCAGGTCCGGGCGGTCGAGAGAGCGCTGTCCGGGCTTGTCCTTCCCGCTCTCCTGAGGTTCCCGACATGAACATGGTTTTCCCCGTGACCGATCCGGTCACGCCGCTGGCGGCTGCGCCCGCAATTCTGGCTGCGGCCAATCTTCTGCTCCCCCATCTCGAACGCGGTGAGCGCGTCGATGCCGCCACCTTGCGCGGGGCGATGGAAACGGCCTTCGGTGCGTCCGACGCTACCGGCGTCTGGGATTGGAAGCTGGCCTATGAGGCGTGCGAAGTCGCCACCGTCCTTTTCCTGCGCAAATACGGAAAAGCGCTTTTCCGTAAAGCCGCTTCTCCGGCTGCACGGCTTTCCGTGCTGGCAAAGATCGTGGGGCTGTTACCCACACAGACCCGGCGTTCCGAGGAAAGCCAGAACTTCCAGCAGTTTTCGACGCCGATCCCCCTCGGCCTTTCCGCTCTGACAGCCGCCGCGATCACACCTGATGACAGGGTGCTGGAACCGTCCGCTGGCACCGGCCTTCTGGCGATCCTGGCGCAGACCATCGGCGGCTCGCTGATCCTCAACGAGCTGGCCGATACCCGTGCTGAACTGCTTGCCGAGCTCTTTCCGGCCTTTGCCGTCAACCGGTTCGACGCCGCCCAGATCGACGATCATCTGGCCCCGGATGCCGTCCCGTCCGTGGTGCTGATGAACCCGCCATTTTCGGTCATGGCCAATGTCAGCGGGCGCGCCGCTGATGCGGCCTACCGCCATGTTGCCTCGGCACTGGCCCGCCTTGCTCCCGGCGGCCGGTTGGTGACGATCACCGGCGCAGGCTTTGGCCCCGAGGCTCCGGCATGGCGTGATGCCTTCATCCGCTTGCAGGCGCGTGGTCGTGTGGTGTTCACCGCCGCCGTCGATGGCGCGGTCTACGCAAAGCACGGCACCACGATCGACACGCGGCTGACCGTGATCGACAAATTGCCCGCCGAAGATCCGGCGAGTTTTCCGGCCTCACCGGGCATCGCTCCCGATGTTGCCACGCTGATCGGATGGATCGAGGCGCATGTCCCGCAGCGTTCGCCGGTATTATTGCCGAAGATCGCGGTGCCCGCTTCAACCGCCGCGCCGAAGACCGTGCGCGGCTATCTGGCCCGCGCGACAGCATCGCGGCCTGCCGCTGCTCCGGCCAACGATCCCGAGGGCGTCGAACTCGTCTATGAGACCGTGGACTGGACGCCACCGGAAGGTGCTCGCCTGTCCGATGCCATCTATGAGGAATATGCACTGCAATCGCTGCGCATTGCTGGCGCGCAGCCGCATCCGACCAAACTGGTGCAATCCGCCGCCATGGCCTCGGTCGCACCGCCGAAACCCTCCTACCGGCCCATGCTGCCCGCTGACATCTTAGCGCGTCTGTCGGACGCCCAGCTTGAAACGGTGATCTATGCCGGTGAAGCTCATGCCGATCATCTCGCCGGCGCATGGACCGTGGACGAGCATTTCGACAATGTGAGCGCCGCGCCCGAAGATGCTGCGGGATCGATCCGCTTTCGGCGGGGCTTCATGCTCGGTGATGGAACCGGCGCTGGCAAAGGCCGCCAGTCCGCGGCCATCATTCTCGACAACTGGCTGCGCGGTCGGCGCAAGGCGATCTGGATCTCCAAATCCGACAAGCTGATCGAGGACGCGCAGCGCGACTGGTCGGCGCTCGGCATGGAACGACTGCTTGTCACGCCTCTGTCACGCTTCCCTCAAGGTGCAAAGATCACGCTGTCGGAAGGCATCCTTTTTACCACCTATGCCACGCTACGTTCCGACGATCGGGGCGAGAAGGTTTCCCGCGTCAAACAGATCGTCGAATGGTTGGGGTCCGATTTCGATGGAGCCATTATCTTCGACGAGAGCCATTCCATGCAGAATGCCGGTGGCGGAAAAGGCGAACGCGGTGATGTCGCCGCTTCTCAGCAGGGACGTGCAGGCCTGCGGCTCCAGCACGCGCTGCCCGACGCCCGCGTGGTTTACGTCTCGGCGACCGGCGCCACTACCGTCCACAATCTCGCCTATGCGCAGCGCCTCTGGGGTGGTGAGGATTTTCCGTTCCAGACCCGCGCCGAGTTCGTCGAGGCGATCGAGGCCGGTGGAGTTGCGGCCATGGAAGTGTTGGCACGCGACCTGCGGTCTCTCGGCCTCTATACCGCGCGCTCGCTCTCCTATGATGGCGTCGAATATGAACTGATCGAGCATCAGCTCACGGATGAACAACGGCATATCTACGATTCATATGCTGCCGCCTTCGCGGTGATTCATGGGAACCTGGACGCGGCCATGGAGGCCGCCAACATCACCGGCAGCGAGGGTACGCTGAACCGGCAGGCGAAGTCCGCCGCCCGCTCGGCCTTTGAAAGCACCAAGCAGCGCTTCTTCGGCCATCTGCTGACCTCCATGAAAACCCCGACCCTGATCCGGTCCATCGAGGCCGATCTGGAAGCGAGCCACGCGGCCGTCATCCAGATCGTCTCGACTGGCGAAGCCCTGATGGAACGGCGGCTGTCCGAGATCCCGACCGAGGAGTGGAATGATATTTCCGTCGATGTGACGCCCAGGGAGTATGTCGGCTCGTATTTGCAGCATTCCTTCCCGGTGCAGCTCTATGAACCCTTCACCGACGGCGAGGGAAACCTCTCGTCACGCCCCGTCTTCCGCGACGGTCAGCCGGTGGAATGCCGCGAAGCCGTAGCTCGGCGCGACGAGATGCTGGAGCAGCTGGGTTCGCTTCCACCTGTCCCGGGTGCGCTCGACCAGATCGTGCAGCGCTTCGGCACGGATATGGTGGCGGAGGTTACAGGCCGGTCGCGGCGGATCGTGCGCAAGGGCAACGGGGCATCGGTCCGCCTTGCGGTCGAGAACCGAGCGCCTTCCGCCAACCTTGCCGAGACTTCGGCCTTCATGGATGACCAGAAGCGTATCCTGATCTTCTCGGATGCCGGTGGCACGGGACGCAGCTATCACGCCGAACTCTCGGCGAAAAACCAGCGACTGCGCGTGCATTACCTGCTGGAGCCGGGCTGGAAGGCTGATGCCGCCATTCAGGGGCTGGGCCGCACCAACCGGACCAATCAGGCGCAGCCACCGCTGTTCCGGCCAATCGCCACGGACGTCAAAGCCGAGAAGCGCTTCCTCTCAACCATCGCCCGTCGCCTCGACACGCTGGGCGCGATCACCCGCGGCCAGCGCCAGACCGGCGGTCAGGGCCTGTTCCGTCCCGAGGACAATCTGGAATCCGCCTATGCCCGCGATGCGTTGCGCCAGCTCTATCTGCTGATCGTGCGCGGCAAGGTCGAGGGATGTTCGCTCGAACGGTTTGAATCCGCCACCGGCCTGAAGCTGATGGACAGCAACGGTGTGAAGGACGACCTGCCGCCGATCACGACCTTCCTCAACCGCCTGCTGGCGCTGACCATCGAGTTGCAGGGCATCCTGTTCTCGGCCTTCGAGCAGCTTCTGCAGGCGCGTATCGACGGGGCGATTGCATCCGGCACCTATGACATGGGGCTGGAAACGCTGAAGGCCGAAAGCTTCATCGTCACAGACCGGCAGGTGATCCACACCCATCCGGGCACCGGCGCGGAAACCCGGCTCCTGACGCTCACCGAGCGCAAATGCAATCGGCCGGTCACGCTCGATGCCGCCTTGGCGGAACTGGATGATCCCCGCGCAAGATTGCTCATCAACGAGCGATCCGGTCGTGCCGCGGTGCAGATCCCGACCACCAGCGTCATGCTGGATGATGGCGAGATAGAACGGCGCGTGCGGTTGATCCGGCCCATGGAGGCGATGAACATTCCGGTGCGGGCGATGGGTGAGACCCATTGGCTTGAGGCCGACCGTGCCGCCTTCACCGTGGCCTGGAAGGCGGAACTGGCCGAGGTGCCCGCGTTCACCGACAGCATCCTGCATATGGTGACGGGGTTGCTGCTGCCAATCTGGAAGCGTCTGCCGCAGGACTCCTCCCGCGTCTATCGGCTCCAGACCGACGAGGGCGAACGCATCATCGGTCGCCGTGTGTCGCCGGCCTGGGCGGCGAATGCCTCGACCAGTGGCGTTACCAGCAGCCTGACACCGGATGCCGCCTATGCCGCGCTGATCGAAGGCCGCACGATCCTGGATCTCGCCGAGGGGCTGCAACTGCGCCGCGTCCGTGTCATGGGCGCCAACCGGATCGAGCTGACCGGCTTTACTGACGCGATGCGCGACCGGCTGCGGGCCTATGGCCTCTTCAGCGAGATCATCTCGTGGAAACTGCGCTTCTTCGTGCCCATCGCTGCAACGGGACCGGAGATCATCGGCAAATTGCTTGACCGCTTCCCGGCCCTGCGCATCGGTGAGCGGGAGGCCGCATAATGGCGCGTCTCAACGCTTCCGAACTGGCGCAGCGTCTCGGCCGACAGGCCGAGGCGGTGTGCCGTCACTATCTGTCGAATGGTCGCAAACAGGGCAATTACTGGCAGGTTGGTGATGTCCGAAACACCGCTGGTCGCTCCATGTTCGTCCGGCTGCATGACAGCGTGAAAGGCATTGCCGGTAAATGGCAGGACTCGGCGACGGGTGAGTATGGCGATCTGCTGGACGTGATCCGGCACTCGCTCGGTCTGCTCGACTTCGCAGACGTTGCCGAAGAAGCCCGGCGCTTCCTCAACCTGCCGCATCCTGAACCGCAGCCGCCAGCCCGTCAGTCCCGAACGCCAGCACCATCGGGATCATCCGAGGCCGCACGTCGCCTCTGGCGCATGACGCAGCCGCTGATCGGCAGTACCGCAGAAGCGTATTTACGCGGACGCGGCATTATGGATTTACGCCGGACCGCAAATCTGCGCTTTCACCCCGACTGTTACTGGCGGCCTGAGGACGATGGGCCGACGCAAGTCTGGCCCGCCATGATCGCCGCCGTCACCGACCTTGATGGCAGGATTACCGGCGCACACCGCACATGGCTGGCCCCGGACGGTTCCGGCAAGGCGCCTGTCGATCCGCCGAGGAAGGCAATGGGCGACCTGCTCGGACATGCGGTTCGTTTCGGGTGCGTGAGGGACGTCATGGCAGCGGGGGAAGGCATCGAAACCATCCTGTCGCTGCGCCAGGCTCTGCGCAACATGCCGATGGTTTCCGCACTCTCGGCCGGACACCTCGCGGCCATCCTGTTCCCACCGCACCTGCGCAGGCTCTATATCGTCCGTGATAACGATCCGGCAGGTGATAGCGCCCGCGATAGCCTGGTGGACCGGGCGCACGAGGCCGGAATCGAGGCTATCACGCTCTCGCCCATGATGGGGGACTTCAACGAAGATCTCGCAACTTACGGGCTGAATGCCGTTCGGGCAAAGATCCGGGTGCAAATCGCTCCCGAGGACGTCAGCCGCTTCATGGCTTCAAGTGCATAGCCGGTACGGGGCCGTGATGGAGCCGTTCCAATTCCTGTCATGCGCATAGGCTGCATCCTGTCATCAGCAGAGGACCGCGCCTTGGCCTTCCGAGAGGGCGATCGGCCCACAAACGCTGCGGTCAGGCAATGGCGGCGCCCGACTGATTTCCGTCGGCGGGCAAGCTCGCCTTTACAGCGCGAAACAAATCAGCCGGGCTTTGCCATCAAGGCCCTCGCCAGAGGCTCGCGCTGCCAGACCGGAGCGCCCGTGGGCGTGTCTCGCCATGAAGGCCGCGACGGTCGCGGTCCAACTGACGGAAGCATCCCATGTACGCGCACGACGATTTCGACCCCGATCACAGCACGTCCCCGACCGGCCACGCCATCGAAGAACTCGAACTCTACGGCTACCACCCCTCGGAAGACGAGGCCGATCCCCGGATCACACCCGAAGATCACGTCATCCAGGGCGCAGTCTCCGACATCTTCGACGCCCTGATTTCCACTATGGCCGACACCAGCCTCGATTTCGACCTCGACGAAATCTTATGGTCCACCGTCAACACCTTCCACCGTGCCGTTGAGCGGATCGAACGCAAACTCGACGACAACGAGCAAGCCCAGAAGCGCCTTCAGCGCGAACAGGACGGCAGCGAGGTCAAATCCGTCCAACTCGAAACCCTGATCGGCGCGGGACAAAGCCTGATCGAGCGCCGCGACAGCATGGAAACCTTCCGCGAAACCGCCGCCGACATCTATCTGCGCACCACCGGCACGCCCTGGTCGCAACGCTCCGGCTCACGGGTCAACCATCGCCAGATGACCTCGGCCATGATCGACAGCCGCGACTTCATCGCCGCAAAACGCCGGGCCGACAACGAGGTGCTACTGCCCGCGGGGCCGAAGATCGCCTTTTCGGGTGGTAACACCACCGATCACCGGACGATCTGGGCCAAGCTCGATCAGGTTCACGCAAAGCACCCGGACATGGTGCTGATGCATGGCGGATCGCCCAAGGGCGCGGAACGCATTGCGGCCACCTGGGCCAATAACCGCAAGGTCGCGCAGGTTGCGTTCAAACCCGACTGGACGAAGCATGCTAAGGCCGCGCCCTTCAAGCGCAACGATCAGATGCTTGGCGTCATGCCGATCGGCGTCATCATCTTTCCCGGCACCGGCATTCAGGACAACCTGGCCGACAAAGCCCGCAAGATGGGCATCCCGGTCTATCGCTTCGGAAGCGGCAGCGCGTGAGCGCTGCCTATCCACATCACCGCGGGCCGGATGGTCGAAGCCACCGATCATTCCGGCTCGCGCAGCTGTGCATGTTCATGCTATATTCTCTCCTGCGCCATGGTGGTGGTGGAAGGCGCGACCGTTCAATCCCTTGCACGGAGACACCACCATGATCGTTCTCGGAATTCTTGTTTCCATCGCAGCCATTGGCACCATGTGCTGGCTGATGTTCAACCTTGCCGTCTTTGCCCTGCCGTTCTTTATCGGCCTAAATGCTGGCATCTGGACCTATGGCACGGGTGCTGGTTGGCTTGGCGCGATACTCGTTGGCCTCGCCGCGGCCGGCCTGACACTGGCTGTCGCTCAGGGCTTGCTCATGCTGATCCGCCCGATCTGGGCGCGGCTGCTGATTGCGCTGGCCTTCGTCGCTCCAGCGGGCATGGCTGGATTTTACGCCACCCTCGACATCGTCAAACATATGATGCCCTCGGAGACATGGCAGGTAATCTTCTCAGTGATTGGGGCAGCCACAGTGGGTTTGACGGCCTTCCTGCGGGTCGCGGGCATGACGGCAACTGGTGCTGTGAATGATAGCCTCGCGCACACATGAAATGCTGAACGCAGTTGCCCGAAACGCGCATGCGCCGCCAGTGGAGACCACGGTTCACCTTCACGCGAGACATGAGGACTGGCGTAGAGTTTCCTTGCTGCCGGTTGAGTAGATAGAAGGTCAGCTGACGCTGACGCCACTGGAAACAGCGGCTGCGGGTCAGTGCAGCAGGAAGCGCGCGCATTATCGAAATTAAATTACCGCCAATTTATCTTGTCGCGGTCCATGCCCTGCAACACATGGCCTAGCGCGCTGTCTGGGGCTGTCAGATGGATTACCAGATGGTCCATACTGCGCGTGAGCGGGATCATTAACCAATTCAAGGCATAAGCGCGCTGCTCAGCGGCGAGCTTTTCCTCAAACGCGGATTCGGTGAATAAGAAACCCAGATCGTTCTTGAGCTCATCGCGCAGCCTTTCGATGTCGATATCCGGTTTGGCAATGACGTAATCATAGAAAAGGTCGAGTCCCATGCACAGCGTGGCCCATCCTTCCATGCCTCGACAACTTTGATACAGCACAGCCCTCAATGCAGTCTGGCGACTAGGATATTCGCGGTTTTGCCGTGTTTCCCAATCGTAGCCGCGCCAGTAATCTGCATGATTTTGCTCTTGAACATTTTCAAACAGGTTACAGTAATTGGCTCCCGGGGTTGCGGCCGTTTGCGGTAAGCATACCAGCGCATCCACCGCCCGCATGTGCGGTTGGTTTACCAAATCTTCGCCCAGTATCTCCAGGGCGCGTTCAATCGCCCGGCGCGGCTGCGGTTCTACTAGCACAGTCACGCGGCCACCCGTCACTGCTTGGTCTGGCTCTACATCCCAATCCGGCACCTTGAGCGCATGGGCAATGTCGGTGATGGTATCACATGTCGCTGCCTTTGTGCGGCGCGAGGTACGCAATGGCACGACACGGTTCTTCGCAATATCGCCACGATCCCAGTCGCAGCGGACGCGGTCTACGAATTGATCCACCCCATCTGCTACGATTACTCGTTCCGAACCAAAGATGTCGTACATGAGATCGCGATGTTCAGTGCTCCAATCCTGACCCTCATCCACCAACAAAAAATCGTAGGGTGCTAAAATTTTTTCCCGGTATGCACTAATATCTTTCCAAGTTTCATACTCATTTTTGGTACAGTGACACAGCTTCCCCGCAACCCTGTAGGCGCAACACGGTACCTTTTCTTCTAGAAAAACCTTAGGGTCGCGCAGAGCGCGCAGAAACAGCGCCTCCCGATCCTCCAGATCGTAGAGTTCGCCTGCACGCTTCACCGTATCTCTCCCGAACGTGAGTTCAAACAGCAGCCGCATCAGCATCCAGCGGGTCTCTACCACCGGAATCGGAGAAATATCTTTGTTACGGTCGCGGATGATCGACAGGGCGCGCGACATATCCGAGATAAGCCCGTGATTGTAGGTCACGATCCGGGTGCTCTTACCTTGGCGCGCCAGATGGATTGCCATTTGTATCAGGGCAAAGGTCTTTCCCGTGCCGGCACGACCACGGAACATCAATAGTCCGCTGCCCAGTTCGCGGACATAGGCCTGCTTATCTGCATCAAACCGTTTCTGCGTCAGTGCGTTGACGCGCATTAAATCGAGCTGCGTGGGGTCAATCTTGGCGGTCAGCGTCTTTACCAGACTGATGTAGCTGTGGTTCCGGCTACCTGACCCCTCCGAAACAAGGGTTTGTATCTTTGACTGCGCGATGTTCTCCTTGAAGCCATCTATCAGCTGCTGCCAACTTAGATCTGCGTAGAAGATGCCCGTGCGGCCCGAGGTTGGCACTCCATCCAAAGCGTCGGCGGGCACGCGGGGTAGCCAGAGCACAGATTGAACAAACGTTTTATCGCGTCGTGCCTTACCAAAATGGGCGAATTGCTGAACTCCCTTCAACGCCCAAACTTGCGCATCTGCTTGCGCGGTCGCACTGTGCCATGCACCACCATATCGCACCTCCAGATGGGTGCCGTGGCGCCGCACCGCGTCCGGTGAGTGATTTTTCACTTCAACGCAGGCTACGAAAGACTGTACTGGTAAGCCTTTCGAGGTTCGGAACATGTATTCCGGCGCGCGAGTGTCTTCAAACACCAGGACGCAGTCGATCTCTAAGTCTTTGGCGAACACCTGTGGTATTATCGCCAACCGGACTTCCGGGTGGCTCAGTTCTGGCGCACTAGCGATCAATGCGGCGCGTAAATTTTCTGCGTTCGCGTGTTCTGATGTTGCATCTGGTCCAAGAATTTCAACCGTCATTTTACATTTCTCTTACCGCCAGACATCACTATATTAAACACCAGAGAAATATTTAACTGACGTTCGATGGTATAATTTATAATCAGCAGAATCTAACCCATCACGATCACCACGAATACGGCATCTGATTTGCTAGGGACGTTTCGTGCTCCCGTCATTGTCATTCAAAAAGGTGCCCGTCAGCGTCCAGATACACGCCGTCTGAAAGGTAGACCGGTTCGCCTTCCACAACACTGAGGTCATCATACAGATTGCGCAGATCGTTGTATCCAACATCGCGGGTGCTCTTCCAGGATCGGCCCAGATGAAGTTCCATTTCCTTAGCCAGTTCGCCCAAGGCCTCGATGAGTACGTCACGCGAACCCGACAATGCGACCTCCCCGAACTGGCGGCCTTTCCCATCAATGTCGATGCTTACATCCTGCCCTTGGCCACCGAGGTTCGAAACGCTACGGCGCATCGTTGCAGTTAGCTCCTCTTGATTGCGATAGACGGGGGCAGCACCAAAGTCGCTCGCCGTAGCTGTTTTGATGGCTCCGCCGGGTTTCCCCTCAAGGTTTCCGCAGGTCAGACGCAGCAACGTATAGCCGCCAGCCTCAGCATAATATTGCTCGCGAGCATAGTTGAACTTCGTCGATGGATAGATGGCGACAGTCATCCTGTTTCCTTTAGGTAAACGGTTTTGCAGGGAGCCCGTAAAGATACCGGTCGCGTGCATCTCATCTGCGCCACAAGCGGATCTGCTGTGCAATTTGGAAAAGGTTAGGCGTGCATGGAACTTCGAAGATGGCACTTACGATTGGAAGGTCGCGATCGCCCCTTACGTTGGTGATAGCAGGTCACGATCGTGCCGTTGTTATCGACGATCGCTCGAACCTTTTTTGCTGCCGCGATCGTCTGACCGTTGTAGCCAGCGGCTTCGAGATGTCGCGCGGCGCGTCCAGACAGGATATATTCCTCACAGCCACGCTGCGCTTTCACCCGTGTCCCATGCAGAAGCACAAAATCAACGATAGCGCCTCGGATACCTCGCTGGGCCATGCGCGTTGCGGCATGGCTGCTGAGCATGAATATTCCATCTTCGCAGATCGACATCATGACCAGGTCTCCTCGAACTGCTTCTTGATTTGAGCACGGTGGCGCTGAAGCTCGGCGAAGCGACGGACCACGGGGTCGTTGCGACTAAAGACGAAAGTTAGTGTCTTGCTGCCTTCGTCCTTCTCGCGAGCATCCTTCCTGCGCTGCTGATACTCGGTCAGCGTGTCCTCGTTGATGTGTCGATCTTCCTGATAGGGGTTAACCCAACTCTGGATACGTTCATCATCAGTGTAATTATTTGGACACCAACCTTCCTCATGGCAGTGCTGGGCGAGGAGGCGGTCGTACTCTTCAGCTAGGTCAGGGTGGCGCTCTTCGTAAAATGTCCGCCATGTTTTCAGCTTTTTGAGGCCAGCTTTCCGCAGCTCTTTAATTTGCTGAGCGTGCGCGTGGCGGATGGCATCCGCAAAGGTCTCGACCGAAACGGGGTCTTCTCCTTCTTTGGCTCGCTGCAGGATGGTCGACAGGCGAATGCGCCCCTTGACGATTGCCTCCGCCAGTTTCAGATCTCCACCGGAGAGTGCGCTAACAAGCTCAGTGTCCGGAACGTACCCAGCTGCCCCCGGGGCTTCTTCCGCTGCGGCGCCGACAAACCATCGTGTATCGACATAGTCTTCAATCTGCGAAGACAGGCGCCGCATTGCCTCGCTGAACAGATTGCGCGATGTTTCAACCCCTGGATCGGACGTTTCGAGGCCAAAACACTTCCTCAGCTTGCTGGCGCGAGCCTCGTTGTGCCCGCCTTGGAGGCGTGGATCGGTAAGGCGATTGTCAAAGGCGAGCCGAGCGATTTCATCATCCTGATCCGGCACTTTAAGCGCATGTCCTGCGACAATGGCGAATAGCACGGGAGCCAGCTCCATGATCTGTTTCTGGCTGACCCCGTAACGCCAGCGCATCAGTTCATAGGCATTATGGGATGCTACGGACACGTGGGCCTGAATGGAAACTTCCCCCAAACCTTTGTCAGCGAAGAACGGGTCAAAATCCTGGGGTTTGCAGTTGAGGACGCGTGCGACCGCCTCCAAGTCCTTCTGCTTGGGTGGATTAGTTCCAGCCAGCCAGCGACGCACAGTCCGTTTGTGCTTTTTGATCGCCGCAGCGAGCTCATCCGGCTTTGTGCCCTCTTCCTTGAGCTTCTTTTTGAGAAGATCTGCCTTGAACGCCATTGGTGTTTCCCTTGCAACTATGCGCTCAAGATAGGTGGCATTAATTGATATAACAATTTGGCATTTTCTGTCCGTTCCCTGCTGATAATCGCTCATTTTTCTGCGATTATGAGTGAAGCTCATGCCAGGTATGACAAAATATGTGCCATTCTGTGGACTTTGGTCCGTCTCGATAATTGAGCTCAACGGACGATGATTCGCTGACTGCGTGCTCCTGAACCGAAGTCATTCGTGGCAGCAGGGCATAGAAGCGGATATGGATCATCTGCCGCTTTCGACACGAGGGAGGCGGGGGACGCGTATAATCCCCGCATCAGCCTGAAACCCGAGCGTGGCAGGAAGACTGTATGACGGTCAGCATCAACGCTGACAGGCCGAACCGGGATACCGGCTCGACCGATGGAGAGAGGCCGGTAAAAGAAACGCGCGCGGCCAGGGACAAAGTCTGACAGACATGCCAGTGATGCCGCTCTGGTCATCTTGAGGAAGCCTCAATGTCGCCACGTCTCCGTTCAACCTCCGTGTCTCAACCGCTCCAAACGGCCTCTTCAATGGCCTGATCTGGCCGAAGAACAGCGCAAGCGCTTCGACCGCTTCGGCGCAACAGCGTCGTTGGACTTTCTTCCCCTGTCGGCTGCGCCGCCATTCCTCGCGATTGCAAGAAAGACCTACCTCGGCCGTCCAGCCCCCTTCGGGGGTGCGTCAGCGTTCGTCTCCGGCCCGTCAATCGCCATCGAGGCCGCAATGGTGCGGGCTCGGAAACGGAAAAACGGAGACTTACAATGGCAACCATCGGCACCTTCAAGAAGACCGGCTCGAACGAATTCACCGGCGAAATCGTCACCCTCAGCGTCCAGGCCAAGGGCGTGCGCATCATCCCCGACCTGCGCGCCACCGGCGAGAATGCCCCCAGCCACCGGGTTCTGGTCGGCCGCGCTGAAATCGGCGCCGCCTGGTCCAAGCGCTCCAACGAGGGCCGCGACTATCTGGGCCTCAAGCTGGACGATCCGAGCTTCAACGCTCCGATCTACGCCAACCTCTTCGACGAAGAAGACGGCGAAACCTTCTCCCTCATCTGGTCCCGCCCCAACGGTCGCCGCGGCGACTGAGGCGCGGAACAAAGGCTCCGACCGCAAGGTCGGGGCCTTTCTCATGCCTGCGGGAAAGCCGCCAGGCCCGGTGACCTGTCCGGGCTGGAACTGCTCAGCCGGTCAGGATCGGGATCATGGTTTTCACATGGGCGTCGATCCGTTCCAGCACGAGCGGGGGGACCACTTCGCGTTCCGGCAGGGTCCACCATTTTGCATCGATGCGTTTCACCGTCTCGACAACGGCCTTGAGCACGGCTGGCTCGGGAAGCCTTGCCCGATTGGCAAACATCTTCCAGCGGGCCGGGGCCAGGCCCTTGAAGGCCCGCTCGCCGCCCAGAGACAGCGCCAGCCCATCTGCCGGAATATAGGGCACGGTCGAAAGCATGTCGTAGATCGGTGCAAGAGCGGGCGTGTCGCCGTCACCCGGATAGATCAGCGACCAGTTCTTGAGGTGCATGTCGCCATTGCCCATGACCACCGAGAAGGTCAGCCGCCGGACGAACTCCAGCGCGGCGAACGGCGAGATCGCAACATTCAGCACAGAGGCGATGTCGTGGGAGGCGGCGCCATCATATTTGCGCGCCGGGTACAGGCCGAAAACCTGCGCGAAATCCTCGATATGGATGCGCTGCCCGTCTGCCCCGCGATCAAAACGCCGCACGAGCAGGACCAGCCCCTCGGCAAGTGTTTCGAACTCTTCGGGAATGCCCTCGAACTGGTCTCGGTTGACCAGTTCTCGCTCAGGCACGTCCATGCCGATGGCTTCGGCAAGCGCGAGGTTCGCGAACTCGTTTTCCGACACGCCCGGAAAGGCGGTCGAGGGGAATTTCGCAATATATTGGCCCTCGTCATCCCCGAGCGGCAAGGTCAGCCCGCCGCCCTTGCCGGTGTTCTTCATCACCGAGAGCTTCATCTGCACGCCTGCAAGCGAGAAGCGGGCCTTGGGCCGCCCTTGGGATGGCGCCGCCCCGATGCCGGGTTGACCGTCACTGGGCAGCACCCGAACGGCCCCCGGCAAATCCGCACCAAGAGCTGCCAAGAGGTCGAAATCATTCCCCGGCCGTACATTGTCCGCATGGTGCTTTTCCATCGCCTCGCGCAGCCGGTCTTCGGGTAGCAGGTTGGCAAAGAAGGGCGGCAGGCTGCCTGCGACAGGTCGCGGATCCTTGCGCAGGCCCCCTGATGCCGCGCGCAGGGACAGGCTCAGAACCGGGATGCCGCCGGTCGCGCGATAGGTCGGATCAAGGCTGAAGGCGTTGAAATCACCCGGCGTCCTGACGATCGTGCCAACCTTCGCACTGTTCAGGAACACGTCCAGCGCGGTGATGGTCTCAGCGGTACGGGCGGCTGTCATCGTCGCTCTCCGGTTGCGGGCTGAAGGCCGGATGATCGTCCTCGGCATCGGGGCGCAAAAGCGCTTCGATGGCCGGCACCATTGCCTGCGGGACCAGCATCATTTCTAGCCCAAGCGCCCTGGCAATGCTGATCAATGTCGTGGTGCGCGCAGCCGCTGCTCCCGTCTCGATGTCGCGGTAGCGCGGGCGCGAAATACCGGCAAGATCGGCCACTTGCTCCTGGGTCAGCCTCGCTGCAAGACGCGCGCGGCGAAAATGGTCGCCGATCAGCCCCAGTGTTTCTTTTTCCGCCTTCATGTGATGCCTTTACAGATCATTCCTGCTGCATTGATCTGGATAGGTATCATATCTAGTGCAGAATGCAAAGAAAATGATCTCCAAACATATCACGATCATTTCCCGTGGAGCGTTTGAGGATCATCTTGCACTGGTCGGCGTTACGGCCAGCACAAGCGCTGCATTTGCGGCATGCAGGCGAATCAGACGGGCTGCATGCTCAGCCGTGCAGATAACGCCCTGGCCAGATTCGACGATTTCGTATGGCGTATCGGACGAAGGCGACTAAAATAGCCGTAGTTCTGGAATGCGCGCCGGTCGCGATGGGAGGTGATCATGCATGATCACCGCTCGACAGTCGCGGGCCGCACGCGCGTTGCTGGGTTGGACGCAGGAGACGCTCGCTGACAAGGCCCGAATATCGCTGACTGCCCTGAAGCGCCTCGAGTCCGAGAACCGGCTCGAGGTGTATGAGACAACGCGGGATCAGGTGCGCCGGGCGCTTGAAGCAGCAGGGATTGTTCTCCTGTCCACGGATCGCGGACAAGGAGTGTTGCTGGTTCATGACCAAGACGAGAAGAGACACCGACAGATCCATGACGCCTGACCGGCGCCGGCGGCATCATCAATCCGCCGCGGCGGCCTGTGCCCTGCGGCGGCCCTCGACATGACATCCGCAGTCATCCCCTTTGACGACATCGCGCCTGTCGGCGACGAGCTGACCGAATATGATCGCGCGCACGTCAAACTCTACATGCGGCTGCTTGATGCTGACGCCGATGGTGCGGAATGGACCGAAGCCGTCAACATTCTGTTCGGTATCGACCCCGCCCTGGAACCAGTGCGCGCCCGGCAGGTCCATGACAGCCATCTGGCCCGCGCGCGCTGGATGACACAGAGCGGCTATCGTCAGCTGCTGCGTCAGCCGACAGATCGGACCTGACCTCGCCGCCGTCGCACCAGTGATGCCCTGAGAGCATCACCCCATGTCTTCGTTCCGGCTTCCATCTCGGTAGAGGCGCCGCAATTCTTTCACGCTCCACCTGTGCAGTTTCAACCAGGAGCGGAGCAATGAAGCCGGATACATCCCGCTGGCGAGACCAGGACCAGTATGAATTCTACGATGCGCTGCCCGTTGAGGGCGTCGCCTGGGAATGCCTGCGCCGTAACGCCTCCTATCAAGCCAGTTTCGATGATCTTGTAGCACAAGGCACCGGGCATCTTCCCTTTGCGGATGATGTCCAACATCGCTGGGGGTTACGATTTCCCGGCAGACCCCGGCTCTTCCGCGCTCGACCAACCGGTCATCTGGTCGCCTGTTGCCAATCCGGACATGCTGCTGCTCGGGGCAGCGCCCGATTTTCTTCCGCCTTCTCCGTCCGCCTTATCGGTAGATCTTGCTGATGCCATCTGCGGACCAGAGGGGACATATGGTGTCTGCGACGCCAGAGACGGCGTTCAATATCTGATCCTCGCCGACACCGATGCCAATTCGCAGCCGGCGATCATTCTGCCACTTGACGAAAATCTGCCGGATCGGCTCGAAGCCATTCTCAGGCTCTGGCACATGCTGGCCGGGAAACCCGCGCGCCGCGACCCCAGGATGACGCCGTATCAGCGCCGGCGGTTCCGCCTGATGATGCAAGCCGCCGACGGAAACGCCAACCACGCGACTTATCGTGAGATTGCCATCGCCATCTATGGAGAGGCGCGCGTTCGGGCCGAACCGTGGAAGACATCGGCTTTGCGCGCCTCTGTCATCGCCCTTGTCCGATCTGCCGCCGCGCTGATCGACGGCGGTTATCAGGACCTTTTGCGCCATCGTCGCAAACCCTGACACTGACGTCTGATCGAGGGTGAGGATTCTACCCCTTCGATCTTCCTCATCCCCCATGCCGCCGCGCCTTCGCCACCGTGCGCATGTCATGCCGTTGATCGTCAGCGGCATCCTGCACAACCACGGAGGCCACCCCATGCGACCTGATCTCGCCGCCTTGCCGCCACGCTATCTGCGCACCAAGGAAGCCGCCGATTTCCTCAGTCTGTCCGCGCGCACGATGGAAAAGCACAGAACCTACGGAACGGGACCTGCCTATCACAAGCTCGGCGGCCGCGTTGTCTATTCGGTCGAGGATCTCGCAGCCTGGGTTGCGCGCGGATCGGTTACCTCCACGTCGGACCCACGCGGACAAGTTCTCCCGGCGAAACCTATGCCGCCGACCGCATTCACCTCGCCCAAGCGCATCACGCGCTGAACACGGCGGTCAGCCCCTGATGGCAGCGCAGCACCCATCCGCCTCGGAACGCGGGCAACTCGATCTGTTTCGGGCGCTTCCCGGGGAATTCGCACCACGAGACGCGCAGGATCTCATGGCCTATCCTTTCTTTTCCCTTTCCAAATCGCACCGTATCCGCCCGATTGACTTTGCCTTGGGCAACGTCTCGATCCGTGTCGAAGCTGTTCCCGATCACGGTATGGCGACGATCTGGGACGCCGATATACTGATCTGGGCGGCCAGCCAGATCGTGGAAGCGCGGGACGCCGGTCTGCGCACGTCGCGCCTGATGGCGGCAACGCCTTATGAAATCCTGACATTCACAGGGCGCGGAACTTCCCTGAGGGACTATCAGCGTCTGAAAGCGGCGCTGGATCGCCTGCAATCGACCACGGTTGCGACCTCGATCCGTCAGCGCGCGAACGGACGGCGGCATCGCTTTTCGTGGATCAACGAATGGCATGAGCGGACCGATGCCAATGGCCGCCCGGACGGCATCGAGATGATCGTGCCCGACTGGTTCTACAGTGCGGTTCTGGATGACGCCCTGATCCTCACCATCGACCGGGCCTACTTCAATCTGACCGGCGGGCTGGATCGCTGGCTCTATCGCTTGGTGCGCAAGCATGGTGGGCGGCAGAAAAACGGTTGGCGGTTCGACTTCCGTCACCTGCACCAGAAATCGGGAAGTCTGTCGCCGTTCAAGCGCTTCGCCTTCGAGCTGCGCGACACTATCCGCCGCCAGCCACTGCCCGGCTACACCCTGTTCGCCGAGGTCGAAACCGGCGGCCGGATGCTGCTCGCTTTCGAGCCTGTTTCGGCCTGTGGAAAACCTGTGGATAGCCTCGTGCTATCGGGAACCCGGACTATCGTGCCATCAGGAACCGGCGGCTCGTGCTATCGGGAACCCAAACACCGCTTATCCTTCGGTAACAAAAGCGAAAATCGCGCCCTTAACTTAGAGTCTAACACAGAATCTAACTTTGAAGAGCGGCGGCGCGATGTGGAAAAGCTCATCGCGAAGGCAAGCGCGACGCTGAAATCGGGTGCCCGCAAAGGCAAGTTGACACCTCCAAAGCAGGGATCGCCCGCGTCAACAAACACGCCTGAACTACCTCTTGGCAAGCCGGGAGGACAGCGATGATCGTCGCTCTCCTCAATCAGAAAGGCGGTGTCGGAAAAACCACGTTGGCGCTGCATCTCGCCGGTGCGTGGGCTGCGGAAGGCAAACGCGTCATCCTGATCGACGCCGATCCGCAAGGCTCCGCACTCGACTGGTCGCAGCGGCGTGGCCATGAAGGGCTGCCAAGGCTGTTCAGTGTCATCGGCCTGGCCCGCGATACGCTGCACCGGGAAGCGCCGGAGCTGGCGCGTGACGCCGACCATGTCGTCATCGATGGTCCGCCCCGTGTCGCTGGTCTGATGCGCTCAGCGCTGCTTGCAGCCGATCTGGTGCTGGTCCCGGTGCAGCCATCTCCTTTCGACGGCTGGGCCTCCGCCGAGATGCTGGCGCTTCTGAACGAAGCACGCATCTATCGTCCTGAACTGGCCGCCCGTTTTCTGCTGAACCGATGCGCTGCGCGCACCGTCATCGCCCGCGAAACGGCTGAGACACTGGCGGACCAAGATCCGCCCTTGCTGGCCACGACCATCGGCCAGCGCGTCGCCTTTGCTGAAGCCGCACAAACTGGGCGACTGGTCTCAGAGACCGATGGCGGCGAACGGGCTGCACAGGAGGTCACAGCGCTGGTGGCCGAGATCGATAGCCTCGGGATCGGGAGGATTGTGCGATGACACGTCCACCCGCCAAATCCGGCTTCGCATCGCGTCCGGGTAATCCCGATAGCTGGGTCAGGGCCGCCGATGCGCCGGCAACCGGAAAGATGGCTGCCGAGGCTTTTACCGCCCGCCTGACCATCGACATCACACCCGAACTGCGCGGGCGCATCAAGGTCGCCGCTTTCCGGCGCGGCGTCACCGTCGCCGTGATGCTGCGCGAGCTGCTGGGCCGCGAGTTTCCACCCACCGAAGGAGACCGGCCATGACCGGCAAAACCGAGCGTGGTGCGCATGAACATCCGCTGGCGGACGGTCCAGCGCCCTTCACCACACTTGTCGAACTGGCCTTCCAGAAGCGGAAGGTTGAGCACTGGATACGCTTCGGCCACAAGAGCTTTGAGCAGATCATCGACCGCCGCCGCAGTCTCGTCGGCTTCGCACCCGAAAGCATCTTCGCCTTCGTCCGCTGGGCCTCCAACGACTACGGCACCATCGTTTCGCGGCTCGACATCCTGCGCGCTGTCGGGCGTGGCGAGCCGTTCCAGACCGTGCCCTTCGTCCGCCCCGGCGGCGAGATCCTGCTGCGTATTGATGGCTGGCCAAAGGTGCAGCAAGCGCTGGCCGCCATCGACGCCGTGGACGCGCTTGGCGTCGATCCTGCGGATGCTGCGCCGGACCATTGGCGGCACGTCCACAACCGCATGATCGCCGGTCAGGACCCCACCCCCTACACGCCGGAACGCCATGCCGCATGGGTCAGCCGCCGGAGGATCGCACCATGAGCCGCCGTCATATCCTCGCCGTGTCCATGTTGGCCGTCGGTACGCTTGTCGCCACGGCCGTTGCCGATCCGCCAACCAGGCTGATCTGGAATGCGACCGCCAGCGCGCCCATCGGCTTCTACACAGTTGTTCCTGCCGATGTGGTCGAAGTTCCTGAACTCGTCGTCATCGCGCCGCCCGAACCGCTGGAGCGGTTCATGGTCGAGCGCGGCTATATCGGGCGGGACGTGCCGATGCTGAAACGCGTCCTCGGCTTGCCGGGACAGCGCGTCTGCCGCAACGGTGCGACGATCACCGTCGATAACGTCGAGATGGGCGATGCACTGGAGCGCGACCGGATGGGACGCGATCTGCCGGTCTGGCAGGGCTGCCGCATCATCCGCGACGGCGAACTCTTCCTCATGAATTGGGAAATCCGGGACAGCCTCGACGGCCGTTACTTCGGACCTGTTCCCGCCAGTTCCGTCATCGGCCGGGCGCTTCCGCTCTGGACCGATGAGGAAGGCGATGGCCGCTACGAATGGCGGGCGGTCACGCATTGAACCCACGCCAAACCCACCAACACAGGAGACATACCATGCCACAGATCGGTCAATTTGCGCGTGACGCATCCGGCTTCGCCGGTCAGCTCGTCACGCTCACCATGAAGCGCGATCTCGTCATCGTGCCCGCTGAACATTCCGATGCGGAGAATGCGCCGGACTATCGCGTCCATTACATTGAGCATGACGGTCCCGAGGTCGGTGCTGCATGGAAACGCACCGGCGAAAAGGCTGGCGAATATCTCTCGGTGCTGCTCGACGATCCGGCCTTACCGCACCCGATCCGCGCCAACCTGTTCCGCGACGACGATGCAGGCTCGTCATGGTCGCTGCACTGGAGCCGCCCGCGGCCCCGCGAAGATCGCGACTGAGATCATGCGATCGCGCACCTTTCTTCTCTTCACGGCCCTGCTGTCGGCTGGCAGCGGCTCGATGCCGGCCATGGCGCAGGTCACGCTGCAACCTGCGCCTGTCACCGCGCATCCCCATGCTGCGTTCATTGCCGAGGCGTCACAGCGTTTCGGCATTCCAGAGCACTGGATTCGAGCCGTGCTGCGCGTGGAAAGCGCGGGCGATGTGCGCGCAATTTCATCGGCGGGCGCGATGGGACTGATGCAGGTCATGCCCGATACCTGGGCGGGCCTGCGCCGCCGCCATGGTCTCGGGCGCGACCCTTACGATCCGCGCGATAACATCCTCGCAGGCACGGCGTATCTGCGCGAGATGTGGAACCGCTACGGCAATGTTGCGGCCATGCTTGCCGCCTACAATGCCGGACCCGGTCGCTATGACGAGCATCTGGCGACGGGCCGCGTTTTGCCCGCAGAAACGCGCGCCTATGTCGCCACGCTCGCGCCGCTTCTTGGGCATGCGACTGCGCCCGATGTGCCGACAATCGTGCCGCCACCACCACCGGATTGGCGCGAAGCCCCGCTCTTCGTTGCGCAATCCGGCGGCATTTCAGCGGCGGCCAATCAGCCGTCGGGCGACATCCAGGCAACCGTTTCTCTGCGCGATCCCGCCGTTCAGGAACCGCAGGACAGCGGCATATTCGTGGCCCTTGCGGGCGATGGCGACAAGCCATGAGCATGGCGTTTTCGCGCTCGTTCGGTCCATTTGCGGTGTGCAGTCAGGCTTGGGGGCGCCTGGCAGCATTCCCGGCAGGAAGGGCAAAAAGGGAAGGAAAGGCGGAGGGCAAGATAAAGGAAACCGGCACCCTGTCGGGGCGGTTTCTGGGCAAGCCCTTGTCTGCACACTGTTTTGGGACGCGGGGCACGGCACCATGCTTTTGGGTTTCGCGTGCCGCGATTTGGCGCAAAGCCTTGGCTTCGCTGGGTTTTGACCGGCACTCTAACCGAATATCGGCCGATTTTCCGCCGTCGCGGCTTCGGATGCGTCGATGAGTGGCGACGACGAGAACCGCTTTCGCCCGAAGCCTGGGCGCATCAGGTCGGACGTGCCGAAGGCGGGCAAGGCGAAGAGCTTTCTGACGCAGGCGAAGAAGCTGGCGCGTCAGCATAGCAACAGCCCCGGCAGATCATCTTCATTCGCATCATGGACATCCTCGTCGTCTTCATCTGGTTCTGCCGGAAAGAGCGGGAAGGCGTCGCAGGCTGGCAAAGGTCCGGGCGTCAAGCGTGGTCGTGGTGCGGCCTTTGTTCGCGCCCGAACCCTGTCGAGCGGCTGGCGTCACAGTACGGCTGGCGCGCGTCGCGTCGTCGTCAAAACCCGATACGTTCAGAGCGCGGGGAAGAATGGCAAAGGTGCTGCCCATCTGCGCTACATCCAACGCGACGGAACATCGCGTGATGGCGAGCGTGGTCAGCTTTATTCCGCCACCGACGATCGTGCCGATGGAGATGCCTTCCTTGATCGCGGCAAGGATGATCGTCACCAGTTCCGCTTTATCGTTTCCCCCGAAGATGCCGCCGATCTTTCCGACCTCACCGAACACACCCGCGACCTGATGAACCGCATCGAGGCCGACCTTGGCACGAAACTCGATTGGGTGGCGGTCAATCACCACAATACCGGCCATCCCCATGTCCATGTCATCGTTCGGGGCAAGGACGATCTGGGCGAGAATCTGGTCATCAATGGCGATTATCTCGCCAATGGAATTCGTGAGCGGGCGAGCGAACTGACCACGCTGGAACTCGGTCCCGTGACCGAGATCGAGCAGAGCCGTAAGCTGTCTGCCGAAATCGATCAGGACCGTTTCACCCGGATCGACCGGGCAATGACCGAAGAGGCCGACGAACGGTTCCTCGATCTGCGCCATGAACCGGCCGATGCACGCCGCCAGTTCAACCGCACGCTTCGTCTGCGCCGTCTCGCCAAGCTGGAAAAGATGGGGCTGGCCACCGAACACGCACCCGGCGTCTGGGAGCTTGGCGCGAAGATGGAACCGGCGCTGCGTGAACTGGGTGAGCGCGGTGACATCATCCGTAACATGCAAGAGGCGCTGAAGGCCGATGGGCAGGAACGTGATCCGATGACCTTCCAGCTTCACGATGCCGCACCCGCGGCACCCATCACCGGCCGCGTCGTCGACAAATATCTGACCGATGAGATGGGTGAAAAGCTGACCCTCGTGGTCGACGGGATCGACGGGCGCACGCACCATCTTCCCGGCATTGATCCGGCCCGCGTCGAAGATGCCCGGATCGGCAGCATCGTGGAAGTCGGTCCCGCCGATACAGCACAACGTCCCTCTGATCGCACCATCGCTGCGATCTCGGAAAATGGTATCTACCGACCGAGCCGCCACCTCGAACAGGCGAAGTTCGAGGGACGTGTGCCGGGTGGCGACTATGAGGGCTATGTCGATGCCCATGTCCGGCGATTGGAGTCGCTACGCCGGGCCGGGATTGCCGAGCGGATCGACGCCGACCAGTGGCGCATCCCGGAAGACTTCGAGAGCCGCGCCACCGCCTATGATGCCGGTCGCAACCGGCAAGCCAGCATCCGTGTCGTCTCGACCTTCGATCTGGAAAAGCAGATCGGCGCCGATGGCGCGACCTGGTTGGACCGGCGATTGGTCACACCGGACGCCTCTGACCTTACCCCGGCAGGGTTCGGCCAGCAGGTGCGCGAGGCTATGGACCAGCGGCGTGAACACCATATCGCACAGGGCGATGCCACGCGGCAGCAGAATGGACGCATCCTCTATCGGCGCAACCTGCTCGCCAATCTGCGAGAAAGGGAAGTGGCCCGCGTCGGTGCGGAAATGGCCAGCAGCAAAGGCTTGCCGTTCCGGGCGGTTGCCGATGGCGAAAATATCAGCGGCAAGTTCACCGGGACCGCACATCTATCGAGCGGCAAGTTCGCCATTGTCGAAAAGAGCCACGAGTTCACTCTTGTCCCATGGCGGCCAGTGATCGACCGCCAGCTCGGCCGTGAGGTGATGGGCGTCGTGCAGGGTGGATCGGTATCCTGGCAGTTAGGACGGACACGAGGGCTGGGGATCTGAGCCTTCGCTGCTCTGGTGCCGCGTGAATTGTTCTGGAAATGTCGACATCTGGACGACTCTTGCGCGAACCTGTCCGATGTGCCGCCGATGATATCCGGCAGCGCTGCGGCTCGGCCTTTCCTGTTGCGACTTTCGAAAACGCCTATTCTCTGATCGGCTCCGACTCTTTTGTCGATTGGAGCTTATATGCGTGGAGGCCGAATACTCTGGGGCCAGATCATTGTCGTGTTCACCATTGTCCTGGTGATGGTCTGGACTTCGACACAATGGGTGGCCTTTCGCCTTGGCTTTCAGCCCCAGCTCGGGACTCCATGGTTCGATGTCGCGGGATGGCCGATCTATTATCCTCCGGCCTTCTTCTGGTGGTGGTTTTCCTTCGACGCCTATGCGCCTGGTATTTTCACCGAGGGCGCGTTCATCGCCACGTCCGGGGCGTTGTTCGCTATCGCCGCCGCCTTTTTCATGTCGATCATCCGGGCGCGCGAGGCGCGCAACGTCGCCACCTATGGTTCGGCCCGATGGGCCGAGGACAAGGAAATCCATGCTGCCGGATTGCTCGGCCCCGATGGCGTGGTCCTGGGAAGACACAGCAAGGACTATCTACGACATGACGGACCTGAGCATGTTCTTTGCTTCGCGCCCACCCGATCGGGCAAGGGGGTCGGTCTCGTGGTGCCGACGCTGCTGACCTGGCCGGGAAGCTGCATCGTCCATGACATCAAGGGGGAGAACTGGAATCTGACGGCAGGCTTCCGGTCCTGCCATGGCCGCGTCCTGCTGTTCGATCCGACCAATGTGCATTCCGCAGCTTACAACCCGCTGCTGGAAGTCCGTCAGGGGGAATGGGAAGTCCGCGATGTGCAGAACATCGCGGACATTCTGGTCGATCCCGAAGGCAGCCTCGACAAGCGTAACCATTGGGAAAAGACCAGCCATTCGCTACTGGTCGGCGCCATCCTGCATGTCCTCTATGCCGAGAAGGACAAGACGCTGGCCGGCGTCGCGAGTTTTCTGTCCGATCCCCGCCGACCGGTCGAGGCAACCTTGCGCGCCATGATGGACACGCCGCATCTGGGTGAAGCCGGTGTGCATCCCGTCATCGCCTCGTCGGCACGCGAGCTGCTGAACAAGTCCGAGAACGAACGCTCCGGCGTGCTGTCCACGGCGATGTCCTTTCTCGGCCTCTACCGGGATCCGGTCGTGGCCCGCGTGACGGCCCGCTGCGACTGGCGCATTGCTGACCTGGTCGGAGCAAAAGAACCTGTCAGCCTCTACCTCGTCGTACCGCCCTCGGACATCAATCGCACAAAACCGCTGATCCGCCTTATCCTCAATCAGGTCGGGCGGCGGCTGACCGAGGAACTGGAAACCTCCGGCAAGCGCCATCGCCTGCTGTTGATGCTGGACGAGTTTCCCGCGCTCGGACGGCTGGATTTCTTTGAATCGGCACTGGCCTTCATGGCCGGCTACGGCCTGAAAGCATTCCTGATTGCGCAGTCGCTCAACCAGATCGAACGGGCCTACGGGCAGAACAACGCCATTCTCGACAACTGCCATGTGCGTGTCGCCTTTGCTGCCAATGATGAACGCACCGCCAAGCGGATCAGCGACGCGCTCGGCACGGCGACAGAAATGCGCGATTCCACCAACTATGCCGGTCATCGCCTCGCGCCCTGGCTCGGGCATCTCATGGTTTCACGGCAGGAAACGGCGCGGCCGCTCCTGACACCGGGCGAGATCATGCAGCTTCCGCCAACCGACGAGATCGTCATGGTAGCGGGTGTGCCGCCCATCCGCGCCGCCAAGGCGCGCTACTATGCCGATGCCCGGTTTCAGGAACGGGTGTTGCCGCTGCCCGATCTAAAAAAGCAGTCGGTGAAAATGGCAACATCTGCACCAGACGACTGGGCGAGCCGTGTTGTTACGCCCGCGGCTGGCCACGAACCCGCGTCGAACACGTCCGACGACGATCCTGCCAATGCCGGTATCCGGCGTGAGCCGGAGCTTCCCGAGCATGAGGAAATCATCCCGCCACCACCGCCGCCATCGCAGGAGTTCGACTTTCTCGATGATGAGCCCGACGTCGATGCCGCCAAGGCCCGCGCCATGCGCGAGCGGATGCGCATGGTCGCGCGGCAGGCATCACTTGACCCCAATGACGGTATCGACATTTGAGAAGGAAGACAGGCATGACGAGCCGCACCCGCATGAATGTCTACTTCTCCCCGGATCTGCTGAAGCAGGTCGAAGGCCTGGCGCTGCGTCGCAATGTTTCAAAATCCGCAGTGATCGAGGCTGCGGTAGCATCCTTCCTGTCCGGTGACACGACCGAACGGCTGGAAGCCGCAATGTCGCGACGCCTGGATAAGCTTGGCCGCCAGTTCGATATGCTGGACGAAGATGTCGCCATCCTCGGCGAGACGCTTTCGCTGTTCGTACAATTCTGGCTCACCATGACGCCGCCGCTGTCAGATAGCGCGAAACAATCGGCGCGCATCAAGGGCAACGAGCGCTTCGAAGGCTTCATGCAGACGCTGGGCAAGCGCCTGGCTTCCGGCGACAGATTCCTGAAAGAGTTGTCGCGGGATATGGATTCGCTTCACGATCTTTCGTCACAAGGCCAGTCCGAAGCGGGTGGAAACCAGCTCTGAACTTTCGATCCATCCTATTTGCCGCCCCGCGCCGCCGATGCCCGCACACGCGTAAACATCTGTTGAAACGGCCCTAAATCAGGTTCTTTTAATCGACCCCAATCCGGGGTCCGTCTTTTGCGCGTCCCGCCATGAATGGGGCCGCCATGACCGCATCACATCAGAAACCCGAGACGATTGCGCGTGGTGCGCGGATGTTGCGCACCGCACTCGGGGCATCGATTGCTCGCTTTCTGGAAGATCCAGCTGTGGTCGAGGTGATGCTGAATCCCGATGGCCGCATCTGGGTGGATCGGCTCTCCGAAGGTCTGGCCGATACGGGGGAGAGGCTGTCGGCGGCCGATGGCGAGCGGATCGTCAGGCTGGTCGCTCATCATGTTGGCGTCGAAGTTCATACCCGAAGTCCGCGGGTCTCGGCCGAACTGCCTGAGACCGGAGAGCGTTTCGAGGGCCTGCTGCCGCCGGTGGTCGCAGCACCCGCTTTCGCCATACGCAAGCCCGCCGTCGCGGTGTTTACGCTCGACGACTATGTAAGCGCCGGAATTATGACCAGCGCTCAGGCCGAGGTGTTGCGCCTGAACGTCGCCACGCGCGCCAATATCCTTGTCGCGGGCGGCACCTCGACCGGAAAAACCACGCTGACCAACGCGCTGCTGGCAGAAGTCGCCAAGACTTCGGATCGCGTCGTGATCATTGAAGACACGCGCGAACTGCAATGCGCCGCGCCCAATCTCGTCGCCATGCGCACCAAGGATGGCGTGGCGACGCTCTCCGATCTGGTGCGCTCCTCGCTGCGCCTGCGTCCTGATCGCATCCCGGTCGGGGAGGTGCGCGGGTCCGAAGCCCTCGATCTGCTCAAAGCCTGGGGGACGGGACATCCCGGCGGGATCGGCACCATCCATGCCGGTTCCGGCATTGGTGCGCTGCGCCGCCTCGAACAGCTCATCCAGGAAGCCGTCATCACCGTCCCGCGGGCCCTGATCGCCGAGACCATCGACCTTGTCGCCGTTCTTGCCGGACGTGGATCGTCCCGCCGCCTGGTCGAACTCGCCCGCGTCGATGGGCTGGGACCGGACGGCGACTACGCCATCACGCATCCCATCACTTTGGCCACCACCTCGAAAGGGAACCCTTCATGATCCGCACGATTTCACGCGGCTGCCGCATCATGGCAACCGCCGCTGCCAATGTTTCCATCAGTCTGATGCTGGCGCCTGCCGCACACGCCTCCGGCTCCTCCATGCCCTGGGAGGCCCCGCTTCAGTCGATCCTCCAGTCGATCGAGGGGCCTGTCGCCAAGATCATCGCCGTCATCGTCATCATCGCCACCGGCCTGGCGCTGGCCTTCGGCGATACCTCCGGCGGCTTCCGCCGCCTGATCCAGATCGTCTTCGGCCTGTCCATCGCCTTCGCCGCGTCGAGCTTCTTCCTGTCGTTCTTCTCGTTCGGCGGCGGGGCGCTCATCTGATGGCGGGCGGGTTTGAACAGCTCGATGCGGTGCCGGGCTTCTCCATCCCGGTTCACCGGGCGCTGACCGAGCATATCCTGCTCGGCGGTGCACCGCGTTCGATTGCCATCGTCAACGGCACGCTGGCCGGCGCCGTCGGCCTCGGCCTTCGTCTCTGGCTGGTTGGCATCGCCATCTGGGCGGTCGGTCATTTCCTCGCGGTATGGGCTGCCAAACGCGATCCGCTTTTTGTCGAGGTGGGCCGTAGGCATCTGCGCATACCCGGTCATCTGTCGGTGTGAGGGCGCAGCCATGATGAACCTCACCGAATATCGCCGTACCGCTACCCGCCTCGCGGATTTCCTGCCCTGGGCCGCGCTGGTTGGCTCGGGCGTCGTGCTGAACAAGGACGGCAGTTTCCAGAGGACTGCGAAGTTTCGCGGGCCGGATCTGGATTCCGCTGTTGCCGCCGAACTGGTCGCGGTCGCCGGGCGTATCAACAACGCCGTGCGCCGCCTCGGCTCCGGCTGGTCGATCTTTGTTGAGGCACAACGAAGCGAAGCCGCGACCTATCCCGGCAGCCAATTTCCTGATCCGGCCTCCGCTCTGGTCGATGCCGAGCGCAAAGCTGCCTTCGAGGAAGCGGGCACGCATTTCGTGTCAGGCTACTTCCTGACCTTCCTCTGGCTGCCACCCGCCGAAGATGCGGCTCGCGCCGAGACCTGGCTCTACGAGGGCCGTGAGCAATCCGGCGTCAATCCATGGGAGCTGATGCGCGGCTTCATCGACCGCACCGACCGCGTGCTGGCGCTGCTCGACGGCTTCATGCCCGAATGCCACTGGATCGATGACGCGGGCACGCTGACCTATCTCCATTCCACGATTTCCACGAACCGCCATCGTGTCCGCGTGCCCGAAGTGCCCATGCACCTCGATGCGCTGCTGGCCGATCAGCCGCTGACTGGCGGGCTGGAACCGCGCCTTGGTGACAAGCATCTGCGCGTCCTGACCATTATCGGCTTTCCGACAGCGACCACGCCCGGCCTGCTCGACGAGATGAACCGGCTCGCGTTCCCGTATCGCTGGTCCACCCGCGCCATCCTGATGGACAAGACGGACGCGACGAAACTCCTCACCAAAATCCGCCGTCAATGGTTCGCCAAGAGAAAATCCATCGCCGCGATCCTCAAGGAGGTGATGACCAACGAGCAATCGGCGCTGGTGGACACCGATGCGTCCAACAAGGCGCTCGATGCCGACATGGCCTTGCAGGAACTGGGCGCTGACGTCGCCGGCATGGCCTATGTCACAGCAACCGTCACCGTCTGGGACGCCGATCCCCGTATCGCCGACGAGAAGCTGCGTCTGGTCGAGAAGATCATTCAGGGCCGTGACTTCACGGCTATGCCGGAAACCGTCAATGCCGTCGATGCCTGGCTAGGCTCGATCCCCGGACATGCCTACGCCAATGTCCGGCAGCCGCCGATCTCGACGCTCAACCTTGCCCACATGATCCCTCTATCGGCCGTGTGGGCGGGGCCGGAACGGAACGAACATCTCGGAGCGCCCCCCTTGCTATACGGCAAGACCGAAGGTTCGACTCCGTTCCGGCTTTCCCTTCATGTCGGCGATGTGGGCCATACCCTCGTCGTCGGCCCGACCGGCGCGGGCAAGTCCGTGCTGCTGGCGCTGTTGGCGTTGCAATTTCGCCGCTATGATCGCAGCCAGATTTTCGCTTTCGATTTCGGCGGCTCGATCAGGGCATCAGCGCTCGCCATGGGCGGCGACTGGCACGATCTGGGCGGTGGGCTGACCGAAGGGGACGAGGCGTCCGTTTCCCTGCAACCGCTGGCGTGGATCGATGACGCTTATGAACGGTCATGGGCCGCCGACTGGATCGCCGCGATCCTGATGCGCGAGGGCGTGACCATCACGCCGGAGGTGAAGGAACACATCTGGACGGCGCTGACATCGCTGGCATCCGCCCCGGCGGGGGAACGGACCATCACCGGCCTTGCCGTGCTGCTGCAATCCAACGATCTGAAACAGGCGTTGCGCCCTTACTGCATTGGCGGCGCCTATGGCCGGTTGCTCGACGCCGAGGCCGAACATCTCGGCCATGCCGATGTGCAAGCCTTCGAGATCGAAGGACTGGTGGGCACGGGCGCTGCGCCGGCTGTGCTGGCCTATCTGTTCCACCGGATCGGCGACCGGCTCGATGGTAGGCCGACGCTGCTCATCATCGACGAAGGCTGGCTGGCGCTCGATGATGAGGGGTTCGCCAACCAGCTCCGCGAATGGCTGAAGACACTCAGGAAGAAGAACGCTTCCGTCATCTTCGCCACGCAGTCGCTCTCGGACATTGACGGCAGCAATATCGCGCCCGCCATCATCGAAAGCTGCCCGACGCGGCTGCTTCTCCCGAATGAACGCGCCATCGAGCCGCAGATCACGGCAATCTACCGCCGCTTCGGCCTCAATGACCGGCAAATCGAGATCCTCGCGCGGGCCACGCCCAAGCGGGACTATTACTGCCAATCGCGGCGCGGCAATCGCCTGTTCGAGCTTGGCCTCAGCGAAGTCGGTCTCGCGCTCTGCGCCGCATCATCCAAATCCGATCAGACCCGTATCGCCGAACTCGTCTCCGAGCATGGGCAGGACGGTTTTCTCGCGGCCTGGCTGCGCGATCGCGGCGTCGAATGGGCCGTCGATCTGATCCCGAACCTTACCAATCTTGTCGAACGGACAGAGCCTGCTCGGCCGGTCGCGCCAGATCAAATCCATCCAGATGACAGCCAAGAAAAGGAGCCCCTGCCATGATCCGTATCCCCGTTTCCCGATATGTCAGTGCATCCGTGCTGGCGCTGACGCTCGCCATGCCTGTTGCACTGTCGCCCATGCTGACAAGCCCCGCTCACGCTTTTGGCTTCGGCCGCATCGTCTATGATCCGACCAACTATGCGCAGAACCTTCTGACCGCCGCCCGTACGCTGGAGCAGATCAACCACCAGATCACCTCGCTTCAGAATGAAGCGCAGATGCTCATCAATCAGGCGAAGAATCTCGCCAGTCTGCCATATTCCTCGCTCCAGACTTTGCAGCAGAACGTCCAGCGCACGCAGCAGCTTCTGGCCCAGGCGCAGAACATTGCCTTCGACGTGCAGAACGTCGATCAAATGTTCCAACAGAAATACGGCAAGGTTTCGCTATCCGCGACCGACGCCCAGCTCGTCGCCGATGCACGGTCCCGTTGGCAGAATACGGTTGGCGGCTTGCAGGACGCCATGCGCGTGCAGGCCGGTGTCGTCGGAAATATTGACACCAATCGCGCCGAGATGTCCGCCCTTGTCGGGCAGAGCCAGAACGCCACCGGCGCGTTGCAGGCCACACAGGCGGGCAATCAGCTTCTCGCGCTCCAGTCGCAGCAGCTTTCAGATCTGATCGCCCTGATGTCGGCCAATGGCCGCTCGGAGGCGCTGATCGAAGCCGAGCGCGCCACCGCCGCCGAACAGGGCCGCATCCAGCGCGAGCGTTTCCTGACGCCGGGATCGGGCTATCAGCCCGGCAATGCCCGGATGTTCGGCAACGGCAACAACTGACCGGACAGGAGCGGCGCGACATGGACGGCAAGATGCTGGCCCGGCTGGGCGCGATCATATTCGTGGCCATCGCCATCACCGCGACGGTGATCGAAATGACACGCGAGGACGAACCAGCACAGCCCCGTGCGACGCCGGCGCTTCAGACACCTGCCGATCCGCTGCGCCAGAGCCTGCGCCACTGCCAGCAGTTAGGCGAGGCCGCCGTGAACGATCCCGGCTGCCTCGCCACCTGGGCCGAGAACCGCGACCGGTTCCTCGGCGGGACGCCGGTGCCCGCCGCTCCGCATCAGAACGGGGGACAGTGAACCATGGGCGGCACCGGCGTCATCGACAATTTCCTGGGCGTCTTCACCAGCTATATCGACAGCGGCTTCGGCCTGCTCGGTGGCGAGGTCGCCTTCATCGCCACCACGCTAATCGTCATCGACGTGACGCTGGCCGCACTCTTCTGGTCCTGGGGCGCCGATGACGACATCATCGCACGCCTCGTCAAGAAGACGCTCTTCGTCGGCGTCTTCGCATACCTGATCGGCAACTGGAACAATCTCGCCCAGATCATCTTCGACAGCTTCGCCGGTCTTGGCCTGAAAGGTTCGGGCACCAGCTTTTCCGCCGCCGATCTGCTGCGGCCCGGCAAGGTAGCGCAGACCGGCCTCGATGCCGGTCGCCCGCTGCTCGAATCCATCTCGGACATGATGGGCTATTGGTCGTTCTTCGAGAACTTCATCCAGATCGCCTGCCTGATGTTCGCCTGGGCGCTGGTACTGCTCGCCTTCTTCATTCTCGCCGTACAGCTCTTCGTCACGCTGATCGAGTTCAAGCTGACTACGCTGGCGGGCTTTGTCCTCATTCCCTTCGGCCTCTTCGGCAAGACCGCCTTCATGGCCGAGCGCGTTCTTGGCAATGTCGTCTCCTCCGGCATCAAGGTGCTGGTGCTCGCCGTCATCATCGGCATCGGCTCGACATTGTTCTCGCAGTTTACGGCCGGTTTCGGCGGCGTGACGCCGACCATCGACGACGCTATGGCGATCGTGCTGGCCGCACTTTCCCTTCTCGGCCTCGGCATCTTCGGTCCCGGCATCGCTTCCGGTCTGGTTTCTGGCGGCCCGCAGCTTGGCGCAGGTGCAGCAGTTGGAACCGGCCTTGCCGCTGGCGGCATGATGCTTGCCGGCGGTGCTGCCGCAGGCATGGCCGCGAAGGGAGGGGCAGCGGCGCTGTCGGGTGGAGCTGCGGCGGTCCGTGGCGGTGCTGCTGCCGCAGGTGCGGCGAGCGCCGCCTATAGTGTCGGATCGCTCGGCCAGTCAGGCGCTGCCGGTGTTACCTCCGGCCTCGGCGGTGTTGCCCGCGCGGCAGGCTCCGCCGCCGCATCGCCTCTGAAACGGGCGGCCTCGAAAGCAGCGGAAAGCGTCAAGTCCAGCTTCTCCGATGGCGCGCGCGCCGGGCTCGGCGTCACTGGTGGGTCGTCCTCGCAGGGAACCATTGGCGGTGCGAGGGTGGCCGGCGCTGCCGCACCCGCCTCCGCACCGACGGGCAGCCCGCCTGCATGGGCGCAGCAGATGCACCGCCGCCAGGCGCTCAATCACGGCACGACCATGGCCGCCCATGCCGTCCGCTCCGGTGACAGTCACGGCGGCGGCTCTTCCGTCAACATTTCCGAAAGTGACCGCTCATGAACATCTTCAGACGTCCAGCGACCCATTACGGCAAATCGCCCGAACCCGAGACGCCTTACCAGAAAGCCGCGCAAGTCTGGGACGAGCGCATCGGCACGGCCCGCGTGCAGGCCAAGAACTGGCGCTATATGGCCTTCGGCTCGCTGATCCTCTCGGCAGGCTTCGCTGCCGCACTTGTCCTGCAATCGGCGCGAGGGACCGTGGTGCCCTGGGTGGTGCAGGTCGATAATCTCGGCCAGGCGCAGACCGTCGCCGCTGCGACGGCCGACTACCGGCCGAGCGATCCGCAGATCGCCTTCCACCTCGGCCGTTTCATCGAGCAGACGCGCTCGATCCCGGCGGATGCCATCATCGTGCGCCAGAACTGGCTGCGCGCCTATGAATTCACCACGGATAGGGGGGCGGCCGCGCTCAACGATTACGCCCGCGCCAATGATCCGTTCACCCGTGTCGGCCGCCAGCAGATCGCAGTCGAGGTTTCCAGCGTCATACGCGCCTCGAACGACAGCTTCCGCGTCGCCTGGACCGAGCGTCACTATGAGAACGGGCAGCTTTCCACGACCGAGCGCTGGACCGCGATCCTGACCATCGTGATCCAGACGCCGCGCGATGCCGAGCGTCTGCGCGCCAATCCGCTCGGCATCTACGTCAATGCAATTTCATGGTCGCGAGAGATGAGCCAATGACCCGCATGATGGTTCGTAATTCCGGCTTACCGGTTTTCCGTAAACCCGCTTTGGCGGCTTTGTTGCTGTCCGCCACCATGCTGGCCGGCTGCGCCACCAACAAAGCGCCGCAGTTCAGCTATGATGCCGATGTGCCAGCGTTGCCCGTCGTGCCGACCGCTGTCACCGATGACCGGCCTCGGCTGCTTCACACGCCGCCGGCCTGGACGGTCGCACGCGGCGGAACTGCTGCCGGAACACCGGCAGGCCGCGTCGAGAACGCCAATGCCGCCGCCCGCGTCGAGCCGCGCCGCGAGGGTTACTATAACGCCATCCAGATCTATCCCTGGTCGGAAGGCGCGCTCTATCAGGTCTATGCTGCACCTGGGCAGATCACCAATATCGCGCTGGAGCCGGGCGAAAGCCTGACCGGCGCGGGACCGATCGCGGCGGGAGACACCGCTCGCTGGATCATTGGCGATACCGAGAGCGGGAGCGGTACGTCGCGCCGGGTCCATATTCTCGTCAAACCATCCCGATCCGACATCTCAACCAATCTCGTGGTGACGACCGATCGGCGCACCTACATGATCGAGTTGCGCGCCCGCGAGGCGCTCTATATGCCGTCCGTGTCCTGGTCATATCCTGCGCTGCCTGCCGGTCAGCGCCAGACCGTTCCCGCAGCACCCATCATCCCGGTCGAGGCGGCACGCAACTATCGTTACGGCCTGACCGGAGATACGCCGCCATGGCGACCGATTTCCGTCTTCGACGATGGCCGCCGTGTCTATGTCGTTTTTCCGCGCGGCATCGTGCAGGGAGAGATGCCGCCGATCTTCGTCATCGGTTCCGAGGGCGATACCCAGATCGTCAATTCCCGTGTTCACCAGAACATCTTGATAGTCGATCGGCTGTTCGGAGCGGCTGAGCTGCGTCTTGGTAGCGGCAAGCAGCAGCAGACGGTCAGGATCGTTCGCATCGAGCAAAGGCAAGCTGCCCAGCCCGCCAAAACCGGGGAGCAACCGTCATGAGTGAAGAGGCTACCACCAACCCAACGCCGATGCGTCTGCGTGCCGAGCCGCCGCGCGTCACGCGCCTGTCGCGCAAGATGCTGGCCGGTGCCGGGGCTGTTGCGCTCCTCGGCATCGGCGGGGCGCTGATCTATGCGCTCCAGACGCGCGACATGAGCGGAAACGGTGAAGAACTCTATTCGACCGAGAATCGCGCCACGGCAGATGGACTGGCGGGTCTGCCGAAGGATTATACCGGGCCGGTCCTGGGGCCGGCATTGCCGGGCGATCTCGGTGGCCCGATCCTGGATGCCCAGAACCGGGGTCAGCCGGTCACGCCGCCCGCCATGGCGACGCCTGCCCGCGATCCTGCCGAAGAGCGCCGGCTTGCCGAAGAAGAAGCTGCGCGTCTCAGTACAGTGTTCTTCCAGTCCGGGCCAAGAGTGGCGACGACGCCTGGCTCCAATATGCCGGGCCTTGCTGGCCTTGACCTTGGTGGTCAGCCCGCAACACAGGACCGTCACACGGCATTTCTGAATGGGCCGGTGGAACGGCAGACCGTTGCCATAGATCGGATCATGGCGCCAGCCTCGCCCTACATCCTTCAGGCAGGGGCCGTAATCCCGGCGGCGATGATTACCGGCATCCGCTCGGACCTTCCCGGCCAGATCACCGCGCAGGTGACGGAAAATGTCTATGACAGTCCGACCGGCAGCCTGCTCCTGATCCCGCAGGGAACGCGCATCATCGGTCAGTATGACGCCGGTGTGCAGTTCGGTCAGCGCCGCGTGCTGCTGGTCTGGAACCGCCTGATTCTGCCCAACGGCCGCTCCATCGTGCTGGAGCGCCAGCCCGGTGCGGACGCTTCCGGTTATGCCGGGCTGGAAGATGGCGTTGACTACCACTGGTGGGATCTGATGAAGGCGGCGGGGCTGTCCACGTTGCTCGGCATCGGCACGGAACTGGCGACCGACGACGAGGATCGTCTGATCCGCGCCATCCGCGACGGAGCGCAGGATACCATCAATCAGGCCGGGCAACAGATCGTCCAGCGCCAGTTGCAGGTCGCGCCGACCCTGACGATCCGGCCGGGCTACCCGGTCAGGGTCATCGTTACCCGCGATCTCGTACTCGAACCTTACAGGAACTGACCATGACGAAGCTGAAACTCGGCCCCCTCATCGAAGACAAGCCCGTGAAGGTGACGGTGGAACTGCCGGGGCCGCTGCACCGCGATCTTGCCGCCTATGCCGAAGTGCTGGCTCGCGAAACCGGCCAGCCCGCTGCCGATCCTGTCAGGCTGATTGTGCCGATGCTGGAGCGGTTCATTGCGACAGATCGGGGCTTTGCCAGCGCCCGAAGATCTCGCTCATGAGGCGCCGCGCGTGCCATTGCGCGTCGCGGCGATGATTTCCATCAACGTATCGACGGCCTCTCGTGTCGCGTCCCATTTGGCGGGCTGATCCATTTCCCGGTTCTGAAGGGTGAGGCTTACCGCACCATGTACCGTTGACCAGAACATAAAGCTGTAACGGCTCAGATCCATGCCGGGCAAAAAGCCTTGGTCCTGAGAGCAGCGAAGTCCCGTCAGCAATAGATTTAGTATCTGTCTTCCAGCTTCGCCCGACCATGGATCATCGCTGACTCCGAGCCGTGGCGGCGGTGTGAACATCAGCCGGTACAGCGTGGGGTTTTCCAACGCAAAGCGGACATAGGCATAGCTCCCGTCACGCAAATAGCCGAATGGGTTGCCGCGCATCTGTTCGAAGATGGCCAGCTTTTCCCTGTATAGCCGGTTGAACCCTTCTTCCCGAACGGCGCGCAGCAAGGCGCTTTTGTTCCGGAAATGGCCGTAAAGCGCTGGCGCTGTGCATCCGACGGCATGAGCGACCGCAGTCAGCGGTACGTCGAGGTCTCCACGCTCTGACAGCAGCCGGATCGTTTCGTCGATCGCACGACGAGCAATATCAAGTTCTTGCTCTTTCCGGGGACGGGCCATTCCGATGCCTGTTGCAACTTGTCGTGAAAACTAAACGGCATTTACTTTTTTCGTTGACGGGACGGAAGTCAAGAAGCAGCATTCGGTAACTGAACGTCGTTTAGTTTGAGGATGTGCGGAGAGCTGATGAACGCACACAGATCGATTTTCGCGTTGATGATGGCGGGGTGTCCGTCAGAAACCGAACGCTGTTTCGGATGATGCACCATGGCTGTGATCGGGAACAATCAGACCTCGCCTGATGATAGCCTCACAAAGGTCGTTGAGGGGAAACCCGGTACATCTGCGGTCCGGCTGAACCAGTTGCGATATTTTGTTGCCGCCGTCGACTATGGGAGTTTTCGTAAGGCTGCTGCTGCGCTTTCTGTGCAGGAATCCTCCATCAGCCGACGAATCCGTGATCTCGAAGATGAACTCGGGGCGTCGCTTTTTATGCGACATGCTGGCGGGGTGCGGTTGACCGTTGCCGGGCGGGAATTCCTGCGCAACGCTCGCCATGCTCTTCGTCAGATCGACATTGGGGTGACCAAGGTGGCGGCGGTTGGCCGGGCGGAGCAAGGGCTGATCAAGGTCGGGATATTTTCGTCCCTTGCGTCAGGATTTCTGTTCGATCTGTTGCGTGCCTTCGGCACGCGCCACCCGAACGTGCAGGTCGACCTTATTGACGGCAATCCGCCCGAGCACATCGCGGCTGTCCGGAAACTTTGTCTGGACGTCGCATTCATCACGGGAACCGCGGCATGGGATGGCTGTGAGGCGGAGCATTTATGGTGCGAGAAGGTTTTCGTGGTGCTGCCCGATAACCACCCTTTGACGGGCAAGCCGGAACTTGGATGGGGCGATTTGGTCTCCGAGCGGTTCATTGTGAGTGACGTTGCGCCGGGTCAGGAGATCCACGACTATTTGGTTGCTCACCTTGCCGGTCTCGGCCGCCACCTCGATATTCAGTCTCAGCAGGTCGGCCGCGACAATATCCTATCGCTGGTCGCTCTCGGTCGCGGCCTCACTCTGACGAGCGAAGCAACGACCGTCGCCCAGTTTCCAGGGATCACCTACCGGGAACTTGCGGACGAGGTGCTGCCGTTCAGCATGGTCTGGTCCGCGCAAAACGACAATCCGGCGTCTCGGCGGTTGTTGAGCCTGGCACGATCGCTGACAGGGCTGGCCCGGCGAAAATAGGGTTTGACGGTACTGTACGATCACGCCGTAGCATTGGCTGCAATCGACATCGACCGTGTCGGTATCGAAGATGTCGTGGCCCTGCCCACGTCCAGGCTGACCGACTTCGATAGCGCTTTTGCCCCGCCGTGTTTGTGCACGGTGACACGGTGCGCATCCGGCCTTCCTCGGGCTTGACAGTTTGAGGTTTGTTAGAATAGAAAATATACGGACATCGCAAGGTGTCCCATATACTTTTTATCCTTTCAAGTGCGGCGGGACGAGCAATGCTGAAATGGGGTGTCGAGAGGCGGTTGGAGTTCATCGAATTCCGCCTGTTCTGGGAGGGGGGTGTCAATCGCTCTGACCTGATCGATACGTTTGGCGTCTCCGTTCCGCAGGCGTCAAAGGACTTGACCCATTATCAGGAGCGTGCGCCGCAGAATGCGGTCTATGACAAAAGCGCTCGCCGCTACGTAGCCGGCCCGGAATTTCAGCCGGTGTTTCTAGACCCGGACCCGGACGCCTATCTCATGCGGCTCCGATCGATGGCGGAAGGTTTCGCCGACGCGGGGGCGAACTGGCTCGCTGCCCCGCCTGACATGGATATCGCTCTGACTTTGCGCCGTAAGGTCGATACCGAAGTTCTGCGTTCAGTTCTGGCGGCAGTGCGGGAGGAAAGGTCGCTGGACCTTCACTACCAATCCATGAACCGCGATCGGCCCGATCCGGCATGGCGGCGGATTACCCCGCATGCCTTCGGCTTTGATGGTCTGCGCTGGCATGTGCGGGCCTGGTGCCATGAGACGGAGCGCTTCAAGGATTTCCTGCTTTCGCGTGTCCTTGGATTCGGCGAGTTCGGCGAGCCAGGTGCTGCTGCGGCACAGGACCGGCTGTGGCAGGAAACCTTCGATATCACCCTTGTGCCGCATCCTGATCTGTCGGTCGGTCAGCAGGCGGTGGTCGCAAAGGATTACAACATGGCGGACGGGCGCGCTGTGCTGACAGTTCGCTACGCCATGCTGTTCTATGTGCTCAAGCGGCTAGGACTCCTTGATGGGGCTAGGCTGCGTGATCCCCGGACCCAGCATATCGTTGCGGCTGACGAAGACGAGGTTGCCGCCGCCCTTGAGCGTGCGCAGCATGAGTTCGATGAGGCTGACACAGCAAGCGGGGCGGTACCTAAATGATGGTGGCCGCAGCGAAATATCGGATGTCCTTTGGCGTGGGCGGGCTGATGCTCAATGAGAGCATCGTGATTGCTCAAGCTTATCAACCCGGTGAGAACTGGGCATCTGCTCGTGAGCGTTTGCTGGCCCAGGGCGCGTCATCCTTACCCAAACTGGCCTCGCAAACCCGCGCGCTTCGTGAAGTGTACGACCGGATAGGCCATCTCTCCGATGCCGAACGTCATTACCTGTCGGTAGAGGCTGACCGCGCCGAGCAGCAGGCGATGATGTGGCTGGCGGTCTGCCGGACCTATCGTTTTGTCCACGAATTCGCAGTCGAGGTGATCAGCGAACGCTACCAATCATGGCGGCTCGACCTGGGCCATGAGGTTTTTGACCGCTTTCTCGCGGAGAAGGCTGAAAGCGATCCCGGCCTCGCCGCTCTTTCAGCTTCAACCTGCGCGAAATTGCGTCAGGTCTTGTTTCGGATACTACGTGAAGTTGGTTTGATAAGCGTCGAGGGTAGAATTCAGCCGATTTGGTTATCGGGGCGCATGAAGCGGCTGATTGAGGAGAGTAATCCGGCGGACTTGCAGGTCTTTCCCGGAAATGGGGGGTAATAGTGGGCACGAAAACTGATCGGCGCGCCCGCGCCGAGCACCTATTCAGGGTAGTTTCCAGCGATCGGTTCTTGCAAAAGCAAGGGCTGGGAAACGAGGTTCCCTTTTTTATCTGCGCTTTTGATGCCGAAGACGGACTGAGCCTGGGCGAGGATCGCGAGGATCTGATCGCCCGGCTGAGCCACGCCGGTGTGCGCGTACTTGATATCGATCTCTATGACCTTTCGATCAGGATCCTCGAAGACCGGGGTATCTTCGAGCAGATCCTTGAGGTTGAAGCCGAAACGGAAAAGGCGGAGCTCAAGGAACTGTTGCAGGGGGTTCTGGACCCGCAGGCACACCTCATTCCAGAGATTGCGCGGCGCATCGAAGAAGTCCCGCACGACGTGATCTTCCTGTCAGGCGTAGGCGAGGTTTACCCCTACCTGCGGTCGCACAACGTACTCAACAACCTGCAAAGCACCGCGAAAGATCGCCCGACGGTCATGTTCTTTCCGGGAAAATACACGCACGCGCTGGCGACAGGAGCATCGCTGGAATTGTTCGGCTTACTCCATGACGACAAATACTACCGCGCGTTCAATATCATGAATTACGAGGTCTGACCGATGGCTGCTTTTCTACGTGATATCTTTGCCAAGCCGGTCGACCGTTCGATCGATGGGGTGATCAAGGCTGACGACAAGGCCAGCCTCCTGACCGAGCTCGATGAATATGTCATCACCAATGAGATCGGTGCCCGACTGGAGCAATTCCTCGACGCCTACAACAATTACGATACCGCGAACGGCGTGTGGATCTCTGGGTTCTTCGGATCAGGTAAATCTCACCTGCTGAAGATGCTCGCCCTCCTTCTGGAGAATGATGAGGTCGAGGGGCAGCGTGCCGTCGAAATCTTTGAGCGAAAGCTCGCAGGCAACTCGATGCTGGCGGGGGCCTTGCGCAAGGCAGTATCGATTCCATCCCGGTCGGTATTGTTCAATATCGACCAGAAGGCGGATGTGATCTCGAAGACAGATGTCGATGCGCTTCTGGCCGTCTTCCAGAAGGTCTTTGACGAGATGTGCGGCTATTACGGCAAGCTCCCGCATATCGCGCAGTTCGAGCGTGATCTCGACAGTCGAGGCAAGCTCGATGCCTTCAAGGCGGCCTTTGCGCAGTCTTCCGGAAAGCCTTGGGAGCGCGGGCGTGAACAGGCTCTGATGGAAGGCAAGCACATTGCCGCCGCCTTTGCCGAGGTCACGGGCGATGAGGTCAAGGATATTCTTGGCCAGTATCGTAAGGATACGAAGGTTTCGATCGAGGATTTCGCCAATATGGTGAAGTCGTGGATCGATGCGCAGGGGCCGAAGTTCCGGCTGAATTTCTTCGTCGATGAGGTGGGGCAGTATATCGCCGACAACGTCAAACTGATGACGAACCTGCAGACCATTGCCGAAAGCCTGAACACTAAGTGCAAGGGGCAGGCCTGGATTGTTGTCACCGCCCAGCAGGACATGGGCTCGGTCATCGGGGATCTGACCGCGCAGCAAGAAAATGACTTCTCGAAAATCCAGGCGCGCTTCGCCAACCGGATGCCGCTGAACTCTCAGGATGTGGCCGAAGTCATCCAGCGCCGCCTTCTGGCAAAGACCGAGGCTGGTCAGATCACCCTTGGCAATCTTTACGATGCTGAGGAGAACAACCTGCGCACTCTGTTCGATTTCGGCGATAATTCCTTCAAGTTCAGGAACTTCTCCGGAAAGGAGCAGTTCGTCGCGAGCTACCCGTTCCCGAACTACCAGTATGACCTGTTCCAGCGCGCGATCATGGGCCTCTCGCAGCATAACGCGTTTGAGGGCAAGCACAGCTCGGTCGGCGAACGCTCTATGCTGGGGGTGTTTCAGGAGGTGGCCAAAAAGCTGGCCGACACGCCGGTTGGGGGGCTGGCGACCTTTGACCTGATGTTTGAGGGGATTCGCACCGCCCTGAAATCATCGGTTCAGCAGTCAATCCAACTGGCTGAAAAGAACCTTGGCGATGATTTTGCCGTGCGGGTGCTGAAGGTGTTGTTCCTTGTCAAATACGTCAAGGAATTCAAACCGACTGCCCGCAACATATCGATCCTCCTGTTGTCCCGGTTCGAGGCGGACCAGACCGAGCAGCGCCGCAATATCGAGGAGGCTTTGTCGCTTCTGGAGCGTCAGACGCTGATCCAGCGCAACGGCGAGGTCTATGAATTCCTCACCAATGAGGAAAAGGACGTCGAGGCCGAGATCAAGGCAATCGCCGTCGATCCCGCCGAGATAGAACGGCAGCTCGATGAACTGGCGTTCGGCGCGATCCTCCGTCACGGCAAGATCAAGCATGCCGGCACGGGCGTCGATTACGCTTTCACCCGCAAGCTTGACGGCCACAGCCTGAACCGGGAACATGAGCTTTCCGTCAATATCATCTCGCCGTTCAGCGACGATTCCGACGCGCCGGATGTGGTTCGTTCGAACAGCATGGCAAGCGATGAGATGGTTGTCCTGCTCGGGCGTGATGTGCGTTTTACGCGCGATCTCGTCCTCTGGCTCCAGACAGTAAAATTTGCGCGTCAGGTCACCAGCGGCGACGCCCAGCCCGGCCGTGATCGTATCATCGCGGAAAAGCGTGATCAAAATACACGCCGTGAAAAAGAGCTGGTGCAGCGCCTGCGCAGCCTGATCGCGGATGCCCGGCTGTTCGTGCGGGGGACAGAGCTGGAAATCGGCGGCGAAGACCCGCAGGAACGGCTGGTCAAAGGTTTCCAGTTCCTGGTCGACAAGGTCTATACCAGCCTGCCTGTTCTGCGTGGCGCTACCTATACCGAAGCTGATCTTGTGCGCGCAGGCAAAACCGATGGCGAACTTTTCGGTGGCGAAGGCAGCGGCCTGACCGAAGCTGAGCAGGACGTGCTGAACCATGCTCAGTCCCAGATGCGCCTTGGGACGCGGGTCTCCGTCAAGGCTTTGGTCGAGAAGTTCGGCGCAAAGCCTTATGGCTGGCCGTCCATTGCGGTGCTGTGCCTAACTGCGAGCCTTGTCGCGCGCGGCAAGCTTGAGGCTCGGGCCGACAGCGCACTGCTGGAAGGCGATGCCCTCGTGCAGGGGCTGCGCAACAGCCATGCCCTTGGCAACATATTGCTCTCCCCGCAGATCGAGTTCACCGCGGCCCAGATCCGCAAATCGCGTGAGCTGTTTCAAGCGCTGTTCGATCTGCCTGCCTCGGGCAATGACGCGCGCAGTCTGGGTGCGGAGTGGCAGACGCAACTGCGCAAGCTGCTTGGTGATGTCGAGCAGGAGAACCGTGCCATTGCAGCCTATCCCTTTGCCGCCGCCCTCGATCCCCTGCGCACCTTGTTGGATGGGATGCGCGATCAGTCTGCCACCTGGTTCATCACCGGCCCGATCGGGCAGGAAGACCAGCTTCTTGATGCAAAAGAGGATGTCTTCGACAAAGTCCGCAGCTTCACGCGCGGGCCGCAAAAAGCCATCTATGATGAAGTGCGTTCTTTCCTGACCAGGCAGGAACAGAACCTTGGCTATGCCGAAGGCACCACCTCCGGCAAGCTGCGTCAGGTTCTTGAGGATCCGCAGTGCTACAAGGGCACCGCGATTCAGGAACTGAAGACGGATTTTTACGCCCTGAAGGAGCGTATTGAGCAAACCGTTCTGGCTGAGCGCAACGCTGTCATCACGGCGATTGACGAGGTGGCCGGAAAAGTCGCCCAGACTTCGGAATTTGGCGCACTGCCGCCCGAACAGCAGGCACGCATCCGCGAAGAGCTTGCAGATCGGAAATCAGGCCTTGCCGCACAGAGCCTGATCCCGGCGTTGCGCAATCTGGCGACCGAGGTGCGTTCCAATCTTCTGGCTGATACGCTGACACGCATTGCCGAACTGACAACTGCACCAGCTCCGATGCCCGCGCCCCAGCCCGAACCTTCCGGTGGCGTAGCCGAAGCTCCGGCTAAACCATATGTGCCACCGGCACCGGCCAAGCCGCAATATATCAAGGCGCAGTCGATCACCGTCCGCTTCGCGAAAACCTATCTCGAAGATGCGGACGATGTGACCCGCTACCTCGACGAGATGAAAAAGACCCTGCTGGCCGAGATCGGCGCGGGCAAGAAAGTGATTGTCTGATGGATACCAACGCCCTGAAGAAATTTGCGCAAAGTGCGCGCAACCTGCTGATCGATCAAGTCACTGCCCGGCTGGACATGGTGCTGGCCGAGGGCGCAGCGGCGCGCCGCGAACATCCCAAGGCGATTGCCAGACTGGAAGCCGCCGCCAACAGCAACCGCGGCCAGGTGATTGAACAGGCGGCCTATACCTGGTTCAACCGCTTCACCGCGCTGCGCTTCATGGACGTCACGGGCCTGACCAACCCCCGCGTCGTATCTCCTGCCGATGGCGCCACCCGGCCAGAGATCTTGGCGGAGGCGATGGCTGGCAACCTGCCGGATCGCGCCCGGCCTGAGATTGCCGAATTTCTGAACGGAACGCGCCCCGCCCATGATGGGCAGGCGGAGGCCTATCGCCTGCTGCTGATCCATGCCTGCAACGAATGGCATGGCGCCATGCCCTATATGTTCGAGCGCGCCGATATGCTCGACCGGGCCGAGGATTATACCGAGCTGCTGATACCCGACGATCTTCTGTCGCCGGACAGCATCCTTGCCCGCCTGCGCGAAGTGATGACGGAAGAGGCCTGCCAGGATGTCGAGATCATCGGCTGGCTTTACCAATTCTATATCAGCGAAAAGAAGGATCAGGTTTTTGCGGGCCTGAAGAAGAACCAGAAGATCACGGCGGAAAATATCCCCGCCGCGACGCAATTGTTCACCCCGCACTGGATCGTTCGCTATCTGGTGGAAAACTCGCTGGGGCGGCTGTGGCTGCTGAACCGTCCGCAGTCCGGGCTGGCGGCGAAGATGGACTATTACATCGCGCCGGAAGAGCCAGAGACGGACTTCCTGAAGATCACCCGGCCCGAGGATATCCGCATCTGCGATCCGGCCTGTGGCTCGGGCCATATGCTGACCTATGCGTTTGATCTTCTGTATGAAATCTATGCCGAGGAAGGCCATGATGCGGCCGAAATCCCTAGCCTGATCCTGAAGCACAACCTAACGGGCATTGAGATTGACGACCGCGCCGGCGCGTTGGCAGCCTTTGCCCTGTCGATGAAGGCGGCGGCGAAGCTGGGTCGGCGGCGGTTCCTGCGGATGGAGGCGAAGCCCGACATCGTCGTGCTACAGGACGTGCGCTTCACCCCTGCCGAGATGCAGGACGTCGCCGCCGTGGTTGGCAAGGATCTGTTCACCGATGAGCTTCGCGAGACGCTGGGGCAGTTCGAGCAGGCAAAGAACTTCGGCTCGCTGATCATGCCGAAGCTGCGCGATCCTGCTGAGACGCTGCGGGTGGTCGAGGCGCGGGATTTTGGTTCAGACCTGCTGCTGAAGGAGGTGCAGGAGCGCGTCGTGGCCGTGCTGCGCTTGGCTGAGGCGCTGTCGCCTAAGTATCATGTGGTGGTGGCTAACCCACCGTACATGGGCAACGGCGGCATGAATCCTAAATTAAAGAGTTGGATCGAGAGAAATTATCCGTCAGGAAAATCTGATTTGATGACTGCATTTATTATTGCATGTCAAAGCCTAAGCAGACCGAAAGGCACTTCTGCCATTGTCACGCTGGACAGTTGGATGTTCCTATCCTCGTTCAAGGAACTTCGACAACAACTAATCCGTAATGCTTCCATTCAGACACTGATGCACGTCGGCTGGAATTGTTTTCCTGACGGTCACGTATACAACCGTGGCGTCGGTTTCACGGTGCGACGCGGTGCACAAAATGGGACTGGGCAATACATTAATTTAAGCAACGTTCCTGCGGTTGTCGACAAACAGACGCTCTTTCATGAGCGAATGAACGCAAAAGATCTCATTTCCGTAAAAAATAAAGAATTTTTGAAAGTTCCGGCAAGCCCGATCGCATATTGGCTTCCCAACTTTTCAGTTTTTCAAGGCACACTTTTTCGGGACGTTTGGACGTCCGGCGGTAGGCTGAAAACGCATGGAAGCGACAAATACATCCGTTATATCTGGGAGACATCAAAGGACAAATGCCACTGGCGCCGTCTAACCAAAGGCGGGGAGGTCCGCAAGCACTACGGCAACGAGGAGCACTTGGTCGACTGGTCTACGGAGGCTGTAAAGCACTACGATTCTGTTGGAGGTCTGTATCCTGAAAGCTTCCAAGGTAAAGAAGGGATTACATGGACTAAAGTGACATCTGCTAATCCGACTTTCCGCATTAAACGTGACGTTGCGGAATACGACTCCGGTGGCCCTGTCATATTCAATGCTGACTTTCGATGTGATTATGTTGCCCTCGCGGCTCTTAATAGTCACGCTACAAGGTTTTTCTTGGATGCGATCAACCCAACAATCAACACCCAAGTCAATGACGTCCTTTCCCTGCCGATCGCAAACTTAAAACAAAACGATGCTGCTAAACTAGACGCAGCAGAGCGTCGACTTGTTGCTTTGGCCAAATCTGACTGGGATTCCTACGAAACCTCTTGGGATTTTACCACGCTGCCATTGCTCTCGCCTGATCACCGGGCTGGAGCGCTGGCCACAAGCTACTACAATCTCCGCGCACATTGGCAGGATATGACGGACGAGATGCGGCGGCTGGAGGAAGAGAACAACCGCATCTTCATTGACGCCTATGGCCTTCAGGACGAACTCACCCCCGAAGTGCCGATCGAGGAAATCACGCTCACCTGCAACCCGGCCTATCGCTATGGCGTGAAGGGGACGGAAGAGGAACGTGAGGCGCGGCTACGCGAGGATACGGTGGCCGAATTCCTCCACTATGTCGTGGGCTGCATGTTCGGGCGCTACAGCCTCGATGCGCCCGGTCTGATCCTCGCCAATCATGGCGAAGGGATCGAGGACTATCTGGCCCGCGTGCCGGAACCGACGTTTGCTCCTGATCGAGACAATGTCATCCCGGTGCTGGACGCCGACTGGTTCGCCGATGACATCGTCACTCGCGCCCGCGACTTCTTGCGCGTCACTTTTGGCGAGGCAAAGTTCCGCGAAAACCTCGCCTTCGTTGAGGCGGCGCTCGGCAAGGATCTGCGCCGCTGGTTCACAAAGGATTTCTTCGACTATCATGTGCGTCGCTATAAAAAGCGCCCGATCTACTGGATGTTCTCCAGCCCCAAGGGCAGCTTCAATGCGCTGATCTATATGCACCGCTACCGGCCCGACACGGTCTCGGTCATGCTGAACCAGTATGTGCGCGAGTTCATCCACAAGTTGGAGGTGGAGCGCGCCCGGCTGGAAAAGCTGGCTGTCGATCCTGCCGCTACGCCTGCCCAGCAAACAAAGGCGCAGAAGGAAACGGCTACGGTCATCAGGCAGATCGCCGAACTGACCGAATGGGAGCGCGAAGTCGTCTATCCTATGGCGCAGCAGAAGATCGCCATCGATCTGGATGACGGTGTGAAGCGCAACTACCCGCTGTTTGTCGGTGCGCTGAAGCCGATCAAGGGGCTGGAGGCTGCGGATGACTGATCGCATCACCGCCGGCCTGATGCGGCTCTATGAGGATCAGGGGCATCGCATCGTCTTCTGGTATGACGCCGCCCGCGATCTGCGCATGGCGTTCGATGCCGTTGACCTGCCCGACGTGACCAAAGTGGAGATCGTCAATAATGAGTTCGGCCTGAAATACCGCATGTTGCGGCAGGAGCCGAAGGCACGGTTTCTGCTCTACAAGGACGGCCCCGAGCCGCCGATGCCTGAGAACTGGCTACTGGATGTGCAACTGGCCAGCGCCGTGTTCCGCGCCGATCAGGCGGCGATCTGGGTGGCGGATCTGGGTATTCCGGCAAAATACGAAGCTGCCGTGCGCGATCACGCCGAATTTTATCGTTCCGGCAAGCGGTTGGAAGCGCTGCGCGCGATCGAGCGCGAGCGGCCCTCGCAAAGCGCCAACGATGTCCGCCGCAAGATGCTGGCGGTCTGCGCTGGTGCGGATGGCGATCTCGATACGGTGATCGAGGCGTTGCTGGCCGAGCTGGCTGAAGGCCGTGATGAGGCGCTGAAGCTGGTGGATCGGGTCGGGCTGGCAGAGTTCTTCTGGAAGGAAGTGACAGCGCGTTATGGCTATGCGGCGGATGCGCCGGATTTTCAGGATTTCGCCATCACGCTGTTTTCCAGCGCCTGGGCGCGGGCCATGGGAGAAGCTGCCCCACTGAACACTGATGCCGCGCTGATGTTCCGCCGCTGGAGCGCCACACGCCGGTGGGGTGAAGCGTTCGAGAAGCTGTCGGGCGATTATCAGGACGTGCTGAAGATCAGGGACAATCTGGCCTCCCACGATTTTCGCACCCTGATCCCGCATGATCACTTCGAGGAGGTGGACCGGCGGATCGTCGTCGCCATCGTTGAGGGGCTGGCCCGGCAGAGCCTGTCGGCGACAGATGTGCTGAAATGGGTGCGCGATCGCCGCCAAAGCCATTGGTATAGCCGTTACGCGGATGTCTATCAGGCCATTGGTTATGCGACCGAGTTTCAGCAGGCGCTGGCCGAGGCCGATCTGACGATGACCAGCCTGTCCGATGGTGTGAAACGCTATTCCGCAAGCTGGTTCCGCCTGGACCAGCTTTATCGCAAGTTCATCTATCATATGCAGAAGAGTGGACAGTCAGGGCTGCTATCCGCGCTCTATGAGGCGGTCGAGAACCGCTACACCACGAATTTCGTGCTGAAACTGAACGATGCCTGGCAGGATCAGGTTGCCCGCCTGACGGACTGGGCGGTTCCGGGCTTTCCGCGTCAGGTGGATTTCTACCGGGAACAGGCCGCTGAATACCGGCGCAAGGATCAAAAGGTCGTTGTCATCATCTCGGATGCGCTGCGCTATGAGGTGGCCGAAGAGGCGCTGCGCGAGATCCGCAAGCTCAATCGGTTCGATGCCGAGCTGAAGCCAATGATCGGGGTCTTGCCTAGCTACACGCAGCTTGGCATGGCGGCGCTCTTGCCGCACCGGCAACTGGCGATCCGCGACGACAATGATTTGGTACTGCTGGACGGTGAAAACACCATGGGGGCCGCCGCTCGTGAGAAGGCGTTGGCTGCGGGCCGAGCCGGAGACCGGGTAAAGGTTCTCGCGGCGAAGGATTTCATGAATCTGGGATCATCGGAGGGCAAAGACCTCTTCCGAGATCATGATGTCCTCTATCTGTATCACAACCAGATCGACGCGATTGGCGATAAGCTCACCACCGAGGAAAATGTCCCCGCTGCGGCAGAGACTGCCATCGAGGATCTGGTGAAGCTGGTGCGGAAGCTGACCTCGGCCAACTTCTCGAACATCCTGATCACCGCCGATCACGGCTTCTTGTGGCAACACAAGGCTCTGGAAGAGAGCGGCTTCGCGCTGAGCGAGCCGGAAGGCGAGATCGTTACACGAAACCGGCGCTTCGTGATCGGCCGAGGCCTCAACAGCAATGACGGCATGAAGAAGTTCTCTGCCGCACAGCTTGGGCTGGAAGGTGAGCAGGACATTCTAATCCCAAACTCGATCAACCGCCTGCGGGTCAAAGGATCAGGCAGCCGCTTTGTCCATGGTGGGGCGAGCCTGCAGGAGATCGTTCTGCCGGTCCTGCGTGTCGGCAAGCAGCGTAAAGAGGATGTCGGACAGGTTTCGGTGCAGATCATTCCGCCACCCCGTGCTCAGATCACCACGGGCCAGATCCAGGTCACTTTCTATCAGGCGGAGCCAGTGACCGACAAGCAGCAGCTCCGGCAGGTGCATGCAGCCATCTTTGCTGACGATGGAACACTCATCTCTGACGAAGCCGAGTTGGAATTCGATTTCACGTCTGAGAACCCGCGTGAGCGTGAGCTGTCGCGGAGCTTCCTGCTGTCCAAGGCGGCAGACGCTTATAACAATCAGACAGTCTTCCTGAAGCTGCGAACGCGCATCGGTAAGACCAGCCATTTCGAAGATCACGCTTCGCAGCCGCTGCTGCTGAAACGCGGGATCAGTACAGATTTCGATTTCTGAGGTGCCGATGTCGACGCTTGATGACAAGATCAATGAGCATTTTGCCGGTTTCGTGGTCCGTAAGGACTTGGTGAAGGCCGTGAAGGGGAACGCCATTGTCCCCACTTATGTGCTCGAATACCTTCTCGGCCAATATTGCGCGACCGATGACGAAGCCTCGATTGCGACAGGTATCGAAACGGTCAAGGACATCCTGCGCAAGCACTACGTCCATCGTTCCGAAGCGGGGCTAGTCCAGTCGACGATCAAGGAGCGAGGCCGCTACAAGGTCATCGACCAGGTCAGCGTGGCGCTGAATGAAAAGACCGATGCCTATGAGGCGGTCTTCGAAAACCTCGGAATCAAGCGGGTTGCCATCGACAGCGCCACGGTCAAGGCACACCCGAAACTGCTGGTTACGGGTATTTGGTGCATCGCCGATGTGCAGTACGAATTCTCGGAAGACAGCAGGATCTCTCCCTGGATCATCGACACGCTGAAACCGATCCAGATCGCCCGCGTGGACTATGACGGCTATCGCGAGACGCGGGACAAGTTCACCACCGAGGAATGGATCGATCTGCTGATGCAGAGCATCGGCTTCGATCCGTCATTGTTCGGGCGCAGGTCGAAACTTTTGCAGTTGTTGCGCCTGATCCCCTTCGTAGAGCGGAACTACAACCTCATCGAGCTTGGCCCCAAGGGCACGGGTAAATCGCATATCTATTCCGAGTTTTCGCCCCATGGTCAGTTGATATCTGGCGGTGAAATCACGGTACCAAAGCTTTTCGTGAACAATTCCAATGGCCGGATCGGATTGGTCGGCTTTTGGGATGTCGTGGCCTTTGACGAATTTGCCGGCCGCGAGAAGACGGCCAACAAGGCGCTTGTCGATATCATGAAGAACTACATGGCAAACAAGCAGTTCTCTCGTGGTGTAAATCCGATGGGCGCCGAGGCCAGCTTCGCCTTCGTCGGCAACACGGACCATAACGTGCCTTGGATGCTGAAAAATACGGACCTGTTCGAAGCTCTGCCGCCGCAGTTCCACGACAGCGCCTTTATTGATCGATTGCATGCCTATCTGCCCGGGTGGGAGGTCGACATCATCCGGGGTGAGATGTTCACATCTGGCTATGGGTTCATTGTTGACTATCTCGCCGAAATCCTGCGCCATCTGCGTGCGGAGGACTTCTCGCACCGGCCAGATCGCTATTTCACCATTCCGGTTCAGACCCATATCCGGGACCGCGCGGCCATCAACAAAACCATGTCAGGCCTGTTGAAGCTGATCTTCCCGAATGGAGGCGAGACAGAAGCCGAAGTTGAAGAACTGCTGCGGTTTGCGATTGAATGCCGCAAGCGGGTGAAGGACCAGCTCCTGCGGATCGACAGCACCTTTGAGGCAGCAGATTTCCACTACATCGCCTCGGATGGAGCAAAGCGCGCCGTCACCACGCTGGAGGAAGAGGAGTTCCCCCAGTTCTACCACCGTCGATCAACCGACGATGGAAGTGACGGTGTGAATCAACAAGAGATTGGGTCGGTACCGGCAGAGCCGGTCTCAACGGTGGCCGCTCCCGCAGCGCTTACCGTTACCGCTGCCCCGCACTCAGCCCCAACTCCCGGACATGTCGTTTTCACAGAAAACCGCAAGGGCATCAGTTTCGACAAGATCTTTGGTCCTTGGACGGATGGCGCGACGCGGATCATCATCACAGATCCCTATATCCGAAAGTTCCATCAGGCGCGCAACCTGATGGAACTGATCGAGATGCTGATCAGGCGCAAACAGCCTGAAGATCAGATCGCTGTGCATCTTGTCACGGCTCCGGACGATGGGAACATCCAGGAGCAGCGAGAGTGCCTGGACGGGATTGCTGAAGCCTGCACAGGCACGGGCGTCGATTTCACATGGGCCTTTGATGGGAGCGGCACTCTCCATGCACGGGACATCACGACGGATACCGGCTGGAAGATGGTTCTGGATCGCGGATTGGATATTTTCCAGCCAACGCCTCGCAAGATGAACGGTTTCTCGCTCGGAGAACGGATGCAGGAGCACCGGATGGTCCGTGGTTTCTATGTGACTTATGTCGAGAACCTTTAGCTTCGTCGACCGTGTTGGCGGTGCAGGTCCGGCTACGCGCTCGGCGCGAAGCGAGAAGTCGACCTCGATGCCCAAGCCCTCATCCTCGTTACAGTTTTCCTGATCAGTAGATTGCAGGTCATTCATGCACTACCCCTTCCTCGTCATTGATCCGCGCTCCGGCCTGCAATACCGCCTAACCGATACCGGTCTTGCCGAATTGTCCCTTGCCCCCATTTCTGCCGAATGGGCGCCGGGGCGTGCCATTGCCGAGGCGCCTGACCCGGTCTGGGCCGAAAGTCTTGCCAATGCGCCTGTCGAGACGATCTCGGCGGTGACCGCCGCGCTGACGGATCTTGTGCTGGCCACGCCGGATCTGAAGGTGCCGAACGTCGATCACCTGCCAGACAGCCGCGCCAAGCGGCATCTCCTGGCGCTGGTCGCGTTGTGGCAAAGATTGGGGGATGCGCTGCCAGAGGGGCTGGCACCGATCCCCCATGTGCTGGCCCTGCCGCATGGGTCGTTCCTGGGCTCGTTGCCGGTGGTTGAAGGTTCGCTGGATCCTCTGGCTCCTGCGGCGCTGCAGACGCTTTTTGCCCGGTTGCGGGACGAGTTCGGCACTGTTCCCGCAAGCGCCTATACGCCCCGGGCCGCAATCGGCAGCCGCCTGCACGCGCTGCAGGGCGGTGTTTCAGCGCAGGATATCGAGGTCGGGGTTCTGGATGACAGCCTCGCGTTCTATGGTCTGCGCGATCCCGCTGCCTGCGCCGATTTCGCCGCCGCCCAAGCCCGGGCGCTGATTGAGGCCGGTGTTTCGGCCCGTGAAATCGCCGTGCTGTCGGGCGATGATCTGCGCCAGATCGCGCGCGCTTTCTCAGCCCAGGGCGTGCCGCTCTCGGGCCTGTCGGGTCAATTACCCGAGCGAGATGTCATTGGCGAGACCGCGCTACACCTGGCGCTGGCCAAGCGACCGCCGACTCCGGCTATGGTCTTGGCGAGCCTCGCGCTTTCTCCCTTGATGCCCTGGGCGGCACAGACCGGGCGCGATCTTGCCGAAAGCCTCATGGGTGGCGATTTCCGAGGCGACATCCTCACGGGCACGTCCGCACATAAGGAACTGTGGGACGATATCCGCGCCTCGGCCGGCAGCTTGCCGCAGCTGCGATTCCTGCTGGACCGGATCTGCCAGCGAATCGGAAAAGGCGATCAGGTCCGCGCGCGGCTGACTGTCCCCCCCGGCGAAGGCACGCCGGATTGGGAGATAATCCTGCGTGGCATTCAGATCGCGCCGCCTATGGTTGCGGACCCCGACCGCAATCTTGAAGGCGTCAGCCTTTGGTCCGCGCATGAAAGCCCGTGGCGCCCATGCCGCCATCTGATCGTCAGCGATTTTACCGACGGGCTTTACCCGACCCGCCCGCGTGCCAATCCGCTGTTCCTTGACAGCGAGATCGCTGCGATACGCGCGGGAACCGGCGTTCACCTTCGCGGTCGGGCCGAGGGGCTGGCGCAAAGCCTCGCGTTACTTGATCAACAGCTTCAGGCGGTTTCCGGCAGCGTCACCTTCCTCATCCCAAGGCGCGATCTGGCGGGCGGGCGCTTGCAACCTTCGGCCGGGTTGTCGCTGGTGGCGCGGGCGGTGGCGGGCGTTGAGGATGCCAGCGATCTGATCGCCGATCTGTCGCGTCAGAGCCCCGCGGAATGGCCGATTGCGTATCACCATCTGATGCCGGTGCCGGAACCCGCGGAATTGCCTGAGGAGCTTGCTTTCCCGGGGCATGACCTTCTGTCCCTTCGTCGGCGCGATGACGGCACCGCCAAACCGCAATCGCCCTCGAGGCTCGAGACGCTGCTTGTCAGCCCGCTCGCCTGGCTTCTGGCCGAGGTTGGGGCCGAGGATATGTCTTGGTCGAGCGAAGAACTCGACGTGATGACAAGGGGCAATATCGCCCATGATGTCTTTGAGCATGTCTTCCTGAAGGATCAGCCGTTCCCGGAAACCGAGGCGCTGGCAGAACTGATCCCCGAGGCCTATGACCGCGCGCTCACCCGTCACGCGGGCTATCTGCGCAGCCCGTCATGGGAGATGGAGCGCCGCGGTTTGGAGCGTGAGATCATGGCGGCGGCCCTGCGCTGGCGCGACCACTTGCTGGCGCTTAGTGCCAAGATTATCGGCAATGAAATCTGGCTGGCCGGTGAGGCGCATGGCATCAATCTGCATGGCAAGGCCGATGCGATCCTTGAACTGCCCGATGGTGCGCTCTTGATCATCGATCACAAGAAAAGCGGCACCAAGGGCCGACGGCAGCGGATGGAGGCGGGCTGGGATCTGCAGGCCGGGCTTTACGCCGATATGATAGCGCGGCCCATGCGGCGCGAGGGTGACGGCATGGACCCGCTGATCGGCCGCAAGGTGGCGGTGGCCTATCACCTGATGAACGATGGCGGGCTGTTGACTTCGGGTCTGGCCTTGCCCGAGGGCTCGCCCGCCCGCGACATGGGCGATGCGGTGAATGCCGGGGCGGTAGCCAAGCTGGCGGAACGCTTGGCCGAACTTGGTGCAGGCCGGGTCGTGCTGAACACCTCTGAGGATGCGGCCTTCTTCAAGAAAGAAGCCGGCTTCACCCCCTATGCGCTGACCGATGGCTCGGCCTTGGTCACCGCCTTCATCCGCACGCTCGAGGAGGAATGACCATGGCCCCCGTCAATGCAGATCAAGGTCTGGTCATCGTTCCCGCGGGTGCCGGCGCGGGCAAGACCCACCGCATCAAGACCCAGCTGTCCGATTGGGTAAAACGCGGCATTGTCCGGCCCGAACGTATCCTTGCCGTGACCTTTACCGAGGCCGCGGCGGGCGAGTTGCGCGAAAGGATCCGTGCCGGCCTTCTGGCCGATGGACTAGTCGCCGAGGCGATGGCGGTCGAGCGCGCCTATGTCTCGACCATACATGGACTGGGCCTGCGGCTTTTGACCGAACATGCTCTGGCGGCTGGCGCCTCGCCGCAGCCGCGCCATCTGGGCGATGCCGAGCGGGATCTGCTGATCCGTCAGGCACTGGCACATGCCAAGGCGCTGGACCCGATCAAGGCCGCGCCCGAGCGGTTCGGTTACGTCCCGAACTTCGTGAAGGGCGAGACGGTCGAAGACAGTTTGCGCGCCCGGGTGCTATCGATGATCGACCTCTTGCGCGGCCTTGGGGACAAGGGGCGTGACGCTGGCCTGATTGCTCCGGCACTGGCGCGGTTGGATGCGGTTTACGGGCCGGTTCTGGATGACCCTATCGCCGCGACCACCGCGTTGCAGACGGCCGTGCAGGTCATGATCGCAGCCTTTCCCGAAGGCGGCATGGCCGGGATCACCGCCAAAACCAATGTCGAGAAGCTGGAGAAAAACCTCGCACTTTTCAAGCGTGTTGATCGCGCGCCCGATCTTCTGGATCGGGATTGGCAGGTCTGGAACGATCTGCGCAGCCTGTTCATCTCTAACCGCTCCAGCAAGACGCCTGCGGGATATGACGACCTTGCCACGGCGATCATGGCGGCGGCGGATGTGCTACCCTGCCATCCCGGCCCGCTGGCCGATGCTAAGCTGCACCTGTCCTGCCTGATCGCCTGCGCGCAAGAGGTGATGGCGGCCTATGAGACCCGCAAGAAGGCGCTCGGCCTGATCGACTTTGCTGATATGATCACCGGGGCTGAGCACCTGCTCCGCACCGACCTCGCCGTGCGGCAAGCGGTTCTGGACGAGATCGACTGCGTCATCATCGACGAATTCCAGGACACCAACCCCGTGCAATTCGCGCTTTTGTGGCAGTTGGGCCTGCACGCGCCGCGCACACTGCTGGTGGGCGATGTCAAACAGTCGATCATGGGGTTTCAGGGTGCCGATCCGCGCCTGTCGACTGCGCTGGCGGCGGCAAACTTGGATGCCACCCAGCCTCTGGACCGCAACTGGCGATCGACGCCCGCAGTGATGCATTTCGTCAATGCGATGGGCGCGGGGCTGTTCGGCGATGGCTATAACCCGCTGGCGCCGACCCGCGATGCGGTTGCTGGCCCAGCGATTGAAGTGCTGAACGCAGTCAAGTCGCGCGGCGTGCGCACAGCGTCAAAGCCGCAGGAGCATATCGCCGAGCGTATCGCCCGGACTCTGACGGATGGAGATACGATCACCGATCGCCACAGCAAGGCCGCCCGCCCGGCGCGGCCTTCGGATATCGCGCTCTTGGTCTGTCGCCACACCACCGCCGCCCGCTATGCCGAGGAACTGCGCGCCCGCGGCGTTCCCGTGCGGATCGCCGAGGATGGTTGGGCACAAAGTGCGGTGATCGTTGCCGCTCGCGCGGCACTCGCCTTTGCGGCCAACCCGGCGGATATCCATGCGGGACTGCTCTTGCGCACGCTTGGACCGGATCCGTTGCCCTTGCAGGACGCACTATCCGCCCAGATTGACGGCCGGCTGGTCGATGACCCTGTGCTGATGCGGCTGGCCGCGCTCTCGGACATTCTGGCCCGCTTGCCAGTGGGGGCGGGGCTTGATCTGGTGCTGGATGCCGCCGACCTGCGTCTCTGGGCCGAACGTCAGCCCGATGCCGCCCAGTCCCGCGCCGATCTTCTGCGGCTAGAGGCTGAGGCGGGTGAGTTCGAAGCCGCGCATCGCGATCTCAAATCCGCCTCGGGGTTCCACGGCGAGACTGCCAAGGTCTTTCTCGGCTGGCTCGACGCCCGTGGGGGCGAGCGCGATTTCGACCGTCATCCCGATCCTTCCGCCAACAGCGCCGAGGCGGTGGAGATCGTCACCTGGCACGCCTCCAAAGGGCGCGAATGGCCGATCACTGTCGTCGCCGAGTTCGACTATGGCATCGAGGAACGTGTGGGGTCCACTGCGACCCGTTTCGATGCCCTGGATCGCATCGATGATATGGCGGTGGTGCTGGGGTCCGCGAGCCTGATCCACACGCCCGGCTTTGCCGCGCCCGAGGCGACCCGCCGTTTCATCGAAGACCGCCGCGCCGATTTTGAAGCCAATGCGAAAAATCTTCTCTATGTCGCCCTGACCCGTGCCCGTGACCGGCTGGTGCTGGAATGGCCGGGTTTTCTGAAGGACCGCGAAGAAGACGCGCCCGAGGCTACGAACCTGTTTCATATCCTGTCCGATACTTGCGCGCCGCAAATCGGGGCGGGCAGCCTGCGCATCAATGGCCTGGATTGCCCGGCGCTGATCACGCAACTGCCTGAAGAGGCGGGATTTACCGAATACGCAGGCGGTGCGGTAGCCTCAGCGCTGCGCTTCGGTGCCGCTGCGCCGTTGCCCGTGACACCGCTGACGCCCTGGCGGCTGCAGCCCTCGCAAACCCGCAGCGCGGGGGTGCCGCCCGTGTCCCGCCGTATCAACATCGGAGCACCCTGGCCAAAGGCACTGAACGATGCCTACCGCGGCACAGCACTGCATCTGGCGCTGCGCACATACCTGACCCGGCCCGATCTGGCCCCGGCTTTGGCTCTCGCGACCGGGCTTGACGACGCCACTCTTGCGCTGGTGGCCGAGCGCGCCACGGCGCTGAAAGCCTGGCTTGTCGATCAGGGCTATACGGATCTGCGCGCCGAGATTCCGGTGCTTGGCCACACGCCCGAGGGTGCAGAGATCCCCGGCACCCTCGACCTTCTCGCTATCGGCCCGGCAGGCGCGATGCTGATCGACCATAAATCCGGCGGCGGTGGTGACGGGTTTGGCCCCTATTGGCCACAGCTTTCCAGCTATGCCGGACTGTTGGCCGGACTATACCCGCAGCATCCGCTGCAGGGCGTGGCGGTGTTCTGGGTCGATCACGGATGGCTGGAACTGGCAGATAAGGGCGCGTCAGCGGGAGCTTTCGCACAGGCCAAAGTTAACTGATGCCTTGGGGAATACTTGCGCCCGATACCGTGGTTTCGCAACGGCGCCAGCAGAACCTCGGGCTTGCGGCGGCGGTTCGTCATTTCAATGATCGGGCGGTCCCCGGAATCGGCGGCATGTGGTTTCCCATGCCCATCCTTTGGTCGGTTCTGGCGATCTCTATCGCCGAGGAACTTGGTGTGCCGGCACTGCCTGTCGGCAACGCGGTCGAAGCGCGCGTCATGCTTGAAGTCATCGCGGGCCCGCAGGATCGCCGCGTGCGAGGGGCGAGGAAGATGCAGGGCTTGAAGGATAGCAGTTTTCACAATCTCAGGCGTCGCGGAACTTATGTGGTTCAGCCGATCCGCATGGCGATGGTGCAGCCTCTGGTCGCACTCGGGTTCGTGCAGGGCAGCCGCTACGGCGCGTTCCGCATACATAGCGCTGGCAGAGAGCTGTTGGAGCTGAATGCGATGAAAGAACCGCGCCGTTTGCTTGGTGCCTGGGCGCACGGCAGACAGCCACATGGCCTGAAGGAGGCCCTGGCAGTGCTTTCCCCGGTTGGGGCTGTCCCGGAAGCGGTGCGTAAACTGATCCTTGCCCGATTGCTCGACGGAAATGATCCCGGCTCGACTCGGCGCCGGGACCTGGCGCGCCTCGGCACTGGCCCCAGTTCCACGCATTTGGACCAGGAAACCGCATTGGCGGGGCTGGCGCCGGATCATTGGTCGGATCTGCGCGCAGGAGCGGCTTTTATGGATCTGCGCGATGCTGCGTTGTCGGTGTTGGACCAGTTGGAACAGCACTTGCTGAAGCTTCGCGACGATAATCAGCCTGTGCGCCTGTCAGAAGCGGAGGCAGCCGAAGTAGCCGCCGAGCCGCTGAAACAATTGCGCGATCTGGCCTCGGCAAAAGGCGCGCTTGTCGATCAGGGCAATGAGGAGACTAGCCGCAGATTTATCGCGGAAATCCGAAATCTGTCCGATCAGCAGCTGATCCAGAGGCTGGCCGAGCGCGATTCTACCGTAATTTTTCAGTGCGAAGGCCACATTGTTCTCGGGCCGGCTGCGGGCGAGTTGCGGGGCAGCTCGGAGACCCAGGACGAGAATCGGCCCCCTCAGGACGAGGCCTTCGCGCCGCAGCTTTTCCGGCTGCACAATCTTCATTGTCTGGTGACGGAGCTGTCCGGAAAGGTGAACCCGGGCAGCCGTGACGCGGGATAGGAGGCCGTCTGATGCAGAACACGACGCTCTACTCCCTCTTCATGCCGCCCGAAGATTGTTATGGCGACTTTGGCCTTATGTGCGGCTTCACCGCGACGCGGCAGGTCCTGGGGCAGATCCGCCGAACATTCACAGGCGAGATGGCGCGCCCGGTGCTGGCCGCCTTCATCCATCCAACCGTGAATGCGATCTCGGACGTTCCGGGACTTGCCTGGATGTGGATGCGCCTCGAGGGACGCGGCTACAACCTTCTCCATGCCAAGGTGGCGCTTCTGGGTTTTCGGAAGCGCGGCGGAGATGGCTATGTCATTCGCCTCGCTGTCAGCACGGGGAACTGGACACAGGATCCGCTTACTCGCAGCATCGACCTGTTCTGGTCGATCGATCTGGACTCTGCTGTGCCTGACGCACAGGACATTGCCGATATCCGCGCCGCGCATGAGATGTTTGGCTGGCTGCGCGAGCGGGCAGATTGCGCCCTGATCGAACGCAGTTTTGACGGGCACCGGCCAGACGCCTTGCTGGAGGCCGCGATCACAGCCTTGCCCACGTCATCCGCGCGTCCCCGCTTCATCGACAGCCGCAATCAGGCGCTGTTTCCTCAGGTGGTCGAGCGCGTCGGTACCAAGAAGAAGGCCGACCGTCTCATCCTCGGGTCTGGCTATTTCGAGAGCGACGGCGATGGTGCTGCTGGCCTGCCAGAGCGACTGCGCCGCGCATTCGTGCAGGAGAAATCCCTGACGAAAACAGCGGCTCTCGACCTGTTTCTCAACCCGTCCTCCTGTCAGGGGCTTGCTGCCCGGGCCGGTGCTTTGATTGACGCAGGCTGGAACTTGCGCCCTCCGCGCTCTGTCTTGCATGGAACTGATGGGTGCCTGCATGCAAAATTTGTGGTGCTGGCGTCAGGCGAGACCGAGGCCTCGGGACGGGCTTATCTTGGATCCGGCAATCTGAGCATGAACGGGTTTGAGCGTGCCGCAAGCGCCGGGGGAAACCTTGAGGCAGGTGTGATCGTCGATCTGCCGGGAGGACTGAAATGGCCGCGACGCAGAGACACGCGGAACGGTATCGCCGCTGTTTTGCCGATCCAGTTCACTGATGTGGTGACGCCCGAAGCCCTGCAGCAAGGGGAAGGCTTTGTGCGCCCCGATGAGCCAGAAACCCAGCCGCCAGTTGCGTGGCTTATATGGCAAGACGGGGTGCTCTCGGCCCCCGAAGACAAATCGGTGATGGTGATTGGTGTCGATGCGGCTCAGGCCCAGACACCTTGTCCATGGCCTGCACCGGCTCCAGCGATTGTGACACTCGCGGAGGGCGGCTGGCGGCTGCCTGTCATTTCTTCCGAAGCACTTGTTGTCGCTCGCCCCTCCGATATGTCGGTCGAAGATATCCTTGCCAGCCTTGGCTCATTTCCCGAGCCAGGTGATGCTGACAGCGAAGATGAGGGTGAGGAAGGCGAAGAGCCGCTCACCGACGCCTCAGATACCACCGAAGCTCCGCCAGCTGCCTATCCCATTCGCAGGATGATGGAACTTCTGGTGTGTCTTTGTGAGACACAGGCAAGGTTGGACCCGCGGGACTGGCAAAGGTGGTGTCGGGAGTTGCAACAGAATCTTTGCGCTATCGCGTCTCGCGAAAAAACGATGCTCGAGTTCTTCCGGAACGCCAGGGCAAATCCTCTGCCTGCTCTGGCAGATCCGCGTATGCGCCCGGAAGGGGTTTCGCCAGACCTATTGAGAGATGCGCTTTTGGCAGTGTCCGTCGCGTGGGAGCTCAGCGCTTACCCATCGCTCTGGGAACGGGAGGCCGCGTGATGGTGGACTGGAACGAGGTCGCGAGCATTCTGGATCGTATCGCAGGGACGTCTGATGATACTCTGCTAGATCATGGCCAGAAGGCGAGTGTCACAGAACTAGCGTGCCGTATCCGGGCGGGCCAACGCTCGGCCCTGCTGGCTGATGAGGTGGGTATGGGCAAGACCCGCATTGCGGCGGCGCTGATCGCAGCGGTGCGGGAGGCGGGCGGGCGCAGCGCCATTGTTCTGCCCGCGGGCCTTGGGGCACAATGGCAACAGGAACTGAAACGGTTCAACGCCGATGACAAGACATTGCTGCCGCTGCGCAGCTATGATGGTTTCATCTCCGGTTTCTTGCACGATACCGATGCGGAGGGGAGCGCAAGACGGTTACACAGCCATAAGGAGTGGCTTTCGGATCGCCGCAAGCAGCGTGAGTTGCCGGAGAACGGCTGGGCCGCCGAAGAGATCATAATGATCTCTCATTCCTTCGCGAACATGCAGTTTCCCAATCGTGGAGAAGGCCCCGCTGGAGGCTGGCGCCGGGAACTCTTACCCAACGTCGCCCGCCTGATTGACGGCCGACGGCGCAACTTCATGCGCGAAAATTTCAATTCGGGTGAGGTGGGCTATGTATATGCCAGTCGCCGTGCGGCGCGGCACATTGCCCAAACGATTCTGGACCACGAACTGCCGCGCGATGCCATTAACGGCGATCAGAAATGGCTTTCGGCGGACGATTACAAGAACAGGATCCTGCCGCTGATCGGCTATGGCCTGGGTCAGTTTGATCTCATAGTCGTTGACGAAGCCCACAAGGCGCGCGGCGCAGATTCAAGCCTTTCGCGCATTCTCGGCCCGGTAAGCTGGGAAGCGGATGATCCTTTTCGTCTGGGCATGACCGCAACCCCGGTCGAGCTGGACTCCAGCCAGTGGATCGACACGCTGGAGCGGCTCAATGGTCGCGATGACGATCAGGATATTACTGCGCTCGCAGCGCTGACGGAATGGATCACCGGCTATGTGGATGTTGTTCGTCGGATTCAAACCGAAGAACTGGACGAGACGCTGACCGGGGAATTCGAGACCTCCGCCCGGCAGTTCTGCGCAGCATTGCGACCATACGTCCTGCGCCGGGACAAACGCAGTGACCCCGAATTCTGCGTCTTCAAAGACAGTCATGGTGATTATCGTGAGGTCACCGATATCCCGGTTTCACCGGAGGCAGAGGGTTTTACCCGTGACTGGTTGCGCCGCTTTTGTGCGGCTGAGGCGCTGTCGTTACTCCCTCAGGATGATCCGCGTGTGAAACGGGTCAGGCTCGCCGTTGCCCAGGGGTATGGGTTCGGCTTTGGAGAGGATGAGGAAGACAGCCCATCTGGCATGACAGATGCAAACCTCGTTGGTCCGGCGGGGTTTTGGACGGAAGCTTTCACCGCTGAGAGCAACGACATCTATAGCCACCCTGCGATCCTGGCGGCTGTGAGACAAATCGAGGCCTATACACGGGCCGGCGAGAAAGTGCTCGTCTTCGGCAGGTTCCTGACGCCGATGAATGTGCTGACCAGACTGCTGGACGCGCGTGAGATGCTGCGTCGTTTGCGAGACGGACAGCACTGGCCTGCCAGTGGGATCGGGGAAAGCAATATAGCAGCCGTCATTGCGTCGATGAGGGATCCTGATCTTGCGGTGGCGGGTGGGGTCGACGAAATCGATGTGATGTTGAAAACCCGCTATCAGGAGTGGGCGAGCGAGCGCCGGGCTGAACTCGCACGGCTTCATCGGGAGTTGGAAGACCTTGCGCTGGAGGGAGGAGCTGCTGCATTTCTGTCAGAGATTCTGCACCATGAGGACGGCAAACAAGACCTTCAATTCGGGGCTTTGCTCGAGGCACTTGGTGGCAGGCGGGAAGTTGCGGGCGCTTCCTGGACGGGGCGGGAAATGCTCGGGCTGTTCGAAAAACTGCTCCTGGAGCTTGCCGGGGATGATGAAGCAGAGAACAACGATACGCAGAAAGCCCGGCTGGATGCCTGGCTGAACGATTATTCCGGGCGCGAGGGCAACTTCGCCAGGATGATGTCAGGCGCAACCGCACCGCAAACGCGGCGTATGCTGCAATCTGCATTCAACCGGTCGTCCAGTTGGCCGATGGTGCTCCTCGCGCAATCCCGCGTCGGGCGTGAGGGCCTGAATCTGCATGAGGCCTGTCGCACAGTGATTTTACTGCACGCGGAGTGGAATCCCGGCATTGTCGAGCAGCAGATTGGGCGTGTGGATCGCAAGAACAGTCTTTGGCTTCGCGAATGGCGGAAATGGAGGGATCATGGCGATGGTCTCCCGCCCCGCATTCGGGTTCACCCTGTTGTCGTCAGTGGCACATACGACGATCACAACTGGCAGGTTCTCAAGGCGCGTTGGCTGGAACTGAGGGCACAGTTGCATGGCGATGTCCTGCGTCCCGTTTCAGGTCGGTCAGAGGTGATAGATGACAAACGAACCTGCGCTGACCGCGTTCGGCGCGCAGTGCCGGATTTTTCGCCGGGAAAACGTGGCGGTTGAATTGTAGTGTAACCGATACTCACGCTGCTGTTCGGAATAGGACGGAATGAAAGCTGCTATTTTTAGCAACCATTCTCCCCGCGTTGGATTTGGCGTTGATAGGAAAATGGCTGTTAGCAGGTCGCAAGTATTGGTGGTTGCAGCCTCCCGCAACCATCTTTACCGGCGTCGATTGCAAGTTGTGATCGATGCCGGTCCCCGCAACCATCTTTACTTGCTCGGGCAGCAAGTGAAGATTTGATCCAGCCCCCGCAACCAAACAAACAGCCCGCTCTTTGAGCGGGATTTTTTTTGGTAACGGGTCGTAGATTTTAAGCCTAATCAGGGGCCCGCAAGGAGGCAAAGCCGAC
>NZ_MOYL01000009.1:0-11853 GCF_001939785.1 Pseudochrobactrum sp. B5
GCTCGTCATTCGTCGTTCGGTCGCGGTAAGCCCGATCTGCCCGCAGGGGAGGCGCGGGCAAGGGCGCCACCGGAAGCCGCACGCGGAGCGCAGCCAAAGGCGAGCACCGAACGGGTGAGGATGGCGGCGAAGCGTACCCTTGCCCGGACAAGCCGAGCCGTAGGGCAGCTTGAAGGGCGTGAGCGGCCGAATAGGGATGATGAGCCGGGGCAGGGTGCGAAGGGATGGCAAGCCCCGATAGGGGCGCGCAGGGACGCTACAGCGGCCCGGAGGCGTGAGTGATCGTTACCCGAATGGGCCGAAACCCCGAAGGGGGTTCGGTGGAGTTTGACCTAGCCAGAGCGCAGCGGCGGCCAGGTCAAACGGAATAGAGCACGGCCCGAAGCAAAGCGCAGGGACACGCCCTATGCCTAGCTCCGGCCTTGGGTGCTTGATGTGGATTATGCCGCGTCGGTCGATTGGTTCTTGCGGGCAACATCTGCCTTGGCGTCGGCTTCCATCTGCCGCACCTTTTCGGCCAAGTTTGGCGGCAACCAAACCTCGACCCGTTGCCATTCGCGCGGAATCTCGTTCGCAGCCGAGACTACGCTTTTCACCATCGAACTGACACGCTGCCGCGACAAGCCGCGTTCACGCGCAACATCGCTTTGACTCTTGCCCTCGACTAGAACCTCACGGGCAATGTCGATTGTTTCCTCGGTCAATCGGCCAAGTCGCGGCCTTAGATCATCAAACGCGGCGGCCGTCATTTTGTTTTCGTCCATCGGTTGCACCCTTAAAAAAGGGCGGGTGGCCAGCCCGCCCGGATTCTGTGATTAGCGGTCGCGTCTGGCGTAAGTGATGGGGTCGATGACGACATATTCGGCGTCCAGTTTCAGCCCGGAACGCTGCTCGCCGTCTTGCTCCCATGTTTCCATGCGCAGCTCGCCAGCGGTGCGCACACGCATACCCTTTTTCAAGTGTTCATGGGTAACACGCGCACGGCCGCCCCAAAGCGAACCATTTAGCCAAAAACCGCCTTTATCGGTAAAGCCGCCGCTTCCGTCTGGCACGCGCCGTTCGATGTAAATGGAAAAATCCAACACCTCGCGTTCTTTGCCGCCCACGTTCACGGTGCGCAGCTCGGATACGTTGCCCAGGTTGCCTTCGGCTTCAAAACGATTGCTCATGATATGACTCCTGCATTGTCGGTAAGTGGAACCGGCATGGCGGTTGCCGCCGCCTAGCCGGTATGGGTCGGGCGACCCACGAAAAAATTATCAGGGAATGCGGGCGGTTTGTCAATAGGTGTCAATACTTATTTTATTTGCGCGCATCCTGTGGGCAAGCGATGCGGGCGGCCTCTGCTGCCCGCATCGCCGCGTTTTTTACGCGGTGGCGTCCAGTGTGGCGCGAACCTGTTTCGCCGCAAAAATTCCGGCGTTGGTGAGCTGACGCACCCAAGCATTACGCGAGGGCGACCATTTGAAGGCGTGACGTTTCAAAAGCTGCCGCGTCTCCGCATCGGGCTTGCCGGTGAAAATGAACATGACGCGGTTTTCTGTCGTGTCCTCGCGGTAGGTGTAGCCGTTGCCTTCGTGCTCTACGTCCGGGCGTTCGCGCATGGCTTCCAGCTCTTTAATGCGCTTCTCGATGCGGCGGGCGTTCGCGTTGTTGTTGCTCAAGGCGTAAGCCGGAAAGCCGACGCGGCCGCAAAAATCGGGGGTAAAAAGCGCCTCGATCTCGTCGGGGGTAAATCCAAGTTCAGCCAAACCGGGGCGGTCATTCTTGCGAATGAGACGATTTGCGGCTTTCATCCGGTCTTGCGCTTCGCGCACGCTCGCCAGCTCGGCGCGTAGCTTCTCGATTGCGTCGGGGTCGTCGCTCGATATGCCGCCGGTTCCCACTGCGGCGGCCTTGGCCGCGTAGTGCTTGGCCTTGTCTTGCAGGGCAAAGGATTTGCCGAAGGTGTCATGAATCCGGGCGCGATAGCGCCGGTCGCGGCCTTCCGAGTGATGGCCGATTAGGATGGGCTGGCCGAAGGGGATAGCCTCGGCCATTGTGCGAGCCTTGCTATAGGTCGCGTCGGCCTCTTGGCTGGCTTGGTCGGCGCGGGCCTCGTAACGGGCGCGGCGGGCTTGTTGCTTCTGTTCGTAGCTGTTCACGATTTCGACTCCTGCTGTTGTCTGGAATGGCCCGGAGCGGTTGCCGCCGGTTCCGGGCCTTGGTTGGTTAGATCAGGCCAATAAGCGAAAGCCAGGAATCGGGGTGATCTGGCTCGACGGTTTCGCCGTCTGGCGTTTCGCAAACGCTGTCAAAAACAAAGTTCTCAATTTCGGCCATGTCGGGCACTTCGTACTCGTTGCCTTTCCAAATGATCGTTTTGGGTAGCTGCATTGCTCTTGCTCCTGCGTTGGTGGTGGTGGCCCGGAGCGGTTGCCGCCGCTGTATCCGGGCCGGGGTGGGTGACTAATCGACCAGCTCGGCCGCATTCTCGATGAGGGCGGCGCGGCGGGTCAGTTCTGCGGCCTTCTCGCGCAGCTCGGCGGCGCTTTCCTTCATGCTCTTGCGGGCCGAACGGCCCGGATTGAGCCGAACATCAAGCGTGCCGCTTTCGTGGCTGATGCAGGCATAGGCTGCCTGTGCGCCTACGATGACTCGGACTTGCATATTTCCTCCGTCGTTTAATGATGCAACCATGATGCAATTATGATGCAAAACCGGGGTTTTGTCAATAGCTGTCAACACTTTATTTTGTAACTGATGGCACAAAAAAAATCCCCCGCCGGAGCGGGGGAGGGCAGGTTATGCGGCTTCTTTCCTTTGGAAGTTGGCCGCGTTCTCTTGCAGGAGGTCGGCGGCTTTCTGTGCCTCGGTGGCGGCTTTGAAAATCAGCCGCTTGTCGTCCTTCAAAGCGCGCAGCCAGCTTTGAACATATGCGGCGGATTGGTCAAAATCGGGTATCAAGCCAAGGCTTGCGCAAAGCATGCAATTTCCGATTTCTGCAATTAGTTCCTCGAAAGCGTAGCTCTTGCGGTCGCTGAATCGGCTAAAACGATCAAGGCGCGATTTGTGGCCTGTCCAGTGGGTCGCCTCATGGGCCAGCGTGGCGTAATAGCCTGCGGCGCTGTGAAAGGTCGCAATCGGCGGCATGTGGATATAGTCGCCGGTCGGGTTGTAGTAGGCGCGGGGTTCGCTGCTGGTGCGAATGTCTGCGCCGGTCGCGGCAAAAAAGGCGTCAAGCTCGGGATCGGCGGCGATGCCAAGATCGCGGGCGGCTTCTGCCGGTGCGGCGTGGTACTGCTCGGGCAAGCCGTCGATCTGGTCGGCGTTGAAAACGGTGTAACCCTTCAAATAGGGAATTTTCTTTTCTTCGCCGGTTTGCTCGTCCTCGCGCTCGATGGTGCCGAATTTAACAACGGTTGAGCCTTTCTCGCCTTTGCGTACCTGCCCCCCAAGTTCTTTAGCTTGGCGATAGGTGAACCAATAGGCGCTGCGGTAGCCTTTTTCGGCGGCGGTAAGCCAAAGCATCACAACATTGATGCCCCGGTAGGCTTCGCCATTGGAGCGCAGCGGCATTTGCATTGTGGCGGCTTCACCAGTCCACGGCTTGCGCCATGCCGGGGTGCCTGCCTCAATGCTGGCAATGATGCGGTCGGTAACGTGTTGGTAAAGGTCAAACTTGGTTTTTGCGTTCATTGTTTCGACTCCTGCGAGAGTTCCAAAACCCGGAGCGGTTGCCGCCGCTTTGTTCCGGGTCACCTGCGTTGCACCAGTGATGCAACCATGATGCTATTATGATGCAAAACAGGGCGGTTGTCAATAGGTGTCAATACTTTTTTCACTGCTTAACCCTTGCTTTCCGGCGCTTTTCCGGGCCTGCTTTGATTTCCGAGCGAGGGAAGCGGGCGGCGGCCGAAGGCCGACGAATAGGGCGCTTTAGCGCCCTTCATGGGTTTGATCTGCCGCCGATAGGCGGCGCATCTTCATGGCCCCGGAGCATGAAACCGGGTGCCTCGGGGTCTGCTCGTCATTCGTCGTTCGGTCGCGGTAAGCCCGATCTGCCCGCAGGGGAGGCGCGGGCAAGGGCGCCACCGGAAGCCGCACGCGGAGCGCAGCCGAAGGCGAGCACCGAACGGGTGAGGATGGCGGCGAAGCGTACCCTTGCCCGGACAAGCCGAGCCGTAGGGCAGCTTGAAGGGCGTGAGCGGCCGAAGGGCGGATGATGAGCCGGGGCAGGGTGCGAAGGGGCGGCAAGCCCCGATAGGGGCGCGCAGGGACGCTATAGCGGCCCGGAGGCGTGAGTGATCGTTACCCGAATGGGCCGAAACCCCGAAGGGGGTTCGGTGGAGTTTGACCTAGCCAGAGCGCAGCGGCGGCCAGGTCAAACGGAATAGAGCACGGCCCGAAGCAAAGCGCAGGGACACGCCCTAGATCTTCCTGCATTGCTCACGCAGCTTTGAAACCTGAATCGGCGCTGCTACGCCCACGTGTTCTGCCAACATAACGGCGGATGCTTCATCACGGGAAAGCACCGGAAACACGGCAACCTCATGGGCCAAAAGCCACATTGAACGGGTCATGCCATCAGTGAAACACACCGCGAAATGGCCCAGAATCATGGTCGGGCTTACGTCAGCAAGCGGAACGGGGCTGTCGATGCCCACGGCAAAATGCGCGGCGCTCGACGGATACTTCCGGTCTTTAGGCGGCGGGTCTTGATGAAGTAGTGCTTGGCCATGCTGCCGCAGCACGGGCAGATCGCGTCGTGATGGCCCGAACGGCTCTGCTTGAACATCTCGAAAGCCTGATCGTCGCTGAGCGAAAAAATCTTGCGCAGCGACAGGGTGCGAGCTTGGGCGGAGAGCAGGAAGTGTTGTGACATGATCGTTATTGCACATAAATATATGTGTCTATTGTGGTAAAAATCACCCCTCGCGTCAAGTGACTTTGCAAATTAATTTATTAATAAAAAACATTAATTTGTTTCTTGTTAGCATAAATAAGTGTGCTATACTCATTAAAACGTGTATCCTCTCGCGCCATGACCTACGATGAATTTCAACGCCAGATCGGCAAGGCCGGACTCACCATCCGTGAATTTGCCGACCTGGTAAAAATGCACCGCAACTCTGTGACCAACTACGCCAAGCTCGGCGAGGTTCCGTCACATTTGGCGGTGATTGCGGCATTGCTTGGCGCGATGGCGGATAAAAAGGTGGACTTCCGTTCCATTCTCGATGGCATCGAGATTGAACCGAAGAAGCCGCGTGGAGGCGCAGCCAAAGGACGATTTGGCGGCAGCAAGCAAACAGATTTGCCGATGGAGTAATGCCGTGTTAGCTCAAGAAGAACTATTCGTTCAGGGGGACTTGCAGGAATGCCGTCCCCTTCTGAAATGGGCCGGGGGCAAGACCCAGCTTCTGGGGGAAATCATTCCAAAGATGCCCAAGAAGTATGGTCGCTACATCGAACCGTTTTTTGGTGGCGGCGCACTGTTCTTTGCCGTGCGACCAGCCGGTGGAGTGATCGCCGACAGCAACCCGGAATTGGTCAATCTGTACCGATCCGTGGCCAGTGACGTTGACGGCGTGTTGGCACAGCTGCGCCAGTATCAGAATACCGAAGAGGTGTTTTATGCCGTCCGTGCCCAAGACTGGACGAAACTCTCAAGTGTTGAGGCCGCTGCCCGTACCGTTTTTCTGAACCGCACCTGCTTCAATGGGCTGTACCGGGTCAACAAGAAGGGGCAGTTCAATGTTCCGTTCGGACGGTACAAGAATCCGAAGGTGCTTGATGAGGATGCACTGAGAGCCGCCTCCCGCCTGTTGCAGGACACGACCATCATTTGCGGGGATTACAAGGACGTGCTGCGGGAGCAGGCGCAACCTGGCGACTTCATTTTCCTCGACCCTCCCTACCTACCCGTTTCGGAGTACGCCGATTTCAAACGCTACACCAAGGAGCAGTTTTACGAGGAAGATCATGTAGAACTCGCTGCCGAGGTTAAGCGTCTGCATGAGTTGGGCTGCCATGTCATCCTGACAAACTCGAACCACCCTTTGGTGCATGAACAATACAGCGCTTTCTCCATCGAAGTGATACAGACCAAGCGCTATATCTCCTGCAATGGCAAAGGGCGAACCGGCGAAGATGTCATCGTGACAGTGCCGCCGAAGCCACGTTTTGATATTCGCCTGGTTCCGGCACCGCTGTCTGAACAAACATTGCTATACCCGCCAACCCGTTATATGGGTTCGAAGAATAAGTTATTGTCAGAGATTTGGGCCGTGGCGTCTCAGTTCGAGTTCGAGACAGCGGTAGACCTGTTCTCCGGTTCCGGTATCGTGGGGTACATGCTGAAGTCGCATGGCAAGGCGGTTATTAGCAACGACTACATGGCCATGTCGTCTACCTTCGCCAAGGCGATGATCGAAAACAACAACATCACGCTAGGTCTGGATGAAGCATTGGCACTGCTTGAGCCTAGAAAGCCAGTAGATCACTTTGTCGAAACCAAATTCCAGGGGTTGTACTTCTCTGACGAAGACAATCGCCTGATTGACATTTTGCGTGCCAACATCAAGGCGATTAAAAACCCGTACAAACGGGCAATTGCCATGTCTTCGCTGGTTCGCGCCTGCTTGAAGAAGCGTCCGCGTGGCATCTTTACCTATGTTGGCCACCGCTATGATGACGGACGTAAAGACCTACTGATGTCGTTCCGAGACCAATTCTTGGAAGCGGTGAGCATGGTTAATGCTGCGGTCTTCGATAATGGCAAGCAGAACAAGGCCAGAAACGGCGATGCTATGACCTTGCAGCGACAGGAATCCGGGCTGGTTTATATTGACCCGCCTTACTATTCCCCGCTATCAGACAACGAATACGTGCGTCGCTATCACTTTGTCGAAGGCTTGGCGCGTGATTGGCAAGGTGTCGAGATTCAGGAGCACACTGTCACCAAGAAATTCAAGTCCTACCCGACGCCGTTCTCTTCTCGCAAGGGAGCTGCCGAGGCGTTTGATCTGCTGTTCAAGCGCTTCAGGGATAGCGTGCTTGTCGTGTCCTACTCGTCAAATAGCCAGCCAACTCTGGACGAGATGGTGGCCATCATGGCGAAGCACAAGCGCCATGTTGAGGTGGTGCCAGTGGACTACCGCTATTCTTTCGGCAATCAGGGACACAAGGTTGGCGACAACAATAATGCGGTACAGGAATACTTGTTCGTAGGTTACTGAGATTGCCCCATGCTAAATAGTCAAGATCAAGAGAATTTGCTGAAATCCAGCCATGCCGCTAGTTTTCTGGTGCAAGATCTAAACGCCTTGGCCAAGGCCGACAATCCGCTGTTGGCCGAGCTGGCTATTGAGTTATTGCAGCAGGCATCCCAGCTTGAGCAACGACTGAAACGGCTTGAAACCCTCACGCGATAAGCTCAAAGGCATTATTATGACCACGTTCTATTGAGAGAAATGATCGTATGAAGCCGTGGCATCTGGGTAATACCACAGTTCGCAGCCCTTTCCGGTTACGGGAAGGGCTTGTTGCATTGTCTACCTCTTCGCTCCAAGGTAATTTGCGGGGTTCCGCGCAGGATATTGCATTTCGCAATTTGCTGGGTGAGCACGGCATTGTTGCCCTTGGTAGCGACAATACCAATAGTGTCGGGCGGAAATGGCGCTCAGCACTCACTAAGCTAGGATTCTTATTTCCCCAGATACCAGCAGCGAGTGGCATACCACAGAATGATATAGGTCCGGTTGATACGATCACACCGAATGGCTGGCGTCTCATTAGAGCCGAAAGTGTTCCTGCCATGCAGGAGTGCTTTTTGCGAGCACTCGCAGCGCATTATCTTCCGTCAGTCTTGGAGAATGAGTTTGAATGCACGGCCTTCTCGCCGTTGCGGCATGTCCTCTCTGTAATGCTTGAGCTTGAACGCAAAACAGGCGAAAGCCGACTGAACTTCATCGAGATGGCTACGGTGGTGCAAGTCACAAGCCCTGATGATGATCTGACTGTAATTGCGGAGAAAGTATTAGCGCTGCGGGAAAGAAGGGCCTCTTCGACACTCAACAAGAAAAAGTTTGATCGTGAGGAGCTTGAAGCCACCGCACGGAGCATTCTCAAGCCGGATGGGGAGCCTTACAAGGTACAGACATTTAATGACTATGCAGACGCAAATTTTCGTTATCTAAAGGCAACGGGGCTTGTGCAAAGCAAGGGGCGTGGCCTCTCGCTAGTGCCGGAGAAGCATCTGTTCATAGAACGGCTAACTGCCGAAACCGGTGTGCCAGAGTCTGATCGGGCTTACTTCATCACGCTGTGTAACGGTGCTGCCTTGCCAACAGACAACCAGGATTCGGCACTGGCCGTACTGGCTGATCTGTTGCAGCAACTTAGACGCCGTGGCATTCCTTTCGATGTTGGTGGCAAACCGACCGATACTCCGGCTGATATTGAGATTATCCGGCACCAGATCGAGGCGCTTCTGGCTGAGGCGAACGAAGAAGCCTACGCAGCCCAGCAAGCAGCAGTGTGGGAAGAGATCGCTGCTTACATGGAACTGATCATCACACGCCGCAACAGGAAGACCCTTTCTAATGGCGAAGAGATTGAAGTACCACAGGCCGAGGCTCCAGCATATTTCGAGTGGGTACTGTGGCGAGCCTTCCTGGCTATCAACAGCTTGGCCAACAAACCCTATGAAGCTCGCCGCTTCAAGATCGATCAGGATTTCTTGCCGGTAGGTACTGCTCCAGGCAATGGCCCGGATCTGATCTTCGAGTTCGATGATTTTGTGCTGGTGGTGGAAGTCACGTTGACGGCCAACTCGCGCCAGGAAGCGGCAGAAGGAGAGCCGGTAAGACGCCATGTGGCGGATCTCGTGGCGTTCTACCAAGAGCAATCCGGTAAACCAGTCTACGGCTTGTTCATCGCCAATAGAATCGACTCCAACACCGCTGAAACCTTCCGTATTGGTATCTGGTACACCAATACCGATGAGAAAATGCGGCTGGATATCATCCCGATTACCTTGGCGCAGTTCAAAGACGTGTTTGAAGCGCTGTTTGCTTCGGGGCAAGTGGATGTTGCGCTCATTCGAGAGCTACTTGAACAATGCGGCAGCCTGCGACCAACACATGAAGCTCCCGCCTGGAAGCGAGAAATTGCCGACGTTGTACAACGAACAGTAGACCAGCTTTTGCAGTAAGATTTGAAGCTGTCATAAAGGCGTCAGGATGGTTCGGCACGGGCAGCCGCCAAACAACCTCATTCCAAGCATTCGGCACGATTTGAGGCAATTCGAGGGGCAACCCGCTCGACTGCGCAAGCTCTTTATCAAGCCGCCGAATTTCCAGCCAAGCGCGACACCGCCGCCGTAGCAACATCAGCATCGTTAGCGCCCATGCTCTCGGCCTGCGCCGGTTTTTTCCATCTGCCGCTGTCGTTGATGTTGCGCGGCCTGTGGGTTGCGGACGATTCCGGCGCGACCATGCGGATAGGCAATCTCCGCATGATCGTTCATCTTCACTTTCTCCGCGCCCGAAACAGCGGCGCGTTCATGCAGAATGATCGTGCCTGGGCGGCTATCGTCGGCCTGAATGACATAGCTATTGGTGCGACCGATCACACGGCCCCGGTAAGTTTCGCCCGGTTCTGCGTGGCGGTGAAATTCATCTGCGCGGGCTTTCTCCCTGCCTACTGCCTCGCGCACCTGTTGCGCCTCGATGATGGCCCTTTCTACGTCGCGCTCAAGCCGGTTGGCGTTGGTGCTCTTAGTGGCGTCTGGCGTGGTTTCTAGCTCTTTTCGGGTCTCTTGTAGTCCGCTCTTGTAGTTCTCAAGCAAGGGTTCATTGCCTTTGGCTTCTTTCGGAATTTCGGCCAATTGGCGGCCTGCCTCGAAAGCCAGCAGGCGCATGGTTTCCGCTTCATTCTGGCGCGACTGCTCTTGCAGCTTCCGGCGTTCGTCTTTCTCCTGCTCGCGGCGCGTGTCGGTCATGGTCTTTCCTCCATCGTGTCAAGTTCGCTTCGCGTGCCATAGTGCTCGCGCCGTTCAACGGCGTTGCCGTCCTCCACTACGTTGCGGCCCTTCGGGTGACTCGGCGCTGTGCGCTATGGCGATCTGGAAGTGTCGGGACGAGGGGCGTCCCGGCGGTAAATTCGACGTGCCTGCGGCGCGTCGAACAAGGGGCGTGCCCGGTGTCAGTTCGTGGCATTTTTCGAGGCGCGACGCCATTTCCAAGGCTCCTGAGCATTCGGGTCTGACCAAAGGCCGAGCCGTTGACGGCGGGCCTCTTTTTCATACTCGTACATCTGCGCGTCGGTAGGTTTGCCGTAATAACGGTAAGCCCAGGCCATGCCTTCTTGAACCATGATCGCATTGATGTTGGTGAGTTGTGTTTGGCCGCCGGGGTATTGCAACGGCGCGTAAACGACCCCAAGAGTGCGGCCATACCGATCAACCTCTTTTTCGGTCACTTGAACCTCTTGGCGAAAGGTCAAGTCGGCGAGCCGTTGGCGAGCACGGGAGCCGAAGGCTTGGCCGCTTTCCGGTGCGTCAATATCGGCCAATCTCACGCGGATGGTCTGACGGTTCACCAAAACGTCGATAGTGTCACCGTCAAGGATTCGGACGACTTCACCCCGGAAGTCGGCCCAAGCGGGCACACTGACGATTAGGACGACAGCGGCCGCTACCGCGCGAAGGGCGGCAAGGGCGCTTTTCATTGTTTGCCTCCTGTTTTCAAGACGGCTGTGAGATTGGCGACCTGCTCTTTGAGGGCTTCCACCTGACCTTGCAGACTGGCGGCGCGCTCGATGGCCTCCTTGGCCTGTTTGCGGGCCTCGATAGCCTCGTTATCGCGTTGGGTGAGCTTTTCCATGCAGCGGTTTAGTTCTTCGCCGCTGCGGCGTTTCACTTCGGCAAGCTGGTCGGCCAGCTTGTCGCGCTCGCGTTCCATAGGTTCGAGCTGATTCACTCGTTCGCGGAGCTGGTCGTTTTCGCGGGTGAAGGTGTCGGCTAGTTCGATTGCTTCGGCAAGCTGCTGCTGCATCGCTTCCTTGTCGGCCTCGATGTGCTTTCTATCTTCGTCGAACCGGGCGTTCGCGTGTGCCAGGGCGATAGCCCATAGCGCGTTACCGGTTTCGGCCAATTGCTCGGAGAATGCGGCGGGCAATGGTTCTTGTGCGGGTAGGGTGCTGGCCTGTTTCCGGTTTTTCCATTCGGCCATAGCCTCCGAAATAGTCGTGTAGCTCCCGCTTCCGAGTTTTTTGCGCACGGCGGCAAGCGTTGGCCGGATACCTTCGGCGTCTAGCTCGTCCGCGCATCGCCAAATGTCTTGTTTGGTAAGTGCCATATCAACCTCGCTTGCTGCCTGTAATGTTGTATGTTGTATTGTACTACATACAACTACAAATACAATTCCGCGCTACCGCTTTGCGCGGTACTCGATCAGACGGAAACAGTATCGGAAAGGCGTTTGACGGCCTGCACAAAGTCCAGGCGGAAAAGATGCATGGCTAAGTCGATAGCACCGCCGCCGCCTTTGTCCATTCTGGTGTCGTACCACTTCGGGCCGGTGGCCAGCAGCTCGATCACGCCGCCGTCAATGGAAACGTACAGCCGGACGGTTCGGGCGTTCTTCACCGGCACAAAGTCCGGGTCACGTTTCCAGTAGATGCCCAGGCTATCCAAGGTTTCCTGCGGCGTCATGGCACGCAGCTTGTCCAGCAGGTCAGGGGAAAAGGATCTGCGGCTTCTGCTCATGCCAACACTCCGCGCCGTTCCGGCGCTGCGCGGCCCGTGGACAACGCTTCGCGTTGACACACCGGCCTTGCGGCTACTCGTGATTTTTTAATCACTTGGGC
>NZ_MOYL01000010.1:0-34478 GCF_001939785.1 Pseudochrobactrum sp. B5
ATTGGAACCACCTTGCGACGCCTGTAATACGGATGGACTTGTCTCAAGATTGTTGGGGAGGGGCTTGCCTGCTCGATACCAGCTTGCACGGCTCATTCCGAGGGCTTCCCAAGGCTTCTGGCGGCTCAATGAGTTGCCTTCGTAGGTTGCTCTGTCTACGGCGCCTGCGGCTCGCCGCTGGGCCTCTTTTCGCTGCCTGTCGCGCTCTCGGGAAATGTCGGGGGAAATGAGGGTTCGCAGCTTTCGCTGTTCATCATCTGTGATGCGGAACAGGTTGATTAGTGTGTCGTTCTTGGGGGTATACAGTGGCGAGTAGGTCTTTCCTGCAAGCTCGACCTTCTCGCCTGCCTCGTGTGCCTTGGCCTTGCTGTAGAGCGTCATCAGCTCCTTGCTGCGGTAGCCCCAGGATGGGTCCAGCTCTTTAGATAGGGCGGCGGCCTCGTGGTACATCAAGGCGCTGTTCGTTGCGCCCGATAGCAGTAGGAAATTGATGCGCCAGAAAAGGTGCTGCATCCGCTCGCCTTCGCTGACGCCACCACGCAAGGCGGCAAGGCGGCGTAAGTCCTCCAAGCGGTCCCATGCCAGTTGTCGGCCAGAAAAGCCGCGTAGGCCGGTCTGTTTTTTACCGGGCAATAGTTTGAGCTGCCGGCGCTCGATGCGCTCTTTGCGTTGGTGCTCTATGTCCCAACGGGCAACCGGCAAAAGCTGCTCGGCCAGGTACTCGAAGTTGTAGCGGATGGGGTCGCCATCATGGCCCGTTTGAACGTGCATCACGCGGCAAATCTCGCCACTCTTGCTGTTGACTGTTTTGACCAGGCGCAGCACACGGGAAGCATCCTTTGCGGCCGGGTCGGCTCCTAAAGGTGCAAGTCGATCTATGAGGTGTCGTTGGCACGCATTCCAACGGGGTAGGGCTTGCCTGGGCAACGTTCCTTCAAGCAACCATTTCGCTTGAAGTCCACGCCCGCTGAACACCAAAATCGACGGCCGCGGGATGCCTTCTTGATCGCAATGAAAGAGTACAGATGCGGCAATCTGCTCCGGCGTTCGACCCTGTGCCCACGGCTGGTTGTAGGTGTCTAAATCCGTGAAAAGTAGGCCGATGCGTGCCAGATTCACGACGCGCCGATTAGGCCGGATAAATTCGGCTTGTGACAACCATGTGTCTCGCGTGGTATCGACCATGCTCAATACTTGGGGCATGTCAGCCAAGCGGTAGGATTCTTGTTTTTTGGTGCTGCCGACTGCTACCAACAGAGAAAAGAACCCGTGTCTTTTCGTGTCATGGTATGTCGCTGCCTCGTCGGCAGGGTCGAACAACGCTAACTGCGCAAGTGCTGCCATAAGTCTCCATCGACCGCGCACGCGCGGCCCCTTGCAAAAGGGGAGCTATGGCCGTAGAATGCAGGTATCTTCTGGACCGTGCATTACGCGGCCTTTTCGGCTTCGGCGTTCGCCAAAACGCTCGATGCCAACTCCCTAGCAAAACCCCGACGCCAATCGGGGTTTTTGCGTTTATGACTGAACGATCACCGTTCAATCTCCTTTGTATCCGGTAGCTGCTCGACGTATTCCGTCAAAATCTCCGTGATCGTTTTATCCGAATTGGCTGCATAGATTTTGAGCTTCCTATGCAGGTCTGCCGCGAGCTGGAAGTTGACGCGCCTCGTGCCTCCCTCATCAGAAGGGGCCGAATAGTTGGTGCGTCGGCTGCGCTCGATGGTGGCTTGATTTGCGCTCAACATTTCGCGTTTTCTCATGTGGTTGTACCTCAAGGCATGTACGTAACGACTCGACGCCTGCACGAACGATGCCTTACTCATCGCATCATATCAACCGATACTCAAAACGTAAAGAGGGTAATCACCCTTGGAATTTGGACATGGGAGTCCTATAATCAGAGGGTAGTACAGCTACTTTTTCCTCGACTCCTGCGTTGAAGGAAAAGCAAAGCCCGAATGGTTGCCGCCGTTCGGGCTTTTTTTCGTTCATAGGCCGGGTTCCGACAACGAGACAGTCGGAAGGGAGCCGTTGGGCTTTATGCGACGGCGCTTGATGAACAGGCGCAAGGTGTTAGGGCTGACGCCTAGCAGCTCGGCCGCCCGGCGCTGAGACACGCCCAGGTTCACAAAGGCTTGAACCTGTTCGATGTGGCTATCGAGTTTGAAGGTTGTCGCGGTGCTACCCTTGGGGCGGCCAAGCGTCTTTCCGCGCTGCCGTGCGACCTGCAATGCCTCCCTCGTGCGGGCCTGGATGAAATGCCGCTCGATCTGTGCGGCCATGCCAAACACGGTTGCCATGATGTCGCTCTGTAGGCTTCCATCAAGAACCATCCGTTGCTTGGTGATATGGACAATCAGGCCGCGCTCGCTCGCCGCCTTGAGTATTTCAAGGGCAGCGAGTGCGGAACCCGCTATGCGGGAAAACTCCGGTGTCAGTAGCACGTCCCCACGCTGCGCCTGGTCGATCAACGTTCCGATCTTGCGCTTTCGCCAGTCCTTCGATCGGCTGGCAACTTCTTCCTCGATGTGCAGGGGCGCGAAGCCCTTGCTGTTGGCGTATTCCAGCAGCCCGAGCTTCTGGTTCTCGGGGTCCTGGCCGTCACGGGAAACCCTCAAATATGCGTAGTATTTCGGCATGGTCAGTGAAAACCTCTAAACAGATTTAATATGCCTCATATTGGCGCAAATTAAACCCATAATAAATGATGCGCTACGCATCACTTAAAACGTTGGTTTGTTCTGCCCTATGAGCGTACAAAAAAGGCCGGGTGAGTGGCCCGGCCTTCGTTTAGGTGCTGAATAGGATTGGTTCTGGTGCCAGCCTCATGAGAAGCGCGTCATAAAACCACATGAGGGCCGACGCACCAAGGCCGACGCCTGCGACCGATAGCATGATGTGGGTCTTATTGGCCGAGTCCAGCCCAAGCCACATGATCGGTAGGGTGATGAGACTGGCGAACGAAGCCAAGCCGAGAAGAAAGCGCACCGGGCCGCGCAGCCACCAGAGAATGAGGAACACCAGATGTCGTTTTCAGAAGACGGCTGCACTGAACGTCAGAAGCCGACTGCACTATAGCAGCGGAGGGGTTGGATCCATCAGGCAACGACGGGCTGCTGCCGGCCATCAGCGGACGCAGGGAGGACTTTCCGCAACCGGCCGTTCGATGCGGCACCGATGGCCTTCGCGCAGGGGTAGTGAATCCGCCAGGATTGACTTGCGCTGCCCTACCTCTCACTAGTGAGGGGCGGCAGCGCATCAAGCGGTGAGCGCACTCCGGCACCGCCAACTTTCAGCACATGCGTGTAAATCATCGTCGTAGAGACGTCGGAATGGCCGAGCAGATCCTGCACGGTTCGAATGTCGTAACCGCTGCGGAGCAAGGCCGTCGCGAACGAGTGGCGGAGGGTGTGCGGTGTGGCGGGCTTCGTGATGCCTGCTTGTTCTACGGCACGTTTGAAGGCGCGCTGAAAGGTCTGGTCATACATGTGATGGCGACGCACGACACCGCTCCGTGGATCGGTCGAATGCGTGTGCTGCGCAAAAACCCAGAACCACGGCCAGGAATGCCCGGCGCGCGGATACTTCCGCTCAAGGGCGTCGGGAAGCGCAACGCCGCTGCGGCCCTCGGCCTGGTCCTTCAGCCACCATGCCCGTGCACGCGACAGCTGCTCGCGCAGGCTGGGTGCCAAGCTCTCGGGTAACATCAAGGCCCGATCCTTGGAGCCCTTGCCCTCCCGCACGATGATCGTGCCGTGATCGAAATCCAGATCCTTGACCCGCAGTTGCAAACCCTCACTGATCCGCATGCCCGTTCCATACAGAAGCTGGGCGAACAAACGATGCTCGCCTTCCAGAAAACCGAGGATGCGAACCACTTCATCCGGGGTCAGCACCACCGGCAAGCGCCGCGACGGCCGAGGTCTTCCGATCTCCTGAAGCCAGGGCAGATCCGTGCACAGCACCTTGCCGTAGAAGAACAGCAAGGCCGCCAATGCCTGACGATGCGTGGAGACCGAAACCTTGCGCTCGTTCGCCAGCCAGGACAGAAATGCCTCGACTTCGCTGCTGCCCAAGGTTGCCGGGTGACGCACACCGTGGAAACGGATGAAGGCACGAACCCAGTGGACATAAGCCTGTTCGGTTCGTAAACTGTAATGGGGTCGTCTCAGAAAACGGACCGCAAAGTACGCTAAGGCGGCTGCAGCGGTCGTAGGGGCCTGAATTTGCCAGCTCCGATCTTGGCGCTGCTGCGCCAGAGGTAATCGCCGGTCAGGTTGATGTGCTCCCAGCCCAGCGGCGACAGGTACTGCAACAGCGCATCATCGACGCCGAGACCGTTTCCACGCAGCGCATGCGCTGCGCGCTCCAGGTAGACCGTGTTCCATAACACGACAGCCGCCGTCACCAAGTTTAGGCCGCTGGCCCGGTAGCGCTGCTGCTCGAAATTGCGGTCGCGAATTTCACCCAGCCGGTTGAAGAACACGGCGCGGGCCAACGCGTTCCGCGCTTCCCCCTTGTTGAGTCCGGCGTGGACACGGCGGCGCAGCTCCACGCTTTGCAGCCAGTCGAGGATGAACAGCGTGCGCTCGATGCGTCCCAGCTCACGCAGGGCGACGGCCAGGCCGTTCTGGCGTGGATAGCTGCCGAGCTTGCGCAGCATTAGTGAGGCCGTCACCGTGCCATGTTTGATCGAGGTAGCCAGCCGCAGGATTTCATCCCAATGGGCACGGACATGCTTGATGTTGAGCGTGCCGCCGACCATCGGCTTGAGCGCCTCATAGGCGGTATCGCCCTTGGGGAGGTAGAGCTTAGTGTCGCCCAGGTCGCGGATGCGCGGCGCGAAGCGGAAGCCCAGCAGGTGCATGAGCGCGAAGACGTGATCGGTAAAGCCCGCCGTGTCGGTGTAGTGCTCCTCGATCCGCAGGTCGGATTCGTGGTAAAGGAGGCCGTCGAGCACGTAGGTCGAGTCGCGCACGCCGACGTTGACCACCTTGGCGTGGAACGGCGCGTACTGGTCAGAGATGTGGGTGTAGAAGGTCCGTCCTGGGCTGCTGCCATACTTCGGGTTGATATGGCCGGTGCTTTTGGCCTTGCTGCCTGTTCGGAAGTTCTGACCGTCCGACGATGACGTGGTGCCGTCGCCCCAGTGACCGGCGAAGGGATGCCGGAACTGGGTGTTGACCAGTTCTGCCAGCGCCGTTGAATAGGTCTCGTCGCGGATGTGCCAGGCTTGCAGCCAGGCCAGCTTGGCGTAGGTCGTGCCGGGGCAGGATTCGGCCATCTTGCTCAAGCCCAGGTTGATCGCATCGGCCAGGATCGTGGTCAGCAGCAGGTTTTTGTCCTTGGCCAGGTCGCCGGATTTCAAGTGCGTGAAGTACCGGGTGAAGCCCGTCCACTCATCGACTTCGAGCAGTAGTTCGGTGATCTTGACGTGCGGCAGGATCATTGCTGTCTGGTCGATCAGCGCCTGCGCGGTGTCGGGCACCGCCGCGTCCAGCGGCGTGATCTTCAGGCCCGACTCGGTGATGATGGCATCCGGCAAGTCGTTGGCCGCCGCCATGCGGTTGACGGTGGCAAGCTGCGCTTCTAGCAGTGTCAGCCGCTCGTACAGGTACTGGTCGCAGTCGGTGGCCACGTCCAGCGGCAATTCGCTGCCCTGCTTGAGGCTGGCGAACTTCTCGTGCGGCACCAGGTAATCCTCGAAATCCTTGAACTGACGCGAGCCCTGCACCCAGATGTCGCCCGAGCGCAGCGAGTTCTTGAGTTCCGACAGCGCGCACAGTTCATAGTAGCGCCGGTCGATGCCGGCGTCGGTCATCACCAGCTTCTGCCAACGAGGCTTGATGAAGTCGGTCGGGGCATCAGTGGGCACCTTGCGGACGTTGTCAGTGTTCATGCCGCGCAGTACGTCGACGGCGTCGAGCACGCCCTTGGCGGCGGGCGCGGCCCGCAGCTTGAGCACGGCCAGGAATTCCGGCGCGTAGCGGCGCAAGGTAGCGTAGCTCTCGCCGATGCGGTGCAGGAAATCGAAGTCATCGGGCTGCGCGAGCTTCTGCGCCTCGGTGACGCTCTGGGCGAAGGCATCCCAGGACATGACGGCCTCGATGGCGGCGAACGGGTTGCCGCCCGACTGCTTGGCGTCGATCAGCGCCTGGCCGATGCGTCCGTACAGTCGCACCTTGGCGTTGATCGCTTTGCCGGACGCCTGGAACTGCTGCTGATGCTTGTGTTTGGCGGCGTTGAACAGCTTGCCCAGAATGCGGTCGTGCAGGTCGATGATTTCGTCGATGACGGTGGCCATACCCTCGATGGCCAGCGCGACGAGGGTGGCGTAGCGCCGTTGCGGCTCGAACTTGGCCAGATCAGCGGGCGTCATCTGGCCACCCTCGCGGGCGATCTTGAGCAGCCGGTTCTGGTGAAGCAGCCGTTCGATGCCAGTAGGCAGGTCGAGCGCCTGCCAGGCTTTCAGGCGCTCGATGTGTTCGAGCATGTGGCGCGAGTTCGGCTTGACGGGCGACTGGCGCAGCCAGGCCAGCCAGGTCGTCTTGCCGAACTCGCGGCGCTTGAGCAGATCATCGAGGCGATGCCGGTGGGGGTCTGTCAGCGGCTCGGACAGCGCTTCGTAGATGCGCCGGTTGGCGCGAGTAATGGCCTCGGCGCAGATGCGTTCAATGACGCCCGGTGACGGGAGCAGCACGCTCTTTTGTCGCAGCCCTTCGATCAACTCCGTCGCCAACACGATGCCTTTGTCGGTCTGCCAAGCCAGTTCATCCAGGCTGTGCACGCTGGGGTGATAGTGCCGCGTTGCGAAGGCCTGGAAACCAAAGATCGATTGCAGTTCCAGCAGGTGCTCGCGGCGCGTCTCGGCGCGCTGGCCGTAGTCCGCCCAGGCTTCGGGTGGCACCTTCAGTTGCGTGGCTACCAGACGCAGCAACGGCGGAAACGGCTCCGTATCTACCGCGAGCATCATGCCGGGATAGCGCATGTAGCAGAGCTGCACGGCGAAGCCCAGGAGGTTGGCTGGACCGCGCCGTTGCCGGATGATCGAGAGGTCGGATTCGCTGAACGTGTAGTAGCGGATCAAGTCCTCCATGGTGTCCGGCAACGCCAGCAGGCTCTCGCGCTCGGCGGCGGACAGGATCGAACGGCGCGGCATGTCCGGCGACTCCCTCTCGAATTCGCTTGGTTACATCTTCGGCGGCCAGTTATGCGTCTCACTCTGGCAGTGCTTGCACCATGCATAGAACGCGTCGTACATCACCATGCCGTGCTTGAGCATTTCATGGTCGTCGCTGAAGTTCTGCGACAAGCCAAGAGATAGCGCGTACAACCCTGCCGACTGCGGCGTCAGGTCAAGTCGGGATGTATCGGCACCGCGAACAATCACGGCGAGCTGTTTGAGGGCAGGGTCATCCATCGCGTACTTGGCCAGGAAGGCATCGAAGCTGCAAAGCTCACCGTCATGGGAAAGTTCCACTCCAGGAATGTCATACGGGACCGCGCCGGTCTCCTGAGCGATGCGCAGCACGTCGCCTGCCGGGACGTAGAGGAACTCGGCATCCGTATCGATGAACCGCGTCACCAGCCACGGGCAGGCAATGCGATCGATCTTCGGGCGTTCGCGGGTAATCCATTTCATGAGAGTCCTCCTGAGGGTTGGTGACTAGCCCAGCGAATAGCCGCTCGTTGCCAGTCGATGTTGGCCATGAATGCATCTACATAGGCACCGGCCTTGGCGCCATAGTCGATGTGATACGCGTGTTCATACATATCAAGCGCCAGGATTGGCAAAGCGCCAGCCAAGGTGTGGCAGTGATCGGCGGCCCACTGGTTGCTCAACTTGCCGTCGCGCGCTGATTGGACCAGCAGCACCCAGCCGGAACCGCCGCCGAGCGCCTTGCCCATCGCCGAGAATTCGGCCTGCCAGCGCTCGACGCTGCCAAAGTCGCGCTCGATCGCCTCGCACAGCGGGCCTACGGGCAACACGCCGTTGCCGCCCAGCGAGTCGAAGTAGATCTCATGCAGCAGCATCGAGTTGTAGGCGATCAGTTCTTCGCGTTTGAGACCGTTCAGCAGGAAGCCGGCTTCCTGCGTGAAGTCAAGGGTGCCGAGCTTGGTGTGGATGGCGTTCAGGCGTTTGACGGCCCCGGAATAGTTGTTTTCGTGATGGCTGGCGATCAGCTTTTCGGACAGACCATTTAGGGTACTTGCGGGGAAAGGCAGCGGTTTAATGTCGAAGGACATGGTGTCACCTCACAAGATCAAGGTCTTCAATATCAGGCCCAGCACCGCACATGCCGCGATGACGTGAATCACGTTTCGCTTGAAGCGGAACAAGGCCACTGCCGCACCGATGGTGATCAGTGCCGACACCCAGTCGAAGTGCCCGGCGAGGCCTTTGGGCCAGAGCACGTGATAGGCGAAAAACACGGCCAGGTTCAGGATCACACCGACCACCGCTGCCGTTATCGCAGTCAGCGGCGCGGTAAACCGGAGATCTCCGCGCGTCGACTCTACGAACGGCCCTCCGGCGAGGATGAAAATGAAGGACGGCAGGAAAGTGAACCAGGTCACCAGCGCGGCTGCGACCGCACCGGCAACGAACAACATGTCGGGGCCGAATAGTGCCTGTACATAGGCCCCCACAAAGCCGACGAAGGCCACCACCATAATGAGCGGCCCCGGATTGGCCTCGCCGAGCGCCAACCCATCGACCATCTGCGTGGGGGTGAGCCAACTGTAATGGCCGACCGCACCCTGATAGATGTACGGCAATACTGCATAGGCCCCCCCAAAGGTCAGTAATGCGGCTTTCGTAAAGAACCAGCCCATCTGGGTCAGGGTGTGGTCCCAGCCATAGGTGCCGAGAAGGAATGCCATGGGGATCAGCCACAACAGGCAACCCATCGCGGCAACCCGCAGCAAGCCAGACCAGCGGAACAGGGCGTGCGACGGTATGGGGGTGTTGTCATCGATCAGCGCGGGGCCATAGGATTTATCGGCCGCACGATGCGCGCCGCCGGCCCTGAATTTGTCCGGGGTAACGCGACCGCCGATATACCCTATCAGCGCGGCCCCGGCGACGATGGCCGGAAACGGCACATTCATCGCGAAGATGGCGACGAATGCCCCAGCGGCAATCGCCCACATCAGGCCGTTCTTGAGAGCACGCGAGCCGATCCGATGCACGGCCTGCACGACAACCGCGGTGATGGCAGGTTTGATGCCGTAGAACAGGCCGGAAACCAGCGGCGTGTCACCGAACGCAATGTAAATCCACGACAGCGCGATCAGAAAGAAGAGCGAAGGCAGCACAAACAGGACACCTGCAACTATGCCTCCCCAAGTTCGGTGCATTAGCCAGCCCATGTATGTGGCGAGTTGCTGCCCCTCCGGGCCCGGAAGCAGCATGCAGAAGTTGAGCGCATGCAGAAAGCGACGCTCGCTGATCCAGCGCCGCTGTTCGACCAATTCGCGGTGCATGATCGCGATCTGTCCGGCGGGGCCGCCGAAGCCTATGAACCCGATCTTTAACCACAGGCGAAACGCTTGCCAAAAGCTGACAACTTGTGGGGAGGGAGGCACTGCCACAGCCTCCTTGGTTACGACGGTTTGAGTCATACGGTGAGGGTCCCTTTTTCAAAGCTGGCCAGTAAGCCATCGAACACAGTGGAGGCGATGGCCAATAGTTGATCGTCGTGGTCAACCGTTTCCCGCAAACCGGCCAGTACGCTTTCGATACCAGTGGCCTCTGGCGGCTGGATGCCGCCCACGTCGAGGTAATGCACCACAAGGCCAATCCTTGTGATGGCGGGCTGTTCCAGCCCAAAGCTCGCCGCCAGGACCTCGAACGTGACACGGCTGCCGACATGGCTGAACGTCGCGCCATCGAAGTCGAAGCCCAACGCATCCGGCGGGCAGTCCGCAGGGGTTGCCAACCAAAGGATGCGCGCCTGCGGGTCGATGAAGCGCCGGATCAGCCATGCGCTGGCGAGCCGATCAACCCAAGGACGTGCGCGAGTGGCCCAGGTACGGGCCTGGTAATCCAAACGATCCAAGCGGGTAATAGTCCCCTCTACAGCGTGCGGCTCGTCCGGCGACAGCGTGCGGGCGCAAGCTTGTTCCAGTTCACACAACGCACTGTCCGCTTGACGCTGAGCCTCGCCGGGGTAGAAGTCGATTTCAACCAGCGTAGTAAAGGATTTGCGAAGCTTACGCACCTGCCGCAGCACGTCTTGCACGGTATCCAATGTCAGCGTCTGCCTGAGATGATGGACATCGACCAGCAAGGCAGCAAAATCGTTGCTGCGGTCGAATAATGCGACGAAGTTGACCCCTTCAGGGTCTTCCATACGCAGCACATGAGCGACCCCACCGCCTTCACGCACATCGGAGGCCAAGTTATCCAGCACCGCGCGGCATTCGTCGCGGTCGGGCATCAGGTACACGCCGTCGCGCAGCACCGCAGCGCCGGAGGCTTTGAGGGCACGCCACGTCCGTTGCCGGACGGTCGCGTTTTCAGTAGGCAAGGAAAGGATAAGCGAAAGCAAATTCATGTCGTAGATGTTACTACAATAATGAGATAAGATCTACAAAATAAAGTCTTGAGTAGATTGCAAAAACGGTCATTTGCGCAATCACAATGGAAGCAGCACACCCATAAGGTGTTGTGCGTTGCTAAAACGTATTGCAAAATAAAAGCAAATGGCAATAGGAATAAGCAATCATGCGCATCGGTTACGCCCGCGTTTCGACCCAAGAGCAAGACAACCAAGCTCAAATCTCTGCCTTGCAATCGGCAGGGTGTGAGTTGATCTTCCAGGAGAAGGCCTCTGGTGGGCGCTGGGATCGTCCAGAGCTGCATCGGTTGCTTGGCCACCTGCGCAAGGCCGATGTGGTGGTGGTATGGAAACTGGATCGCTTGTCCCGGTCCTTGAAAGACCTGCTGCTGACCTTGGAAAAGATTGAAGAAGCGGGCGCGGGCTTTCAGAGTCTCACTGAATCTATCGACACCACGACACCGGCTGGACGAATGATGATGCAGATCGTCGGTTCATTCGCGGAGTTCGAGCGGGCGATGCTACGCGAGCGCACGCGGCACGGTCTGGAAGCTGCGCGCAAGGATGGGCGCGTCGGCGGCCGACGTCCGAAGCTGACGCAGCAACAGCAAAAAGAGATCGTCGCCCTGATCACGTCGGGGCAGAAGACGGGGGCTGATGCTGCCCGCTTGTTTCGAGTCCATCCTTCCACCGTTGTGCGGCTGCTGGCCAAGCATCGGCAGGGGCCGGGGTAGTCCGGCTTAGCGTACTTTGCGGTCCGTTTTCTGAGACGACCCCGTAATGCAAGTAGCGTATGCGCTCACGCAACTGGTCCAGAACCTTGACCGAACGCAGCGGTGGTAACGGCGCAGTGGCGGTTTTCATGGCTTGTTATGACTGTTTTTTTGTACAGTCTATGCCTCGGGCATCCAAGCAGCAAGCGCGTTACGCCGTGGGTCGATGTTTGATGTTATGGAGCAGCAACGATGTTACGCAGCAGGGCAGTCGCCCTAAAACAAAGTTAAACATCATGAGGGAAGCGGTGATCGCCGAAGTATCGACTCAACTATCAGAGGTAGTTGGCGTCATCGAGCGCCATCTCGAACCGACGTTGCTGGCCGTACATTTGTACGGCTCCGCAGTGGATGGCGGCCTGAAGCCACACAGTGATATTGATTTGCTGGTTACGGTGACCGTAAGGCTTGATGAAACAACGCGGCGAGCTTTGATCAACGACCTTTTGGAAACTTCGGCTTCCCCTGGAGAGAGCGAGATTCTCCGCGCTGTAGAAGTCACCATTGTTGTGCACGACGACATCATTCCGTGGCGTTATCCAGCTAAGCGCGAACTGCAATTTGGAGAATGGCAACGCAATGACATTCTAGCAGGTATCTTCGAGCCACCCACGATCGACATTGATCTGGCTATCTTGCTGACAAAAGCAAGAGAACATAGCGTTGCCTTGGTAGGTCCAGCGGCGGAGGAACTCTTTGATCCGGTTCCTGAACAGGATCTATTTGAGGCGCTAAATGAAACCTTAACGCTATGGAACTCGCCGCCCGACTGGGCTGGCGATGAGCGAAATGTAGTGCTTACGTTGTCGCGCATTTGGTACAGCGCAGTAACCGGCAGAATCGCGCCGAAGGATGTCGCTGCCGACTGGGCAATGGAGCGCCTGCCGGCCCAGTATCAGCCCGTCATACTTGAAGCTAGACAGGCTTATCTTGGACAAGAAGAAGATCGCTTGGCCTCGCGCGCAGATCAGTTGGAAGAATTTGTTCACTACGTGAAAGGCGAGATCACCAAGGTAGTCGGCAAATAATGTCTAACAATTCGTTCAAGCCGACGCCGCTTCGCGGCGCGGCTTAACTCAAGCGTTAGATGCACTAAGCACATAATTGCTCACAGCCAAACTATCAGGTCAAGTCTGCTTTTATTATTTTTAAGCGTGCATAATAAGCCCTACACAAATTGGGAGATATATCATGAAAGGCTGGCTTTTTCTTGTTATCGCAATAGTTGGCGAAGTAATCGCAACATCCGCATTAAAATCTAGCGAGGGCTTTACTAAGCTTGCCCCTTCCGCCGTTGTCATAATCGGTTATGGCATCGCATTTTATTTTCTTTCTCTGGTTCTGAAATCCATCCCTGTCGGTGTTGCTTATGCAGTCTGGTCGGGACTCGGCGTCGTCATAATTACAGCCATTGCCTGGTTGCTTCATGGGCAAAAGCTTGATGCGTGGGGCTTTGTAGGTATGGGGCTCATAATTGCTGCCTTTTTGCTCGCCCGATCCCCATCGTGGAAGTCGCTGCGGAGGCCGACGCCATGGTGACGGTGTTCGGCATTCTGAATCTCACCGAGGACTCCTTCTTCGATGAGAGCCGGCGGCTAGACCCCGCCGGCGCTGTCACCGCGGCGATCGAAATGCTGCGAGTCGGATCAGACGTCGTGGATGTCGGACCGGCCGCCAGCCATCCGGACGCGAGGCCTGTATCGCCGGCCGATGAGATCAGACGTATTGCGCCGCTCTTAGACGCCCTGTCCGATCAGATGCACCGTGTTTCAATCGACAGCTTCCAACCGGAAACCCAGCGCTATGCGCTCAAGCGCGGCGTGGGCTACCTGAACGATATCCAAGGATTTCCTGACCCTGCGCTCTATCCCGATATTGCTGAGGCGGACTGCAGGCTGGTGGTTATGCACTCAGCGCAGCGGGATGGCATCGCCACCCGCACCGGTCACCTTCGACCCGAAGACGCGCTCGACGAGATTGTGCGGTTCTTCGAGGCGCGGGTTTCCGCCTTGCGACGGAGCGGGGTCGCTGCCGACCGGCTCATCCTCGATCCGGGGATGGGATTTTTCTTGAGCCCCGCACCGGAAACATCGCTGCACGTGCTGTCGAACCTTCAAAAGCTGAAGTCGGCGTTGGGGCTTCCGCTATTGGTCTCGGTGTCGCGGAAATCCTTCTTGGGCGCCACCGTTGGCCTTCCTGTAAAGGATCTGGGTCCAGCGAGCCTTGCGGCGGAACTTCACGCGATCGGCAATGGCGCTGACTACGTCCGCACCCACGCGCCTGGAGATCTGCGAAGCGCAATCACCTTCTCGGAAACCCTCGCGAAATTTCGCAGTCGCGACGCCAGAGACCGAGGGTTAGATCATGCCTAGCATTCACCTTCCGGCCGCCCGCTAGCGGACCCTGGTCAGGTTCCGCGAAGGTGGGCGCAGACATGCTGGGCTCGTCAGGATCAAACTGCACTATGAGGCGGCGGTTCATACCGCGCCAGGGGAGCGAATGGACAGCGAGGAGCCTCCGAACGTTCGGGTCGCCTGCTCGGGTGATATCGACGAGGTTGTGCGGCTGATGCACGACGCTGCGGCGTGGATGTCCGCCAAGGGAACGCCCGCCTGGGACGTCGCGCGGATCGACCGGACATTCGCGGAGACCTTCGTCCTGAGATCCGAGCTCCTAGTCGCGAGTTGCAGCGACGGCATCGTCGGCTGTTGCACCTTGTCGGCCGAGGATCCCGAGTTCTGGCCCGACGCCCTCAAGGGGGAGGCCGCATATCTGCACAAGCTCGCGGTGCGACGGACACATGCGGGCCGGGGTGTCAGCTCCGCGCTGATCGAGGCTTGCCGCCATGCCGCGCGAACGCAGGGGTGCGCCAAGCTGCGGCTCGACTGCCACCCGAACCTGCGTGGCCTATACGAGCGGCTCGGATTCACCCACGTCGACACTTTCAATCCCGGCTGGGATCCAACCTTCATCGCAGAACGCCTAGAACTCGAAATCTAACGTCCGTTCGGGCATCGAGGTCCATGTCGGGGTGGGACGGGCCCGTGGCTTCAAGATCACTTGCAGTCCGACCGCGATGTCTTGGTTGCGCGAGAGGTTGTCGATATCCTCCACTTCCATCATCAACCCTGGATAATGCCGCCGCCGTCATCGCCGCCGACGCCCGTGCCGGGCTTTTCGGGCCTGTCAGGCTCGCTCGGCCGCCTCTGCGACTTCGCGCACCTTCGGAAAAATAATGACGTTGGTGCGGTGGGGTTCCATAGTGTTCCTCCTGGCCTTACGGCCCGATCTTCAATTCATGATACTTCCAGTTCTTCGAGCGAGTGCCCCTTGGCGAGCCATTCTTTGACCCATTTGGGCTTGCGCCCGCGTCCGTTCCATGTTTCCCATTGGTCGTCAGGATTACGATACTGACGTTCCTTGCTCGCAAGCTCGGCGATGTTTATTCCATGCGTGTTGGCAATTTCGAGAATTTTCTTGCGGGCTTCCTGCCTCTCTTTGGCCTCTCGTTTCTTGAGTTCTGCGTCGATCTGGGCACGCTGTGCACGCAGCTCGTCGGCGCTCATGTTCTTGAGGTCATTCACTTTTCTACTCTCCTTCTACACTAGAATTGCGGATGGTCAGATTGCGACCGTATTGCTTGACAGCCTTCGGCCTTCCTGTCATCATCAATCAAAATTGCAATTTTGACAACTATCTCACTCCCAAGGAGGTTACACCGTGAACCGAAAAATGACCGTCGTTTCAGCCTCTCTTGTAGGTGCATTGTCACTTTTCAGTCAAACTGCAAAGGCTGATGACTGGGGTTGTCAGGTTCTATTGTGCCTGTCAGACCCGCGTGGGCCAACCACGGAAAGCGAATGCAAACCGCCAATCCATAAGCTGTGGGATCACTTGCGAAAGGGCAAGCCGTTCCCGAGCTGCGCTATGGCGACCAACTCGCGCACTGGAAAACGCAGTTATGCGCAGTTGGTATATGACCCCTATGACCCGTGCCCGGACGGCACGAAGCCAGCAGGGGGATATATCGCGCAATCTCAATCGGCCGACCGTAAAGACTGGCGTCGGCTCCAATATGCCTTCTCCACGCATGGCCGTCGCTACGATAGCGGCGGGGCATGGAATATGTACGAAGGTAATGGGCCACGTGCCTGCGTCGGCAATCACCTTGGCAGCTATTCGGTCTATCGGGGCAATGACGACAGCAACATCTCGGTACAAGTCTATGACCAAGTTGTGTGGCAACAGCCACAAAACCCACGAGCTATCGACGTTTTCATAGACGAAGCATTCCATCATCGGGTGCGGTACTGATATGGCACTGGCAGAGTTCGCGGTGATCGCTGCCATGTGCGCGCCCGCTATCCATCCGACAACGCTTTCGGCGGTTGTGACGCAAGAATCTCGGGGCAATATCTACGCCATCGGGATTAACGGCGATCACAAATTGCCGCGTCAGCCGCAAACGCTTGAAGAAGCCATTGCGACCGCCGAACAGCTCCGCCGTGATGGGTACAACTTCGATGCGGGCCTCGGTCAGATCAACATCAAAAATCTGGAATGGCTCGGCATGTCTATCGCCGACCTGTTCGACCCGTGCAAGAACCTGAAAGGGGCGCAAACCGTATTGCTCGACTGCTACGAAAGGGCAGTGCCGCGATACGGCGACGGCCAGGGCGCATTGCAGGCGGCTTTGAGCTGCTACAACACGGGCAATTTCCAGCGCGGATTCTCCAATGGCTATGTGCAGAAAGTGGCTTCTCATGTTGGCGTAACGGTGCCTGCGCTTGAGCCGGTATCTGGTGGGACACAAGAACCGGCCAAGCTGCAAGCGGTGCCCAAGGGTGCGGCGCGTTTAGCTCCGGCACAAACGAAGCCACGGGAAGGGCTTGCAGATGCCTTCTCTCATGAGGCGAGCGGTGTACGTGACGCATTTAATGCAAGCGACGCCTTTTCGGAGAATGAAGAAGAAGAAAAGGAGGTGAAGGCAACTGCCGCCGTTGATCAAAATTGAAAATTTGATAGCATCAAGATTGCAATTTTGATATAATACGGTGGTCGAAATTCAATGGAGAATTTTAGGCCCTGACTGATAAACTTGAAACGATTAAACATGCGATCAAGGGCCAACCAAAATGAGAGCTATAGAACAGCAAAGCGTTGATAAAGCCTTTAGTCAAAGGGCTGTGCGCGAAGTAACAGTCGTGAAGCGTTCGGAAAAGGAATGGTACTTCACGTTTGTTGCGGATGATCCGGTGACAAAAAAGCCAGTCACCTACGCGCTTCTTACTCAACGGGGCAAATTGAGAACTTGGGCTGACCCAAGACACCTTTTTAATTTTCTGCGCGAAAGGGGCGTTACTCATGGCAACTTCAATCTTGACGAGGAAAACAAACATGAAGAACCTGAACTACCTCCGGGCGAAAGCTAACGGAAAGCTGGCCGCGATTTTTGGAGCAATAGCGGCCATGCTCACCGCTCAACCGGCGGCGGCTCAAGGATTGGAAAAGGCGAGGAGCGTCCTCGAAACATTGCAGCAGGAACTTACGACGATTGTGCCCATTGCGGCCGCTGTCATCCTGCTCTGCCTCGGCATCGCATACGCGGGCCGATTCATCGAAAAGGATACGTTTGTGCGGTGGTCTATCGGCGTCATCATTGCCGGTTCCGCCGTCCAGATTACGGCCATGCTGTTTACCTAAAGGGGGACAGTCATGAAGCCGCCACAGCAGCAGCACGAAGCGTTCCCCCTGTTCAAGGGGGCAACGCGACTTCCAACGATTTGGGGCGTGCCGATGATTCCGCTAATGGCAATGGTCATGGGCGTGGCCGTCATAGCGTTGACGGTCAGCATCTGGTGGTGGGCGCTTGTGCCGCCGCTGTGGTTCATCATGGCCCAAATCACGAAGAACGACGACAAGGCGTTCCGTATCTGGTGGTTGTGGATTGATACCAAGTTCCGCAACCGCAACAAGGGCTTTTGGGGCGCATCGTCGTATAGCCCCGCTAACTACCGAAAAAGGAGATAGGCATGGGGGCAATTGAATCCCGCAAGCTCCTGGCTTCGGAGACGCCGGTAGGCCAGTTCATTCCATACTCGCACCACGTTACTGACACGATCATTTCCACGAAAAACGCGGAATACCTGTCGGTTTGGAAGATTGACGGCCGTTCCCATCAAAGCGCCTCGGAGGCTGATGTTTTCCAGTGGATTCGGGAGCTGAACAATACACTGCGCGGTATTTCCTCGGCGAACCTGTCGCTATGGACGCACATCGTGCGCCGCCGCGTCTATGAGTACCCCGATGCCGAGTTTGACAACGTGTTTTGCCGTCAACTCGATGAGAAATACCGGGAGAGCTTCACCGGCTATAACCTGATGGTGAATGACCTCTATCTGACGGTTGTTTACCGGCCTGTGTCCGACAAGGTGTTGTCGTTCTTTGCCAAGCGGGAGCGCGAAACGCCCGACCAAAAGAAGCATCGGCAAGAGTCCTGCATCAAGGCATTGGAGGACATAAACCGTACCTTGGGCCAGTCATTCAAACGGTACGGGGCCGAGCTGCTTAGTGTCTATGAAAAGGGCGGCCATGCCTTTTCAGCGCCGCTAGAATTTCTGGCCCGCTTGGTCAATGGCGAGCATATCCCCATGCCGATTTGCCGCGACCGTTTTTCGGATTACATGGCCGTGAATCGGCCCATGTTCTCGAAGTGGGGCGAAGTAGGGGAGCTGCGTTCCCTTACCGGCCTGCGCCGCTTCGGGATGCTGGAAATCCGCGAGTACGACGACGCGACCGAACCCGGCCAACTCAATGTATTGCTGGAAAGTGATTACGAATTTGTGCTGACGCATAGTTTCTCGGTTCTGTCGCGGCCTGCCGCGAAGGAATATTTGCAGCGGCACCAAAAGAACCTGATTGATGCCCGTGATGTGGCAACCGATCAGATTGAGGAAATTGACGAAGCCCTGAACCAGCTCATCAGTGGGCATTTCGTCATGGGCGAGCATCATTGCACCCTGACGGTTTACGGTGAGACGGTGCAGCAAGTGCGCGATAACTTGGCGCACGCGAGCGCTGCCATGCTTGATGTGGCTGTGCTGCCCAAGCCGGTCGATCTGGCTTTGGAAGCGGGATATTGGGCGCAACTGCCTGCTAACTGGCAATGGCGGCCGCGTCCAGCTCCGATCACGTCGCTTAACTTCCTGTCGTTTTCGCCCTTCCATAATTTCATGTCGGGCAAGCCGACTGGAAACCCTTGGGGGCCTGCGGTCACGATTCTCAAGACCGTGAGCGGAACGCCGCTCTACTTCAACTTCCACGCCTCCAAGGAAGAAGAAGATGCGACCGATAAGCGCCTGCTCGGTAACACCATGCTCATCGGGCAATCAAGCTCCGGTAAAACGGTGCTGCTCGGCTTCCTGCTGGCCCAAGCGCAAAAATTCAAGCCGACGATTGTTGCCTTTGACAAAGATCGCGGCATGGAAATCTCGATCAGGGCAATGGGTGGCCGGTATCTGCCGCTTAAAACCGGCGAGCCAAGCGGGTTCAACCCGTTTCAGCTCCCGCCGACGCACGCAAACCTGATTTTCCTCAAACAGTTCGTGAAGAAGCTCGCGGCTGCCGGTGGCGAGGTCACGCACCGGGACGAGGAAGAAATCGACCAGGCCATTACGGCAATGATGAGTGACAGTATCGACAAGTCGCTACGGCGCTTGTCGTTGCTGCTGCAATTCCTGCCTAACCCGCGCTCGGACGACATGGACGCTCGCCCGACCGTCCATGCGCGATTGGTGAAGTGGTGCGAGGGTGGCGATTATGGCTGGCTGTTCGACAACCCGACTGATGCCCTCGATCTATCAACGCACCAAATTTACGGGTTCGACATTACCGAGTTCTTGGACAACCCCGAAGCGCGTACACCGGTCATGATGTACCTGCTGTATCGCACGGAAAGCATGATCGACGGTCGCCGGTTCATGTACGTGTTTGACGAGTTCTGGAAGCCCTTGCAGGACGAGTATTTCGAGGATTTGGCAAAGAACAAGCAAAAGACCATCCGTAAGCAAAACGGCATCTTTGTATTCGCCACGCAGGAGCCGAGCGACGCCTTGGAAAGCAACATTGCCAAGACGCTCATTCAGCAATGCGCGACCTACATTTTCCTCGCTAACCCCAAGGCGGATTACGAGGATTACACGCAAGGTTTCAAGCTGACTGACTCGGAATTTGAGCTTGTTCGGGGCCTTGGTGAGTTCAGCCGCCGGTTCCTGATAAAGCAGGGCGACCAATCGGCGCTTGCCGAAATGAATCTCGGTAAGTTCCGCACGATTGTCGATGGTGAGACGGTCGAGCGTGACTTTGATGATGAGCTGCTTGTGCTGTCGGGCACGCCAGACAATGCCGAAATTGCCGAAAGCATTATTGCCGAAGTCGGAGACGACCCGGCGGTGTGGTTGCCGATCTTCCTAGACCGTGTGAAAGCCGAAAGGAGCGACGTATGAAGAAGCTGGTTATGACGGCGGCGGTGGCCGCCATTCTTGGGGCGGCAAGCCCTGTAATGGCCCAGGGTATTCCTGTTTTCGACGGCACGCGGGCACTAGATTTTGTCCAACAGTTTGCCCGCATGAAAGAACAGCTCGACACGGCCAAAGATCAGCTCGCCGAAGCGCAGCGCATGTATGAGGCCGTCACGGGTGGCCGTGGTCTTGGGGATTTGATGCGCAATGCGCAACTCCGCGAATATCTGCCGGATGATTTGCGCACTGTCTATGACTCGGCCAATGGTGGCGGGTATTCGGGCATTTCTGGCTCGATCAATGACATTCTGCGGGATGAGCGCCTTAACGGCTCCGTGGCCGATATGCGCCGCTCTATCGAGGAACGTAGCCGCACGGCGGCGGCAACCGACAAGGCCGTTGGCCTGCGGGCCTACGAAGGGGCACAGCAACGCCTCGCGCAGATTGAAGGGCTGATGGATGAAATTAGCCGTACCCAAGACCAAAAGGCCATTGAAGAATTGCAAGCCCGTATCGCGGGCGAGCAAGCCGCTATCCAGAACGAAACGACGAAGCTGCAAATGATCGCGCAACTGCGGCAAGCAGAACAGGCGTTGATTTCGGAGCAACGACGCGAGCGCAACATGCGCATCCTGAGTAGTGGAAACCAAGGAATGCCGACTATCCAATGAAAAAGATACTCGTACCCCTGTTGATGGTGTCGGCTCTGTCCGCTTGCAAGGACGAGCCGACGCATGACGTTCAATACTATCTCGACAACCCCAAGGAACGCACCGAGAAAATTGCCGAGTGCAAGAACAATCCCGGTGAAAAAGCCCTTGCAGCAAACTGCGTGAACGCAACCGAAGCGCAGCGCAAGGCCATGTTCCAAGGCGACGGGATGCCAAAAATCCGGTAGGGAGGAAATTGCCGTGGCCTTCGAGCTGTTCACACCGCTTTTCAACAAGATTGACCAGACAACGGCAACGTATGTCACGGACATTTCCTCGCGGGCAATCGCTGCTATCACGCCGGTTGTTTCGGTGGGTTTGACCCTTGGCTTCATTACCTATGGCTGGCTCATTATTCGGGGCGCGGTGGAAATGCCGGTGGCGGAATTTCTCAACCGCTGCCTACGAATAGGCATCATCGTGTCAATTGCCCTGGCCGGTGGTTTGTATCAAGGCGAAATCGCTAATGCCATTACCACGGTGCCGGATGAGCTGGCTTCGGCCCTGCTCGGAAATCCGACACAAGGGGCGTCGGCGGCCGCGTTGGTTGACCAGTCGGCGCAACAAGGGTTTGACCGGGCAAGCGAGGCGTTTGAGGAAGCGGGGTTCTTCAGCTCTGACGGCCTGCTCTATGGATTGTTCGGCATCATCATTCTGCTGGCTACGGGCCTGCTGGCCGCGATAGGCGGCGCGTTTTTGCTTCTTGCGAAGATTGCCCTTGCTCTGCTGGCAGGGCTTGGGCCGCTGTTTATCCTCGCCCTGATCTGGCAGCCGACGCACCGCTTTTTCGATCAATGGGCACAACAGGTTTTGAACTATGGCCTGCTGATTGTGCTCTTTGCGGCTGTGTTCGGGCTGCTGATGCAGATATTCGGGAGTTACATGGCCGATCTGCGGTTTGATGGCGCGCAAAACGTCGCCTACGCGATTGGCGGCTCCGTCATCCTCTCGATTGTCTCCATCGTGCTGCTGATGCAATTGCCAAGCATTGCCAGCGGGTTAGCCGGTGGCATTGGCCTTGGCTATATGTGGGAATTGCGCTCGATGCGCAGCGGTGCGGGTGCCGCTATGCGTGGTGGCCGCGCTATGGCCCGTGGGGCAAGAGCTGCGCCCGGTGCAGCACGTGGCGCGGCGGTTGGTGCCGCCAATATGGCGAAAACCGTTGCTACCGGCGGCGCCGGTGTAGCACGGGCAGCCGCCGGTTACTTCCGGGGACGCAAAGCAGGGTAGTTGTCAGGGTGTAAAGCGGCGGTTTTATACCGCCCCTTTACACATCAAAATTGCAATCCTGATACGAAACTGTTAGACTCGGTTCTACAGCCGAGAAAGGAGAGGTGTTGACGTGAAAACCATCATTTTTGCAATTTTGATGACGGGGCTATTGTCGGCGTGTGCATCGGCTCCCAAGCCGAAGCAGCCGAGTGATTTCAACCGGGAGCCGGTCAACAAGACGGTGCCCGTGGAAATTCAGCGAGGGGCACTATGAGCAAGAAGCAACCAAAACCGGTCAAGGCAGAACAGCTCAAAAGCTACTATGAGGAAAGCCGTGGCTTGGAACGGGATTTGATTGGCGAGTTCGTCAAATCGCGCAAGACCGCTTGGCGGGTGGCAACGGCGAGCGGCCTTTTCGGCCTGCTTGGCATGGTGTGTGGAATTGTCGGGTTCTCCCAACCGGCTCCCGCGCCCTTGGTGCTTCGGGTGGATAACGCCACGGGTGCCGTCGATGTGGTGACGACGCTGCGCGAGCATGAGTCCAGCTATGGCGAAGTGGTCGATACGTACTGGCTCAATCAGTACGTGCTCAATCGCGAAGCCTACGACTACAACACAATCCAAATGAACTATGACACGACGGCGCTATTGAGCGCCCCGGCGGTTCAGCAGGATTACTACAAGCTCTTTGACGGCTCGAATGCGCGTGATCGGGTCTTGGGGAACAAAGCCCGCATTACCGTTCGGGTGCGCTCCATCCAACCTAATGGCCGCGGCCAAGCGACGGTGCGCTTTACGACGCAACAGCACAACAGCAATGGCACGGTCGAAGCTCCGCAACATCAGATAGCGACGATTGGCTATACCTACATCGGTGCGCCGATGCGTTCATCTGATCGGTTGCTTAACCCTCTTGGTTTCCAGGTCACAAGCTATCGCGCTGACCCGGAAATACTCAATAACTGAGGGGGGCACCATGAAGAAACTAGCTATCGTTGCATTGCTGGCCTCGCTTCATGCGGTGCCCGCTTTGGCCCTCGATGTGCCGTCCAGCTCGCGTTACGACCATCGGATTCGATACGTGACGTACAACCCGGCTGATGTGGTGCAGGTCGATACCGTTCTTGGTGTCGCAACACACATCATGCTTGAGGAAGGTGAGCAATATCTGACGCATGCCTTTGGCGATTCCGAAGCCTATGCCTTTGCCCGGAAGGGGCGGCATATTTTTATCAAGCCGCAGGCCGAGCTAGCCAATACCAACCTCATCGTCGTGACTGACCGACGCAGCTACAAATTCCGTTTGCAAATGCGGAATGACCGCAATGGGGCCATGTATGAGCTGGCTTTCCGTTATCCCGATACGCAGGCCCGGCAAACTCGGGAAGCGAACGCACGGGCCGCTGTCGAGGCTGCATTCGAGCAACGTGTAGGGGCCTATTACAACCTCAAATACATGATGAGCGGCGACAAGGACATTGCGCCGGTCAACGCTTGGGATGATGGGCGTTTCACCTACTTCAAGTTCTCTGCCAATGCCGATTTGCCGTCGATCTACTTTGTGGATGCGGAAGGCAATGAAAGCCTTGTGCCGCGCACTACGGTTGGCTCGTCCAACAACATCATTGCCGTTCACAAGGTCAATCCCAAGTGGATGATTCGACTTGGTAACCGCGCCTTGGCGATCTTCAATGAAGCGTATGACCCCAATGGTGTGCCGAATGACACTGGCACAGCCTCCCCGGCGGTTCGTCGCGTCAACAAAGGAGGCAACTAATGTTCGGTCGCAAGAAAGGAGACGTAATCGACGCGGGCGCGGAACTGGAACGCGCCGAGCAGGAACGTATCGAGGGCGAATATGGCGCTTCCGAGCTGGCTTCGGAACGTCGCCCGCATACTCCCGGTGCTCGCACGCTGCTTATGGTGCTGCTGTGCGTGATTGCCGTGGTGCTGGTGACGCTCTCATACAAGGCGTACAAAGTGCGCGGGGTTGTCGAGGATGACGACGCGCAGCCGCAACAGGTCGTGCGCCAAGTCATTCCGGGTTATACGCCGCGTCCAATCCGACCCGAGCCGGAAAACGTACCTGAACCGCCGCAACCGACTACATCGGTTCCAGCGATTCAGCCCGCGCCGGTAACGCAGCCAGTGCGCCCGCAACCGACCGGCCCGCGTGAAAAAACGCCCTATGAGCTGGCCCGCGAACGCATGTTGCGCTCTGGCCTGACGGCGGGCAGCGGTGGCGGTGAGGATCTTCCTCGGCCGCAAGGCGGCGATGTGCCTGCCGGTGGTCTGATGGGTGGCGGTGGTGGCGGCGGTGAGCTGGCCGAAAAGCTGCAACCGATGCGCCTTTCGGGTTCAAGTGCTGGCCGCCTTGGCAACCGTGACATGCTGATAACGCAGGGAACGCAGCTCGATTGCGTGCTTGAAACGCGCCTTGTGACGACGCAACCCGGCATGACTACCTGCCATCTGACGCGGGACGTTTACTCGACCAGTGGCCGCGTAGTGCTGCTTGATCGTGGCTCTAAAGTCGTCGGGTTCTATCAAGGCGGGCTGCGGCAAGGCCAAGCGCGAATCTTTGTGCAGTGGTCGCGGATTGAAACGCCCTCCGGTGTCGTCATCAACCTAGATTCTCCCGGTACTGGCCCGCTTGGCGAAGCTGGTTTGGGTGGCTGGATTGATCGGCATTTTTGGGAGCGTTTCGGCGGTGCCATCATGATTAGCTTGATCGGTGATTTGGGCGATTGGGCAAGCCGTCAAGGCAGTCGCCAAGGCGATAACTCTATCCAGTTTTCCAACACTGCGAACGGGGTGGAATCGGCTGCTGCGGAAGCTCTGCGCAACTCGATCAACATTCCGCCCACTCTGTATAAAAACCAAGGCGAGCGGGTGAATATCCTCGTCGCCCGTGATCTGGATTTCAGCGATGTCTACAGTCTCGAAAGCATCCCCACTAAGTAGCGGGAACCGCGTCGGGAAAGATCAGGCCGTGGCGCAACTCCTGCGCCCGCTTGATCGGTTTCTCGATGCGCCGGAGGTTACGGAACTGTCCATTTGCCGCCCTGGAGAGGTTTGGACAAAAACCTTTGAAGGCTGGCAGGTGCATGAGGTGCCGGAGCTTACCGAACCCTTCTTGCAGGCGCTTATCACGGCCATCATCGTTTATAACGGGGTGGCTCCAAAAAGCGTCAACTATGTTGTACTTCCCGGCGGGCAGCGTGGAACGATCGCGCAAGCGCCCGCCGTGATTGACGGCACGCTGTCTTTCCTCATCCGCAAACACTCCCTTGTCGTCAAGACACTGGAAGAACTCGATGCGGAAGGCGCGTTCGATACCTTTACCGATGTGAGCTTTAACAAGCCCTCGGCCGAAGAAGCGAACCACTATCTGACGGTGCAGGACTTCACGCGATTGGAGCCGTTCGAGGTTGAGCTATTGAAGCTCAAGCGCGACGGCACTATCCGCGAATTTCTCGAAAAGTGCGTGCTCTACAAGCGCAACATCATCATCGCGGGCAAGACCGGCTCGGGCAAAACCACGTTTGCCCGGTCGTTGATTGAAAAAGTGCCGCCCGAGGAACGCATCATCACGATTGAAGATGTGCACGAGCTTTTCTTGCCGAACCATCCGAACCGGGTTCACATGCTCTATGGCTACGGTGCGGGCCGGGTGTCGGCCGACGAGTGCTTGGCCGCGTGTATGCGCCAGTCACCCGACCGCATCTTTCTGGCCGAGCTGCGCGGCAATGAGGCTTGGGAATACCTCAATTCACTGAACACCGGGCATCCCGGCTCGATCACGACGACGCACGCGAACAATGCTTTGCAGACATTCGAGCGGTGCGCCACACTCATCAAGAAATCCGATGTGGGCCGTCAGCTCGAAATGGAAATGATAAAGCTGGTGCTCTACACGACAATTGACGTTGTGCTGTTCTTCAAAGATCGGAAGCTGGTCGAAGTGTTCTATGACCCGATCTTTTCCAAGTCCAAGATGGCTTAGCCGCCCTCCCCTCCCCTCGGCTGTATCGGGGAACCGGCAAGAAAGCCCGTAGCACGCGCTACGGGCTTTTTCTTGTCCCTGCTTACCTTCCGGCCTCCATGCCGCGCTCGGCTTCTCTGGCGGCCTTCTGCCGATCATGCGCGGGCTGTTGCGTCTGCCGGTTGCGCTCTGCTTCGCGCTGTTGCTCCCTCTGGCGCTCTGCTGCGGCGCTACGGCCTCCCCGGTCGCGGGCGAGGTCATGCGCGGCGCTCTTGATGTTTTCCCGCGCAATGGCGGCGGGCAGCTTGCCCCGGTCGTTCGTGAAAACCCGTGCCTCAAAACGGGCGCGGGAAATCGCCACATAGTAAACGTCCTTGGCCGTGGTACGGCTCTCGGCATGGGCGTCGATCAACACCCGATCAGACGTTAGCCCTTGGCTGCTGTGAACAGTCGTCGCATAGGCATGATCGACGTGCAGCGGCTTATCGGTGGGCAGCTCGACGTTTCGCTTTCCGTCCGTCACGGTGACTTTCCGATCTTCAACCGCGACAACTTTCATTCGGTCGCCGTTAGCCAGGTCAAGGTGTTTGTCGTTTCGCGTGATGCGTATTGTGTCGCCAACGGCCAGCTCGGCCCGCTCCGGCTGATAGACCGAAATCTTTGTGTGTGTCATGGGGCTGAACTGGATTCGTTGGCCGTCATGCTCGCCGATAACGGTTAGCCGGTTTCCCGGCCCGGTTTCGACTACGCGGTACAACTCGCCACGCTGCAAGCCGGTTTTGGCATAGTCCCGCTCTGGCTGGATGACATGCCCGACTTGGTAGTTTTTCGAGTGGCGGCGCTCGGCCTGCGTCGTGTCCACGCGCACAAGGGTATCGAACTCGATGCCCTTCCCTGCCGTTCCCAAGCCCTCGCGCACGATCTGATTGATTTCACGGCGTGCCTCGTTGGTGCCCGATACAATCAGCGTCCGGTCGCGCTCGTCTGGCTTGAGCGCGATATATGCCTCGGCCACGGCCGCCCTACGTTCATGATGGTTTTTGATTTCCGTTACGTCTTTGATGCGCTCTAGCGAGCTGCTTGCCTTGCCTGCTGCGGCCAGCTCGACGGCGATTTTCAGCTCGGGGTTCTTCTGGCGCTGAATCTCCCGCATGTGCGCGGTCTGCATCCCGGCGGCCTGTAGCTGGTCGAAAGGTCGGCCCGCCTCGATGGCCTTGGTTTGCGCGGTATCACCCATAAGCACAACACGCGCCCCGGCCTTCTCTGCCAGCTTTAGCGTTTGCTCCATCAAGCGCGTTGGAACAACGCCCGCCTCGTCAATGACAAGCACGGTGCGGCTGTCGATGTTCTTATCCTTGGCCCGGAGAAACGATGCCAAGGTGTTCGCCTCAACGTTCAACTCGCGCAATGCTTTGACCTGACTGCCATAGGGCGCCAGTGCGCGAACGTGATAACCCTCGCCCTCGATCATTTGCTTGGCGGTATCAAGCATGTGGCTCTTGCCGGTTCCCGCAAAACCCTGCACACCGACAACCCGGTTGGCAGCCGAAACGATCAACTCGGCCGCTTCGCGCTGGCCTTGGTTTAGATTCGTGCTGGCAAGCCGCTCGCGGGCGGCCTCGGCGGCAATGACCGGCGCAACTGCGCCGCGTCCGTCACGTTCGATCTGCAAGATGCGTTTCTCGCGCTCAAGCGCCGTTTGTGTGGTGTAACGCGGTTCTATCGGTACAAGCCCGCCGGTCTTGATGGCGTTATCGACGCGCTCGCGTGCTGCGCCTTGCTTCATGCCCTTAGCGGCCAGCTCTGCAACCCACTCGGCGCGGGTCTTGCCGGGTTCATCCGTTGGCCCGGTCTGCCCGCCTGGGCGATAGCGCGGGGCTTCTCGAATGAGGTAGCCGGTTTCGGTCTGACGCAAAAGCTCCTTCTGAATGTCCTCTAACCGGGCTGCGCCTACGGCATGCTTCATGGCCGTATCGACAAGCTCGCGCTCGTCCATGACTGATTGCCGCTCTGTCAGATGGTTGATGGCATAGCGAACGGCCCGCTTGGCCGCCTCGTCGGAAGGCATGAATGAATGGGCCTGTTTTTCTGAACCGCCCTTCTCCCGGCCTGACCATTCCCGGCGGCTGAAATCTATGCCGAGTTCTTTTGCCGTGGCTTGCCATTCAGCCCGCAATGCCTCCCGGTCTACCGAAGTTTTCTTAGCACGGCTCAAAACCTTGGCCGCCTGTTTCTGTTCCAAAGATACGCTATTAGGGTCAAGACCACGGGCGGCATACCATTCGGCAATCTGTTCCGTGCGTTTGCTGAATCCCTCGATTTGCTGTCGGTCGATGTGTGCTAGGTCGAAATTACCGTCTTTGCCGTACCGAAGCTGATAACCGAGCTTTTGCAGTTCGTGGGCCAGCTCCGCGTTATAGACGGCTCCAAGGTAGCGCGTAGCCTTCACAATCTCGTCGTTTTTCAACGCCCGCCATTGGCCGTCACTACGTTTGGTCATGTTGAGAATGACCGCGTGCGTATGTAGCTGCGGATCGCGCTCGCGGCTTGTCTCATGGCGAAATTTACCGATGACCAAATTCCCGGTCGTCTCGATGCGGGTCTTGCCTTGTATCTTTTGGCGGGCCTGTGCGCGGGCTTCGGCCTGCTCCAAGGTGCGAGCAACTGCGCGGTCGTGCGCTTTGATGATTTCAGCATCGCCCGCAACAAGGGCTTGAAGCGATACGCTCTTGGGCGCGCTGAATGTGAGGTCAAGGCCGATGCGCTCTTTGCTGTCCTGTCGAGTAGCCGAGCGCATGATGCGGTGGCCCTCGCCGATATTCCCGGCCAGCAGCTCGCGGAACCGTTTGCTGTCCACCTCCCCACTCAAGCCGAGTTCTTCCGCACCCTTCCCCTGCCATTCTGATGCATCGCCATCCTTGGCATAGTAATCGTCCGCGCCGTCCTCGTAATAGCTTGCAGCCCGCCCTATGTCCTGTCGGGTCAATACCATGTGACTGAGCATTAGATAGTCCCCTCAACAAAGGCCGGTTGCCGGTTTGCAAACTGCTTGATTTCAAGCGGAACCTTGGCAATTGGCCGATTACCGGCAAAGCCGACATAGGCGGTGAGGTCGGGCAAGTTGGCGATTTCCGCCGGCATCACGACGCGCTCGCGCACGCGCTCAAGCGCCCGCCCGGTGCTGTGGTGTTTGCCTGTGTTCTTGCTGTAGCGGTCGCGTTCGACTTCATGCTCGCCCAAGCTCAAACTCATGTCCTCATTGGTTTTCGGGTCGGTGCGCGAGCCGCCCAGGACAACAAGCGAGCGGAAGCTGGCCCGCAGGGTCTGCGCCTCTTTCACGCCGTACACGTCATCAAGCTGCGAGGTCGATTGCAGGCCCGCCACAACCCGAAGCCCTGCCTTTCGGCCTTTGGTGAGTGCGTCGGCCAAGCTCGCCAGCTTTTCCAGCGAAGCCAACTCGTCGATGAACAGCCACAAGCGGCGCTTGGGTTCTTCCGGTAGTGACAGAATAGACGTGCACACCACGTCAACCCATGCGGAGATCAACGGACGCAAGGCTGGCCCCATGTCCTCGCGCCACGTAATGAACAGATTGCCGCCGTTCGGGTCTTCCAGCCAACTACGAATGCTGAAATCACCGTCCGGCATGGTGACATGCTCCGGTAATTTGTCGGAAAGAACAAAGCGCGCTGAGGTCAGCGCCTTGCTCGCTTCATTCGACCCAGCAAACAAAGATTCGGCCAAAGTTCCTTCCAGAAACCCCCGCAAATCGTCAAACGTGGCGATGGTTGTCCAGTGGAACAATTCGCGCATGGAAGGCGTACCAATAAGCGCCAATTTTTTAGCTGTTTCACGTAACAGCAAGCGCCCGTAGCTGGCCCATTCCTCGGCCTCATCTGTCTTTCCGCGTGGAACAACCGACAACGCATAACGCTGCCAGTCGTAGTCATTTCGGATTTCGTTGAAGAAAGACCAACCCTTTGTACGCTGATCGTAGGGGTTCAAGATAATGTCTTTATCCCTGCCGAATTTCGACAACATATCGCCATTCGGGTCAACAATTACCATGCGGTCGCCGCGCAAAAGTCCGGTATAAGCAAGCTCACGAAGCAACACCGATTTACCCGTACCAGTGGCACCATTTACCAGCAAATGGCGCGGCTCTGCATCACGCGGCATTGGTACACCAGCAACGGTAACTTGCTTGGCTTTTTCGCGTGTCATGCGTTTGAGTTTTCCCCCACTGACGATGCGAGTTCCGCGCAAAAATCGCTTGAATGGAGCGCCGCCAAATTCGCCTTGTCCGACGCTATTCAATAGCCAGACAAACAACACTCCAACGGCCAAACCTCCAAGCGCAGAAAGCAACAAAATTGGCTTCTGTGGGGTGAGCTTCATTAGCTCCCAAAGCGCCAAAAGTTTCGGCGAACCGAGTACCTCCGTTTTCTGAACGGCGGTAATCCAAAAGATAAGCGGCAGGACAATAACGATTCCGGCGCTGACCTTTCTTTGATCGTCTGGATGCATCTCAATCCTCCTTCCCCTCCGGTGTCCAAACCTCAATGCCAAGGCGCTTCAATTCGCCCTTCACGGGCTTCATACGCTCCGGCCCTGCGATGGCCCGCAATAGCAAAAGTGTTTCGATCTGAACCGCATTCTGCCCCGGCCCGGACTGGTCGGAACGCAAGCCTGTGTCGGCCAAGTCTTCGATCACGTGATGCAGACTGACAACCTCGCGCCGAAGCGCGGCCAGCTCGCCTTGCAAGTCGTTCTCGCTCTCTAGTAGCTCCCGCAGATAGGTAGCGAGCCGCTTGCCCTTGCGGGCCGCCTCGTCCTCCAAAAGTGCCTGCTTTTCCGGGCTTAGCCGTACTTGGATGGGGTCGCCTAGTGCCATGTCCTCTCCCGTAGTGTTACTGTAGTGGTTCAATCCTAGCATTTACAAGGGGTTGCGGCAATATTGTAGTGGCATAACACTACACAGGTTTTCGTCATTGGCGTGGAAGTCATTGTAAATCAATGACTTACGCGCACCGAAAGGTGCGTATTGTCTATAGCCCAGATTTAAGGATACCAACCCGGCTTTTAAGGACGGAAACCATGCGATAACGCCAGCGTGACCCTAAAGAGGGTCAAAACTGCTCCCAATGCGCTATGCGCATTGGGTTATCGTGCAGCAATGATGCAACTATAATGCTATGATGGTGCTACAATGATGCAGAAAATGAGCTAAAACGGACGGAAACCGGGCTTGCAAGAGGGAAATAATGCATGTATGATGCAAATGTGATGCAGTCATAGGACAGCTATGATGCAGGCAAACGACCTTTAACTAACAGGAGGGCTACAAGTGAATGAAACGGACGCCCTGAAAGATCGGATTGAAAACATCCGACCTAGAATGACCCTCGCCGCGAAGCTCCGGGAATTGATGCCGGAGATTGATCGGCAGGTACGCGCAGGCGTCCAGCACGACGATATTGTCGAAACGCTGAACGCCAACGGGTTCGATGTGAACCTGAATACTTTTCGGAGTTACCTCTACCGTTATCGCAAGAAAGCGCGAGCGAGTGAGGGGCAACCGGAACCGGCACAAGCGACACCCAAGGCGGACGGCAATTCGCCTGTCGTGAGTGAAGGCCCCGGCGACGTGTCGCCTGACTTTGACGCGGATTCTTTGGCTGACGCATTGGACGCCAGAAAGCGCGATGAATTGGGCGATAAATACCTTGGCCTTAAACGGCCTATTTTTTCCAAGCGGAGTGACAACAAATGAAAGTAGCTGTGATCAATTTTTCGGGCAACGTGGGTAAGTCCACCGTGGCGCAACATCTGCTTGCTCCCCGGATGCCAAACGCTGAATTTGTAGCGGTCGAATCCATCAACGCCGATGAGGGCACGGGCGAGGTTGTTCGTGGCAAACAATTCGGCCAATTGCAGGAACAATTGCTGATGGTCGATGAGGCCGTTATCGACATTGGTGCGTCCAACGTCGAGGATTTCGTAAAGCTCATGCAGCAGTATCGTGGTTCGCATGAGGACTTCGATTATTTCGTTGTTCCTGCCGTCAAGGAAAGCAAGCAAATCAAGGACACAATTGCGACGATCAACGCGCTTTCCAAGATGGGTGTTCCCGCGAAAAAGATTCGCGTCGTGTTCAACAAGTTGGAATCTGACGAAACGGTCGAAGAAGCCTTCTATCCGCTGTTCGCCTATCACGATGACAGCAAGGCGTTCACGATCAAGCCGAAAGCCGCAATCCAGTTTAGCGAGCTGTATCACAAGCTACGCACTTATCGGGTGACTATCGAGCAACTTCTGACCGATGAAACGGACTACAAAGCAAAGCTGCGCGAAGCCAAAAACCCGGAAGAAAAGGCGCAAGCTGCCGCAATGATTTCGATGCGCCGCCTCGCCTTTTCCGCCAAAGAAAATCTCGATGCGGTCTATGCCGCTATCTCCAAGTAACGGGGGATAGCTTATGGCTGGCCCGCAAACGACACGGGAAGCCCTGATTGCCGAATTGCTCGGCGATGTGGGCGTGCTTATTGATAAAACCGACGAGCTGCGGGCCTCCTTCCCTGCCGCCGCTGATGAGGCGGCGGCAAAGGTGAAGGCGGCGGGCCAACGGGCCACCGAGGACGTCGCCACGGCGGCCACGCAACTGACCCGCGACCTCGCCACTCAAACCGAAAAGCTCCTTCAAGGCGTCCAGCAGGCCGCCAGAGAGGCACAAGCGGCGGCAAGGGTGGTTGACAGGTCTGCACGGCGTTTCGCGCTCCTAGCGACCGCTATGGGCCTTGCAGCGGGCATTGTCGGCGGGGTGTTGGCCGGTCTTGCCTTGTCGGGTTACTTCTTCGGCGCTTGAACTGGCGGCCCTGCGGGGCCGCCCCTCTCCCCCCTCACCCTCCCCGGCCTCGATGCCGCTCCGTGGCGGTGTTTAGCCAGGTCAAAAAGAAAAGGCCGCATCTGCGGCCTTCCTGCTCAATGGAAAGGGCGGGTTCCCCCGCCCTCCCCTCGGTCAAATGTGCGCGGCGGTCTTGTCGGCCATGTCCGCGAAAATCTGCGCGTACAGCTCGTTGGGAAACTCGGCGATGACTTCTTGCCGGTCGATGAAACGGCGCTTGCCGATCACGTTCCAAACCTCGACCTGTGCGGGGATCTGATGCGGTCGGGTGATCTGGCTGGCCTCGACCCGGAAGGCTTCAAACTCGCGCAAGGTTTCCGCCTTGTCGAAATAAAACAGAACCGGCGCGGTGTGTTCGTTGGTCATGTGTGACTCCTGCTTTGATGGGAAAAACGCCGGAAGGGGTTGCCGCCCCTTGGCTCCGGCGCTCGGTTGGCCGTCTGCTCAACCGATGATGCAAGTATGATGCAAACGGGGCTTTATCGTCAATAGCTGTCAATAGATCGCAGCGTTTCAAAATCCGAATGCTATTTGCCCGTTTCCTTCTTGGTAGATGGTTTGTGCCGGTCGGGTGTAATCCAGCCATGCGCGGGCCTCCCGGCCCTCGTAGAACTGGCGCGAGTCCGGCTTAATCAAGACCCGGCCCTTTTCGGCAAGGATTGCCCGCATGATGGCTTCGGCGGCTTCGTCAACTGTCATACCGCCCATTACCGGGGTGAAATGCGACCGATAGCCGGTTTCGCTGATAAACGGCAAATCGAGGTCAACGGCATGAAAGGCGAAATGGGCATACATGGAACCGTAGCCGTTGCCAAACTCGACAACGGCCCGGATGCCCTCGACTGTCATTAGAAATTCGCCCTTCTGACCCCAAAGCGGCACGGTGCCGGGTGTCGCGGCACAATGCCGCTCGACCTGATAACCGGGTGAGTCTGCATCCGCCTTGGTGCCGAAAAAGCTGTTGCCGTTCAACTTCCATATAACGGCCTCGTACCGATCGCGGGCGGCGTGCGCGGCGTCGTCGTCACAACCGACGATAGCCGCGTCATACTGCCGGATGGCCTCGGCCGCGGCGTCCATCAGCTCGCCCCGATCTTCGGGCAGTGAGGCGGCAATGACTGCCGCCTTTTCCTGCCTTTCGGTCTTGGGTTGGTGCTTTCTGCTCACGGCGTCGGCTCCGGCTCAATACTCGTGGGGCAGCATGGCTACCGTGTGCGAACGGTCGCCATCGGTCACGATCAGCACTCGCACACCGTGCGGGTGGTAAACCGACACGATGGTGCCGCACTCCTTCACGGCTTCCTCGTTGGCCTCGCGCTGCGCATCGTCCACGTCGCCCCAGTCCCCGGAAACGTGGCGGTCGATCAGCGGCCCCAGGTCGATATGCTTGTGCTTGCACAGCTCCAGCACGCCGATAGTTGCCAACATTTGCCCCAAACGAAATTTGCGCTTCATAGCTTTGACTCCTGCATTGATCTGGCCGGGCGGTTGCCGCCGCTTTCGGCCTTCGGTTGTTAATACAAGCATCGTGCATGTGTAATGCAACGATGATGCAATTATGATGCAAAGCCGGGATGCTGTCAATAGCTGTCTATAGTTTTTTATTGCTTGTTTCGTCGCATTTTGGCGGGCCTGCTTTGATTTCCGAGTGAAGGGAGCGGGCGGCGGCCGAAGGCCGACGAATAGGGCGCTTTAGCGCCCTTCATGATGGTGATCTGGCCGCCGATAGGCGGCGCATCTTCATGGCCCCGGAGCATGAAACCGGGTGCCTCGGGGTCTGCTCGTCATTCGTCGTTCGGTCGCGGTAAGCCCG